>DASYLB010000046.1:0-148277 GCA_036009765.1 Pyrinomonadaceae bacterium | reverse complement strand
TGATATCTCAGGTTGGTACGGCGTGTAGGCGGTGAAGAATTCCGAGCGAGAAATTATGTGATCGACGATCGTCGGAATGTAGTGTCGATAGGCCCCAGCGCCGAGGAAACTTGTGCGTTGCGCGCCGGGGTTTCGCGTTGCGAGTTTCTCAAAACCCGCCAGTAGCTCAATCTCGGAGAGCGCCGCTGTCGTATTCAGATTCCGAGATAAGCGTAAACCTTGCGGAATGGAATCGAAGAGTTCGGCCGCCGACTGCAGGCCGACCTGGTGAAGCATCTCCGTCCGCTCGGCTGGCGAGTTGGGAATGTAGCGCAATTTTACTTTTTCTCAGCTTTCGTGAAATCTTCATACTCTGCGGCAGTCAACATGCTGTCGACCTCTCCAGCGTTCGTCATCTGAATGCGAATCATCCAGCCTTCGCCATAGGAATCCTGATTGACTTTCTCTGGTGCGTCCGCGAGCGTTTCGTTGATGCCAACGATCTCACCCGAGACCGGCGAGAAGACCTCGGAAACCGATTTTACAGACTCAACCGATCCAAACGCTTCGTTTGCAGCGAAATCATCCCCGACTTTGGGCAGCTCTACGTAGACGACATCGCCAAGCGCATCCTGGGCGTAGTCGGTGATCCCGACGACGGCAACGTTTCCTTCCACGCGAACCCACTCGTGGTCTTTGCTGTAGTGTAAATCGTCCGGGATGTTAGCCATGATGCCTCCGCAGTCTTTCGATTTTGCTATTTCTCTCGTTTGTAAAAAGGTGTCTTGACGATCTCGGCGCCAACCAGTTTGCCGCGAACGTCGATCTGAATTTGCTGTCCCTCGCTCGCCAGTTCCGCCGGCACGTAAGCCATGCCGATGTTCTTTTTCAAAAACGGCGCGGGACTGCCCGATGTAACTTTGCCGACGCGCTCTCCATTAATTACGACTTCCTGATCGTCGCGCGCGATTCCTCGTTCAGTAACGTCAAAGCCGACGAGACGCCTCGTCACGCCAGCTTCCTTTTGTTTCGCCAAGGCTTCGCGACCGATAAAGTCACCCTTGTTCAGTTTGCAGATCCAGCCGAGGTTCGCTTCTAGCAAGGTAGTGTCTTCGTTAATCTCGTGACCGTAAAGAGCCATGCCGGCTTCGAGGCGAAGCGTGTTGCGCGCGGCTAGCCCGCAGGGAATCACTCCGGTGTCGCTGCCGAAGTCTCCGGCGTCCAGCATTTTGTTCCAGATCTGCTCTGCCTTGTCGGCGGCAGCGTAGACTTCAAAGCCGTCTTCGCCGGTGTAACCGGTGCGCGAGACAATCGCGGGCACGCCGTCAACTTTGCCTTCGGTGAAATGATAGTACTTGATGTCAGCAAGCGGAACGTCGGTGAGTTTGGCAAGAATCCCGAGAGCGTCTGGTCCTTGTAGCGCGATCTGACAGTAATCGGAGCTCACATTCCTAAACTCGGCCGCCCCTTGTTGTTTGTGAGAGTCGATCCAGTCCCAATCCTTTTCGGTCGTTCCCGCATTCACAACTAACAACAGATGATCTGAAGCGAAGCGATAGACCAGCAGGTCGTCAATGACCGTACCTTCAGGAGTTGTTAGTGCTGAGTATTGGGCCTGGCCGTCGCTTAGCTTGGTCGCATCGTTAGAGACGAGGTAGTTGACTAACGCGATCGCGTCGGCCCCGCGCACGTCGATCTCTCCCATATGTGAAACGTCGAAAAGTCCAGCGTGCTTGCGCGTGCGCAGATGCTCTTCAATGGTCCCGGCGGGGTATTGAACGGGCATGTCCCAGCCGCCGAAGTCGACCATGCGTCCGCCCATACTGCGATGAACGGAATTAAGCGGCGTTTGTTTGAGTGGAGCGACGGCAGTCACGTGTGTTTCAGACGGAGTTCGACGGTCCGATTCCGATCAAAGTTACAGCTAAAACAGGGTTAAGCCGCAAACTAACACGCGAACTGCGGTGCGTCAAGCGACTCGATCTAAAATTCAGGTGATGGAGTAGTGTTTGAAAAGTATCAGCGTTTGGAGTTGCCGGGACTCAGAAACTTCGTTCGCGAACGTCGACCTTCTGCACGGTGAAAACCACACGCATTGTATCGGGGCGACGATCGTATGAGGCGGGGACGAAGGCTGCGCTTTGTCGTAAGGCAACTTCAAAGTCGTCGAGCATTTGCCGATCGCGCGGCGCTTGCACCACGTCGGCGATCGAAGCGGAACCGTTACTGAAAACGTCGGCCACGACAATCATGTCGTCGCCTTCCTGGTTCGTATGCGGTTGCGCGTACGAACTGGTCAGCGCTGCGAGTGCACCGGCTGGGTTGAGGCTGGGCGACTGCTCCGCAAAGGGAGCGCGCAGGTTGGAAAAATCCTGAGAACTCACCGGCTGGTTTAGGTCATAGCCCGGGCTGGAACGGAACACCAATACCGTACTCAGTTGGCGCGAAGACTGTTGCAGCGCCATGAAGTGCGGGCTCAACGCAATAAACATCGCCCCAAAAAGAACTACCGACGAAAAGGCGCCGACGCTGTAAGGCATCAAGCGGGGCTCGAGCCATAATCCGAACTGTTCCGCCCAGGAGCGCGCGGGAGACTGGCGCAGCGCTGCAGCTTCAATCGCCACAGCGGCGTTGATCGATGCAGCTAAACCAAGCGGTGGAACTGGCCGGCTAAGCTGCCGCAAATTACGACTGAGCGAGCGTGACTCGGCGACGTGTGCGCGACAAACTGGACAACTATCCAGGTGTTCCTCGATGGAGGCGCACACAGCCGGCGGCAAAACGTCATCGATATACTGTGAAAGCTGATGGTTCGTTTCTTCGCAAGTCATAATTCAACCCAGAGAATCAGCGGTCAGAAGTCAGAAACGGAGCAATTGAGCATGGCGCGGAGCTCTGACAGCTGATCTCTGAACCTCTCTCCTCGAATGGTCGGCCGACCCCGGCTGCTCCGTTTGTTAAAAAGAAGCGAGTCCGGCTTGTGACAAAACGTAAGGTAACTACGTTGACTTGAGCGCCCCTTCAACGGCTGTTGCTGGCCACGTTTCAAATTCGCTCATTATCACGGCCTACCTTCCGTCTGGTCCACCGTATTCCCACATCGACCCATTTGGCACCGAGTTTTGTGTGAGCCGGGGCGGGTCGACCATCCGTTTACAAAGAACCTTCCAACTTTTGCCGCAATTCCTGGCGGCCACGTGCCAGGCGCGACTTCACTGTTCCAACGTTAATCCCGAGGGTGGTCGCAATCTCTTCATAAGTGAATCCTTCGATATCCCTCAGAATGACTGCCTCGCGATAAGCTCTACCTACTCGTTGCAGCGCCGATCTCAAAACTATCTCCCTTTCGTGAGCGAGCGTTTGCTGCTCGGGGTTATCTGACAATTCAGCGAGCGTTGCGCCTAATGTTCTACCCGAATCACCCTGAGTCGCATCGAGCGAAACGGTAGTGTCACGACTACGTCTGCGCCACCAGCGCCATCGATTCCTGGCCTGGTTAATGGCGATGCGATAAATCCACGTCCTCAGGTCCGCTTCACCGCGGAAACCACTAATGCTCTGAAAGGCGCGTAGAAAAGTTTCCTGCGTAAGATCGCGCGCTTCCTCGCTGTTTTCAGTCAAGCGAAAGAGCAGTCCGTAGATTTCGCCGGAGCGTTCGGCCACCAAGTCCTCGAACGCGGCCGCGTCCCCTCGCTTCAACCTTTCAATGAACCCGGCCTCGGCCCTGGGTCGCACTTCGCACGAATCCAGAGCGCCGGCGGGTGCAGCCTGCTCTAACTCCATTTGCCGGAGCGCTATTGGCCCTCCGTAGCTCACGTGTTTCCCCCTGGGGACGGAATCGGAGTAGCTGACAACCCATGCCCATCCCAGTTTGCTGTTTGGGCAGTCACGACGTTAGACAACCGATTAATTCGTTTTGTTCCCAATGAATTCCTAATCAGCATTTCGGCCCTGCACTTGGATGCTAATCGCGTTTTCAATACTGTAAAACTATAGAAACACCCAGCTTGACAAGATTTCCGAGCCCCGCTTACAGTGAGTGTTTCGCCAATCATACACCTGAAAGAACGCCGTCCCCTATAAGGACTTGCGAGAAAGAACGAAGTGGCAAAATACAATAAGAAGCGCGCCCGAGAGCTTCAACACGATAAGTTCCGTGATGCTGCCGGGAGAATCTTTGATCGCGTCAGCGACCGGCTCGAAGGTCAGGGTAAGGCAATTCTCTACGGGCTGGCAGGGGTCCTCGTGGTGGCCGTCCTGGTCGGCGTCTATCTTAAGTGGAGTAATAAGAAAGCAGACGAGGCCCGCCAGGCTCTGGGACGCGGCATCACCATTTCAACGGCCGCCGTTGGCGCGGCAGCACCAGCGACCGGCGCTCCAGCTCAAGCTCCCAGCTATGCCACTGAACAGGAACGCGCCGAAAGAGCGATCGCAGTGTTTGAGCAAGTTGCTGCCAAATACGGCGATCCTTACAAGACTGAGGCCCAATATTTTATCGCGACAAATCTGCTGTATATCAATCGTGAGAAGGGAATAGCTCAGCTCGCAGAGGTCAGTAAGTCGAGCCAGGTGGAACCGGCAATCCTCGCGAAATTTGCGCTGGCACAAGCGAAAGAAACAGATACCAAGTTTGACGAAGCTGCAAAACTCTATTCCGAGTTGGCCGCACGACAGAGCATTGTAGTTAGTCCGGACACAGCCAATCTGCATCTGGCGAGCGTTTACGAAAAGCAAGGCAAGAAGAAGGAAGCCGCAGACTTGCTGTTCAATATTATCGAGGCGTCACGCAAGGCAAAGGATTCCGACGGCACTTCGCTTCCAGCTTCAGCAGCCGCCCGCGACGCGAGCGAGAAATTGCAAAAGCTCGACGCCGATCGCTACGCGAAACTAACTCCAGAAGCGCCCAGCGGCGACTCGCCATTCTGATCGTAGTTGCGAGCCGGGCTGTTGCTGAACCACCAGGATTGAAAACTCTCAGCCGGCTCGTCGATGGACAATCTTACTCATTCATTAGTAGGACTGACTGCCGCTAAAGCCGGACTCGATAAGCTTTCACCGGGAGCAACAACACTCTGCGTTCTCGCTGCCAACGCTCCTGACATCGACATCCTCGTTCTCATATTCAGAGGACGCTGGGCATTTCTACAAAACCATCGCGGCATAACGCATTCAATTGTAGGTTCAGCTGCATTGGCGCTCGCCTTGCCGTTAGTCTTTTATTTCGGCGATCGCGTTCTTGCTCAACTGCGAAAACGCGACCCGCAGGTTCGGCTAGAAGGACTGGTCCTCGCTTCCATCCTGACGACCGCAACTCATCCAATTCTGGATTGGTCGAACAACTACGGAATGCGATTTCTGCTTCCCTGGAATCCGAGATGGTTCTATGGTGACTTTACGTTTGTGATCGACCCCATCTTTTGGATCGTGCTTGGCGGGGCTGCATTTCTGGCGACGTCGAGTAAGCGCGGTCATTTAGTCATCTGGTTGGTGTTGGCCTTAGTGCCGACTTATCTTGTCCTGGTGAGGTCAGCGAGCGAAGCTCGAGCTGGCAACGTTAATATCCTCAGATTGATTTGGATAGTTGTGCTGATTGCGCTTGTTCCTCTTTATCGTCGAGAGCTGGGTAGGCGTGCCGGCCGGAAGATTGCGCTCGCGGCGCTGGCGACCGTCATGATCTATTCCGCCGGACTCTTCGCGGCCCATGCGCTGGCATTGCGAAAAGCGAACACTGAAGCCTTGGCTGTTGCGCATAACAACTCCGAGCAGGTTGTGAAACTTGCGGCCATGCCAACTTTAGCAAATCCAATCGAATGGCTTTGCGTGTTTGAAACTAACCGAGCGACGTACAAGTTTGACCTGTCACTGTTGCGAGATCTACCGCCTGCGGCAGCGGTAGCTCGTTTCGAAAAGCCTGCGGCGCTGGCAGCAACAGCAGTTGAGCAAGCCGAGCGCGATGAACGTGCGCAAATATTTCTCGGCTTTGCGCGGTTCCCGGGCATGCGCGTCGTTGGTGAAGATTGTGCAACACAAACTCTCGTGCAGTTTGCTGACTTACGTTACACTGAACCTGGCAAGGTGCCAGGAGGCGGAAGAGGATCATTTTCCCTCGAGGTGCCGGTAGATTGTCCGTTGCCGGAAAAGTAAATAGATGAACGACACCGATCAAATCGAGACTCTGAAAGCGCTGACGGAAGTTGCGCGTGAGCGTGAGCGACCACGTAAAGCGTTGCGGTTGGCTAGAGTGCGAGTCTCACCAGGTTCGTATTTGGCAGCGGCAAGCGTGCTGACATTCTGCTCGGCCCTCCTGCTGCGCTCCGAAAGGGACGTTCTGGCGTTAAGCGCGGTGGCTATTGCCTGGTTAATAATTCCAATTTTGGCGTTGACTGATCGCCTCGAATTCGACGGGGAGTTCCTGGTTCGTCGGGGCCCGGTACCTTTTCTTATCCGGCATATCACCGGCCGCAAGAAAGAACTCAACGTTATCGATTTTGAGAAGGTCGACACTCAGGCGGTGAGGACGCTGAGGCGCAGTGGGCGTGTTCGATACCGCTATCGGACGCAGATTGTGGGCAAAGGTCTGGAGTTTACGTTTTCCTCCGGCGGTCAGAATTATCGTGGCATGGTTCGCCAACTGTTTCCGCTAATCCACCCTGACAAGCTTGATCTGCGCACAATTGAATTGCGTGACTACCTTTGCGAACCCAAGCCCCTAAATACCGAGGTCCACTCGCTGCACCTTGCATCCGCGGACGTGCTCGAAGGAGCGACGCTGGATTTTAAGCTTGGTGGCAAGAAACAGAAACCAACAAACGAGACTGACCGCCTGTCAGAAACTGCAGCGACTATCGACGGCGAACGCGCGCTGCTATTGGGCCAGGTTGCGAACAAACTAAGAATCGCCGGCCGCTTGAATGAAGCGCGCGAAGCTTTTCGACGAGCACTGATTGTAATTCCAAAGGACGGACGGCTAATTTTCCAATTCGCGAGACTTCTCCGATCCCAGGCGAGCAGTCTAAGCGATGCCAGGCTTCTATCCAGAGCGCGTGCGGCTTTAAGACTCTCAGCGATGCGGGCCGAAAAGGAGCCTGAGCTGCTGGCGCTGGTGGGTGAAAGTTTTCTGGAATGGGGTGAGACGCTGCGTGCGCAACACAGTTTTCATCGGGCAATTGAACTGCAACCACAGAATTTCCGCGCCCACATTGGCCTTGCAAATCTTGCGTTGCGGGACGGCAAGTTGGCCCATGTGATTCATCAATATCGCGATGCCGCGCATGCTGCCGCCGACAAGGCGCTTTCCGGACACGCGGTGAGAGAGGCTGATTACTACGCGCGGCTAAACGACGATGACGACTACCTTGTTTCCGAGTTGCGGCGAATAAACTGGTTGCAGCATTCACTCAAGGTGCGGCGTCTGGCGGCGCGAGTCACAAACGCCAGCATTCTGGTTGCGCTGCTGGTGCCATATTTCGAGGAGGATGTCGCTGGTCCATGTTGGTATCTCGCTTCGTCGTCGCTTATCGCCTGGATCTCGAGTTTGGTGGCAATTAAGTTTCTTGCCAAAAGGCGAAAGCCGCGGCTGGCAACTTAGCGCCTCGTACTTGTCCACCCCATGACACTAAAAAGAAAGGGTAACGGGCTCGATTCCCGTTACCCTTTCTTTTTCCATGCTGCGAAGCACTAAGCCTTCGAACGTGAGGAACCTTTTCCTTCCTTGCGCGTCGATGACTTGGCGCCGGTCGTTGCCGCTTTTGCCTCGTTGTTGGTCGTGGGCGTAACAGTGCGGAACTGTTGTTCAGCTGCTGAGGCGACTGCGGAAGTTTGCGCCGGAGCTGGACTCAACAATGCGTCCCAACGATAACGCGGCGTCTCGCGCGCCTCATTTAGTCGCTTGAAAACGAGGTCGGTGACCGCGTTAGTAATCCAGTTGTGGTAGAACTCGCCGACAGATGCCAACTCCGCATCAGGCGCCGGATTCATGAAGTCTATCGCGTAAGGAATGCCGTCCTTAATCGCAAACTCGACGGTGTTGAGATCGTACCCGAGCGCGGTGCAAAGTGTGCGGACGTCCCGGCGAACGCGATCGGCCAATTCAGGCGCGAGGTAGTCCGGATCGTGAATGTACTGCTCGCCCGACAGGTATGCCTTGCGCGGATCGTAGGCCATAATCATGACCTCTTCCTGGCCCACGCAATAGCAACGCACAAACTGGTCGAAATCGATCCCCTCCTGAAGGGTCATGCACAAGGTGCCGGTTTGATCGTATTCCTTCCACAACTCTTCGAGCGAATTGACCTTTGAGACGTTTTTCCAGCCGCCGCCGTCGAAAGGTTTCAGAAAGGAAGGAAAGCCGACGTAGTCAACTATATCCTGCCAGTCGAGCGGAAACTCGAGATTGCGCAGGCTCTCGCTGACTATGCCCGACATGTAATCCTTCTGAGGTAGTAACACGGTTTTGGGTACGGCGACTCCAAGCTTGCGCGCGAGTGAGTAGTTAAAAAACTTGTCGTCCGCCGACCACCAAAACGGATTGTTGATGACCACGGTTCCTTCGAGCGCCATACGCTTCAAGGTGGCGCGGTAAAAGGGAACTTCATGGGAAATGCGATCGATAACTACATCGTAGCTGGGCGGGGCATCGTGTCTGATGCCACCAAGCTTGAGGAACTCGGCGGTGACTTCACCTTGTCCGCGTTCATTGATGTTTCTGATAAGAGCATCGGGGAAAGTTTTCTCGCGCCCGACTAAAATGCCTACCTTCTTCATAACTCACCTGTCCTTCTCTGCAATATTCTTGACTCTTGCTCTGCCGCAGTGCGTCCTGATGCTTGCTTGGTTTGACCTGACGGTGTCTTTGAAAACTAAGGAGACTACGATTTAACCGGAATCGATGTCAATTTGGCAACTTCGTTTGTTCCCGTTACATTCGAAAACAAGCCTCTCCTTGCAGTGCGGCGACCTGTCGCCGCTTTTACCTGCGCGGCGGCCTACGCCCGAATCGTTGAAATAAATCAAGAAAGGCTGCGCCTTTTCATCGTCGACCAAAGCAACGACAACGCAGTAGGGAAACAGTTTTGTCTTCGACGGTTGAGCGCTCGGTCTATCCCACCGATCGAGCGAGCTCGGTCCGGGCATCTGTGTGCCGTGAAATACGCATCAATCTAGTTGTTAACAAAGGCTTTGAGCCTTGCTGTGCTACAATTCGCACGCTCGGACAACCACTTTCCCCGTTTCGCGACTATTAATCTGCGTTAATTTCGACAGGAGAAATACTTCTTGCGCCGCTCACTTATCACTTCGATAGTTATCTTTGCGTTTCTCGTAAGCTTCGCGACTACCAGTCACCGCAACCAAGCGATAGCTCAACAGCCGGCTCCAGCTGTGACTCCAGCCGCCACTCGTCCGAATCCAACTGCCGCTCCTCAGAATCCGGCGCCAGTGGCGAAGGTAGATCCGAAGTCTCAAGTTTTTACGGCCCAGCAGGTGGCTGATTCCACAGTCTTCCTTTACGGCGGTCAGCTATTGGCGAAAATCCGCCACAACGGCATTGAGCGAGGGCGGATTTGTAAGCCCACTTGTGACGTGGGGAAGACTGAAGAATCTTCCTATGAGCGGCGCTTCATTCGCGGCGAAAGCATGGATAAAGACAAGATTCGGCTCGATCAAAAGATGCCAACGCTCGAGTACTCGTTGATCTACTCCAGCGGGCAATTGTTTGGAATCATTAACGGATCGTCGTTTACTCCGCGACAGGATGCAGCCGACACCTTCCTCGCGCAACATCACCACAGCCTGGATAACCTGCTGCGTTATAAGGAAAACGGCTCGACGCTGAATCTGATTGGCAAGGACAAACAAAAGGGACTCGATCTTTACGTGCTGGACGTGATCGACAAAGATAAACAGTCAACCCGTTATTACATCAGCGTCAAAACCCTTCACGTGCTTTGGCTGGAATACGAAGAGTCAGCGCCCGGAGGCTCAACTCCGCTGAAATACTCCCGTAAATTTTTGGATTACCGCTACGCCCAGGGCACGCTCGTTTACTACCGTACGCTCCTGCTGGAAGAGGGAAAGCAGGTACAGGAGACGCGGGTCCTAAACGTGACATACGGCGTGAAGCTTGACGATGGGCTATTCAAGAGCGAAGCCTAGTTTCCCCGTAAGCGGATGGATCCGCAGTTCTGCCTGTTTTATAGAGGTTTTGCGCGCTTCCTTGAGTTTTCAAGAGCGCATAACTTGCACTCTCCTCCCCTTTTGTCGCAATCAATCCTCGTTTACGCTTTTCGCCACTCTTTCGGAACCTGTTCCCAGCCCGAGCGTGTATAAACTGCGGGCGGCCATGGTCTTTGGGTATAATGCGGTTCTAACTGGTCACCGGCGCCCGTATCGTCTAAGTCGCTGCATTGCGGAGCGAAACGTAACAAGGAAGTCGTCAGCGGTGTGAGAGCCTACCTGCCCTGATGGATACACTAACTACGATTGATATCAATTTCTCCGCAGCGGTGCGGCGCGAGGTGGTCGCGGATCCGACGTCTGACCACGCTCTGCTCGAGGCTACCCGTACCGGGGACGGGGATGCGTTTGCGGAATTAGTCGGTAGGTATCGTAATCCGATTACGAACTACATCTATCGGATGACGAATGATTACGACGGAGCAGTCGACCTGGCGCAGGAAACCTTTGTGAGAGTCTATCGTGCAGCCGAACGTTACCAGACGACCTACGCGTTTTCGACTTATATCTACCGCATTGCGACAAATCTTGCGATTAGCGAGTTGCGGAAGCGGAAGCGGCGCAAGTTGGTCTCGCTGACAGGGTTCTTTCAATCACGAGACGGCGGCGAACCGCAGGAATTTAATCCGCCGGATTTGAAACCGTTGCCGGATAGGGAAATGGTAGATGCTGAACGCCGCACCGCAGTACAGCGAGCCATTGCGACGTTGCCGGAGAAGTACCGAGCACCGTTAATTCTTCGGGATGTTGAGGGGAAGAGTTACGAGGACATTTCGCGCATCCTCGAAACGAGCGAAGGGACGATCAAGTCTCGCATCAGCCGGGCGCGAGGGTTTTTGCGGGAGAAGATGACAG
This sequence comes from Pyrinomonadaceae bacterium, assembly GCA_036009765.1. Classification (GTDB taxonomy): domain Bacteria; phylum Acidobacteriota; class Blastocatellia; order Pyrinomonadales; family Pyrinomonadaceae; genus PSRF01. The sequence goes on along the minus strand of DASYLB010000046.1, from coordinate 137,210 downwards.
CCTATCTCTGAGGAAGACCATGAGAAATATGAACTGCCGAAACATTAGACGCGAAATCGAAGCTGCGGGCTCGGCTCGTTTTCTGAGCAAGGCTACGATTGCGCATCTTGATACATGCCCTGCGTGTGAAACGCTTTCCCGACAGCAAACCAATCTGCAGGCGATAGTTTCGAGCCTGGGCACCGTGGAGGCGCCTAAAGACTTTGATTATCGTTTGCGCGCTCGTCTTGCCGCCGAGAAGCGTGGCGTGAGTGGCTCGCTGATGCTGGGAGGCTTGTCGTTTGGTCTTCGTTCCGCGGCCGTTGCAGCAATGCTCTTGTTGATTGGCGCGGCGTTCATATTCATCAGCTTTCGCAGCCAACCGGCCAACCGGCTCGCAAATGGAACGGAAGGTCCGCAGAAACCTGCGAGCGCTCCGCCTGCTGGCGACGTGACGGCCGGCTTTAATAACGTGGCTGCCGCAAAAAAGGATCAGTTGTCACCAGCTGCAGCGAGTCTGCCTACATCGAAGCGTTTACAGAAAGATGGCGCGAGCAGGGAAGTTGCGACGCGCCGAAACCGGGTTGGCACATATGACGAAGCTCTGAGTGTTGCACAATCACTTACTCCTGACGACGCTTTCCCGATTAACACCTCGAACCAATCGCTGAAGGTGTCGGTGGATAATCGGCGTGGCGCTAAGCGAACCATCTCGTTGCCCTCGGTTAGTTTCGGATCACAAAAAACGTTATCGCAGAGCTCGTCTCCCTTACTGGCATCGTCTAGAGATTCGTGGTAGTTAGCAATTGGTTGAGGTCATCAAGGAAGACTTAATACGCAATGAGAACATCAACGAAAACTGACTTTGGCGCGTTGGTATTGCCCGCAGTATTGGTGGTTGGCGCATTCTGCGTTACGAGTGCCGCCCAAACCCCTACGGCTTCGCCGGCGCCGCGCCGGACGACTACAATCACGACTTCAGCAACTGCGGCTAATCGTGTGATCGTGGAGAACAAGTTGACGGCGCCGCAGGTGGTGACGATTCTTCATCGTCTCAATGGCCTGAAAGCCATTCGTTTGTTGATTAATAAAGAACAGGCTGAGATTCTAGCGAACCTTGATGAAGGGTTCACGCTCGCTGCGGAGGTCCACACTACTGTCATTGCCGGACTTGCCCTCGACGACGGACAAACTATCGCCGCGTGGCTTCCAGAAGCTGAAGCGGAAATGCCACCGCCGCCGCCTTTTTTTGCGCCGCGAGCGCCCGTACCTCCCAGGTCCGGAACGCCCGCCGTCGCGCCTGCGCCCGGCACGCCCGGGCCGGGCCCAGCCGTAGCCGCGCTGCCGCGAGTTTCGACCGTCACGATTACTGGCATGCCCTCGATCAAAATCCAGGGAAGTCTTTTTGCACCCGCCGACATTCGCATCATCACGCGCGACGGCAAACGTATCTCAGGTCAGTACATTGGACTTGATGGTCTCACCGGGTTGTCATTGATTACGTTGCCAAACGGCAGCTTGCCCGTGACCGATAGCGACAAGGAAGAAGCTATAGCCGTAGGACAAAAACTTCGCGTGATAGGACCGCAGCCAGCCCCGGGTTCTGAAGTCGGGGCGCGGACCCCGATGTACATCCGCATCGGGGAAACGGAAGCCACCGTCGTTAACGTGCTGCGCTCGCCCTCAGGTGGAATCGCACGAGTGCGAGTAAGGTCAGCGAAGTTTTCGCCGGCAAACATCGGCGGCATCGCTATCAATGACAAGAACGAGACGCTGGGCATAGTGGTTCGCGTTGAAGGCGGCGACGCGACCGTCGTTCCGATGAGTCTGGTTCGAATGGCAGCAAAGCGGGTGACTGCACGGCAGGCGAGTGTGCCGCGGCCCTGGCTCGGTATTAGTGGTGAACCAATCGGCGCAACTTCGCTCGAACGAATTCTCAACAATGGTTGGCAGGTTGATCGGGCGCGCGCACTGGCCGAGAAGCGCCAGGGAATAATGCTGACCTGGGTGGCTCCGGGAAGTCCGGCAGCGAAGGCTAAACTAAAACGCGGCGACGTAATTCTGACAGTTAACGACGACTTCATTCGTACCGCTCAGGAGTTTACTTATCTGCTGGACGAAGCGACACCGGAGAATCCGGTAAAGTTCACAGTTGCCCGTCCCGAAAAAGAAGCCTCGGAAGCGATGGAGATCAAGCTTAGCGAGTCTCCCGATCCGTTCTTTGGTCTACGCCATGTGGAAAGACAGATAACGCGAAGCTTCAGCAATTTCGGACGGGGTTCGTTGTTGGGCGAGGGCATCGAGGCGGTCGCTCTCAAGAAGGGGGTCGCATCCCGGCTTGGCTCGACGGGCGGCTTGCTCGTTCTTTCCGTCCGCCCGGGAACCGACGCTTTCAAGGCCGGCTTGCGGCCGGGTGACGTGATCGAATCGGTCGATGGCCAACCGATTTATTCGGGCACGACGATAGGAATGTTCCCAGTTACACCAGGTGTTCCCTCAAACTGCACCATCGTGCGAGACAAGGAGCGGATCAGTCTTACTTTCCAGTATTCAATGGATGAGGACGATGAAGACCAGCCGCCGGATATACCTGAGAAACCGGATAAACGTGACAAGCCGCACAAGCAATAATTGCGGCCTGCCAACGTTCGTATTTGGGGGCGGTAGCAAGAGCTGCCGCCCATTTACTTTGTCCCGGTCCCTTAATCTGTAACCAAACTGTTAGTTTGCGATGAATGAGTGACACCGAAAGCGCGGACGCAAACTGACAGTTTGCGTTACGAATCGAACCAGTGGCTACTTACTCTGCTCCAACGTGGCCGCGCTCCGCGGTGCTGTGGTACTCTAAATCCCTCCAGTAGTAGCGATTGTCCGGCAAGCTAATTATTTGTCGTACTCTCTATCTCGACCAAAGAATCACTGCCTACGCCTATGTTGCATGACGCAGTTTCGCGTTATCACGATTTACTTCACGACGATAAGCTCGCGGAGTCGTCTCGGCTCATGCTCGACGAAGGCCTCGAAAAATCTAAGCTGATATTTGGCGGCCGCAGACTTTCTCCCTACCTCCGTCCGCACTTTGTCACTGAAACGGATTTTTCCCGAGTCGTGAACGTGTGTGAGACGGTGTGGTCGGCGATTGAGAAGGTAAAAGACGCCGCGATTGTAGACCCGTCAATCGTCGACGATCTGGGCGTGACTGAGATAGAACGTGACCTAATCAAGATTGACCCCGGCTACCGGGCAGTTTCTCCGACCGCTCGCCTGGACTCATTTCTGACTGAAGCGGCCTACAGTTTTGTTGAACTAAACGGTGAGAGTCCCGCGGGCATTGCCTATGTTGACGCTGCTTATGAGATCTTTGCGCGTTTGCCGGTGATGCAGAAATTCGGGGAGACCTATAAGGCTCGGCCGCTTTACGGAAGTCAATACATGCTCGATGTGTTGCTTGATTCGTATGAAGAATTTCTCGGCCGCAAACCCGATACGGTTCCACAAATCGCGATTGTCGATCTTGGCGATAGACCAACCCAAAGCGAGTTTGAACTGTTCAAGGAGTTCTTTGAGCGCCACGGTTATCCGACAATCATTTGCACTCCGCAGCAGCTCGAGTTCAGTGATAATCGCCTGCAGGCTGGTGACTTCCAAATTGATATAGTCTACAAGCGATTGCTGGTCAACGAATATCTACCGATCATCGACGAATATCCAGCGCTGCTGGATGCTTATCGGGCCGGAGCGATCTGCATGGTCAATAGTTTTAGATCGAAGTTGATTCATAAAAAGGCTTTGTTTGCCGTTCTGACCGATCAACGCCGCGCCGCTTTATTTACCAACGATGAGCTGGAAGCGATTCGAAAACACGTGCCGTGGACCAGGCTGGTGCGCGAAGAGAAGAGTGACTACTTTGGGAAGGAAGTCGACCTGCTCGAGTACATCAAGGCCAACAGCGACAAGCTGGTGCTGAAACCGAACGATGATTATGGTGGTCATGGAATTACAATAGGCTGGAACAGCGAGCCGAGTGCGTGGGACACAGCCCTCGAGGAGGCGCTCGCAAACGGCGACTATCTTGTTCAGGAGCGTGTGCCGACCGCTCGCGAGGTTTTTCCGGCGGTAACGGCTGACGGGCAGATAGAATTCGCGGAACAACTTGTCGACCTCGACCCGTTGTTGTTCAATGGGAAGGTTCGCTCCGCGTTTACCCGGCTTTCTTCAACGGAGCTCGCCAACGTTAGCTCCGGCGGCGGGATGGTTCCCACGTTCATCATCAGTAAAAACGGATAGACCAGGGAGATTCTGCGGTGGTTGATGACTTGGATGAGAGCCTGGACGGACCTGATGACCGGCGCCGCTATGACCGCGCGCGCTTGATCGTGGACGTGTTCTTTGACGGAAAAGATGTGACCGGCATAGCCAGCACTAAGGACATCAGTGTGGGCGGCTTCTACATGAACACACAGGCGGCGTTACCTGAGGGCGCCGTCCTGCTCGTTCGCATTCCGCTTGGCGATGGCAAGCAAATGATAGCCAATGCGGAGGTGGTCTACAGCAACCCCGCACGCGGCGTCGGTTTGCGCTTCCAAAGTTTGTCGGAAGAAAATCGCGCGTTGATTGAAAGCGAGTTGGGACGTGGATGAACGAGCCGCAAAAAATAGGCGCCAGACTTTGGCGGGATCTTCCTTCTACTGCGCAGGAAGCCCTGGCCGGCAAGCTTTCAGGCTTTGGGGTGCGGTAAATGATGAAGCTGCCTTTGACAATTTTCCGGTGGATAAACAGCAAGCGCTGCTGATCGTAGTCTCTCGACTCAGGGAAAAAGGTCTTTGGCAAGTTATCCGCAAAATAGATAATGTCTACGGTGAGGGTGGGGTTGGAATTGCTTTCTCGGCCTGGCCAGTGATCATGTCAACTTTGAAGGGGCGGAAAGACTTCACCAGGTTTATGGCTTACCATAAAGGAACCAGCGGTGGTTTTTACGAAAGGGGCCGCTCTGACGCAGTACTTCATTTCATTTATGAAAATGGCCCGCCGCAAAAGTGGTATGTTCACTTCGATCTCTATAGTCCTGTGCATTCGCCGGTCAGCGCCATTAAGCACCTGCGTTTTGAGTTGCTCGGGAAACTGACGCCAGACTGGCGGATGATTCAGCAATGCTTACAATGCAATTTTCGATGAATAGGAGCCCGCTGTTATGTTCGATCAATTCACGTTAGGCATTGAGGAAGAATTTCAAATTGTCGACCCTCAAACGCGTGAGTTGCGTTCGCATGTGTCTGAGTTTCTCGAAGAAGGCAAGATGCTTCTCGGCGAGCAGATTAAGCCTGAGATGATTCAGTCAATGATCGAAGTTGGCACCGGCATCTGCAAAAATATCCATGAGGCGCGCGCGGACATCACCCGCTTGCGCAGCATTATCTCGGGACTCGCCGGAAAAACGGGACTGGCAATCGTCGCCGCCTCGACGCATCCTTTTTCACATTGGGAAGACCAGAAGATTTACGACGACGAAAGATACGCGCTGCTGGTTCAGGAACTACAAAACGTGGCGCGCTCGCTGTTGATTTTTGGGTTGCACGTCCACGTGGGCGTTGCGGATTTAGATCGGCGGGTTCACATCATGAATGCCGCGCGCTACTTTCTGCCGCACGTGCTGGCGCTGACAACTTCATCGCCATTCTGGATGGGACACAACACCGGGCTCAAATCGTATCGCTCAGAAGTCTTCAAACAATTTCCGCGTACAGACATTCCGGATCACTTCGATTCTTATAGCAGTTTCCAGCGTTATGTCGATCTGCTCGTGAAGACCGGTTGCATTAACGATGGCAAGAAGATCTGGTGGGATCTGCGGCCGCATCCAATTTTCCCGACGCTCGAGTTTCGCATCTGCGATATCCCGACGCGGGTGGACGATACTGTCGCCATCGCCGCGCTGTTCCAGGCGATCGTCGCCAAGCTGACGAAGTTGATTGAGAAGAACCTGGGATTTCGGCTCTACCGTCGCATGTTGATTCAGGAAAACAAATGGCGGGCGGTGCGTTGGGGAATCGACGGAAAGATGATCGACTTCGGCAAGCAGAAAGAGGTGCCGACACGCGATCTCATTCTTGAATTGTTGGACTTCGTTGACGACGTCGTCGACGAGTTGGATTCCCGCAAGGAAATCGAGCACATCCATACCATTCTCGAGCGCCGCACTTCGGCAGAAGAACAGCTCCGCGTGTTCGAAGAGACGAAGGATTTGAAGAAAGTGGTCGATCGCCTCATTGAACTAACGATGGAGAATGTGCCAGTGACCACTGACTTCACGGTGCCAGCCCCGATGACAACCAGCTCAACGATTTCCAAGTAGGCAGCCTACATTTGCTTCGCCTTCTTGTCAGCCCGTTTCGCAAGATAGTATTGCCACAACATTCTGGCGGCCACTGAACGATAAGGTCGCCACGCCTCCGCGAGTTCCAACAGTTCAGCAGTGTTGGGTCGCTGCGCGAGCTGTTTGACTTCGGTAACTGCGGTCACCAGGGCCAAATCAGTTGCCGGGAAAATATCCGGCCGCCGGAGGACCATCAGCAGGTAAACATCTGCACTCCACGAACCCAGGCCCTTGATCTCCATGAGGGCGGCCCTCACCTCCGCATCACTCATTTGTGGCAGTCGGGACAGTCGCAATCGCTTGCTGCTCAACGACTCTGCGAGGTGCAGACAATAAGCCGTCTTCTGTCGCGTAAGACCGCACGATTTCAAGTGCAGCTCTCCTAATTCGAGAACACGTGCGGGCCCGAATGGTCTTGTGTTCCGTTTCAGCCGCGCAAACAACGAGGCGGCCGAGGCCAACGAGACTTGTTGTTCCAGAATAATCTTGACGAGCGTGGAAAAGCCGGGACTACGCGCCCAGAGAGGCGGCGGCCCCAGGCCTTTGAAGATGCTGGCCAACTGCTGGTCACGGCTCGCCAGCAGCCTTGCAGCTTTGGCAACGGTAACTTCTGTGAGTGTTTCCGGGATCATTGCCGCTGACCGAGCGGCAACCGGATGGTTGGACAGCAGGAGCCGATGAGTTTGCCGCGCACGCGCCGGCAGCAACACTCATCCGGTGGCGGCGCGCAACTTACCTCTACCGCGCCGACGTCCGCGCCATCTCCACTGATTGCATTGCTGATTCCTGGATCATCACACGGTCGTGTCGCACCACGCTGATCGTTCGACATCCCGAAGCTTCTGCCTTTGTCGATTGCGATGCTGGGCGCCAACAACGTATGGGTTCGGGTAGGACCGCCGTTGGCAGCGAGCGGGCCGAGATGCACCTGGGCCGGCGTGACCCCAATCTGATCGGCCGTGCCCGGGTTAGGAGTGATGGTGGCAATTGTATTCATACCGTCGGTAATCTTGCCGATAACGTTGTAGCCCTGGCTTTCAAACGTTCCTTCGATGTCTGGTCTGCCAGCGACGTTTGCAGCGACGATCGTGTTGCGTAGTACCGTTGGTGTTCCGGAATAACTACCGATCGCCTGGCCGCGGTTCGGCGTGCCGCCAAAAGTAGAATTGTTGGTGACGGTGCAACTGAGGAGCGTTAATGCCCCTTCGGTCTTGATCGCTCCCGCCAACCAGCGCGAAGAATTACCGCTCACGGTCGAGTTCCTCATAGTCAATGAACCACCGGTAAGGACTCCGATCGCGCCCGCATCATTCTCCGCGGAAGTGCTGCTTGAAATCGTGCAGTTGGTAATACTTACGGTGGCGCGTGCTTGTACCTTGATGGCGCCGACATCATTCTGCCGGCCGTTAGTCACAGTCAGATTGTTGATGGCGACGGTGATAGTTGGGGTTGGGGAAGAGAAGTCCCCGTCTGTATCCGGGTTGATATCGAAGATGCGATCTAAGGCGCCGCCGTTGATCGTTGTACCGCCAGGATTGCCGTCAATCGTAAGCGAACTGGTGAGGTCGAGATCACCCCTGACGTTGAGATCATCCACGGAGTAGGCAGACGGGGTGTTCGGAATGCTGATAATAATCGTTCCCACCGGCAACTTGATAACATCGGCGCCGAATCCCGCAGCGCAGTCGGCCCAGGTGGCGGCGTTGTTGTTGGCGTTGATGACTGCCTCGCGGATGGTGCAAACACCATCATTCGCGCGGGTGTCGCCGGTTCCGTTGACTGTGATGGTATTAGCCTGCGCGGCAGCGATGGCAACGAGGCTCAGGCACAACGAAGCCAGGAGGAAGCGGATTAAAAAAGCAGCAACGGAGGTGGACCGCGGACGGGCTGAAGCGGAGTTCAGCGAAAACAGGTAACGCATGACAAGCCTCCTTATGGGTTTTGGATACTTGGTGGAGTGCATTGAATATCGGGTAAGTAAACGGTGTTCTAGAAGATCACAACCATTGTACCTTCGGGCACCTGATCGAAGAATTTGCCGACCTCCGACAAGTGCATTACTACGCAGCCCCAGGAAAGATGTCGCGGCCCGTCATTCTTCCATTCTCGAATCCAGCCATGGAAACCAATTCCACCGCCAAGCGCGGTGTTCTGGAGAGTTGGAGCGCGCTCCTGCCAGCTTTTCGCAATACTCGCCGCCTGCGCGGCGCTAATTAAACCCTGACGGCTTGCTCGCATAGCATCGAAAGTATTTGGATAGTTAATCTTGATCCAGTAGCCGCCGTAGTATTCGCCATAAGGTCCATCGAAGGTCCCTTTGTGCTTCTGGATTACAAAATACATGCCGACCGGTGTTTTGTTGTCGCCTTGCAACTGCTTGGGACCGGAACTCTGGCCGAAGCTGACGTCGTATTCTCTGAGCAGGGAGCCCTTCTGGTAAAGTCGCGCCTTGTAGTTTGGTTGATCTACGATCACCAGCACCGGCTCATTCTGCGGAATCGATATTTTTCGGTGGGCCTGAATGAACGACGTCGGCTGCGCATAGTGCTCCTTGACCCAACTAACGTCCTTGTTGTTGGAGCTCGGCCAATAAGTGGGCGCGAGACTCTCATCCCAACGGAATTCAAGATGCAGGTGCGCCTGAAAAAGCTTTTCAGGGTCCTGGCCAACCGTCGCGATTAACTGTCGCCGGCGAACACTCTTGCCTTGACTCACTTTAATTTCGTGCAGGTGCGCGTAGAGCGAACGGATCTTCTTCTTTTCCTGGTTCTCGTAGAACACGTGTTCGATAACGATCACGTTTCCCCACAAGCGCCCGCAGTTTTCCGCAAAGACAACTCTGCCGTTAGCAACTGCGAACACATCCTGGCCGAGGTCAGTGTTTCCGCCACCGCTGCCATTCCAATCCTCCCCGGTGTGTATGCCCAGCGAATAGTTCTCGGCGAAATGCGTAGCAATGTACCAGCCGTCATAGCGCTTACCGGTCGCCTTGTCGGAGTAGGAGCCGCCGCCATTGCCATCGCCAAAAGGAAAGTCGAATCCGTCAGCAGGCGGGAGATCCGATTTCAAATATTCATCGAATACGTTCGTCGTTTTATTTGGGCGACCAGGGGCATTCGGACCAGCGGCGGGCTTTGCGCACGAAGCAACGGAGGACAGGAGCAGGACTGCCAGCAGGAGATACTTCGAGTTGAGCGAGTTAACTGCGGCGCCTGTCATCGGAATAAGGAACGAGTCCGCTCGCGACGGCTGGTTCGGGTAGCGCTTAACAGTAATCAGGAATGAGCGAGCGCGAGTTGTAGAAAGTTTTCAAAAAGGATGCGGCCGTCGCGTGATTCGTTTTGGTGTTCCCAGCGAGTGCGGCTCTTGTTCCAATCCTCGAAAGATTTTTCGAGATGAAACTGCACGGTGTAAATGAGCTGTCCATCGTCGCGTTTGACCATCATTTGATTGCGGCAAAGATAGGAGGTCGCGAGCAGTTTAAAGCCGTCGGGCACGCGGTCTAGCTGCAAGCCGTGGTTTTGCCACACGCGCAGGACCCGCGCATCTTTCGTGTAATCCTGCCAGAGTCCTGATGATGGGTTGCTAATCCCGCGGAAAATTGGATCGGCCGGTTCTGTAATCCGAATAAACCGATATTGGTATTCCAGCGGTCGATTGTGGCGTTGCTCGTGCTGCTCAAGATGGTCGAGAGTCATCACCCGGGCGCCATAGCTGAGACCAACCAGCTGATGTCCGCCGCAGATTGCGAGCACCGGAATCTTATTTGCGCGAATAAACTCAGCGAATGTTTCGATTACGGCAGGATTGTAATAGTCGAAATCGCGGAGCGTGCCGCTCAGGACAATTGCGTCAGGCTTGAAGGTGCGGGCTGACAATCCAATCGACGCCAGCGGTGTGACATGAGTGCTCGGATTTTTGACTAGACGCTCCACGTTGCTGACAATGTTTTCCATCGCCATTGTGGCAATGCGCCGCTCCCGCCTTATTTCGACAGCTGCATCAGCGCCCCATTCCTCGCGAGCCACGTCCGACAGATCGTCCTCGTCACGCAACAAAGAATCAACGACCAGCACCCGCACCTTATCGATCTGTTTTTCGATAGGTTCGTAGCGACAGAAGGTTTGTTGATTATAGGGAAACGGAAGGGCAGTGACGGCTTCAGCCGGTGGTGGCTCTTCGTTTGGGAATTCCCGCGGGTCTTCAATCATGCTGCGCACCATTAAACGTCGAACTCAGTTCTAACGCAAGCCAAAAGTTTAGTATTTGTAACGCAAACTGTCAGTTTGCGCGACGGTAGACTATAGAACTGCTCCGCGATCTCAAAGCTAATCCGCAAACTAACAGTTTGCGCTACACGGCGAACATCACGCGCGTTGTTTCGTGGTCTGTTTGAACTCCGGCACCGAACTCCCGGCACCAAGCTCAGAAACTTCTGCCCTCATTTTGTCCACCAACAGCCGACCGATTCTGGTTCTAAAGCCTTCTGATTTGTCGGCCGCATGATGATCGACGAGGAGCAACATGCGATACCACGAAGATTCAAGTTCGTCTGCCAACTGAGAGATGGTCGTAATGTCATATGGCACAGCGACATCTTCGCAACCGGCCCGCGCAAAGATCGAAAGGTATCGCGCTGTCGCCAGATCGGGACAAAGCAAACGCCTGCGACCTGTCTTCAATTCAACTCCCAATAGAGTATGTTGGATCTCTACGCGGTTTCTGTTAGCTAGCTGCTCAAAGTGGTATGCACGCGTGCGTTTACTGCGAATCCGCCGGCTGTAGATGTGCGGCAGCCAGGTGTCTCCCAGTTCGGCCTTCACCTTCGTCACGTAGTCTTCAGCGGTCATAAGAAATCGAAAGGGGCTGGGAGGTCCAGCAAACTGCGGGCAACTTTGAAACGAGCTATTTTATTGAAACCGAGACAATCGGCTTTGTCTGCAGTGCATTGATAACGCGGCCGGGAAACAAGCCCAGATACAAGACACCAAGAACCGTGAGGGCCAACGCCACGCGAATGCTTGCGGGTACCGGCGGTCCGCTCCAGGCCGTCGTTCGCTCGCGGAAAAACATGACAATGATTAGCCGCAGGTAGTAGTAGGCGGAGATTGCTGTATTCAGCACCCCAACAATCACGAGGACGAAATAACCTTGATCCAACGCGGCGCGAAAAACCATCACCTTGCCGATGAAGCCGGCGGTTAGCGGCATGCCAAGCAGGCTCAGCAGAAATAAGGACAAACAGAACGCGAGCCAGGGCGACTTAAAACCGATGCCGTTGTAGTCCTCGACTTCCGTTCGACGATCGCCACCGCGCGCGATAAGTTGCACTACCGCAAAAGCGCCGAGGTTCATAACCGCGTAAGTCAGTAGATAAAAAATCACCGCAGCGATGGCGGCGTTGCGATGTTCGAGATCGGGCGCCTTACCTGCGGCAACGAACCCAACCAAGGCGTAACCGGCGTGGGCGATGGACGAGTAGGCCAGCATGCGTTTGACGTTGTTCTGCGCAATTGCGACTACATTGCCAACCGTCATGGTGATGATCGCCAAAACCAATAGAGCTTGCAGCCAGGCTTGATGGATTTGGCCGGCAACGCCCTGGTTGGCGGTTGCAACTACAAACGGAAACGCGATCAGGAACACGCGCATGAAAGAAGCAAAGCCGGCGGCCTTCGGGCCAGCCGCCATGAATGCCGTGACCGGAGTCGGCGCGCCCTCGTAGACGTCTGGTGTCCAAACATGGAAAGGCGCCGTGGCAATCTTGAAGCCAAAACCAACCAGCATCATTGCTGCTCCGGCGAATAACAGCATCGGATACTGCGCTTCCGGTAGTCGTCTGGCGATCTCTGCGATGTTAGTTGTGCCTGGCAATCCAGCAGCAGTTGAGGTCGCGCCGTAGGTAAGGGCGATACCGTACAGCAGGAACGCGGACGAAAACGAGCCAAGGATGAAATACTTCATGGACGACTCGTTTGAGCGGACATCGGTCCGGCGAAAGCCGCACATCACGTAAGTCGCGATGGAAAGTATTTCCAGTCCGAGGAAAACCATTACCAGGTCGCCAGCCGATGCCATAAACATCATGCCGGCGGTTGCGAACATCAGCAGTGAATGAAACTCGCCGGCGGGAAGCCGTTCATTCTCAACCCAAACCATAGAAACGAGAATTGTGAGTCCGGAAACAACCAGGAAGACAAAGGTGAAACCGAGCCGGAGCTGGTCAAGCACGATCATGCCGTTGAAGGCTTGAGTCGCGCCCCGCCATGACAGCCACAGCCAACTGGAACTCCCCGCCGCGGCAATTAAGCCCGCGAGAGAAATGCCGCCGGTAATCCACCGTTGCGTAGGTTTGGCGAACGCATCGACCAACATGATTGCGACGCCGGCGATACAGATGATCAACTCCGGCAAAATCAGCCAGAGGTTGACGTCCGGTAGCGCAAGTTGAAATGCAAGCAAGTTCATTCCTGGGTTCACCGATTTTCTAACTGGCCCTTACTGGCCGGCACTTCCGCGGAATACGAGCCTCCAGCTCGAGGTGTAGCGAGTCGTGCTCTGACTGCCGCAACGCTCGCCTGAGATCGATCGAGAAATACGCGCGGATAGACGCCCATGAAAACCATGAGCAGCAGCAGCGGGATTAATAGCCCCAGCTCTCGAGCGTTAAGGTCGTGCAATGCGGCGTTCGCTGGATTTGTAACTTTGCCAAACACTACGCGCTGCAACATCCAAAGCATGTAAACGGCCGCCCAAATCACGCCGGTGCCGGCGAACATCGTCGCGATCCACATCCAGGGACCGCCGCTAACTGCGTTAGACGTCCAGGTGCCAATCAGGATCAGAAATTCACCGACGAAGCCGTTGAGAAACGGCAAGCCGATCGATGAGAGCGATGCAAATACAAACAGCGTAGAGAACCAGGGCATGGGCGTAGAGAGTCCACCGAAATCGCTAATCTGGCGCGTGTGCCTGCGTTCGTAAACAAATCCTACGAAAAGAAAAAGCGCGCCAGTGGAGACGCCGTGATTGAGCATCTGATAGAGCGCGCCCTGCAGACCCAGCTCTGTGAACGAGAAAAGCCCGAGCACAACAAACCCCATGTGACTGACCGACGAATAGGCGACCAACCGTTTCACATCGGGCTGGACCATCGCGACCAACGCACCATAGATAATCCCGATCACCGCCAGCGTAATCATCACCGGAGCAAACTTTCGCGCCATGTCCGGAAAAAGGCCCAGGTTGAAACGCAAGAGCCCATAGGTCCCCATCTTCAAGAGCACGCCGGCGAGGATTACCGATCCAGCTGTTGGCGCTTCAGTATGCGCATCGGGCAACCAGGTATGCAGCGGAAAGAGCGGCACCTTGATACAGAACGCAAAGGCAAAAGCCAGGAAGATCCAGAACTCCGCGCGCTCGCCGAGAAGTTTGCCAGTGCTCATCGCCGCCAGGATCGTCACGTAGTCAAAAGTCCCAAACATGTAATAGAGCGCGATGATGGCAACCAGCATCAGCAGGCTGCCAACGGCGGTATAGATGAAGAACTTTACGGCCGCATAAATTCGGCGTTCGCCACCCCAAATTCCAATCAGGAAGAACATTGGCACCAGCGACGCTTCGAAGAACAGGTAGAAAAGCAACAGGTCCAGCGAAATGAAAACGCCGATCATAGCGCTCGATAGCAGCAACAGAAACATGTAGTACGACAACTGGCGCTTCTGAATTGCCGTCCAACTCGAAAGAATAGCGATAGGCATCAGCAGCGTGGTCAGCAGTACCAACCAGAGACTGATGCCATCGACACCGATGTGGTAGTGAGCGCCGATCGAACCAATCCACAGCACATCTTCAACGAAGTGAAACTCCTTTGTGCCAACCCCGACACCACCGATTAGAAATAGCGACAGCACAAATTCAACCAGGCTGAAGCCAAGCGCAATCCACTTGTAGGTTGTCTCGCGCTTGCTGGGCAGCAGGCTGTAGCCGACCGTTGCCAGCGCGCCGGCGAGCGGAAGCAGGATTAGGATTGTTAGTAAGTGCTGCTGCATGGAATCAAGTTTCTTATCACCTACGGGCGCAACGCCTGAAGACCGTAATAGGCAAAGGCGGCGACGATGGCCAGCGCGCCCAGCAGGATTATGGCGGCGTAACCGCGCACAAAGCCCGCCTGCATGTGACGAACGGCTTTGCCGGTTTCCTTCACCGCGTCGCCCAGCGAGTGCAGGAAGCCGTCGATGACGCCGACATCGAATAGTTTCCAAAGTCCTTCGCGCGAACCAACCTTGATTGGATTGATGATTGCCGCGTCGTAAAGTTCGTCGACGTAGTATTTGTTTTCGAGTAGGCGCGGCAGCTGGAGCAGGGGGCGCTTCCTAAAGATCAACACGCCGATTGCGAGTCCCAGAAAAGCGATTAGGATCGACAACAACGCCAGCAGGCGTTCAAGGCGAAGCTCCTCAAGCGTGTTGAATGCGGTCAACTCGCCGTGCTCGTCGAGCGGACCAAAGGCCGGTGCACCGTCGTGCGGTGGCGGCGGCGGCGAGAGAAACGTCGGTTCAGATCCAGCTTCAGTTGCACCGTGGCCTGCGGGTGCTTCAGCTACAACGGGATGCAGGACTTGTTCGATGTAGTTTTCCGGATGACCGCCAATCATTGAACTCAGGGCATAGGGGACGCCAATGAAGCCGCCGACGGTCGACAGTATCGCCAATACAATCAACGGCACCGTCATCGACCACGGAGACTCGTGCGGTTCGTGTACGTGACCCTCGTGATGCGCGTTGTCGTGCTGGTGTTCCGCTTCGGTGTGAGGTCCACGAAAGCGTTCGCTTCCCCAAAAGGTCATGACCATCATTCGCGACATATAAACAGCGGTGAGCAACGCCGTCAGTGCCGCCACAAACCAAAGCGCTTTACTCCACATCGGACTCGGCAGGGCAAAGCTTCCCGCGCTCCAGGTCTTCCAAAGAATCTCGTCCTTCGAGAAGAAGCCGGCGAAGATCGGTATGCCGGAAATGGCCAACCAGCCCGCGAACATGGTCCAAAAGGTGATGGGCATGTATTTCTTAAGTCCACCCATGCGGCGCATGTCCTGCTCGTGATGCATGCCGTGAATTACCGAACCAGAGCCGAGGAAAAGGAGCGCTTTGAAGAAGGCGTGGGTAATGACGTGAAAGATCGCCGCAGTGAAAGCGCCCACGCCGCAGGCCAGAAACATGTAACCCAGTTGTGAAATGGTCGAATAGGCAAGTACTTTCTTGATGTCGTTCTGGGCCAGGCCGATGGTCGCAGCGAAGAGTGCGGTGGCAGCGCCAATGACGGCCACTATAAACATCGCCGTTGGGGCATGAACATAGATTGCCGAACAGCGCACAATCATGTAGACGCCGGCAGTTACCATTGTCGCCGCGTGAATCAAGGCGGAAACGGGAGTCGGGCCGGCCATGGCGTCGGGCAGCCAAACGTAAAGAGGAATCTGCGCGCTCTTACCCGCTGCGCCGATGAAGAGAAGTAGCGCCACCGAAGTGAGGCCGCCGGCGAGAAGCGTCCCCCATCCGAAAGCTTCGACGGGCATTGACTTGATGACGTCGAACGCGCTGGCAATTCCGGGATGACTGAAAAAACTGATCGACGGATTGCCCTGCGCTGAGGTGATGAAGAACAGCAGCATGACCCCCATCACGAAACCCCAATCGCCGACGCGGTTGGTTATGAAAGCTTTCTTCGCCGCGTCGCCTGCTTCATGACGATCCGTGTAAAAACCAATCAGCAGGTAAGAGCAAAGACCGACGCCCTCCCAGCCGACAAACATCAGCAGAAAATTGTCGGCAAGAACGAGAGTCAACATCGAAAACATGAAGAGGTTGAGGTAGGCAAAGAAGCGATAGAAGCCGCTGTCCTCATGCATGTAGCCGACCGCGAAAACGTGAATCAGGAAACCAACGAAAGTGATAAAGAGAGCATAGGTTCCGCTTAGTCGATCCATTGCCAGGCCGAAGTCTGCGTGAAACTTGCCCACTTGGATCCAGGTCCAGAGATGATCGAAGACGGGTTCGTGGGATAACAGCGCACCATCAGGTTTGAACGCGAGATAAAACGCGACGAGAGCGGAAATGCCAACCGACCCACAGGCGATGAGGCCGATGAGTTTCTCATTTCGCAGCCGCCGGCCAACGAACCAATTAAGGGCCGCGCCGGCAAGCGGAGCAAAGATGATCAGACTAAGGAGGTTGTTTTCCACTATTTCAAAAGCGGTCTTTGGTCTTGGGACTTTGGTCTTTGTTCGCTGGTCTATCTCTCAAGTTTCAACCAGAAGAATTCAAAGCCCAAAGACCGAAGGGCAAAGACCGTTTTACAATTTCAAAATATTCGCGTCATCTACATCGAGCGTTTCGCGATTGCGAAAGATCGTAATGATGATGCCAAGGCCGACGGCAGCTTCGGCCGCGGCGACTGTCATAACTATGAACACAAAAAGTTGTCCTGACACATCCTGGAAATAACTCGAGAACGCAACGAAGCTGAGGTTCACAGCGTTGAGCATTAACTCGATGCACATGAACATCGCAATCACGTTGCGCTTGACGATCACGCCGACCGCACCAATCGTAAACAAGATGGCCGAAAGCGCCAGGTACCAGGACAGTTGTGGCTCCATAACGGTTACTCCGACTGGCTCTCGTCTGATTGCGACTCGACACCGAGCAGCTGGGCCGCGGCATCGCTGCTTTGCGCTGCAACTGGCCGCAGGTCTTCGATCCCCCGTGGCTGGGCGATGTCCATCGCCAACACCTGTGCCCCCGGAACAACACGTGCCGTAGCGGATAAAATAGTTGTTCGCCGCGCCAGCGACATGGCGCCGACGATTGCCATGAGTAATAAGATCGACGTGACTTCAAACGGCAGCAAATAACGCGTAAACAAACCTTCACCAATCGAATGCGTCAAGCCGACGTTTGAGAGAGTGCCTGCAAATTGCCTGTCTTTCGTTTGCACTGAAGAAAGTATGAAAGCTGTTTCCGCCAGCAGGACCGCTGCCATCCCGAGAGCCATAGGCACAAGAAACTTGAGTCGCTTCCGGCGTGGCTCTGAATGCTCTACGTTAAGCAACATGATCACGAAAATCACGAGCACCATGATCGCGCCGGCGTAGACAATCACCTGCACGGCGGCAATAAAAGGGGCGGAAAGCGTGACATAAATCGACGCGAGCGAAATGAAGACACCGATCAGCGAAATGGCGCTGTAGAGGGGATTGCTCTGCGAGACCATTGCGATCGCACAGCCGATCGCCATGCCTGCGAAGATAATGAAAAGTAAAGTCGACACGAGAAGTCAGTAAATCGTGAATAGTAAATCGTAAATAGTTATAGAACCCGTCCTAAGTCGTGAAAAACACAACCGTTGCCGTTAGCACAATATTCAGAATCGCGGCCGGCAACAAAAACTTCCAACCAAAGTCCATCAGCTGATCGAAACGAAAACGCGGCAAGGTGCCTCGTATCCAGATATAGCAAAAGAGGAAGAAAATAATCTTCGCAAAGAAGTAAACGACTCCCAACAATGGAAACTGCGCTACGCCTGGACCATTCCAGCCACCCAAAAACAGCGTGGTCGCCAGCATCGAGACAGTGATCATGTTTATGTACTCCGCGTTGAAAAAGAGGAGAAACTTGATCGAGCTGTATTCGGTGTGGAAACCTGCGACTAATTCAGTTTCTGCTTCCGGAAGATCGAAAGGCACGCGATTCGTTTCCGCAATTGCGGCGATTAAGTAAAGCACAAACCCGAGCGGCTGATAGATGATGTTCCAATGCATCCCAAACCAGCCGGACTGCTGTTCTACGATCTGGTAGATATCCAGGGTGCCAGAAAGAAGGATCACGCCGATCAGCGATAAGCCCAACGCGAGCTCGTAGGAAATCATTTGGGCCGACGAACGCAGGCCGCCCATCAAGCTGTACTTGTTGTTCGACGACCAGCCGGCGAGCGCGATGCCATAGACACCAACCGAAGTAACTCCCAGCACGTAGAGCAACGCTACGTCGAATTGCGCAATTCGCAACGGAAACGACCAGCCGAAGTAAGGAATCGTGATCGTAGGTCCGAACGGGTAGACAATGATCGCCATAATCGCGGTAGTCACCGCGATCACCGGCGCGAGCATGAAAACAAATTTGGTTGACTGGTCCGGAACCAGATCTTCCTTCATCATCGTCTTGATGAAGTCAGCAAACGGCTGCAGCACCCCGCCATAGCCAACCCGGTTTGGCCCAAGCCGGCCCTGGATGAGAGCCAATACACGCCGCTCGGCAAGCACTGTCGCCGCCACCAGCAGCATGATCGTCAGAAACGCGACCGTGATCGCGACGATCAGGACGATCGAGTGAATGTATTGATTATTCCAGTCCATAAAGCCGTAAGTAGTGAATCGTAAATCGTAAATAGAAACTGCGCCGATCGAAGTTATGCTTCTTAACTATTTGCGATTTACCATTTACGATTTACTTATCCCAGCTATCTGATAGAGCGGCGAAACTCTGACGGTCTCCGGTCGCGGATTGCCTTCGGCCAGCAAATGAAATTGCTGTACCTTGCCCGTCAGCGTGCCAATCTTAAATAGTTCGTGTCCGACCCGCGGTGTAGTTGTCAACTTTACTCCGTCCGCAGGAAGCGCCTCGACCGCATTACGAAGTTGGTTCAACTCCGGTGCGAGATCGCGCTGGTCGGCGATTTTGTGTTTGGCTTGAACCGGGTTCGATTCATCCTTCAGTACCGGATACCGCAAGCCTGCATATGCAGGGACGCGTTCAGCGATCTCATTGAAAACGGCGCTGGCCGACATCTCAAAACCAAAGTTCATTCCCAACTCCGTGGCCAACTGGGCTGTGATCACCCAATCAGCCTTCGAGTTATTAACGGGCGGAATCGATTGCCGCACGCGCTGCACAAAACCATCGTTGTTCGTAAAAGTGCCGTCAATTTCTGCGAAAGATGCAGCCGGCAAGACAACATCCGCGAACCGAGTAGTCTCAGTTTCGAAGAGTTCCTGCACCACCAGGAAGTCGAGCTTGCTTAGTGACTCGGCCTGCAATTGTTCGGGAAGAAGGCTGCCCGCTAGATACAACGCGCGAATCCCTGCGCCTGCGGCATCGAGCATTGATCCTAGGTTCATGGCGCCGTCAGCTAGTCCCATGTCGTGCGCACCGACGCTGTTGTTGTAAAGCGGTAGTGGATGAAGCAGGACCCGACGTCCATCAGCGCGCAGCGCGTAAGGCAATTGCGCCAGCACAACCTGTGCAGCGGCGCTCAACTCGGTGGAAAACGCGATAACAAGATCACCCTGCGTGTCTGTAATCAGTTGTCGGAGGTTCTGAAGCTCCGTTGCTTCGACGCCAAGCTTTTTGGCAGCGAGGGAATCGTTGGAGTTGTTTGCGAGTGCCAGAACTGCAGCGTCCTCAGCCCCGGCTCGAATATGCAGGAATTGCGTTGCCTGCTCGGTCAAGCGGATCGGCGTACTGTTGACGACGAGCAATTTTGCGCCGCCGTTGCGGACCGCCTGGCGAATCTGCTTGCCAGTCAATGGTTGCAGCTCTTCCGGTTCGCCGCCGATCAACAGAATCGTTTTGGCGTAACGTAGGTCGCGATGGGTGGCCAACGCTCCACCCAGATTGTCGAAGAACGGCTTCAGACTGGACGTGTCCGTCAACGCGTAGTTGTTTGTGCCGACTAACTCTGTCGCAAACTTATACAAAAGGTAGTTTGCCTCATTCGTCAGGCGGGGACTGCCGACTACGCCAAGTGCATCACGACCATGTTCCTCGACAACCGCATCGAGTTTCTTGGCAACGTGAATAATCGCCTCATCCCAGGTTGCCGGAATTAGCTTACCGCCCTTCTTATAGCGAATGAGCGGCGTGCGGATTCTTTCTTCGTGATTCACAAAGGGATGACCAAAACGACCTTTGATGCAGAGGAACTCGCCGTTAAGTCCGTTGACGTAACGATCCCGTGCGACAATACGCATCAAGTCGCCGCCACGCGAGCCCAACGACATCTGGCAACCATCAGAACAATACGTGCAGGTCGAAACGGTTTGAGTTAGTTCCCAGGGGCGCGCCTGGTGGCGATAGGTTCCATCGAGCAGCGTGCCGGTAGGGCAAACCTCGATGCAGTTGCCACACTGTGAACAGTCGAGCCACCCGCCGTAGGTGCCAATAACAGTGTTGGCGCCGCGGCCACCGGCTTCGATTGCGTCTTCGCCCATCCACTCATCGCAAACGCGCGTGCAACGCTTGCAGAGGATGCAGCGTTGCGGATCGTTGGCCACCATCGGCGACAGGTATCGCTCCGGCTGGTAATTTTTCTTCTCGGTGAAACGTTCTTCAAGTCCGCCCCAGTCAAAAGTCATCTCCTGAAGTTCACATTCGCCACCGCGATCGCAAACGGGACAATCAAGTGGGTGATTGGCGAGGAGAAACTCGAGCATCGACCGCTGCGCCTTTTCAATTTCATCACTCTCGGTGGTAACCACCATGCCGTCGGTGCAGATGATCGTGCAGGAGGTCTGCAGCTTCGGCATCTTTTCGATGCGCACCAGGCACATGCGACACGAAGCCTGCAAAGCAAGATCGGAGTAGTAGCAGAAGGACGGAATGTCGAAAGCTTTGTCGCGACACACGTCGATGAGCCGCGCGCCCTTTGGCACTTCAAACTCTTTGCCGTTAATGGTTACTTTGATTACTTCAGTGGACATTAAGATTGTTTTCTGTGCACCGACGCTTTAGGCGCTGCCTGCACTTCCGTTTGTTCCGACCAGGTGCTTCCTGAAATCTTCGGGAAACCTTTTGATTGCCGATTGAATCGGCCACGATGCCGCGTCTCCCAGCGGGCAAAACGACTTGCCCTCAATGTTGTCGCAGAGGTCTAACATCAATTGCGCGTCTTCGGGCCGGCCGTCGCCACCCGCGATGCGTTTGAAAACTTTTACCAGCCAGTCCGTGCCTTCGCGGCAGGGCGTGCACCAGCCACACGATTCGTGCTTGTAAAACTCAGTCAGGTTCTTCGTCGACTCGAAAATATCGACAGACTCATCCATCACGATGAACCCGCCCGAGCCTACACTCGAACCGCCGGCAACCAGCCCTTCGTAGTCCATCCGCACATCTTTGCCGATGATTTGATCGGCGCGCATGATGTAGACGGAAGAACCGCCGGGAATGACGGCCTTGAGTTTTCCGCCGTTAAGCATCCCGCCGCAGTCTTCCATGATGAACTTCTCCATGTCGTCATAACCCATCGGAAGTTCGTACACGCCCGGCCGATTAACATGCCCGGATACCGACCAGAGCTTGGTGCCGCCGCTCTTTTCCGTTCCTAGTTTTTGATATGCCTCACCGCCAAGCTTGATAATGTCCGGCACGGCTGTCAGCGTCTCGACATTGTTCACCACAGTGGGACTTGCATAGAGACCCGAGACGGCAGGGAAGGGGGGCTTCATGCGCGGGTGGCCGCGCATTCCTTCGAGCGAACTCAACAATGCGGTCTCTTCGCCGCAGATGTAGGCGCCGGCGCCGGTGTGCGTGTGAATCTCGGAAGAGAAGTTCGAACCGAGAATGTTATTGCCTAGCAATCCCGCAGCGCGGGCTTCAGCCAAGGCCACATCCATGATGTCGATCAAGTATCTATATTCGCCCCGCGTGTAGATGTAGTTCGTTTTCGCGCCCAGGGCGTAGGCGGCAATCAACATGCCTTCGATTAGCATGTGCGGGTCGCGTTCCATCAAGTAGCGATCCTTGAAAGTCCCCGGCTCGGACTCGTCCGCATTGCAAACTACGTACTTTGGTTTGGGCGAATCCTTGGGAACGAAACTCCACTTCATTCCGGTCGGGAATCCGGCGCCGCCGCGGCCGCGCAGCGCAGACTTCTTTACTTCATTGATCACGTCGTCCGGCGACATCCCGGACAGCACCTTCTTCAGCGCTTCGTAACCACCATGTTGACGGTACACCTCTAGCGATCGCGAGTTCTCGAGATGAACTCGCGCGAGCTGAAGAGGTTCACATCCGATGGCGCCTATAAACATTTTTTTGTTAAATAGTGAATCGTAAATGGTAAATAGTTAGAACCACACCTTGGACCTCGTTCACAACAGCGCGATCGGGTTACTGTTTCACTGCGAAGGCCCGTTCCTTGTCGTCCCAGTAAATCTCAGACTTGTGCTTCTCCCAAACCGCCTGCCACTTGGCTTTGATACCCTTGCGACCATACTTCTCCAGCATTGAACTTAAACACTGTATCGAGGCCATCTTGTCTGAGCAGATGCCGTGGGCTAACGCAGTCCAGCTCATTCCGGGAATGGTTTCTTTGCGCCATGTCGAGTCGATGCTGAAATCTGACAAGATCACCAACGTAATATCGCCGACTGTTACATCGTTCCAGTAATCCATGACGTGAACGTCGAGCTTGGTTTTGTCGTCGAGTTTGCTAATCAAATATGGGATACAGTCCTTGCCGTTAGCGATGAGATCTGCAACGACCTCCAACTTGTTGTAATCGAGATCCTGGACCCTGCCTTTCGAAGCGATGTGTCCTATCTTCGAAATGTCAATCTGATCCAGCGGCTTCTTCGGCTTCACTACCGCCGCAGAGTTTGACGCAGGTTCAGGCGCTTGCTGTTCTCCAGTTTGCGTCATCGCGCATGCGCTAGTGGCAGCGATGAAGCAGAAAACGGCAATGACTTTAACGAGCACCAGGCGCATAGGGTTCATATCCGGTTGCTGCTATCCGCATAACTATTCACAGAATCCTACGGAAGAAAGCAAACACTTAGTTTGCCACCGAATACAAGACCCTCATAAATAAAGTGCACTGCACCATCGGCTCAATCCCGCCTGGATTAAGAACCGTGTCAAACGCGCTGCGATCGAGCGGCTCCAGGTAAGAGGTGCTGCTCTTACGCTCACGAATAACCCGCACGGTAGAGTTGTAATTATTGTCGACAGCGCCAGATTCAAAAGCAGAATAGGTCTGGTAGAGCTCGCCCGGATAGATCGTGTCGTACGTTTCCTGGAGCAGCGCCTTGCGGCTAATTGCCAGGCCCAGCGAGCTCGTGTAAGTCTCTTCTTTCTGCTTCACCACGCGTACCGCTTCATCGAAGAGGGCTTTGCGAAGTTTAGTCAGGTCGTTAACGACGTAGTCTACTTTTATCAGGTCGAATATCGCTGATTGGGCCGCTGCCTCGAGCAGCTTCTCGAGCAACGCCCGATCCTTGTAACGAAGCGCAACAGTCTTCTTGGTTTCAAACCCTGTCAGCGACTCGCGAATCACCCCTTCGCTCGCCGGTGCAAAACTATAGATTTTGTTCTGCGTGATGAAGTCTACGAAAGTATTGCCGCGCGGCACACCGAGCTGTGTGGCGGCGTTGAGAAATCGTTCAATTCGAGCGTTGATCTTTTGATTGCTTTCGCTTGCGGTTGATCCTTCTTGAGACACGCCAAAGACGGCGACGAACTCATCGGGAGCGGCGTTGATCAGGACATAAGCCTCTATATTCAAGACACCGCTGCTACCGATATTGCCCGTATTAGGAGCCGGCGGGCGAGTGCCCCGGTTATAGTTTCGATTACCAGCCTCCTGCCCAAACGTGCTCAGCGCACTGCAGGCAGCAACGATCAGGATCACAATGATAGTTTTCAGGATTCGCATTTGGAGCTACGGAAGAGCAGTAAACAGCTTGTCAATTTTCTCCGGCGTCAGGTTCTCGTGATAGTCAAATCCAAGCTGGAGCATTGGAGCGGTACCGCATGAACCCAAACACTCCACCAGCGAAATCGTGAAGCGTCCGTCGGCCGTCGTCTCTCCAGGCCTGATGCCGAGTTTGGAACAAATGTATTCCGTGATCTTTGGCTCGCCCATGATTTTGCAGGACAGCGTTTTGCAAATCTGAATGTGATACTTGCCCACCGGTTCGGTCTGCAGCATCGAATAAAACGTAGCCACTTCCCATATGTCGGTGATGCGCAATCCCAAACGGTTGGCCAAATACGCCACGCCCGGCGGATCGAGATAACCGCGTTCGCGCTGCACGATAAACATCAACGGCAGAATCGCTGAACGCTTCACCGGATACTTGGCCAGATGTCCATCGATCTCCGCTTCGACCGCAGCCGAAAACGAAGCGGCGTCAGCGATATCAACCGGCTGCGAGAGTGGGGCGATTTGTGTTAGTTGCTGGCTCATTCGTCTAGTGGTCTTGGGTCTTTGGACTTTGGTCTTTGATGCCGGTACTAGCCTCGAAGAGTTCAATGCTAGTGGAGATCAAAGACCAAAGACCGAAGTCCAAAGACCTTATCGACTTCAACGTTTTCACTGCGCGACAAAGTTATACGTAATCACACCCGTGACTTTGACCGGCCGTCCCATAAGTTTTGTCGGCGAAAACCTCGCACCGCGCGCGGCTTCCACACAAGCCGCCTTCAACAAGGGGTGCCCGCTGACCGCGTACGCCGAGATGACGTTTCCTTTTTCATCTATGGTCACCTGGACTACCACAGTTCCGGAAACGTGCGCCTGCCGAGCGATCGCCGGATACGCCGGCTTCGGCAACGCGATGGCTTTACCATTGAGCACTCCTCCCGAGATGGAGTTGGGGATTCGTGCTGGAGCCCGATCGTTTCTTCCTTCGCCGTTGCTTCCCCCTGGCTCCGCTGTTCCAATAATTGTAGTTACTCCTCGACGCACTGGTGGAATATTGGTAGTTGACGTGCTGGTCGATTCTGAAAAGCCAGCAGTTGGCTCAAGACTCACTTCAAATTCGATTTTGCTGTTCATCGCGCTGCAGCTGAAGTCCAGGTTTCGAGTGGTAGTCTTAAAACCACGTTTGAGAATTGTCAGTCGATAAGTGCCAGTTCTTAACCCCGGGAAGCGAGGGCTGCCAGAAATCAGCGTCGCTGGAATACGTCGGCGAGTGTTTTTCCTTACCACGAATGCGCGAGCGTTCTTTATTTGTCTTGCCTGACCCTCTTCGCCCAGCGTCGAAATATTTAGAACCAGCGAACAAGCTTTGCTTTGCGCAAACGCCGGTCTGTCAACAACACCAACAAATGCCAGGACCGCCAATACTGAAATCTGGGAGACTCGTCGCATGAACACCTACTCCATCTATCGATCAATTTCGCCCAGCACGATATCCAACGATCCAATGATCGCCACGATGTCTGCGACCATCGCACCCTCTGACATGTGCGGCAATGCCGAAAGATTAACAAAACTTGGCCCACGGAAATGCACGCGCGCCGGCTTCGGCCCGCCGTCGGATTTCACGTAAACACCGAGCTCGCCTTTTGATGCTTCAATGGGGTGATAAACCTCGCCCTCCGGCACGTCAAAGCCTTCGGCCACGATCAGGAAATGATGAATCAGCGCGTCCATATGCTTCTTCATCGCCTCGCGATCCGGCAAGACGACCTTTGGGTCGTCTGCTTTCACCGGCCCGGGTTTCAGTCTCCCCAGGGCCTGCGCCACAATCTTGTGCGACTCCTTCATCTCGCGCATGCGCACCAGATAACGGGCCCACACATCACAGTCGTTTTCAAGCGGCACTTCAAAATCGTAGTGCTCATAGCCGGTGTAGGGATTGGTTCGCCGAATGTCCAAATTAACTCCGCTGCCCCGCAAGCAAGGTCCGGAGAGTCCCCAATCAATGGCGTCTTCGGCTGAAATTACGCCAACTCCCTGCGTTCGCTTTTGAAAAATCCGGTTGCCTGTAAGGAGCGTGTGAAATTCATCGACCGATTTGAGAAAACCATCCTGGAACTGCTGGACGCGGCGCTCGAAACCTGGCGGCAAATCCATCATCAAGCCACCGATGCGGAAATACGACGGCGTCAAGCGTCCGCCGGATGCTGCCTCAATCAAGTTAAGGATTTTCTCGCGCTCGCGGAAGCAGTAGAAAAAGACTGTCATGGCGCCGATATCAAGCGCGTGCGTACCGAGCCACACGAGGTGCGAAGCGATGCGTTGGAGTTCGCACATCAGCACCCTGATCGTTTGCGCACGTTCCGGAATCTCCATGTCCAGCAGCTTTTCAACGGCCATCACGTAAGCAAGGTTATTGCCGAGCGGGTTGAGATAATCCATTCGATCGGTGATGACGATCCCTTGCTGATACTTCTTGTATTCAAAGAGCTTCTCCATGCCGGTATGGAGATAACCAATGTCTGGCGTCGCCTTCACCACCATCTCGCCATCAAGCACGAGTTCGAGTCGCAGCACGCCGTGAGTCGACGGATGTTGCGGCCCCATAGAGATCGTCATCTGCGTGTCGAGCGGCCGATCGACGATCTCAAACTGCGGTGGAATGTTAACGGTGGAACTCATATCAATCGTGAATAGTAAATCGTGAATCGTAAATAGTAGATCCTTAACCGCGATTAGCTCTTTCTATTCACGATTTACGATTCACTATTTACTATTTCAACGAATACGGCTCATAGCCACGCAATGGAAAATCTTTGCGCAACGAATAACCCTGCCAGTCGTCGGGCAAAAGTATCCGGCGTAAGTCCGGATGGCCCTCGAAGACGACCCCAAAGAGATCAAAAGTTTCCCGCTCGTGCCAGTTTGCTGTCCGCCAAACTCCAGTGACTGTCGGCACGCGCGCGTGAGTCTCCTCAAGCAACACTTTCAGTCTTAACCGGTGATGCTTCGTCGTCGAAAACAAGTGATAGTTAACTTCAAAACGCGGTTCTTCCTCGACGCCACGATCAACTCCGCAAAGATCCGCCAGAAAATCAAACTTCGCTTCCGGGTCAGCTTTGAGCGCAGCACACACGTCAACAATGTGAAGCGCCGGCACGATTGCAGTCACCTCGCTGTGTGCTTCGATAATTCGGACGATCCAGTCGTTGTGTTCACGCTGCAACGCCGCCACCAATTGGGACGGCGTCGTTGTTTGATCTGAATTTGCGTTCAACTCCGGCAAGACGGTTTCGTTGTTTTCCCCTGAGGTCATGAAACAAATGCACTCGCGCGTGCTACGAAGAGCGGCGCCGCTCGTGTTTGGAAGCGATTGAATAAGGTCGCGATTCAGCTGGAACGCCCTGGACCGTCGAGCCATCCGTGATCGGTAGCGTGCCGGGAACGGTCGCGGTACGAGCCTCGTCCTCAGGAATATCTTTGCGGTCGCGCGAAGATTCCTTCATCACTTTGTCCTGCAGCATCATCACCGCGTGAATCAACATCTCCGGACGCGGGGGACAGCCGGGAATATAAACGTCAACCGGAACAATCTTGTCCACGCCCTGCACGATTGCATAGTTATCAAAGACGCCACCTGAGGTCGCACAAGCACCCATGGAAATAACCCACTTTGGTTCCGGCATCTGATCGTAGATGCGTCGCAACACGGGCGCCATCTTCCTGGAAACGCGCCCGGAGACGATCATTACGTCTGCTTGTCGCGGGCTGGCGCGAAATACTTCCGAGCCGAAACGCGCCAGATCATTTCTTGACGAGGTCGCGTTCATCATCTCGATTGCGCAACAGGCCAGACCAAATGTGGCCGGCCAAAGGGAAGACTTGCGGGCCCAGTTGATTAGCGAATCGAGTCGCGTAGTCAACACTTCCGGTAAAGCTTCGGCGATGATGTTTTCGAGTCCCATCGAAATTCCTTAACCGCAACTCACCGCAATTCACTAGGCAGCGGTTCGCTTCTGCCTATTTTCCATGTCTGCCAGCAGTCGGCCTTCAGCCTCGGCTTCGCGGCGCGCGCTCTCGCCCCAATCAAACGCGCCCTTCTTCACAACGTAGATGTAACCGACGAGGAGCAGCGCCACAAACACCATCATCTCCAGGTAAACAAGCGCGCGCAGGCCAAACACCGGGCTGGCAAGAGTCTTGAATACTACTGCCCAGGGCACCAGAAAAATTACTTCAATGTCGAACAAGATAAAAATCATCCCGATTAAGTAAAACTTGACCGAGAACCGCTCACGGGCGGTGCCGACTGGATCCTTACCACACTCGTAAGGCATCATCTTCGTACGCGTGTGTTTGCGCTGGCCGATGAACTGCGAAAGCACGATGTTGCCAACAGCGAAACCGCCGGCAACGACGAACATCAACAAGATCGGCAGATAGTCGTTAAGACGAAATTCCATTCCGACTCGCGCTCCACTCAAGCAATTCAGAGTTCAAGCTTTAGCTTGCGGATGCGTGCGAACGACAACCTAAGGGTTGAACTCTGAACTCCGTGCCTTTGCTCAATCGCAGACCTGAGACGCTCGCTAGTCGCACGCGTGCATAGTCGAGCTCACCAATATTTACTCGAAGTAGCTCTTAGATTGAGAATCATTGTACAAGCCGAATCGTAGTCGAAGTGATCAGGGGTGTCAAGCAAGGTTTCTCGAGGCAAATCGCCGGCACAATTTGGTAATTGACCCTGCAAAAATGGCTGTGTTAACTTCAAATTGATAATCAGGTATCCACCTGACCACAACCCGCGAAATAACCGACTTCCAGCGCGATTCAAGATTGTGATCACT
Organism: Pyrinomonadaceae bacterium; assembly: GCA_036009765.1. Lineage (GTDB taxonomy): Bacteria > Acidobacteriota > Blastocatellia > Pyrinomonadales > Pyrinomonadaceae > PSRF01. The sequence goes on along the minus strand of DASYLB010000046.1, from coordinate 108,311 downwards.
GGCTTCAACACTGACATAGAACACGACGGCGTCGTCTATCACGTGCAAACGGAGGACAAGGGCCTCGAGTCGCCGTTGATATTGTCGCTGGTCTACGTTGGTGGCGCGATCTTAGCCGCCAAACGTTCGCGTTACGAAGATTTGATTGAGTCGGGTTTTAGCGAGGAGGTGCTGAACAAACGACTGAAGCGGCAACATCAACTCATCTGCGCTGCGATTAACGCCGGTCGTATTAATGATCTAAAGCGCATGGGAGCAAAGGTCCTCGAAGAGCCGGCGGTTGAAACACCGGTTGCTGAAGCGCCGCCGGTTGTGAGCGATTTTCCGGTCCGTGACACTGCGCCTTTGGATATTAGCTTTCTCCAGAAGAGCGCTCCTTCAGGTTCCGATGAGGCGGCTTACACGGTTTATGATCCGAGGCGTCAATTCCCGAGTGACGAGGTTCAGCTGGATGATGGCGTGACCCTCACCATCTCAAACGAAGAAGACTTCAGGGCCGGGGAAACTTACACAGTTCGTATTGAGTTGGCTGACCGCTCGGGAAAAAGACAAAAGCCGCTGACAGGTATTCCACTATCCGTGAAAATCCTCGGTACTTCTTTCCGGCCGCAACTCTATTCCGTAAAGACCGAACGCAGCGGGCTGGCCTCCGTGCTGGCGACAATGCCGACATTTACTTCCGGTCGGGCTGCAGTCTTAGTTCGCGCGGTGGTAAGGGGCGACACCATTGAAGTGCGCCGCGTGATTCATCCAACCGAATGAGGTCATGGCCCTTGCGCATTCAGGTCAATGGTGAGCGGAGGGAAGTGGATGAGGACATCTCGCTGCCGCAGCTCGTCGCTATTCTAAATCTCAAACCCGAACAGGTCGCCATCGAACTCAATCGACAAGTCGTTCGCCGCATCTCGTGGGAAAAAACTGTGCTGCGGCCTGATGACAAAGTGGAGATCGTGCACTTCGTCGGCGGCGGTTGTAACGCAAACTGTTAGTTTGCCGAGCGCTTGAGCAGTAGGCTTACGGCGACAGTCAACCTTATAATTTGTTCATGTCAACACCTGCATTAGCTTACTCGGAGAAGTTTGAAATTGGCGGTCGTGCGTTTACGTCCCGACTTATCATCGGTACCGGGAAGTATCGTTCGTTTGAAGAAATGAAGGCGGCACATCGGGCGTCGGGCGCTGAAATGGTTACCGTCGCGGTCAGACGTGTGCCGCTCGACCGCAGCAGTGAATCGTTTCTCGATCACCTCGATCCGTCTGTGGCAATACTGCCCAACACCGCCGGCTGTTACACCGCCGAGGAGGCAATCCGCACGGCGCGTTTGGCGCGCGAAGCGCTGGGAACAGATCTCATCAAGCTCGAGGTAATCGGCGATCAGACCACTCTTTTTCCTGACAATGAACAAACTCTGGAAGCGGCGCGCGTGCTCGCTCGCGATGGCTTCATTGTTTTGCCTTACTTCACCGATGATTTGATCATGGCCAAGAAACTCCTCGACGCAGGCTGCCCGGCAGTGATGCCGCTGGCAGCGCCCATTGGCTCCGGACTCGGCATTCAAAACCCGGCAAACTTGCGCATCATGCGCGAGCAACTTCCCGATGCGACAATTATTGTTGACGCCGGCGTGGGTACGGCGAGCGATGCGGCGATTGCAATGGAACTTGGCGCCGATGCTGTATTGATGAACACAGCCATCGCCGAGGCTCAGGATTCAGCGAAGATGGCCCAGGCGATGAAACTCGCAGTCGAGGCCGGACGTTTGGCTTACACTGCCGGACGGATGCCGAAACGACTTTACGCCAGCGCGTCGAGTCCGCTTAGTGGAGTGGTGCAGTAGTCAGAATAACCAGGACGATTGCTGAGGAAACTGAGCGAGAATCTATTAGTCGGCTTCGATCCGAGTTGCGTGATGGTGCCGTCTTGCGTTGAATTTTCGTCGCGCTGCCATTACGACAGATGGTCGGACGCGGAGAAGGCGAGCGATTTCCTGTGTCGAGCGGCCGCTGGCGATTAAGCGTTGCAATCTGACGTCGCGAAGACGCAATCTCACCCTGGTTCGCATCTGCGCAAGTTGCTTCTTGCGCCTCGTCGAGTCAGTGATAGCGGGAATCGGATTCAGTTTGTCGTCAAATCGATAATGAAACACAGGCACTTGAGTTGTAGTTTGACTCGCTCGCAAATCATACCCGGCCTCGGCGAGCTCTTCATTGGCAAACATCTCAATCCTATCGGCGAGATTTGCCACGACGGACTCGACGCTGTCTTGCAAGTTTTCAATAGGTCCAGCTTGTTCTGAACTAGTAACATCCCGAATGATCTCGAGAGCGCGTGCTTGTTCCCACGGGGTGAACTCGGTAGCGGGATACTCGTCACCCTCAGTCACCTCAACCTGGGAGAGATCAAGCTGATGGGTGATTAATCTTAGGGCGTAGAACGTGGAACTAATTTCACTTTGGTTGATCATCTGCCGCCGTACCTCGCTTCAGGGATTAATAATATCAAAACTTGAGCGGGGAAGTCTCTGAATTATGAACTCCGACGCCAACGGATTCGCCCGCTGTTTCACCGGAACGATGCTCAAAATACTACCAACAAGTGGATAAGGGATGACATAAAGCAAGGGTTTGAAGTCCGAAATTTGCGCCAGGCGCACCTTGTCAAAGATCTCGAGCTTTTCCGCGTTTGTGATGTCGCCGATTTTGTGTTTGAAAGTCGCGCCGTTACGCAGCCCAGCCTTATTCTGTTTAATCTTGCTGCTGTGCCGGTCATTGTTCTCCACCTCTTTCAGCAGAGTCTCATATATCTCTTGCGGACTCGATGAAGGCGGGTTGGGACGATATGGCAAAGGCATGTTTGCGGCGCCAAAGAAGGGTGAGCACCATACATAATGCAAATCACCGTAATAGGTTTGATTTATGTGATATGCCAACAATGTGTTCGTGGAATATAGCAGTAGAGGGGTTGCCATAGTCTTCCCGGAAAGCGTTGCTAGTCAGAACCGACTTGAGAGTGATAACGCTGCAACGGTGCGGCTATTCTACGACGCTTCTTTCACGAGGCCAAGAACTCTTTCTCGTTGGAATAACAACTCGGTGGAAAATCACTTGCCGGTTTCATAAATCAAACTTAGGTCGCCTCGCCGCCTGCGGGAAGTGCCAGTTCGATCTCTTCCTGCTCTCGCATAACACGCTCGCCTAGTTCGGTTATCGAAACGGTTGGATAAGCGCCGGCGCTGACGCGTAAACAACCTGCTGTCTGCAGGGCCTCGATGTAAACCAGGATGTCTTCTTGTCGCATCTCTTTCAGCAAGCCGTAGGTTGAGAGTTGATGCAGGTGGGCCTGCAATACGTTTTTCGCAGCCGAGCCACGGAGAGTTGCGGCCAGCAAACTCTTGCCAAAGCGACCCTTCATGCGCGCCGCGCCTGCAAGAATCTTCCTTATCCGCAGATTTTCATCACCAGTAAGCGCGCGCGGTGCGATCGCTGGAGAACTGCTCGCGGGTTTGCGACGGTTTCGAGCAGCGGTTGAAGTTTGGTTGATCAGCTCGGAGTCGGTTAGTGGCGCTCGCGCGGCTGAGCGCGGCGAGCAGTTGCCACACGAGCCGCACTGCCGCACGTGATGTCGATCGCCGAAGTAATCGAGTATGTGGGCGCGGTAACAATACTCGGTGTAACAGAACTCAATCATTTCGCGTAGCTTGCGGCGTTCGAGGGCGGCACGACGGCTTACGTCGCCAGCGTCGATCCGAAGTTTCGCCGATGGCACAGTGTCAAGCATGATGATCGCGCGGGCGCGCCGCGCATTGTTTCGAGTTGAATCCGATGTAACAGTTGTGGGCGAGACGCCCTCGCTCCCAGTAAGAGCGGGCCCATTTCCGCGACTAGTTTCCCAGGGCGGAGGTTGATTCGTGCTACGTTCAGAATTCGCGGCGCGGGCGATGTGACCAGCACGCTCGAGCAAGTAAAGAGACGATTGAACGGCCATCTCGTTGCGGGCACCGGCACGCTTCGCAAGCTCTGCCGGCGATAGTTCGATTCGCTTGAGGGCGGTAGCTACCAGCGCCCCGTAGATGCTGCGCACCAGGTCCGGCGTGGGGTAAGAACCTTCAATGAAGAAGTCGTGCGTGTTTTTGTCGGCGTAGTTAAATAGCAGGAGACAAGACGAAGGCAGGCCATCTCGTCCGGCGCGTCCAATTTCCTGATAATAAGCCTCGATGGATCCGGGCATCTGATAATGAGCGACAAAGCGAATGTCAGGCTTATCAATGCCCATGCCGAACGCGTTGGTGGCCACAATCATTTGCGTACGGCCGCCCATGAATTCCTCCTGCGCCTTCACTCGCGCTGAGTCGCTTAGGCCGGCATGATAGGCCGAGGCACTCAAACCCAGTTCACGCAGTTGTGACGTTACTTGCTCAACGGCCTTCCGTGTCGACGCATAGACGATCCCCGAACCTTCATGAGTTTTTGCCAGGCGTCTGATGCGCGCCACTTTCTCGAGTTCTTTTTCCGTGTGCACGACATCGATGGTCAGGTTTGGTCGATCGAAACCGCTGACAAACGTTTCCGGTTTCAGCAGTCCCAGTTGTTCGATAATGTCGGAACGAACGTAGGGCGTTGCGGTGGCGGTGAGGGCGAGTGTCTGCGGCTTACCGAGAAGCGGAATCACAGTCTTCAGACGCAGGTAATCGGGACGAAAGTCGTGGCCCCAGGTTGAAATGCAGTGCGCTTCGTCAACGGCGAAAAGCGAAACTTTCACTGCGCGCAGGGCTTCGAGAAAGCGGCTGCTGCGGAAGCGTTCCGGCGCAACATATACGAGCTTGAACTTACCATGGCGCAAAGCTTCGATGCGCGACCACTGTTCCCGTTCGGGGATAGAACTATTGATGAAGGTTGCCGGGAGCTGCCGCGCGTGCAGCGCGTCAACTTGATCTTTCATCAGGGCAATCAGCGGAGAGACGACCAGCGTAGCGCCCTCCAACATCAACGCCGGGAGTTGATAACAGAGAGACTTGCCGCTGCCGGTAGGCATCACCACCACGGCGTCCTTCCCGTCGAGGATAGCTGCGATAACTTCGGGCTGGCCTTCGCGGAAGTTGTCGAACCCGAAATGCTGTCGCAGGGAAGCGAGAGCGTCTGCGATGGAATGCATGGGTCGGAGTCTAAGGTCTGTGAATTCAGCCGAGCAAGCGACGCGCACACCATCGGCGTTCCCTTTCTCGCGCGTCATCAACTTTGCAGCGTTCACCTTGGGAACCTAACAGACGGTGGTTTCCAGCTCTGCGGATCACCTAGGATCCCTTTGGTCACATTCACGAGCTCAAGCCGCAGCGGCGTTACGCTTATTAGTAAGTAGTCCTTTTCCCGATCGTGATAGAACGCGTTCCACTCGTCTTTCCACCATTTCTGTTTCGACTTTGGATCGTCAACCAGCCGCGCGATACCGTAGATGGTGACATAGGCCTGTGCCTCCCGATCGAAATAATAGAGCGTGACGTGCCGGTTGCGGCGGATGGCAGCGACCTTGCGGCTGCGAGGATTCGTGCCCAGCCAAACGACCATATTCTCGTCAGGCGGAAACGGATCGAGGGCTCTCGCTTGAGGGTGACCGGAAGAACCTTGGGTGATGAGTGCGCAGTAGCGTGCCGCCACCATCGTTTCGCGAGCAGCGGTGATTAGTTCGTCACGGCTTAATCGCGGCTTTTGTTCCTGACCCTTAATCGAGGCAGGAATGAACAGGAGCAGTAGAGCAAGGAGTTGGAGTTTGTGGCTGGCTCGTCGCATTGTTGAGTTGTGTGATCAATCAACTACTTCCACGTTCGTCTGATCGGATGGGCCTCGGTGTTGAAAATCACCTTGTCGAAGTCAAGCGTGCGTCGTGGTGCAAAAAGGAGATAGAAATATTTGAACGTCTCGGCGAAGAGAAAGCTTTGCATCGAGTCAGACTTCTCCTTAGTCATGACGCTTTTCAGCGAAGCGTAGCCGGCATCAGTCCGGCAATATTTCACAAAATCACGGAACAAGGCTTGGCCCTGCCATAGGTAATTCAAATTCCTGGTGTAGTGATAAAGGTAGTACGTCGATTCAACAATTTCAGGGCGCAGAGGATAACCGGCATAGGTGACCTCAAGCGTTTGGTAATTTATCTCTTCCGGCTCGACGTTGTTGAGCTCCCACATTGCATACGAGGACGACTGCAGCCGCTTGGCACGCGTAAGGTCGCCTGATAGAGCAAGTACTGCCGGAAAGAATGCATCAAGCGCACCGTAGGTTGAGGCGGTCCGTTTCCCCGTGTTCATGTCGGCATGCCCATACCAGAGCTGGACTTCAGGCGCGCGTTTGACTCCACGCGGGACTTCATCAGGCAGGTACTTGTTTATCGCGGCGATGCTGTCGAGCCACATCCGCTTGCAATCCTGATCGTCGAACAGCAGCCAGCACTTAAGCAGATACTCGTAATAGCTGTCGATCGCGCCGCTGATGTGGCTATCTGTGTCTTTCCATTCACCCGTCTCCACATCGATCCAGGTTCCCACCAGGCCTATCGCAGAACGCCGTTTGTAGATTTCCACCAACGCACGTTTTGCCTTCTCGTAAAAGATCGGCCGCCCGGTGAGCTTGCTGAGCGTGCCAAACTCAATCAGCAGCGTTCCGGCCTCCGCGGGATTGGTTTTGGCGTCGCGAACTTTGCCGGTCCTAAGGTTTACGTAGCGATACGGCAATCCGGTTGGCGACTCGAAAACGGGCAGCAGACGGTTCCCGAGATCTTCGGCGAGCGCCAGCAATCGTTTGTCGCCGGTTAATTGATAACTCGACAGCAGTCCGCCCAGGAGACGGATCGTTACCTCGAAATTCTGTACGGAGATGTCTTTGTCAAAAGAGAGCTTCTTAACGATGTAGTGCCGCGTGGCGGTGGCTTCCTGCTTCAAGCCCATTATGATCATGGTGTCGAGCGCGTCGACGGGCGTCGTCAATAGCGGCTCGGCGTACCAGTCGTGATAACTCTTGCTCAAAGGCTTCAGATCATCATGGCCCCAGGCGTATTTCTTATAACCGTTCCAGGCGTGGAGAAACTCCGCGCGCACAGCTGCTGGTGTTGCCGGCTGAAGCGGCTGGGGTTTGCTTTGTTGAGCACAAACGAGTGGCGCGCAAAGAGAGCAGAGTAAAAGAAATGATGAGAGGATCTGTAACCGAGGACGATGTGGTTTGACGAATTTGACGAAGTTATCTAGGGACATGCGGTTGGTGTAGTTGCCGTGTTGCGGGCTACGGGTGCCGTTGTCGGATTACTGAAGTCGACAGAATTATTATTCGTATCGATACAGCTTGATGTTCGAATCACGGAACGCGCGTTTGAGTTTGTACCTGAAACTGTGATCGGCGTTGTCTCGGCGCAATTTGCCGCGCTGCCATAGCCGAGGAAATCCGCCACCGTTGCGCCTAATGGGCAGCCGCTTCCGCTCAACGCCGCCGTGCCCGAAACTAAGGCGACCTTGCCGGCGGTTGCGGCCAAATTGATCGTGCCGGTCGAGACATCTGGCAACGGCAATCCTACGCCGTTGGCGCCGCCTGACGCTTCCCTGATTAAGAAGTAATGGCCGGGTAGAAGTATGCCTGAAGTGATGTCGGTCTTGTTAGTCGAAAAATTGCTGGTCGCCGCAGCGTACTGTACCGAATAAGGCGTGACTGAGAAATCCACGGTCGTGGCGCCACGGTTGAAGAGTTCAACGAAGTCGTTGGTATAGGTCGCAGTCGAGTTGCCGCCGCCACCATAGACCTGGCTGATCACCACGTTCGGCTGGTCATCGTTTTGAATTGTCGCCACTGCCTGACCATCCAGTACGGAAGCGTTGACTACATTACTGAGATTGACGACGAACGTTTCGTCAGGCTCCACGAGCGTATCGCCGTGGACCATGACGTCAAACGTGTAGGTTGTGGCGCCGGCCGGGATTGTTTGTGCGATTAGACTGCGGCTGACGTAGTCGTTGTCTTCGGTCGGCGGCACGCCGTCGTGTGCGGTCCCGTCTGCGGTCGCGATGTCGAACGTGATGCCGCTCGCCGGCGCCGGCAAAGACGAAGTTATAGTGAATGTGAAGGTGGTGTCTCCGCTATTGGTCTCGCTTTGCGAAACGTCAGTGATGGTGAGTGCCGGACTGTCGTCGTTCTGGATTGTGCCGACTCCCTGGACGTCAGCAACGGTTGCGCCGGAGAGGTGTGAGACGTTTGCGAAGAACGTTTCATTTGCTTCGATTGCCAGGTCTCCATTGACCGTGACTGCGAAACTGTAAGTAGAGCTGCCCTCCGGGATTGTTTGTGAGCTGAGCGTAAGAGGCAGGTAGTCGCTATCCGCAACCGTGGCAGTACCGTCTTCGGTAGCAATATCAAACTTGACGCCGCCCGTTGACGCCGGCGCCGAGAGGCTGACTGTGAACGTGAAAATTGTGGAACCGGCGTTCGTCTCGTTTTGCGAAACATCGTTGATGGATAACGACGGCAAATCATCGTTCTGAATGGTGCCCACGCCCTGACTGTCGGCTAGTGTTGCGCCGGACACATTCGTAAGGTCTACAAAAAACGTCTCATCAGGCTCGACAGCTGCATCACCACTGACCGAGACGCTGAACAGGTAGGTTTGTTGTCCGGCCGGAATAATTTGAGTGGTCAACGACTTCGCCACATAGTCGCCGTTAGTGGTTGTAGCCGAGTTGTCGTGGGTAGTGATATCGAAAGTGATATCGGTTGAGGGTGCTGGTGTTGAAAGACTAACGATAAACGTCGCCGTCGTTGTGCCTGAGTCACCTTCCGCGACTGTGACGTCATTGATGGTCATGAAAGGAGGGGCCCCGGCGATACAGTTATTGAGCGGTGAGCTGCTATTGCGTGGAAAAGGAGGCGAGACGAAGAAGTCAGCAGTATTGTCGTTGGTGTCGGTGCAGCCACCGGCCTTGCGAATGGCGGCCGTTGTGTTGCCGGGCGCCGGCGTCCGACCCGGACCCTCGAAGCAACTCGCGCTGGTTCCGTAGCCGACAAAATCAACGACGGTTGCAGACATAGGACAGCCGCTTCCAGTCAAGGCCGTGGTGCCGAAAACTAATGCGAGCTTGCCTGCAGTTGCGGCCATCGCGATGGCGCCGGTTGCGTCGGGCGTTGGTAGTGGCAAGCCGTTGGCGCCGCCGCTGAGCTTCACCAGGAAATACTGACCGGCGAAGACGGTTCCTGAAGTTAGATCTACTTTGCTCGAACCGAAGTTAGCAGTCGCGCCTGCATACTGAACTGAGAACGGTGTGGTTGCAAAATTTACGGTCGTAGTGCCACGGTTGAAAATCTCGACGAAGTCGTTGCTGAACTGAGCCGCGGAGTTGCCGCCGCCGGCGTAGAGTTGACTGATAACCAGGTTTGGCGCGTCGTCGTTTTGGATTGTGCCCTGGCCGTGGCCAGCTCCGATCGTCGCGCCTACGGCGTTCGTCAGGTTAACGAAGAACGTTTCGTCATTCTCCACCAGCGTGTCACCGTTCACCGTTACGTCAAAAGTATAGGACGTGGTGCCGGCGCTGATCATCTGACACGTAAGAAGTCGCGAGGTGTAATCGTTGTCCTCGAGAGCCGGATTACCATCGTTCGCTGTGCCGTCAGCCGTTGAGATGTCAAAGCTGATGCCGCCCGCGGGCGCAGGTAGTGAGGAGGTGACCGTGAATGAGAGTATTGCCGGCCCCCTATTGCCTTCGCTTATCGACAGATCGTTGATACTAAGCAGCGGGCTGTCGTCATTTCGGAGCGTCGCCAAACCCTGTCCATCACCGATGGTTGCGCCAGACACGTTGCTGACGTCTACAAAAAAGTATTCGTCGGGCTCGACCTTCGTGTCTCCGTTGACAGTAACAACAAACAAGTACGTTTGAGTGCCGGCCGGGATGGTCTGTGCGCTGAGAGTTTTCGCAACGTAATCATCGTCGGCAATGGTAGCGGTATTGTCTGCCGTGGCTATATCAAACGAAACGCCACCCAAAGGCGCGGGAGAAGATAAGCTGACGGTAAACGTGAAGGTGGTGGGACCGGCGTTGCCTTCGTCCAACGAAATATCAGCGATGGTAAGGGAAGGTGGGGGCGCGATTGCGACGCATACATTCGCTCGATCCGGCGTGGGTGCAAACTGCTTGTAATTCGAATCATTGCGCGCGCCGCCGAAGCCGTTTGGACACCGCTGGTTGGAGTTGAGCGTGCCGTTCCCGCCGTCGTCTTCATTGATCTGCGGTTGGCCGGAGTTCAGTAAAGTCAACAATCCCGGATCGTCTGCGTCGTTAGTGTCGTAAACAAGTGCATCGATCAGGTTATTCGTGGTAACTGGCGTACCGTTAGGAAAGTCCGTGGCGTTGCCGACGTAAATTGCGATCGCGTCAGGGCCGTTTTGCATCGCGCCGTCAGGGAAGATTTGGTCGACGCCAGGAACGGCAGCGTTACCAAGCGTGAAGTAACCGCTCGGATTGGTCCTCTGAGTGTCAAGATCGAAGGCCGCATACGATTTATCGTCGGCGCCGTTGTAGCAGACCAGCACTAGTCCGTTAAGCGAAGTATTTCCAGCGCCCCCATCATAGATTTCGACAAACTCCGCCGTGTCTGTTCCCGCTTGATCCGAGTCGACTTCGTTAATAACTACATTCGGCGGAGCGATTGCGTTCACAGTCAAAACCGCTGGAGGCGATTGAACGCCGCGGCCGCTGGCGCGAATTTCCGACGAGCCCGGATGTAAACCGTTTGCCAAACCGTTCTGATCGATAGTCGCGGCGTTTGTATTATCCGAGCGCCACGAAAAGATCACGCCCGGAACTTCATTGTTGCCGGCATCAAAAGCCCGCGCGTCGAACTGTTGCTGTGCACCTGTGTCTATCGAGGCCAACGATGGCGCGATTTCGACACGGACGACGGCAGGAGCGCAGGAGATAAAGGGCGCACCGCTGATTCGCGTGCCGGGACTAAACAGCCTGACGCCACCGCTGGCTTCCAGGTGCTGAACGAAATTACCAGTGAGATCGGGCGCGCGAGTTACTGACTGGTTGTCGTTGGCGTCGATGCTGCTGGTCCCACCGTAAGCAATCAGATTAACAATCTCGCTATTTTGATCCTGCAACGAGAGAGTGCCACTTGAGTTAACTAGTGCCAGACTTCCTGATGATGCTTTGAGAACCAGCGCGCCCCCGAATGCTGGATCGTCTGCATTGAAGGCTGCTCCTCCACCTCCGAACACCACAACAGCGCTGCATGAAGGCAGAACTGAGCCGGGCGGGAAGAGATGCCGCAGCGTGGCGATGCCCGTGCCGCTGGCGCGGGTGAAAATACGGTAACCGCTGATATCAATATCGTTTGTAGTCGTATTAACCAGCTCAACGAATTCATCCTGAGACGAATCACGCACGCCGTCGCGATTCGCGTCTCCGGCTGCGCCCTCCGGCGGGTCGGCCAGAAACTCATTGATCAGAATATCGCGTCGCGAATCTCCACTAAACTCAACCTCACCCGGATTGCTATCGCGACCATCCGCTCGGATAGTTAGATCGACATTACCCGAACCTCGCAAATCCGCAGGCACCAGCAGGTGGAGTTCGTCCAGTCCAGGCAGGCTGTTTGAGTTGATGATTGACTCGAGCGTGAGCGCGCGCCCGGCGGCAGTTACCGAAACGGTTGTGCCATTTCGAGTGCCCGTGGCAAAGATCATTAGACGCAAGTTTGCATTGGTGGGATCGAAAGGACCGGGCTGCAGGGTGTCGGCGTTCAAGATCGTAGCTTCACCGAGACCATCACCTGACTTAGTGAAAACACCCGGCGCAGCCTGTAGCACGCTGATGCTGCCCCGGCTTTGAAAGCCGTCTGAGTTTGTGACGATAACCTCGGCGGTCCCAAGTGCTGTCGCCGCCGGCACGTGAAAATGCACTTCAGCCGGCGAAACAAAAAGGACCTGGGCCGTTTGATCGTTGACTGTGACCGTCGTGCCACCGAGCGCGGTAGGAAATGTTCCATCTGCCTGGCGCTGGGGCTGTCGTGTCGCGAATGCAAGCGCTCCGCCAAATGCGGCGGCGATACTGTCTGGCGCTACAGCCTTGGTTGTCGACGGCTCGTGACCAAACGAGCCGCGATTCAGAATCGTCAGCGAGCCGGAAACCGGACGTGGCGGCGTTGCGCTGAGATAGATTTCTGAGTTGTTCTCGTAGATGTCGTGCGTAACAGGACCGGAAAGCAGGCGAGGGAAGTTGAACGCGATCAGCGTGCCGTCGTCGTTCAATGAAGAGACGACTTCGGCTGTTGCGCCGGAGTCGCTGACGTTCGTCACACGTCCGAGCGTCCCCGAAGGAACATCAAAGCTGTAAAGCTCAACACTCGAATCCGAATTACTGCCTGGCCCCAGGACACTCCTGCGCGTTGCAAATGAAATGGTCGATCCGTCACCGCTGACACCTGGATGGAGCGGCACGTCACTGGATCGGGAGCCCAGTGCAGTGATTTGTCGAATTGTATTGTCGTTACGTCCGTCGAAAAGAAAGACCTGAGTGGTGTTGGTTGCGGTTTGGGCCGACCAAACAACGCGCTCGCCGTCGTCGCTGATAGCCCGCCCGTAGGTCATGGCCAGCCCAGGTGTGTCGCTCGCGAGTGTGCGGATGGTGGGAGTGCCGACGCGGTTTTGCAACACCAAGTCACGATTGATGGTGCCGCGATCACGAATGTAGGCGACGTTAGCACCGTTGCCGCTGATCTTAGCATCGCTCGCACCGACAATGCCGGCGGAATCGGTTAGCTGGGTGAAGGTGAGCGCGACTGCATCATAGATGAAGATTTCGAAGTTCTCGTCAGCATTTTGATTCGTGAGGTTACGGTTTGAAGAGAAGGCGATGAAACGGCCGTCATCGGAGATTGACGGTTGAAAGTTTCCGTTCACAACTCGGCTGGCATCGTCGCCCGGCAAAGTGTTTGTAACTTGGACCAGCCTGGCGCCGGCATAGAGAAATATTTCGGAGTTGCCATCGACATTGGCGCCCGACGGATTGTCTTTCGCAGCAAACGCGATGCAAGAACCGTCCTCGGAAACGGCCGGCGCCGGCGCCCTGCTAAGTCCGATTTGCGAAAATGACGGATGGTCGGTTTCGATTTGGGCGCGGATTGCACGGAACCCTTCGACGCTGCCCGTGTCCGCTAGGTCGGCTGTAGATTCAAATGCGACTACGCGCCCGTCGCCGCTGATACTTGGGTTGCTGCTGATGGCTGATTCGGCGGTGTTGGTGAGGCGTCGTAGCGGAGACTGCGTTCGCGCGCGTTGCCAATTAGCGGTGCAGAGCACAACCGCCGCGATGAGGACGAAAAAGAATCTTCCAGATCGATGTCGAGGCATGCGACCAGACTGAAGCCACACGAAAAAGCGGGTTTAGGCGGATGTCGGACGGAAGAACCAGGGTTGGGTTCTTTCAGAAATGATCCGTCGGCAGGTCTGCTAGAATGACCGCCGAACAAAATAGCAACAGAGCATTGCGGTATTGTCCGAAGCGTTCCGGATGTTATCGCAGGTGCTGTGATTTGCAACCCCCACAGCGCTGATGTCAAAAATTGATTCTTGCAAGAGTGGTTGCAAGAACACGGGAGTGGAACTGATGAAGATTCTGATTGGAGGATCGAGCGGGCTAGTAGGCACTGCTCTGATCAAGTCGTTGGAGGCGCAAGGTCATGAAATTTTCCGGCTGGTCCGGCATGCGCCCAACTCAAAAACAGAAGTTGAGTGGAGTCCGGATCGGTACAGCATCGCCCTGGCACGCATCGAAGGCTTCGACGCCGTTATTAATCTTGCGGGTGAAAGCATAGCGGAGGGACGCTGGAGCGACGACAAGAAGCGTCGCATCCGCGAAAGCCGGGTGAAGGGCACCAAACTACTCGGTGACGCGCTCGCCAATTTAACAGTCCCACCAAAAACGTTTATCTGCGCCTCGGCCATTGGCTACTACGGCAATCGTGGCGACGAAATTCTCACTGAGAACAGTTCGCCCGGAAGTGAGTTTCTGGCTGACGTTTGTGTCGAATGGGAAAAAGCGACATCGCTCGCAGCAGAGAAAGGGATTCGTGTGGTGAACGCGCGCTTTGGCGTCATTCTCGATAAGAATGGCGGAGCGCTCGCGGCGATGCTGCCGCCGTTTCGCATGGGCGTCGGCGGAAAGATTGGCAGCGGAAAACAATGGCTGAGCTGGATTGCGCTTGCGGACGTAATCGGCGCGCTGAATTTTGCTCTAGAGCACAATTCACTAAACGGCCCGGTGAATTTTGTCGCGCCCGCTCCGGTGACCAACGCTCAGTTTACGAAAACACTGGGCCGCGTGCTTTCGCGTCCGACTTTGTTTCCGATTCCTGCTTTCGGCGTGAAGTTAATCTTTGGTGAGAAGGGTGAAGCGCTGCTACTTGGTGGCCAGCGCGTCGCGCCAAAGCAGCTAAGCTCGAACGGATTTCAATTTGAGTATTCCCAGCTCGAAGCTGCTCTTGCTTCGATTCTAAAGTAACCGCGTGACCTAACCACACAAGCGATTGTCTGGGACCGCGGGCGTCCCGCCCGCAACGCGCCGCAGGCGCGCAGTTCGCTTAATGAAGAACCTTAGGTTCGCTCTTCGCGCTCATTGCGGGCGGGACGCCCGGGTCCCAGTCAATCACTTGACCTCAACGGAAGCGTGCGACTGCTTGGGAGCGGCAAACCCTTCGAGCACTTCAAAAACTTCCAACGCATACTTCACGTTGCCAAACGGCGCCGACACCTGCACTCCCTGAATCACATCACGTACTTCCAGCAGTGATTCACGCGCGATCTTCAAACCTTCATCACGTCCAGCTTCTTTGCTTATTGTCGAAGCGGCGCGCATGCGTTCCATGATTTCAGGGGTAACCCGGACGCCGGGCACTTCGTTATGCAGAAACTCCGCGTTGCGAAATGAAACCAGCGGCCAGATACCGGCGACGATAGGAATGCGGCAGTGTTCGATCCGTTTAAGAAACTCGCGCAACTGTTCCGTATCGAAAACGGGTTGGGTAATTGCATACTCGGCTCCGGCCTCAATCTTCCATTCGAAGCGTCTTAATTCTTCGTCCATGTTTACCGCGCCTGGATTCACGCCAACGCCGATCGAAAAAGCGGTAGGTTTTCCCGTCGGGTTGTTACCAAGATCAAGACCGTGGTTCAGCTTGTTCACCATGTTCGTTAGGCCAATCGCGTCGATGTCGAACACCGCAGTGGCGTCCGGATAGGGTCCCATCTTCGGTGGATCGCCGGTGATCAAAAGCAGGTTGTGCAATCCCAGCGCGGCGGCGCCCAACAAGTCAGACATCATTCCCAGCAGATTGCGATCGCGGCAGCAGTAGTGCAGCACGGTCTCGATTCCTATTTCGCGCTCCACCAGAATCGCAGTCGCCATTGCTCCCATGCGCGTTTGCGCGCGGGGTCCGTCCGGAATATTCACACCGTCAACGCCGGCAGCTTTCAATAGTTTGATCGCCTCGAGCGTCTTCCATGGATCGCAGCCCTTGGGCGGCAATACTTCGCAGGTAGTGACAAATTCTCCCGTCGCGATTTTCCGCGACCAATGTGATCGCTCTTCGGCGGGTACAACGGTCACGTCCGGGGGTTTCAATTCATGAATCGCGACCTGCACCGGCGCGCCAACCACAACTTGCTGCGTGCGCGGACTAAACTGGCGAATCGCATCAGCGATCATTTTGATGTGCGCCGGCGTTGTGCCACAACAACCACCCACAAACCGTGCGCCCGCCTGGATAATCCTGCGTGAATACTCAGCCATGTACTCAGGTGAACACATGTAAAACTGCCGCCCTTGCACGTCGCGCGGCAATCCCGCGTTTGGCTGTGCCGAGAGTTTGCGGGTCGTAACCAGACGCATTTTTTCGATCGCGTTCAGCACAATCGCCGGTCCAACTCCGCAGTTGAGCCCGATAACATCAGCGCCCCATTCATCGAGTTGAGTAGTGAACGACTCGGGCGTGGCGCCGAAGACAGTGTTGCCGTCAACCTGAATCGTCATCTGCGCAACGATCGGCAAATCACACAATTCACGCACGGCTCGGATTGCCTGGTGCAATTCGGAAAGGTCGGCAAACGTTTCCAGCACGAACAGATCGACACCGCCTTCGAGCAGCGCTGATATCTGCGCTGTGAACATATCCTTGGCTTCGTCAAATGACGTAGGGCCATAGGGTTCAATTCTCAAACCAAGCGGGCCGACAGCGCCGGCAACATACGCTTTATTTCCCGCTGCCTCACGAGCGATGCGCGCGGCGCTAATATTGATCTCGCGGAGGCTGCCTTCAAGACCGTAGGGCTGTAGCTTATTGGCAGTTGCGCTGTAGGTATTGGTCTCGATTATGTCTGCGCCGGCACGGACGTATTCCTTGTGGACGTCGCGAACGAGATCAGGCGCAACCAGATTTAGTTCATCGTAGGAGCGGTTGATGTAGATGCCTTTGGAATACAGCATCGTACCCATCGCGCCGTCGAAGACGTGAATTAGATCGGAGTTAAGAATGTTCTTGAATGGTTCCATAAGTAACCACTGGTCTTTGGACTTTGGTCTTGGGCCTTTGAAAGCGAAGCCGTGACTTGAACTGGCAGAACACTTACAAACTGAACAAAGACCAAAAGCCAAAGACCGAAGACCAAAAAGAAAAATCCCGCGCCAAACAACGCGGGACTTCAGAACAACTGAAGTTTTTTCGGGTCTGTCCTTTCGGGCGTGCCCGAGCTGTTTAGCCGTTTGTTTTACGTGGCCGCAAGTCGCCTTAACTCACCACGTTTTCCATTGCTGCTTATACGCCCGCGTAAAGACGACTGTCAAGCGACTATCAAGGGTAGGCACAGGCAGCGACTGAGCTTGGCAGTGATGCGGTTGATTCGTTCTGTTTCATCAGTACAGCGGCTTAACGCGGTGAGTGGAGTGCGCAGCATGACCTCAATCGTCTAAGCGGCACCGACATACTTGACTCACCTATGCCGTCATGCCCGATCCAATTTGCAGCCATGCGACATTGGACGTGAACGTTCAAGGAGCTGCGGAGCAGCGGTCAGAATTAAGCCCCAGGCGAGGCTCGGGAGCCTTGGGTCAACTAGCCAAACGGCGCGAGCCCCGAAGGGGCGACAGCGTTCACTGATAGTCAACCGTACCGGGTTTACGAACTCTCTGTCGCCGCTTCGCGGCTCCTAAATCTAGTGAACCTTACCCAAGGCTCGCAAAGCCTCGCCTGGGGCTTAATTCTGACCGCTGCTCCGCAGCTCGTTGAATGCTAATGTCCCGTGAGGAGTGGCTGTATAGTTCAGGTACGACGGCATAGGTGAGTCAAGTATGTTGGTGCCGTCTAAACGGTTTCCTAAACCGGGTCGTGGCTGTCAACTGAACACCGGGCAATGAGAACCTTAGTCCTCACTGTCCGGCGCTCAATCGTCTTGGTTCAAGCGGTTACGCCGGAATCCTAACGTCCGGCAACTTTTCCATAAACATCCGTTACGAAGCGGGCCGCTGCGAAGGCCCCCAACGACGAAACTGCAGCTGGCAGAGCGAGAGTCCAGGGCTCGGGAGATGGCCCAAAGACTTTGGTGTAAGCCCAGCCGCCGACGATACCGGCCGCCAAACCTATAATTCTGGAGACCAGCCACCATGGTTCGGGATCCGGGGGCTGCGGCACGACGATTCCCGGCGGGAGATGAATTCGCCGAGGTTCACTGCCACACCAACCAACCAAGGCCCATAGGACAAAGAGTGGAAACATTTGATACCTCCAATTATGAGAAGCAGTTGTTTTGAGGAATAGAGTATTGATTTGGGAAATCAATCAAAGACTACTCTGAAGCGACCACCCAGCGTACGTGAGATTGCGAGAGGCTTATACACCTTCCCGGCGGCAGATACAATGCTGACATGGGCTAAAGGCGCCTTTTTGGAGTGCGCCGACCTGTCGGCGCACTCCAAAGAGTTGTCGCCAGCTGGATCGTAAGTTCCGAAAAAGTGGATCATGGCTGTCCGAACCTGAATCCTTGACAGAGTGTGCTTATTTTGGCTGAATGCAATCCGTTCCGTAATCATATTGGCCTTTCACTTTGCGCACATCGTGCAAAGAGCTCTTCCCGCAGATCCAATATCGAGTAATAACCCTCTTCGAGGAGTGACCGAAGATTGTCAACGAAGGATGAGTTGCCATGAGCACACCGATTGACGCATCTGGAGCAAGTTCTGAGGCCGCGATTGATACAGGCTTCTTCGGGCACCCGCGCGGATTGTCCACGCTCTTCTTCACTGAAATGTGGGAGCGCTTCAGCTACTACGGAATGCGCGCGCTGCTGACGCTCTACATGACGTCAAAAGTTCTCGACGGCGGTCTCGGTTTTGACGAAGCGTACTCGAGTGTTATTTACGCCAGTTATGTTTCGTCCGTGTGGTATTTGCCGCTGGTGGGCGGTTGGCTGGCAGACAAGGTCCTCGGAGCGCGCCGCGCAGTCCTGCTGGGCGGAATCATTATCGCTTGCGGTCACTATTCGATGGCCTTCGATAGCAAGCCTACGTTTTATGTTGCGCTTGTCTTGATTGCTTTCGGTACCGGTTTGCTCAAGCCAAACATCAGCTCGATGGTGGGCCAGTTGTATAGCCCGGAGGACAAGCGACGTGATGCAGGCTTCTCAATTTTCTACATGGGCATCAACCTGGGAGCTTTTATTTCGCCGTTTGTGACCGGCTTCCTGGCCCAGGGAACAATGTTCAAGGGCTTTATTAGTTCAATCGGTTTCAATCCTGCGCATGCCTGGCACTGGGGATTTGCAGCCGCTGGCGTCGGCATGACAATCGGCGTAATTCAATACGTGCTGGGCGGCAAACGCCTGCGCGATGCCGGACAGCGACCGACAAGATCAACTGGGAGTGTGACGGCAACTTCCAGAGGCAAGTTGGACATGCTCACTTCGGTCCTCGCCGTGGTCGGCGCTTTGCTGGGCGCCGGATTCGGTTATCGCTATGACTCCGGTTGGATTACGGTACCGTTTTGGACGGTTTGTGGTTACTTCGTCGGCTACCTGGGCGGCACCACTCGTCTACTTAAAGGCGAGGAATTAATGCGAGTGCTGGTGATTTACATCCTGGTGCTTTTCTCAATCATCTTTTGGATGACTTACGAACAGGCCGGCTCAAGTCTTACTTTGTTTGCCGATCGCCTAACCAGAAACGCCGTCTTCGGTTGGAGTTTTCCTTCCAGCTTTTGGCAGTCGGTGCCTGCGATTTTTGTAATCATGTTGGCTCCGGTCTTTGCCTTCATCTGGCAACGCATGGGTGACCGGCAGCCATCGAGTCCGGCGAAATTTTCTCTCGGACTGCTATTCGCCGGCATTGCCTTCGTCATTATCACCATCGCCGCGAGATTTACCGGCGCCGGTCGCGTTTCACCGCTCTGGTTGCTGGTGGTCTACTTCATTCAAACTGTCGGAGAAATGTGTCTGAGCCCAGTTGGCCTCAGTACAATTACCAGGCTTTCGCCCGTCAGGATGGTTGGTCTAATGATGGGCGTGTGGTTTCTTTCGATCTCCGTTGGCAGCTACATCGCCGGCAGAACAACGCAACTGTTTGTCGCTTGTACGCCTGAAGTATTGACGCGCGCCTTCGGCATTTTCGCCGGCATAACCCTGGCAGCTGCCCTACTACTCGCTTTACTTACACCATTGATTAAGAAGATGACGCCGCGTGCAGAATCGTCTTGATATCAGGAGAAAATAATTAGTGCGCAGACAAATACCAATCGTTCTCGGGCTATTGCTTCTTGTCCTTGTTCCGTTAACTCACGCTCAGAACAAACTGCTGACAATCGACGACATCTTCGATCCAGTGAAGAAGGTTAACTTCAGCGGCTCGGTTCCTGCTGTTCGTTGGCTCAAAGACGGCCGTCACTACTTACTAACCAACGAGGCGTCGCGGCGAGACGTTCCCAGGATGCAAAAGGTTGATGCTGCCACTGGCGAAGTCGTCCCGTTTTTTGACACGGCAAAAATGAAAGCGGCGCTGACCTCGCTCGGCGGCGTAACCGATAGCGACGCCGCCAGACTTGCCAATCGTGGCAACTATGATATGAGCCACGATGAAAAGGCGATCTTGATCAACTGGAACAGCGATCTCTTTTACTATGAGTTGGGCAGCGACAAAGCTTTCCGCGTAACGAACAATCCGGAAGAAGAAGTTGGCGAGACGTTCAGTCCAGACGATCGCATGCTGGCGTTTGTTCGTAACAACAACATCTACATTTACGACCTTGCGGCACAGCGCGAACGGCGATTGACCAGCGACGGCAGTTCGAAGGTTTTCAATGGCCGCCTCGACTGGGTCTATCAGGAAGAGTTGTACGGCCGCGGCAACTTTGAGGCTTACTGGTGGAGTCCTGATTCGACCAAGCTTGCCTATCTCTGTCTTGATGAGAAAACCGTACCCGAGTTCACCGTGGTCGATCACATTCCTTACGATCAGACGCTGGAAGTTACGGCGTATCCCAAGGCCGGCGATCCGAATCCGGTGGTTCAACTTGGCATCGTAAACGCTGCCGGCGGCGCCACGCGTTGGGTCGATACCTACAAATATCAGCCTGCCGATTTGCTGATTGTGCGAGTCACCTGGGCGCCCGACGGCAGCAAAGTTGTCTATCAGGCTCAGAACCGAGAACAAACATTCTTGGATTTAAACTTCGCCGGCAGTGACGATGGCAAGTCAACCACCGTCTTGCGCGAAACTTCAAAAGCCTGGGTGGAAGTAATCGATAATCCAATCTGGCTGAAGGATAGATCGTTTCTTTGGCAAAGCGCGCGCAACGGTTGGCAGCACATTTATCACTACGATCAGGACGGTAAACTGCGGCGGCAGATAACTGACGGAAAGTGGGAAGCGCGCACGGTCGATGGCGTTAACGAGGACACGGGGTTCGTATATTTCAATGCCACCGAACACAGCCACATTGCGAACCAGGAATACCGCGTGAAGCTTGACGGCAGCGGATTGCAGCGACTCACCAGTGCCGAAGGTTCGCACAAAGCGACTGTAAGCCCGACGGGCGCCTTCTTCGTTGACAGCTGGAGCGACGTTAATACGCCAACGCAAATGCGGCTCTACGATGGCGACGGGAAACTCGTGCGGGCACTAGCGGAAAACAAGGTGGACACGCTCGGCCAATACAAACTCGGTGCGGCGGAATTTTTCAAAGTGAAAACGCGGGATGGCTTTGAAATGGAAGCGATGATGATCAAGCCACCCGACTTCGATGCCAGGAAGAAGTATCCGGTCATGGAATTCACCTATAGCGGGCCGCATTCGCCATCGGTGAAAAATAGCTGGGGCGGTCAAGCTTACATGTGGCATCAAATGCTGGCGCAAAAGGGCTACATAGTTTGGATTTGCGACAACCGCACCGCCAGCGGTAAAGGTGCTGAATCCGAATTGCCCGTTTACAAAAACTTCGGCGAGCTCGAATTGCGCGATCTGGAAGATGGAATTGGCTGGTTAAAAACCCAGCCATATATTGACGGGGAACGCATTGGTCTTTGGGGCTGGAGCTTTGGCGGCTTCATGACGAGCTACGCGCTCACCCACAGCCAGAGTTTCAAGCTGGGAATCTCCGGCGGCACTGTCTCAGACTGGCGCAACTACGATTCGATCTACACTGAACGATACATGCAGACTCCGCAGAACAATCAGGATGGCTATTGGAAGAGTTCGCCGGTCCACTACGCGAAGGACCTGCATGGCAAGTTGTTGTTGATTCACGGAGCGATCGACGACAACGTTCACGTCGCTAACACGATCCAGTTTGTCTATGAGTTGCAGAAGGCAGGGAAGCAGGTGCAGTTGATGCTGTATCCGAAGTCGCGGCATGGCGTCACGGATCCGCTGCTAGTGAAGCACATGCGACAGATGATGACGGATTACGTGTTGGCGAATTTGTGAATACGCCTGTTTCAATCCAAGATGAGCGGTCAAGTGATTGACTGGGACCGCGGGCGTCCCGCCCGCAATGAGCGCGAAGCGCGAACCCAAAATGTTTGATCAAGCGAACTGCGCGCCTGCGGCGCGTTGCGGGCGGGACGCCCGTGGTCCCAGCCAATCACTTGACCCTCTCAATCGCGGTTTTCACACTTAACTACGTTGACACTTAGGACAGTAGTAAGTTGATCGCCCGCCTTGCACAACCCGGCGAATCTTCGTGCTGCAGTTAACGCACGGTTCACCAGCGCGTTCATAGACTCGCCAAAATCGTTCCGACGTTCCAATGTAACTGCTGTCGCGATCGGTGAGATCGATCCGCAAGGTTGAGCCGGCGGCGATTGCTTCGTCAAGTATGTCGCGAATTGCCTGGTGCAGTTTCACAGCCCGGGTCTTCAATAAAGTGTCGGCGGATTTCAGCGGACTGATCCGGGCCAGAAACAAAGCTTCACTCGCGTAGATATTTCCCAAGCCAAGAATCTTCGTTTGATCCAGGAGCAGCTGCTTCAGGCTACGCCGCGATTTCGAAAGCGTCTCGCGGAAGTATTCAAGACTGAAGCCGTCGGTGAAAGGCTCTGGCGCCAGCGTTTCTATTTGTGGTAACGCCGGGAGCTTGCCTGCAGACAACAGTCGCAGCCGGCCGAACTGTCGCATATCGCTGAAAACTAACCGGCGGTCGTCGTCGAGGTAAAACACCACGTGCGCGTATGCCGGCAAAGGTTCGTGGTTGTCTATACACAGGAATTTGCCGGTCATGCGCAGGTGAACCAGCAGCACGTCGCTGGAATTCAGTTCAAACAGAATGTATTTGCCGCGTCGATTGATCGCGTCGATGCGCGCGTTGCGAAGTTTGCGTTTGAAGGTTGCCGCAGAGGGACTGGAGACAAGTCGCGGCAGGTTAAGCTCGGCGGCGACTATCGTGCTGCCGAGCACAGAACGCCGCAAACCGCGCACGACGTGTTCAACCTCAGGTAGTTCTGGCATGAATGCGCTATGCGTCGCGCGCCGCTCGTTCTACTTTTCTCGCCCGCGAATGGGCGTCCTGCGTCTAGAAGACCCTTAGGAGCAGTAGAATGATGACGATTAACAAGATGAGACCGACGCCACCACTCGGTCCATAACCCCAGTTTCTGCTGTGTGGCCAACTCGGAATCACACCGAGCAGCAGAAGAATCAAAACGATTAGCAGTATCAAACCCAAACTCATTTCAGGCTACCTTTCGGTTGCAGGCGTCTTGTCGAATGGGGGCCTGAATACTTCTTCAAGGGAGGGGACGGCGAACAGTAGCTAGTTTCAATTGAGCAGTCAACTATTTCTTCGTCACAAATTCGTGTTCAAAAGTTTCAGATCTAATCTCTACCCGCGGGCGAGTTTCTCGCCAGCGGCCAACAGCGCGTTCGACTTTTCAACCGTGGTCGCTTCGGAATAGATCCGCAACATTGGTTCAGTGCCCGATTGTCGAAACAACAACCACGACTCGTCATCCAACAATAGCTTCGTGCCATCAGTCGTTTCCACGCCGGTGATGTTGTAGCCGGCGAGTTCGGAAGGCGCATCCGTTGCCAGGTCTTCGATGAGTTTCTGGCCCACCGACATGTCGAGGTGCAGATCTCTTCTGCCGAAGTGAAACTCACCAAACTCCTGGTGAAGCTCACGCAACATTGCTGACGGGGGCTTGCCGGCTTTGATAATCGCTTCCAGGAAGAGCAGAGAATTCAAAATGCCGTCGCGCTCGGGAATGTGGCCCTTAACGCCAATTCCGCCTGACTCTTCAGCGCCGATAAGGATGTCATCCTTGAGCATCAGATCAGCGATGTACTTGAAGCCGATCGCGGTTTCGTAGAGTTTCAGATTGTGCGCAGCGGCGATGCGCTTCAAAAGGACCGACTGCGAAAACGTGCGCACTACGCCGCCAGTCATCTTTCGCTCGCGCACCAGATGCAACAGGATCAGCGGCACGGCGTCATGCATTGTCATCGTTTCGCCGCGTTCATTGACGGCGCCGACGCGGTCGGCATCGCCATCCGTAGCCAGTCCGACCAAAGCTTTGCTCTCGATTACGCGTTGCTTGAGCGCGCCCAGATTGCTGTCAATTGGCTCGGGGTTAACCCCGCCGAACAGGGGATCGCGATTGCCACGAATTGTTTCGACCCGCAGTGTTCCGCCCTTGATAAAACTTTCGACCCAAGTACCGCCTGCGCCGTGCATTGGATCGACAACTACAGTCGCGGCTGTTTTGCGCAGGCGGTCGAGGTTGATATACGAAGCGATCTGCGCTCGATAACTTTCAATTGCGGGCGCAAGGAGTTGATGGGTGTCGACCGCAACGTCGCCGCGCTTGGGTGACGTTGCATCTACGAGTTTTTCAACCGCGGCGGTTGTTTTCGGTGCCGCACTGCCACCCCACGGCGCTTTGATCTTGAAGCCATTGAAGTCCGCAGGATTGTGCGAGGCTGTGATAACGACGCCGCCCGCCGCCTGCAATTCCTTTACTGCCCAGGAAATTAGCGGCGTCGGAGCTGCTTCATTAAAGAGCGAAACCTTGAAACCGTTTCCGGCCATGATCTCGGCCGCGCGCTGGGCGAACAACTCGGAAGAGAAACGCCGGTCGTAACCAACCAGGACCAGGGATGCTTTGTTGTTTTCGTTTAGAAAGTCGGCATAGGCCTGCGCCACGCGCTCGAGATTCGCAAAGGTATATTCCTGCGCGATCACCGCGCGCCAACCGTCAGTGCCAAATTTGATCTGTGGGTCGTTCACGATTTCTTAGTAAATGCTCAAGCGAGCCCCTACTGCGGGGTCTCGCCGGTGATCGTGTAGTCGGTTAGAGACGTCTTGTCACCAAGAACGGATCCATAACCAACTACGGCTGAACGTCCGATGTGACAACCCCGGCCGACGATTGCGTTTGACACAACTGCCGCGGTGCCAACGCGTGTGTGCGGCCAGATAACAGAATTCTCGACGCGCGCGCGTTCTTCAACAAAGCATCCCTGGCCAAGAACAGAATTCACAATCTGCGCGCCCGGCTTGATTTGACAGTCGTCGCCGATGATTGAGGTCTCATCAACTTCGGCGGCAGTCGCTGAATCAAAGTCGCCGCGTCGTTCCTTGATATGAATCCGGCCCACCCGATTCGCGAGCAAATCATGATGCACGCGCAAGTATCGTTCGGGAGTCCCGATGTCGATCCAGTAAGTACGGCTGGGAATATGGGCGAAGAACGGTTCGTTCTGTTTTAGAAGTTCGGGGAACAGCCCGTATTCAAAAGAATGATTTTCGCCAGCAGGGATTAGATCGAGGACCTTCGGCTCCAGAATGTAAGTCCCGGCGTTGATGGTATTGCAGGTGATTTCCTCGGCCTTGGGCTTCTCGAGAAATCGGCGAATGCGGCCGTCAGTTTCCGTTTCGACCAAACCGTACGATGCCGGATTATCCACTGGCGTCAGCACAATGGTCGCAGTCGCTTTTCGTTCCGTGTGTTCGCGAATAACCGACTTAAGATCCAGGTCTGTCAGGATATCTCCGTTAAAGACTACCGTGGGCTCGCGAATTAACTGTTCCGCGTATTTGTAAGCGCCTGCAGTACCCATCGGCTGGGGCTCGACGGTGTACTTCAACTTCACGCCATGGTCGGAGCCGTCGCCCAGCAGTTGTTCGATCTTGTTCGGTTGGTAAGAAAGCGAAAGCGTAA
Organism: Pyrinomonadaceae bacterium; assembly: GCA_036009765.1. GTDB lineage: Bacteria > Acidobacteriota > Blastocatellia > Pyrinomonadales > Pyrinomonadaceae > PSRF01. Next base: position 82,592 of record DASYLB010000046.1, on the reverse strand, counting down.
TGTCGGTAATCCCGGCACGACGCAGGGTGTCGATCTGATAAAGCAGAAAAGGTCGATTGCAAATCGGAACAATCGGTTTCGGCGTGTAAACAGTGAGCGGGCGGAGGCGTGTGCCTTTACCGCCGGCAAGAATTAGTGCTTGCATGTTTTAGTAAACGGAATTGTGATTTGCAGGTTGAATAGCAATTGAGTCTAACATTCGATTGCTAAGCTTTCAATTGAGCTCCGATCAAATGCTTTGCGTCGTATTCGTCCTCCTTGACACCCCAACAGGTAAATAGTAATCGTAAACATCGAAATATTTTTCACAGGTGAGTAATTGAATTTATGAGTGAAACTCGTGAAGCTGTAATCATCAGCGCCGTGCGAACGCCGGTTGGAAAGTTCCTTGGGTCGTTGAAGGGGTTTACGGCAACTCAGCTGGGCGCGATCGCTGTGCGCGAGAGTGTAAAGCGCGCGGGCGTAGCGCCGGAAGACGTTGACGAGGTAATCATGGGCTGCGTGATCCAAGCGGGCCTGGGCCAAAACCCGGCGCGTCAGGCAGCCTTGCGCGGTGGTTTGCCGCCCGCGGTTTCGGCAGTGACTATAAACAAGGTCTGCGGTTCCGGCCTTAAGGCCGTGATGATGGCGGCCCAGGGCATTCAGCTCGGCGACACCGACATCGTGGTGGCCGGTGGTATGGAGTCGATGTCCAACGCACCTTACCTACTTCCGAAGGCGCGAGAAGGTTACCGGTTGGGTAATGGCGTACTTGTCGACGCGATGATCAATGATGGACTCTGGGACGCGTACAACGACTATCACATGGGCTGCACCGGGGAAGTTGTATCCGAAAAATATTCTGTAAGTCGTGAGCAGCAGGATGAGTACGCGGTGAACTCGCATCGTAAAGCTGCAGCTGCAATTAGAGACGGCCGGTTCAAAGATGAAATCGTGCCCGTAGAAATCCCGCAAAGAAAAGGTTCACCGGTGCTGTTCGATACCGATGAAACTGTTAGGGAGGACACTTCACTCGAAGTGCTCGCCAAATTGAAGCCGGCGTTCAAAAAGGAAGGCGGAACTGTCACTGCCGGGAACGCTCCCGGAGTTAACGATGGCGCTTCTGCCGTGGTGGTTACATCGAGCGAGAAGGCGAAGGAGCTTGGTCGCGAGCCGATGGCGCGCATCGTTGCTCAGGCAGTCTCCGGTCTTGAGCCGGCTCTGGTGATGATGGCCCCTGTTGAGGCAATTCGAAAAGTCTTACGCAAGGCTGGTTGGGCGCTCGCGGATGTCGACTTGATCGAACTGAACGAGGCCTTTTCGGTGCAGGCAGTGGCAATCACAAAGGAACTGGGATTAGATCCGGAGCGCGTGAACGTAAACGGCGGTGCGGTGGCTCTGGGACATGCAATCGGCCAATCGGGTTCGCGTTTGTTAACGACGATGCTTTACGAATTGAAACGTCGCGACGCGCATCGAGGCGTTATTTCGTTGTGCCTTGGCGGTGGCAACGCGGTGGCTATGGCCGTTGAGCGTAGGTAAGACAGGCGTTCCTGCCTGTCCATTTCGTGAGGCCTGTCCATTTGGCAAAAAACAGACAGACAAGAATGTCTGTCCTACTTTTATGAACGAAATCATCGGCGTAGTTGGTTCAGGAACAATGGGCAACGGCATCGCGCAAGTGGCGGCTCGCGCCGGATACAGCGTGATCATGCGCGACGTCAAAGATGAGTTTTTGGAGCGCGGGCTGTCGGCCATCGATAAGAGCCTGCAAAGGGACGTCGACAAGGAGCGGTTGTCAGTCGAAGAAAAGCGGTCGATTGTTAGTCGCATCACTACCACAACCGAAGTTGACGCGCTCAGTGAGTCTTCTTTCGTCATCGAAGCAGTAACCGAGGATCTGAAAGTAAAGACCGAAATCTTCAACGCTCTCGACCGCATTACGCCGCCTGACGCGATCCTCGCCTCCAACACTTCTTCGATTTCGATCACGCGACTCGGCGCCGCCACCAATCGTCCCGACAAAGTCATCGGCATGCATTTCATGAATCCGGTGCCGGTGATGAAACTCGTGGAAGTTATCCGCGGTATTGCAACCTCCGATGAGACTTACGAGCGGGTGCGAAGTCTTACCGAAAAACTTGGCAAGATCGCACTCGACTGCAATGATTCGCCTGGATTTGTTTCCAATCGCGTGCTGCTGCCGATGATCAACGAAGCGATTTTCGCCCTCTACGAAGGCGTGGCGACGCGCGAAAGCATTGACGGCATTATGAAACTGGGAATGAATCATCCGATGGGCCCGCTGCAACTGGCTGACTTCATCGGCCTCGACGTATGTCTCGCGATACTCAACGTGTTATACGATGGCTTCGGCGATCCGAAGTATCGCGCTTGTCCTTTGCTGAAACGTTATGTGGACGCAGGTTGGCTGGGGAAAAAGAGCGGTCGCGGTTTCTACGAATATTGAGACTCAGTGCCAAGTGCTGAGTCCTGAGTGCTGAGTTTTTGAAGTATTAGAGCCGGTCATATGCTTTTCTACTGACTACTGTTTACTGTCTACTTCTTTCAATGTCCCAAATAGCTCACTACTGTCAAAAGTGTTTAGCGGCCAATCCGTTGGGCCAGGAGTTCTGTGCGCGCTGTGGCACCAGGCTAATGATCGTAGTGGAGCCCGCATCTGCTCGTTACGAAGGTTTGGAATCGGGCGGCTCTAGTGAAGAACATCTGCTCGAAAGAATTTCATCGCTTGAGAATAAACTGGGGCGGTTGACGGACAAGGTGGAGCGCGGTTTGGATTTGCTGCTGCGGCAGGCCCAGAACGCTCACTTCGATCGCGCCCTCGTGAAAGCGCTGGTCGGTCTGTTGACCGAAGATGGGACGATTCAGAGCGAGCAGCTTGAGAAGTTGTGGCTCGACCGTTGTCAGAAGGATGCCGAGGAACAGCTGGAGAGCGAACGCCGTGACGAACTGCGCTTACAAATCCTCGCGAGCTATCGGGGTAAAGAGCACGGCAGGTTCGAGCAGTGCATTAACGAAGGGTTTTTGTTGATTGATGACGAGCAGCCGGGGCCTGGTATTCGTTCGCTCCAGCGTGGGGCTGAGATGGCCGGCGACAACGCGTTGTTGCAGTATTTTGTCGGGGAATGTTTCTTCAAAACTGGCAAGACCGGCCGCGCCAGAAACTATTTGGCGCGCGCTTATGAATTGTCGCCCCGCGACCGGCGCGTTTCGCTATTGTTGGGCCTGGCCTGCGCCGACGAAGGTGATGCCGAACGTGCGAAGGAATTACTAAGTAGCGCGACGCGCCTGGGTGGTTCTACCTTTGCCGCGCACTACGGGCTCGGGCGCCTATTCGTCGCAGAAGCGCAATGGCGAGAAGCGCTACAGGAATTTAAGCTGGCCCTCGCAAGCAAGGTGTCGCCTGAAGCACACTATGCGCTTGGTTGTCTTTACTACGAAATCTCCCGCGATGGGCTGGCTGCGCGTCACTTCCGGAAGGCACTGGAATTAGACGCAGACTATGGCGAGGCCCTTCATATGCTGGGATTGATATCGGAACGCGCCGGCCACCAGAAGGTCGCCGCAGAGTATTTCCAAAAAGCTGGTAACGGATTGACCGGTCGCCGGTCGACTACTGCAAGAAGCAAGCAACAGTCTCAAAATCTCATGACGGCGCCACTGTTTCGTTTGTCGAGTGGAAAAGAACGGAGACTCATCACCGGTGGAGACCGGCGGCTGGCAGAAGCGCTTCGGCAGGATGCGCTGAATGCCTGCAGTTTGGCGTACAGCGACAACCGCTAACCGTGTTTGTAAAGCAAACTGCTAGTTTGCACCTAACCAGTGGCAATCACGAAGGCAAACTAACAGTTTGCGTTACAGGTCTCTTTGACACACCGCTGCTCGTAGTTATAATGGCCTTTTGCGCATTTGCCGCTCAAAACGGCGATTCGTAATAGGGTGTTGGTAATGCGGATCGAGCTTGCAAATCTGGAAGAAGGAAAGGGCGCGTTTGCCCACACCTATGCCCCGGATGAATTGGTCCTTGAAGACGATCGTGTGAGGCTGCTTCAGGCCCCAGCGGTTTCGGGCAAAATCCGACAGCAGGGCGCTCGAGTTCACGTCGGCGGGCACGTCACTGCGACGGCGCAAACAGAATGCGATCGGTGTTTGACGTTGGTTCAGTTGCCGATCGATTCGCAGTTCAAGCTCGAGTATGTGACCGCGGCAGAATATCAGGCGCAGCAGGACGTCGAGCTTGCCGAAGTGGATTTAGATCTCTCCGTTTTTGACGGCGCGGCCATTGACATCGACGAGCTGGTGACGGAAGAGATAATGCTCAACGTGCCGGATCATGTTCTTTGCAGCGAAGACTGTAAAGGCATTTGCGCCGTTTGTGGGGCTAACAACAATTTGACCGAATGCGGGTGTCAAACGAAGGAAGTGGATCCCCGCTGGGCAGGACTGAAAGGACTAGTGACGAGTAAATAGTGAATCGTAAATCGTAAATAGTGAAGACGTGGATCTTCCTATTCACGATTTACTATTCACGATTCACGAATTGGAGTAATTATGCCAAATCCTAAGCGACGACATTCAAAAGCTCGCCGCGGCAAGCGCCGCGCACATGACGCTCTGCGGGCGCCGCAGACCAGCCTCTGTCCGAATTGCCAGGAGCCTCGCTTGCAACACCGCGTCTGCCCGAAATGTGGTTACTACAAAGACCGGCAAGTTGTGCGCGTCGAACAAACTTAACTTGATCCGAAGCTACGTCTGTGCGAACTCAGTCGAAGGATGAAGCCCGGCTTACGGGAAAAGTCGTTCTCGACGCGATGGGTAGCGACCACGCGCCGCACGCAGAGATTGACGGAGCGTTAGCCGCCGCGCGCGATCTCGGCGTTAAGGTGATTCTGGTGGGCCAGCCGGACAAGCTGGAACCGGAACTGAAACGTTGCGGCTGGCGTGGCGATGGTGACCGAGGAATTGAACTGGTTGAAGCCGCCGAAGTTATCGGCATGGGCGAGCCGGTCATGACTGCGGTACGACGCAAGAAAAAGAGTTCCTTGAGAATCGGCACGCGCCTCGTGATTGACGGCAAAGCGGACGGGTTTGTTTCGGCGGGCAATACCGGCGCCGCCATGGCCACCGCGAAGATGGTTATGGGGATGTTGCCGGGCGTTGATCGTCCGGCACTTGCCGCACTTATCCCAACCAAATCCAACAAGCCGACGCTGTTGTTGGACGTCGGCGCTAACTCGGAATGCAAACCTCAGCACCTGGTGCAGTTTGCCATCATGGGTGACGCTTATTCGCGCGCAGTGCTCGGCACCGTTAGTCCGGTGGTAGGACTAATGAGTATCGGCGAAGAAGAAGCGAAAGGGAACGACCTGACCAAGGAAGCGTTTCCGCTGCTGCGGGAAATGACCAGTCTGAATTTCATGGGCAACGTGGAAGGCCGCGACGTTTTTTCGGGCGCCGTCGACGTGATTGTGACAGACGGCTTTACCGGCAACGTGATGCTCAAGCTCTCGGAAGGTTTGACCGACGCGATGTTATCGATGATCAAGCGCGAGTTAACTGCTTCAGCGGTAACGAAAGCCGGCGCCGTACTGGCAAAGCCGGCGTTTCGCAATATCAAGAAACGGCTTGACTACTCGGAACATGGCGGCGCGCCGTTGCTTGGAGTTCAGAAAATAGTGGTGATCGGTCACGGAAGTTCAAACGCCCGCGCTATTCGTAATGCGATCCGTAGCGTCAAGGAGTTTTCGGAAAATCGTGCCGGAGAGCGGATCGAGAAGGGAATTGCGGAAACGAACGCGCGGCACCCGGTAGCGCTAGCTGTTAGTTTGCGGACTGCCTGACCCTTAAGGCGATTGTCCCTAGCGATGCGCGTAAACTAACAGTTTGCGTTACCTACTTGGAATTCCGCGGGCTAGTGGATAGTATTACCGACCGCAAATAAGCAATCGAGGAATTGATGGGAAATATTCGCTCGGGGATTCTGGGTACAGGACATTCTTATCCTGAAGGCATTCTAACGAATGCCGAATTGGAAAAGATGGTCGAAACGTCTGACGACTGGATTACGAGTCGCACTGGCATTAAGCAACGGCGGAAAGCGGCGCCCGGCGAATACACTTCTCTCTTTGCAGTTCGCGCCGCGCGTCAAGCAATCGAGCGCGCGGGCTTGCAGCCCGAGGATATCGACTTACTTCTTTGCGCCACGGTTAGTCCGGATCAAATTCTGCCGTCAACGGGCTGCATAATTCAGGCGGAACTGGGCGCCAACAAGGCCGCCGCCATGGACGTGGTAGCTGCCTGCTCGGGTTTTCTTTATGGCCTAACGCTCGCGGATACGATGGTCCGCACGGGCCAGTCAAAGTATGCGCTCGTCATCGGCGCTGAGATTCTGACGCAGTATGTTGACTACACCGATCGCAATACGTGCGTTTTATTTGGCGATGGTGCTGGTGCTGCAGTCCTGGGCCCAGTGGAAGGAGACCGCGGAATATTAGCTGCGCGAATTAAGTCAGACGGACGGTACGAGGAACAACTTTTTTCGCCGGGCGGTGGTACGCGACGACCTGCAACCGCAGCGACGCTGGCTGCCGGCGATCACTTCTTCAAAATGAGAGGCAACGAGCTATTCAAAGTCGCGGTGCGATCGATGACCGATATTTCGCGTGAAGTATTAGAAGAGGCAGGCTTGAGTGCCGCGGACCTGAAGCTGTTCATTCCGCACCAGGCAAATCAGCGAATTACAGACGGCGTGGCCAGCAAACTCAACGTCGAGAGCGAACGCGTTTATTCAAACATCGCTATGCACGGGAACACGTCGTCGGCGTCTATCCCAATTGCTCTGGACGAGTGTGTGGAAGCGGGCCGGATTAGCCCGGGAGATCTGGTACTGATGGCTTCATTCGGGGGCGGCGTAACCTGGGCTGGCGTGTTGGTACGCTGGTAGGAAAGAGCAGTAAATCGTGAATCGTAAATAGTAAATAGAATTGGGCCGCGGGCCTACTTGAAGGCTAAAAACACGCACCGCCGTTCGACTATTTACGATTTACTATTTACGATTTACCTTTATGTCACTTGCGTACATTTTCCCCGGACAGGGATCACAATATCCGGGAATGGGAAAAGATCTTTCGCAGAACTTTCCCGAAGCGGCGCGGCTCTTTGAAGAACTTAATGACGCACTTCAGTTTTCTGTTTCGCGACTGTGCTTTGAGGGTTCGCCGGAAGAACTCCAGTTGACGGAAAACACGCAGCCCGCGATTCTGGCTGTCTCAGCGGTGGCGCTTCGCACAATGGAGTTGGAAGGCTTTCCGCGGCCTGATTTTGTTGCCGGGCACAGCCTGGGAGAATATTCTGCCTTGGTTGCGGCAGGGTCACTGGCTGCAGGTGATGCAGTGCAAACCGTAAGATCGCGCGGCAAGTATATGCAGGAGGCAGTTCCGGTAGGCACGGGTGGGATGGCGGCGGTAATTGGCGCAGACTTGAAAGACATTGAAAGGGCTTGTGCGGAAGCTGCGCAGGGCCAGGTTTGTGCCCCGGCTAATATTAACTCGCCGGGCCAGGTTGTGATTGCGGGCCATACTCAAGCGGTGGATCGCGCCAGCGAATTATTGCGCGGGAGCGGCGCCAAGCGAGTGTTGAAGCTTAATGTCAGTGCTCCGTTTCATTCAGCGCTGATGATGCCGGCCCAGCAACGGCTGGCGGCCGATCTTCAGCGATTGACTATCAACGATTTGACGGCGCCACTCGTCACGAATGTTGATGCCGCGGCGATTCGCAAAGGTGCGGAGGCAAGAGAAGCACTGGTTAGGCAAGTGTCGTCTCCGGTTCGCTGGTTGCAATCGATAGAGTTGTTGATTAAGGAAGGTATTGATACCTTCGTGGAAGTTGGTCCGGGAAAAGTTCTATCCGGTTTAATGCGACAGATAAGTCGTGAAGTGAAGTGTTTTAATGTTGAGGACACTGCCAGTCTCAAGAACACTGCCGGAGGTCTTGGTATTTAGTAGGGACAGGCATTCCTGCCTGTCTATTGCCGGGCGGCATTGACTGCATTATGGAGAAATGGACAGACAGGAATGTCTGTCCTACTAAGTAAGATCTTTTATCACAGAGGAGCAAAACGAGATGCCCGATCCAGAAATCGAGAGTAAGGTCAAACAAATTATCGTCGACGAATTAGGTGTGGATGAAAATGAAGTTACACCGAATGCCAGGTTCATCGACGACCTGGGCGCAGACTCTTTGGATACCGTAGAGCTTGTTATGCGTTTTGAAGAGGAATTCGGCATCGAGATTCCTGACGAAGATGCGGAAAAAATCCAAAGCGTCCGCGACGCTTACAACTACATCGACCAACATAAGAAATAGTCGACGAGTGAAAAGTAAGAGGTGAAAAGTAAGGGGTGAGGTCTTTACAGGTTGACCGTCGCCTTTTCACTTTTCACTGTTCACTTCTTACCGTCTTTCAAGGAGTTCTCATTTGGCACGACGTGTAGTTGTCACAGGGTTGGGCCTGATAACACCGGTTGGCAATACAGTGGAAACGACGTGGGCCGCGCTCATGAGCGGCCGCAACGGCGTTGGTCCAATTCACAAATTTGACACCGAGAAGTTTTCAGTCAAATTTGCCGCCGAAGTTAAAGACTTTGACCCGCTGAAATTCATTCCAAAAAAAGAGGCGCGCAAAATGGGCGCCTTTATTCATTACGCCATTGCCGCGGCCACCGAGGCTATGGCGGATAGCGGCTTCCCGCTTACCGAAGAGGGAAAGTTTCCCGCCGGCCTGGCCGAAAACGCCGGCACTTACATCAGCAGCGGCATCGGCGATTTCTGGGCGATTGAACGCGAGCACTCGAAGCTCTTGAATGATGGCCCTGACCGCGTCTCACCGTTCTTTATCGTTTCCGCAATTGTGAATCTGGCAGCGGGCCAGGTTTCAATTCGCTATGGAGCGAAGGGCCCTAATTCGGCAACCGCGACGGCCTGCGCCGCGGGCGCTCACGCTATTGGCGACAGCTTTAAGATCATAGAACGCGGCGACGCTGATGTGATGATCTGCGGCGGTGCGGAGTCAGCAATTACGCCGATGAGTGTTGCGGGTTTCGCTTCAATGAGGGCCCTCTCGACCAGGAACGACGATCCGGAACACGCTTCACGGCCGTTTGAACGCGACCGAGATGGATTTGTTATCGGTGAAGGCGCGGGGATCATGATCCTCGAAGAACTGGAAATGGCAAAGCGCCGGGGCGCGAAAATCTATGCGGAGCTTGTCGGTTACGGCGCCACGGCGGATGCGTTTCATCTAACCATGCCCGACGAAACCGGTTCGGGCGCAATCCGCGCAATGCAGAAGACAATTCGCGACGCCGGCGTGCAGCCTGAACAAGTCGGCTACATCAACGCGCACGGAACCTCGACTCCTTACAACGACAAATTCGAGACGCTGGCAATTCGCAAAACTTTTGGCGCGCACGCCTACAAGCTGGCGGTGAGTTCGACAAAATCCATGACCGGTCATCTGTTGGGCGCCGCTGGGGGAATCGAAGGCGTTTTCTCGGTGCTGGCTTTGCACCGGAAAGTCCTGCCGCCAACCATCAACTACGTAAACTCAGATCCCGATTGCGACCTTGATTACGTTCCTAATCAACCGCGCAAGGCGGAAGTTGAGTACGCGCTGTCGAATAGTTTCGGGTTTGGCGGGACGAATGCGGCGCTGCTGTTTAAGAGATACGAAGGGTAAGCAGTCAGCAATCAGTAGTCAGCAATCAGCCGGGCAATGCCGCCGCCGATTGCTGACTGCTTATTGCTAAATGCTGAGTGCTTGTTTATGAAAATCATTGTAATGATGAAACAGGTCGCGAATAAAGACGCGATCCTGCGCATTAACAAAGACGCTACCTGGATCGAAGAAGGCGATTTGTCTTTTGAGGTCAGCGAGTCTGATGGCTACGCGCTCGAGGAAGCTTTACGAGTTCGCGAGAAACTCGGCGGTGAAGTTGTTGTTTGCTCGATGGGTCCGCAGCGAGTCAAGAGCGTGATCAAGGACGCGCTGGCGCGCGGAGCGGATCGGGCGATACACGTGGTGGGTGACAATCTGGGATCGCTTTCGCCCTATGCTGGAGCGAGTTTACTGGCCGAGGCGATCCGTGACGAGAAAGCCGATCTCGTTTTCACTGGTCTGCAGTCAGATGATTATGGCTACGGACAAACTGGTGTAATCCTCGCGGAGCTGCTCGGCCTGCCACACGCAACCATCGCCATCGAAGTTGACGCCAGCGGCGAGAAGCTGCGAGTTAAGCGAGAACTCGAGAGCGGTTGGTATCAGTGGTACACGATGCCGATGCCCGCCTTGCTGACGATTCAATCCGGTATTAGCCAGATTCGCTACGCCACGCTAAAAGGCATCATGGCGGCGAAGAAGAAAGAGATTAAGGAAGTCACGCCCGCAGCGGAAACTGTTGCGCGTCCCTCCCATCAGCGCATCGAGAAGATTTACCTGCCGCAAAAAACAAAGCAGACGCAGTTGCTCGGTAATGGCGATGCCAAGGCGGGCGCTGCCGAGTTAGCGCAGAAGCTGCATACGGAAGCGCGCGTGTTTTGAAACATGCAAGCGCATGAGGAAGAGTCAACGCCTGGTCTTCGGTCCCGTAGGGACCTAATGCTTATAGACCGGATGGCCTAACAAACAGCATGGAAGCTCCCGAGTGTAATATTCGAGGCCCGTTGCGTTTTCGCGAGCAAAAAATTTGGCAATAGGAGCTGTAAACATTTGGCCGCTCTGCGGCCAGACGGAGGGCGTTTGGGTACGCCTCAGAGACAGGAAGCATAGTATATGAGTCAGGGAATTCTAGTCTTCATCGAACATCGCAACGGCGTACTCAATAAGACGTCACTCGAGGCGATTGCCGCGGCGCAAGGTCTTGCAACCCAACTGGGACAGACGGTCAGCGCGGTTATTCTCGGTGGCGATGTTGCGGCGCTTGCACAGGACATCGCGGGCTATGAGCTCGCGAAGGTGGTAACTGCAAGTAATCCGGCGCTTGCTGACTACACCCCCGACGGTTACACAGCGGCGATGGAGAGCGTGGTGCGCGCGCTCGCTCCGCAGCTAGTGGTCATGCCGCATACCTATCTCGTTCGCGACTACGCGCCGAAGCTCGCGGCTCGTTTTGGTAAGTCGCTAATCAGCGACTGCATCCGGGCGCAGGTCAACGGCAGCTCCATTACGTTCACACGTCGTATCTTCCTCGGCAAGCTCGACGCCGATGTTGTTTCGGATGGTGAGGCGCCGGTTTTTGCAACTTTTCAGTCTGGGGCCTTCCGACCGGATCAAGCGCGCAAGGGAAGCGGCGCGGAGATCGAGGAAAAACCCGTTGACGTAGGTACCATACGCATGACTCCGGAGGCGCCATTCCAGGAAGTCAAACAAGCGGTCGACTTGAGCAAAGCGGATATTATTGTCGCGGTCGGTCGTGGCATCAAGAGCAAAGACAATTTGGCGCTGGCAGAGAAACTAGCGGAGGCACTCGGCGGTGACTTGGCTGCATCGCGCCCGATCTGCGACGCTGAATGGCTGCCGATCGATCGGCAAATTGGATCGTCGGGCCAAACCGTTGCGCCAAAGCTTTACGTGGCGCTGGGAATCTCAGGCGCCATCCAGCACCTTGTCGGCATGAAAAACTCGGGAACGATCGTGGCAATTAACAAAGATCCCGAAGCGCCGATTTTTGATATTACGGATTATGGAATCGTTGGGGATCTTTTTGAGGCAGTGCCGGTCTTGACTGAAGAGATCAAGAAGATCAAGGGATTGAGCTGAGCGGTTTAAAGGATTAAGAGCGGGGGCAAGCCCGCCTTCCCAACCTGAGAGACATTCAGTCAAGAGTGAATATCACAAGCGCCGTAGGCTCGAGGTCAGGAAGGGGGCTTGCCCCCGCTCTTGGATCCCCCAGCATTACTTCACCGCCAGGACACCCTGAAGTTCTTTCAACATCTCCTCCGGCTTCCATTCATTCCCACGATAAACTTTCACAATCTTTCCATCGGGGCTAATGACCGCAGTACGCAGCGAGTGAATGACCTGCTCGGTCCCGTTTGCGGTGTCCTGAAAGTAACGAAGCCCAAAGAACTTCGCGATCCCTTTAACCTCATCAGCGCTTCCGGATGCAAACTCCCAGTGTGCGAAAGTCTCCTCTGAATATTTACCGGTATAGGCGGCGCCGTAACTGCGCAGCACTTTCGGTGTGTCATAATTCGGATCGAAACTAATGCTCAGCAGGTGTGTTTTCGCGTAAAGCTCAGGTTGCTTTTGCAGTTCCTTATCAATCGTCGCGAAGTTGCTGCTCATGAGCGTGCATTGGTTGGGATCCTGGCAGCGGGTGTAAATGAAAGTCAGCAGCAACGCCTTGCCTTTATAGTCATGAATCCGAATTGTCTTGCCGTCCTGGTTTATCAGAGCGTAATCGGGGACTGCATCGCCAACATTTGGATCAGCTCCTTCAATGGGCGTGGCGCCGGCAACTGGCGTGCTGTCTTCGGTTATCACGACATCTTCAAGCCACGACTGCGTACCATCAACGATCAACGTTGCGGCAATCTGATTGCCAGGCGCCGCAATTTCAAAGACCCAATCGTCCTTAACGCTGAAGGGCATCGTCATGCCGGGCATGTAGTCTTTGATGTCATCGTGCGAGATGGTCAGCTCGCGCTTCGCTTTGTCAACTATTACTACTTTGCCCTTGAGATCGTAGTGTTTCTCAGTGGCCGTGTGTACGCGCTGTTTTGGTTGACAGCCGGAAAACCCAAACACACCGAGAGTGAAAACAATAAGAAGCGTAGCGGCGAGAGATCTATTTATTTTCATGAAGAAGTAACTATACACGCTGCCGGGGGACGTTGAGCAAATTCTGAGAGTAATTACACTTAGGCCAGTGTTTCTAACTCCAGGGTTTTGTAGCAGCACTGTTGATATTCGCAACTGGACGTATGCTAGGATGCGCTTCAATCGAATTTCAGCCGTGAGAAAGTTGTCGGGACTCGTTGATGAATAACGCAAACTCCGCAGCCGGTGTTCAGATGCTCGAAGGGGCTTTGATTGCCGACCAGATCAAACAGGAAGTTCGACGCGACGTGGAGCAGCTTTTTGTTGAGCACCAGGTGAAACCTTGCCTGGCTGCCATTCGCGTAGGCGATGACGCGGCTTCAGCTGTTTACGTCAGAAATAAAATTCGCGCTTGCGAGGAAGTTGGCATTCGCTCCGAGCATCACGCGCTTTCAGCTAACACCAACTCGATTGAGTTACTGGACTTGATTAAGTCGCTAAATGCACGGGGAGACGTCGACGGGATTCTCGTCCAGTTGCCGCTACCGGGTGAAATTGAGGAGATCAGAGTTATCGAAGCAATCGATCCGGAGAAGGACGTCGATGGGTTTCATCCAGTTAACATCGGCCGGCTAGCGATGGGCCGGCCAACATTTGTGCCCTGCACGCCTGCGGGAATCATCGAACTATTGGATCGCAGCAACATACCAATCGCCGGCGCCAGCGCGTGCGTAGTCGGTCGCAGTCAGATTGTGGGCCGGCCCATGGCGCAACTGCTGCTGCAACGCGATGCGACCGTTACAATCTGTCATTCCCGCACGAAAGATCTAGCGGCAGTCACGCGACAAGCAGATCTGCTGGTCGTAGCAATAGGTCGTGCCGGACTGATTGGCGGCGACCACATCAAACCTGGTGCGACCGTTATTGACGTGGGCATGAATAAGATTATCGACGAGGCGACGGTACGGCAATTATTCGGCGATTCAGCTCAGCAGAGGTTGGAAGTAGTTGCGAAGCGAGGCTTCACGCTGGTGGGGGACGTTAATCCGAGTGAAGCCGATCGGGTTGCCGGGCGACGTACGCCCGTGCCCGGCGGCGTTGGTTTGCTCACGGTAGCAATGCTGATGCGCAACACTGTAAGCGCTGCACGGCAACGAAGAGGACTGAGCTAGAAACACAAATACGCCGGATATCAGCGGTTAAGTTTGCCGCATAAATGCTGATACCCGGCGCTCCGCAAGCGATGGTTTGTCCCCTTAGGGCGCGCCGTCCCAATCGCCTGCAAGAGGAATATCTCCACTCTGTCCAAAGCTGAAAATCAGATCGCCGATGCCATTGCCGCTGGTATTGGTGTTGTTAAGCCCCATCACACCAATGTTCGAATTGAAGATCCCGATCGTGTCGAGCCCGTCTGCGTTCCAGTCTCCGGTTAGAGGGCGAGCGCCAAGTGAACCGAAGAAGAATGGCGTTACATCGACAACACCGGTGAAGCCATTGCTGAGAATGAACGTGGCTGTCGAACTTCTGAAGACGCCGATGCTATCGACTCCGTCGTTGTTCCAATCTCCTGCTAGCGGGATGTCACCGTTGAACCCGAAGGCGACTGTGATAGAGACGGCCGGGGAAGAATTGTTTGTATTCGGAGCGTTTGTCAGCAAGAACTGTCCTGTCGTCGGTCGAAACACTCCCAGCGTATCGATGCCGTCGCCGTTCCAGTCGCCGGCGACTGGCAGGTCTTCTTCTTGTCCAAAGTTAATTGTTGTGGTGACGAAGATTGTGCTCGGATTACCGAAAAGAAAAACGCTAACCTGTCGACGCAACAAGAACTGGCCTTTTCGAAAGACACCCACCTCGGTTTCACCATCGCCGTTCCAGTCACCAACGACTGGCAGGTCACCAGCCTGACCAAACGCGATCGTAATGTTCGGTGCACCTGCGGTGTTTGAATTGCTGAGCAGAAACTGGTTAGTGGAGGGACGGTAGACGCCGATGGTGTCGGCATTATAGACCGTCTGCCAGTTAGCGCTGCTATCATTTGAAGAATTGCGGGTTAACTGAACTTCATCGGTTCCATCAATGTTCATTGTGATGATTTCAAAGTTAACACCAACGTCTCTCGTGAAAACTATGCGGTTGCCATCAGGCGAAAACGCTGGTTCGATGTCTGCGCCCGGGACAGTGGTTAGACGGGTTTGGTTGCTGCCGTTGGAATTCATCAGGTAGATTTCGGGAGTGCTGCTGTCGCGAGTGCTTTGAAAAACTATTTTTGTCCCATCCGGTGAGAAGCTTGGCAGTTCATCGTCCGCGGCGTTGTTGGTCAGGCGCGTTTGGCCGCTCCCGTCGGCCTTCATGACATAGATTTCCTCGTTTCCGTCGCGATTGCTATAAAACGCGATCTGGGTTCCGTCAGGCGAGAAGACAGGATAAAGATCGCTCGAAGTGTTGCTGGTAAGCCGTGTTTGGTTTGAACCATCTGCGTTCATGACGAAGATCTCAAAATTTCCATTTCGGTGGCTGTGGAATGTAAGCCGAGTGCCATCCGGCGACCAGTCAGGCGACGAATCTGCAGCGGGGTTGTTGGTGAGCCGCGTCTGATTGCTGCCATCCGCGTTCATCACATAAATCTCACTGTTGCCGTCGCGGTTGCTTTGAAAAGCGATCTTCTTACCGTCAGGGGACCAGGCGGGAACAAAGTCCTCGGCAATGTTGTTAGTCAGTTGCACCTGGTTTCTGCCGCCTTCATTCATCGTGAAGATTTCAAAGTCGCCGTCGCGGGTGCTGGTGAAGGCAATCTTTCCATTGTGCTTCTGGTTTGCGCTGGCATTGGCCCCCGCCATCACAAACAGGATGGTCAGCTGAAGCAGGGCAAAAGCGAATCGGGAGTAGTTCTGGTCTGGGCGTTTCATGTTTCTCCTTGGAATCAGTTTTGTGGAAGGGAATAGGGACAGATCAGGAGCAGGCCTTCGGGCGTTTCGGTGCTGTGAATTCTGCCTAACTCGGCCCAATGAAAAATGGTGCTTGATTTAACGCGAGCTGCTAGCGCTGCTTCGTCGGTCCGGAGCATTTCGCGATGCTGACCACAGGCTTCACACCACACGACCGCTCGTTTGTGTTCGTGGACGACAACCAGCCTGTCGATTTCAACCGTGATTTCCGTTCTTTTCGTGATCATGGCAATTCCGTGTTTTCCGCATCGTTTCGGGTTACTATTGCCGCCGCCGCCAATTTGTTAAGGTCTTAAACTATTGAGTTTTCAAACCCGCGGGCGCAGCGTTTACTAACCGCGACCGACAATACTCGCACCCACACGGGGGCGTACTTAGACAGATCTGAAGTTCGCCTGAGAGTTTTTTCAAAGAGTTCTGAAAGCGATGCCCAGCCGCCCCCCAAAACGTTTTTATGTGTTCGCCCTCTTTCGAATAGACGTCACTGAGCGCGTCTTATTGGGCGAAAACGGACCTCTACCGCTGACCCCTAAGGCTTTTGATACGCTGCTCGTGCTGGTGCAAAACAGCGGGCATGTGCTCAGTACCGAAGAGTTGATGACGCAGGTTTGGCCAGACAGCTTCGTAGAAGAGAACAACCTTGCCCAAAACATCTCGACACTTAGAAAGACGTTGGGTAGCGATGCCGGGAAGCTCATCGAGACGGTGCCGAAGCGAGGCTATCGTTTTGTCGGCGAGGTGCGCGAGGTAGTCGATGAAAGCGTGGATACTGTCATCCGCGAACGCACGCGGGCGCACATCGTCGTAGAGGAAGAACTCACCGATGATGGCTTCAATCACGGTCAGCAAACCGTCACCGTTTCAGCCTTACCGGGACCGTCATTAAAGCCCGCGTTTCCTCGCGATCGTCCACCCGAGACGATGTACGCGCGCAGTGGCGACGTCAACATTGCTTATCAGGTGATTGGCGACGGGCCACTTGATCTGGTTTTCGTGATGGGCTGGGTCTCGCATCTCGAATATTTCTGGCGCGAGCCCAGCTTCGCCCGTTTTCTCCTGAGCCTTGCTTCGTTTGCGCGTTTGATTCTTTTCGACAAGCGCGGCACCGGGCTCTCCGATCGCGTGCCCATCAACGAACTGCCAACGCTCGAGCAAAGGATGGACGATGTACGTGCTGTGATGGATGCGGTTGGTTCGGAACGCGCTGCGCTCTGCGGCGTCTCAGAAGGTGGACCGATGTGCAGTCTCTTTGCGGCGACGTATCCGGAAAAGACATTGGGACTAGTAATGATTGGGACCTACGCAAAACGAATTCGCGATGACGACTATCCGTGGGCGCCGACCAGCGAGCACCGTCAACACTTCTTCGAAGAATTGCGACAAAATTGGGGCGGCCCGGTCGGTCTCGAGGAACGGGCGCCGAGCGTGGCCAATGATCCGGAGTTTCGCGAGTGGTGGGCAACCTATCTGCGGATGGGAGCAAGTCCAGGCGCCGCCCTGGCGTTGACGCGGATGAATGCCGAGATTGATGTGCGGCACGTGTTGCCGTCGATCCGCGTGCCGACGTTAGTAATTCATCGTAGCGGCGATCTCTGCTTGAAGGTTGAAGAAGGACGTTACGTAGCGGACAAGATTCCCGGTGCGCGGTATGTCGAGTTACCGGGAGAGGATCATTTACCCTTTGTTGGTGATCAAGAAGCGATCCTCGATGAAGTGGAGCGTTTCCTTACTGGCGTGGTTCGCCACACGCTCGAGCTCGATCGGGTGCTCGCAACGGTTCTGTTTACCCACATCGTGTCCGCCGAAGAACATCAAGCGCGATTAGGCAACAGTCAGTGGAATGAGATCATCGGCCGCTTGCGCGTGCGCACGCAGAGTGAGATAGAGTGGTTCAGGGGCCGCGAGATTGATATGGTCGGCGATCGACCGCTGGCAATATTCGACGGGCCGGCCAGGGCAATCCGCTGCGCCTGTGCGATCATTGATTACGCAGCCCGCCTCGGCGTTAAGATGCGCGCCGGACTGCACACTGGCGAATGCGATATGTTTGACGGGAAGGTCGGCGGTATCGCGGCGGAGATTGGCGTGCAAGTCGCGAGTGAGGCAGCGCCCGATGAAGTGTTGGTTTCCAGCACGGTTAAAGATCTCGTTGCCGGATCCGGAATTAAATTCACTGACAAGGGAAGCAGGCAACTCGCGGGAGTAAACGGTGACTGGCGACTGTTTGCAGTCGAGCGCGCACCGCAGCAATAGACAATTATTCAAATCCCCATTACAAAAAACAGATTAGACCTGCATCTTAAGGAGCAGTAAATAGAATGAATAGAATTACGGTTATCGGAGCGGCTTTCCTGGTCGCGACCAGTACGGCTGCATTTACCCGAGCGCAGACTCGCCCGGCAACGCCAGCGAGCGCTGCGGCTTCGCAAACCACGCCTGCAACGACGAGCGCAGCGGTCGCTGTTCCTGCTGCGAAGATCGCATTGGTCGACACCACGGCGTTTGGCGATCAGAAGGCGGGAGTCAAGCGCTACCTGAACGCAGTAAATACGGTGCAGCGCGGCTTCGACGCCAGGAATGCGGATCTTCGCAACCTTCAAGGTCAAATCAAGGCGATCGCAGATGAATTAACTAAGCTCAGCGCCGCTCCGGTAGTTAGCCAGGAAACGATTCGGGCCAAGCAGGATGAAGGCGAGCGATTGCAGCGTGAGTTGAAATACAAAAAAGAGCAAGCTGATGCGGACTTCGAAAAGAAGTACGTTGAAGTTGTAGGTCCTATCTCAACGGATATAGGTAAAGCGATGGATCAGTATGCGAGCCAGCGTGGCTTCACGATGGTTCTCGATCTCAGCAAACTCCTACCGGCACTGATAACCTGGAGCCCAGCCACGGACATAACTGCGGCGTTCATTGCTGATTACAACAGCACGCACCCGTAACCACTGACGGATATAATGCTGCGCGTTGGCTTAACAGGATCGATTGCGGTTGGGAAGTCATTCGTTTCGACGGTGCTGGCTGAGCTCGGTTGCCACGTGCTCGATGCTGACGAAACGGCGCGCGAAGTTGTTGAGCCGGATTCGGCTGGTTTGCGTGAGGTCGTCGCTAAGTTTGGTTCTGAGGTCCTTCAGGCCAACGGCACACTAGATCGCGCTAAACTCGGCGCGCTCGTTTTCGCCGACGCGAGCAAGCGCGCTGCCTTGAATTCCATTCTGCATCCCTACATCATTGCCAGGCAGGACGAACAACTGCGCGAGTGGGAGGCACTGGATCCGGACGGGATTGCAGTTGTTGATGCGGCGCTCATGATCGAATCTGGCGGCTACAAGCGTTTTGACAAACTAATCGTGGTTCACTGTCGCGAAGATGTCCAGATTGAGCGGCTGATGACGCGGAGCAACTTAACTCGCACCGAAGCAGAAAAGCGAATAGCCGCGCAAATGCCGCAGGCGGAGAAACAGAAGTTTGCCGATTACCTGATCGACACGTCAGACGGATTTGAAACTGCGCGCAAGAATTCTCTTGAGGTCTATGAGCAGTTGTGCCAGGAATGATTGCGACGCGTAGCGTCGGTGTGAATTTAGCCCAGCCTTTCAAGGGCAATGACATACTTGACGAATCAAGTACAGGCTCCGACATAAGACGAGGCAGCCCGTAGGGGTGCGAGATAGTAGCCGGGGTTTGAGCAGAGCGATACCCCCGGATCAGAAGGCAATCATATTTGACCCTGGAAGGGTCACTTTCGACCCCCGGTTACTTTCTGGCAAACCCTTCGGCTTGCGAATCCGGTTGATTCGTCAAGTATGTCATTGCCCTTTCAAGACTGGGACCACGTCGTTCTAAACCGCACGTCGCGACGCGACGGATATTATTGGGTTAACTATTGCTTCCCGGCCTTGAAAGCCGGGCTAAATTCATAGCGACGTTCCGCGTCGAACTTTTGCTGTCGACTAAGACTTTTTAAGGCAACGCCAATCAAAACGCTGAGTATCATTCATCGATTTCGAATAGCTGTCATCGGCGTGCTCTTACTCGCGCTGGCCCTTAGTCATGCCGGTTGCTTCCTGAATGAGAAGCTCGATCGCTACTACGGGCGCGTCGCGGTGCCTCGTGATCAGAAGTTTAACTGGAGTGATGGCGGCTTGCCGCAAACGTTCGATCCCGCTTTCGCCGCCGCACCTCCCGATACTGATCTGGTGCGGGCGATATTCGAAGGACTGACCGACTACGATCCGCGCTCGCTGACTCCTGTTCCCGCGGTTGCCACGCGCTGGGAAGCTTCAAACGGCGGACGCGTCTGGACTTTTTATTTACGTGAAGATGCGCGTTGGTCAAACGGAGAGACGGTTACCGCTTCCGACTTTGTGCGCTCCTGGCGTCGCACCATGAGAATCGGAGACTTGGCGCCGCACACCGAACTGCTTGCGAATATCGAAGGCGCGCGATTGGAAGCTCCGGTTGGCATCACCGAAGCTCGTTCAGTTCCAAACTCGCTAAAGAAAAGCCAGGCGCCCAGCGCCACTACACTTCCTGGTGGAAAGCAGACTGCTGCCGCGAAGGCATATGACCAGACCGCGTTTGGAGTCGAAGCCGTCTCGGATCGCGTGCTGCGAGTGCGGCTGCGTCGCCCGGACATGAATTTTCCTTCGTTGGTCGCCCATCCGGTTTTTCGTCCAGTGAAGTTTGAAGCCGAAGCCGGCAATAACAAGCTGGCAGCGGAAAACCTAATCTCGAACGGCGCATTCTCGCTTGCACGCACCGAGAGCACGCGCGTGTTGTTGGAGCGTGCGGCCACTTATTGGAATAAGGATCAAGTAACGCTGCAGGAGGTTTCTTTCGTCGGCGAGAAGGATGCCGAATCAGCGCTGGCTGCCTACCGGGCGGGCGAAGTTGACGCAGTTACCAATGCGGCGTTCGAGCCTTTGGCGATTAAGTTACTAACGCCGTATGAAGACTTTCGTCGCAGCACCTACGGCGCGTTGACCTACTACAGTTTCAACAGCTCGCGCGAGCCGTTTGACGACGTGCGCGTGCGTGAAGCCCTGGCCATCGCGATTGATCGCGATCGAATTAGCGCTGATGAGATGGGCGGCGCAACGGAGCCCGCCAAGCGTTTTCTGCCGGAAACAGCTCCCAACACTCAGGCGCCTGTAGTTAACAAATCAGACGTGCTGGAAAAAGAGTACGAGCGCGCGAAAGAATTGTTGGCGGAAGCCGGATTTCCAGACGGCGAAGACTTTCCCAGGGTCCGGCTACTTATCAACCGGAATGAACAGCAACGCCTGGTGGCGCAGTCAGTCGCGAATATGTGGCACACCGTGCTCAACATCGAAACTGAGATAGTGATCAAGAACTGGGATGAGTACGAAGCGGCGATTCGTGAAGGTGACTACGATGTCGTGCGCCGCGGTCTGGTTATGCAAACCACTGACGAGCTAACGAACATTCGCATGCTATTCCCAAACGCCGCGCCTACCGGCGAAACCTCTTCCACAGGAAAGACCGGTCCGCAATTTGTTCCTGATGGCGCTAGTGGAAAGCCGAAGGAAGGGAACTTGCGCGGGCCGCAGCTGATTGAAACCGAGGCCCAGGCATTGCGAGACTTGAGTGCGATGCCGATCTATTTTGCGTCGTCCTATTCCCTGGTCAAGCCATACGTGTCAGGCTTTGATGGAAACGTGCTGGACGCTCCTTCATTAAAATCAGTTCGTATAGACACGAGTTGGAAACAACCTGCGCCGGCGAAGTAGTCATCACTTTCACTTTGGCCCGCAACTCTCAAACAAGAATCTTGCTCAATTCAGTTTTCACGTGTTAAGTTCCGACACGCGATGAACGTTTTCTAATATCAGTAACGGGCAGGAATGCCTGTCCTACTACACATGCTTCGCTTCATCATTCGCCGGTTGCTGATCACCATCCCAACGATCCTCGTCGTGATAACTATTACCTGGGGACTGATCCGGCTTGCTCCGGGAAATTTCTATACCAGCGAAAAAGCGATTCCTGCGGCAATAGAAAAAAATATTCGCGAAAAATACGGACTCGATAAACCGTGGTACCAACAATACGGACGGACGATGTGGAATATTGTCCGGCATCTTGATTTCGGCACTTCGTTAAAATATGAAGGCCAATCAGTGAACTCGATCATCGCCCGTTCTCTTCCGGTTTCCGCCACTGTTGGACTACTTGCTTACTTGCTCGCGTTAATAGTTGGAATTACCGCCGGTTCGATTGCCGCACTGAAGCCCAACTCTAAAAGCGATTATGCCTCGATGGCTTTGGCGATGCTGGGGATTTCAATTCCTAACTTTGTGCTCGGGCCGATTCTGGTCATCATATTCTCGCTTACGCTCTACTGGCTCCCGCCATCGCGCTGGAATGGCTTTCCGAGCCGTAACATAATTCTCCCGGTCATCACCCTTTCGGGTCTGTACATGGCTTACATCGCGCGGCTCACGCGCGCCGGCATGCTCGAGGTGCTGCGCTCTGATTACATTCGCACCGCGCGCGCAAAAGGGTTGAGCGAAACCCAGGTTGTGATTCGCCATGCCTTACGCGGTGGTCTTATGCCTGTCGTGTCCTACACCGGGCCGGCGCTGGCGTTTCTGGTCACTGGAACTGTTGTCGTCGAGCGAATCTTTGTCCTGCCGGGGCTTGGAAGCTATTTCATCCAGGCGTCGCTAAACCGCGACGAGCCGCTAATCCTCGGCATCGTTGCGTTCATCGCGATCGCATTACTGCTGATGAACCTGCTGGTCGATATTGCTTACGCGTATCTCGATCCGCGGATTCGGTATTAACGTAACGCAAACTGCTAATTTGCGTGTGTGCACCTGAAGTTAGCTGAGTGAAATTAAGAGATCGCAAACTAACAGTTTGCGTTACCTATGAACGAAGAACGACCAACAATTCCCGGCGACCATGATCAACCCGAACCGGGAGTGACGCCGGATACCGCAGCCAGCTACAGCTCGGGAGACGTCATTCACACGGCCCCGGAGTTTGCCATGGCGGACGCCGACGTGCTCGCTGCAGAGCGGGGTGATGTAATTGCCGGCACTTCGCTGTGGCGTGATGCCTGGCGGCGTTTGCTCAGGAACCGGCTCGCAGTATTCGGCATGATTGTAGTTGGAATAATCACTTTGGCTTCGGTCTTCGGACCATTCGTGATCAAGCGACTTACCGGATTGACTCCTGATTTTATTCCTACGGACGTGCGTCTCTTAAAATCAATTCCCCCATTTACCGCTCCCGACGGATCATTCTCCTGGACCCATCCGATGGGCACCGACAACCAGGGACGCGACTTGTTAGCGCGCGTCTTACAGGGCGGTCAAATCTCCTTGATGGTTGGGATCATTGCCACGCTGGTTTCTTTACTAATCGGCATCAGCTACGGCGCCATTGCCGGATACCTCGGCGGCAGAATCGACAACCTGATGATGCGGGCTGTGGACGTACTCTATTCGCTGCCTTTCATCATCATTGTGCTGGTGCTGCTCTCAGTCTTTCGCAGCCAGACGGCGCGGGGCCAAATCATACTTCTGTTCATTGCGTTAGGATCCGTGTCGTGGTTAACGATGGCGAGAATCGTGCGCGGACAAGTGTTGTCACTAAAGAACCAGGAGTTTGTATTGGCAGCACGCGCAACCGGCGTTTCCACTCCACGAATTATTTTCCGGCACATCGTCCCTAACACGCTCGGCCCGGTTATTGTTTACGCAACGCTGACTATTCCCACCGTAATGTTGACGGAAGCGTTCTTGTCATTTCTCGGATTTGGAGTGCAGGCGCCGCTTGCATCATGGGGCAGTCTCGCGACCGACGGCATTCAGAACCTCGGCATCTTTCCCTGGCAGCTCATCTGCCCAGGAGTGACGATGGCGCTGACGCTTTTCTCGTTGAACTTCCTCGGCGACGGTTTGCGCGACGCGCTCGATCCGCAAAGCAGTCGGCGGTAAAGCAAACTGTTACTTTGCTTGAGATTCAACAGGTCACCTGAGCGACTATGAAAGCCCGCAAACTAACAGTTTGCGTTACAAGGAAAGCATGACCAGCGACGGAAATCTTCTCGACGTCAGGAACCTGCGCACATACTTCGACACCGAAGACGGCGAGGTCAAAGCGGTCGACGGCGTCTCATTTCAGCTGAAGCGCGGTGAAACTCTTGGCATCGTGGGAGAGTCGGGTTCGGGGAAGTCGGTTACAAATCTTTCAATACTCCGTTTGATTCCTAGTCCACCGGGGCGAATTGTTTCCGGTGAGGTTAGATTTGATGGAACCGATATTCTTTCGTTAACTAAAGATCAGGTGCGCGCCATTCGTGGCCGGCGTATCGCAATGATCTTTCAGGATCCAATGACTTCGTTGAATCCGTTCATGAAGATCTCGCGGCAGATGATGGAGGTAACGCAATTACACCTCGGCCATACCAAGAGCGAAGCTTACGCGCATGCGATCAAGATGCTGGAGACGGTTGGAATTCCCGAAGCGCGGAAGCGGGTTGACAGCTACCCGCATGAGTTTTCCGGAGGCATGCGACAACGTGTCATGATCGCGATGGCGCTTTCATGCGAACCAGAGCTACTGATTGCCGATGAGCCAACCACCGCGCTCGATGTCACCATTCAGGCCCAGATTCTTGAGTTGATAAAGAAGCTTAAGCGACTGACTGGAACCAGCGTGATCTTGATTACACACGACCTCGGTGTTGTTGCCGGTATGACGGATCACTTACTGGTGATGTATGCCGGCAGAGTTTTTGAGCAGGCGCCGACAACGGAATTGTTTGCGCAGCCCGGCAATCCCTACACCAAAGGGCTGCTCCGATCCGTCCCCGATCCGCTGAAGGAGCAAGGCGACCTTTACCAGATTCCCGGCTTGCCTCCGGATGTCGCGCGCTTGCCGCCGGGCTGTCCTTTTGCGCCTCGATGTCAGCGCGCCGAGGACATTTGCAAGCGCGAGTTTCCGCCGTTTGTGCAGCTGACAGCCGAACATTTTTCCCTCTGTCATTTCGCGAAGGAAGTTTACGAGGAATCACGAGAGACTGAGTAAAGAAAACAGGAGCAGAGGCAGGAGCGGGAGGCAGCAGTGCTCGGAATTTCCACCACAAAGACACAGAGCGCACTGAGGACTCACAGAGAAAAGATCGAACGTGACGCAAGCGGTAGGACCCGTATAGCAGTATGGTTACGAAAGAAACAGAATTGAACCTCGCAAGCGCTCCGTCAATAATTGACGGTCACGAGGAGCCGTTACTCGCGATACGCGATCTGAAGGTCCACTTCCGTCTCGGTGGTCCCAAAGGCGTGGTAAAGGCCGTGGACGGGGTAACGATCGATGTCTATCGCGGCGAGACGCTCGGACTTGTCGGCGAATCGGGATGTGGTAAGTCGACGTTGGGCCGAGCGATTCTTCGGCTCACTGAACCAACCTCGGGACAGGTGCTTTACCGCAATCAGGATCTCGCGCACCTGTCAAAAAGAGAAATGCGTGAACACCGCAGGCGCCTGCAGATAATTTTCCAGGATCCCTACGCGTCGCTAAATCCGCGAATGACTGTCGGCCAGATCGTTCGGGAGCCGCTCGACACATTCAAGCTCGCGCGCGGGATTGAAGCGGAGCGGCGTGTTCAAGAACTTCTCGAAACGGTCGGCTTGAGCAAACGGTTTATAAAACGCTTCCCGCATGAGTTCTCAGGGGGACAACGGCAACGCATCGGCATCGCGCGGGCCCTGGCAGTCGATCCGGAGTTCATCGTTGCTGATGAGCCAATCTCCGCGCTCGACGTCTCCATCCAGGCACAGATCATGAACCTGCTGGAGAAACTACAACGCGAGAAGAAGCTCACCTATCTGTTTATCTCTCACGATCTGCGTGCTGTTCGTCATATTTCAAAGCGGGTCGCCGTGATGTACCTCGGCAAACTGGTTGAAATTGCAGACGCCAAAACTATCTACGCTGATCCCTTGATGCCGTATACAAAAGCTTTGATTTCCGCGGTGCCAGTCCCTGATCCAAAGGTCGAAGCGAAACGGCAACGAATAGTCCTTGAAGGCGACGTGCCTTCGCCCATCAACCCCCCACAGGGTTGTCGCTTTCATACCCGCTGTCCGTACGTGATCGAAGACTGTAAGCGAGTCGTCCCGCCTCTCGTTGAGATAACGCCGAGTCACTTTGCTGCTTGCATTCGCATCAGTCCCGAGCAGCCGGACATCGAAAAGGTATCACCCGGCGAAGCCCCGGGGCTCGTCGCTGCCGAACAAATAAACGAAACAGCATCCTCCAGCTAAGTCAGGGAAACTCGGCGCAGAACGCCAATTCCAGGCCTTCGCCAGATGAAATGCCGTTCCTATTGGTCGTATATCAATAAGGTAACTCGTGTGTTGTCTGGCGATCGGCTTGATCGTCAATCCTTTGGTCGCACTTTTTTAGACCAATTTGTTGGCATTGTTGCCTGAAACTATACTTGCTCGTGACTCAAGCAGAATAACTCCCGTACAAGCCGCGCCGGGGAATTATCAGCTTGGGAAAATGAATTCAGTACCGCGGATGCCCCCAACAAACCGCCCAGAAATGCCGCAACGCCATGACGAAGTAGAACAGGCTGGCAGCGTGCGCGTGGAGGAATCGCCCGCCGGATCGACCCGGGCGAAGTCAGAAGCCGCGCTTCCACTTGATGTGCCCAGCATAGTTCAGGAGCACCCTGACGACGCTCCCGCTGGTTGGGTCGCGGTGCAGGAAAAGCTTGCCGCCTCTGCGGGTCTTTCCGTTTTGCTCGTCGATGGACGACAACCTCCGGCGCTAGTCGCTTCAAATAACAATTCAATCTGCCACGCATTTCAGTCTTCATTGGAATATGTCAGCCTCTGCGACCCGTATTGCGGCGATGCTCATCGCCGCGCCTTGAGCGCCGGCTCGGCCGTTCAATACAAATGTCACGCCGGACTGCATTGTTTCACCATGCCGGTGCAGATCGGCGGCGAACAGAATCTCGCCGCAATCGGCGGTCGAGCATTTCTCAACGCAACTGACTATCGCAACTTAGTCGATCGTTTTCGTGGTGGTGAGTTGAACGATCTGCTGGGCAGTGAACCATTCGAAAACGTCATCTTCGCTGAACCACATCGATTGGATCAATTGTCCGAACGGCTACAAAAGGCAGTGCATAGTTTTAACGCCCCGCATATCAGGACCGCGACACCTAAGCTTGCGGTGCCTGCTGCGGTGGCCCAGATCGAAAAGGTCGAGAAGGCCCCGGTCGTAGCGCCCGAGCCTCCGCCTGATCTGCAAAGGGAGGTCGATCGCCTGCGCGGCGAATTAGAACATCGCTCGCAACTTGCTGAGTCGCTCCATCGCTTTCTTGAACGAATCAGTTCCCGCGAGCCCGAAAGCACCTACAAAGCGATTCTGACCCACTCGATGAATCTCCTTCAGGCCGAGCGTGCTTCGCTGTGGGTGTTCGACGAGAACACGAACGAGATAAGTCTAAAAGCGGCCGTTGGCTTCGCCACTGATCTTACCGAGGTTGCTGCAAACCGAATAGGCGAGGGCATCTCCGGCGTGGTGCTCGAATCGGGAAAACCGATGATGGTCGAGAACTTGAAAGCTGCCGGACTCAATCCTGCTCCGCCTGAACGAAAGTATCGGACGGAATCATTTATCAGTTACCCCATTACGATGGGCGGTCGGAAAATTGGCGTACTCAACGTCGCCGATAAACTAGGCGCCGACAAGTTTGACGAAGTCGATCTCAGCCTGCTCGAGATAATTGGTCCGCAAATCGCGGTGGCGTTGGAAAGTGCCGAATGGCAGGAACGCGCCATTCAATTCCAGCTGATGTCCATCACCGATCCGCTGACCGGTTTGCTGAATCGCCGCTACCTCGAAGAACGTTTGATGGACGAACTGAATCGATCGCAACGCTATGGCTACGCGACGAGTTGCTTGATGATTGATATTGACGACTTCAAGAAATACAACGACCGCAGCGGCCACCAGGCCGGGGACGTCGCGCTGAAGGTCACAGCCCACGCGCTGAAGGCAGCACTCCGTTCAGCCGATGTGGCCTGTCGTTACGGCGGCGAGGAGTTTTGCATTGTGTTACCACAAACGTCGCTAAGCGAAGCCGGAGTTATCGCAGAACGCATGCGCCAGCGGGTGGCAGAAAAGGAATATTCGTTTGGCAAGTCGCAACCGCTGGGTGCGGTGACCATCAGTATTGGAATTTCTACTTTTGCGAAACACATCGACACGGCCGAAAAGGTTATCGCAGCCGCGGATCGGGCGCTTTACACCGCCAAGGCTCATGGCAAGAACCGGATCGAGTTTTACGTTGACAACCTCCCCAGCTAGCTCACCTCGTGATGAAACACCGACGCAATCAGCAGGAGCGCCAGATACTCGGCCGCGTTAAGCACGGCGAGTTTATCGGCAGGACTTCCGAACTGGAGCGTCTGGTTGCGCACGCGACTAAGGCAAACTCGCCCGCGCTTGCTAACGGCGCGCAGGGACTTCTAATTCTAATGGCGCCCCTGGCCGGTGTTTCAGAGCTGCTGCGCCAGACCTTTGATAGTTTATTTAGTCGTCGTGAAGAAGTTATTCCGATCTACTTTGCATTGCCTGCGGCTGAAACCACTGCGGTCAGCGCCGCGATCGAGTTCCTCAATACATTCCTGCTGCAATACATCGCTTATCGTCGCGATGAACCTGGTTTGTGCCACGCTTCGCTTACGCTAAACGATCTCCTCAAGCTCGCCCCGGCAGCTGATGTCGAATGGATTGAAGAACTTCTCGAGGCCTACAACCAGCAACGCTTTGGCGAAGACGATAGGGCGCTGGTGCGCTTTTGTCTAAACGCTCCGGCGCGTTCGTTCCCCAGGGATGCGCGGCCGTTTGTGATGTTTGACGCAGTGCAGTTAGGCGCTTACGCTGATTCTGCCGTTCCGTTTGCGCTGGAAATCGTCAGGGCGCTCAAGTCTGGCGGCAATCCATTTGTCCTGGCCGGATTGCGACGGGAAGTGCTGGACGCCATGGCTTTGGCGGGTGGCAATTTGGAAGCGCACGAGATCATGCGCGTCGGACAACTGGGAGAAGAAGACGCTCGCAACCTGGTAAGCTCTACCGCACGCCGGCAGCAAGTTTCCATAACCGAAGAGACCCGGGATTTGTTGGTGCAGCAACTGGAATGCAGCCCGTTCTTCATCAACGCCATGCTGCAAGCGGCGGGTGACAAGCGTCTGCCGCTTGATTCCTACCTCGCCTGCGAGCGCCTGTATGTGGACGAGTTAATGGGCGGGCGCCTCAATCGCTATTTTTCGTCAGTACTCGAACATATTGCGCCCCAGCCGCAGATCAGGGCTGCTGTCGTTCGCCTGCTTTGCGAGGCGACGCCTCAGGGGAAGCGCTCCGCTTCTGTTGAGAGTTGGCGCAAACGCTTGAAGTTAGACAGCGTAGCCGTTGAGCAATTGTTGGAGTCGTTGCACATTCACGAACTCGTGAACTGCGACGGCGAAACGATCGACGTCAGCGGTGGCTCCAATCTGTGGCGAGATTATTTGAAGAGTCGCTTCCGTTTGGATGCGTTGCGTGAACCGCGTGCGCTCGTCGTCGCAGACGTAATTGCCGACGCGCTAAAACGCGCGCCCCAGACTATCGCTCATCACTATCGCCGCGCGGCCAGTCTTCCATTGCGGGAATTACTCGGGAAGTTTAACTCGCAACGCGTTCCGCGCAGTTTATTCGACTTTGCTGCTTTTGCTGAAAACTACAAGGGCGCGCCACTCGATGAGGTTGCTGCGGGGCTTGACGAGCAAACAGAACTAATGCGACTGCCGCAAGTTGTTCATACGGCGAGCGGCGTTTCCTTTAGCGCGGCGCTGCGCCAGTTTGGTGAAGAGAGCACAGTGGTCGCGCACGCGTTTGGCGCCGGCGTCTACACCAACCAGAACGAAGTGGTTTGGTTAGTCGCCAAGCTGGAAAGCAAACTCGAGGCAGATGCCGCGCTGGTTGGTCGTTGGTTGGATCTGCTTGACGCGGTCGCGCGCCAATCCGGCATCGTCAAAACGCAAATGTGGTTGATTGCGAATGAGGGTTTCTCAATTGAAGCGAGTGAACTGCTCCGCGAACGCAAGGCTTACGGATCGAGCCGGCAACAGTTTGACCTGTTGATCGGCCGCCTCAGCGAAAACAGCAATGTGACTCAACCGGCTGACAACGAGGATGAGTTCCAATTGATTTTCCCGATGGGCACGGATAACGAGATGCTTGCGGCCAGTGCCGTGGAGCAAGTCGCCCGTCGGCTCAGTTTTACACCAGAGGCAATCAACCAGATCAAGACGGCGGTAGTGGAGGCGTGCATTAACGCTTCGGAACATAGCCTGAGCCCGGATCGAAAAATTTATCAGCGATTTCAGGTCCAAAATGATAGATTGGTCATTACTATTTCGAGCCGCGGCATTTTGCCGACCAACATTACAGGCAACGGTGAAGGCGAGCCTGGGCCGGAAGTTGAAAGCAAGCCGCAGAAATCCGATGACCGCCGGGGCTGGGGTTTGAAACTTATCCAAACGTTAATGGACGAAGTTGAGTTTGAACGCGTGGATGAGGGAACTAGTTTGCGGATGACCAAGTATCTTCGCCACTAAGGCGGGTTCAACAGAAAAAGTAATGGCTGAATCAGTCAAATCAAATGTTCGCTCGCATTGCGTAGGTACCACCGCAGTCGTCTACGCCAGCGACTATTTAAACAAACTTACCGGCGAACGGATCGAGCGCGAGTGTAAGAAGCAACTCGATTCCGGAGCCCGCGCCCTGGTAATCGACTTCAGCGACACTGAACTCGTCAACAGCATCGGCATTTCCATCCTGCTCGGCATCATCGACATCGCGGAGAAGGGCGGCGCGCTGGTCGTTTTCTCTGACGTGAACAACGAGACAGTCCAGCTATTCGAAATGTTGGGACTGACACGCCACGTCGTGCTCGCCGCAAATGAACAGGAAGCACTCACCAGCCTTTCTGCGCCACCCACACAATCGCAAGCAATCGGGCACTGAAGAAATGGTCTTGGGCCTTTGGTCTTAGCGGGTGGAACTTTGTACTTAGTGCTTTGAGCTTTGTTTGTTCTTGCAAGTGGCCAATCCATATTTCGAATTCCAATTACAAAGTTCCAATTACAAAGACAAAAGACCTAAGGCCCAAGCCCAAGACATTCAACATATCCCGTGGCTATAATCTCTTATTAGATGGAATCAAACACACAGAAACTTATCCACTCGTTCGGCGCGCTCGCCGATCTTGGCCAGGAGGTCGCGGATAGCGGCGACTTCATGGAGATGGTGCGCACGTCCTTGCACCTATTGCTGGGGACGCTCGCGATAAGGCGCGGTGCTATCGTCGAGTGTCCGGCACATCTTGAGATGACAAACCCCCTGGCCCTTTGGGGGTTAAGCGAAGACTACGATGCTCGCTTTGTTGTCGACGAGGAAACTAAAGACGCCTTCCTGAATTCCGCTAAGGGCGCATTCGAAGTCAGTCAACCGGGCGCCACAAAAGAGCGTGCTCTCGACGCTTTCTTTGCGGCCCACCAACCGGAATATAGCGTTCAACTAATCGAGCTCATTGTCCCGATGATCGTTCGCGGAGAGTTGACCGGCCTGGTTCTGTTGGGCGGCAAGGCCAGTGGCGAGTCATTCACTCCTGATGATTTGGAAGTGATCCAGGCAATGGTGCGCCACATCGGCGTGGGTATTCACACGCATCGCTTGCTCGCCGAGGTCAAACAACAGTCAGAGGAGAACCGCCGCCTCTATTTCGATCTGCGCACCATTTACCGCGATACCGTGCGCGCCTTTGCCGCCGCGATCGACATCAAGGACAAGTACACGCAGGGGCATTCGGAACGCGTGGGCAAGTACAGCGAGATCATTGCGCGCGAAATGGGCTGGGGCGAAGAGGAAGTTGAGGGAATGGCGATCGCCGGCTACCTGCACGACGTTGGCAAGCTGGTAGTCGAGCGCGACATCATTAACGCGCCTTACAAGATCGACGCTAAACAATCGAGCGAACTAAACCGCCACCCCGGCGCCGGCTTCGACATTCTTTCGCCTATTCATCACCCGTTTGCCGACATCCCACTGATGGCAAAATATCATCACGAGCGTTTGGACGGACGCGGCTATCCAGATGGTCTGACTGATTTGCAAATTCCGATCGGCGCCAAGATTGTCAGTCTTGCCGATTCGTTTGATGCTATGACGACCGATCGGCCTTACAAGACACGCCGCACTTTCGATGAAGTCATCCACGATCTGCGCCGGAACACGGGAACGCAGTTCGAACCAATCGTAGTTGCCGCGTTCTGTCGGGCTCTTTTCAAGGAATTGAATGGTGAGACGAAAGAGCGCAAGTTCTTGAAGATGCTTGGGAAGAATTACCTCGACGCCGAACGCGATAAGCCTCTCCTGGTGCAACTGCTTTCCGAACTCGATCCGAGTACGCAAACCGCTACCGCCGGCGGCGTGTAAGAGACTTTGAACCCCTCCGGGGTGCTGACCGTTCGTTGGCGTTCCGGTGGTCTACGCTGTCGCTTCGACCACCGGCTACTATCTGCCAGCCCTTCGGGCTGAAACACCGATCAGCGCGAGGCTATTACAATGAGTGTCTTGATGTGAAGAATGAATTCCAGATCCAGATTTCAACTGGATAGAGAATATTTTGCATTAGTGATTGGAGAAGGAGAAGATTCGGTGGTCTACGCTTGGCATCGACCACCAGTCAATTTCGGAGAACAGTTTGCCTACCGCGGCTGGATCCGCAGTACAAAATTACAAATCGCGATTTTCTGATCGGGCTGGACTTCCGTGCGTTCCTCACGCGGGAGTTCGCGACCGGCAACAAGAGTCGGGTTGCGGCCTTTGGGAACAAGGAAGTAACGGCCGTCGTCGCCGCGCGTGAGTGTCGCGTGAACGCGGCTGATTTCCGGATCGCCTTTTAACGGCAGGTCCACCGAAATCGAACGCGAGCCGCGTCCAATTGTTATCTCGGATTTCGAAATTGGGACCACCGCCTCACGCACGCCGTCGCGCCAAATCTCAACCTGATAGAGAACCGTGATGCGTGGACGCACAACAGTTTGTTCGCCCGGTTCGCTTTGTCCTTCTTCAGAGTCGCCCTGTGTGCCGTCGGCGCGCTCGCGGATGGTGTCATTGAGATTTACCGGGGGCGGCGTCGGGAAGGAAGCACCAATGCGTGGGTTCACTTGCGTGTGGCCGCTTTCGGTTTCATCCCAAACAGCCTGAACGCGAAACTGCCCTTTCTCCAAAGTGCCATCGACGCGCAACTCCACGGCAAAAGATTTCGCCGCCAGCGGGGTTGAGCCGGCGAGTTCCTTCGCGCGTTCCGAGAGCACATGAAACAGGCCCTGCTCCAGACCGCGGCGCTTGTCACCTTGCCAGTCTTTGTCGTCTTCAGTGCTCAGGTAGACTACGTATTCGCGTGGGATATAGGTCAGACCGCCGGGCGGTGTAAACATCTCGCGCTGCATGACGGCTTCAACTTCGCGCGCAATCTTCACCAGGAATTCCTCCCAGATGCGGCGCGGTTTTGAATGCTCGTCGGCAGTCTCAAGCAAGTCCTCGCCCTGCTCACCGTCGATCCATCTTCTGATTGATTCTAATAAGCCCATTTTGCTTTTTGGTCTTAGGTCTTTGGCCTTAGGTCTTTGTACTTTGAGCTTTGTACTTTGAATCTTAGCCTTTACCTTGACGCCTTGGACAGACCACAAAGTTCAAAGTACAAAGACCCAAGACCAAAGACTTCTATTCGAATCGGACAAACTTCTTATTGATCCAGCCGCGATCGGATGTAAACGGATCGACCTTCGCGCGGCCGTGCTGCAACACCTGAACTTCGTACCAGTTATCACCGGTGGCCAGAATCTTTATCCGCGAGCCCGCCTCCGCCAAACCGATAGGAGCATTGGCAACGCTGGCGTCAGATCGGAGATTAACATCCGTTGTTGTAACACCTTCCCGCCCGATTACAAAAACGTCAGACAGCAGCGGCAGCCCAACAAAAGGATTCCAGTGGGAAGTAACATACTTGTGCGTGGCCAGCAACATGCCAGCGAAGGCCAGGATTAACACCAACGCAACCACGTATGGCCGTGCTCGGCGCTTACCACCCTCCTTACCAACCGCCCGACGCTCGTGTTTCGAACTCCTGACTGCAGCCTTCCCGTTGCGCGCCTGATCGGGCAGCGCTGCAATCCTGTCTCGCGCGGTTTGCGGCGGCAAGCCCTCATCGCGCCGCGAAACAGTTCCAGCTTTAGCGTGCATGGTGGTTACCGGCACCACAATTTTCGGTCGCCGCGTTGCAGACTGGTCCACTTGCGGCGCGAACTGCAGTGGAGCGGTGACCGGCTGGAAGCGCGGTTGGGGCGGCGCTTCGGTAAACTCAAGCGGCTCGACACTCAAATCTAAACTCGGTCGCTGCCGCTGTTCCGCCACCGTTTCAACTAGCATGCCCGCGAGCGATTTTGTAGGAGGCATTGTCGCATCGGCCAAGTCGTCCCAAAATTCCTGGACCGTTTGGTAGCGATTCTCGGGACGTATCTGCGTTGCTTTTTCCAAAACGCGAAGCACCGGCGCTGACCAGAATTTACTGGTAACACCAGCGGGCATTTCCTTTATCGAGTGTTGCGCGAAGCGGCGTGGTGATTCGCCGGCAAGCAGCGCGTAGGTAGTTTTCGCGAGCGAATAAATGTCCGCAGCCGGCGTGAGATGTTCAGCACCAGCGGCGATCGCGCCAAGATCGAGGGATCCCGTCTGCACCAGCGGATTGTGTTCGGGCGCTGCATAGATGTTCGTGCCGACTCGAGTGATTGCACCTTCGTTGGCTGACAGCCGGGCCACACCAAAATCTGCAATTTTTACTACCTGGCGATCGGCGGTCAGCAAAAGGTTCTGCGGCTTAATGTCGCGGTGAATGACGCCACCTTCGTGAGCGTGGGCCAGCCCGGAACAAACTTGTTCGAGATAGAATAGCGCTCTCTCAATTGATAATGGCTTGCTGCGCGAAAGCGCTGCCATATCGCCGCCCGAGAGATACTCCAGCACGATGTAGTGAAACGTTGTGCCGGCAAGATCGATTGCGGTGCCGTGACCAAGGCGGCTAATGATATTGGGATGACGAACGCGATCAAGCGCTACTGCTTCGTTCTGAAAATTCTGGATCAGGGTATGTTCGAGCGCTTCATCAGGCGCGTCCTGCAGGAACATGTTCAGCGCTTTGATGACTACAGTTTCCGGAGCGTCATCCGATGCGGCGTTATCGTGGGCCACATAAATCTCGGCATAACTGCCGCGTCCCAGACATTCGATGATGTCGTAACGTCCATCCAGTCTGCTTTGTTGTAGCTTGAGTTCTGGCATCGTTTGCAATCAACCGCTTCTGCCTTTGATGCGATCACTGTCCTCGAAAATGCGGTCGAGGACAGGAACCAATCTAAGGGGAAGGGGAACCCGATGCTGAAGACGGGGACTGCGAGGGTGGTGGCGTTATTGTTTCGCCAAAGCGCTTTTGCGCCGCTGGTCTGTCCTTGTCTGAGTTCAAGGCTACGGCCGCCAAACCTAGCGTTGCCTCCTTCTTGAGCGTTGCATTCGCCTGAGGCGAAGGCAGGTCTGCTTTGGCAATAGCACCGTCAAACGCCTTACCGGCTTGATCAATATTTCCAGTCAGCAGAGAGGCGCGCCCATACAGATAGAGAAACTCCGCATCGTTCGACTCCAGCGGTAGCTTTATCTGCTGCCGCGTAAGTTCGCTCTGCATCTGGGTTGCTAACCAGGCCCTGGGATCGTTATCAACTTCGCGCCTGCTTCTCTCAAACTTCAAGATCGGATCGTCACCGACGACTGGTGTTGGTGAGACGTCTGCTACTGACGCTGCGCCCGGATCGACGTACGGAATCGGGCCTTTGTATTTTCTGCCGGCGTAAAACGCTGCGCCCACCAGACCGAGGAAGAGAACAAAGATGAAGAACCGCGTCATGGTTCGTTCAACGCCGCTCTTGAGCGGGATCTGCTGCGCCACATCCAGGCGATTGTCAAAAACGCTTGCCGCGCGAAACTCGGGAACGGACGGCTGGTCAGGCGTTTCAGTGGGCATATCGCTCGGAGAAAGAGAGCTTGCGGAAGATGACGACGCAGGCACGGAATCAAAACTGGTCGCCAGCATTGTTTGCGGCGCTAAGCCCGAAGCGACTGCCGCCGTCGGTCTGGTCTCTGGCTGAATCGTCTTTTCCAAATCCTCCACGCGGTCGTTAGCCGATAGGGGCGGTCCTATGCTGACGACCACCGCCGTGAGGTTGTCTTCCGCGCCACGCTCGTAACACAACCGTTTCAATTCGTCGCAAAGCGCCGAAAGATCGTCATGAGTAATCATTAAGTGCCGCAACTCGTGATCGGGAATGTGTCGCGTTATCCCGTCGGTGCACAACAGAAACTGGGTCCCTTCGTCGACTTCGATCACTTTCATGTCGACTTCGACGTCGCTCTCGGCGCCGAGTGCGCGGCTGATCACATTCTTGCTGGGATGATGTGCCGCCTGTTCGGGCGTCATGCGTCCGGCGCGAACTTCTTCTTCAACCACAGAATGATCAGCAGTCTCACGAATCAATTGGCCGGCGGGTGTCAGACGATACAAACGCGAGTCGCCAACGTGGCCGAAGGTTGCGATATTTCCCTGGACGTGGAGCGCGACGAGGGTAGTCGCCATCATCGAAAATCTTGCGTGGTCCTGGGCCATCTGATGGATAGAAGCATTCGCGCGCTGGATCGCGAGTTCCATCAAGTCTTCAACATCAGCGCCCTCTAGCTTGTGACGAAAAGCTTCGTCGAGCACTTCAATCGCCGTTTGCGAAGCAACTTCACCAGCCTCGGCGCCACCCACGCCGTCGGCGACGGAAAATATTCCGCGTTCACTGTCCGAGAGAAATGAGTCTTCGTTGAGCGGGCGTTTTTCGTTCAAGCCGCGATCGGTAACGGCTGAGGCCTGGAGCGTTGAATCGCCTGGCTGAGTATCTGCAAATTGGTTATCGGGCTGGCTCATTCAACCGCCTCCAGTTTCAATGACGAACGCGGCTCGCTGCGCGGCCCTTTGGCCAGCATCGTGTCGCGCGCATTGCGATGAGAAAAGGCCATCAGCATTCCCAACATGGCAAAGCTGGTGATGAGGCTAAACCCGCCATGACTCACAAACGGCAGGGTGATACCAGTCATCGGTAACGCTCGCAAAATGCCCCCAATGTTTACGAGGGCCTGAAAACCGATAAAGGCAGTTAGGCCGGCCGCGCACAGTTTAGTAAACATATCACGCGCGTCCAAGGAAGTACGAACACCGGCGATGACGAAAATAATAATGGCCAGGATCACTATCGCGCCACCGACCAGGCCCTCTTCTTCGGCGAGTGCGGCATAGACGTAATCGGAATCAGCGATGGGGATAACTTCGGGATATCCGAGTCCCAAACCGCGACCTGTATTCTTACCTGAAGATATGCCAA
Source organism: Pyrinomonadaceae bacterium (assembly GCA_036009765.1). Classification (GTDB taxonomy): domain Bacteria; phylum Acidobacteriota; class Blastocatellia; order Pyrinomonadales; family Pyrinomonadaceae; genus PSRF01. The sequence goes on along the minus strand of DASYLB010000046.1, from coordinate 45,264 downwards.
AGATCGCCTGAGCTGGTTGAAACGCCAGCTTATCAAACCAGATGTCGGTATTGACAACCTTTTGCATGGCCGGACTCTGCTCGGCCAATTCCTTCAATTGCGGATCGCTATTGACGGCTTCGTCGTAGTCTTTCTTCCACCATGAAACTTCCGGTGAAGGCGGATCAAAACCATCGAGCCACAGGTGGAAACGTTGCTGGATACGCGCAGGCAACATTGCCTGGATCGGCTTTGCCACAGTTGGTAAGAGCGGCACTTTCTCCTGGATATCTCTGGGCAAGGCCCCGACGACCAGAATGGTAATTACTATCAACACCGATCCAACAAACAGGAGAAGTTGCGGCCAACGTCTTACAGCAACGAGATAAAGCGTCGTGTAAGCGCCGCTAAAGATCAACATCTGTCCGAAGTCCTTCAGAGCGAAGAAGGGAACAAACGGCAACATCGCCATGGCCAGCAGCGGCACAATGTCGCGCGCGCGCGGAATACCCCAATAGGTCTCAGCTAGGTCTTTATAACGCGCGGTTAGGATTCCCGCGAAGCCAAGCAGGAAGGGAATCTTGGAAGGCTCCCAGGGCGTCATGTTGCCGAGCGCTTTTCCTGCACTCGACGTTATGACCGCTCCAGCGAGAGGCACGAGCGTGAGCAAGACGATGATGAAACTGTTTCGCTGAATCCAAAGCAGGAAGCCATCGCGGGCGCAGAATATATACGCCAGACAAAAAGCGAAGATCGAGAAAATCGGAATCCAGGTGTAGCTCGACGTCAACGCGTTCCAAAGAGTGTAATTTGAGGGACGCCGGGGAAGTTGATCGACATCGATGGCCTGCGCTGGGGTCGGCGGCAACCCCATTAGTTGTTTCTTGGTCTGATCGTAGTTCTCGATGATGTAGCGCGTTTGCAGCGCTTCCATCTTGGCATGACGGGCCTCGGATTTGTTTCGCGCGTTGTATTCAGGATCGCTGTAGAGTCGATACTGAATCAGCATGCCGATGGAGAAGAGCAGCACTGCTGAAGTGAAAAGGATCCAGTTGCCGCGATATTTCAAAGATCGGGACAAAACAACTACCAGCAACAATAGCGGAACAAAAATAAGTAGATCGCGAACACCGCCGATGACGGAAGTCTCATAGCCGCGCAGCACTGCTGCACGATGGACGCCCCAGTAGCCCACTACCTCCAGAATGACTATCATCAGGATGATGAACAGATGTGACGATGCGCGATTCTTCATGTGTTAGTAAACAGCAACTCAGCAAACTGCGGTCAGTCGATCAGCGCACGGGCGTCGCGGCTGCCCTGGGCTGACGTTGGTCTCCCTGCTTTCCTTGTTGGCCCTTTAGCGGTTGATTGCCAACACCCTTGAAATAACCCAGGTCTTTTGCCTTCAGCACTAGCGCGGCAGCGATCGGTGCAGCTGACTTCGAGCCATAACCACCGCCTTCTACAATCACGGCGATTGCAAGTTGTGGCCGTTCGAGCGGAGCGATGCACAGGAACCAGGCGTCGATTCGCGGATGATCGTTGTCCATGATCGTCTCTTCATATTCGCGAATGATGTTGCCCTTGTTGTCCTTTTCTATGCGATGACGCGTTTTTGGCGCGCCCGTTTTCGGATCGTAAAGCGGCTCAGTTTTTTGTGCCGTTCCTGTCTTGCCTCCAGTGTTTATTCCCGCGGCTTTAACTGGAGCAAAGACTCCTCGCGCCGTTCCGCTCGGCCCACCAGTTACCAGTCCCATGATTCCGCGCATCGTGGCTGCGTTCTGTGGCGTATTAACTTGCTTGAACATTTCCGGCGGCCGGTCAAACTCAATCTTGGGCTTCATCAACTTGCCATCCATGTTGCCGATGGCGGCTGCGGCAAGCGCCATTTGAAAGGGAGTCATTTGTCCCGCATAGCCCTGCCCATAACCTATCAGCGCCAGATCGTATCGCGTGACCTGTTTCCCGGTGACAATGGTCGCTTCTCGCGGCGCCAACGCGCGCTTGACTGCGTCGGAGCTTGCGTTCCAAAGCTCTGGCTCCTTGCGGCCACGCAAGGCTTCGGCAGGCGTATCGTACGTTCCAATGCCCAGCAACTGCGCCGCCTTCTTCAGCCGCTCAGCGCCAAGCTTCACACCCATCTGCGCGAAGTACTGATTGCACGAAACCTCGTAAGCGGTATCGATCCCGATTCGACCGTGCACTTCGCCGGCGCCGCCATCGTCAAGAATGACGTTTGCGCCCGGCGCTGCGTAGTAACCGCCGCCGCTGCAGGTGAACTCAGTGTCTTGCTCGCCGGCTAGAAACGCCGCGGTCATGGTCACAGTTTTGAAAGTCGAACCGGGAATGTAATAGGCGCCCAGCGCTCGACTCACTAGCGGCTTGTCGCGCTGGTTGGCTTCGAGCTTTATCCACGTTCGTTCATCGTTGATTTCTTTGAGACTGTAAGAGGGTTCGCTATAGATGGCGAGCACTTCGCCGTTTTGCGGATTGAGAACGACTACTGCGCCGTGTTTGCCCTTCAACTGGTCCATTGCGGCCTGTTGCAGATCGCGATCGATCGTCAGGCGCACATCTTTGTTGCCCTTGAATTCGACCGACTTCCCCTTCACGACTTCCAGCGCCTCAGGCAGGGCGCCGCTCTGAACGCCAAAGAGCGCGCGCTCGAGTCCCGGGTCGCCCAGATCGGTGCCGAAGAGGTGGGCCATGGCTTTGTCCATCGGATAGTCTCGATAGATGTTGCCGGCGGAATCGCGACGGTAAAGCGCAAGTGCGTTTTCGAGTTTGCCGCTGCGGTCGAGTAACCAACCGCGTAAGGTCGACTCTGATAAGCGGCGATTGCGCAAGTCCTTGTAGCTAAGCTCCTGAAACTTCTCGTTACTTTCCGGAGCGTAGTGCGTCCAGTAGATATGGAAAGCGAAAACGGAAACTGAAAGCAGGATGAAGATCCAGCGTAGCGCGCGCAGGCCACGATTGGTCGAAGTCGAACCAAGCCTGCGTCTGACTTCCGGGGGCAAATCTGCGGGGACGGCGGCGGCTACGGAAACTCCGCGCCGGCGATTTAGAAAAAGCGAGAGGAGCAGGAAGAGAACGACGAGCAGAAGTCCACCGAGATAGACGAGCGTGAGAAAAGCCGGCGCTCGCTCGGGGACTTGAGCGACAGCTTGCGCCGGCGTCGGTGATTGCAGCAACAAGAAAAGCAGCATGACTATACGTAACCAAGCAGCGGGGGCAAGCCCGCCTTCCTCACCCTGAGCTTAGTCAGCTCGAGTGACAGTCGAATTTGAAGCCATTCAATGGCAGCATTCACCCAACCGGGAAAGTCTCTCAGGTCGGGAAGGTGGGCTCGCCCCCGCTCCTACCTATCATTTCCTTCTCACTCAATCTTGCGAAAGCGCACTTCAACATCGCCAAATCCCAGCACGTCGCCATCTTCGATCTGCCGCGCTTCGCCATAAGCGATACGCCGACCATTTATGTAGGTGCCATTTGTGGAACCGGTGTCGGCAACGAGCAGAGTGCCTTGCGAGTTCATAGTCAGCGCCGCGTGAATCTTGGAGACGCTGCTGTCGTTGAGCGCGAGTTCGTTGTCGGTTACACGTCCCACGCTTACCCTGCGGCCGCCGGGGACCATAGCCAGCGGCAACTCCTGCACTGCCTCTCGAATCGTTATCCGCGCCACCATCTCGATTGGCGCGATCTTCTCGAGAGAGCTGCGGTGCGGCGTTTCCAATTCGCCCGCACGCTTCGCTTCGTCTGCAGCTCTCAGTTCTTCTTCAAACTCGCCAAAAGTAGGATCGACTGAAATACCGGTCGTAAAAATATCTACTTCTGTTTCGATGCTCATGGTAGCCATGGTGCGGTAGCGATGATCGTTGACATGATCGATAGCGGCCGCGAGCACTTCATGTTCGAGCTCTTTGATGATCTCAGGAGGCGCCTCAGAATGCGTGCCCCACTCCACTTTGAGTTTCAGATGATGTGGCGCAATGCGACCTTTGCGGCCTTCGTCGCGTACCCGCTCATCGATCAGCCGCTTCATCCGCTCGATCAGCTGCGACGTGGTCAGCCCGCCTTTGGGGTCAACCGTACGGCCAAACCTACGGTCCACCACATCGCCCATGCTCTCAAGCACGCGACGTAACAGTCGCTCCGGGAGCGCTTCCTCGCGCCGCTTCTTTGGTGGTTTGAGTTCTTCGGTCATGTAACCTTTGATACGCTGGCCGCTGTCCGGGGGTTCGACCCGGGCGACTCCGCGCAAAAAACGCAGTCAATTCCTGACTGCGCTACGATCACCAACTTGATAGCTTGGAACGGTGGTATTCTAACTGAAAGCGTTTCCTGATAGTAGGGCGAAACACCTTTCGTCGCGCCGCTTTTGGGAGAATCTAACCAGGCGGGTCGATGCCGGCCGCATTTTTCTCCTGGTGGAGCAGAGAATTGAACATCGATAAGAAGCAACTTAAGAAGAAGTATCAAGAGACTCCGCTGGCAAACGGAGTCTTCCTAATCCGTAACAACCTGAACGACAAAGTCTTTCTGGCGTCTGGTGTAAATCTCCCCGGTCTCATGAACCGCCATGAATTTCAACTAGAACACAGCGGCCATCCCAACAAGCAACTTCAGGCTGATTGGAACGCATTAGGAAGCGATACTTTTGCGTTTGAGATTGTCGACGAACTGGGCCCAAGCGCCAGGCCTGAGGTCGATGAGCGTGCCGAAGTTGAGTTTCTTGAAGATCTCTGGTTGGACAAGTTGAAACCATTCGGCAATCGCGGTTACAACCAGCCGAAGCTCAGCCGGGAAGAAAAACTAAGCCGCATTGCGATGAAGACGCGCGGTTAGCTAGCGACAACTCCTTGGAGCGCGGTGACCTGTCACCGCTTTGGCCCAACGAACCGATCGCAGTCGTTAAGCGAGCAGTGGCGCTAACGCCACGGGCTAATGCGGCGACTTGATAGCGCTTACCGGAAATCGCGACCCCGCTGCCGCGCTGCCTCGTACAGCAACACGCCGGTCGCTACTGAGACGTTGAGACTTTCTACCGGTTCTCGCATTGGAATCCGTACCGCGTCGTCAGCCGCGGCAATCTCCGCATGCGAAAGGCCCGCGGTTTCTGGGCCAAGTATCAGAGCGCATGGTCCAGTCCAGTCAAACTCCGTGTAGTTTTTTTGCGCATGCAGATCGGCGCAGACTGTCTTGATCCCACGCGCGGCACACCAATCAAGCGCCTGCGCATAGCTCGGTCGACACCAAACTGGCAAGCGAAACGCTGCGCCCATAGCACCACGCAACGCCTTCGGCGAAAAAGGATCGGTGGCGTTCTCAGTCGCAATAGTGCCGGTAACTCCGGTGGCTTCGGCAGTGCGCAGGATCGCTCCGACGTTCACCGGGTTGGTAATGCGGTGCATGATTACGATTAGAGACGTTTCTGTCTGCTTGCTTGAGAGTTGTCCTTCTGAGGCGTCAGGGCGTGAAGCCAGCAAGAGAATCCCCTGGGCCGTCTTGCTGAACGAAACATAGGCCAAAAGTTTCTCGTTGACGTTGATCAGACGATCGCAAACAGTTGAGAGTTTGGCAATTAACTCCGCCGGTTTCTCTTTCTGAGCGATCTCGTCGGAGAAGACGACGACGTGAATCTTTATTCCGGCAGTTAAAGCTTCTTCGCACAGCCGCATCCCTTCAACAAAAATCAAATCGTCAACGCGGCCGTCGCGAACAGCTCGCACCTGACGCAACAGGGAATTATCTCGACTGGTGATTATTTCAGGCGTCATTGCATCATTGCACCATTGTCACTTGATTCTTCGTTAAATCGCTCTGTGCAATCTCGGTGTCCTCCGTGCCTCGGTGGTGGTCAACGATGAGAAGCATTTACCCGAGAGCTACAGAAAACAAGGAGGGTGCACAGAGAATGGGAATCACTTCATTACGACTTCCGCCCAAATCGGCCAATGATCCGAAACGCTTAAAGGGCGCGCAACTCCCCACCTTGAAATCTTCACGCCGCGATGGAAAATCCAATCCGCGTGCAAACGTATGCCCATACCTCGCCAGGTTGGAGTGCCGGATGGAAACGGCGTTGAGTAACCGTGCGACTCAAGAAAGCTTCGCGTCTCCACAACCTTGGTATTTGAAAGCGTGTTGAAGTCTCCCAGGATTAGCGTCGGCCCGCTATGTTTGTCGGCTTCCGCCACCAGTGCCTCCAGTTGTTCGAGTTGTCCCCCCACAGCCGCGTGTGGATCGACATGCGCGTTGACAATACGAAGACTGCGCGAGCCGACCGACACAGTAGCACCCATCGCGAGCCGCGGTCGCCAGGGGCACTCATGCCAGGGCAAATCAATTCTTGTCACGTCGCCAAGTCGTAAGTTACTAAGCAAACCAATGCCTGTGTCACCAGTGTCGTATAGCTCGATCGGTTCTTCAAAATCCAGCCACCACTGTCGCGTCAGGGGCTTTACACCGCGCGGAATTCCGGCCGGCACGTGAATCCAATTCATACCAAGCGCCTCGGCCAGTTCGTGTGCAACGTGACGTAGGCCCGCGCGCTTGGTTTCCTTGTCCGCCTCCTGCAATGCGAGCACATCAACGCGCGGCAGCAGCTGTCCGGCAGCGAACGCACGCGCGGCCACTTCAATATTATGTGCGACCTCTTTGCTGCGGTGGCTGTCTCCGCGCAACCCAGCCTTGCGAAGTAGCCCGCCGGATATCAGACGCGAACCTACGGCGTAACGGATGTTGTATGATGCAACGACAATTGAGGCAGCGTCGCCAACTGCGTCGCTGGATGGGACAGAGCCAAACTCAATCTTTTCGGATTCTTTCAGTGGGGGGATTGCTGTCGCCATCAAGCGTAGTGTAGCAAACAGGCGTCAGAACCCAGACGACTGCGGAAGCCGGACAGTGGTTGCGACGCGTAGCGTCGAACTTTTGCTGTCGCAACAACCTTTATGGCAAAGCAATGACTCGAAACATTCTCGCAGCTGTTGACGACATGTTCTTTGCCGCGAAAATTCGCGCCACGGCGGAAGCTCTGGGCGTGACTATCAAGTTTCATCGTCGCCTTGAAGGTTTGTTAGCAGCAGCGGGTGAGCAAACGCCGAATCTGATCATCGCCGACTTGCACAACGAAAAGCTCAACCCCATCGAGCTCGCAACGCAACTTAAGTCAAATGAAACGTTGAAGACAATTCCGTTGCTGGGTTTCTTTTCGCACGTGCAGACTGACTTGCAGCGCAGCGCGACGGAGGCAGGGTTTGATCAGGTCATTCCCCGATCAGTCTTTTCCAGAGATTTGGCGAGGATTCTTGCGGAGGGAAGCTAAAAACCGTTCCGGGTTTTGGGTGGGAATATTCGCAACAGTTCCCGAACTTTGAAACTCCGAACTCAGCACTCGTTTCTAACCGACCGGCGCCGGCGCCATGACCTCATGAATCGCGCGCACCTCGCTAACAAGTTGTTCATACTGCGCGAGCGTCAACGCTTGAGCGCCATCACAAAGCGCATGGTCCGGCTGATCGTGAACTTCGATGATCAAACCATCGGCGCCTACCGCAACACCGGCCCGTGCCAGCGGTGTCACCATGTAGTTCTTTCCGGTTCCATGTGATGGATCGACGATGACAGGTAGGTGGGAAATCCGGCGCACCGCCGGAACTGCCGAAAGATCCAGTGTGTTTCGCGTGTGCTGCGCAAAAGTACGGATGCCGCGTTCGCACATGACAATCTGGTAGTTGCCTTCGGACATGATGTACTCGGCGGCGAGTAACCATTCATCGAGTGTCGCCGACAAGCCGCGTTTAAGTAACACCGGCAATCTCGATTTCCCAACTCGTCGCAGCAGCGTGAAGTTCTGCATGCTGCGCGCGCCAATCTGAATGACGTCAGCATAACGTTCGACAAGATCAACGCCGGCTTCATCCAACGCTTCCGTTACTATTTTGAGTCCGTAGGTTTCCCTAATCTGCTCGAGGATCTTCAAGCCGTCTTCGCCCAGACCCTGGAAGGCGTATGGAGAAGTTCTCGGTTTGAAAGCGCCGCCGCGGAAAAATTTCGCACCACTTCGGCGCACCGCTTCAGCAACGGTAAACGCCTGCTCCCGACTTTCGATCGCGCAGGGACCGGCGATGATCGCCAGCTCTTCGCCACCGATAGACGCGTCTCCTACTTTCACTACAGTCTTATCGGAACGCAGATCGAGAGTGACAAGTTTGTAGGGCTTGCTGACGCGAACCGCTTCCGAAACTCCCGCGAGATTCTCAAAGTGCGACGGGTCCACCGCGCCCGGATTGCCGGTGATGCCGATGGCGGTGCGTGAAGCGCCTGGCATTGGATGCCCGCGATAACCAAGCTCTTCAATGACGCGCAAGACCGCCTGAACCTGGGCTTCCGTGGCGCCGGCTTTCATTACGATTAACATGGGTCTTTTATACTCTCAGGATTTGATAAATGTACAGTGGGACAGACGTTCTTGTGTGTCCTTTCTGTACCCATCTTTCCGCGGCAGAGCTGCGGAGGAGAAGGTAGCGAGGCGTGAAACGTCTAGTAGCAAAAGTTGATTATCGATTGCGCGTTGAAGACGCGCAAAGACTCTTGCCGCGGTTCCCCCGCGCGACTGAAATTGACCCTCGATCCAGAGGTTGCACCTACTGACTACCTTCGCCGCGCATCTCCGATGCGTATTTTGTTAAGCAATCGCTTCGTACAGTGCCGCGCTTACATCCGTTCCGGCACTGCGATCCCAAGAGTAGCGAGCGCTGCGGTCAACCTGCGCCGCGCAATGTTTGCTGCACCGATCAGCACCGCACGTTTCGTTTCATCCTCTTCGGCAATTATTCGATGACGGTGATAGAAGAGGTTGAACGCTCGCGCCAACGTGAACGTGTACTTCGCCAGGTTCGCCGGCTCCGCCGACGCCGCACACTGCGCGATTACTTCATCAAGCCTTTCGGCAAGCATCACCAATGACCAAATTTCGGTTCCAGCTTCATCTGCAAATACTTCAGAAATCTTTGAACCCGATTCAGCCACGTCCGTAAGATTGACGATCAGCGATTCAGCTTTGGCGCTGGCGTCAGCATCAAGTTTGCGAAAGATCGAATTCGCGCGCACTGCCGCATACTGACAGTAAGGTCCGGTCTCTCCCTCGAACGAAAGTGCTTCTTTGAAATCGAAAGCAATAACGGAGTTACGCGTAAACTTCAGCAAAAAATATCTGAGTGCGCCGACACCGATCGCGTGTGCTGTTTCATTTTGCTCGGCCGCTGAAAGTTCGGGATGGCGAGATGAAACTTCACGCAGCGCGTCGGCTTCCAGACGATCGATCAAATCGTCGGCTTTAACGCCGAGGCCTTTTCGTCCACTCATTTCGATGAAGGGTCGCGCGCGATCCTCTTCACTCAACTCAATGCCCAGCTCCTGGCAAGCCGCAGGTGAAAGCGCGACCATCTCATAACCAAAGTGGACGCTGGCGTCTGCACCCACTTCAGGAACAACCGCAGCGACACCGCGCGCCACGATTTCCTGCGGGTATGCCTGTCGTGAATCAATCACGTTATAAACCTTCACGCCGCCGCCAAAGTTTGGGCGCGGCACTTCCGGCAGAACTTCCGCATTCGGTTCGGTCGTAGTGACCCAGGCAACGTGTCCGTCGCGGTAGGAACGAAAGGGTTTGTAGTTGAAGTCGAGTCCGAGCCGGCCAAGTTTCCAAAGCTGATAGGCGATGTCTTTGCCGGTATAGGTTACAGTTCCATTCGAACGCACGATGATCTTGTCTGACTCGTGTTCGTCGGTTCCGGTGTGGGATTCAAAGGGCATGACCCAACAACCGGCATGCTTTCCTTCGGTTTCCAGACGCAGAACTCCGGCAGTCTTCATCAACTCAAACGCACGGTCCCAAAAGTGCAGGTGCAGAATATCTGACTCGCGCGCCAGCAAATCGTAACGGATGCCGAGTCGTTCCATCGTGTCGACGATACACTCCACGTTTCGCGTAGCGACATAGTCGGCAAGTTCTGCGACGTCGTTGTTTCCTTCTTCCAACGCATGCAATACATCGGTGCGCAGTTTCAGATGTTCGGGGTTGGGAACCGCAGCGGGATCGCCATGGCGATAGAAGAGTCCAACCTGCGTGTAGAGGTCCCAACAGTAGTAGTCAAACGAACGATCTGAGGGCAGGGAAGCGTCGAGCGCTTTAATCTCGGCAAGATTCAATTTCTCGATATGCATAAAACCGACGACCACGTCAGCAACCTGCACGCCGGTATTGTCGATGTAATTTTGAACTTCCACCGTTTCGCCGGCCGCCTGCAGCACTTTTACAAACGTGTCGCCCAAAACAGCATTGCGCACGTGACCGATGTGCGCAGCTTTGTTGGGATTGATGCTCGTGTGTTCAACCATCTTCTTCGGGCGACCGGCGGCACCATCCCGAGGCTGACGTGCTTTTTCAGGCGCGAACAACGAGAGCAATTTAGCGCGATCGAAGAACACGTTGAGATACCCGGCGCCGGCAACTTCAACTCGCGAAACCTCCTCAATCGTTTCGAGTTTCGTCTTCAGTTGTTCGGCAATAGCGCGCGGGTTCGTCTTCTCGCCGGTGCTTTGCTTAATACGCTTCGCCAACTCGAACGAAATCGGAAAGGCCAGATCGCCCAACTCTGGCCGCGGCGGAACTTCAGCGCTCACTTGCTCGAGCTCGATACCGAACAGTTCACGCGCCGCAGCGATAGCCGCCTGCTTCAATCGATCTTGTAGTTCAATTAGGGTCACTTCTCGCTCTAGTCCTCGCTGGTTCGCAATCTCGTGTCCACGAAAAGCGCAAAGTATAACGTAGCTGACTAATTACAGCGAACTACGCACTTAACGTAGACGAAGCGCTCTGTTACCATCACGTTTCACTCCAGCATTTGTGAACCGTGCCGTGACAGACAGACAAGAATGTCTGTCCTACTTATGAAAACTCTCTACTTCGACTGCTTTGCCGGCGCCAGTGGCGACATGATTCTTGGCGCGTTGATCGCTGCCGGCGTAGAACCCGAAGCCTTCAAGCAGCAACTCTCGCTGCTTGGCGTACCGGGCTATGCAGTCGATTTCGAGACTGTCGATCGCTCCGGCATCAGCGCAACCTACGCGCGCGTGCAGACCTCGCATGAACATGCGCACCGTCATCTGTCAGATATCCTTAAGATTATTTACGACTCGCGGCTGTCTGACGGCGTTAAAGAACGCGCGGCCAAAATCTTTTCGCGGTTGGCTGAAGCGGAAGCGCGGGTTCACAACCTGCCGGTTGAACGCATTCATTTCCACGAAGTCGGCGGACTCGACGCGATCGTCGACGTAGTAGGCGCCGCGATCGGTTTCGAGTTGCTGGGTATCGAACGTTTCGCGTCCTCTGCGTTTCACGTGGGCAGCGGCACGGTAGATATGGATCACGGTCGCTTTCCCGTGCCGCCGCCGGCGGTGGCTGAGTTACTAAAAGGCGCCCCGTTTTATTCAACCGACATTGTGGGAGAACTGGTCACTCCAACCGGCGCGGCAATCATTACAACTGTCTGCACCGACTACGGCGCCATGCCGCAGATGACGCTGCAGCGAACCGGCTATGGCGCGGGCAGCCGACAGTATGAGAAGTTTCCAAATGCGCTGCGCGTGCTGATTGGCGAGGTGCGATCGAGCGACGCAACCGACTCAAGCGATGAGCGTCTCTGGATGATTGAGACAAACATGGACGACATCTCGCCGCAGATCCTCGGCCACGTTATGGAGCGCGCGTTTGAACTCCGCGCTCTGGATTGTTACTTCACGTCCGTGCAGATGAAGAAGAATCGCCCCGGTGTCCTGCTTTCAATTCTCTGTCGATCGCAAGAGAGAGCGGCGCTCAGCGAATTACTTTTTTCCGAAACGACTACGCTTGGCATTCGCGCGTACGAAGTCGAACGACGAGCGTTACAGCGGAAGATGGTCGCTGTGGAAACACAGTATGGGCGGATCGATGTTAAAGTAGCGCAACTCAACGGTCATATTGTTAAGACGATGCCTGAGTATGAACAATGCCGGAGCGCTGCAATAGCTGCCAACGTTCCGCTGAGGGTAGTTGAAGACGCGGCACGCGCGGCCGTGGACATCTAAGTCGTTACGTGATCAGTTTATGGCGACCAAGTTTTCAATAGACAACCAGGACAACCGAGGGGAACAAGATCTGCCCGCGGTCGATCTTGAGCGGATAGCTGCGGGTGTACGCATGGTCCTCGAAGGTCTCGGCGAAGATCCAGATCGGCCGGGCTTACAGCAAACGCCGCGACGCGTAGCGGAAATGTATGCAGAGTTGACTTCCGGCATGCGCGAGGATCCAAACCAGCACGTCGTCCCTTTGCCGGGTGACAAGCACGACGAGATGGTGATAGTTAAAGATATCGGTATCGCTTCGATGTGCGAACACCATCTCGCGCCCTTTGTTGGCAAGTGTCACATCGCGTACATCCCCAAGGACGGACGAATCCTTGGGATCTCAAAACTGGCGCGGCTGGCAGAGACGTTTTCGCGGCGCCTGCAATTGCAGGAACGATTAACGACGGACATTGCAAATACACTTTTTGAAGGCCTGAAACCAATTGGCGTGATGGTGGTGATTGAAGCTGCGCATACTTGCATGACCCTGCGTGGAGTGCGAAAAGCAGACGCCAAAACTGTAACTTCCGCAGTGCTTGGCGGATTTCGCTCTGACCCGCGCACGCGCGCGGAGGCTATGGCGTTGATTACCGGCAAACAATAGATCTGGGAGCTTTGGATGATAACAATAATGCAGAGCGCTTTTCGGATTGCGATAGTGTCCACTCTTGTGGTCGCGATTTGCGCGCTGGGAATTTCGCAACAGCGTGCACGCAACAGTCCGGCGCTAAATGAAGCTGCGATCCGCGCGCGTATCAAGTTTCTTTCGAGCGATCTGCTTGAAGGTCGCGGCACTGGCGCGCGTGGCGGCGAGATCGCTGCAAACTACATCGCAGCGCAGATGGAAGCGCTGGGATTGAAAGGCGCAGGTGCGGATGGCAGCTTCATCCAGCCCGTCTCGCTGGTTGGGGTGAAAGCCAATCCGAGCACGAAGTTGAACATCTCCGGTCGTAACGGCAAGGAGAGTTTTAAGTTTGCCGATGAGTACGTTGCGTTCACAGGCGCGCAAACGGAACAGGTCGATATCGATGCCGACCTTGTTTTTGTCGGTTACGGTATCAACGCGCCCGCGCAACGCTGGAACGACTACAAGGGCGGAGCGGAAGACTATCGCGGCAAGATTCTGGTGATGCTGGTAAACGATCCACCAGCCACGACTGCTGAGCCCAATCTGTTTGGCGGGAGGACACTGACTTATTACGGTCGTTGGACTTACAAGTATGAAGAAGCAGCACGTCGCGGCGCGGTCGGCGCAATACTGCTGCACACCGATCAGTCAGCGGGTTATCCCTGGGGCGTCGTACGCACTTCCAATGGATCCTGGCGCTTTGATATTGCGCGCACCGCCGGCGACAACACTCCGTTTCTGAAGATGCGCTCCTGGGTTACGGACGACACGGCGCGAAAGATTATGAAACTGGCCGGCCAGGACCTCGACGACTTGCGAGCGAAGGCGGCATCGCGCGATTTCCGACCAGTGGCGCTAAACCTTAAGGGCAGGATCAATCTCGAGAGCGAAGTAAAGCGGGTATACGCGTCAAACGTCGTCGGCATCCTTCCGGGAAGCGATCCAAAACTACGCGATGAGTATGTGGTGTACTCGGCGCATTGGGATCACCTCGGTGTTGGTGCACCGGATAAAGAAGGCGACACGATCTACAACGGCGCGCTCGACAACGCGACTGGTGTAGCCTGCGTGTTGTCGATTGCGGAAGCGCTTTCAAAGTTACCGCCCGCGCAACGTCCGCGTAGATCCAGTCTTTTCCTGTTTCCAACCGCGGAGGAACAGGGATTAATCGGCGCCGAGTGGTATTCAAAGCATCCGTTGGTACCGCTGGAGAAAACCGCTGCCGACGTCAATCTTGATTCGATGAACGTCCTCGGGCGGACGCGCGACTTCGTTCCGCTCGGGGCCGAGCGTTCTTCGTTGAAAACGGTGGTTGCGACGGTGGCGCGGGAACGCGGCATGCGCGTGTCACCAGACGCGCGACCCGAGCAGGGATCGTTTTATCGTTCAGATCATTTTCCCTTTGCGAGAGTCGGAGTTCCTTCGATTAGTTTGAAGGAAGGAAACGATTATGAGGGCCACACGAAGGAGTGGGGCGAAGAGCAGTTTAAGGCTTACAACACCGCTCACTACCATCAGCCCTCAGACGAATACAGCGACTCGTGGGACTTTCGCGGTATGCTGCAGGAAACTGAAATCGCGATGGCGATTGGAATACGTATCGCCAACGATCCGGTAAAGCCACGCTTCAATCCGGATGACGAGTTCGCAAAGGCGCAGAAGCGCTGATGTTCATGGAAATAGAGTTGGGGGTTGCTAGGACCGCGGGCGTCCCGCCCGCAATGAGCGCGGAGCGCGAAACCTCTTTTTGGAGTTGATTTAAGACCTTGCGTGCCTGCGGCGCGTTGCGGGCGGGACGCCTGCGGTCCCAGCAGTTCACTTGACCGCGCCGACCTAAGACTTCCGACACGTTAGAGATTCACAATCGACTCAATGACCTTCTACGTAACCACTCCAATCTACTACGCCAACAGCCTGCCGCATCTGGGTCATCTCTACACGATGATCGTGGCGGACACGATTGCGCGCCACAAACGCCAACAGGGAATTGAAACTTTTTTCCTGACCGGAACAGACGAACACGGGATTAACATCGAGCGAGCCGCGGAGCGCAACGGTCGCACGCCAAAGGAACAGTCCGACTTCGTAGTTAATTATTTCAAGAAGATGACCGCCGAGTTTCGCCTCGACACCGAACATGGTGGTTATGACATGTTCATGCGCACCACCGAACCGTTCCACTATCAGGGCGCAAGCGAACTCTGGCGTCGCGCCGCGAAAGCTAAGACGCCCAAAGGCAACGAAGCAATTTACAAAGGACACTATGAAGGTTGGTTTTGCGCCGCCTGCGCGGCTTATAAGGCCGAGGGTGAGTACAATAAGCCTGCCGCACCAAACGACCCTCCCACTTGCCTGATCCACGATACGCCGCTCGATCGGATTTCCGAGGACAGTTACTTCTTTCGGCTTTCTGAATACGCGGAAGCGCTGCTCGATCTTTACAAATCTCGGCCGGATTTTGTTCAGCCCGACTCCAGAAGAAACGAAGTTATGAGTTTCGTGAGCGGCGGCCTGCAGGACCTGTCAGTGAGCCGCTTGCGAACTTCGGTCAGTTGGGGCGTGCCGGTGCCGGACGATCCTGAACACACGATGTACGTTTGGTTTGACGCGCTCACTAACTACATCACTGCAATCGGCTTTGGAAATGAAGAACGCGAGCGCGCGGTAGGTTTTGAGAAGTTTTGGCCGGCGCTGCATCTCGTCGGTAAAGACATCATCCGCTTTCATGCAGTTTACTGGCCGGCATTTTTGATGGCTGCGGGTGTCGAGCTACCACGCGCCGTTGTAGCGCACGGAATGTGGGTCGATCCGAACGGCAGGAAAATGTCGAAGACTTTGGGGAATGCGATTGAGCTCGACGTTCTCGACAAGCATTTTCCTATCGACGCCATCCGTTATTTTTGTCTTCGTGAAATGGTTTTTGGACAGGACGGGCGCTTTGGTTACGAAGCTCTCATCGATCGCACCAACAGCGATCTTGCCAGTGGCCTGGGAAATCTCTCAAGCCGCACGCTGACAATGATCGCGCGCTACAACGACGGCAGTGTTCCCTCGCGTTTTATTTCCGACGACAAGTTGCTACTGGCAAAGCGCGCCGGACTCGACACAGACGAAGCGGCAGTTTCCGGTTTTGTCGAGCATGCGCGCGATCAGTTTCTACAACACCTTGAAGGGTTTGCTTTCAGTAAGGCGCTGGAAACTGCGTGGTCGGTGGTGGCACGTGTCGACAAAATGATCTCGGACGCAAAACCCTGGGACCTCGCAAAAGATGAGAATCAAAAGCAGACGTTGAATGCGGTGCTGTATCGTGCGGCGGAAACGCTTCGCTGGCTTTGTGTGTTGTTGTATCCGGCGATGCCAAGCGCAACGGCGGAGATTTGGAGTCAGCTGGGCCTTGCGAGTTCAACTGAGTCACCGACTCCAGCCAGAATCGATCCGGCAAAACTAAAATGGGGCGAGCTTGCAGAACACACAATCATCGGGGAAGTGAAACCGCTGTTCCCCAGAATAGACAAGACGAAAACTATGAATGAAATAAACGAACAAGCGCAAGAATCAGGCGCAGTAACGACTAAAGTTGAAGCGCCTGTTTCTAATGGGACTGCGGGCCTCTCGCCCGCAATGAGCGCGGAGCGCGAACCTCTCCCGGATCAGGGGGCCACTCAATCAGCCGAAGGAGTCACCAGTTTCATCGACATCACCGATTTCACCAAAGTCGATCTTCGGGTCGGCGAGGTGCTCACTGCTGAACGCATCCCCAAGGCCGACAAGCTTCTGCTGCTGTCGGTCGATATCGGCGAAGAGAAGCCGCGGCAAATCCTGGCGGGCATTGCGCAGTATTACAGTCCCGAACAGTTGCTGGGCCGGAAAATTGCCGTGGTGGCTAATTTGAAGCCGCGCAAGTTGCGCGGACACGAATCGCAGGGCATGCTCCTCGCCGCCTCCCTTGGTGAAGCGGGTAAGCCCGTGATTGCGACATTTACAGAAGATGTGCCGAATGGCGCGCGTTTAAAATAGGCTCGGCCACGTCTGGTACCCCCACCGGAATAAATGCTTGAATCTGACTCCGCCTCTTGTGTACTCTGGAGTAGGATCAAATTTGTCCAATTTCAACTTGCCGATTTTTTCCTACAACACAACAAATGAGACGGCCGCCTCCCGAAGTAGCTAATCAGGGTTTCCAAAAATGAACGACGCAAAGGGAATCCAGGGCAACCTCTCAACTATGAGTGTCTCCGATCTGCTGCAGTTTCTGGCGGTTAGTCGGAAGACTGGGCGGTTGAAGTTTGAGCGCGTGAAGATCGTCAAAGAGGTCTACCTGGAAACTGGTCTGATCATTGGGGCAACCTCAAGTGACCCGAAGGAATATCTTGGCCAACTACTAATCCATTACGGCAAGCTCGACGAACAACAGTTGCGGGCAGCGCTCCAGGTCCAGCGCGAGAGTGGTGGCCGGCTTGGCGAAATATTGGTTTCAACCGGAGTGCTCCCCGAAGAGGACGTGCTGCAGATTCTGCGCATTCGGACTCTCGACATAATCTACGATTTGTTTCTTTGGGAAGATGCTCACTTCGAACTCTACGATAACGAAGGACCGCCTGACTATTTTATCCGCATCGAAGTGCCGACAACGAAAGTAATCATGGACGGCGCTTACCGGATCGATGAATGGAAACGTTTTCGCGCCTTGATTCCGTCCGATCGCGTGTTGTTGGAATTATCAGCAGGTTGGACCTCGCAACTAAACGCCAGCAAGGATGTGCGTCAGCTACTTTACTTTGTTGAGAAACGGATGTCCGTAGCTGAAATCAGCTACAACATGCACGCTTCACCGTTTCATGTTTACGGACTGCTTTACGACATTGTAAATCAGGGAATCGCCCGAGTGTCTGGGGAGGTGCCGGAAACTTTTCAGGCTCCCCACGTTGATCCTGAAGAAACGGTTCCTAATCTTCTCGAGGCAGCGCGCGGTCAGATTGCCGGCGGTGACGGCGAAGCAGCAGTGACGACCTTGCAGAATATCCTCGAGAAGGAAGCAAACAACACTGAGGCGCGAACTTTGATGGGGCAAGCGGAAGAGGCCCTCATTCAGCAACTATATGCTGCGCCTTTGTTGCCTGACGGAGTTCCCAGAATCATAATGTCCGAGGAAGGCTTAACTCAGCAGACTCTGGCGCCGCAAGAGGCGTTTGTGCTTTCCCGAATTAACAACGAATGGGATGTTAAGTCGATCCTTTCCATCTGCCCGTTTCGCGAAGTTGATTCCCTGCGAATGATCAGGGCGCTGCTCGAGCGAAAGATCATTAGTTTTTGACAACGTTTTCTTCGAACCATTAGTATTTCCGCCCTGGCAATCCCAAACCTAGTCGAGAATTTCAGAAAAGAGGACGTCGCTATGACGAAGCGGCACCGAGTGGTTCTTGCTTTCCTGTTCCTGTTGCTTACGGGCCTTACGATTTCCGAGTCCGCACAAGCGCAGACTGGCCCAAAGTTGCTGAAGCGCACCGTGACAATCAGCACCAGGCGTTTTCTGCGCTACTGGCCGAATCCGCGCGCAGCGGAACCGCAGTACAACACCTGGTCGTGGACGCCGAAGGTCTATTTCGAAATGCTGGGTCCGGTGCCTGGCGGTGGCCAGCTGATTTTTGAAGTCAGCACGCCCGATGGCAAACCGTGGGTTAGTTTCAATTTGAGAACGCCCGAAGCCGGGGACGATGAGCTAATCAAAATCAGTGGGCCGGACCTCGATGAAAGCGAGCTTGAGAAGAAAGCAATCACGCAAACTGGGCTGTTTCCTTTCAAGCTAGTTTTGAAGAATGCGCTCGCGGGCACGAACGACGCCATCTTCGCAGGCAAGTTTAAGGTCAACACATATGCGCCTGATCAGACCATCCCGGAATACAAGGGCAAGCAGGAATTTTATGTCGTGCAAGACTGGAGATTGCCGCTAGGCTTCATTTGGTACGGCCCGACTTACGATGAGAACGTGCCGGCGCTCAGCGTGCAGATGTGGTTTCGCGGCACGGGCACGGCCGACAAAATGGAAGGGGTATTGTTCTACAAGGGACAACAGGTCGCCTCGGTTCTGGGAAGCATGGAAGACGAAATCTCGACAGGTGTGGGCGATCCGCAAGGACGCTGGGGTTTATGGAAGTTTGGCTTTGCCAAAGTGCGCGGTTACAACCACGACACCAGCGCTAACAACTGGGACGGCGTTTTTTTTCTCGACAAGAATCCTGGTGACTACGAAATCAAAGTGCTGCGTCAGCAGAAACTCGCGCGCGCCACATCGTTTAGTGTAGGCGCGGATGGCCGCATAGTGGATAACGGCATCGCGAAACAAAACAAGCTGGGCGGCATACGAATGGTATTGCCGGTAAAAATACTCGGCGATCAGGACCTCAAGTTTGATCCTTTGTCATGGAAGACTGACACGCTTTATGGAAACTTGCTGACGGGTTTCACGGCCCCGTAGTTTGGAACGCATTGAGACGGCCACACTAAAATAACCAGCCTTCGAAGAGGGCGGAAGTTAGTAGGCCCGAGCGTAAGCCCGGCGGTTGTCATCGTAACCCAAGAACGAACCCGGAAGGGGCGACAGAAACTACCAGTTAGATTAATAAGATGCACGAACGTTCTGTCGCCCGCTTCGCTGGCTAAAGCATTTTTTCTAATCGTTTCCCATGGCTTACGCCGGGGGGCTACTTTCTGCCGCCCTCTTCGAGGGCCCGTTGATTGATTCAGCCTGCGAAGGGTTCTGGAATTGAAGTGTCAAGAAACTTACAGAGGAGAGAAATGAAACATCGCTCATCTCGTTTCGCGTTTTACATCGTCGTCCTGTCACTGACGTCAAGTTCGTTTGCTGGTCCTGGGGCTGCCAGGATATTGGACTTTCGAGTTTCGACTTTGAACAGCCCTTCGCAGGCCAGTCCCACAATCCCGAAAGCGTCACTAATCGTCCGTGCAAATCGGCTGCAGCGCTACTGGAAAGCACCGGACACAGACAACTATTGGAGTTGGCTGCCTGAACTTAGCTTCATCGCCGTTGGTCCTATCAACACCGGCAGCGCCTTCGTTGTTGACTTCACGAATGAAGCGGGCGCGCCATGGTATAGCGTTGAATGCAATACGCCGACGGCTGATGCCGCGCGCTGGCAGTTGATCGCGACACCGGCTATCAGCACGCACATCGACAAGCGTACGACGTTGGCTACCGGAACGTTTGGTTTCACTGTTCGACTCAAAAACGAGTTGAGCGGCGCCAACGAAAAGGTTCTGAGCGGGAAATACAGGGTCAGCAAATTCCACATCGGCAATAACCTGCCGGCGTTCAAGAACCAGTTTGAGTACCTGGTCGATCAGGATTGGAATCTACCGATTGGATATCTCTACTTCAATACACCCTCTGATCAGACGATGCCGCCGTTAGTGATCTCCATGTGGTTTCGTGGTGAACTCGATAACACCAAGCTCGCCGCGTATCTTTTCTACAACGGCAAACAAATTGCCAGCACGAAAGAGCAAACTGGCGGCGCCGATTACGATTCAGCAATCTTTGCCAACAGCCATGAGGGCACGCGCTACGAACGTTGGAAGTTTAGTTGGGGACAGGTGCGTGGCTGGAACGCTGACACGAGCAGTGCTAACAATACTTCGCAGCTTTTTTTCCTCGCGGCCAACCCGGGCGAATATGAAATTAAAGTCTTACGCGAAGGCGACCTCGCGCGCAGCGCTAAGTTCACGATCGGAGCCGACGGGCGCCTGGTGGACAACGGCATTACGCAAAAGAACAGTCTCGGCGGCTTGGCAACGGTTCTGCCAGTGAAGGTTCTCGGCGCCGGCGACGGAACCTGGGATGCGAATGCCTGGAAGACTGATGCGTTCTATGGCAATCCCCTGAATGGCTTCATCGCTCCGTAGGATCGTCAAGATGTTTGTTGATTCGCATGCACACATAGACGGTCCGGAGTTTGACGTCGATCGCGAGGACGTCATTCAGCGTGCGCGCGATGCCGGCGTCTCCGCCATTTTGAATATTGGCACCGGAGATCCGCATACTGGCGTACTTGAGCGGGCCGTTGAGTTGGCCGAGAAACACTCGGATGTCTATACCGCTATTGGTACCCATCCGCACGACGCCCGCCTGTTTGACGCAGACGCCGAACAACTAACACTAAAACTCATATCGCAAAGCTCGCGCGTCATCGCGTGGGGTGAAATTGGACTCGACTTCCACTACGACAACTCACCCCGCGATGTGCAGCTAAAAGTCTTTCAGCGCCAGTTGCAATTGGCGCGCGAAGCTAGGCTGCCAGTGATCATCCACACCCGCGAAGCCGAAGCGGAAACGATTGAAGCCCTGAAAACCCACCGGGAGGGCAGTGATCGCCCTGGGATCATGCATTGTTTTAGCGGCAGTCTCTGGCTGGCGGCACAGGCTCTGGAGTTGGGTTTCTACATTTCTTTTTCCGGCATTGTCACATTCAAAAAGGCGGAAGAGTTACGGGCCATCGCGAAGCAAGTGCCTCTGGAGCGACTACTCATCGAAACGGACTGCCCGTTTTTGACCCCAGTTCCATTTCGTGGGAAGCGAAATGAACCTGCCTACGTCACTGAGGTTGCGCGCTGTCTGGCGGGACTGCGTGAAGAGACTGTCGAGGAAATTGGCCGGGTTACCAGCAGAAACTTTGCGGAGCTTTTTAAGCTGGCCGATTCGAAGCCGCACACGCCGGGTGTGGCGCCCTAATTCGAGATTCTCTATGCGTCCTCTGTGTTCGCTGTGTCTCAGTGCTGAGTTTTGCTTGGAGTCGTCCACCAGCGAGGCACAGAGAACGCACAGAGAATTTCAATTGGCTCGCTGGTCTGAGCAAGCGCCAACTTTCACATGCCATCAATTTGGTGTTATCCTCACCTTGTCAGCAATCCAACTTGAACAGTTTCAAAGTGACTTAGAGCGCAATGGCCCAGCAGAATTCTTTTGACATCGTTTCGGAAGTCGATCGCGCCGAAATTACGAACGCGATCAATCAAACTATCAAAGAAGTGCGCCAAAGATTTGATTTCAAAGGCAGCACCGCAAACGTCGCTCTGGAAGCAAATGAGTTGATCCTGACCGCCGAAGACGAGACCAGGCTGCGAAACATGAATGACATTTTTCAGCAGAAACTCATCCGGCGCGGTGTGCCGCTCAAGGCACTCAGCTATGGCACTGCGGATCCTGCCGGCGGCGGCACGGTGAGACAGAAGGTGCAAATTCAGCAGGGGATTCCGCAGGAGAAAGCAAAAGAAGTTGTAAGGTTTATCAAGGACTCGAAGGCCAAAGTTCAGGCCTCGATTCAGGGTGATATCGTGCGCGTGTCAGGCAAGGATCGCGACACCCTGCAGGGAGTCATCGCGGACCTGAAAGCAAAAGACTTCGGGATCGATATGCAGTTTTCCAACTACCGGACAAACTAATCGTCGCGATGTTCGCCGGCAGTGGTCAGTAACATGCAAGCAACCGAATCCAGCGCCATACTCGAGGATGCACAGCTTACCGCTAAACGCATCTTCAGCATCATCGCTGCTGAGCTCGTCCAGGTCGAAACAGAGTTTGAGCGTCAGGCCCGCTCCAACGTTCAGGTCATTGCGTACCTGGCTGATTATCTTCGCGAGTCAGGCGGCAAACGCGTGCGACCGGCGCTCACGGTACTCTCAAACTATGCTGTGGGCGGCGATGGTTCGCGCTACAACTCAATTCGCATGGCGACGGTGATGGAGTTTCTTCACACTGCCACGCTGGTGCATGACGACATTATCGACAGCGCTGACACGCGCAGAAACCGTCCCACAGTTAACGCGCTTTACGGGAATGAAACTGCGGTGTTGATGGGCGACTGGCTTTACATGTCGGCATTTGAAACCAGCCTCGCTGAACGCTCGCTGCCAATCCTCGATATTCTGACGCGGGTCACCCGAAAAATGACCGAGGGTGAACTGCTGCAGCTAACGACGCTGGGCCGGACTGACGTTTCCGAGCAGCAGTATCTTGACATCATCCAACGCAAAACAGCTTTTCTGTTTAGCGCCTGTTGTGAAATCGGCGCCATACTCGGGGGCGCCAACGCAACTGAGCAAAGCGCGCTGAGCGATTACGGCATGGACCTCGGCATGACCTTCCAATTGACCGACGATCTGCTTGACTTCACGTCCACAGACGACGCGTTGGGGAAGAGCGCAGGAGTAGATCTGCTGGGCGGCAAGGTAACGCTGCCGCTAATCTACCTGCTCGCTGCTGAACCCGCGGCGCGCGAAATGATTCAGACGCCGATGGACCAAAAAAATTATGATGGCATTAGCCGTAGCGAGCTCCATAAGGCAGTCGAGCGTGTCGGGGCAGTGGAACGGGCCCGCGTTCGCGCCGATCAGTATGCTACGGCAGCGCGCGCCGCGTTGGACGTTCTTCCTGAATCCGAGTTTCGCGACTCGCTGGCGGCGATACCCACCTACGTCCTCGACCGTGACCGCTAACCAAGAACTGGGGAAGGGTAATGGGTAAAGCGTAAGGGAAGGCAACGGCTGTGTGAGGCTTCTATTTGCCCTTTCCCCCTTCCCCTTTTGCCTCTTCTTCCTGTCGGTATTGTGAAAATCCTGAAATCCCATTAACATTCGCTCAATGTCAGACCGCCCCAGCGAAAATCTCCTGTCCCGACTAGAGCAAAGCCTGCGGCAGTCGCGCGCGGCACGTATGCATCTCGCGGCTCGACTGCGGGAACTCGAGTCCGAAGCTGACGCCGTGCGTGCGGAACTCGCCGAAATGGATACGCTGGCTACTCAATCGGAAGCGGCAATCTATCGACTACTGACCTCGGTGCTGGCTTCGGGTAATCTTTCCGGCGGCAACTTTTCGGCTGGACTTCCCAGCGACGCAGAACTCGAAGCGGCGATGCGTCCGGCGCCACCGCCTGTCCGGACATCATTTACGATGGACGTGCGACGCCAGGAAATTCCGACGCTGCGGCCAAACACCGAACCCATGAGCGATCGCTTCATGGACCGCACCATTCCTCAAGCCGTAACGCTGTTGTTACGCGAAGAGGGTGGAGCACTTCATGTCAACGAGATCTACAACCGCTTGCTCGAAGGCGGCTTCAAGTTCACCGGACAGAACCCCACGATCAGCATTGCAGTTTCCCTCAACCGCAACACTCGTTTTCGCAAAACCGCGCCAGGCACGTTTGACCTCATGATCCGCGACGCCTCAAGAGCGTCCTAGTCCACCGTGAGCGGTAAATCCAAAGTTGAGCTAGAGAAGAAAGATTTCCATTTGGCATTCGCGAATTCAACTTGGAAGTGCAACAGATCGTTGTTGTCTTCGCCCCGTTTGGGGCGAAATGTTATAGATAACGCTGTGAACTCGATATGCGGCGCTCCAGCGGAGCGCGATGTTTCCCGAGAGGGTGCGTTAGTCCGACTCATGTTTCGCTCCGCTGGAGCGAAAAGAAAGCTTTGGGACGTGGCGTTCTATAAACATCTCGCCCCTAACGGGGCGAAGGCAACAACGACCTGTTGCACTTCGAAGTTGATTCTGCGCCCTCCCAATAGCATAGAATAGCCAACCATGCGCGCATTGATTCTCTCCGCCGGCTACGGCACCCGCCTGTGGCCATTAACGGAAGACCGCACCAAACCTGCCATCCCCATACTCGGTAAGCCGCTGGTCGGCTACGTCGCAGAGTATCTCGCGAACTACGGTTGCGATGAAATTACCGTCAACCTTCATCATCGCCCAGAGTCAGTGCGGCAAGCACTCGGTGATGGAAATCAGTTTGGAGTCAAACTTAATTACGTGGAAGAGCCGGTGATACTCGGCACCAGCGGCGCCATCGACAATGCGCGCGCCCTGCTAGATGGTGATACGTTTGTTGTTGTTAACGGAAAGATCATTACCGACATAGATCTGAACGCGGCGTTTGAGACACACCGGCGGACGAACGCCATCGCGACGCTGGTGTTGTTACCAAATGTTACTTGCGAAAAGTTTTCTGTAGTTAAGGCCGCCGGCGGTTTTCTTAAGGGCTTCGGCGGTATGCCACGGCGTGAGGAATTTCCCGATGATCCGCCGTTGATGTTCACCGGTATTCAAATTCTTGAACCAAAGATATTCGACTACATTCCCCGCGGCGTCTTCTCGCATTCAACAACCGACGTCTATCCCCAAGCTATCGCGCGCGGGGAGCGAGTGGCGGTTCACGTTGCGGCTGGACGTTGGCTAGAGCTGTCCACAATTCAACGCTATCTGGACATCAGTTTGCTACTGCTGTCAGAGAGCGGCGAGCCGTTCACTGCTGGCCAGGGATGCCAAATATTGACGGACGCTGAGGTGCAGCAATCCATCTTGTGGGACCGTGTGGTGGTTGGCAGTGGCGCTCGCGTGCGGCGGTCGGTCCTTGCAGATAACGTGCAAATACCGGCCGGCGAAGTTATCGAAAACGCTGTGGTCGTCCCCGCGACGCTTATTCAGGGAAAGACACCGCCGCCAAAAGCGCTGAAAGGCGAGATTCGAGGCGACAATTTTGTCGTGCCTCTGGCTGAATGATACAATCCGGCGCAAACAAAAGACCCGAATTTGCAAGGATGGAACGCCCACTTTCTTTCCCGGATGAGCTCAGCAAAACAGTTGACTACAAGTACTTTTGACGTTCCTGCATCTGAGCGGCTCTTAACTTTTCTTGAGGGCCACGGGATAAAGGACAAGTTGATCGTACCGCTGACGCCTGACGCTTCGACCCGCAACTACTTTCGCATTCCGTGGAAAAAGGGAAGGGCAGTTGCCGCGGTTTATCCGGAGGCTTTCGATGCTGAATTCCATCCATATCTGGATGTGACCCGCCTGTTCCTCGAAAACGCGATCCCAGTCCCGGAGATCTACGCTGTTGACGGCGAGCGCGGCGTGATCGTCCAGGAAGATTTGGGCGACCGCCAGTTGTTTCGCATTTACGAGGAAGCGCCGAAAGAAGAATGCGATGAGTACAAAGAGCGCGCGGTCGATCTAATCGCGCAAATTCAGAAAGCCACCGAAGCCGCTTTCGAGAAACAGTCCATCGCCAGCCGCCTCGCATTTGATGAACCAAAACTTTCCTGGGAATTAGACTTCTTCCTCGAACATTATTTTGGAAGTTTGCGACATGAAACTCTTCGACATGCCGAAGCCGCTGAACTAAAGGCCGAACTCAACGACGTCGCCGCGGAACTGGCTGCGCGCCCCCGCGTCTTGTGTCATCGCGACTTCCACGCTGCAAATCTAATGCTTGATGGGCGCGACCGGCTGCGCATTGTCGATCACCAGGACGCGCGCATGGGCCCGGTTACCTATGATCTGGTTTCGTTCCTGCTCGATCGCCGTTTAGAACCGCCGTCACTCGCAGAACTGCGCGCGTACCGGTTGCATTTGCTTGAGGAACGCCGGCAGCTTGGTCTCAACGCGCTCGATCCCGATGAGATCGCGCAAGAGTTTCGGTTAATGACGATTCAACGCGGACTCAAGGCGGTCGGGACCTTTTCTTATCAAACTGCAGTTTGCGGACGCGGCAGTGTTTATGAACGGTTTATTCAACCAACGCTCGTCATCGTAGTGCAGGCGGCAGACTGGCTCGATAGATTTCCGGCGCTGCGGCGAATGTTGCGGGCGCGTACTAAAGGCTGATGTAGCGCAAACTGTTAGTTTGCGTCCGTTCTGGCGAGTTGAAACTTGGATTAGAATGAAACCATCGCAAACAAACAGTTTGCGTTACAAGAAAACTGACGAAATAAATGGCTACTGAATCACAATCACTGGAAACAACCACTCCCGCTCGGGCGGCAATTAACAAGCTCGCCGATCACGTTGGTCAAGAGGTCACGATCAAGGGTTGGCTCTACAACATGCGCTCGAGCGGCAAGATTCTTTTCCCGCAACTGCGCGACGGCACGGGCGTGGTGCAATGCGTCGCCTTGAAGAATGCGGTCACACCCGAAGTTTGGGACGCGCTAAAGGGCCTCGGTCAGGAGTCGGCGCTTTCGATCCGCGGCTCAGTCAGGGAAGACAGCCGCGCGCCCGGCGGGTTTGAAATCGATTTGCTGGATGCGACAGTCCTGGACGAAGTCCACGATTATCCGATCACACCCAAAGAGCACGGCACTGAGTTTCTGATGGATCATCGCCACTTGTGGCTAAGGTCGCGGCGGCAGTACGCTATTCTTAAAATTCGCCACACCGTAGTTAAATCAGTGCGCGATTTTTTGGATGACGATGGCTTCACGCTGGCTGACTCGCCGATCTTCACGCCGGCGGCTTGCGAAGGGACGACGACGCTGTTTGAAGTTGACTACTTCGACGGCGAAAAAGCGTATCTCACGCAGTCGGGCCAACTGTACAACGAAGCAACTGCTGCTGCGTTCGGGAAAGCTTATTGCTTCGGACCAACGTTTCGCGCCGAGAAATCGAAGACTCGCCGGCACCTGACAGAGTTTTGGATGGTTGAGCCGGAGATGGCGTTTGCACATCTCGACGACGTCATGACTTTGTCAGAACGAATGCTTTCATACATCGCAGCGCGTGTTTTGGAAACCCGAGGTGAAGAACTAAAGATATTGGAACGCGATCCAGCCAGGCTGGAAGCGATCGTGCCTCCGTTTCCGCGCATGCACTACGACGACGCCGTAAAGCTGTTGCAGGAAGGCCACGACAAAGGTGCGGTCGAAATGCGTTTTGAGTGGGGCGGCGACTTTGGCGCGCCGGACGAAACGTATCTCTCCGCCAACTATGACAAGCCGCTGATGGTCCATCACTATCCAGCGGAAGTGAAGGCCTTCTACATGGCCCGCGACCCGGAACGAAATGAGTTGGCACTCGGGGTTGACGTGCTGGCGCCGGAAGGGTACGGCGAAGTGATCGGCGGTGGCGAGCGGGCGACGTCGCTGGAGTTTCTGCAGGAACAGATCGCGCTGCATCAATTGCCACAGGAAGCTTTTGAGTGGTATCTCGACTTGCGCCGCTACGGAAGCGTTCCTCACGCCGGATTCGGCATGGGCATTGAACGCTGCACCGCCTGGATGTGTGGTATCGAGCACGTCCGGGAGACGATTCCGTTTCCGCGCCTGATGAATCGGTTGCGACCGTAGTTCGACCTTACAGTCTCGAACTCAGAAGGATAGACGGGCAATGAAAAGAATATTAGCTATCTTGTTTCTCCTGGCGGCGGCGGTGGTCCCTGCCTTTGCGCAGGTTCCCGATAAACTTCAACCTCCGCCAAAGAGAAACTTCAAGTACGATGGAAAGATTGTCACTACTTATGACAACGCAAAAAATGAGACGCTCGTTCTCATTCAATTGATGCCCATAAAATCGGTGGAAGATCCTCACGAGATTTTGGAAGACTCCGCTCAACATCCTCGCGATTGGTCGTGGCTGGGATTCACAATGTTCTTCTCATATCCGGGACAGTCAGTCGTAACTCCCAAAGGTGTCTCATTGGGATTCCTCTACGAAGCATTGGAGCCCAAACATTACGAAGGCCATGTTTTGACAGCCAAGATTGATGGAGAGCGAGTGCCACTGGGAACGATGGAGGTGCTTAAGACGACAATTGTTAAGCGTAAGTGGGACCAGTACACGAGAAGGACTCTCGAGCTAATAGTTCCCTATGACATGCTCTTACGGTTGGCAAACGCGAAGAAAGTGAAGATGACTTTAGGCAGATTCGACTTTGACTTGAGCAAGGACAATCTTGAAGCAATCCGAGATCTGGCCAACAGAACCACTCCCTGAACATTATGCAATCCAGCGACGAGAAACTGAGACTCGAGTTTAACGACTGGGCCCGCGCCGGACGTGGCGCTGGCATGGAACGGGGTCATCGTCCGGTTGGCGAACAGGCGATCGACTTAATGGCGATTCCGGCGGACGCGCGCGTGCTCGATGTTGGCTGCGGTTCCGGATGGGCAGCGCTCTTAATAGCTGAAAAGGCGTCGCGCGGTCACGTCGTCGGCATCGACATTGCTGACGAAATGATTGCGCTCGCCAGCGAAACGTCGTCGTCGTTTTCCAATGTAGAGTTTCAAGTCGCCAGCGCCGAGAAACTTCCCTTTGCAAGCGGCGAGTTTAGTCACGCGTTTTCGATGGAGTCGCTCTACTATTACGCAGACATGTCGGTAGCCTTGCGCGAGATTAAGCGGGTGCTCAAGCCGGGAGGGCTGTTCGTTACCGTGGTCGACCTCTTTCAGGAGAACCGACCCTCGGGACAGTGGGTTGAGCAGCTAAAGGTCCCGGTGCAGTTCTTGAGTATTGCTGAGTATCGCGCGCAGTTTGAACGCGCCGGTTTCGTCAACGTTTCTGATCGCAGACTTTACGATCCAGCGCCCATCCCAGCGGACTACACTGGCGGTTCTTTCAAAACCCGCGAGGATTACGTTGAGTATAAAGAGTCAGGCTCGCTGATGATGAGTGGCGACGCGTAACGATGATTTCCGCCGTGAGAAAAGAGCAACGTCATCAGCGGCAAAGGCGCGCAGTGTTGTAAAAGCCTGGGGCAGCGCCCCAGGGTGGGTAAATCAAAAAGTCTTGGAGCGCTGAAGGCGCGACGTATAACATAATTAAGATCACAGTGGGGGCATGACGCGCCTTCAGCGTTGAGCATTGTTGGCCGTCTTTTCCTGGGCCTTCGCCCAGGCTCTTACACTTCGCGCCTTTGTCGCTGATCAAGAGATTCTTCAGAAGGCCTAATGAGTAACGAAACCCCAGAACGCATCGTCACCATCTTCGGCGGCGCCAAGTGTGGTGAACTCGATGCCGAGTATGCTCAGGCCCGACGTGTGGGCCAACTGCTCGCTGATGCTGGTTTCACTATTTGTACCGGTGGTTATTTGGGTGTTATGGAAGCCGCGAGTCGCGGTGCACACGAGCGTGGCGGCCGCGTGCTTGGTATTGTTATGAACCAGTTCAAAGCCGAGCCTAACCGATATCTCACTGACAAAGTCGCCACGCCGCATTTTTACGAACGACTGCAACAACTCATAACGCGCTCAGTCGGCTTCGTTGCTATTCGTGGCGGCATGGGTACGGTTACTGAGTTATCGCTGGTCTGGAATAAGATCCAAACGAAGGTGATCGGCCCACGGCCTTTGGTTCTCCTCGGGGATTGCTGGCCGCCTATTGTGCGTGAATGGCAAAAGCATCTGGTGGTGAGCGAGGCAGACGTCGCTGTACTAGACTTTGCCGAGACACCGGAAGAAGCTGTAGCTATCATCACGGAGAAATCTCAAGGAGTTACTTTATGAATTGTCCTAAGTGCGGTGCGCAACTGCTTCCCGGGGCCGGCTTTTGCGGCGGCTGTGGCAACAGACTCGATGCGACCGGTGGCCCACCACCCACCGCCCCAAAGTCCGCAGGCTTCGCGCAAGCACATGGCATTCACATCGACGAAGATTCACGCGGCGAGGGCGTCGGCTACAAATACGAAGTGCTGCATCAGCCTGCGTTCTCGCTCGCAGTGATTCAACTTCAAGCTGAGCAGTCGATTCAGGCGGAAGCCGGCGCGATGGTTTCAATGTCAGCGAATATCGAGCTGCAATCGCAAATGAAGGGCGGATTGTTTGGCGCTATCAAGCGCGCCGCCGGTGGTGAGTCAGCTTTCGTTTCAACTTTTACGGCGCGCGGCGGTCCCGGGGAAGTCACATTTGCACCGGGAGCGCCCGGAGACATCGCCGCGATTGAACTTAACAATCAGACTTTCTTCGTCCAATCAAGTTCATATCTCGCAGGCGATGCTGGTTTGACTGTCGATACAAAATGGGGTGGCGCCAAATCATTTTTCGGCGGTGAAGGTTTGTTTGTGCTGATGGTGCAGGGACGGGGATTGTTGCTGGTGTCGTCCTTTGGCGCGATTCACCGCAAAACGCTGCAACCGGGCGAACGTTATGTAGTCGACACCGGCCACCTTGTTGCCTGGGAAGGAACTACTCAATACACCTTGCGCAAAGCAGCCGCGGGATTCTTTCGCAGCATTGTGAGCGGTGAAGGCATCGTTGCCGAATTCAGCGGCCCGGGCGAACTCCTGATCCAAACGCGCAATCTCGCAGCCCTCGCCGGCCTCTTGAAGCCTTTCTTCCCTTCACAGGGAGGCGGCGGCAGCGGTTTCAATATCAACCTTGGTGGCTAGAGAAGACGGGAACGTGATGTCGGATACAACAGTCGTCGAGGAGATTGAGAACTTGTCAGCTCCCAAACCAAAAATGGGCGTAGGCGTAATCGGTGTGCCTTTGGCCTATGGCGCGAGCATGGCCGGCGTCGAGCTCGGGCCCGCTGCTTTACGAGTTGCGAAACTTAACCGCCGGATTGCGCGGCTGGGCTATGAAGTTCAGGACCTCGGCGACCTTGAGGTTGAAGAGGAACAGGCCGCGCCTGACCCGGCGGACAAGCTGAAACATCTGAGAGAAATAAGCGCCACCTGCGAAGAGCTGGCGCAAAAGACTGAAGAAGTTTTGAACGCGGGTAAACTGCCACTCATTCTCGGTGGCGATCATTCGATTGCCATCGGATCGATCTCCGGCTTCTCGTCGTATTGTCGCAAGCGGTCAGAGCAGCCCGGTTTGATTTGGTTTGACGCGCATGCTGACATGAATACGCCAGAAACTTCGCCTTCCGGAAACATCCATGGAATGCCGCTGGCCGTGCTGCTCGGTTTTGGCGCCCCGCAACTTACCAACATCGCCGACTTTTCCCCCAAACTTGATCCCGCCCTTTGTGTGCACATAGGAGCGCGCGACATCGATCACGACGAGCGCGCGCTGGTACGCAAACTAGGAATTCGTTTTATGACCATGCGCGAAATCGACGAACGCGGGATGAGCGTTTGCATCGACGAGGCGATCAAGATCGCATCGCGCGCCAGCGGCGGCTATGCCGTTACTTTCGACGTCGATGCGCTTGATCCCGGCGACGCTCCAGGGTCAGGCACCCTCGTGAGAGGCGGATTAACTTACCGTGAAGCGCATCTGGCAATGGAGAAAATTGCCGAAGCAGGCGGAATGCGCTCGCTCGAAGTGGTCGAAATAAATACCGCGCTGGACGTAAACAACAAGACGGCTGAACTTGGTGTCGAGTTGATCCTTTCGGCATTGGGCAAAACAATTCTTTAGTAAAAACAAATTCAGGGAGTTACGAAATTGGCAAAGAAGCTCCGGGTAGGAGTGATTTTTGGCGGCCGCTCCGGCGAGCACGACGTTTCGATTCGATCGGCCGCTTCTGTGATTGATGCGATTGATCGAAAGAAATACGAAGTGGTTCCAATCGCTATTTCCGAGGAAGGGAAGTGGCTTTCCCCGGCTGACGCGTACCACCTGCTCCCCGCCCCCGCACAGTCTTTGCTGCCCGCCACACTAGCGTCCGGCTCTCGAGGTCCAGTCGCGATCCTCGGCGATCCTTCCCACAGTGGTTTGCGGTCCCTTGAGGAAGGTGCGGCCACGACCACAACGCAAAGGCTCGATGTCGTGTTTCCGGTGCTTCACGGCCCGTTCGGCGAAGACGGCACACTGCAAGGGCTGCTGGAAATGGCAAACATACCTTACGTCGGCTGCGGCGTGCTTGCCTCCGCCTGCGGCATGGACAAGGTTGCAATGAAGCTATTGTTTCTTCAAGCGGGCTTGCCGATGTGCAACTACGTTTGGTTTCTGCGCACCCAGTGGGAAGCCGACCGCGCCACCATCATCAAGACCATTAAGCGGAAACTTGGTCTGCCTTGTTTTGTTAAGCCGGCAAACCTTGGCTCGTCGGTTGGCGTCTCGCGTGCGGACGATAAGAAATCACTTGAACGCGCGGTGGACCTGGCTGCTCAGTATGATCGCAAGATTGTTGTGGAAGAGGCTGTTGACGCCAGGGAGATTGAATGTGCTGTGCTTGGCAACAATGAACCGAAAGCGAGCCTGCCTGGTGAATATGTGATTTACGATCAGTTCGCGGCATTTCTCGATTACACGGAGAAATACACGAAGACCGGGCACGTAGAGTTCGTTGTTCCGGCGCCCCTTTCCAAGTCACTGGCTACGAAGATTCAAAAGATGGCGATTCAGGCTTTTCAGTCGATCGATGGATCCGGTCTCGCCCGCGTCGATTTTTTCCTCACGCGTAACACGAAGCAACTGCTCATAAATGAACTGAACACAATGCCTGGACTCACTGAAGTTTCCGGTTATCCGAAAATGTGGGCAGCTTCCGGCTTGAGTTACACGCGGATGCTTGATGTGTTAGTTGAACTTGCTTTGGAGCGCCATCGAGAGAAGTCACTTAACAAAACAACCCGAAGCTAGTCGACGCCGTGTCTTTGCCGGAGGCCTAGCTCTTTGGCGCGCGATAGCCCTTGCGAGATCTAACTTCCAACTCAAGACGAGAGGTCTTCACTTCCAGCTTGTGCCACTTTCCATCGTGCTTCTGGGCCAAAGGGCGGAAGGCAATTGTGTATTGGTGACCGAGTTCATCAGCGATATTTGCAAACGCGTCGCGTAGCGTCGGCCCTCCAGGCGTAGCCACGAATCTCCCGCCGGTCTTCTCCGCAAACCCCTTCAGAACAGCAGCGCTCTGCTGATTGCGCGAGCCAGCGCCGTCTGAAGCCGACATGTCAACTGCATAAATAGTCGCGCCGACTGCGAGTGCGCTCTCCACTGCTTTGTCAGCTGAGGCTCTACTGGATGTGTCCATGCCATCAGACAAGATCACTATTGCTTTGCGCTTTTCGGGGCGGTCCGCCAGGGCTTTCGCCGCATCAACGATCGCATCGTTAAGTGTGGTCAAGCCGGTTGCCTTAACTCCGTAAGCCAGCGGCGCCAGATCTCGGCCACCTGAGAACTCCTGCACCTGTTCCACCTTCGAGTCAAATTTATAGACCGCCGCAACGTCCTCGTCCCGTAGCCTATCGAGAAAACGAATTGCAGCGGAGCGCGCCAAAGAAAGTCGTGTCTCCATGCTTCCCGAAGTGTCCAGAAGCACGACCGAAGCGAAAGGTGACTCATGAACGCTGAAGCTCGAAATCCCTTCAGGTAAAACCTGCTTTCCATCTTCGAAGATTGTGAAGTTGGAGAGTTTCAGACCAGGCACGTATTGTCCCGCTTTGTCAGTTACGGTGACGTTCAATACCACCAGTTCGGTGTTGGTGCGGATCACGTCGTCATCTTGTTGGGAACGAATCAAGGCAGGGGCGATCAAAAGAGGGATCACCAGCAGAGCCAGTGTATTTACGATGGAGTTGGTTCGACGCCGGGAATTCTGGGACAAGTCTTACACCTTGGCAGGTAGAGTACGAACGATTCGGATTAGCTCAAGTAAAACATTAGCCTCATCAATTACTGCTGCAGAAATAACGCGCTTGGGAGTTTTTTCTACTTTCTCCTTCAATGATTTGCTCAAGTCGCACAACATGTCCATCGCAGCCGCAAGGTCTTTAGGTGATTTCTCGAGGGCCACCTTGTCGTCAGATCCGCCCGCGGCATTGCGGATTCCCTTGGCGAGTTTTTCAATTTTGTCCAGCTTCTTGATACCTTCGCGGTCAAGGGTGTTCTTCTGTTTGAAGGACTCAACCATCGAGAGACCCAACGATGAAAGATCGCGCGCTCGTTCTAAATTTTCCTGATATTCCTTATCAGCCTCTTTGATTAAGCGCTTCGCCCTCATCTCCTCTTCGACGACAGTGAGCGGTTCTTCGCGTTCGCCTTTCTTGGGATCATCGGCCGGTTCGGTTGGTAACTGATGGGAGCCTATACGAATTGCCTGCTTCCGCTGCACCGGCTCATGCTGCGCAGACACGACCGTTAATGCCGCTGCTATCAGACTAACGACGATGACAGTCTTGCCAACTCTCATAAACTGTTTTGACAGTTCTGTACTCATCATCCTAATCAGAAAATCGACGTGAAGGGAAATTTCGCGCAGTCCTTTGACGAGTGCTGCAGCCTTTGAGTTGCACTAAGGGCTGACCTGAACCCTGTCGAAGTTCATTCCTAACGCCTCCAGCTTAGGAGCAGCATTAACTTTCGTCGTCATGCCGACGTCTAATCGATAACTTGAGGCATTGACGACTGCAGCGCACGCAACCTCTCAAGTAACTTTAAGAGCTTCAGTCGACGGTTAAGGAACGCGGGCAGGATTGTCGGGCGAGTTCAGGAACCCACCACCTTTGCCGGGCTTGCCAACAATGATTGTCTTTGGCTCGAGTCGCTCGGGCGGACGCTTCTGCCCTTGAGCTGTTGTATACGCCAGCGGCACTGAATTCGGACCCGCCTTCAAACCGACTAGCCGAGCATAGCTGTAATCCTGGGCCCTGATTTCCAGTAAGTAATGCCCCTCTTGTTGTGATTCCAGCAAGCCCGGATCTACCAACACTAATTTCCTTTCAAGCACTCCATCCCTGCGACGCTTCAACTCCAGCTCTACTGCCAAGCCCTCGAGTTTCTCCGTGGACGTATTCTTCACAACGCCTCCGAGAGTCGACTTTCCACCTTGTAATAGCGCTTCATCAACTATGATCAAAGCTTTCGGTGGTTTGGTCGACTCAGCGGTTGCTGCGGGAGACGACAAGGCCAATGACCCAGAATCTTGCGCGTGTCGTTTTCTAAGCAGCGTATAGCCTGTGAACACGAGGGCTGTGATAATCAACGCCGAAACTGCGGCAACCACTTTTAATCCTGTGGTGCTCTTTGGTTCCGTGAACAGTTCATCCTGGTGTGCTTCAGCCATCGATAAATTCAAATCCAGTTTCAAGTATTACTTTAACTAAGCAGCTCGCGCGTTATTCGACGCGACCGGGAGGAGGGGTGCCGGTAATCTTCGTTA
Source organism: Pyrinomonadaceae bacterium (assembly GCA_036009765.1). Lineage (GTDB taxonomy): Bacteria > Acidobacteriota > Blastocatellia > Pyrinomonadales > Pyrinomonadaceae > PSRF01. The sequence goes on along the minus strand of DASYLB010000046.1, from coordinate 9,646 downwards.
TTAGCGCGGACAGAAACTCGTCTTCAGCCAGGCCGGAAGTCTGGAGCGTAGTCCATTCAGCTCCGGTTGCGCCGTCGGTTCGTCCTTCGATTCTGGCGTTTACCGAGACATTGGCGCTGTTCCCGTCGATCGGCTGTACCTCGACGGTTATGGTGTAGCGTCCGCGGGTCCAGCCGCGCGAGGCATTGCTTGTGATGTTCGCGTAGCGACTCAGCTCAGCCTGACTCACAACCGCGCCCTTAATGAACGTATAGGGCTGACTAACAATTATTCCGTCTACAGTTTTCGAAGCGGCCTCGTCAACGATCAACTTGCGATCGCCCATGAGTTCCATGACTGTACTCATAATCACGTCGCGTCGGGCAGCGATCCGGTATGGGTTGGGAATTGGTGGTACTTCCGGAGTTTTCCCTTTGCCGAAATCAATACCTCGGCCGGCGCCAGTGTCCGTCTTTACGCTGTTACTGCCGTTAGCGCCGCTGTCGCGAACGCGCTCGCCAGTTTTGTCAACACCCTTTCCTTGTGCCCACACCGAAACGGCGCTGAACAGGATTATCAAAGCCAGGCTTACAGACTTCATCATAAAAACACCTTTGCTGATTGGTACCGATTGCCAGGGGGCTGGGGAGATCGCAAACCGAGAATAGATTAACAACTGATCAATTTCAAGGACGACCACAGTTATCCTCACGAGATCTTATCGGCAGATCAATTTTACTTCCGAGCGGCTGCATCTCTCTGCTGTTCCCAGTTTCGTAGGGCCCTTACGCCGGCTTCAAAATCGCTGCTGTTGCTGTAGAAATTGTGCTTCCCATCATTGCGCGATGGTTCGCGAACGTAAAAAAGATATTCGGTTTGCGCCGGATTAAGCGCTGCTTCCAAGGAACTCTTGCCGGGGGAGGCAATTGGTCCCGGCGGCAAACCGGAATGTAGCCGCGTGTTATATGGCGAACGCCGTTCGACGTCGCTCTTATAAACCTTCCCGTCGTTGCGCCACTTTCCTTCGAGTTTCGAAGCATAGATCACGGTCGAATCAACAGCCAGTGCCATTTGTTTTTGCAAGCGGTTGTAAATCACCGAAGCGATCAAGGGTCGGTCTTCACTTAGTTTGGCTTCCGTTTCAACTAACGATGCCGTGGTAACAACTTCGCGGGGAGTCAGATTCATGCTGCGCGCGCGCTCAACGGCATCCGGCTTCCATTCCTTGCGAAACCGCTTCACCATAATTGCGATCACTTCGGCTGGTTTGGTATCGGGAGGAAAGTCATACGTGTCCGGGAAGAGATAGCCTTCAAGGTTGGTCGCTTTTGGATCCAAATCAGTTATCAAGCTCACGTTATTCATTAAAGGTAGCGCCGCAGCTGGATCAGACAGTCGCAGTTCAGGGACCTTGTACATTGCGTTGGCAATGTCCCACCGCGTCCAACCTTCAACTATGGTTAACCTGGTGAGCCGCTGTTCGCCCTCACGTAGCCGGGCAAAAACACCCAGCGGTGAAATTGGCGAAGGGAAGTCATACTCGCCGGCCTTTAGTTGCGAGCCGTTTGACGTGAGCTTAAGGTAGATCATTAACGGCCACCTGTTCCTGATGATGCCTTCCTCCGCTAATTTGCTCACGACAGAACTTGGGGACGACCCGCGTGCGATTTCGACGTATTGACCGTGCTTTGCGTGCTTCACCGGCGTATGCAGATCTCGATAGACCCAAATTGCGGAGGCACTCACAGCCAGCAAGACCAGCAAACCAATAGCGAGAAGAATGCGTTTCATGTGATTGTTTAGAGAGTTGTCGGAACTAAAGAGTTTGCTCTGAAGGCGAGACCAGAAACCTTTCCTGCCCTTGCTGATCGCTAACCAGGAAATCTCGCAGAATCAAGGCGGCAGCTTCACTATCAACCAGCGCGGAGACCCGTTCCCGGCTATGCCCCTCCGCCCGCAGATTTTCTTCGGCCGCAACTGAACTCAAGCGCTCATCTTGTAAATAAACCGGGACCTTAAGCGAGCGGGCAAACTTGAGCGCTACTGAGTGAACCTCAGTTGCAGCATCGCCGCTGGAACCATTTAGCCGCAGCGGTAAACCAATTACCACAGTTTGAGCGTCAAAGCGACGTACCAGGTCGTCGACCTCGCGCAGCAATTGTTTCCAGTTGCTTCGAGGAAGCACCTTGAGCCGGGTAATCGTGATTGACAGTTCATCCGAAACCGCGACCCCGACGCGCTTTTCCCCTAGATCGAGAGCGATGATCGGCGCTCGCGGAGCATTTGAAACGTTATTCTGATCCGCTGTTTTCATGTTCACGCCAGCTTGGCAAAATTGCGAAAAGGCTGAGCAAATGGTCAATAAAGTTAAGTTGCACCGTTTACTAACCGCCTGTATGATACGACTGGCTCCCGAAAAGCGCATGCTCGCAAGCGGTTTTCATGTTTCGTTTGAAAGCAAAGCAAGAGGTAAATAATGTCATTTCGCACGAAGTTCGCACTCATTCTCGCATCAGCGTCTCTGGCGCTTTATACCTTGGTGGGTGGCTTGCTCGCTACCCGCGCACAACAGCCAGCCAACGACCCGAATGCACAGCTCAGGATTTTTGAGAGCGTGCTGCAGCATATTCAAAACGACTACGTCGACGAACCGAACATGGAGAAGGTTCGCGCCGGCGCATTGCGCGGTTTAGCTTACGGACTCGATCCCTATTCAACTTACTTGACGCCCGATCAGGTGCGTGAATTTGGTAAGGACACAAAAGATAGCCAGGTTGGAATCGGCGCCGAGCTTTCACAGGTTGCATCATATCTTTACGTGATCGCGCCGATGAAAGGCTCACCGGCTGACCAGGCTGGGATTCGCGCCGGCGACATAATCGAATACATCGACGCTAAAGCAACTCGCGACATTTCACTCTACGACGCTAAACAACTTTTGAACGGCGCGGCCGGTTCGGAAGTGAAGCTACGTGTTCTGCGCGCGAATTCTCGTCCGCTTACGCTCGCAGTGAAACGCAGTGCCTTTCGCGCGCCGGCCGCCGAAGGCCGAATGGAAGCAGGGCGGATCGGCGTGTTGCGAATCAACAGTTTTGCAGACGGGGAAGCAGCCGACGCGCGCGCTCGCGTTCAGGATTTGATCAAACAGGGCGCACAGAAAATAGTTGTAGATATGCGCGGCACTGCCGGCGGTTCTCTTGATGAAGCTGTTACGGTCGCTAATTTGTTTATTAAAGATGGAACCATTGCGCAAACGTCAGGTCGAGAAGGCAAGTCACTAAAAACATTTAGTGCCGATCCCAAGGCCGCTATCTTTGCGGGCCCAGTCGTCGCGTTGATCGACACCGGCACGGCGGGCGCTGCGGAAGTTGTCGCCTCAGCCTTTATCGACCGCAATCGCGGTCAGGTTGTTGGCGAGAAGAGCTTTGGCGCCGGCGCTGAACAACAACTGTTCACGTTGCGCGGCGGAGATGGATTGTTATTGACGACCGTCAAATGGGCATCGGCGAGTGGCAAGCCGTTCCTGGGCGAGGATCGCAGCCATTCCGGCGTCGCGCCCTCAGTTGAAGTGAAGCGACCTGAACTCGCGGACGCAATCGACCCTGACGATCTTACTGGAAATGACGATGATGCGGCGGTGAAGCCGGGTCAATCACCAGACAAGCCGCAGGTAACTCCGGAACCGACGGCTCCAAAGGCGCCAGTCGAGGATCTTCAGATGAAGAAGGCGCTCGAACTACTGCGTGAGAACAAGCAGCCTATGCAGAAAGCTGCCTAGACTTTCTTCAAGAGACATTAAAGGGTCAGGGACAGAAAGGTCAGGGGTATCCCCTGGCCTTTTTTGTTGCCCGAAGCCATTTATCGGCAGTAGGTCGTTTCGAGTCACACGCTCTTTACAGAACCGAGCGCGGTAGCGCCGGATGCGAGATTCTAGTCTGGCACGTCAGTGCGAAACCGGTAAGTAGCGAAAACCAGTTGTCGGCTCGGTGATTTACAGCATCCGGCGCTACCGCGCTCGGTTCTGTAATGAGCTCATTTCCAAACTCACTTACCATCATCTAGTGACTTAACAAGTTTCGCTACGTTCCTTGTGTTGAATCCCGACAGGCTTCGAGGCACACAACAGTCTCCGCCCGCTCATGATTCGATATCCGCTATCGCAAGACTCCATATCGGGTAGTGAACCTATCGGCAGTAACGCACGGATGTTGGCGTTAGGTTGCGATCGTTTTGCATTTCGCGAAGAATCCAAAAAAAATTCCTATAGGTTCTACAATCCCGCTCAGCCTGCTTGAAATCAGTTTTCCGGGCATGCCCTTTGCTGACCTACATCGCGAAGCTGCGAAAGACATTTGAGCTAAGGAGATCTAGAGCCATGATTATGACAAACAAATTATTGCCAGTTGCATTGGTTGCAGCGCTTATCGGCGGATCGGTTGGCGCCGTCGTTATGCATTCAAGAACGCAACCGGCGACTGAGACGCAAAGCACAACGGCTGCGCTGCCGGCGACTGATGTTCAATACCGGAGCAACGCCTCTGGCAGCGATCAGTTCATTCCCGCTGAATTCAATTCAGCTGCTGAACAGAGCGCTTATAAATCAGGATTCGCCGACGGCTTCCGCGCTTGTGAATCTGGCGCTACCGGAGCTCAGCTTGGTTCAGCGAGTTATCTGAATAGTCAGCCGAGAGTAGTCTATCGAAACACCGGTCGCTCATATGCGCACACGACTTCAAGTTCTCGTACAGTTTCGAACTACTCGGCACGACCGCGAGGCCGCAGCTTCTGGCAGAAGCACCGTGACAAACTCACGGTCGCCATGGGCACTGGTGGTGGCGCGCTCCTCGGTGGCTTGATTGGCGGCAAGAAAGGCGCCGCGATTGGTGCGCTCTCCGGAGCCGGCGGTTCCGCGCTGTATACCTACAAGCTACGCAACCGAAACAGGCGTTATTAATCGGCGAGCCGAATTCACGAGTATGACTGCAGGACGCTTCATCGCATTGAGCGCTGTGGTGGCTATGTTGTGGGCAGTTCCCAGCGTGGGGACTGCCCCTTTCATTGCTGGAGCCATGGCCGAGTCTCGAACTGTGACGCCGCGCCCAAGTCCCACGCCTCCGGATATTTCCTCCGACCAGGATGCCGAAGTAGTTCGAGTTGAAACCAATTTAGTCAACACACTCTTCACGGCAATCGACAGAGATCACCACTTCCTAACGTCGCTCAGGGCCGAGGACATCGCCGTCTTTGAGAACGACGTTTCGCAACCTATCAGCCTTTTCGAACGCGAGACCGATCGACCGCTTTCGCTTGTGTTACTCATCGACACCAGCGATTCGCAAAGGGGCGTGCTCGATGAAGAGAAGAACGCCGCGCGCGCATTCGTTGATTCAGTAATCCGGCCCGACAAGGATCGGGCGGCAGTTGTTTCGTTTACCGGCGTGCCAAAAGTTGAACAGGAACCAACTAGCGAACTGTCGCGACTGCACCGCGGAATACTGCGAGTCAAAATCGAGATATCACCGGAGAATGAACGGCGTATCGCGAATGGTGATGATCCGCTACCTAAGGAACAGGATCCAAGTGGCTACACCGGGATTTGGGATTCGATGTGGATGGCGCTTGAAGATCTGTTGGCGAAGACTCCGGAGCAAACGCGTCGCGCGATCGTCTTGCTTTCCGATGGTGACGACACGAGCAGCACGATCAAGCGACAGGACGTTATTGATTTAGCGATCAAGTCTGACGTCGCGGTCTATTCAATTGGTTTTCGTGATGCGAACTTCCAGGAAGGTAAACTTGATTCCGGCGCCCTGCGAAAAATCTCTGATCGCACCGGCGGCCGCGCTTTCTTTCCGACGCAGCCCAGCGAACTCCAGTCTTCCTTCGCGCAAATTGATCAAGAGCTGCGCTCGCAATATCTAATTGCCTACTCGCCAACTAACAAGAATCACGATGGTTCATATCGTCGCGTCAGAATTGAAGTCGTCAATCCGGCGCTCCGCCAGAATAAGCCGCAGCTGCTCTATCGTCAGGGTTATTACGCGCGCAAGGATTAAGTCAGAACTGCGGTCGACGGTCGGTGATGAATTCGGCGAGAAAGGCCCTGATTGCTCAGGGCCTTTTCCTTTTGACCAACAGCGGCCGCAAAGCGAGCCTACTTCGGCAACATGCCGCACGGGATCGGATGGAATCCACTGAAAGAAAAGTCGGCTCCAACTGCGATTGGCTGGTCGGAGGTTACCCTGACGCTAAACGCGACATTAGTAACACCGTCAAAGCCAGGTCCCGCCGTGGTGGGCGTGCTAAACGGAATGTTACGGGTGTTAGCCGCTGCGAGCGGCGAAGTTGCGACTCCCGAATCGCCCGGATAAGTCACAGGCGGAGCCGCGCCCGGAACTGAAACTCCGGCAAGGTTGTTTCCGGTGCTATCCAGAAAGTTCACCGCGACGTTAGCGGTGGAGCTACTTCCATTAAAAACGTAGATGTTGCCCGTGCTGCTACCCGCCTTGGGAAAATGCGCCGGCGTACAAACCCAAACGTAGGGCGGCCCACTTACACCAGCGGGACCGGGAGGCCCCATAGGTCCCGGCGGACCAGGAGTGCAAGAGGTTAGAGCAATCAAAACAACAAGAGCAAAGGCGTTGATGGTGGCACGTTGCAAAAAAGCGAGACTCATACTAGTTTCCTCTCCGGGCCCAGGGTGCCCGCGCTTTTCTTTAACTCAAATTGCCGCAAATCTTAACATCAAGTTTCCCAGGAATCCCTAAGATAGAGACATGAAAAAGCTGAGTCTATTAATTTTGTTTAGCGTGGTTCTCACCTCGTTCGGTCAAACAGTTAAGCCGCCTTTTCCGGTAAAGCGCCGGGAAACGCCGGAGACGTGGCAACGCGACGGCTGGAATGCGCTGGAGCGCGCAAAGCGGGAAGTGGTGCGTAAAGGCCCGGCGAAAAACGTGATTCTTTTTATTGGCGACGGGATGGGCGTCACCACACTTACCGCCGCGCGGATATTAGAAGGCCAGTTGCGCGGCGAGAGTGGTGAAGAAAATCGTTTGAGCTTTGAAAATTTTCCGTTTACTGCGCTCTCAAAAACTTATGCCACCGATCATCAAACATCCGATTCGGCGCCGACGATGACCGCGATCGTTACGGGAATCAAAACCGACGACGGCCTCCTGGCGCTCAATCAAAACGCAAACCGACGCGACTACAAAACAGCAAGGGGCAATGAAACTGAATCACTCCTCGAACTGGCCGAGGAGAAGGGTCTTTCCACTGGCGTCGTTACTACTACGCGCGTGACGCACGCCACTCCAGCTGCGTGTTATGCCCACACTGTCGAGCGCGACTGGGAATCTGACAAAAACATATTCGACACTGCGAGAGACGCTTACGAGGCCAAAGTGCCTGACATCGCGCGGCAGTTGATCGAGTTCCATAACGGTAAAGGGAGTGACGGTCTCGAGGTAGCGCTAGGCGGTGGACGCGCTAAGTTTCTTCCCAGGGAGACAACCGATCCTGAGTATCCGGCCAGGAGCGGCGAGCGATTAGATAAGCGCAATCTCACCCAGGAATGGCTCCAGAAAGCCGACTCAGCGTACGTTTGGAACAAACAACAATTCGATAAGGTAGATCCCAGGAAAACAAAACATCTGCTCGGGCTCTTTGAGCCTTCACATATGCATTTCGAACACGACCGGCCACAAGATCAGGCAGGCGAGCCTTCACTTTCCGAGATGACGGCGAAAGCGATCGATGTCCTCTCGCAAAACAAGCGCGGCTACTTCCTGATGGTGGAAGGCGGACGCATCGATCACGGTCATCACTACGGCAATGCTTTTCGCGCCTTGACGGAAACAATCGAACTTTCCAATGCAGTTCGCACCGCGTTGGGAAAGGTCAACCTTGATGAAACCCTAATCGTGGTTACGGCAGATCATAGTCATAGCTTAGTCATGCAGGGTTACTCGGTGCGGGGAAACGACCTTCTGGGTCTCTCAAGGCAAATGGATGACAACGGCCAGATTGAGAGTGGCTATAAAAAGGATCTGTTGGGACGGCCTTTCACAACGCTTAGCTATACCAGCGGCCCCGGCTACGCTGGAGCTTCCAACGATCAACCCGAAGGTCCAAAGAAATGCTGCAAAGTCCCCAAGACATTTCAGGGGATCACCAGCGGACGTACGGATCTCTCCAATGTCGATACCGCTGATCCGGATTATCTTCAAGAGGCACTTGTCCCGCTGGTCGAGGAGCAACACGGTGGCGAGGATGTAGCAATTTTCGCAACCGGCGTAAATGCATATTTGGTGCACGGCTCAATGGAAGAGAACTGGATCTTTTACGTGATGGCCGATGCCCTCGGATTCAAAAGAAAATAGCAGCTGACCTTAGTCAACCGATGGCCCGGTCGTAGGAATCTCCGCTTGAATTTCTGTGGCTAACAGGATAGAACCTCTGGCCGGAGATTCACTAAGAGATGGCACACGACATCTTCATTAGCTATTCGGCTGAAGATCGGGCAAGCGCGGAGGCTGTTTGTGGCGCCCTGGAGAAGGCGAGCATTGGCTGCTGGATTGCCCCGAGAGATATCGAGCCGGGGGATTTTTATGGCGAGGCAATTATCCGAGCAATCAGTGAAAGTCAGATGCTCGTCCTTATCTTCTCATCGCATGCCAACGAATCACCGCACGTCCTTACCGAAGTGGATCGCGCCTATAGCAAACGCAAGTCTATCGTTCGTCTTAATCTCGAGAACGTCGATATCTCACAACGCTTCGAATACTACCTGAGCACGGCACAATGGCTTGATGCCTCCGATCCTTTAACAGCAGCCCAGTTGCAGACCTTGACTACGGTCGTGAACTCGAAGTTGGGAAGACCGAGTAGCAGTCCGCGAAGCGTTCAACCCAGCTCGCAAGTGAAACCAACCAGGCGACCGGCAAAGAAGAGGGCGCGGCGCACGCCTACCGTCAAAGCTACGCCCGCTCCTGCTGCCGTTGAGCGACCCGCGTCACGATCACGTCCCAAGCGTGCCGGTACCGGTCGCGGCTATATCGTCGGAAGAGTGAACCACTACTACGACGGATTGGGTGTGGCTGGCGTCGACGTTCTGGATACGATTCAAGTCGGTGACACTGTCCGCATACTGAGTCCAGTAACTGATTTCGAAGAGAAGGTGAGATCGATTCAACTAAATGGGGTGGCTATCGAACGAGTAACTGGCAATTACCAGATCGGGCTCAAAGTATCGCAGACGGTTGCTGTCGGTGATGAGATATTCAAGGTTGTGTTCCGTTCGAGCGAACCCACTTCGAGCAATCAACCAGTAAAGGAAACTCTGGTTGGCACCGTTCAGCATTACTACGGTCGTGCGGGCGCGGCGATTCTGCAACTCAGCAAGGCACTGAAAGTGGGCGACACCATTCGGGTTCGCGGCGTGACGACAGACTTTACCCAGACGATCTCGTCGATGGAATTGGATCGCGCTCCAGTCACGCGTGCGAAGGGCGGAGTGCAGGTTGGAGTTGGCGTGACCGAGGCGGTACGAGTGGGCGACCTGGTATATGTATTGTCTGGGTAGAAGCGTCGTCATGGAGTGCGGTGGCAAGCGCAGCGCGACACCGCTTTGGGTATTGAATCGAATTGCTTGCGAGCGATTGAAAGC
>DASYLB010000045.1:0-11043 GCA_036009765.1 Pyrinomonadaceae bacterium | reverse complement strand
ACAAAACCGGATCGGGATCGCGAATCGCCGCCTTGATCAATCCTTTCGCGTCGTAAGCTGTCGAGGGCTCCACGATCTTCAGGCCGGCGGTGTTCAGGAAAAACGCTTCTGCATTGATGGAGTGAAACGGACCAGAACGCACGCCGGACCCACAGGGACCACGAAACACGGCCGGAATGTTAGCGCCCCAGCGATAGCGACACTTCGCAGCATAGTTCGTAAGCAGATCGAACCCGGCGGAGATGAAATCGATAAACTGAAACTCAGCCACCGCCTTCATTCCCATCAGTCCGGCGCCGCAGGCAGCACCCACAATCGCGGCCTCAGAAATTGGTGTGTCGATGACTCGCCCCGAGCCGAACTCGTCAAGAAGACCGTCAGTCACCTTAAACGCGCCGCCGTAAGCGCCAACGTCTTCTCCGATCACAAAAACCGAAGGGTCGCGCTCCATCTCTTCCCAGATGCCCTGGCGAATCGCTTCCAGCAGCGTTGCCGCGCCGCCGCGTTCCGGGCGCGCGGATTTGTGTTCCTTCTTAGTCGCAGTCGTCATTACTTGATGATGATGTCGTCGTCAGCGGGCGCTGCGGAGTCAGTAGATCCTGGCCTCTTTTCTCCACCTTCGGTTTCTTTCGTTTCCTGATCGTCTCGTTCATCCTCAGAGTCTTGTCTTTTGTCTTCACTCATGTCGGGTCCCCTTTGTTGTTAGTTCTTTTTATCTAACGCGGACAAATCTGGATCGTCCGCAGTCTTTCGCTAATCGTTCAGAACTCCGGGCCGGAAAGCCGGCGGCACGATGCTGTTGTCGAAAACTCCAAAAGCTGCTTGTTCAGCTTCCGGCATTGGCGATGATTCTGCCCAGGTGCAGTCTTCATCTATCTCTTGCAACACGCTGGCTGTCAGCTCGTCGAATGTTTTTTGATCTGCCACGCCTTGCTCCAGCAAAAATGCTTCGAAACGATCGATAGGATCGTTATGCTTCTCCCACCATTCGATCTCGCCTTCCGGAACGTAGCGTTGGTCGTCGTGTTCTGCGTGCCCGCGGCGACGATAAGTTTTCGCTTCAATCAAAACAGCGCCACCGCCACGACGCGCGTAATCCGCCGCGGCTTTTGTTACTTCGTAACACGCCACCACGTCATTGCCGTCAACAATCGTGGCCGGAATGTTGTAGCCGGCGGCTTTTTCAGCAAGATCACTTACGGCCGTTTGCAAACTTGTCGGCGTTGAGTAAGCGTAGTGGTTATGTTCTGCGACCACGATCAGCGGCAGCTTTTGCACCGCGGCGAAGTTGATGCCTTCATGAAACGCGCCGGTACTCATCCCGCCGTCGCCGATGTAAGCAATCGCCACGATGGGCTTCTTTTGCATGCGCGCGCCGAGCAGCACGCCGGTCATAACGGGGATCATGTCCCCAAGATGCGAGATCGGACCAACGAACCCTTTGCTCATATCACCAAAGTGAATATTGAGATCGCGACCACCTGATGGTCCCCAGGCCTTAGCCATATACTGCGCGAAGATCTCGCGCGGGCGAATTCCCTTCACCAGCACGGCGCCGAGATCGCGAATCAGCGGCGTAACAAAATCAGTAGGCTGCAGGGCGTAAGCGGTGCCAACCGCCGTTGCCTCCTGACCTAACGAGCGAAAAACTCCGCCCACAACTTTAGTCTGGCGATACAGGTTAACCAGTCGCTCTTCAACTAATCGCGTCAGTTTCAGATAGCGATAGAGTTCAAGCAGCTGCTCCGGTTTGAGAGTTGTATCGCTCGTGCAGGTTAGTGGGGCGCCGTCCATGGAATTTTGCGGCGCAAACTTCGTGCTAATGCGCATCTCAAAACGCGGCGATCCCGAACCACGGCGGCGACGGACATCGCCACTCCCACGTTTCTTGTCAGATTTGTCGGGTTCGTTGTTCATAGCTGATCGTGGACAGACAGGAATGTCTGTCCTACTAAATGTGCACCGCCAACCCGTGCACGCCTTCCGCCGCTTCCATCACGGCTTCTGAAACGGTCGGATGCGCATGCATCGTGCGACCGAGTTCTTCCGCGGTCGATTCGAGCTGCATGGCGACGCAAGCTTCCGCAATCAACTCGGTCGCGTGCACCCCGATAATGTGTACGCCGAGTATCTCGTCATATTTGCCTTCGCCCACGATTTTCACAAAGCCCTCTTCCTCACCAATGATTCGCGCTTTGCCTGATGCGGAAAAAGGAAACTTGCCGATCTTCACATCGTATCCCTGCTCGCGCGCTTTTGCTTCCGTTAGTCCAACTGATGCGACTTCCGGATCGCAGTAGGTACAGTTTGGCACCAGGCGCAGATTAATCGGGCGCACATCCTTCTGTCCGGCCAAGTGCTCGACCGCAACAATTCCTTCTTTCGAAGCCAGATGCGCGAGCAGCGGCGTCGGCACCACGTCGCCGATCGCGTAAACGCCTTGCTCGCCGGTCTGTTGAAACTCATCCACCTGAACAAACCCTCGTTCGACTTTGATCTTGCTGCCTTCAAGTCCCAGTCCTTCAGTAAAAGGCATGCGGCCCACGGCTACCAGCAACATCTCAGCTTCCAAACGCACTGCCTCTCCTTTGGAAGTTTTGCCGCTCACCACTACGCCCGTATCAGTCTTCTCGAGTTTCTCCAGCTTGGTATCCAGCTGCGATTTGATGCCGCGTTTACGGAACGACTTCTCCAACTCCTTCGAGACCTCTTCATCTTCGAGTGGAACAAGTCTGGGCATCAACTCAACGATGGTCGTCTCAGCACCGAATCGCGAATAGACAGAAGCAAACTCGCAACCAACTGCGCCCGCGCCCATCACAATCAGCGACTTCGGTATTTCCTTCAACTCGAGAATGTGATCGCTGTTGACAACATGTACTCCGTCAGTTTCAAAACCGGGGATGGGACGCACAACTGAACCGGTAGCGATGATGATATTTTTAGTCTCGATCACTTGCTTTGCGCCATCAGCGCCGGTGACTTCAACCTTCCCGGGCAACGCAAGTTTGCCCGTGCCTTTGAAGACCGTCACCTTATTCTTCTTCATCAGGTACTCGATGCCTTTAGTGTTTTTCAGCACCACTTTGTCTTTGCGTTTTTGTACATCAGCGAACGCCAGCTGAATCCCTGAAGCCTGAACTCCGAAATCCGCGGCGTGTTGCATCTGCTCGTAAACATGGGCCGACATCAGCATCTGCTTCGTCGGGATACAACCGCGCAAGGTGCAGGTGCCGCCGAGGCGCGTGTCTTTCTCAATCATCGCCACCTTGAGGCCCAACTGACCGGCGCGTATCGCCGCCACGTAGCCACCGGGTCCGCTGCCAATAATCGTTACGTCAAACTGTTCGCCGCTCTGTGTGTCTGCCAATGTGCTCTCCTAAAAACCGTGATGAGTGCTGAGTGATCGTTGCTCGCGGCTAAACGCGCGGTCCATTGCAACATAGTCATCTCAAGCCATTTTGCATGCTTTCCTGAAAGATGGGCATTATAATCATTTGCTCGTCTTTCCTCCAATTGGAGCGCATTTGGGTGCTGTCATAAAGCCGTGTTGCGCGGAGCGGGGCAGTAGCCCGACAGTCATGGAGGCTTCGACTCGAACCACAGAGCCCTCCATAACTGTCGGGCTACTGCCCCGATACGGGTTCCAAAATGAGGTAACTATGAAACACTCTGAAGGCTTTCTAAAGCTAGTCAACGACTCCAAGAGCCGCATTCGCGAAGTAACGGTCGACGAAACCAGACAACGGATGCGGGCTGACAAAGGGGTTCGCTTAATCGACGTGCGTGAAGATGATGAATGGCGAGCGGGACACGCCGAGGGCGCCGAACACCTCGGTAAAGGCATCATCGAACGCGACATTGAATCGACCGTGCCGGATAAAGCAGCGGAAGTAATCCTCTACTGCGGCGGCGGCTTTCGCTCCGCACTCGCCGCAGACGTACTTCAGGAGATGGGCTACACCAACGTCTTTTCAATGGCCGGCGGCTGGAAAGCCTGGAAAGACTCCGGCGCGCCGATCGAAACCGCTGGATGATTTCTCATGGCGGCAATCTCGCAACTATGACCGTACCTTTGGAGACTTATCACCGTTCTCGCCAGTGAGGCGGCGCACGATCACGAGCAGTTGATCGATGTCGATGGGTTTAGTCAGGTGTTCGGCAAATCCTTCGGCGTGAGCTCGCTCGATGTCGGCGTCTCGCCCGAATCCAGTTAACGCAACCGCCGGCACCTGCCCCATCTGCGGCAGCTTACGCAATTCTCTCAGCAGCTCGTACCCATCCATCTCCGGCATCGAGATGTCTGAAATCACCAGATCGAATCGCTTGCGGTTTGCAATCGCCAGCGCTTCGGCGCCGTTACGGGCCAGGTCGACAAAGGCCCCTTCGATCTCGAGTAGTTTCCCCAGCATCTCAGTGGACTCGGTAGAGTCGTCTACAACCAAAATAAACTTACTCCGCAACGCTCCAGTCGCTCCCACTCTTTCCGACTTCAGCCCGCTGGAACCAGCCTTGAACAACGGGATCCAAACGGTGAAACTCGCGCCTTGATCCACGCCCCGGGAATACGCCTGCACGTGGCCGTCGTGAAGTTCAGTCAATTGCTTCACCAGCGCCAGGCCGATTCCCATACCTCCTTGCCTTCGCGAACTACTCGCATCCTGCTGCCGAAACATTTCAAAGACGTGCGACAAAAACTCCGGCGCAATTCCCTGCCCACTGTCAGTCACAACCAACTTGCCCTGCTCGCCATCCTGTTTCAACGCGACCTGTATCTTGCCGTTCTCAGAAGTAAACTTCACCGCGTTGTTAAGGAGATTCCAGGTGATTTGCGCCAAACGAACCGCATCTCCCTCAACCACAAGCACCTCGGACCCAAGCTCAACTTCGATTGAAATTCCCTTTTCGCGGGCCTCAGCGCTAACCGTCTCTACCGCTTCGGTAACAACTGTTGATAGAGAAAGCGGGCGCCGATCGAGCGAGAGTTTGCCCATCTGCAATCGTGACAAATCAAGCAGATCCGAAACTAACTGTGACTGGGCCAAGGCATTGCGGCGAATAGTTTCGGCGGCTTTGATAACAAACGACTGGTTCAGATTTTCGCTGCTGCGGCGAAGTATTTCCGAGTAGCCGATTACGACGTTGAGCGGGTTTCGCAGTTCGTGGGAAAGTGTCGCCAGAAACTCGTCCTTCAAACGATTCGCGGCTTCCGACTCGGCGCGTGCTTCGCGTTCTCGGCCCAGCAGGTTTTCCCGTTCCTGTTCGATTTGCCGCCGCGTTGTGTTGTCAGTTGAAACTCCGACAAAGCCAACCAGCTCTCCTTTTACGTTGATAATGGGTGAGTCAGTTATTAATGCCGGGAAGAGCGTGCCATCACGTCGCCTCACTTCAAACTCTCCAGTCCAGCTTTTCCCTGATTTCAACGCAGCGAGAATCTCACCAGCCTTTTCCCTGAGTGTCGGCGACGGAGTTAGATCCAGAATATTTGCTCCCAGCGCCTCGGCTGCGGACCAACCGTAAAGTGTCTCTGCGAATGAATTCCAAAACATGATGATTCCATTCACATCGGTAGCGATGACTGCTTGCTCTACTGCATCAAGCAAGCGGGCCTGGAAACGGATCTCCTCTTCCGCACGTTTGCGCTCAGTAATGTCGCGGAAGACAACAACGAGGCCGGTAAGCTTATCGGCGCTGCGCAGCGCGGAAGAGCTGTAGACGACGTCAAAAAAAGTGCCATCCCTGCGGATGAAGAAATCCTGGTGATCAGTGAGCGCCTTGCCCTCGCGAAGTACTTTTAGTCCGGCACATTCTTCACGGGGAAACGGCCTGCCGTCCTGATAGGTATGGTGCGTAACATCGTGCATGTGGCGGCCGATGATCTCGTCGAGCGACCAGCCAAAAATCCTTTGGGCCGCCGGGTTCATAAAGGTGAGCCGGCCTTCAGTATCCACCGTATAAAGCCCCTCGCCCATGCTCAACATGACAGTTTGATCGAAGTCGAGGGCGCGCTGCAGTTGTTCTTGGGCCCGTTTGCTTTCCGTAATATCGCGCGCGATCTTCGAGGCGCCGATGATTTCCCCTCGATCGTTCTTGATTGGCGAGACCGTTATCGAAACATCTATAGGGCTCCCGTCTTTGCGATTCCTTACGGTTTCAAAGTGGTCAACACTTTCTCCGCGTTTGATTCGCCCAAGGATTTCTGTTTCTTCGTTCTGACGATCATCAGGAATCAGGATCGTGATCGGCCGACCAATCGCTTCGGCGGCGGTAAATCCAAAGATGCGCTCAGCTCCCTGGTTCCAGCTCTCAATGATGGCATTCAAATCTTTGCTGATGATGGCATCGCCAGACGACTCAACGATCGCTCCTAGGTGCCGCACAGCGGTCTGTGAAATATCGCGCGCGCGCGCCGCTTCAGCCAATTCCATTTCATACAGCCGCGCGTTTTGCAGTGCGATCGCGGCCTGGTCGGCGAGGGCAGACAGCTGCCACTGCTCGTCAGCGTCCAGCGGTTCTACTCGCGCGATCAACAGCAGACCGGTCAATACTCGCTGCGAAACTATAGGAAGTGAAACAATTGTCTCGTCGCGTCCGATCCGGAGTGCGACCCTGAGCTGCTCAATCACCCGCTCTTCCATGCGGCCGGAAAAGTCTCGCACCAAATGGGCAGCGGCGCCGCGGGCTGCGCGAATTGTCAGCACTCCATCATTGTCCATCAGCAGCAGAACACTAACGCGGGCACTGACCAGCTGCGCAGCGTTCTCAGTGATTAGATTAAGAACCTCGTCAAAGTTGAGTGAGGTAGTGATGGCCCGATTTATTTCAGCTAATCGTCGTGAGGTATCGCTTGTCGCTGCCCGCGGTTCGTCCATACAAAAACCTATTTCTCTGCCTTTTTGATAACAATGCCTTTGTCGGTTATTTCCAGATTGTGTTCATGGTTGTCGTGCGCGCTACCGCGTGTCTTAATTATTCTCAGCGTTCGTTCCATTTTGGCCCCTTCGCGAAAACGAAGCAGAATAATATTGTCGCTCATGTTCGAAACTTCCTGGTCGCTGATGCCCGTCACCTCAAACAGGTGGGTCAATTCGTAATTCATCATGCAGGTCACGTTTCGCACCGCGAACCACTGCGTCAAAGCATAAACAAAATCCGAGAAGCGCTTGCGATCGATACTACAGCGCTCGAGATCGCCGAGGGCGTCGATAACAACCCGTTGTATTTTCCCCTCGCGAACGCGCTGAAACAGTTCACTGGTGACGCTGTCGAGCTGCATCTCTACTGGCGAGCGGTACATCAATTCAAAGCCTTTGTTAATTAGCTGCTCCGGCTGCCAGCCGAAACTCGAAATGATCCGTGCCAGCTGATTTGGGTTCTCCTGAAATCCTACGTAGAGTCCCTGTTCACCCTGCAAGGCCCCCTCGCAAATAAAATGCAACCCGATGATGGTTTTACCGGAACCAGTGGGACCCGCAATTAACGTGGTGCTGCCACGCCAAAATCCGTGTTCGATCAGATCGTCAAGGCCGGGTACAGCTGTATTTACACGCTCAACTTTCGTCGAATATTCAGGCGTCACCGGCGGCGTTAGCAAGCGCGGGTAAACTTCAATTCCTTCTTGAGTGATCGAAAAGGCGTGCAGACCAGGTACATAGCCCGAGCCGCGCAGTTTTTCAACCCTGAGGAAACGCTCTTCCGTGACATTGGTGGAAATTTTGATCAACTGCAGAATCACGTCCGCGATCGCAAACACGGGCAGTGCCGTCATCATCTCCTGCGAATACTCGCCAATGAGGAAGCTGGTGCATTCGTAAGAAGACAAAACATTGGCGAGATCGTAACTGATAGTCCGGCGCTCTTGCGGTGTGAGAACTAATTCGTTGAGGGCCTTGAACGAGTCAATAAAAACAAACCGCGGACGATGAGCTAGAATTAGTTCGAGTACAATTTCGGGCAGTTTCTCGATACCGTCGTCGCGCAACAAGATTCCGAGATCTTCGTAGAAAACCGAAACGCCGATTTTCGAAACATCGAAGAAGCTGTGCGTTTGTCCATGAACGAGAATTTTTTCCAGCGGCTCGGAAAGCGTCGTGAGGTAAAGTACAGACGCCTCCGGCGTTGCATTCGCAAAGGCCAATTGCTCAACAAGAATCGTTTTGCCGGTTCCGGGCGCGCCCATGATTACACTGATTGTGTTTGCCGGGATGCCGCCAAGCAGTACTTCATCCAACCCAGCACAGCCAGTTGATATTTTCTCAGCCATTTAAGGTTCGTTACCCCCGACCACTTTTCTCAAAGACAGCAGACGCTCCACGGTCCCGATCAGCAGTTCTTCATCAACGGGCTTGGCGAGAAACGCATCCGCTCCAACCTCAATCGCGCGATCTTCCGCGTGCAGGTGGCTGAAGATCATCACCAGTATTTCCTTCGTATCAGGGTCTGACTTGATCGCTTGGCAAAGACTCAAGCCATCCAGCTTGGGCACTAGAATCTCCGTGACCAGGATGGCCGGTCGCAGTTCCTGAACGCGGGTCAACGCCGTAATTCCGTCAGCGGTAAACTCGACGCTGAATCCCGCGTGCTCGAGGAAATAGCGCTCGAGACGCTGAGCAACCGGGTTGCGCTCCACAACCAGGATGAGAGCACCGCGGTTCGGAGCAGGGGCATTTGTTGGGGAAACCGATTTCTGGGGCATATCAAGATTCCTGACAGCCTAGAAACAAATTGTGGCGTGGTGATGGCGAAAGACTAGCCGAAGGCCGGATTCGTTGACAAGGTTTGTTGGCTGCCTGAAAGGTAACCGAGATCCTTGCGCGCGGGCTGGTTCCGGAGGCCCTGGTGGGTTTATGCAGCAACAAACGTGATGTAGAATTACGGTGGTCGAGGCCCATGACAACTCCACGCAACACCGCGTTCGCAAATCAAAATCACCACATGAAAGGCCAGGACACTAGACGGTAGACCTATGCCAGCCGACTCAACCGAACGACAAGAGTTGAAAACCGGGGTGCGCATCGAGAGTGATTCGATGGGCGAGATTGAAGTGCAGGCAGATATGTACTGGGGAGCACAAACCGAGCGCAGCCTGCTTCATTTCAACATCGGCGACGACGTGATGCCGCGCGAGCTGATTCGCGCGCTTGGCATTCTGAAGAAGGCCGCAGCGCTCGTGAATGCCGACCTGGGAAAGCTGCCCGCCGACAAGTTGAAGTTTATCGTGCAGGCGTGCGACGAGGTTATTGAAGGCAAACTCGACCAGCATTTCCCTTTGCGCATTTGGCAAACCGGCAGCGGCACGCAGACGAACATGAACGCGAACGAGGTGATCTCGAATCGCGCCATCAAACTTGCCGGCGGCATTATGGGAAGCAAGCAGCCGATTCATCCCAACGACGACGTCAACATGTCGCAGTCGTCAAACGATACGTTTCCAACTGCGATGTACATCGCCGGCGCCGAGCAACTAAGCAAGCTCATCCCGGCCATACAAAACATCCACGATGCAATTGCGGCGAAGGCAGAAGAGTTCAAGGACGTCGTCAAGATTGGACGCACGCATCTTCAGGACGCCACACCGTTGACCGTTGGCCAGGAGATGTCTGGTTGGGCCAGTCTAGTTGAGCGCAGCATCGAGCGATTGAAGTTGTCAGAACCTGGTTTGTTCGACCTGGCGATTGGCGGGACGGCAGTGGGCACCGGCCTCAATTCGCATCCGGAGTTTGGCGAACGCGCTGCCAGGAAGATTGCTGAACTGACTGGGCTGCCATTCAAATCACATCCCAACAAGTTTGCCGCGCTCTCTGCCCACGACGAGATAGTTTTCGCGAGTGGTGCGCTCAAAACGCTCGCGGCTTCGCTGATGAAAGTTGCAAACGACATTCGCTGGCTCGCTTCGGGACCGCGCTGCGGGTTGGGCGAATTAATTCTGCCGGAGAATGAACCCGGCTCGTCGATCATGCCGGGTAAAGTGAACCCGACGCAGAGCGAGGCGATGACGATGGTGTGCACGCAGGTGTTTGGCAACGACGTTTCCGTAACTTTCGCCGGCTCACAGGGAAATTTTGAGTTGAATGTCTACAAGCCGGTGATGATTCACAATTTCCTGCACTCGATTCGTTTATTACACGATGCCGCGCACGGGTTTGTCGATTATTGTATCGCCGGCATCGAACTCAACCGCGAACAAATTGACGAGCACTTGCAGGATTCTCTAATGCTGGTTACCGCCTTGAACCCGCATATCGGCTACGACAAGGCGGCGCAAGTAGCAAAGAATGCGCACAAGAAAGGAATCAGCCTGCGCGAGTCAGCGGTGGCGTTGGGTTTCTTGAGCGGCGAGGATTTTGATAAGTATGTTAAGCCTGAAGAAATGACCCATCCATGACGATTGCTGATTTCCGATTGTCGATTTCGGATTGGCGTGTTGCTTAAGACCTTCCCGTACTCGCAGAGCACCGAGCCAATCTAAAATTCGCAATCAGCAATCCGAATTCGACTATGCCCGACAGAAACGATCGCGTGAAGGAAAACGTGCCTGGCGCTTACTATGTGGACTCGACCTGCATCGATTGTGATGTGTGTCGCGACACTGCACCCGAAAACTTTCGCCGCTCTGACCCAAATAGTTATTCGTATGTTTACAAACAGCCGCTGACCGAGGAAGAGATCGCAGCTTGTGAGGAAGCGGTGCTGTGTTGTCCGGTTGAGGCTATTGGCAATGATGGGCCGCAGGAGTGAAAATTTGACATTTGTCATTGGTGAATTCAATTTTGAAGTGCAACGATGCAACCCGAAGGGTTGTGAGAAGTAGCCGGTGGTCGTAGCGCAGCGAAGACCACCGGTGGGTATGGAAGAGTAAGCGCACCCCGACGGGGTGCCAGATAAGAAGAGACCGGACGAGACTGTCCTTAAGATTCTTGCACCACTCCGTGGTGCGATCCTTTTTGGATTTGTTCCGGTGGTTTTCGCTTCGCTTCAACCACCGGCTACTATCTGCGAGCCCTCCGGGCTGATGCAGTCGCAGCTATCACACCGTTGCACTTC
>DASYLB010000044.1:0-76578 GCA_036009765.1 Pyrinomonadaceae bacterium | reverse complement strand
TTGTAGTTTCATCGCCCGCTCCACTGCGGTCACTGTCATTTGCTTCATAACAGCATCCTGTCATGCTGCTCTGACACCCACCGCTCAGATCGGACACTTCATGTGCTAATGGAACCGGACATATCATGTGCTAACGACAGTCCCAAATTGAATTGATTGTGTCAGCGGGCGATTTCGATTATAAGCAACGCCGTGACAAAAGTATCGACAGATACAACGACAGTCGGACTAATTCGGGGGATTCGCCGTTGGGACCTGGTTGCCATAGCCATCAATGGGATCATCGGTGCCGGAATCTTTGGTCTGCCCTCGAAGGTGTTTTCTCTGATTGGCTCCTACAGTTTGATTGCTTTTGTGGTCTGCGCGGTCGTCGTCACATTGTTTATTCTCTGTTTCGCGGAAGTAGGCAGCCGCTTTGATGAAACCGGTGGACCTTATCTTTACGCGCGCGAGGCGTTCGGGCCCACCATCGCATTTGAGATTGGCTGGCTAATTTGGCTCGCGAGAGTGACGGCGTTTGCAGCGAACTGCAACTTGCTCGTCGCCTACCTTAGTTATTTCCTGCCCGCAGCGGCAAACCCGTTTTGGCGCGCGTCGATTATCATTTTCGTCGTCGCAGTGCTGGCGGCTATCAACCTCCTCGGCATCAGACAGGCAGCGATCGTCAGCAACGTCTTTACCGTCGGCAAAATAATCCCGATTTTGATTTTCATCGCAGTGGGTTTGTTTTTCCTCAACCCGCACGCATTCGCCCTGGGACCTCGACCCGCGACCGGAGCGTTTTCTCAATCAGTACTGCTATTGATTTATGCGTTTACGGGCTTTGAGATGGCGGCAATTCCCGCCGGTGAAGTGAAGGATCCGAAAAAGAACTTGCCACACGCGCTGCTAATCGCCATCGGAGTAGTCGCGTTTCTCTACATCCTAATTCAGATTGTTTGCGTGGGAACATTTCCAGAGTTGGCCCAGTCACAAAAGCCTCTGGCGGATGCGGGCACCAGGTTTATGGGCGCCGCTGGCGGCGCGATCATCTCGGCCGGGGCCATCATCTCGATCACCGGGAACCTAAACATTCTGGTTCTCTCTGGTTCGCGAGTTCCTTTCGCAATGGCCGAACAGAAACAACTGCCATCATTCATCGGATTGGTTCATCGACGATTTGCGACCCCCTACATCGCCATTCTGTTAACTGCCGCCGTGATGTTGTTGTTGACACTCAACAGTTCATTTGTTGCCGCCTTAACTATCAGCGCGATCGCGAGGCTGGTGACCTACGGCGCCACTTGCCTGGCGCTTCCCGTTTTTCGACGGCGGCGCGACGCGCCATCCGCCGCCTTCCGGCTGCACTACGGGACAGTCATCGCCATTCTGTCTTTGCTGTTAGCGACATGGTTGCTGGCTAACAGCACCTGGAAAGAAGCCAAGGTGGCGGCGGTTGCAGCCGCAGTCGGGTTGATAATCTATTTTGTCTTCCGCACTTATTCCCGCCGCAAAGAATGATCCGACTTCGAAGTCTCGACATCGCGTTCAGGTTGGCGTGACAGTGCACGCAGTTGGTCAATTCGCCGCAGCACGGATCTGGTGAGAATCGCCTGGTCCTCTCGATCGTAGTTGGCTGCGCGGAAAGCATCCTTGATTTGTTCCGGACGCAAACGTCCGAGCCAGTTGCCAATCCAACGCGCCTGGTCAACAGTGATATCGTCAAAAATTTCTCGCTGCCTTCCACCATAGTGAAAATCGACAAAGCCTTCATCCACGTCTGTAACGAACGAAGCCTTTTGATAGTCTTCCGGTTTGTTACGGCTTCGGGTGAAGCGCCAGAAGAGCGGCAGGCTGCCGGTCTTCCCAAACGTTGCGCCCAGGTCACTGATAATGAAATGCAGCTGGTCAGTTCCCTTCACGGAAAGGATTTGATTGTTTGAATCCTTAATGTCCCAGTTTGAAAGCAACAACATCAGGACCTTAAGCCCCTGAAGCTCCTGACTACCAACAAACGGGTTCTGCTTCCATTTCCATTCATCCAGCCGCTTCACGTTTTTGGGTCGAGCTTCGAGCCTGACATTCTCGAAAGTCCCCTTGCCAGGAATCGTCATCCGCGGCACTAAATAATTTACTTCGGTTTCGTAACCTGTCGCCCATACGAGTCGCACAGCTGCAGTTTCAGGCTGCGCTTCGTTGCCAACTTTAGCTACCCATTCACGTCCTGCACCATCCTCGATCCGAAACTTCTTCGAATAACCGCCCTTCTCTTCTTTGATGAACTTAACGCGACGCAAGTCCGGCTTCATCGCGCTGCCGCCCGGTCCCAGAAATAAGTTGCGGGTGCTGATATTCGTTGGCGCTCGCCAAAGTATCGGAGTTCCGCGGAGAACTTGTTTAGGCTTCTTCGATTTTGCTTCTGATGAAGATAAAGCAACTAACAAGAGCACGGACGCGAACAGCGCTGCTAACAATTGATTGCGTGATTTCCCCATGGCTACACCTTCCTTGCATTTGCTCAAAGATTGGTTTGTTTGCTAACGAGGGGGTTAAAAACTAATTCAACGCTCGGGAGAAAATTGCTGGAGGAACTTTGACAAGGGGCGGAGCAGGGTTAATTAGACGCATGTTACGACTTGTCGTATTTCCCTTGCAAGCGTCAAGTGATTGGCTGGGACCGCGGGCGTCCCACCAGTCACTTAAGTATCACAGCAAACTTGTACCCCGTGATGTATCATTCACCTATCGTTGATGCAAAACCTGCTGGATCCAATCATTGAAGAGTTGCGCGCGGTAGTTGGCGAGACGGCCGTGCTCAGTGAGCCGGACGAGTTGCTGGTCTACGAGTGTGATGGCCTGCCTCAACACAAGTATCTTCCGCGCGCCGTTGTTTTCCCTTCATCGACTGAAGCAACTTCCGCTGTAATGCGCGTGCTGGCAGCTCATAATGCGCCCTTCACCTCGCGCGGCGCGGGCACGGGACTATCTGGCGGCGCCTTGGCGCTGAACCGCGGAGTAGTCGTCAGCCTGGCGCGCATGCGGAAGATTCTGAACATTGATGCAGCGAATCGCATTGCGGTCGTGCAACCCGGCGTAGTGAACTCCCACGTGTCACGGGCCGTCGCGCAGTTTGGTCTTCACTATGTTCCCGATCCGTCGAGCCAACCGACCTGCACCATCGGCGGCAACATCGCCGAAAACGCCGGCGGAATTCACTGTTTGAAATATGGCACGACCACCGATCACGTACTGGGATTACGCGTAGTTCTCGCGGGAGGTGAGATCGTCGACCTCGGCGGCGGCGGTAGCGAGGCAACCGGTTACGATCTCCTCGGCGCCTTTGTCGGATCAGAAGGAACTTTCGGCATCGTTACCGAAGCAACTCTACGCCTGGTACCGATTCCGCCTGCGGTGCGTACGCTGCTTGCCGAGTTCGCTGAGGTTAATGCCGCGAGTCACGCGGTATCGGCAATCATAGCCGCGGGCGTTATGCCGGCAGCGCTGGAGATGATGGACCACGAAATCATCCGCGCAGTGGAGCAGAGCGTGTTTGCCGCCGGGTTGCCACTTGATGCGGGAGCGGCGTTGCTGATTGAACTTGACGGACTTGAAGCCGGCATCGATGACGAGGCCGCACAGGTTAAGAGTATTTGCATGAAAAATGGCGCTCGCGACTGCCGTCTCGCCAGGGACGAGAACGAAAGAAAAAAACTCTGGGCAGCACGGAAGGGCGCATTTGGCGCCATCGGTCGCATCGCCCCAGATTCGATGATTCAAGACGCAGTGGTACCGCGATCGCGTCTGCCGGAAATTTTAGACGGCGTTTTTCGGATCGCCGAAAAGTATCAGCTCCGCATCGCTAACGTCTTCCATGCGGGCGACGGCAATCTTCATCCATTGATTTGCTTCGATTCCCGATCTGCCGACGAAGTCCTTCGCGTAAAGGAAGCCGGACGCGAACTTATGGAAACGTGCGTGCGCGCCGGGGGCAGCATCACCGGCGAACATGGCGTTGGCTTTGATAAGCGTGAATTGTTGTCGCTGGTTTTTTCTGACGCCGACATGGACGCGATGCTACGCGTGCGCGCGGCGTTTGATCCGACGGGCTTGTGTAACCCGGGAAAAATTATTCCGATGCTGCGCGGCTGCGGCGAAGCACGCGCAGTTACAAAGACCAAAGACCAGGGTCCAACAAATGTCCTGTCAGAACCAACGACGACTCTAACTGCGACAAGTGATTTGCTGGGACCGCGGGCGCCCCGCCCGCATCGTTCGGCAAATCCAATCCTACGCAACTTTGATCCTCCGAATGCGCGACAGCAGCTAGTCACACTCGTCGGCGAAGATAATGTTTCCGCTTTGCCCTGCACTCCACTCGTTGTTTATCCAGGCTCGATTGCTGAAGTATGCGAAGTCATGAAGCTCGCATCGAGCGGGGGCTGGTCGATCTTGCCCGCCGGTGGAATGAGTTGGCTCGGCGCCCGCCAGGACAAGACTCAATTGATTGTCAGCACGCAACGACTCAATCAAATCATTGAACACGAACCAGCAGATTTGATCGCAGTAACGGAGGCCGGCGCCTCGCTCGACGCATTCAACGAGAAACTCCAGCAGAACGGTCAGTGGTTACCGCTCGATCCACCGGACGACGGCCATGCAACGGTTGGCGGCGTGGTTGCAACCGGACTCGGTGGCGCGCAACAGTTTGGCTACGGCGCGCCGAGAAGACATGTTATTGGCATGAAAGTGGTCCTTGCCGACGGCACCCTGATCAAAGTCGGCGGTCGCGTAGTGAAAAACGTCGCGGGCTATGATTTGTGCAAGCTCTTCACTGGAAGTTATGGCACGCTCGGAATCCTTGCTGAAGTCAACTTCAAACTCCGACCAGTTCCACAACAAACTGGAAGCATTGTGGTTTTAGGTCAACGCGAGCCGTTGCTCAACGGCGCTCGCCAAGTAATAGAGTCTCGCCTGTTTCCCGTCGCGGCGGAGCTGCTCTCGCCGGCGCTGGGAAACGAAATGGAATTGAGTGAAGGAAGAGAGCACGTCCTTCTGCTAAGATTTGCCGGATCATCGGGTGCAGTGACTGCGCAGCTTGATAAAGCGCGCGAGTTGGTTCGCGATCGTGAAGGAAATCAAGCCAGGGTGCTGATCGACGATCGCGCCGTTTGGAAATCGCTGGCGAGTGTACCGATGCGAATAACCGCCGACTCGGTTTGGCGAGTAGGCGTGCGACCTAACGACCTGCCCTCGTTTCTGATGGAGTTAGACAAACTATCTTCCCAAAATGGCCCTGCGACAGGGCTGTGGCAAGCCGGCATCGGTGACGGGCGCATTCGCGTAATGAATCAGCCGCGGAACGAAAATGCTTTTGGAGAGACTAAGAAGAACTCGATGGATCACGACTCGTTACGGAGCCTGGCGAAAAACTTTGGTGCGACACTGATCGTCGAATACGGCGACTCCAAGATGCAGGACCAAACAAGCACGACCGGTGCCTACGGCATAATGCATAGAATCAAGCAGCAGCTCGATCCTGACCACGTCTTGCCGTCACGGGTCTTGTTCTAAGAGTCGCAAAAAGTGATTGCGACGCGTAGCATCGAGCTTTTGCTATCGACAAACGACTTTAAGGCACACCCGTCACTGCCTGCCTACTGAGAACTACTATGAGAAACAGAACTCTACAGACTGCCCTGCGCCTGTTTTTGGTGACTGCGATTACCGCCGCCTTGCTCGGCATTCCCAATTTAGAAATCTTTCGCCAAGCAGCACCGGTCACAGCAATCGCCGCATCGCGTGACCCGGTGCGGGCGCGGCACGGCATGGTCGCCTCTACGAACGAGGTAGCCTCGCGAGTTGGCGTGGACATCATGAAACGTGGCGGCAATGCGATCGACGCCGCGATCGCCGTTGCGTTTGCATTGGCAGTGACCCACCCGGCTGCCGGCAATCTCGGCGGTGGCGGCTTCATGATGATTCGCCTCAAGAATGGAAAAACGACGGCGATTGACTATCGCGAGATGGCGCCGGCGGCGGCAACGCACGACGTCTATCTGGACAAGAGCGGAAAACTAATTGAAGGCGAAGGCGGATCGCTGGTGGGTTATCGCGCCGCGGGCGTACCGGGAACGGTGCGCGGCATGGAGCTGGCCCTCAAAAAATATGGATCGGGAAAACTAACCTGGTCGCAACTCGTTGAGCCTGCGCGTCGACTCGCCAATGGTTTCACCGTCACCTATGAGCTCGCGCGTTCGCTGCGCGGCAACAACGATTACCTGTCGCAGTATGCAGAAACAAAACGTATTTATCTAAACAGCGGAAAGTTTTACAACGAAGGCGATCTACTTCGTCAGCCGGATCTGGCGGCGACCTTTGCGCGGTTACAAAGTCTCGGTCCGAATGAGTTTTATGAAGGACTGACGGCGCGGATGATTGTCGACGATATTCAGCATCATAATGGCCTGATGACGTTGGCGGACATGCGCGGCTATGTCGCTAAGGAACGCGACCCCGTGCGCGCAAAGTATCGTGGCTTTGAAGTTGTCTCGATGCCCCCACCTTCATCAGGCGGCGCCGTACTGATCGAGATGCTGAACATTCTTGAAGGTTATGACTTAAGTAAATTTGATGCGGCATCGTCAGAGCGCTACCACTTGATGACAGAAGCAATGCGACGAGCGTTTGCCGATCGCGCCGAGTTTATGGGCGACACCGATTTCGTCAAAGTGCCAATTGCTGGTCTGATCGATAAGGCTTACGCGGCAAAACTTCGCGGGTCGATTAGCACTGAAAGAGCGTCGACCAGCGTCGAGATTAGCGCCGGTCAACCAGTCGGCCATGAATCTGAGGAGACCACACACTTTACTGTCGTCGACGCCGAAGGCAACGCGGTCGCGAACACCTACACACTCAATAACTCATACGGCTCCGCGGCGGTGGCGAAGGGTACCGGAATAATTCTCAACGATGAGATGGACGACTTCGCAGCCAAGCCGGGAACCGCGAACATGTATGGCCTAATTCAGGGCGAGCGCAATGCGGTGGCGCCGCATAAACGTCCGCTCTCGGCGATGACACCCACTTTCGTTTTGCGCAAGGACGGCAGTCTCTGGTTTACGGTTGGCAGTCCGGGCGGTCCGACGATTATCAACACAGCGCTCTGCGTAATCGTCAACGTGGTCGACTACGGCATGGACATCCAACAGGCACTCGATTTTCCGCGCATTCATCATCAGTGGCTGCCGGATGAATTGGTATTTGAGCCTTATGGACTTTCCGGCGATACGCAGAAAGCGCTGACGTCACTGGGCCACAAGCTAGCGAGACCGCGGTATCTTGGAGATGCCGAAGGAATTATGATCGAAGAGAAAACGGGCATGCGACTAGGCGCAACGGATCCGCGGCGCAGCGATGGCGTTGCTGTTGGCTACTGAGGTCCTGAGTTGCTTCGAAGAGAACCTACCAGTGAAAGTCACCTTCTTCACAGCAGTGATCAATGTTCACTCCAAAGAATAACCCCCGGTTTGTCACGGAAGCATCAGATGGGATTTTGAGTTATCCAGGCCAAAGGTATGTATCACGGCCGAGTACAGTTCTTAAGGGCCTGCCAGGGGGACGTCTAGTTGTTAACACTAGTCAGCTAGTCATGAACCCAAATGGTGTCGTCCTCATTACTAGTCGTCTAATGATAAACAATAGTCTTTGAGTGATGAACAATAGTCGGCTAGTCATGAAGCCTAGTCGTCTAGTCCTCAACACTGGTCAGCTACCCGGGAACACTACTCGTCTAGTCCTAAACACTAGTCGTTGAGTAGCAAGAAGTAGTCGGCTACTCTTTACCACTCAACGACCGGGCTAACTCTGTGACCCTTTCAGGGTCAAAATACAATTGCCTGCTGCTGCGGGGGTATCGCTACGCTCAACCCCCGGCTACTATCTCGCAACCCTTCGGGCTGCCTCGTTTAATGAAACGGGCACGACAGTGACTGTAATACGTATTCCTCGAATGCACGGCTTGCCGCTGCGCTTGCCAGGTTCAATCGTAATGATTTTGCAGTCCATAAGCGAATGATAACAAACCGCTTTATCGTGCACGGCAAAGAGAACCTGCGCGCCGCAGTAAGGGCTTACCGGCAAAAACTTGAATGACGATCGCGTCAGCTATTGACTAGTTAAACCAACTTCAGCCAGAATCTCCGACTGTTAGCAATCATCAAATCAATCGAGGTTAGTGCCTGAATGACCCCTGATCTACCCCTTAATAGAAGGCGCAAGGAACACCCCTATCGCGTGTACAAGCGTGCGCAGGAAGTCATCTCCCGGCGCAAAATCTACAAGACCACCGCTTTCTATACGACTTATTCACTGATCCTGATGCTCTTCGCCTATCGCTCAGGTCACCTGTTGCGCGCGATCGCATTCATTCCCGGCGGCATACTGTTTTGGATGTTGACGGAATATTTTTCGCATCGCTTCATTTTGCACCGCCACTGGAAGGTGTCGCAGCGACGCTTCAAGCGCCCCTTTTCCATTCTGGCGAACAAGTATCTCGACCCAACGCATTTCGGCCATCACGAGAAACCATTTGACGGCGATCACATGAGCGGACGCGTGCGCGATCTGTTACCGCTCTTCCTGACTGGTGTGCCGCTAAGCATTTTGCTCTTTCCACCCTACACCGCCTCGATTGTGGTTGCCTTTGCGTTCCAATCCTATATCGCCGAAGAGTGGATTCATCACGCAACCCACTTCTCCAATTTTAAGGATCCCTACTTCCGTTACATGAAGAAGCATCACCTCTATCATCACACCTCGCAGGGGATGACAAGAGGCTTCGGCACCAGTAGCGGCATACTGGATTTCGTTTTCCAGACCCGTTTTCCGGACAAGGTCCGGCAACGTCTTTATGGCGGCAAAAAAGTCTACGCCGCCACCCAAAGCGAAACCGCCAAACAAGCCCAGGCCTAATTCTTCAGACTGCTTGTGACCCGCCTTAGGTTGCGGTGCGCTAAAGCTGCGTTGCCGCGTCGTCCGACAGTAATGGAGGGGCGCTATGGTTCGAGTTGAAGGCCTCCATTATTGTCGAGCCACTGCTCTGTTCCGTGCCTGCTTCGCAAGATTTCTTAGACGGGATTCTTAGCCACACAACGTTAGGACAGCAAAGTGATACTGGGAGCGATTCTCATCGGCTCGGCTGTTATACTCCTGCTTGATCGGTTCCCAATTCAACGAAGCGCAATGACGGGTTAATCTTGCAGAGCAGACAAAACTCAACGACTCTGACGTCAACACTCCAGCGAGAAGAGGAGAAGCTACTCGCGTGCATCCACTGTGGCCTGTGTCTCGAGGCTTGTCCCACCTACGTAATCACTGGCGATGAGAACGACGGACCGCGTGGTCGGCTATATCTGATGCGTGCCGTCGGCGAGGGCCGGTTGGCAAACGATTCCCCGTCGTTCGAACGCCACATCGATCGTTGTCTCGGCTGCTGCGCCTGCGAGCAGGTATGTCCCGCCGGCGTCGAGTATGGCGAACTTCTGGAAGCTGCGCGCGGTGAACTGTTTCAGTCTGACCACAAACGCGGGTTCAGCTATCGCGTTTTGCGAGTGATACTGAAGCATGTTTGGTTACATCCGGCGCGTTTGAAGTTTCTGTTTGCGATGTCGCGTTTGATTCGTGACAGCGGCTTGGCTCGAGCGATGCGAAGGTCCGGAATTGCGAAACTGTTTTCCCGGCGACTCCAGTTCGGCCTCGCATTACTCGAAAGCTCGTCTCCCGCACCCGGGAAAGCAAATGTTGACTTTCGCGGGGCCGGAAATAACGGAACCGGCAACACAATGCTCTTCACCGGCTGTGTTGGCGCCGGACTCTTCTCCCGCGTGAACGATGCGACCGAGCGTGTGCTCAGAGTAAATGGTTTTGCAGTGCAGACTCCCGCGGCACAAGTCTGCTGCGGAGCGCTGCATGCGCACGCCGGCGATCTCGAAGGGGCGTGCATACTCGCGCGCAAAAATATCGCCGCGTTTGAATCCGGCGCAACGATCGAAGACGACCCGATCATCACCAACGCCGGCGGGTGTGGGGCGATGCTGGTTTCTTACGCACATCTCCTCCGAGATGACTCTGAATTTGCTGAACGAGCGCGCTGCTTCAGCGCTCGCGTGCGAGATGTCAGTCAACAATTGGAGTCTGTTGAGATCAAGGAAGCCGCGAGCTCTATGGAGCAGACCGTAACCTACGACTCATCTTGTCACTTGCTTTACGGACAGCGAGCGGGCGAAGCGCCGCTGAAATTAGTGGCGGCCGTTTCTAAGATTAGTTTCGTACCGCTCGCAGGTTCTGAGAGGTGTTGTGGCGGTGCCGGGATCTATAACTTGCTCGAACCGGATCTGTCGGCGAGCGTACTCGCCGAAAAGCTTGCGAACATTCAGGCGACGCACGCGAATACTCTGGCCACCGGAAATCCTGGCTGCCAAATGCAAATAGGAGCCGGCGCGCTGCTCGCAGGAATGAAACTAGCAGTCTGTCATCCCGTGGAATTGTTGGACGAAGCTTACGCGCAAGCAGGATTCTACAGCAGCGGTGATACGAAATGAGTGAGTAGCGCGAAGTTAATTCAGCGGGCTTTGCAAAAAAGCAGGAAGAGCGGGGGCAAGCCCACCTTCCTCACCCCGAGCTGATCAGCGTTGAGATTCTGATCTCACGTTGAACGGCTTTCAATGTGAAGCAATCGAGAAAGCTTAGGAGTCTCAGGGTCGGGAAGGCGGGCTTGCCCCCGCTCTTTTTGCCTTTGTGCAAAACGGTTGAATCTGTTCAATCGTTATTTTTTTCGCGCTTCGAAGACGACCTGCCCACCGATTATGGTCAAGGCGACGTTGCCTTCGGCGTCAACTGCTACAAGGTCAGCACGCTTCCCTGCTTCAATTGACCCGCAGTCTTGATCAATTCCCAATAGCCGTGCTGGATTGGTCGCGGCCATCTTCGCAATTTCAATTTCTGACGCCCCAAGAGATAGCATCATGCGCGCAGCGTCGTGCATTGTGATCACTGAACCGGCGATAGTGCCGCCCCGGTTGCTGGTGCAGCCATTCTTAACGCTGATGGTCTCTCCCCATATCTTGTAGTTGCCGTCTCCCATTCCTGCCGCTGCTATGGCATCGCTTATCAACGACAAACGATCCGCACCCTTCAGTTTCAGCAATAGCCGCAGCATTTGCGGATCGAGGTGAATGCCATCGGCGATGAAGTCGCAGGTAACGTCGTCGCGGGAAAGCGCCCAGCCGATCGGCCCGGGCGCGCGATGGTGGAGCGGTGGCATGGCATTCATAAAGTGGGTCAGATGACGCGCGCCGGCGGCTGCGACTTGCTCAAGTAAGTCGAACGTGGCGTGCGTGTGACCAACAGAAACAATCCAATTCCGACGATTGAGCTCGCGCACCAGTTCGAGGCCGCCATCGATCTCAGGCGCTAAGGTGATCATGTGTTTGGCGCCTGCGGCGGCGACGGTTGGTAGGCAGTCCAGATCGTCCGGCGTCGTATAGGATCGAAAGAATTGTTCATGCAACGCGCCGCACTGGGCGGAATTTACGAAAGGCCCTTCGTAATGGACGCCGAGAATACGCGCGCCTTTGCTTGAGCTTGAAGCGTCGTCGATTGCCTTGATCGCTTGCGCATACTCTTCTTGGGACGCCGGAACCAGCGTTGGCAGCCAGCCAGTCACGCCGCGCGTCGCCAGGAATTGCGAAACTCGATCAAGGTCCGCCCCGGTTGCTGCCATGGTGTCAACGCCGACCGCGCCATGAATATGCACATCTATGAAGCCGGGAAAAAGCGTTAGACCTGAAGCATCGATATCAATTTCGAATTCATTAGTCCCGAGTTGAGGCGTCATCTCAAACACCTTTGCGATTCGTCCGTCTTGAAGCAGAAGAGACGTCCGCTGGAGGACGCGTTCCCGCAAAACGATGCGGGCGTTACGCAGGTGGATATTCCTTCCGCCGGAGGTAAGAGTCATGGAGGCATTAAATCAGGAATTCGATCGTCTGACCAAACGTCGCGCCCGCAAGGTGTGAGCACCTGGCGGGCGCCATTCATCCGGCAATGAGGACAAACCCTTTCGGAATTTCAGGAGACTTATTCTCGCCTCCGTTGGTATCAATGACTCGAAACGAGGAACACATCGTAGGCCCACCGTCCCACGTTTGAGCTTCCGCCTACCTTTGCCCGGTAGCGGAACAGATTCCCGTATTCATCTCTGAGGCGCGACTCGTTGTAATCAACTGAGATCGACGCTACCCCCAAACTTGATAGCGTATGTAATTCGCCCTGTTCTGATATCCCGTTGTGATTTGCATCTTTCCAGAGTCGCAAGCCGGCGTAAAGGGAATCTCGACTGGTGATAGCGCCATCACCGTTGCCACCGTTTTCGGCTTGATCATAATCACGGAGCGCGAGAAAACCGTTGGCCCAGCTGGCACTGTTTCCGAATAGTTCCTTGCCGTTGTCTATAAGCCCATTGCCATTGCGATCAAGGGCTAGCCAGGCATCGTCGGACTTGGCGGTCGTCCAGGCAAGACGTTCCGGAGTACCATCGAGGTTCAAATCAAATAGCACACCATGGGCTGCATCTGTAAGCGCGAACCCATCGCCCGCGGTATCGATGATGATCGGAGTGTATTCGCAATAGCACTCAGGAAAACCGTACCAGAGGGCGTGGTCCTGATGGCACACCCACTCCTCACCCTCATCGCATGACTCCTCAAACTCCGTTAAGTTCAGAGTGCCGTTTGAGCCAAATGTGCCAATTGTCCCGTCGGCACTGTCAAAACCCGGAGACGCCGGCAGGCCATCGTCTCCGTTATTTCCATTCGCACCTTCTCGCGGCGGTGGGCAGGAATCCATTAGCGCGCCGCCCACACCGCCCTGTCCGCCATTGCCGTGAGTACCGGCTTGTCCGCCCTGGCCTCCGATTCCTTTCTCACCTCGATCACCTCCGGAGGCATCGGCAGTAAAGTTAAAGGCCTGACTGGAGTAGTAGGTGACATTGATCGTCCCTCCTGAACCTCCCTGGCCTCCATTTCCTCCCTTGCCGCCATCGCCACCGGCGCCGGCGTTCTTGCCACTGCTGGCGTTACCGCCTTTGCCCGGATGATCCGTGCAGGCGCATTGTCTGGCGGAGCCCCCGCCATTACCGCCGTTGCCACCGTCACCGCCATCGCCACCATTTCCGCCACCGCCACCTGGCCCACCGGCTCCTCCTTTCGCGCTTAAGGTAAAGGTGGATGTGGATCCGGCTGGTATATCCAGGTTAACAGTCCCTCCGTGGTCACCCGTGCCTCCGGTCCCACCGTCTCCCCCTTTCACACCGGCGTGGCCTTCCGAAGGTGATGACAATCCGAGAGTAGGAGCATTGCCGCCATCCTCATTGCAGTTTCCAAATCTTCCTTCTTCTCCATTTCTTCCGTTGTCTCCGTTAGCACCATTGCCTCCATTTGATCCCGGCGAGCCCGGCGCTCCGTCGCTGCTCTGAGTGAGAAACGCCGGCATTTCCTTCAAACTTCCGCCCCAGCTAGTGGGAACGATCGCAAACCCGCTATCAGTTAGCGGTCCTCGGGTATTGAAACTCTGAGTGATCTTACGACGAATTCCTCCACTCACGTCGATAGTAATGTGGCTCTGGGAGACAACCGCATTGCTCAGGCTCTCTCGAGGTGTGAAGTTGGTCTTGAGGAAAGTCGGCGCGCCTTCACTGTCAGCTGAGCGAGCAGAGTCAGCCAGGGTACCCACTTGTTCCACCGCCAGGAGAGAGAAATCATATGGCCCACTAATAAGAACGTCAGTTCCGTCAAAAACGACTTTGTTCGCCAGAATGACGGTGTCTCCGGTAAGCGTCACGCGCTCGGGTAAGCGGAGGACGTCTGCCAGGTAGGCGCCTCGCAAATTCCCAGCTTCGCCACGCACCGCGTGCATCTGTGGCATTGCCGCCAGCGTTCCCGCCAACATCTTGCGCCAGTTGCTGCTCAACAAGAGTTCCGGATCAAATGGAACATTTTCCTTTCGCAGCAATTCTCGGGTGGAGTTGAACGACGCCCGCCGTTTGAGGGCGCGCTCCTGTTTGGCCACATGCGCCGCCGCTTGCGAAAGTGGCGCCGTCTTTTTATCGGATTGGCTTATTACCTGCCCGAGCAACGCAACCATAAGACAGAGTGATAGAGACAGTCTTGTCATTTCTCCTCCTTCTTGGTGATGTCGGGGATGAGCCAGGGAAATGCGGCTACCAGGGGACGGCGGATTAACAGGATGTAGCGAAGGACGCCGCGGTAGTGAATTCAACCGGCTCGGTTCAGTCGTTGTACCGACGTGTACGGGGGAAGAAGTGTGCTTGAAGAGACACGATCAAACGTGATCTTCGATTCCGATAGTTTCCGTGAGAGTTCAACTCTAACGCGATGCTAAGCCTGTAGACTGCGAGTGTCAAGGATGAGTTGAATCGCAAAACCTCACCAAGGTGTCAAAGCCTACAAGCTGCTCAGCGCGCTTCCCGAACATTGCGGAGCAAACTTTTATCCGAAGCACTCATGAAGTCATTTAATCAGTATTTGATTGGGCAGCCAAACGTGCGAATGCCCGCACCACTTTCGCGCTGCGGGCATTCGGGTTGTGCTGCTGCCAAGTAACGGCTAGAAGATAAACTTCGCACCGAGCTGCATCGAGCGCGGATCGCGCACCGCGGTCACAAATCCATAAGACGCAGGAGTTGTAATGTTTAGGCCCAGTGTTGTGAAGTTCGTATGGTTGAAGATATTAAAGACCTCCCACCGCAACTGGACTGACTTCGATTCGCTGAACTTGATGCTCTTGGCCAGCGTCGCGTCGAATCGTGTCGTGGAGGGACCCAGGATGGTGTTGCGGCCCGCGTTGCCGACCCGATTCACTCCAGCCGGCGGATTCACAAAGCAGGCAGTGTTGTACCACTGCGTAAAGGTATGCGGCCCATTAGCATTCGGATCGCAAATCACGTCGGGGCGGGCAGCTGATGGCGAGCTGCCGAGGAGTCCAAGTCCGGATGGATCGTTCGATGAAGTCGCAGGACTGAAGCCCAGGCCGGTAAAGAAATAGGTAATGCCCGAAATTTGCCAGCCGCCGAGCACCTTCTCTTTGAAGTTTGCCTGGCGTTCAAAGAACGGCAACTCGTAAATATAGTTGATGCTCAGGACGTGACGCCGATCCAGATTGGCTCGCGCATATTCTGAGCGAAGATCGTAGGGGTTCTGCGGAGCCGTCCCAGATTCGTTCTGGGCGTTCGTCATATTTTTCGACCAGGTGTAAGCGAGATTCAGCTGGCTGGTGCGAGAAAATCTCCGCTGACCACTTACCTGAAGACTGTGATAGTTTGAGTTGAACCTCGTCTCCAGCATACGGACCGCGCCGTAGCCTCTGAACGGTCGGATTTGGTTGAGAAGCAACTCCTGAGTCGAACTCGTAAAAACTTGTCCCGCAGTCTGGCAGGGACCAAACGTAGGCGGATTGACGTTGTTAGTTCGACACCCGGTCGCACCAAGACTAATCGCGTAGCCTGGCGGCAAAAGATTCTTGTCGAGCAGACCTGACAAGTGCGTGCCTCGCGAGCCAAAGTATCCGACCGTCAGGAGCGTCTTGGGATCGAGTTGATGTTGGACATCAAGCGACCAGCTTTGCACATAAGGTGTCTTAAAATTCTGATCGATGCCGCCGACATCCTGAACTGAAAGGTTCACGGCTGTGGTTCCTGCCAGCGGATTGTCCAGCGTGGTGGGATTAATGACTACTTGTTGTTGGAAGGGAGGGTTTCGTGCGACCAAATCTGTCTCCTCAAAACTGAAGGACAGCTGATCGAAGTACATTCCGTATCCCGCCCTCACCGAAGTAGTACCCTTCTTAAACGGGTCCCAGGCGATCCCCACGCGAGGAGCAAAGTTGTTCCGAGTTGGCGCGACGGCCTTGCCCCAGGGTGAAATCGCAGCCCCCGCTACGACATTCTGACTGTTCATCATGATTCCATTGAGTGGATTTCCTGTGCCTGCCACGCGATTGCCGTTGGCCGTGACTTGAAAAGCCTGGCTCGCACTATAAGCCGCCGGATTAAAACTGCTCATCCGGCCATTACGATCCCAGGGCTGACCAAAACGTGAAAATCGCACGCCGTAGTACAGCGTGATGTTGGACTTGTAACGCCACTCATCCTGAGCAAACGCCTCGATGCTGGTCGAACTCAGGTCGGCAGTCAGGTCAAATTGGTTTTGGGTGTAGACCTGATTAACGCCCATAAGGAAATTGGCCCAAAGTTGATTTGCCGCAGTTGTTCCGGCAGGCCGTAGCGGAGTAGTCGAGACGGGGCTATATCGAACTTCGTTGAAGCCACCAAGCGAGTTTTCGTGCTTCCTGATTCTTGAGACATTGATCCCATACTTGGTTGTATGCGCCCCGAATAGCTTTGAAAGTGTCCCAAACGCGGACTTGTTGAAGGAGAAATCACTGTATGGCCCAAACGTTTGGAGATTCGTAAAGCCACTCGAGGTAATCGTGGGAACCCGGCCTCTAGTTGCGGGAAAGGAGAACGCCGGCAAGTTACCTACGACAGTCGGTGAATTTTCGTTGGCCAACAGACCGGTGACCTTACTGGGAACGTCGCCGAAAGAGTATGAGGCGCCAAACTCCCAAACCGTCGTCGCCGACTGTACGAAGGTCGCGCGACCGACGTGAGTACGTCCCGGCGAGTTTGATTCCGTAGTCGAGACAAATGGCTGTCCACCGCCCTGGCCGAAAAGCCCAATTGGGTCAATAGTTGGTATTGAGTCGTTTTCAAAACGATAGTATACCGAGAGCTTGTCGTTGAATTTGTGATCGAGCCGCACAAGTTCCTGCGTGAAATTAAAAACACCTCGAGCGGGAAAGAACAGGTTACCGGCCGCATCGGCGGGCAGCGGCAGCTTATTGAAAATATCCTGGACATAAGCATTTGCCAGAGGGCTTCTGAGATTTGCCGGCAGCGGTGTATTCGCATTGAGAGTTGTTACGCACGGATTCGCGGCTGGTCCGATGCAAACTGGCTGCGCGAAAACTCCCAGGCGCTGGCCTGCTGTCGGGACCGTGGTACTAAAACTCGGATAGACAATTGTTCTTCTCATCTCCTGTGAGTAAAAGAAGAATGTATTCTTTAACTTTTTATAACTGGGACCGCCTTCACCAAATCGAGGCAGCATCACTGGGCCGCCGAATGTGCCTCCGAAGTTGTTATACCTGAAGGGAGCACGTTTCGCTTTTCCGTTCGAATCAAGGCCAAGCGGGGCCGTTCTGTTTATTTGGAAGGTGTTGGCGTTCAATCTATCGTTGCGCACGAACTCATAAAGGTCTCCGTGATAATCGCTCGAGCCACTCTTCGTGACGACGTTTACCTGACCACCTGCGCTGCGACCGGACTCGGCTGGATAAAGACTGCGCAGAACGGTGAACTCGGCAATGGCATCTACTGAAGGATAGGTTTGCACTGTCAAGTTAGCGCCTCTGTCGGTAGTGTCCGCGCCATCCACTGCGTACGTATTGGAACTTGATCTCACACCGTTGACCGAGATTTGCAATGCGTTTGACTGACCCTGGGGATTGGTGGAGCCGACATAAATCTGGTCGGCGATGTTTGCCGAAACGCCGGGTGACAGAGTGATGAGCTGAACAAAGTTGCGGTTATTCAAAGACAGCTCGCGCACTTGAGCGCCGTTGATCACGTTGCCGGCAGTAGCCGACTGCGTATTCACCTGTAATAGTTCTGAGGTGACGGTGACTACTTCCTGAATGTTACCAGCCTCCAAACTTATATCCACCGTGCGCCGCTCATTTACATTGAGCTTGACCTGGTTCTCAACGTGCTTCTTAAAGTTTGGTGCTTCCACAGTGATATCGTAAAAAGCTACGGGCAGCAGCGGAACTGAGAACTCGCCGTCATCATTTGTGGTGACCGTGCGCACGACTACCTTCTTGCTGCTGTCGGTAATGGTCACGGTTGCGCCTTTCACAGCGGCGCCGACCGAGTCTTTGACTGAGCCGCTAAGGGAGCCGGTTACGTCTTGCGCAAACGCAGTGGCGCAAGTAAACAACAGGCAAGCGATAGCCAGGATTAGAAGCCGGGGGGAAAAGCTAGAATTCTGCGTCATGGGATAGTCCTCTTTCGTTTTTGTCGATGCTGGAAGCTGAAGTGTTTGATGCCAGTTGGAGAAACAACTTATACACCCGCGCCCACGCGGGAAACAAGAAATTTTCTTGCCAATCTGCAGTGCAAGATTTCGGATTTCAGCCCACTTGTCACATGCCTTGCAAGCGAGACTTCGTGGTCAACTGAAGTAACCGTACCGACCTTTGATCGACTTCAATCGAGGCTGCTGTTTGTGCGACAAAGATCGACGCGACTCGCTGAGCGGAACGAAAGGGCCAAACGTCCCTCGCAACCTCGAGTTGTTTAAGATTGGCGCCGACAGGAAACGGGGCGCCCGCAGTCTGCTGATAACGCGCCTATTATACGTAGTTCGGCCAACAAGGAAAACTAAAGATTCTTATTGTTGGGATAAAAACTGCTAATGACAAAGGTCAGACCTTTAAGCTGCTAAAACGGGTCGCGGCTATCAATCAACTTTCGTTCAGCAATCGAAAATCGCAGAAGGTCGATCGCAGCCGCTGATGCAGTTGCGATCGACCTTGTGCTTAACACCACCGACACAGTTCAGTTAGTTAGAAGAGGAACCTAACTCCGAATCGCACCGTTCTCGGCGACTGATACAAAAACGGCATCTTATAACGGATGTCGCTCCTGTCCGGCGCCGAAGCAATCCGATCGAGAATTGGCTGCAGCAGTGTTCCCGCGGTGTAGCCGTTTGCGTATCCGGTAGTCGTGTTAGGGAAACCCAATGCCGGACCGTTAACCTGCGCCGTGCTCGGATTCATGGTTGTATAAACACCCGTCACCGTCGCCTGGTTGAACAAGTTCAAGAAATTCAGATCGAACGCTGCTGTCAGCTTCTGATCCTTTCCTAACTTGTAGCGATGGGTGACGTTGAAATCAGTCTGCGAATAGATCGGGCTTCGTCCGAGGTCCCCACGGCCGAGGAAAATCTGCGGCGTAACGGTTGAGGCTCCATAGATCGTTGTGGTTTGAGGAGTGCCGGACGTGATTGTTTGAAAGCCTGAAAACTCGGTCGAGTGTCGACCTTCACCCGCCCAGTGCAAGATATACGAACCAAAGATATTGAAAACGTGCGGTCGATCTGTTTGGAGTCGACCATTGTCAGGCACTCCCTTTGCTGTGAATCCAATGAACGGCAAGTCGAATGCGCGACTCACGCCAGGCGCCAGACGGCCTTCAACCAGATGCGCCTCGTCGGAACTGGTTAGCCCGGAGTAATTACCGAACAATCGGCTATAGGTGTAGTTGGCATTGAAGTAATAATTCTTCGCCAGTCGTCGCTCAAGCACAAACTCCAGGCCGTCATAACGACGCTGGGGCCGAGTTGATTTCAAGTAACCAAGGGACGTCAGCGTCGCCAGGTGAAGTCCTCTACCGGGATTGCCAATGATATAAGCTTCGCTGTTTTGCGGGTTGACAACGCCTGCATCCTCGACCGCCTCGTCCACATTCTTGTACGTGTAGCGAACACGGAAAACGTAGTTCCGGTTCAGCTGCTTTTCCGCGCCCACGGTAAACTCCGTTTGCTGGAAGGGCCTCAAGTCCGGATCTACAGCGCCGCCGTTCAAGGCAGAGGCGTTAGGATCGTTGGCATTCACTCGCAGGTTTCTTTGACAGCGGCTGCGAGCACCAGGGGCGATGAAACCGGTCGAAGGACAAGTGCTGGTGCCGGTGAAACCACCCAAAACATTTCCGATGTTGAAACTCGATGGAGTCTCACCCGGGAACAACTCGATATAGTCTTCAAGGAAAATGTCGCCGCCGAACAAGCCGCGCGGAAGTGCAAATTTAACCCGGTCGAAGAAGCGGCCATAACTGGCAAAAATCTTCGTGGTGCCGTGACCGGTAAGGTCGTAAGCAAATCCGAGTCGCGGCGCGATCTTGTCGCCCCAGCCAAAATTGATCAGGCTGGGGTTCGAGTTAAACGAAGGGAGATTTTCCTTCTCAATACGGATCCCCAGGTTCAAAGTCAGCCTACTGGTCGGCTGATATTTATCCTGAACGAAAAGGCTCTGGCTAAGGTTTGAGCCTCTGCCATTGGTTCCCTGCCGCCGGAACGAAGCAGACCCGACCGCTCCGGGTGTATTGGTCACACCTGGAACCAGACCGGAAATCGGAGTTCCATAGTTGAACCGCAATTCGCCGATGGCGTTATTACCTAACTGCACATCGTTGAGAATGGTGAATCGCTGATAGCCGCCTCTCAATTCGTGTTGTCCGCCGGCGTTGAATATGTATGCCGCGGAAAAATCGTAAGAGCTGCGAACAGAAACATCTTTTACCGTAATCGTGTTTACGCCGGTGGTGGAACACGGGAAAGCGACGTTTACTGTACCGCAGGCAGCGATCCTCGGGCTTGCCGTGGGAATAAAATAGTTGCCGTTTTTCTCATTTAGAAAACCACGGCTATAGCGGCCATCAAAAATCAACCGGCCCGTGGCTGTGTAAACTCCGCCCAGCGTAATGAGATCCGACGTCTGGCGTCCGCCCTGCAGGCTTGTGTATTGGTTTCCTCGGAGCACTCCGATGCTTCCCTTGTAATCAGACGTTGGCACATTCCCCAAACCAATCGCTGAAGAACTAACGTTGCTGAATGCGGTCGTAGGAATAGCGCCATCGTCAACAACCGGGTTCCAAAGTCCCGTAGCCGTCAGTCGCAATTTGCTGATTGGATTCGCGTCAATCCGTCCAAACGCGTACTCGTATCGCCGGGTTCGTTTATATCTTTCAGCCGTAATCAACGTCCGGTTCGGCGATGGAACGTCAGTGAAATATTCGGTCACGACGTTTGATTCGAATATTTGTGGCGTGTAGCTGGTAAAGAACCAGAGGCGATCCTTGATGATCCTGCCGCCGAGATTAGCGGTGGGAAAATAGTTTGTGCCACCCGCTTTCTTTGGAGTCAGATATTCGGCGGTCTGTCGGAAATTGTTGTTCGTAACCGAACCGGAGGTGAAGCGTCCCAATAGCGGTGTGGGCTTACCGTTGAATTTCTGCGTTTCCCACTGCATGCCAAACTCGCCGTGAAAATCATTGCCACCACCGCGGGTGACTACGCTGACCACACCGCCGGTCGCGCCACCGTACGTCGCCTCGAACCCGCTGGATTTGATTTGTACTTCCTGAACGAGCTGGGTCGGAATGTTGTAGGTGTCGTTCAATGTGCCGGTGCGATAGTTGGTGACTTCCTGACCGTCGATCACAAAAACGTTTTCGCCGCCGGATGATCCGTCGACTGAAAATCCACCGGAACGGCTCTCGGGACGCGTACCCGGAACGGTTTTCAGAATACTCGTGAAGCCAGTTCCTTTAGGTATCAACTCA
Organism: Pyrinomonadaceae bacterium; assembly: GCA_036009765.1. Classification (GTDB taxonomy): domain Bacteria; phylum Acidobacteriota; class Blastocatellia; order Pyrinomonadales; family Pyrinomonadaceae; genus PSRF01. The sequence goes on along the minus strand of DASYLB010000044.1, from coordinate 55,064 downwards.
ATCTTCTGGGCGCTAATGGTTGTCTGGATGGCATTGTTGCTCGTGTCGACCGGCAGCGCGTCCGCAGCAACAATATCAACCACCGTCACATTGGCGCCGGGGTTCAACGTTATCGCCAACTGCGAACTCTGGCCGATCGCAACTGTTACGTTCTCGTATCGTGCTTCGCCAAAGCCGCCGGACGCGGTCGTAACTACATCGTAGGTTCCCGGTGGAACTTGCAGGACACGAAATGATCCTTCATCGTTACTCGTAACGGCGCGCTTGAAGCCGGCGCCGATACCAGTTGTGGTAGTACCGCTTGCGGCGGCCTTCGCGTTGGTAATCGTTAAAGTCACATTCGGCACTAACGCACCTGCGGCATCTTTAACGATGCCTTCAATGCTACCTGTTGTTTCCTGTGCGAAAACAAATGGGCAAGCAATCAGTACGATTGTGGCCAGCAGAAACGTCCTGGGAAAATTGAGCTTATGCATGGGGGGACTCCTTCTCGAAGGCGAGCCAGATTTTAGTTAAACGAAGACCAAGCTTGATCGTTCGAAACTTGGACCTTCGGAAAGGTTCAATCGCATCGATCGACCAGCGGCCGTTGATTACCCTGTGTGTTCTGATGGGCGTCCGAAGGAAGCTGAACGCCTTGAAGATCGCTGAAACGGCGACATTATACGCCGTTCGGCAAATAAGCAAAACTAAAGATTCTTATTGACGAGATAAGACGAACTAATAGCAAACGTCCGCGGTTAAAATCTAAACGCTCGCGGGAGTTGAGTTCTCCGGCAGGTAGATGCTTACTCCATCAAGGAAGTTCCAAAGCGCTCGGGCTGCTTCGCGCGCCGCCGCGATCGCTCGATCCTGAGCCGATGAACTCTGACACTGCCTTTCCAGTATTTGCATTTCAACCTGTTGATGAAGTTGATCGATGCTCTCGTGGACGCGGAAGAAAGACACTGCGCTTTCGTCATCAATTCCGTAGAACTTTTTCAAACCCTCGCGCTTGGTTTGCGCGACTTCGGGGATTTGTGATTCGTAAGCTAACAGCGCCGCCAAACCCTCGCGATAGTCTTCACTTTGAGTCAGCGCTCGCAAGCGCTGTACAGAATCCCTGGTGGCAGGCAGCAACTCAGCCGTTGTAGCATCTGCGCGCGTTACGCCCAGCGCCGCTGCAAAACGAAGCCACAGCTCCGGATGGTTCTCATCACCGCGCTCTTCCTCGATTAAGTTCTCCAGCAATTCCTGACGAATGGAGAGGTCCTCGCAACGCGAATGAACGCCGCTAACATAAGTCGGAAATGCGCGAACATGCGCGTAGTACTGTTTGGCATACTCCCGGAGCACTGCCTGGCTCAGCTTGCCCTCGGTCCACGCGACATAAAACGGATGTTTGAGCATCGAGTATTCCATCACCGCGTCACGTAGGTTGTTTTCAAACTGAGAACTAACAGAATTGTTCGTCGCGTTGGTCATTAGTCTCCTCCGTTGTATGTAAGAACAATAGCTTTTGGAAAGCGTGATTATAGCTCAAGCAGTTCAGAGTTCAACCCTTAGACTGTTCTTGGGCACTGATGCAGTTTGAATTCGACCGAACCGTTCAATCTCTGCCCGACTGTGAGATGAGGTCAGTACCACCAGGCGGTAGCCGCTGGGTTCGGAACCCCTTTTGATCTTCAGCGGATGATCTCAAAACGACCCACCGGCTACCGCCTGGTGGTACTGACCTCATGTCACTGACGCGTAACTCTCGAGCAGCGATCTTTTACTCGTAAATCAACACGCGCGCGCGCGCCTTGCGAAATTCCGCTAAAGCGTCCGACCACGAACGCACAATGTCGCCGGCGGAATCTCCGCGTTTCAATCGCTCGAGTGTGTCGGTGTTAGCCAGCAAGCGAACATAACTATCAATCTTCCAGTCTGACGGGTAAAGTTTATGCAGCGCGACGGCAACCTCCAAACCGTTTGTCACCGGCCGAAGTCTTTCGCGATCGCTGACGATGATGTTGACGCCACCACACTCTTCGCCTTTGAATACGGAAGCCGCCGGAGTAAAGCGAACGGGGACAAAACGCACGCCCGGAATTTTTTGGTTGTTTAGATACGCGGCGAGTTGCCGGCCATCAATCCACGGCGCGCCCACTACTTCAAAAGGAGTATCCGTGCCGCGCCCGACTGAAACGTTGGTAGTCTCAAGTAATCCAATGCCGGGATACAACGTTGCTTCATTCAGGCTACGCATGTTTGGTGACGGATTCACCCAGAGCAGGTTGGTTTCGTCCAGCCACATCGAGCGACGCCAGCCTGCCATTTCAATCACCCTTAAATCACAGCCGAGCTTGCTTTGTTCATTGAAGAGTTGGGCCAGTTCGCCGATTGTCATGCCGTGCCGCACCGGAATCCGGTGATATGAAACGAACGAAAGTTTATCGGCGTCGGCGATTGGGCCTTCAACGTCAAGGCCGCCGATTGGGTTGGGACGATCAAGCACTACCACGGGCAGCTTCAGTTTTGCCGCTTCTTCCATCACATAGCCGAGCGTCGATATGTAAGTGTAGAAGCGTGTGCCGACGTCCTGAATGTCGAAGACCAACGCGTCGAGGCCCTTTAGCTGTTCCGGCTTTGGTCTTCTTGATTCTCCGTAAAGTGAATAGATCGGCAGCCCGGTCTGTTCGTCTTTTGAATCTGAAACTTTCTCATCCGCAACCCCGCGGATTCCATGCTCCGGAGAAAAGAGCGCCACCAGCTTTACGCCTGGCGCCTTGAAAAGGACATCAATCGTCGACCGTCCATCGCGATCGCGACCGGTTTGATTCGTTATCAATCCGATGCGCATGCCCGCGAGCTGCTTGAAGTTGTCCCGCGCCAGCACGTCAATTCCCGTCAGCACCTTCGTCGCCGGCGAGTTAACGCCGGCAGCGCTTGCCAGCGCCTGCTCGCGTGCAGCGCTGAAGCGAGCAAACTCACTAGTCGCACTTGCGTAAAACTGGGACAACTCCTTGCGCGCCGCCCGCGTCACCAGCGCCGGATCAGTCACGGCGCCGGCGGCAATCGACGCCACGCGGCCACGTAACGAAGCAACGTCGCCTTTCCCATCCGGATGAACGCGATTACTCAGGAAGACTACGAACATCTTGCTCGCCGGATCGATCCAGAAAGACGTTCCGGTAAAGCCCGTATGCCCAAATGAGCCGAGCGGAAAAAGATCGCCGCGGTTCGCTGAGAAACTGCTGTTGATGTCCCAGCCAAGTCCGCGCGTCCAACCGTTGTCGTTAACCAGACGCGGGCGAGTCATCTCAGCAACGGTCAATGGAGACATGATGCGCACGCCTTTGTATTGTCCCCCGTTCAGGATCATCTGACAGTAAATAGCGAGATCGGCGGCCGTGGAGAATAGCCCCGCGTGTCCGGCAACACCGCCCATGCGATAGGAAGTTGGATCGTGAACCTCGCCACGCAACCATTTGTCAGCATCCGCTTCCGATCCTTCAGGCTTGTCACCAAGATAACTCAGTTGACCGCGGCGCTGCTCAGTCGGCGCGATACGACTACGCAAGTTCGCGCTGGGACGAAAGCTCGTGTCGCGCATGCCGAGCGGCAGAAAAATATTCTGCCGCGCAAACTCGTCGAGCGGCAGGCCGCTGACGCGATGAACCACTTCGCCGAGCGCGATGTAATTAATATCGCTGTAGACAAATCTGACGCCCGGTGGGTTGCGCAACGGCTCCTTAATCAGCCTCTTGATCGCTTCGTCGTAACCATTCCAGCGATCCCGCAAATCAAAGTCCGGCGCATAACCAGCGCGATGCGTCAAAAGCAGTTCGAGCGTGATGCGTTCCCTGCCCTCGCCCTTAATCTCGGGGAGGTAATTCGAAAGCGGATCACTCAGCCGGACTTTGCCGCGCTCAACCAGAATCATGATGCTGGTGGCAGTGGCAACGATCTTAGTGAGACTTGCGAGGTCGAAGATTGTATCGGTGGTCATGGCTTCGCGCGCCGGCTCCAAGGCGCGTGCGCCGTAAGCCTTGCGCCAGACAACGCTACCATTCCGCGCAACCAAAACTACCGCTCCAGGCAAATGCTTCTGCTTGATCTCAGCCTCGACTTGGCTATCGATCGACTGAAGTTTTTGAAGGGAAACTGAAGTCCCGGCAGGATTCGCAGGCTTAAGGCTTCGCGAAGTCTGGGCTTGAAACGTGGAACTAGAGAAGGTTAACGCCAACAGCAAAGCCGCGGCGCAATGTTTCAGAGAATCACTGATTCGGAATCGAGTGGTAAGCAAAGGTAAGTTGGCAAACAGAGACCGTGGAAATTGATAGAAGGGTATTCAGCGTGACTTGCCGTTGCGACCTTCCTTGATGATTTCGATCAAAGCGTCAAGGCGGCGGTCGGTGTTTTTTTGAGATTCAGCCAACACCGCAAAACGATCTTCGTTTTTTATCTGCGCATCCATCATGATCGTGATCTTGTCGTCCTGCTGGCGCATCTCCCTCCGCGCGCGCAGTCCGGCGCGCACCAGTAACTTGGCGATGCGTTCGAGCCGATCAAGTCTTTCTTCTGACTTCTTCATGAAACTTCACATCAAGATTAAGACAACTCCGGCTTCTTTGTCATCTTTCAAAACGCTTCAGTTGAATCCCGGCGCCACGCGGATACAGGCCGGGCAACGAAATTGGCAGCTTGCCGGTGATGTCAGTCTCGCCCAATAATGCACGCGCCGCTGCTTGCTGCAGGCTGGGCATGTCGCCGTAAGCCACCATGTAGGTTCGCAGCTCTGGAAAGCTCTGCAGCAAATAGGGATTACCAAAACTAATCGCAACGAACGGTGTCTTACTCGATATCAACCCAGACAGCGCTTTAGCTCCAGCGTCAGGCAAGCCAACGCTGCGAGCTTGGCCCGTGCGAACGCGCCCATAGAGTGAAGCAACGATGAGGTCGGCGCCTTTTGCGCGTTCCAATGCCTTCTGAACCTCAGCGTCGGTTGAACGATCGTCAAGCACGACCGTTTCCACTTTTCGTCGTTCACCGACATCCCCCGGAAGACTAAACAGCCCGATTCTCTGGGAGAAAGTATTAGCGATCCAGAGACGGTCGTCGCCATTCGTAATCGCCAGATTGAAAATCCGCGCGTCGGGTCTTAATGAGCGCTGGGGCACTAGCTTGTCGTCGTTGCGAACCAGGGTGATGGCGTGCTCAGCAATTTCGCTTGCAAGCTTGACCGCTTCCTGGCCCGCCACGTTCATATCGATCTCCTCGAGCGGCGTGATTCTTTGACTGACCAATCCAAGATCAAACTTTGCGGCCAGCACACGTCGTGCAGACTCGTCAATCCGCTGCTCTTTCAGTCTGCCTTTAGAGACAGCTTCTTTCACTCCGCGAATCGCAGCGTCCGGATCGGCGGGCTTCAACAACAGATCGGCTCCTGCTTCGAGCGCGCGCACTGACGCTTCCTCCTGCGTGAAATAAAGCGTCAACCCACTCATGCTCATTGCGTCAGTAACAATCAAGCCATCAAAGCCCAGGTCGTGCCGCAGCATTCCATTCATTACCGGCGACAGCGTAGTGGGCATCGTTCCCTTCTCCATTACAACTTCGCTGCTCTCGTCGGTGTCGATAGGCTTTAGCTTTACGTCGCGAGGCAAAGGGACAACCACGGTCGGATCAATCTGCGGCATGCCAATGTGCCCAGTCATTACCGAACCGACACCAGCCTTGACTGCCGCCCGGAACGGCACCAACTCTACCGCGTTCAGCCGATCGCGGCTGACGTTGATCTCCGGCAGGCCACGATGTGAATCAGTCGCCGTATCTCCATGACCGGGGAAATGCTTGGCCGTGGATATCACGCCGTTGTTTTGCGCACCCTCGACGAACGCTGCGACAAACCTTCCCACGGCCGCCGGATCTTCTCCGTAAGACCGAACGTTAATTACTGGATTCGCCGCGTTGTTATTCACGTCAGCGACCGGCGCGTAGATTTGTTGCACGCCCAACGCGCGTGACTCGCGCGCCGTCAACGCTCCCTGTCGTCGCGCGTAATCCGGATTGTCAGTCGCGCCCACGGCCATGTTCCAGGGAAGATTGACGGTGTCGTCGAAGCGCATGCCGGCGCCTGCTTCGAGATCGGAGGAAATGAGTAACGGATAACGCGCGAGCGACTGCATGCGATTCACGAGAACTACCGATTCATAGACTGGACCGCGAAACAGGATGATGCCGCCGACGTGATTGTCCTCAACCTGGTGGCGCAACGCTTTGAAAGCTTCGCTGTCCTGGTTCAGGAACGTGGCGTTGATGCCGACAGAAACAAGCTGACCGATCTTTTCATCAAGCGACATCCGGCGCAGTTCTTTGTCGGCCCATTGGAGCGCTTCTTTGGTCGGCTTGGAAGAGTAAGGCTTGACGGCGGAAGATTTTTTCCCACGCGCCGCTGATTGTGTACCAGGCTGAAATACGCCGGCAATCAAAATAGCCGTCAATAAAACAAGTGCGCATTCGCGGCGGATGTTGTTTGCAGGTCTTGGTTTCATTTGATCAGTGGACTTAAACATAAAAAAGAAGCGAAGCAGCGAGGGCAAGCCGCCCTTCCCGACCCCGAAACTTTCTAACTGGACCGGTTGCTCTAACCTCGAGATCCTTTCAATCAACGGATTGGCGCTCAACGATAGTCAGCTCAGGGTCAGGAAGGCGGGCTTGCCCCCGCTATTTGTAGTTTCTGAATCATCCTGTCGGTGAAAGTTCGTCGCGGCGATCGCTCGGAGCGGCAGCAAAGAAGTATCCTGCCAACCAGGCGACAACAAAAGTTATTAAGCTTCCGATCAGGACATACCAGGTCCAGGCAATGGGCGTCCAGAAACGTATGTAGAGCATCACCACCATGCTCGCCAACATCCCGATCAAGGCCGGCGGTTCGCTCACGCGTCGCAGGAAAGTCCCAACCAGAAACACGCCCAGCACCGGACCGTTGATAAGCGATGCTACTGACAATGCCTGATCGAGCGCCGAGCGGTTCTGTCGCATCGCAATCAGCGCCACGCCGATTTGAACGATTCCCCACAGCAATGTTAACCAGTGCGAGACGCGTAGATAGTGCTTATCGTCGCGTTTCGGCCGGAACGGTTTGTAAAGATCGTTTACCGCAGTCGCCGCTATTGAATTGAGCGACGACGAAAGCGCCGCGGCAAAAATCGCGGCTACCACCAGTCCAGATAAGCCCGACGGCATGAACTTCGTGATGAAGTCTGGAAACACACGGTCTCCGCCAACCGCTTGAAATGTTCCGGCGGCTCCTAAAGATGGCAGCGTGGCAACGCCGTTTGCCAATGTCCCATAAGCCGGATCGGTATGCGGCGCGTAGAAAGCAAAGAGCAGAACACCGATGAACAGGAAACCGACGAATTGTGCAAACACAACTGCGCCGCTAGTCAGTAGCGCCAGAGCTGCCCGCCGCGGTTTGTCGGTACACAAATAACGTTGCACCAAATATTGATCGGTGCCGTGCGTGCTCATTGTCAGAAAGCACCCGCCGAGCAAACCCGCCCAAAGCGTGTAAGTTTTCGTGAAATCGATCGGCAAACTGAAATTGAAGGTACGGCCAGTAAACGGCGCCGCAAAAGCGTAGCTGGTCGGCCTGATTCCGAAGTCGACAAAGTTGAACTTGTGATACTGCTCACCGAGCGAGACGGCTTGGCCCAGACCACCTTTGGTCGCCATGACCAGAACAACGCCGGCCATGGCCGCGCCTGCGATGTAGATTCCGAGCTGCACGACCTCAACCCAAATAACTGCTTCCATCCCCCCGAAGTAGGTGAAGATGATCATCACCACGCCGAGCAGGATCACCGATAGGATCACAATCGTCTCGGCGTTTGCCTGTGGTTGAAAAGCCGTGTAAACCGCCGCCAGCACGAACGCCGTCAGCAGTAGACGAATGCCGTCGGCAATGTTGCGCATCACCACAAAGAGTGATGCCGCCAACATCTTGATGCGATTCCCGAAGCGTCGTTCGAGCAGTTGATAAACAGTCATCAACTCGCCGCGAAAGTACGAAGGGATGAACAGCAGAGAAATTACTATGCGTCCGAGCAGGTATCCGAAAACCAGTTGAATGAATTGAAAATTTCCGTTACGGGCGAATGCAATTCCGGGGACCGAGATGAATGTGATCGTTGAGGTTTCGGTGGCGACAATCGAAGCGGCGATCGCCCACCAGGGCACGGTTCGATCGCCGAGAAAATAGTCTCGCGTCGTTTCCTGTTTGCGTGAAAACCAAACACCAAACAACGTGATGCCGATCAGGTAGCCGAAAATAATAACGAGATCAATGGGCTTCATTTGCTCACCTAAACAAAACCAGCGGGGGCAACCACCTTCCTCACCATGAGCTGATTATCGTTGATCGCCAAGTCTTGAAGGGCGCTCAAGGTTAGAACGACCGGTACAGTTAGAAAGTCTCGGGGTCGGGAAGGCGGGCTGCCCCAGCTCTTTCAACCTATGGCTTCCCTAAGCCATCTACCAAAACTTCCGAGAGTCTTGACATCAACAACAGCGCCGGATTGTCTACAGTCCAATTCGGTTCAGGCATTTCGTTACAGGTTATAGCAATCGCAATGCGCCCGCGTGGGTGGTAAAGAATGCCGATGTTGCTGCGCAAGGCGTCGAGCGCGCCAGACTTTGTCGCCTTGTCGACCCGCCAAAGCTCCCGCCAGATGCCGTTAGTTCCCTGCTCGCGTTTCATTAACTCGATCATCTCTTTGGACGCGGCCGGACTGACGACTTCACCTCGTTCCAGCTTTTCCAGGATCGCAACCATTTCGCGCGGCGTCGTGCGGCCCAGACCGAAACGCTTGTTCTCCTCTTTCTTACCCTCGAGGCTCTCGCCGCCGCCAAACACTCGACGCATCAGCCGAGTTTCCTTGAACCCGAGCGAATCCATGCGCGCGTTCACAGCGTTCGCACTCAACACGTCGATCACCAGATTCGTGGCGGTGTTGTCGCTCATCGTCATCATCAGGTTCACCGCATCACGGAGCGTGAGATGCAGGCCATCGCTGAACTCGCCGAGGATTCCCGAACCGCCCACCTTCTTTTCTTTGGTCAGGATCACTTCATCGGTCCACTTGGCTTTGCCCTCTGTTACGCGCGCAAATGCTTCAACCATAATTGCGATCTTGATTGTGCTGGCGGTCGGCACGCGATCGTCGCCGCCCAGGTCGTAGGTCGCGCCAGTATCGAGGTTCTTCGCGAAGAGACTAACTTTACCTTTGAACTGCGAGACTTCAGCGCGCACAAGTGCGTCCAAAGTCAGTGGCTTCGCAGGTTGATCCGTCTGCCCGAACGCGCTAACGCTCGCGATCAGCAGTACAAGCACAGCAAAAGCTTTGTTCTGAATCATGAACTTTTGAAACCGTATGTCACAACCACTCAAGAGATTGTCTGGGACCGCGGGCGTCCCGCCCGCAACGCGCCGACAGGCGCGAAGGTTTCGTTGACACTTTTATCTTTCGCGCTTCGCGCTCATTGCGGGCGGGACGCCCGCGGTCCCAGCAATTCACTTGAACAGTCTTGCACTAGCCGCCTGCAAGAATCTTCATTGCCTGTTCAATCACACCGCCGGCAGCTGCGAGCGCAGCCTTTGCTTTTTCAGCCGAATACCCGGTCTTAATCATCACGATCGCTCGGCGCAAGTCGTCTTCGGCGCCCGCCAAAGCAGCTGACGCAGCCTCTTCATCCAATCCCGTCTCAGCCATGATGATGCGCAGCGCGCGTGCATGAAGCTTGGTATTGCGCGGGACCACACTCGTCATGCGATTTCCGGTAACGTAGCCCAGCTTCACCATCGTCGCAGTTGATAGCATGTTGAGCACCAGCTTCTGTGCCGTACCCGCCTTTAGTCGGGTGGAGCCGGCCACAACTTCGGGACCCACAACCGGAACGATACTAACTTCAGCTACTTTAGTAATAGGAGAACCCGGTGCGCAGGTAATCGCCACCGTCAAACCACCGAGCCGACGCGCATACTCCACCGCGCCAACGGTATATGGCGTACGGCCCGATGCGGCAATGCCCACCAGCACGTCGCCTTCGCCAAAGCTACGGGCCTGCAAATCCTTTCCGCCGGCTACGGCATCGTCTTCAGAAGCTTCAACCGCACGATAGCATGCCTCGTAACCCCCGGCGATGATTGCTTGAACCAAATCCGGCGAGACGCCAAACGTTGGCGGACACTCAGCGGCGTCAAGCACACCCAGTCGTCCTGACGTTCCAGTGCCGATGTAAAAAAGGCGGCCGCCTGTTCTTAGTTTGGAAACAATTCCATCAACTGCTCGTTCCACATCCGAAAGAACGAGAGCAATCGCTGGAGCAAGGCGCGCATCTTCGTCGTTCATCAGCCGCACTATTTCGCGAGTTGAGGACGAACTCAAGTTGCGCGAATTCGGATTCTCTCGTTCCGTAATGGGGAAATCAGGATTCTCAGAATTCATTAAGATAGTGGCATGAGGTCAGTACCACCTGCGGTAGCGGGTGGGTCTGTCCGTTGCTGAAGGTCGAATGTAGGTTTCAGATTAATATTCCAGTGTCAGCCAATCTGCAATCGACAATTGCAAATGGCCAATCAAAAGACCCACCCGCTACCGCAGGTGGTACTGACTTCATGTCACTCCGGAAACGATTGCAGGTCGCTGCTTCCTCAAACAGCAAGCGCCATATGATTGAGATGCTCCCACGCCATCCGCGCGGCTGCAACTGCGGGCGAAAATCTGGGTGGACCCAAATGAGCTTTAGGGGCGACGCGGTTTAGTATTTCGCGCATCGGTGACAACAGCAGTTCACCTGCGCCTTCGAACACGCCACCCACGTAAGCAACTTGAAAAGCTTCGCGCTCAAGCTTTAGATTGCGAATTACCGCGGCAGCCGCGGAACCAAGCTCGCGGCCACCTTCACAGATAATTTCACGCGCGACCCGATCCTTCGCCTTGGCAGCTTCAATAACATCTTTGGCGAAACCGGCAAGCCGCTCGTTAGTCATCGATGGAGCATAAATGGCAGTTGATAAATCGTCGGGCTGGGAAACATGAAAGTAAGCACAGGCGGCCGCCGTCAGTGAAGTTGCCGGGCCACGTCCGTCAACTGCGTGCGCGATGAGGCGCAGGGCTCGTCGGGCTATCCAGGCGCCGGCCCCTTCGTCTCCAGCGATTGGGCCCCAGCCCCCAGCACAGATCGTCTTCCGACGCGCGTTGATGCCACAGCAAATTGAACCGGTACCGGCAATCACGATCACGCCGGGTTCACCTTCGCTAGCGCCGTACAATGCAATGTCCGCGTCGCCGACAACAACAATCTCGGCTATTCCCAGTCCGAGAAGCGCTTCGCGCATTCGAGCGTTAAGCTCCCTGCGTCGCGCACCAGCCAGTCCAATCTCAGCCGCAATTAAATCGGTGCGCCGCAGTTGCGCAGTTTCGCAAGCTCGATCAACAGCCTCGCGAATCGCCGCCGCCGCGCCGGCGATCCCAACGCGCAACGGATTGGAAGCACCCGAAAGACCTTCTCCCAGCACGCGAAAATCGGCATCGAGAACGACTGCCCGGGTCTTGGTGCCCCCTCCGTCAACTCCAACCACGGCGCGTCTTGAGGCATGACGGCGAGTGCTCAAGAGTCCAGCCTGTCTTCGATCGTTGGTGACCATAGTCGGGTGAATGGCGCTTCTTAGTAGTGGGCCAATTCGGGCCCATTTTAGGTAACGGTAATTTATAATGGAAACTAAAAGATTTTATTATTACAATAACCGTCCCTGATAACAGATTGGAACAGTTCACTTATCGCTGATACCGCATTACCGCTAAATCTCTATGGAAATCCGACAACTTCGAGCTTTCATCGCCATTGCCGAACTAGGCACTTTCACTGCCGGGGCGCGGCGCGTTCATGTAACACAGGCCGCTATTAGCATGCAGATCCGGCAACTGGAAAATGAACTCGGGGCCAGGCTCTTTGTTCGTGCCCCACGTCGCGTGATGCTCACTGAAGCCGGCGAGCAGCTGCTGCAACGGGCGCGACAAATTCTCCGTGATCACGACGCTGCAGTTGATGAGATCGCAGAACTGGCCGGCGCGGAACGCGGACGCTTGCGAGTCGGCAGCGCCTCGGCAATGGTCACGACAGACGTCTTGCCCAAGCTACTTAAAGAGCTGCGCAAGCAGCACCCGGGAGCTGAGATCACAGTTGGCTCGGGAACAAGCGAGGCGTTGGTGCAACAGATTCTTGCCGGTGAACTGGACCTTGCCTTCGTGTCACTTCCAGTGGAGGCGCGCGGGATCAGCACCGAAAGGTTGAGCCAGGATCAGCTCGTGGCAGTCGCATCGCCACGTCACCGACTCGCAAAACAGCGCACCATCAGCGCCTACACCCTGGCTGGTGAAAAACTAATTCTCGGCGAACGCGGCGGCAACACTCGCCGGCTAATTGATCAGTTCTTTGCTCAAGCGGGAGTGTCGTTGCATGTCTCAATGGAGCTGAGCCGGCAAGCGGCCATCCGCCGGATGGTGGAAGAGGATATGGGCGTCGGCATCGTGCCGCTGCAAACAGTAAGTGACGCCGTTGCAAAAGGGCGGCTGGTTAGATGGTGGATTGAAGGCGCACAGATCAACTGGGAATTGGGTATCGCCAGACTCGCCGGCGGGTACGAATCGCCGATTGCCCTGACTTTCATTAGGTTGTCACGAACTCAATTCGGTGGCGAGACGGCAAAAGCGGCTGCGACAAAAAAAGCCAAGACACCTGCTAACAAGAAGCGCGCTAGAAGCTAAATGATCTGTATGATCTGTCAATACGCCTGCGAATTCGGTGGGTTCTTCAGATTTTCACAAGCGCCTTAACTAACTGCTCAACGTCCGCTTCGTTATTGAAGAAGTGCGTTGCAACGCGAATCCCCTGCGGTTTCTTGGTGACGATAATTTTCTGTTCCGCAAGCTTCGCGACTACACCGGCTGGATCGTCAAACTCCACCAGCGTCTCTGCGGAACGCGCGCGCTCGTCGGCAAGCGGCGAGAGCACTTTCATGCCAGCCTCGAAAAGTCGGTTGGTGAGATACCGGTTGAGTTCAAGCGCTCGCTGTTCGATGTTTTTCATTCCCACGTGCGCAGTTAGATGAACTGCAGCGCCAAGCGCAAACATTCCAGCGAAGTGGGGACAACCAAGTTCGGTGCGCGCTGCCGCATCATGTCGCAAATGAATCTCGTTGTTTCGATCGGAATAAGGATCCTCGACGCTTAACCAACCAATCGCCCGCGGTCGTGACCGCTCCTGCAATTCCCGCGATAGGTAAACAAACCCGCTCCCATAGCCGGAGAGCATCCACTTGTGTCCAGTGGCACTTAGTGCGTCGATCTTCATCCGCTTCACATCAATCTCAAAAACACCAGCAGACTGTGCGGCATTAACTACCAGCGCATGGCCTCCCTTGGCGTTGCCGAGTCCTTCAAGATCAACGCGAAAGCCGCTGGAATACTGCACGTGACTCATGCAAATAATGCCAGTGCGCACATTCATCGCCGCGCGAATGTCCTCGATTGCAACTGCGCCGGCGACGGATTCGACGAGATGCACCGGAATGCGCCGGTTCATCCACGGAAGCGTGGAGACAGGAAACTCAAGATCACATGAGATAACTTCGCCATGCGTCTCGAGCGCGTCAATGATGACGTTCATTCCTGATGAGGTGTTGGTGGTAAGTGCAATCTCGTCCGGCTCAGCGTTGATAAACGCCGCGACCTTGCTTCTCACCTGCTCGCGTTTTTCCAGCCATTCGTCCCAGTGAATGTCACCATCACTCATCATCTGCTGGTAATACTCAGTCGCCGCCGCCATCGTCGCACGCGACAACGGCCCAGCTGCCGCGGAGTTCAGATAGGTTGAGTTTTCCGTCACCGGAAACTGCTTGCGAATCTCGGCCCAATCGATCATTAAGGCAGAAGATACACGAGGAATACTTCGCGTAGGTAGTCTACTCATGAAAGCAAAAGCCCTTTCATCGAGCTCGGATGCTAGTCTCACCGCTTCCCTAGCGCATTGGAGAGCTTCGGGGTTCAATGTCTCTTGATGACTTGGACTAGGCTCTGCGAGAGCAATTCGGAGGTGCAAAAACGAGAGCTTCCGACTTTCGACACAAAGTCCGTCTGGGAACAATTTCTCAACGAAATAATAGAGACATGACGCGAATTGTCTGCGCGTTTGGATCGAATCGAGGCTATCACCTTTGAAACCCGCTCTGGTCTACGAGCGGTCAATGATTGTCTTGATAGGATCGAGGCTAAACACGCCTAAGAACCTACGAGCTGAATGTGGGATTCAACTGACTATTGGGTAAAGGCTCAGGAGAATCTTGAGATGGCGCTGCTTGCCTATCAATGCAAGAAGCATAATGTTTGCGCCAGTCGCGCTTACTATTCGGTCTTTCTTGCCAGCATTGCTGTGCTGGTCGAGCTAACGGATTTGCGCGCCAGGGACAATGAGTGGGATCATGGACAAGTGCAGGCGGAGTTAAACCGGCGGCTTGGTTATGCGGCGGAAAGTTTTACCGGGAGACATCGGGCGAACGCCGATGGACCTGATTGCGTTAAGACATATCGCCGACTACAAGCCCGAGTCAGTTTCGGCCAAAGAAGCGAAACGAGCTTTAGGTCGGCCAAGAGATTTCTCTTGTCTGTCGCTAGCGCATTGGAAGAAAACGAATGAAACGAAACACAAACCGCCAGGCAACAAAAGTGACGAATGGAGCCGCCAATGCGATTAGGGAATACGTATCCCTCTTGAATGAGGTGTACCCGCCGGCACGCGGGAAGACTCGAGTGGTCGTCAGGCAGGACAATCGAGTGATCGTGAATATCCCGTTACCCACGCGAGCCCACGAGCGCATGCGTCTTTTTGATCAGATGGCGGAGGTGGGAACCAGACTACTGCTTGAGACTGACCAACACATTATTCTTTCAGGTCATTGACCTAGCGGAACTCCCCGTGCCTGTGCATATTCGTTATGGCTGGAAACGCAAGCATCGTGTGAGCAGCTTTTTCGCTCCGAACTCCTCACAGCAATCGATTACTTGACGCTCGCAAACGCTTCAAACCACAACGTCGCGAGCGGCGGCAACGTTATAGTCGCTGAATATGCCTGTCCGTGAAATGGTTCCTCTTTCGCCTTAATCGACTTCGGCAATTTCATCCCACTGCCGCCATACCTTTCATCGTCAGTGTTTAAGATCAAACGGTAAGTTCCCGGTCTCGGTAACCCAAGCTGATGGTTTTCGCGCAACACCGGCGCGAAGTTGCCGACGCAGATCAGCTCGCGGCCGGTCGATCGTGCGCGACGTATGAACGAAACAATATTTTCCGCCCCGTTGTTTGCGTCGATCCACTGAAAGCCCTCAGGTTCGCCGTCAACTTCCCAAAGCGCATTCTTTTTCAAGTAGACGCGATTGAGTTCACGAATTAAATCCTGTACTCCTTTGTGCGCCGGCTCTTCAAGCAGATGCCAGTCAAGGCTCTCGGTTTCGTTCCACTCGCGCCACTGCCCAAACTCACCACCCATAAACAAAAGCTTCTTTCCCGGATGCATCCACATGTATCCATACAGCGCGCGCAGGTTGGCAAACTTCTGTTCCGTTGTGCCGGGCATCTTGTTCAGCAACGAGCCCTTCATGTGAACAACTTCGTCGTGTGAAAACGGCAGCACAAAATTTTCACTCCACGCATAAAGCAACCCAAACGTCAGCGCATTGTGATTACCAACCCGAAACAGTGGATCGGTTTGGAAGTATTTGAGCGTGTCGTGCATCCAGCCCATGTTCCATTTGAAATCAAAGCCGAGTCCGCCGGCATAAACCGGATGACTAACCTGCGGCCACGCGGTTGATTCTTCCGCGATCATCATGGCGCCGGGGCAGACGCGATGGACCGCCTCATTCAATTCTTTCAGCAGCGAAATTGCCTCGAGGTTTTCGCGTCCGCCAAACTGATTTGGCACCCACTCTCCCTCTTTGCGGCTGTAATCGAGATAAAGCATTGAAGCCACCGCATCTACGCGCAGGCCGTCGAGATGAAATTCCTTGAACCAGTAAAGCGCATTCGCCAGCAGGAAATTCCGCACTTCATTGCGGCCGTAGTTGAAAATGTAGGTGCCCCAATCGGGATGCTCACCTTTGCGCGGGTCGAGATGTTCGTAGAGTGCGGTGCCGTCAAACCGCCCGAGTGCAAAAGCATCTTTGGGAAAGTGCGCCGGCACCCAATCCATGATTACGCCAATGCCTCGCTGGTGCAGGTAATCGATCAGGTAACGAAGATCGTCGGGCGTTCCATAGCGAGCGGAAGGCGCATAGTAGTTGCTGACCTGGTAACCCCAGGACGGTCCGTAAGGATGTTCCTTCAACGGCAGAAACTCGACGTGCGTGAAGCCCATCGCCAAAACATATTCAGCCAGCGGTTCCGCCATCTCGCGATAGCTGAACGGACGGTCCTTCGCTTCGCCTTCTTTGTAGGACAGACTTTCCAGTCTGTCCCCGTTTTCCTCTTCCGCTTCGACAGACAGGAATGTCTGTCTTACTTTGCGGCGCCACGATCCGAAGTGAACTTCATAGATCGACAGCGGTTGGCGAAAATGTTCGCGGCCGTCGCGTTTCTTCAGCCAGCGCGCATCGCGAAAACGATAGCTCGACTGGTAGACAATCGACGAAGTGTCGGGTGGTTCTTCTGCAAAGGAAGCGTAAGGGTCGGCTTTGAGAAATACTGGCAGACCTGGCGTCTTGATCTGATATTTGTAAAGCTCGCCTGCCTGCAACCCGGGAATGAAAGTTTCCCAAACTCCGGAGCTGCCAAGCGCGCGCAGCGGGTGTTTGGCGCCCTCCCAGTCGTTGAAGTTACCGACGACGCTTACCTGCGCGGCCGCCGGCGCCCAGACTGCAAATGAAACTCCTTCGACGCCTTCGTGAGTGATCAGATGCGCCCCGAGTTTTTGGTAGATCAGTTCGTGGCGACCTTCGCCGAAGAGGTGAAGATCAAGTTCGCCGAGAATGGGTGGGAGTGAATCTGCAGCTTGAGATTCTGGTGAAGTCGAGACGCGACGCTTCTGAATATCTTGCTTAATCGCGAGCTTCGAACTTTTCCCCGTGCGACCCTTGGTTGATTTGCTTTGAGACTTTTTCGGCATGCGAAAGTCGCGCGCTACTTGGTCGTGTCCTCATTGAAGTTCTCTGTGGGTCCTCAGTGTTCTCTGTGTATCAGTGGTGAATCTTCCGCTTAGAGTCCATCCACCACAGAGACACAAAGCACAAAGGTTTCACGGAGAAGATGAATTGGAAACCCGGCACTTGCACCAGGAATAGTTTAGCAACTTAACCCACTACTGCTTCATCGTTAATGGTTCTAGCTTGCAACGGCTCAACCAGTTGGCGAAAAATGTTCGCGCCGTTTCCGAACTCCGGACGATTGCTCTTTGCCTCAGCCAGTATCTTGAGGAACTGCGCGCGCAACGAGGGCAGGCCCAGTTGATTCATCAAATCAAGAGCGCGGCCGGCGTACTTCAAAATCTGGATTGGTTCAATTCCCGAAATATCACTGAAGAACCAGCCACAACTCGTGTACATAAGCAACGCACTCCGCTGCAACTCGAGGAACAGCAAAGCCCGTTGTTGCTGTTCGCGCGAAAGCGAGCGCGGCGCATGCGCGTAAAGAAACTCTTCGCGCGACTTGAATTCGTCGAGCACCAAACTAACCGCGTCATCTCTTGCCACCCACGGATCAGTAAACAATTCACCGCGCGTGCCCTCAAAATAGATCGCCATTTCGTCACGCAGGAAATCAAGCGCCGCGCGCAAAGGGGTTCGCCAGGCCTGGTTCCAGCCGGGCTCGCCACCAGTATGACAACCACAATCACGAATCCAACGGCTGACACCATGTACACAACTCCATGAACTACCTTCGCCTGCCAAACCGTTGTTGATTTCGACTTCCCACTCCGGCGGATACTGATCGAGATATTCTCCGTAGTTCGTCAACGAAAAACCGCGCGCAGGTCCATCGACTGCCAATGCGTAAGCGAGACAGATGTCACCAAACTTGTGGTGATGTCCATAGGTCTCGCCATCCGTGGCGATATTGAGCAAACCCGCTGCTGGGACTCTTCGTTGTTCAAAGCGATTTACGAGTTCACCGCTCGAGCTCAACGCCTGTTCGAAGGCAATGCCGTGTGCTAGTTCTTGATCATAAAAGAACACCGCGATAGATCGCCGCGAACCATCACGATGGAAGTAGCTGTAGGCGATGCTGGTGTCGATTTTGTCGCGACCCACGTTTAGCCATTCAGATTCTGGTAGGACAGACTTTCCAGTCTGTCCAGCAACTTCTTCTTTCATCTCACCAGGACAGGCAGGTATGCGTGACGTACACCGAACGCGTTCGGCTTGCTGCGGAGCGAGAATTACAAAACGCAACCCTTCGTCGATCAGCAAACCTAGAACGTCGTCATTACAGGCCGTCTCGGGCAGCCACATCGACTCCGGTTCACGACCGAAGCGATAGCGAAAGTCCTCGATGCCCCAGCGTACCTGGGTGCAGCGATCACGCTCGTTACAGAGCGGCAAGATCGCGTGATTGTAGGCTTGAGCTATTGCGTTGCCGTGTCCGGCGTGCTTGCCGGCGCTTTCTTGATCGGCGGCTATGATCCTCAGGTAAGTTTCGCGATGAGATTTCTGGAGCCAGGAAAGCAACGTAGGACCAAAGTCAAAACTTATATGCGCGTAGTTGTTGACGATTCGTTCGGCGCCGTCTACAAGAATTCGGGCAGCGCTGTTCGGCTCGTAACATTCCGCTTGAATGCGTTCATTCCAATCGTGAAACGGACGCGCACTCGGTTCGGGGTCGATAATTCCAGTCCACGGATTCTCACGCGGCGGTTGGTAGAAGTGACCGTGAATGATCAGTGATGTCATCTGGATCTACGAATTTATGTCCAACGAACTTTGAAGAGATCTCAAGCGAATTGCTGGGACCGCGGGCGTCCCGCCCGCAATGAGCGCGGAGCGAGAAAAATGGGTTGCAGGCAACATTCGTAAGAACTGCGCGCCCACGGCGCGTTGCTGGCGGCACGCCCGCGGTCCCAGCAATTTGCTTGAGTGGTCTCACTGACCAACGTACTTCTCTGCGCCGCTGGAGTCTGTGCAAAAAGGGCATTTCAACGATAACATCTGTCGTCGCCGAATAATATCAAACTTTTCCTGCTTGATTTTCCGAGACGCTGAACTCGAAATGAGACTGATCGCCGTCATCGTTGGCATTGCTTTGATCGTCACGATTCTGTGGGATGCTTTTGAAACCATCATACTACCGCGGCGCGTGACCAGGCGTCTCCGTTTCACAAGCATTTTCTACAAAACGATGTGGATGATCTGCGCCGGATTGGTGCGCGCCATGCACAATCGCAAGCGACGCGAAAAGTATTTGGGCACGTTTGGTCCTTTGTCGTTGCTGATGCTGCTCGCGCTCTGGGCTGCAGGTTTGATCCTCGGTTATGCACTGCTCCACTGGGGATTGCAAACCAGGCTTAACCTTCCCGAAGAAAGCGGGCAATTAGCAACTTACCTTTACATCAGCGGCGAGACGTTTTTCACACTAGGCTATGGCGACATTGTCCCTAAGCTTTCGCTCGGCCGCGCCATCGCCGTAATAGAAGCAGCAAATGGTTTCGGTCTGCTGGCGATCGTAATCGGATATCTTCCGGTGCTTTACGGGGCGTTTTCGCGGCGTGAAGTGAACATTGCTTTGCTCGACGCGCGCGCAGGTTCGCCCTCGAGTGCCGCGGAGATGCTGCGCCGGCATGGCGAAAGCAAACATCTGCACGACCTCGATGTCGTACTACATGAGTGGGAACATTGGTCTGCGGAGTTACTTGAGAGTCACTTATCATATCCAGTGCTCTGTTACTTTCGTTCGCAGCATGACAACCAGTCGTGGCTGAGTTCCTTGACGACGATTCTCGATACCTGCGCGCTGGTGATGGTGGGCGTGGGCGGGCTGCCGACCTGGCAAGCAAAGCTGACATTTGCAATGGCTCGGCACGCGGTAGTCGATCTGGCGCAAGTTTTCCGAACTACACCGTCAACTCCGAAGCCAACCGCCTACCGGCTCATGCCTGGCGACCTTGAACGAATCAGAGATATCCTCTCAAGGTATGGCGCTGATTTACAGGATGGCGTTGAGGCGGAACAGAAGTTAAACGAGCTGCGCGCAATGTATGAACCTTATGTTTGCGCGCTTTCGGAAATGCTATTGATGCCACTCCCGCCCTGGATTGTGGGAGCAGAGGCAATCGACAACTGGAAGACCAGCGCCTGGGGGAGAATACAGTGAGGACGAACGATTTCGAGCGGAATGAAGCCCCGACCGAAATTCAACACACTGGTGATAACAGAATCGAGATGAACTTAAAGAAGTGGATCAAAAGACTAGGATTCTGGGGTGTAATGTTCTTCCTGCTGAAGGGACTGTTGTGGCTCACCATTCCGGCGCTCATCGCCATTTTCGCAACGGATTAACACACCAGACGCACCATCCGCAGTCTTAAGCTCAACTTCAGGACGCCGAATTCCTAACCGACCGTTCGGAAAACTTAGCTTGGACCTTAGACTTTGGACCTTGGACTTTTTTGGTCCAGTTGACACAGCAATCTTGCCTGCATAAAATTCAATTACCCCAAAAATAGACCAACCCAGGAGGGAAGTTAGAGTGAAAACAACGATACGTGTCAATCGCAAGCGTCCGGAATCAATGACTAAGCAGATCACGGACCAGCTCACAAGCCTGATCGAATCTGGGGCCATGACGGTTGGTAGTTATCTGCCGAGTGAACGCGAATTAGCCAACTCATTAAAAGTTGCGCGAAATGTCGTGCGCGGCAGTTATGAGAATCTCATTAAGGCCGGCAGGGTCCAAAGCGAAGGCCGTAAGGGTCGGACGGTTAGATCCGGAAGCGGCAGAAAACGTGCGGGAGCAGCGAAGAAGAGCGCCGCTTCCAAAGCGCGCAAGAAGTAGTTCAGTACAAGGTGGCAGATCCCCCACTCCCCTCGCCTGACTGATTACAAGAAAACCACTGGCTAAAGATTCGCGGTCTCCTTGCCGAGAGCGAGAATTTCGCTGCGAATTGCTTTGCGTTCTGCAAGCAGTCGCACAAAGAACCTGCGCCTCACCAGAAAGAAGGCCAGCGCTCGCAGTCCGCCCATAAACTCGTCAAAACCCTCAAAAAATAGAATCGCGAGATAGCCCGCGGCTGGAATCAGCGTGACTGCCGCCAGCGCCAGCAGCCATCCTTCAAGTTTGTATCCCGCAAGCGCGGCCACCAACCAGGTGAGCGGAAACAACAACATCGCCGACATGATCTTGACAGTCGAAACCACGTCGTCGTCGTTCTTCGAAAATTGCGTGGCCAGATAACCACCGAGACGATAGGCAGGATAATGAACGAAGAAGCCCAGCAAAGCCGGCGCAATGAGAAACAGAAAAATCAACACCCGACTAATCAAGTGCGCGAACACATCCAGCGTAGACTTCGGCGCTGAAAGATCGTCGGGGTCGACACCCGCCTGAATGAGTTCTTCTTCAAAACGGCTCATGCGCACTTCAAGTCGCCGCAGACGTTCCGGCGCGCGGTCCTGCAAGACTCGATACGCCTTGACGAAACGTTGCTGCAACTGCAACTCCTCGGCAAGACTCTCGCTTCCCTCGTCGCTAGTCTCGGACGAGAAAATTCTTTCCGCTCGGCTGATGGTCTGCAACGCTTCTTCGTGTAACGCGTCGAGCATCACTTCTCGAAGCGCATTCTCGATGCGATCAGAAAGCTCGCGGACCGCAGCGCGTGGTGGATTCCCATCTGCTTCAAGTGGGACTGGTTCCACGAGGATCGGTTTTCCAAAGTAGAGCAACGCGGCGCTGCGGAATTTTGTCTTCGAAGTGTAGTAGAGACCGGCGGGGGCAATTTTCAACTCGGAAACTTCACCAGTGGAAACGGCGCCCAGGGCAATGCGCGCGGCGCCGGTTTTGATGGGCATTAGACGAGGCTCGTCATGCGATATCCCTTCCGGACAGATACCGATGGTGCCGCCCCGCGCCAGCAGTTTCCGAGCTGCCGCGAACGTTTCGCTGTTCTTGGAGATGTCCTCGCCTTCGTCCTGCTTGCGATATACCGGGATACAGTCCATGGCTCGGACAAAGAAACCGAGTACCGGCGTGCGAAACAACGGCGACTTAGCTAAAAACGAAACGCGCCGCGGCGCCTGCGAAAGCAGAACTGCAGGATCGACCAGCGCGTTTGGATGATTGAGGACAAAGATCACTGGACTGTCGAGGGGCACGTGCTCAATGCCAACAACTTCAACGCGCCGGAAATAGACGCGCATAGCGAAACGAAGAATGGCAACGATTATTCGGCGAGTCATTGGATCGGGTCGAGACCGAGGGATTCTAATCTATTGACTGGCGATCAGGTGAGGATTATGGGGAATGCCGCGGAGTTTTGGAGAGACAGTAGCCGGTTGGCGTCTTCCCCGGAGGGTTGGCGGATATTAGCCGGTGGTCTAGGTTGCGCTTCGACCACCGGCTACTTTCTACTAATCTTTCGGGTTACTGTGGAAACCGATCGCGATATTCACCAGAAACGATGAACGCCTTGACCATGTCTGCTTGTTCGAAGTTGCCGTTGAACTGGTTTAGCTTGTCGAGCCAAAACTGGAAGCCCGCGGCATCCGGATCGCGGCGGAGATAACCGAAGTATTCCATCATCACAAACGTCTCGTTAAATTTCAGACTGACGAAACGGGAGTCTTCGGCGATTTGCCGCAATACCTGGGCGCGAGTCGCGCTTTGATTTACTAAACTCGCAACCAGCGCATTGCGCTCATTAGTGGTGAAGCTGACTCCGGTGTGACTGATTAGCGTGTCGACGTAAGCATCATTCGACAGATTGCCATACGCATTAACGAAAGCCGGACGCTGTACCCAGGCATTCACAAACGCCTGTTTGTTTGCTTCCAACAGGGCTTCCCAACCGACTTTCCCTACGATTACATTCAGCCCAACAGTTTGCGAATCAGGAACGAACTCGGCATAAAACGGCCGCCGGTCAAAACTCGTCCGGTACAAACCGTTGACCAACCCGCCCGTCTGTTGAAACTCTATCGAAAGGAAATACGCAGCGGAGACATTGATCCGTTTGCGCTCGAGGCAAACCGGATCACTGCCACAACCGATAATCTGATCGCTCCAGAAGTTGAAGCCGCTCTCGTCCGGCTCGCGGTTCAGAAAGTCGACATAGTGTTGGCGAACAAAATACTCGGGCGTATCGAGCGGATTATTCGCGGTGCCGGCGGCGATAGCGCCAAACGGCGCGTTCGTGGTGTTTCCCAGCTGGCTCAGTGAGCGCTCGGTTGGAGTGAATGCGAAGTTCACACGTGATGGCGTTAGCGTGTAGATGCCGTTGGTCTGAACCTGGTCGAAGTGATAGTCGCCGTTGGTATCAGTGATGGTCTTACGGTTCTGCGTGCCGGTTAGTCGAATGACGACTCCGGAAACACCGTTGCCATTGCTGCTGTTCGAGATCCTGCCGTTGACATCGCCAAAGGAATTAGTTGGTCCGGTGAAGCGAACGCGAAATACGGCCCCATCGCCGCGCGCCAGGTAATATAGACTGCCGTCCGCTGTAACGATGAGATCTACGGGACTTGATGCACCCGTCGCGAAGGCGGTGTCGGTACCAGTGGCTGGATCGAAGCGGCGGATCCAACCGGTGCAGAACTCGGCATAGAAATACTTGTCAACGTAGTCGACGGGAAAATTCGCAACCGCTGGATGGTAGAAAGCCCCGCCTGTAATTGCGCAGCCGGTTGTCTCACTGCTGCCATGTCCGTAGCGAAATAGCGGATCGCGAAAGTTTGCGTTCGGCGGCGCGCAAAATCCCTCACAGATCGACCAGCCGTAGTTGGATCCGGCAATCCCATCGTTGATTTCTTCCCACACGTTTTGGCCGACGTCGTTAATGAACATCCTGCCGGTAGTGGGATGAAACGTGAACGTGTAGGGATTTCGCAAACCAACTGACCAGATGGCTAAATTAAGGCCGGTGGGTGAGCCGGCGATTCCCGGGAAGGTGGTGGGATTGTCGCCGGGGATTGTGCCGTCTGAATTGATTCGCAGAATTTTTCCTAACAGGTTGCCGACTGATTGCGAGTTTGCCGGGTTCGCATTCTCGCCCACCGCGATGTAGAGCTTGCCATCGGGACCAAAGTGAATGGCGCCGCCGTTGTGATTGGTCGCTCCGCTCAGATTATTAAGATCAAGAATAGGGACTTCACTGCCGGCCGCGGCGACGTCAGGATTCCCGGCGCTCGCGGTAAAGCGACTGACCCGGTTGTGTACTTGCGGAGTGGTGGCCGTGTAATAAACGTAGACGAAACTATTAGTGGCGAAGTTTGGATCGAAAGCCACACCAAGCAAGCCGCGCTCGCCGTTTGAATCAACTGTAAGCGACACGAAAGGCGTCGCGAGCAGCGCGCCATTTTTGAAGACGCGCAACTGCCCGGTCTGCTGACTAACGAAAAGGCGTCCATCCGGCGCGAAGGCCATGGCAGTTGGGTTGGAAAAGCCGCTGGCAAACGTCGTCTCGGTAAAATTGGCGGGCAGCGTCGCCGCTTTCACGCCTGCCGGCAACAATACGGCTGACGCAAACAACGGCCAGAGGAAGGCCAACGCGATTAAGCGCATCACACTTGCCAAATTGCTAAAATGACTTTTCGCAGCTTTGCTTTGGTTGTAAGAGACGGCGAGCATCGAAATAACCCCCAACGAGAAAATCTTAACCTGAGAGGTTTGGGGGACAAGAAGTCTTAGGATAAGTGTTTGCGATTGGGTTGTCCATCGCTTTCTTGGACCAAGCTGTGCAGGACCAATGCGCATCGGCGATGCGCACAGAAGGTAGCCAGACGTGAAACGTCTGGTGACAAGAGTAATTCAATTGATTGCGCGTTGAAGTGATCCAGAGGTTTCACCTCCGGCTACCTTCGCTGCGCATCTCCGATGCGCTTGAAACATTGGACGCGCACTGCAGACGTTTCAACTCTGCCTACCTTCTTATCGCCGCTGACAGGCGACCCTCCGTGCGCGAAAAATTTATTAATGTAATAATGCCGTTGCTTCCCACTACAATTTCACGCCATTTGGAGAGGATTTTCTATGAAGCGTTTCGTCATCGCCATATCTGTTCTTGTGCTTGGCCTGTTCTCATTCGCCACAATTGCCAGCGGGCAGGCGAGTCGTCGTTTCACCGTTGAAGACTTGCTGAAAGTCCGGCGCGTTGGCGATCCGCAGATTTCACCTAACGGCAGACGCGTTGCTTTTACGATCGGCGATGTGAATTGGGACGCCAACAAGGTCATCACGCAAATCTACGTTATGAAGATCGACGGCAGCGACCTCAAGCAACTCACTAATGGCGCCAGCTCCGCAACCTCGCCGCGTTGGTCGCCCGAGGGCAAGAGGATCGCTTACGTAACTGGCGGGCAGCTTTGGACCATGGAAGACGATGGCGACAACAAAGACAAAGTGACGAAAATCTCAACCGAAGCGGCCGCGCCGGTTTGGTCACCAGATGGTAAATGGCTCGCGTTTACCTCCGAAGTCCATCCCAATTGCACTGATGACGACTGCAACAAGAAAAAAGACGAAGCCGCCCAAAACAGCAAAGTAAAAGCGCACATCACGACACGGCTGCTTTTCCGCCACTGGGACGAGTGGCGCGACGTCAAGCGCACGCATGTATTTGTAGTTGCGAGTCAGGGCGGCGCCGCGCGAGACTTAACTCCCGGCGACTTCGATTCCCCTCCCTACGCCGCCAGCTCCAACGTGGACTTTAGCTTCTCGCCTGACTCGAAAGAGCTGGCGTACATTCGCAACCCGGATAAAGTTGAAGCGATTTCCACTAACAGCGATATTTACGTTTTGCAGCTTTCCGGCGGCCCCGCGAAAAACATTACCGCTAACAATCACGGCTACGACGTCAGCCCGATCTTCACCCGCGATGGCAAGTCGATTATCTATCGCTCCCAGGCCAGGGCCGGATTCGAAGCTGACCGTTGGCGCCTGATGTCTTACAACCGCGCGACCGGTGTGAGCACGGAAATCGTGAAGAAATTTGATCTGCAGGTTGAAGAAGTCGTTTTGTCGTCAGATGGAAACTACGCTTACTTCATCGCCGGCGAGCGTGGTCGCTTGCCAATCTATCGCGTCCCGCTTGGCGGCGCCGAACCACAAAAGATGGTTCCCAATGTTTCAGCTTCCGGTCTGCAAATCACGCCCGACGGAAAAACGTTAATCTATGCGCACAGCACGATGGCGATGCCCACTGAAATCTTTCGCACTGATATTGACGAGGGCCCAACTGCCCAACTCACGAATGCGAACGGAAACTTGATGACTCCATTCGCCTTGCAGAAAGCCGAAGAGGTCGAATGGGTTGGCGCGCTGGGCAAAAAAATTCACGGGTTCATCGTTAAGCCGCCGGACTTCGATCCGAACAAGAAGTATCCGCTCGCGGTCATCATTCACGGCGGACCGCAAAGCGCTTTCAACGACAGTTGGGGCTATCGCTGGAACCCACAAATCTGGGCCAACAACGGTTACATAGCCTTTCTGCCGAACCCGCGCGGCTCTACCGGCTACGGTCAGAAGTTTATCGACGACATCAGCGGCGATTGGGGCGGCAAACCCTACGTGGACATCATGAATGGGGTTGCTGACGTGCTCCGTCGTAGTCCGTTCATCGACAGGAATCGCATTGGCGCTGCCGGCGCGAGTTATGGCGGTTACATGATCAACTGGATCCAGGGGCACAATAGCGATCCGCGCTTTAACTTCAAAGTTCTTGTCTCGCACGACGGCGTTTACAATCTCGAAAGCATGTATGGCGCTACCGAGGAGCTTTGGTTTGCCGAGTGGGAATTTAAGGGCACGCCCTGGACCAATCCCTTGATGTACACACGCTGGTCGCCACACAAGTTCGTGAAAAACTTCAAAACACCAATGCTGATCATTCACAGTGACTTGGACTTCCGCGTACCGTTTGGAGAAGGACTGCAATTGTTCACTGCAGTTCAGCGCATGGGCATTGACTCAAAGATGTTGATGTTTCCGGATGAAGGGCACTGGGTGTTGAAGCCGCAGAATTCACAGCTCTGGTATCACACCGTGCAGGATTGGATGGACAAATATTTGAAGTAGGCGCGTCAAGTGATTGGCTAAGACAGGAGCGGGGGCAAGGCACCCTTCCCACCCGCGAGACTCTCATACTTGAGATTACGATTCTGAACTTGCGCCATTGAAAAGCGATCTCGGTCGAAGTGACGCCTCAAGGCAGTAGCCTCAGCGTAAGGAAGGGGGCTTGCCCCCGCTCGTTCCCAGCATCACTTGACGCTGCTACTGACTTCATCTCTCATTAGTTGTATGATTCATGTGCCTCAACTCCCAAACCAGCCCTGTAAATAGAATGGAGTTCATATATGCGCCAGCTCACATTCAGACTCGCTGGAGTCGCGTTTCTTCTCTCACTTCTTTTCAATCCACTCACCGGCGCCTTTGCGGCCGATTTCAAACGCGAAGTCATTTACCAAATCATCACTGACAGGTTCTTTGACGGAAATAGCGCCAACAACAACCCGGCCCAAAGTTCCGGCTTATATGACTCGACCAAAACAAATTGGCGACTCTACTGGGGCGGCGACCTTCAGGGCATACAAGCGAAGATGTCGTATCTCGCGGGTATGGGCGTCACTACAATTTGGATCTCGCCCCCCGTCGACAATCTGAACGTCAACATTCCCGACGGCGGCGGCAACCCGCAGGCTTCCTACCACGGCTACCAGGCCCGCGACTTCAAACGCATCGAGGAACACTTCGGCAACAGCAGCAACACCTGGACCGACTTCGACGCCATGGTGACCGCGGCGCATGCAGCCGGCATCAAGGTCGTGATCGACTTTGCGCCCAATCATTCCAACCAGGACAACGCCGGCGAGTATGGTGCGCTTTATGACAACGGCACCTTCGTCGGTAACTACACTTCGGACAGCAACGGCTACTTCCACCACAACGCCAACATCTCCGGCGGCGGTTGGGACGATCGTTATCAGGTCGAGTACTACACGCTGTTCGACCTCGCCGATCTTAACTCGGAACACGCGACCATCGATGCTTACCTGAAATCCGCCGCGCAGCTCTTTCAGCAGCACGGCGTCGATGGTTTCCGCATCGATGCGATCAAGCACGTGAACTGGGGTTGGGAATATAGCTTCGCAAATTCCATCTATACTTACGGCGATAGCTTCCTGTTTGGTGAGTGGTATCAGGGAAACACCTCCGACCCGCTTTATCATGACTCATACAAGTTCGCGAACAAGAGCGGCATGTCGATGCTCGATTTCCCGCTCAACCAGGCGATCCGCAGCGTCTTCGCTTCCAACTCGAATTTCTCCGACATCGACACCGTGCTGACGGCGGAAGCTGGCAACTTTACCTGGAAGGAAGACCTCGTCACCTTTATCGACAACCACGATATGGCGCGTTTTCTTTCCGTGAACAATAACAACAACCGATTGCACGAGGCGATGTCGTTCGTGCTTACCGCGCGCGGCATCCCGTGTATCTACTACGGCACCGAGCAATATCTGCACAACGACACCAGCGGCGGCACGGACCCCTACAATCGCCCGATGATGCCGGCCTTCTCGACTTCGACCACGGCGTACACGCTCACGAATAAGTTGTCATCTCTTCGTCGCAGCAATCCAGCGATTCCCTACGGATCGATGACGCAGCGTTGGATGAGCAATGACGTGTACATCTACGAACGCAAGTTCTTCGGCAGCGTCGTACTGGTGGCCATCAACAAAAACGAGACGACTGGTTACAGCATCAGCGGTCTGAATACGTCGCTGCCTGTCGGCACCCAGACGGACAACCTGACAGGTTTGCTCGGCGGAGTTTCGATCACCGTCGGTTCCGGATCAGGCGGCAACAATCCCGTCTCGACCTTCACGCTGCCGGCGCACGCTGTTTCCGTTTGGCAGTTCACCGAGGGCGCGGCGTCACCGGAAATCGGCTCAATCGGTCCGACTGCTGGACAGCCGGGCGTCAAGACCGTTATTGCCGGACGTAACTTTGGCGCCAGTGGCGGCAGTGTGAAATTCGGCACGACGACGGCCACTGTAAACTCGTGGTCGGCGACACAGATCGTTGTTACCACGCCATCAGTTGCAAATGGCAGCTACAACGTGACCGTGACGAATTCAGGCGGCACGGTTTCGAACGGCATTCAATACACCGTGCTGACTGCGAAGCTGATACCGATCACGTTCACGGTCAACAACGCCACACCAACGTCGACGGGCGACTACATCTTCCTGACAGGAAACACGGTAGAGCTTGGCGCCTGGAGCACAACCTGGGACGGCGCTGTCGGACCGATGTTGACGCCTAACTATCCCAACTGGTTCCTGACGGCAAGCATGCCGGCGGGGCAAACGATCCAATTCAAGTTCATCAAGATTGCCGCCGGGGGCGCGGTCACGTGGGAGAATGGTTCAAACCATACCTACACGGTCCCGAGCAGCGGCACGGGCTTTGTGAATGTGAATTGGCAGTACTAGCTCTTGTTAGTACCGCGTCGCGATAGCGGGCGGGTCTCGAGATGGGGGATCGCATGAGTAGTTTGCACTTGATGCTTTGTGTATTTCTCTTATCTTCCATCGGTGAGACCCGCCCGCTACCGCAAGCGGTACTGACCTCATCGCCGCTCCAACAACCGGCGCCTCGCAAGATCGATCCTGAAACTTTAAAGAAATACGTCGGCAGATACGGAATCGACGCCGGCATCATTCCTGTCTCAACCCTCGACGTCACCTTGGAAAATGGCGAGCTTTGGGTGAAGCCGTCAGTCGTTAAGAAACGTAGACTGCTGCACAAATCGAAGACAGTGTTCGTTGACGAAATCGAAGGCACGCCACTCTCCTTCAACAAAGACGAGGATGGCAAGATTGTCAGCGTCGAATTTGCATACGAAGGCGCGAAGTATATTGCTGCTAGAGTTACGCTCCCGCCGCCAAGTCTCAAGGGCAACACAACGTTCAGATTGAAGGGCTACGCTGATGCGAGTATCGTCGCGCTGGCCGGCTCTTTCAACAACTGGAACCAATCACAATACGTTCTTGCACGCGCAGGCGATGAATGGATTTGCCGTATCGATCTGGAACCAGGTGAGCACGCGTACAAGTTCATCATCGACGGAAACTGGCTGCTTGATCCGGAGAATCCGAACACGAAAGACGACGATTACGGTGTGAAGAATTCAGTGATCGTCGTGATGAAGAACCCGGCACCGTAGCATGATCGAAAGAAGCGGGGGCAAGCCACCCTTCCTGACCCCGAGACTGCTCAACTTGAGTCCGCAGTTCGAGCGAGATCGCTTTGCAATGACATACAAGCTAAGAGTCGTCTCTCAAGTATGAGAGTCTCGCGGTCGGGAAGGGCGGCTTGCCCCCGCTCTTTTTCTTCTCCATTCTTCTGCTTGTGAAACCTTCGGACCCTACTGCCGCCGATCGCCTTGGCATGCGCGAGCGCCCTCTCGGCAGGCCGATCATGTATCAGAATTGGGGCAAGCTACTCTTCATGCATTGGCGCATCGATCCGGCGCTGCTGCGCCCGCTCATTCCGCGGCAACTCGAAATCGACACCTTCGACGGCTCGGCTTGGATTGGCGTCGTGCCCTTTACGATGTGGGGTATTCGCGCTTCATTCCTGCCGGCGATTCCCGGTACCAGCGCGTTTCATGAACTGAACGTGCGTACTTACGTTTATCACGAGGGCGTTGCCAGCGTGTTGTTCCTCT
Source organism: Pyrinomonadaceae bacterium (assembly GCA_036009765.1). GTDB lineage: Bacteria > Acidobacteriota > Blastocatellia > Pyrinomonadales > Pyrinomonadaceae > PSRF01. Next base: position 24,109 of record DASYLB010000044.1, on the reverse strand, counting down.
CTCTTGACGCCGCAAATCGTCTCGCTGTTTTGGGAGCACGCACGTTTTATCACCTGCCGTATTTCAACGCGCTGATGTTGTTAAGTCAGACTGGTAATTCGATTGGTTATTCATCAGTGCGAAAAGATCGACGCGGTGCGCCTGCGGAACTTCAAGCGACCTGGAATATCGGCGAAGCGTTGCCGCCAACTTTTCCCGGCTCGCTCGAGTTTTTCTTAACCGAGCGTTACGCGCTGGACTGTGAGCATAACGGCAAACTCTATCGCGCGCGCATTCATCACCAACCGTGGCCCTTGCGAAAAGCAGAACTCACGACGCTCAGTTCAAGCATGATCGAATCGCATCGTCTTCCCATGCCGTCCGGCGATCCATTGCTCCACTACTGCGAAGAACTCAGCGTCGAGATCTGGCCGCTCAAGAAAATCGAAGATTAAGAACGGGGGCAAGCCCGCCTTCCCGCCCAGAGCTGATCACAGTTGAGCCATCATCCGCGCTTGAAGGATTTTCAAGACAAGGTAGTCGATCCACTTGAGTAGTCTCGCAGGTCAGGAAGGTGGGCTTGCCCCCGCTCTTTGCAGCCAAAAGCTAACTGAAGTTCACTCCGCCTTCTCGAGCGGCGGCACTACTGCAACAAAATCATCTGCGAATCGCGTTGCATACTGCGTCAACAATTCTTCGACGCGTTCCAGGTTCTTAGAGCGGACAATCAAGCCGGCGTGATGATCCTTCTTTACGCGATAGACGATTTCCGGATCGTCATATGAAGAAGTGTCGGGTTCATCCTGTTTCGAAAGCGACAACACGATTCCCGCGTATTCGTTTCTCAGCGCCTTAACTTTAGCACTCAACTCTGCCCTCTTCCCTGCCCCTGCCCCTGCTCCTGCTGCCTGCACTTCCATCCGCGCCCACTCGCGCCACAAGTTTAGCCCCGAAGCTGCCTCTAAGACGTCGGCGATATAAGCTCCACCGACACGAGCCGCGATCTCCAGGAAGTAGAAACGGCCATCGACATCGCTCTTGATGAACTCTGCATGAGCGGCGCCGCTTTTGTGTTTCAGCGCTTTTACCAGTTTGCGATTGATCGTAAACAATTTTCTTTCGTCTTCCGATCGATGCGCCACCGTGCGTGACACGTATGCTCCACCTCCGTGCGCAACTTCCAACGGTGGTCGTCCATAGCGATTCGCGCCGGCGAACAAAACCCGGCCATTGCTCACCAGTGAATCGACGTGAAAAACTTCGCCGGCAACAAACTGTGCCAGCAGATAATAAGAAGCCCGCTCGCGCAAATTCTCGCGCTCGTTCATTTCAGTCATCAGGCTCAACACTTCTTCCGAGTCACTCACCTTACGAATGCCAATCGCCGAAACATCTGAACGAGGTTTGACGATCCACGGCGGCGGCACACGTTCCATGAACTCTCGCACTTCATCAGGATTAATTAGCGGCACAAAATCGGGCAGGACTATTCCCGCAGCTTTTGCCGCTTCCGCCATCCTGTATTTGTCGCGAAACGTTTTTGCCGTCGAGCTGCTCATTCCCGGCAGACAGAAATGTTCGCGGATCAAGGCCGCGGTCATGACGTCAAACTCCTCGAGCGCGACCACACGATCCACTTTCAGCTTGCGCGAGATAAACGCCGTGAGGTCGATCATCAGCGGCGGACCCGCGTCGTTTGGCACTGCAATCAAATCGTCCAAACTTTCGCGCGGCCAGTCTTCCAGCAGCATCTTTTCCTTGGTGATGAGAATTACGCTGCAACCAAGGCGCTTGCACTCCCGAATAAAGTCGCCACCTTTGAAGTAGGTGGCCAGGCAAACGATTGTTAAGGGATTTTCGGATGCTGACATATCGGGCTTTTTCTATGGAGCCGCTAATATAAACCTTTTACGGAACCGAGGTCACCTGCTAAGGTAAGCGCGCTCGGAGTCAACTCCTTGGAGTGCGCCGACTTGTCGGCGCTTTTGCCGGCGATCCCAGCGCAGTTTCAATCGACATGTCCCATAACCCACATCAGACCAAAGCGCCGACAAGTCGGCGCACTCCAAGGAGTTGAGTTTTCAAACAACATGATCTTCCGCGGCCCCTTCCCCCAAGTCGACATACCCGAAATTCCCGTAACCACGTTTGTGCTTAACAATGTGAACGCTCGTGGCGAAAAGGCTGCATTAATCGACGGGCCCAGCGGGCGCACCATCAAGTACTCGGAACTGGCTGATCAAATTTCGCGTGTGGCTGCAAGTCTCTGGCAGCGCGGATTTAAGCAGGGCGAGGTCTTTGGAATTCTCAGTCCGAATCTGCCGGAATATGCGATCGCGTTCCATGCAGTCGCTTCGCTCGGCGGCATCGTGAGTCCGGTCAACCCGTTGTATACCGAGCACGAAATTGCCCATCAACTCAAAGATGCCGGCGCGCGGTTTCTGGTTACCGTGCCGCAGTTTCTTGATAAGGCCAGCGCTGCGGCGCGCGAATCCGGCGTCGAGGAATTATTTGTGTTTGACGAAACTGGAGGCGAGCTAAACGGCGCCACGCGTTTCTCTTCGCTGCTGGAAAGTGATGGACAGTTTCCGGCGGTGACGATCAATCCCCGTGAAGATTTGGTCGCCCTTCCCTATTCCAGCGGCACTACTGGTTTGGCAAAAGGCGTGATGCTCACGCACTACAACCTTGTCGCTAACATGTGCCAGATGGAAGGTCTCGACTACTTCACCGAGAACGACACGCTGATCTGTGTCTTGCCGCTCTTTCATATTTACGGGCTCGTAGTTGTTTTGAACATGGGTCTTTCGCAAGGCTCGACAATTGTGACTGTGCCTCGCTTCGAGCTTGAGCCTTTTCTACAGTTGGTTCAGGACCACGGCGTAACGCTGGCGCATCTCGTGCCGCCGATCGTGATCGCGCTTAGCAAGCATCCGGTGGTTGACGACTACGATTTGTCTAAACTGAAAACTATTTTTTGTGGCGCCGCACCGCTCGATGAACACCTCACGCGCGCCTGCATGACGCGACTCGACTGCGATGTGCGACAGGGTTACGGCATGACAGAAACGAGTCCAGTAACGCATTCTTCGCCAGCCGATCCGTCGCAGGTAAAGTTTGGTTCTGTTGGTGTGCCGGCGCCTAACACTGAGTGCAAAGTTGTCGATCTGGAAACCGGCGAGATGTTGCCGCATCACAGGGAGGGCGAGGTCTGCGTGCGCGGCCCGCAGATCATGAAGGGCTATCTAAATCGCCCCGAGGCCACTGCGGCCACTGTAGACGCCGAAGGTTGGCTGCACACCGGCGACATCGGCTACGCAGACGTCGACGGACACTTTTTCATCGTCGATCGCGCCAAGGAACTAATCAAGTACAAAGGTTTTCAGGTGCCCCCGGCGGAACTGGAAGCTTTATTGTTAACGCATCCTTCGGTTGCGGACGCAGCAGTGATTCCCTGTCAGGACGACGAAGCGGGAGAAATTCCGAAAGCATTTGTGGTCCTCAAAGAAGCAGCCACCGCGGAAGAGTTGATGGATTTCGTGGCGGAGCGCGTGGCGCCGCACAAGAAAATACGGCTGCTCGAGTTTATCGATAAGATTCCCAAATCACCGTCCGGAAAAATATTGCGGCGGGTGTTGGTGCAGCAGGAACGCGAAAGGAAGAAGGGATAAATGTCGCCAGAAATTGTTTCACAAACGGTGAAGGCTTACTTTGCAGCCTTGCGCACGATGGATGAGAAGGCCTGGGTCAACACATTCGCTGAAGATGCGGTTTCTTACGACCCAGTCAACGCACCGCCGCTTGTCGGTCACCAGAAACTCGCCGAATTTTTCCAGTCGGTTACTGCGGCTTTTAAAGAAGTTGGCCTCACCGAAGATCAGGTTTTCATAGCCGGCAACAGCGCCGCGGTAAAATGGACCGGACGCGGCATCAGTAAGAAGGGGCGAAGCGTACACTTTGAAGGCATCGACATCATTGAACTTAACGATGCGGGACAGATACAGACCTTGCGCGCCTATTGGAATCCCGCCGAGATGATGGCGCAGCTATAGTTTTTTGCCCGATCCGCTTTTGCCCAAGCCGCTATGGGGTGATGAGTTTTCCTCACCAGTCTGTGCACGGTTTGCGCCACATCGAAAGCCGTTCAAAGTGGGATCACAATCTCAACGCCAATTAGCTCGCGGTGAGGAAGGTGGGCTTGCCCCCGCTCTTCTTGCCTTTTGTGCAAAGCCGTCTGTCCAGCACAGGGCACACAGAGGTGTCACTGAGAAACTGATTCTAGGACACTAACCTTTGCGCGCTTGTAATTGTCTGTCAGTACGGCGAAAATCTAGAACGTCGTTCCCGATCCAGGCTCAACCTAGTCCCGATGAATCTCATGAACCGCGAAAAAGCACTAAAGGAGTATTGCGTCATGCGTTCATTTCATTTCAAGCTGCAACCGTTCGTCCTGCTGTTCGCGCTGACAACTGCCATTTCAGCACTCGGACAATCCACCGCCAGCAAACCGGATTGGGAAACGCTTCGGCCTGACGGCGAGGAATTTTCAGTCCTCATGCCTAAGGGTTCAACTTTTGAAACCAGCAAAGAGCCGTATCACAAGATGGAGTTGAATACGCGAACCTATCTCTCTAACACCAAGCCGGGACCGGTGTTCGCCGTAGTTTCACTCAGTGGGATCAAATCAAATCCAGCGCTCTACACAGAAATGCAACGCATCAACTCCTACGTCGATGCCTTCAAAACTCTCTTTTCACCAAAGATTCGCAAAGACGTAATCGCAAAACTGACACTGGTCGGCGACAAAGCACTCCAGGGAAATTCCGGCCGCGAATATCGCATGACCATCGGCGACTTATCAGGCACGGCGCAGGTCTTTGCCACGCGGAAGCGCTTCTATTCAATTGTCTACCTCGACACGAAAAAGAACGATGAGCTTCAGAGTGAGTTTCTGAGTTCTTTTATACTGCCGGAAAAGAGCGACCAAGTTGATCCAGCTAAGTCAGCAGCTGCTGCCGCTCAGGCCGAAGCTCCCGCATCGACCAGTCCGGTTGAAGCAGCTCCTGCAAAGCAGGCCAATCACGATCCCAAGGCTGAAGATGCGCAGGCCGCAAGTGAACCCGGAAAGCGCGGGCCCATCTCTGCCGGTGTCCTTAACGGCAGAGCTATCAGCCTGCCGAGACCAGATTATCCTGCCGACGCCAAAGCCGCTGGAGCTGAAGGTGTGGTAGTCATTCAAGTCACTGTCGACGAGCAAGGAAACGTAACTGAGGCGCGCGCGATATCAGGACCGAAGATGTTGCAGGAATCGTCGGTCAATGCAGCACTACAAGCGAAATTCTCGCCGACCTTCCAGCAGGGTGAAGCGGTGAAAGTCACCGGCGTAATCGTTTACAACTTTGGTAAGCCGCTGAGCTGATTCTTCGAGCTACCGCTCAATCGATTGCGATACGTAGCATCGGTGTGAACTTAGCCCAGCCTTTCAAGGGCAATGACATACTTGACGAATCAAGTACACCCTCCGAGATAAGACCGAGGCAGCCCGTAGGGCTGCGAGATAGTAGCCGGAGGTCGAGCAGAGCGACACCCCCGGATCAGAAGGCAATCATATTTGACCCTGGAAGGGTCACAGAGTTGGGCTGGCACCCCTTTCAGGGTGCAAATCCTTGATCGATTGGTTCCCGGGGTCTGCGCTGCGCTTCGACCCCCGGCTACTTTCTAGCAAACCCTTCGGGTTGCGAATTCGGTTGATTCGTCAAGTATGTCATTGCCCTTTCAAGGCTGGGATCACCTCGTTCCTTAAACTACGCGTCGCGTCAGCGACGCAATGAAGACTAGATCTCTGCAATTTCATTCCGTCGCGACGCGACGGAGGTCGTGGGTCAATTATTGTTTCCGGCCTTGAAAGGCCGGGCTAAATTCAGATCGACGCTACGCGTCGAACTTTCTGCTATCGACAACGAGTCTTAGGTAAAGCCATCAAGTTCCGTTAATGCAAAGCGTTCTCAAGCGACTCGACTCCATCCACCAAAAGCTACTGAGCACCGTCGCGCCGCTCGAGCCGAACGTCTATTCGCAACGACCTGCGGAAGGCGAATGGAGCGTCGCTGAAATAGTGCACCACCTCTGTCTCGTCGAGGGCCGCGTCACTCATGAACTCGAAGTCGCGATCGGCCGTGAGCCGCGGCGAGTTGGATTTCTCCGCCGGTTCATACCAACTTCGATTGTTTCCCTGCGGCTTCTCCGTGTGAAATCTCCCAAGGCAATGACTCCGCTCGATGCACCCGCTCTGGATGTCGCGTTGGAAAACTTCAACCAGGCGAGAAACAATCTGAAAGCGCTCTGCGCCAAACACAGCACTGAGCGTCTCCGGAATGTCGTCTTCAAACATCCCTTCCTCGGCGAAATCGACGGCGTCGCGACTGTTTCTTTTGTCGGCTACCACGAGCAACGGCACTACAAACAAATTCGCGAGGTGCTGCGAAAACTCGGCAAGTGATCTTCGCCCAGCCTCAGCGCAAACAGCTGAACTTTTCCGGGACAAAATGATCCTCTATTGATGGAGTGCTTTAAACGGCGACCGGGAAGCGCTTTTGGCGATGAAACTCAATCCGAACCTCGCCAGACCGCTAACCACCAGTGAAGAGCGTCGGTAACACTTCCTTAATCGGAAGGTAACGTTTCAAGTTTAGAGCCTTAGCATGCCAAGCTGAGATTTGGTTACGGCTTCCTCGAATGCGCAACCGTGAATTCTTCCTCGACAAGCTTGACGCGTTACGACTCGCAGTCTATCTTCGCTCCCATTCATAAATAATTCCTGACGCGGAGAAAACCAATACATGTCGACGACGGTAGCGGCTGCAAGTCCGGCCTGGACCATTCCTAACTTTCTCGAAGTTCGCAACGAGCATCTTGCAATCAACGGCGCAGACGCGCTGGAACTAATCACTAAATTCGATTCGCCTCTGTTTGTCTTTTCCGGACCTCGCATTCGTTCCAATATCAACCGGCTGAAAGCGGCTGCCGAGTCAGTCGACCATCCCATTCGCTTCTTCTACGCTTCAAAGGCAAACTCGAACATGGCGGTGCTCAAGCTGGTGCGCGAAACCGGCATCGACCTCGAAGTCAACAGCGGTGGTGAACTCTTCAAAGCGTTGCGCGTTGGCTTCCGCCCCGATCAGATTATTTTCAACGGCACCAGCAAAAGCGATAGCGAACTCGACGAAGCCGTGCAGGCCGGAATCTACGCCATCAATGTCGATTCGATCTATGAAATTGGTCTGGTTGAAGCTGCGGTCAGGCGAGTAGCGGCAGCACAGAATCAGCCAGTCAAACCTGCGCGCATCACGCTGCGTCTCGTGCCTGAAATCGGCACGCGCTCACATCTGGGGCTGCAGACAGCGTTGCTGACCTCGAAGTTTGGAATCTCTTCGTCCGAAGTCCTTGACGCTTTCCGGCGAAGTTTAAAGAACCCGGATCTCATCCATGTCTGCGGCATTCATATTCACGTTGGATCGCAAACTCCCGACGTCGAGCCCTTCGCGGAAGCTTTTCGCAGCATGTGGGAACATCTCGTGGCCATTCATCGCGAGACCGGCCACACGCTCGAGCACATCAATCTCGGCGGCGGCATTCCCGTTAACTACCTCCGCGATCGCTCGCAAGCCGATCAACTCCCGGAGCATGAACGCGACATGCTCGGCGCCGATCTGGAACCGTCAGTCGTGCTCGCTGAAGCGTTGCGCGTAGCCCGCGAGTCTGCTCGCGCCGCGAACGCCGAACATTTACTAGACAAGACGACTATTCTGCTTGAACCGGGAAGAAGTGTGATCGCCGACGCTGGTCTGGTTTTGACAACTGTTCTGAATATGAAAACTAGGCCGGAAACGGGTGACGTGTGGCTGCTGACTGATGCGGGCTACAACATCATGCTCTCGATGAACAATTACAAGTGGTACTACCATACCATCTCGGCGTCGCGGGCCGGCGAGCCGCATGAGACAAGTTACAAAGTCGCCGGGCCGTTGTGTGATTCGGGCGATGTGTATTTTGATATCGAGCGTGAAGGACGTTTGCCCGACTACCGTAAGCTGCCCGCGAAAGTCGAGCCGGGAGAAGTCCTGGCGCTGCTGAACTCAGGCGCATATTCTTTGGCGCAGATGTTTCACTACAACGGCCGACCGCTTCCAGCGGCGGTGATGATCGATGACCACGGCGGGCCGCAACTGATTCGGCGCCGCGACACTTACGACGATCTGGTAACCAACGACGTATGGTAAATAGACTCAAGACCCTGACTACATCTCGTCGCGAATTTCTGAAGGGCGCCGCGGTTGCCGCCGTTGGTGCTCCGCTAATCTTGAGTCCTTACGTCCAACGGCGCTCCTACTCTTGCATTGTGATCGGCGCCGGTCTCTCGGGTTTGGCAGCCGCTTATGCGCTGAAGGACTGGAACGTCACGGTGCTGGAAGCGCGGCCACGAATTGGCGGCCGGGTTTTGTCTTTCAACTTCAAAGAAAACCCGGAGCTGGTGTGTGAACTGGGCGGCGAGTGGGTCGGAGCGAGTCACACGCGCATGCGAGCGCTCTGTCATGACTTCGGCATACCGCTTAAAGATCATCGCTTCGAAGCGTCGCTGATGCAGGATGGAGTAGTGAAGCGGCCGGGCCAATGGGACTTTTCACCTACCGCGAAAGCTGCTTTCGAAAAGTTTCGCAAAACTTATGAGCACTACACCCAGCGAGATCGGTTGCGACTGGATCAGTACGACTGGTGGACCTGGTTAAAAGAGATCGGTTTCAGCGAAGAAGATTTGCTGCTGCGTGACTTGCAGGACAGCACAGACTTTGGCGAAACGATTCGCATGATCTCGGCTTACGCCGCTGCAGCTGAGTATTTTGAATCAAGTCCGGCCAACGAAATGGACTTCAAGATGGAGGGCGGCAATTCACGCCTCGTGAATGCGTTGGCATCACGACTTCCGGGAACGTCAATTCTTCATGGCATGGTGGTCGAGAAGATTACGCAGCGAGGTGGCCGTGTCACTGTCACCGCCGGCGGGAGAGACTTTTCAGCCGACGCTTGCATCTGCACCGTGCCCGCGCGTGTTTTGAACAAAATAGTTTTTGATCCGCCATTGCCCGCGGCCCACCGCGCCGCAGCCGAGCAGCTTCAGTACGCTCGCATCGTTAAGAATCAGATCTTGTTCAAAGAGCGCTTCTGGGGCGCGGAAGATTTTTCGCTCGTTAGCGACGTTACCTCGCATTATTATTTTCACAGCACACAGAATCAGCGCGGCAAACAAGGCATACTTTGCAGCTATGCAATCGGCGAAAAGGCTGACGTGCTTGCTTCACAAAGCAGCGACAGGCGTAGCGAAATAATTACTCGCGATCTCTTGCCGCTAGACAGGAAAGCGCCGGAGCTGGCTCTCAATATTCAGTCGATGCCCTGGCAACGCGATGCCTACACGCAAGGCGCCTATGCGTTTTACCGGCCGGGACAGTGGTTTACAGTCCGGCCGATCTTGCAGCAACCACACGGCAAAGTTTTGTTTGCCGGCGAGCATTTGGCAGAGTGGCAGGGATTTATGGAGGGAGCGGTTGTCACTGGCGAAGCTGCCGCCCAGGCGTTGCAGGGCAGAGCTTCTCGGAGGCGCGCTGCGTGAGGCTCCTTTCGGAAGGTTTGATCAAGAAAGACATAACAGAATCGCAGCTGACAGAGTAAGGGTTGGCCACTTCCTTTGCTTGGTGAAATTTAAGATTCAAGAATCCAAATTCCAGAGTCCAAATAAATCCGATTGTCGAATCAGATTTGCAGCCGGCTGTCAGAGATTTTGCATTGCGATTTTTCACTGAGAAAGTTCTAGTTCTTGACTCTGGAATCTGGAATTTGCAATCTGGAATCTTGAATCTGAAATCCTGACCGATTGGAGCCTCCCAATGAAATACAAACGCTTCGAAGATCTTCCAGTCTGGAACACCGCAATCGACTTGGCCGTCGCGATCTACGCCCTCACAGCGAAGCCCGAATGCGTCCCGCATCCCGCGGTAAAGGATCAGATTGAGCGCGCAGCAGTTTCAGTCTCGAACAATATTGCTGAAGGTTTCGAGCGCGGTACCAACAACGAGCTACTAACGTTCCTCTACATTTCTCGCGGCTCCGCTGGTGAAGTTCGCTCGATGCTCACCCTGCTTGAGCGACTCCCTTGGGCCAAAAGCCTCGTCGAAGAAACTAAGCCGGCGAGACTTAAGTCAGAAAGCTGTTCGAGACAATTGAAGGCCTGGATTCAATCGCTTCAAGACTCGGACCTTAAAGGCGAGCGTTACGTCAACGAGAAGACCAGGCGAGCAACCGAGATGGCCCACCAGCGGGATGAATTTCTTGCGGAGCTGGACGCAATAAAGAATACGCGCGCGTCCAACAACTAAAACTAACCTGGCAACCAGATGAAACCTTTACCAAAGCATCCAGAGTTAATTCGCGGTCTGACCTTGATCGCGGCTATCTCGGTGGTAGTCGGAAACGTAATCGGCACCGGAGTCTTCCTGAAGGCGCGCGTGATGACTTGCAATGTCGGGACGCCGAAGATGGTGCTCTTCGTCTACGTCATTGCGGGTTTGCTTTCGCTTGCCGGCGCACTGAGTTATGCCGAACTCGCGGCGATGATGCCAAAAGCGGGCGGCGAATACGTCTTCATGCGTGAAGCCTATGGACGGCCGTGGGGATTTCTGTTTGGTTGGATGTCGTTCTTCATCGGTAAGGCGGGATCACAAGCTGCACTGGGGGTGCAGTTCGCTCTCTTCCTGAACATCATGGTCAGCGGGAGACTGGCCGGGGATTTCTTTTCAACAACCGTGTGGGGGCATCCTGTTCCTTTTGGAAAATTGCAAGTCGTCGCGCTGTCTTCAATCCTTATCGTCACTGCCATCAATTGTCTGGCGGTAAAAGTGAGTGGCGGTGTCGCTACTTTTCTGTCGGGAGTCAAGATCGCGCTTGTTTTGGTGGTAGGCGTCGGCGCTTTTCTATTCGCGCGCAGCGCTGACTGGTCTCACTTGTTCATGGCCAATGCCGGCGGCACCTGTGAGGGCGTGAGCGCTGCGGCAAGATTTGGGTTCGGAGGTTTCATCGCTGCAATGCTGGGCGCGCTTTGGGCATACGACGGTTGGAATAACGTCACACTGGTTGCAGGTGAAGTTCAGAATCCCGGACGAAATTTGCCGCGCGCGCTTATTGGCGGCACGATTCTGATCATGGCGCTTTATCTGCTGGCTAACGTCGCGTATTTCTATGCGCTCTCGCCCACGGACATCGCGAGCATTTCCACAAAATCATCAGTCGCGACTGAAGTTGCCAAACAGTTTCTCGGACCGCTGGCGATTAGTTTCATTGCCGCGGCGCTGCTGTCATCAACCTTCGGAACGCTGCACACTTCGATTCTTACCGGCGCTCGGGTTCCATACGCGATGGCGCGTGATGGTTTGTTCCTGCGCAGCTTATCGAAAGTTTCGCCGCGCACGCATGTACCGACTGGAGCGCTCGTAATTCAAGCGATCTGGGCGTGCATACTCGTAGTCCTGTTCTCTTCGTCGTTTGATATTCTGACTGACTACGCCATCTTCGGCCTCTGGATTTTCTACGGACTTGTGACCGCAGGCGTCTTCATTCTGCGCCGCAAGCTGCCTGAACTCGAACGTCCCTATCGCGCCTGGGGCTATCCCATGGTGCCGGTGCTTTTTCTATTCGCTACGGCATTAATTCTGGGAACAACACTTTTGGGCGTTCGCGACGACGCAGCAAACGGTTTCGGATTGATCATTCATGGGCAAGTGCTTTCCGGGTTGGGAATCCTGGCGCGCAATCCGCCACTGGCCGGGAGCTTTTTGATCGCGCTCGGGTTGCCGGTCTATTGGATCTGGTCGCGATTGTATCCGGAACAAAAGGCGGAGTGAGTTTGAGGGTGAGACAGAACAATCCTAAATCGATTTTTTTCTCTGCGAAACTTCTGCGTGCTCGGTGTCTTTGTGGTGAATAGGGCACAGAGAAATTATGGACTTAGACCCCAGCGATGAGACGAATTACTTTTATTTCCTGACCAAACCGAGTGCCTCGCGCGCAACCTCTTTGTCATCGAAGTGGAAAACCTCACGACCGACAATCTGGTAGTCCTCGTGTCCCTTTCCTGCAATTAACACCAAATCACCGGTGCGTGCTTCTGATATCGCCAGGTGAATTGCGTCGCGCCGGTCAGCGATTTTTCGATACGGCTTGCCGGTCTTTTGAATTCCCTTCTCGGCGTCAGCCAGGATTTTTTCCGGGTCTTCCGTACGCGGATTGTCAGAAGTAAGAATCACTACATCACTCAAGCTGCCCGCCGCTTCGCCCATCGGCGCGCGCTTGGAACCATCGCGGTCCCCACCGCAACCAAACACCGTAATAATCTTGCCCTTCGTAACTTCTCTGGCCGTGCGTAACACGTTGAGCAGCGCATCGTCGCTATGTGCGTAATCAACTACGACCGCGAAATCTCCGTCATGCGGCACGCGCTCAAAACGGCCCGGCGCGCCGGTGCATTTTTCGAGTGCACTGGTGATGATGTCGAGGTGATAATCAAGCGCCAAACCGCTAGCGACTGCAGCAAGAGTATTGTAGATGTGCGGCGGACCTACGAGTGGCGAGTGAAAGTCACGGTTACCCATGGCTGTGCGCAAATTGAAACGCATCCCATCGAGTGAAAACTCCGGGTCTCGCGCGGTGACGTCAGCTTCAGCTGCGACTGCGTAAGTAACGACTTGTAACCCTTCCTTTTTCAGTTTCTCAGCGAGTTCAACTCCATAAGGATCATCAAGGTTGATTACTGAAACGCGCGGCCGGGTTCCCAGTCGACCATCAAATAGACGTTGCTTCGCGTACCAGTAGTTTTCCATCGTCTTGTGGTAGTCAAGATGATCGCGCGTGAGGTTCGAGAAAACGGCGACCGCGTAATCGAGGGCGTCGCAACGATGAAAATCCATTGCTTGCGAAGAAGCTTCCATCACCGCGGTTTTGCAACCGATCTCCACCGCCTGACGCAGCATGCGCTGCATATCAGTCGCTTCGGGCGTGGTGCGATCGGCTTTAAAACGTTCAGGGCCAAGACGATATTCGACTGTGCCAGTCATCGCCACCGGCTCACCCGCCGCTTCGGGAATCGAAGCGATGAGATACGCCGTGGTGGTTTTGCCGTTTGTGCCGGTGATGCCGATGAGGTTCAGTTCTCTCGAAGGATGATGTTGGACTTCAGCCGCTGCCAACGCCATGGCGCGTCTGACGTCGTCAACTTGAATCCAGGCGAATGAAGCGGAGACAAGCGGCCTTCCCAACAATTCTTCAGACGGTTCAAGTTCAGAAAGCACCCCCACTGCGCCTTGTGCAATCACCTGCGGCAGAAACTTGTGCGCGTCAAACAGCCCACCGCGAACGGCAACAAACAATCCGTCCGGACCGACGCGTCGCGAATCGTGGCTGACGTCTGTTACAACTCCGTTCGGATCACCAAACAACTTCCCGCCGGTTACTTCTGCAATTCGTCTCAATGTTATTGGTTCGTTGGTCACGGCGTTGGATTCTACGCACCAACACGGGGAAAGTCACATTGAGTGCGAAAGAGCGGCAGGAAGCCCCCTCCCCGACCATGAGACTTCGATCTTCTTCCTTCGTTTCGCTTGATTGCCTCTCGATCTCATCCTGGCAACGAGCCAGCAAAGCTGGCGAAGAGAGTAATAGCCCCAGGTGAGGCGCAGCCGAGCCTGAGGAGAAGGCCCATTAGACATTTGAGCCCACGAAGTGGGCGGCAGCTTCAACTTAGGCCCAGAGAACCCGTCGATCAAAGTCCATTCGATTTCCGCTGAGAAGGGCTTCGAACTCCTGCTCAAATGATATCTTTCGATGATGCATCTCCTGATTGCGAATGTATTGCCGAACTCAGCCGACTTGAGATTCACTGACAGTGAAAGCCCCATACTTTGCTTGACATGCGAACCGTCGTTTCGTTTTTCTCTTTGCCCAAAGAGAAGAGCTGGACTTTGGCTTGCTCAAAAAGTCCGACACCGAGATCGTGGGACGAATCCTGACTAATAGGTGAACATGTTCGGCCATTCAGTTAATCTCAATTGGAACGCAGTTTAGTCCTCGAACAATCCCACTAAGATAGCCGTGCAGGTCACTTTTCAGGTCGCTAGTGATCAGGGGAACACGTCCCTTGGTTCCATAAACAATACGATAGAGAAGGTTTGTGTAGGACATTTTGATTACCACCAAGAATGAGATTGAAGATCAGTGTTGACCTTGCACACCCCATCCAGGATTCGTCAAGAAGTAGGACAACAATCCCTTGATTTGTTCGAAGCCAATTTTCTTGCATTGTGTAACTGCCGCCCACTTCGTGGGCTCGGAGTGCTCCGTGGGCCCCTTCCCCAGGCTCGGCTTCGCCTCACCTGTGGCTATCACTCTTTCCGCCAGCTCCGCTGGCTCGTAGCGCCGCGACCTGAAGGTGAATTCAATAGAGGAAGGCGGGCGGGACGCCCGCGGTCCCGGCCAATCACTTGAGTGGTTTTCTAGACATTCTCGCCATCAATCATTACGATGCAGCGCTCCATCAAACCAGCCCGGCGGTAAAATAATGCTATCAAGAGTTTCACTTTCCCTGATCTTGACGACTATGCTTCTCTGCTCCTTAGTTACAACCTCTACGACCGCTGCGGCGCCGCAGTATGATCTTATCGTCAGGAACGGACTCGTGATTGACGGTTCGGGCCGCCCCGGATTTCGCGCCGACCTTGCGATCAAAGGCGATCGCATTGTGCAGATTGGCAAACTTAAGAGCACGCATGGCGTTCGCGAGATCGATGCTGCAGGACTGGTAGTCGCTCCCGGATTCATCGACATGCTCGGTCAATCGGAAACGTACGTGCTGGTCGATCCCCGCGCGATGAGCAAAGTGATGATGGGTGTCACCACCGAAGTCACGGGTGAAGGCGAATCGATCGCCCCAGTCAACGATCGTCTGATCAAAGAACAGGAAGATTTCAATAAGCGTTACAACCTGACCATCGATTGGCGGACGCTCGATGAATATTTTAAGCGACTTGAAAAACAGGGCGCCGGTGTCAATATCGCAACCTTTGTCGGCGCGACTCAGTTGCGTGAATACGTGGTTGGTTTTGACAATCGCCCGCCAACTCCGGCGGAGTTGGAACAGATGAAGCAGCTGGTGGCGGCCGCAATGAAGGACGGGGCACTCGGCGTGTCGACTTCACTGCAATACGTTCCCGCACGCTTTGCGAAAACGGATGAACTGATAGAACTCGCCAAAGTCGCGCGGCAATACGGCGGCATCTACGCAACACATCAACGCAGTGAAGCCAACGCTCTTGACGAATCGCTCGCTGAAGTTTTCCAAATCGCTCGCCAGGCCCGCATTCCGGTTGAGATCTGGCATCTGAAAACCGCATACAAAAAGAATTGGGGCCGCATGCCGGAGGTGCTCGCGAAAATTCGACGCGCGCGCGCTGAGGGGCTGGACGTCACCGCGGATATTTACCCCTACATCGCCGGGAGTACTTCCTTGAGCGCTTGCTTGCCACCGTGGGTTTTGGAAGGTGGCACTGAAGCAATGCTGAAGCGCATGAGCGACCTGCGGATCCGCCAACACCTCAAGGAAGAAATAACCACCGACGTCAAAGACTGGGAAAACATCTATCTCGGCAGCGGCGGCGCCTCAGGTGTTTTGATCGGGTCAGTTGTGAATCGGGATCTGGAAGCGATGCAGGGCAAACGCCTTTCACAAATCGCGGCAGAACAAGGCAAGGACCCGCTCGACGCGCTGTTTGATTTGATTGTTGCCGACCACGGTCAAACCGGCGCGATCTATTTCATGATGAGCGAGGACGACATGCGCACGGCAATGCAGGCGCCGTTCGTGAGCTTCTGCACTGACAGCGGCGCACGCGCGAATGATGGTCCGCTGGCCGGGGCGAAATCACATCCGCGCGGGTGGGGAAGTTATCCGCGAATACTCGGTCGCTACGTTCGCGACGAGCACCTGCTAACTTTAGAGCAGGCGATTCATAAGATGACCGGTCTCCCGGCCAAGCGCGTCGGCCTTCGTGATCGTGGACTTTTGCTCGCCGGCTCTTATGCCGACATAACGATCTTCGATCCCAAGACGGTCAGCGATCGCGCGACCTTCGAGATGCCGAACCAGCACCCCGAAGGCATCAAGTACGTAATCGTGAATGGGCAAGTAAGCGTAGACGACGGCAAGCGAACTTCGGCGCTGGCAGGCCGCCCACTGCGTGGACCAGGCTACAAAAAGTAGTCGCCTGACAGGGGCAACGGTGCGTAAAGTAGCAGATTTTCTGAACAACAGGCCCGCGTCGAGGATCAGACCTTGATAAAGATCTTTCGCGAATAAAGGATCCACATCAGTCCCAGCCAAAGCAGAATAAAACAAATCGCGTACGCAAGTGACGCATTGATCGGTGAGGCCCAGGGGAGAAATATTTTCTGAAAGATCCAGCCTTGCGTTGAGATCTTCCCGCTGCCCCACGGGAGCTTGATCGATCCCATCACGCGGACCATCAAACCCGTGCCGACGAACAACGCGATTGCGTTCACACCAAATACCACGAACGGCTTGGCCCAACGTTGGTATTTCCTGATATCAATCAACCAGTAGCACAACGCCAAAAACTGAAGCGCGAGTCCACCGGTGAAGAACACATAAGAACTTGTCCACAACGATTTGTTGATCGGGAAAAAGGGGTTCCAACACCAGCCAATGATGATGCAAGCAGCGCCCGCCACAAACAGTCCTGCCACTTTTTCGAATTGTGACTTATCAGCCCGCAGCCACTGTCCCGTCAATACTCCTAACAGAGTTGTAGCAATCGCCGGGATGGTGCTGAGTAGGCCTTCCGGATCGTAGACCTTGCCCTGCCGCCAAATATGCGGGCCGAAAACTGTGCGATCGACAAACGACGCGAGGCTTCCCTCTTTGCTCAGATCGCCAGTCGCAAATCCCGGCGCATGCAAACGAGTCATCAGCAACCAATAGATCACAACCAATACGATCGTGATTACAACTTGCGTCCGCACTTTAGTTTTAAGAAAGACTAGCGATGCGAAGAGATAACAAACGGCAATACGTTGCAGGACGCCGGGTATTCGAATGGTGTCGAAGTGAATGTAAGGTGATTGATCCGGGTTTATCGGAATGGCCAGGAACTCGCCTAGCGCGAAGATGATCAAGGTGCGCTTGATGACTTTCCAGTAGAGATCGCGAATGCTGCCGCCGCCGTCGATTCGCCGTCCAAACGCCAGGGGAATTGCCACGCCAACAATGAACAGAAAAAACGGAAAGATGAGATCGGTGGGCGTCCAGCCGTGCCACTCGGCGTGTTCGAGCGGCCAATAGATAGCGCTCCAGGCGCCAGGATTGTTGACGAGGACCATGCCGGCGATGGTGATGCCGCGGAAAACATCGAGTGAAATCAAGCGATCGGTTTTGGTTGCGACTTCAGGCATCGGATCAGATTAGGAAAAAGAGATTTTCCATTTCTCATTTTTCATTTGTCACCAAGAGCGGGGCAAGCCCGCCTTCCCGACCTTGAGCTGATCCAACTTGAGCACTGAAACTTTGCTGCATGACTCTCAAGGTTAAAATTACGAAGGGAGTCACCAGATCTCTCAGGTCAGGAAGGCGGGCTGCTCCCCGCTCTTCGGTGCCGCTGTCATTACCTTTGAGGCGCCACTGGCGGAATTGGGCGTGGTCCAAGTCCAAACTCCTCGGGCGCCGGCAGAGTCGAATCCGAATTGTATACCCGTACCGCTTCAGCAAGAGTCTTGCTCTTAGTCAGCCACATCGCGGCCGCCTGATCGTAGCGAGCCAAAACGCTGTCGAGCCAATAGGGCCGATTCTCGGCGAGCCACAGCTTTCGATAGCTCTCTCGCAGTATCGTTAGCTCTTCTGTCATCTCCCGCAGCGAGTTGTAAATGTTTCCCCAGTAGTTACGCAGCCGCCCAACCTTTCGGCGGTCACCGAGATTCAGGTAAGCCTCCCAGTAGTCCTGGCTGAATTTTTCCATCACCTGCATTCGTCGTCCGAGGTGATCAAATCTTTGCGCTGCAAAACGCATGGCCGCAATCATTGAACGATTACGGCGCGCTTTCGCTTCGTTGCGCAACAGCGACTCATCAGCATTTTCTACGGCCAAACGCATCTCGCGAACCTGGCTACTGAGAGTTCTCACCTGTCGTTGAAAACCGGAGGTGAAGGGATCGCGCCAAAACAATTCATCGCTGGCGCCAATGCCGAGCACTGTATTGACACTACCAAGTGCGTGTAGCGCGTCAGTAAACTCATGGCCATCGTTGCGGAAGAAGGCCCAATCGAAGTTGTCATCGAAAGCGTTTTGATCTACTGCCTTGTTTTGCCACGACGCTGCGGCGCCCAGCACAATCCCGTACCACGTCATTTCAAAGATCGCTTCGCCATCATCGTCCCAGCTGGTGTTCATCATTCCCAGCGCGCCCGACGCCTGGCCGTCGCGAACAAAGTTGGCGATGTTTTTCGCTGACGCATCGAGATTCGGAAAGATCTGGTTCCAGTTGTGTACGCCGGGGCAAACAAACTCTTCCAGGCCGGCATCCTTAAACGGTTTGATGCGCGGCAAGTAGTCGTCTTTTGCCGCGTAGTCCCAGTTCATCACGATCATGTCTTTGGGAATGCTGCCGATCAGATCCGGATGGTTTAGCGCGATGTCGCCCCAAAACATCAAGCGACGATCGTAAGGCTTCAACACTTCCCGCACCCGGTTCAAGTGTTCGAAATAAATCGCACCCACGCCGCGAGCCTTCGCAGCTTCGCGACTTTGCCCTTCGCCGAGTTCAAAAGTTTCGTCGGCGCCAATGTGAAAAAATTTGCCGGGAAACAATTCATTCAGCTCGCGATACCAGGCGGCGATCAACTTGTAACTGCCTTCCTGCTGCGGCGACAAAACATCACCGTAGGGCATTTCGGCGAGTTCGTTATACCTCTCAAGCTTCAATGCCTTGTGGAGATGTCCAAACGTCTGCTGCTCGGGCACCAGCTCGATGTGATAGCGGCGCGCGTAGACCACCAGCTCGCGAATCTCGTCAGGAGTAAGTGAACCACCGGCCGGACCAATCAATGGATTGGCGTTGCTGGCAAACGTCTGCTCCATATAAAAGGAGTGCATGTTCAGCTTGAACGCAGCGAAAGTTCGCAGTTGGCGTTTTATGTAGTCGACGGTCGGAACCGGGCCGCGACTTATGTCGTCTGAGACACCACGCCAACGCATCGCGGGCCAATCAACGATCTCGACTGCTGGGATAAATAAATCTCCTTCGCCGCGCACGAGTTGCTTCAAAGTTTGCAAGCCGTAAAAGGCGCCGGCGGCCGACTTGCCCGCCACCACAACTTCATCAGGACTAACCACGAGCACATAGCCTTCTGCGTCCAGGTTCGGCGGAACGTTTATTCCGGTTCGCTTCAGCGCAGCCTGCATGCTCGGAAGATCCAGATTCCCCACCAGAATTGAGCGGCGTGAACCCGAGTTAACGATCTTGATTTCCAGCTTCGCAGTCTCGCGCACATCGTCGGCAAAATCCCCCGCCGCAAAGCGATCATCCTCTGAACGTGGATCCGCGAGCACAATGCGCGTCTTGCTATTGAGCGAAAAGCGATTCGGCCGAAGTACAATTTGTCTTGGCTGCGGTACTAGCTGAACTAAAGGATTGACGGGCGGCTGTTGCGCTAACGCGATTGAACCACCGAAGACGATCGCTGCCAGAAGGACCAACGGACGCGCGACTGCGCTTCGTGTTAAAGTGTTGAGCATTGAGAAGAAAAAGCCGGAGCGATACTTGGTAAGACGGTACGAATATTTAACCGAAATCGCCGGCGAATACAATGACGCGATGTAGGACAGGCATTCTTGCCTGTCCCGGTTGCGACTTAAAAATGGACAGACAGGAATGTCTGTCCTACTCGGAGGATCACTTTTGTCGTTGATGCTTCAGGAAATCGCGGAGCAGCCCGAGGCGCTGGAACGCACCATCCACGCTGAGGGCGCGAAGATCGCACGACTGGGAAACTTTCTTCAGTCGCGCGAAATCGATCTAATCGTTTTGGTGGCGCGCGGCAGTTCTGATAACGCCGCACTCTTCGGTCGCTACCTGCTGGAAATTACCACTGGCATTCCCGTCTCCCTCTCGGCACCGTCAGTCCACACTGTCTATGGCGCCAAACTCAACCTAAAGCGCGCGCTGGTAATTGGCGTTTCCCAATCGGGCGAAGGTGAAGACATCAACCAGGTGCTGGAGAACGCGCGGGCCGGCGGCGCTTTTACAGTGGGCATCACCAACGAGCCGTCATCTTCGATGGTGAAGTTTGTCGATGAGACTTTGTTGATGCACGGCGGCCGCGAACGTTCGGTTGCCGCAACCAAAACTTTTAGCGGCCAGATGATGCTCTTCTACATGTTGGCAGCGCGGCTCGCTGAGCGTGCGCCAAGCTGGAACTTTGAAACGATTCCAAACTTTGCAGCTCGCGCGCTCGAACAGCAACCGGCGATACTCGAGCTCGTGCAACGTTACGTCTTCATGGAAAACTGCGTAGTCGTCGGTCGCGGTCTGGCGTACGCAAATGCGTATGAGCTGGCGTTGAAGTTAATGGAGACTTGCTACGTGGTGGCTGAACGTTTCTCATCGGCAGATTTTCTTCACGGACCGCTGGCGATGGTGGAGCGACATTTTCCGGTGATTCTGTTTGCGCCTCCGGGCGTGATGCTACCCGGAGTCAAAAGTCTAATCTCCCGTTTACGAGAGTTGCATGCTGACACGCTGGCAATCACCAGCGATCTGGAAGCGGCGGGCGACTGCAGTCGCGCGATCATTATGCCGAAAGAAATTGATGAGTTTGTCGCGCCTATCCCGTACATCATTCCGGGGCAGCTCTTCGCAGCATTGTTAGCGGATGCGAAAGGGTTGGATCCGGACAAGCCGCGCTCGCTGTCGAAAGTGACTCGAACACTGTAGACGTCAATAGTAAATCGTAAATAGTGAATAGTAAGACCAAGAGCCAAACCGATCGCGGAAAATCGTGACTGCTTTTTCTATTCACTATTTACGATTTACTCCTTTACGTGCATTTGAGTTTGGTCGAGATTTTTAGTACATAGGGATTCACAAATGAACATCGAATTACAGGATTTGTCCAAAGGCCCCGTTTACCTGCAAGTCCGCCAACAAATTGAAACGCAAATCAGCAACAAAGCCGTGAAGTCAGGCGAAGCCCTTCCCTCTCCAGCGGTGTTGGCGCAAAAACTTTCCGTTGATAAGGGCGAGATTCAGCGCGCTTACTTCGAACTCGAACACTCAGGCCTTATTAAGAAGGAGACTGGCAAAGACTTTCTCGGTCAGTCGAAGACGACCTACCGCGTCGCGTGATCCGAAACTGAATTCATCCGCAGATTACGCCGAGTTCACTGATCCCTCGGCTCGATGCATTTCGACGACTCAACTTGAGCGTGATATTCTTTTTCGCGCTTGAAATTGGATTGTGTGAGCGCGTGCGCGAAAGTGGCGGAATTGGCAGACGCGCCAGACTTAGGATCTGGTACCGAAAGGTGTGGGGGTTCGAGTCCCCCCTTTCGCACCACAAGAAAGTAATCAGTAGTCAGCACTCAGCAATCAGTGGTCAGCCGGAATGCTTGTGCGGTTTACTGTTTACTATTTCTTGACTACGTTTCAAAGTTGCGACCACTTTGTTTGCTGTTGCCTGATTGCTTATTACTGATTGCTGACCGCTGATTACCCATTACTATTTCACGAAAGTCGGAAACTAAAAGAACCTAATGAAGACAGAAGTTGCAGACGTCTCCCCAACTCGTAAAGAAATCACGATCGAGATCGACGCGGCGACCGTACGCCAAACCTACGATCGCGTTAGCGATCGCTACGCGAAGCAGGCAAAAGTCCCAGGCTTTCGTCCCGGCCACGCGCCACGCGCAGTGGTGCGTACTCGCTTCAAGAGTGAGATTCGCGCGCAGGCACTGCAGGAGTTAGTCCCGGGAGCAGTTGACGAAGCGATCAAAGAACATGCACCGACCGCCATCGGCGAACCTGATGTTCAACTCGACAACTCCGAAGCGTTGGCGAAGTTTGGCGAAGAGCCGCTCTCGTTCAAGGTCAATGTCGAGATTCTGCCAAAAGTTGAATTACAAAACTACAAAGGCATCGAGATTGTTCGCCAGACGCGTCCCGTGACAGATACAAACGTAGCCGAAATGGTTGAGGCGTTGCGAGAAACATCGGCCGCCTTGACGCCGGTTGAGGATCGCGGCGCTGCGGTTGGCGATAACGTCACCATCAATATCGACGGCAAGTTTGTCGACGACCCGGAAGCGGAAAACATTAAGCAGGACGACGTTGAGGTCACGCTTGGGGGCAAAGGCGTCCAGCAGGAGTTCACTGATAACTTGATCGGCGTTAAGGCCGATGACGAAAGAACTTTTCTCGTCGATTATCCCGCCGACTATCGCACCGAAGCGCTGGCCGGAAAGAAAGTCGAGTACACGGCAAAGGTGACCGCAGTTCGCGTTAAGGAACTTCCCGACGTTGACGACGAATGGGCCCACAGTCTGGGCGAAGACTTCGATTCGGTGGCAACGTTGAAGACCAAGATTCGTGAAAACATGGAGCACCAGGCGACGCAGGAAGCCGACCATCGACTGCGCGCTGAACTGATGCAGAAACTTCTCGACGGTCATCAGTTTGAAGTGCCACAAAGTTTAGTCGATCACCAGACAAGTTACCGGCTTGAGAGTGTAGTGCGCGACATGATCGGACGTGGTGTCGATCCGCGAAATCAGAATGTGAATTGGGAAGGCGCGCGCGAAGAGTTAAAGGTCCAGGCGGAGCAGGACGTGCGGGGCTCTCTGTTGCTTGATCAGATTGCTCTTGATGAGAAAATCGAAGTCTCAAAGGAAGAGATCGAAGCCGAGATCGAAACCGTCGCGCGCAGCTCGCAACAGCCAATAGAACAAGTGCGTACCGTCTTGACAAAGGATGGGGGCGAACGTAGCATCGCGAACAGGTTGCGCAACCGCAAAGCGCTTGACCTTTTAGTTGAAAACGCCCGCATAACCGACGAAGAGTGGCACGAAGAAGGGATGAAGGATGAAGGCTGAAGGATGAACAAGAGAAGAGTTATTTTGACTTCCACTTTTTCATCCTTCGTCCTTCATCCCTCATCCTTTTTTGCGCCGATTAAGGAAGGTTAAGATACATGGCCCTGGTACCAATGGTGGTGGAACAAACGTCGCGAGGCGAACGCGCCTTCGATATTTTCTCCCGACTCCTGAAAGACAATATTATTTTTCTCGGCACGCCGATCGACGATCAAATTGCCAACTTGATCGTGGCCCAACTTCTCTTCCTCGAAGCCGAGGACCCGGAAAAGGACATTAATATTTATATCAACTCGCCGGGCGGTTCGATCACGGCGGGCATGGCCATCTACGACACGATGCAATTCATCCGGCCGGACGTGACCACCATCTGCGTCGGCCAGTGTGCGTCGATGGGAGCGCTGCTGCTGACGGCGGGCGCCAAGGGCAAACGTTTCGCGTTGCCGAATTCGCGCATACTGATTCACCAACCGACCGGCGGCTCGCAGGGTCAGGCCACCGACATCCGCATCCAGGCTGAAGAGATCATTCGCATGCGCGAGCTGACGTCGCAGATTATTGCCAAACACACCGGCCAGTCGTACGAAACTGTCGAACTTGACGTCGAGCGCGACAAAATTATGTCTGCCGCTCAAGCGAAGGATTATGGTTTAATAGACGAAGTAATCGCGCACCGCGAATAGCGCGCTGTCAGGAGAGACGCCAATGATTGCAAAAATGAAAGCTTGCGGGTTTAGCTGCTCTTTTTGCGGACGATCAAAAGGCGAAGTTGCAAACATCGTTGCCGGGACGCCGCAGCGTACACCCGGAGTACCCAAACAGATGATTGGCAAGAGTGCTTTTATTTGCAACGAGTGCGTTGAGCGCTATCACGCGAT
>DASYLB010000043.1:0-44755 GCA_036009765.1 Pyrinomonadaceae bacterium | reverse complement strand
ATCTCTACCAACGTCAAAACCACCAGCCAGACCCAGATCGAGGTAAACAGTTTGTTACTGCCGGCGAAATGCTCTTCTGCGTGTTCGCTCATTCTCGACTCCTCCGCTCAATCTTTAGCAAGCGAATTACTTAGCCAAATGCCCACCAACGTCAACCGACAAGATGTAAATCAAGGGGAATACAAACATCCAGACCAGGTCAACGAAGTGCCAGTAGAGACCGCTTATCTCAATGTCTTCATGATTGACCTTCTTGACCCGAGCGGCCATCACCAGCAAATAAATAAGCCCGGTGGCTACGTGAAACATGTGCAGACCGGTGATGGTGAAGAAGGTCGCGCCAAATAGGGGCGACGGCAACCGCCCATCAGAAGTTGTGAAGGTCGTCACCCAGTGCTCAGGTAAGCTAAACGGCCGCAGTCCTTCACTATACAAGTGGTTCCATTCGAAAAGGTGGAGCACAACGAAGGCGGCGCCGAAAAAAACCGTTGCCAAGATCCATTTGCGCGCGCGCTCTTTGTCTCCACGGCTCGAAGCCGAGACACCAAAGACCATCGTCAAGCTCGATGAGAGCAGACAGAAAGTCATGACCGACGAGAAGACGATGCTCGGATAAAATGGGAACGGCGTCGGCCAGACATTTGACGCGCGCAAATAGCTATAACCCATCAAGAGCGCAGAGAACGTCAAGGAGTCGGAAACAATGAACAACCACATTCCAAGCTTGCGATGACCGACGCGATATGGGTGTACTCCCCCGCCCCAGTCCTCCGCCGGAAAATGTACTGCGCGTGCTTCAGTACTCACCTGTCACCTCCAAAGAGAAAGTTACTTCCTTTTGCCAACCGCGTCCTTCTAGCGCACATAGAAAAGCAGCACAAACAAATAGAGCCACAAGAAATCCATGAAGTGCCAATAGATCGTCACCGCATCGGCCTTTGCCTGCGACTTGTTCTGGGAGACCTGATCTTCTTTTGGCGCCCGACCTCGCAGCAACAGATACCCGAGCGCTAGCAAGCCCCCCAACAAGTGAACCCCGTGCGCCGCAGTCAAAAGATAAAAAAACGAGCTATGCGGATTGCTGGCAACATAAACGCCCTGTCGCACCAATTGCCGCCAGGCCATCAGTTGTGAAACTAAAAAGCCAATGCCCAGAACCAGAGTAACGAGCAGCCAGGGCCGGTAAGCACGGTTCGAAACGCCTTTTAACTGACGGCGTGCCGCTTCCAACGTGCCGCTGCTGATCAGAATTAGAGCCGTGCTCAACAGTAAAATGCGCGGCATTGGCAATGGATGCCAATCGCTGGATGAAGCAGCGCGAACGATGTAAGCGCTGCTCAACGATGTGAACAGCATTACGACCGACGCCAGCGCCACCCACATGCCGAGGCGATAGCGGTTGAACGAGGCCTGCGAATCAGGCAGACCATTGCGACCGGGTCCACCGTTGCCGTCGGGGCCGCGACGTTTCGGTCCGCCACCGATTACCTCTGTTGTTAGTGGCCTAGTGTTTGTGACCGTTGTGGCCATTACCGCTTACCCCGTCACTTTCTGCATCGGGTTCAGTCTGCATTACGTAATCGTTAGGCGCCCCCGGTACCGCAAACTCGTATGGTCCGCGGTAAACGACCGGCAGCACTCCTGCAAAATTGTCATGAGGAGGCGGGCTCGAGGTGTTCCATTCGAGCGTAGTCGCTTCCCACGGATTGTCGCCGGCCTTCTTCCCTTTGAACGCACTCCAAATGAGATTGAAGTAGAAAACGAGCTGCACGAGCGCTGTGATAATCGCGGCGATGGAAACGAAAATCACCAGCGGATGAATCGAGTCAAGAAATCTGTATTCCCCAAAATTCGCGTAGCGCCGCGGCATGCCTACCATTCCCATGGTGTGCATGGGAACGAAGATGCAGTAAACGCCGACGAATGTCAGCCAGAAATGAAACTGGCCCAACCGCTCGTTCATCATGCGGCCAAACATCTTCGGGAACCAGAAGTAGATCGCGGCAAACATGCCGAAGATCGAAGCTACACCCATCACCAGGTGAAAGTGGGCGGGCACGAAGTAAGTGTCGTGCATTGGCAGGTCCAGCGACGTTTGCCCCAGCACCAAACCGGTAATGCCGCCAGCCACGAAAAGCGAAACGAAACCGAGAGCAAACAGCATCGGGGTCGTAAAGCGAATTCTCGAGCCCCACAGGGTCCCGAGCCAGTTGAATGTTTTCACGGCTGAAGGAACACCGATCGATAGCGTCAGAATTGAGAAGGTCATCGCGGAGTAGGGGCTCATGCCGCTGATGAACATATGGTGGCCCCAGACGAAGAACCCGAGTAAACCGATCGCGAAAATCGCAAACACCATGGCGCGATAACCGAAGATTGGCTTACGCGCAAAGGTCGAGAGGATGTGCGAGGTCGCGCCCATGCCGGGAAGAATTGCGATGTAAACCTCCGGGTGACCGAAAAACCAAAACAAATGTTGCCAGAGAATCGGCGAGCCGCCGGTGTGCGTAGTCAGAACTGACGATCCAAACACCAACCCACCGGGAACGAAGAAACTCGTGCCGACGGTGCGATCGAGAAGCAGGAGTATGCCGCCGCCCAGCAACACTGGAAATGAAAGGAGTGCCAAAACTGCGGTTGTGAACCAAGCCCAGCAGGTCAACGGCATGCGCATGAGTGTCATACCGCGTGTGCGCATGTTGAGCAAAGTGGTAATGAAGTTGAGCGCTCCCAAAAGCGAGCCAACACAGAAGATAGCGATACTGACAATCCAAAGGTTCATACCGGCGCCCTGGCCCGGTCCGGCTAAAGCGCCGACCGCACTGAGCGGCGCGTAGCCTGTCCAGCCGCCGATCGGCCCCACTGTAGCCCCGCCGCTCGCGCCTCCCAAATATGGGCCAAGCGCGTTGGCAATCGAGGCATTGCCCTCAACAAAGATAGCTGCGAGTATGACGATGAATCCGACCAGCGTCACCCAGAACGACATCATGTTTAGAACCGGAAACGCCATGTCTTCGGCGCCGATTTGGATGGGCAGAAAATAATTGCCAAAGCCGCCCTGTGGCGCAGTCGTGAGGACGAAGAAGACCATGATCGTCCCGTGCATGGTCACGAGTGACAGATAAAACTCTGGATTCATGATGCCGCCCGGCGCGCCGGTCGGAAAGAGCGTTCCCAGGATGGACCAACTCGTACCGGGCCACGACAGATTGAGTCGCATCAGCACCGACATCGTAACGCCGACGACCACCGCGGTGAGCGCCAGAATGATGTACTGGATGCCGATTACTTTGTGATCCAGGCTGAAGATGTACTTACGAATGAAGCTCGTGGGCGCCTCGTGACGATGCACTGCTTCGTGCGTTTCAGCTGACATCTCGAATCTCCTAATAGTTAGGCTGAATCAACAATCTCAAACCGTTTTCAGTAGGACAGACATCCTGTCTGTCCTTATGCTGCTGTCCCTGTACTGCTGTCCAAGTCCAAAATTGGCCGGAGGACAGGCAAGAATGCCTGTCGTACTACTGCTGATAAACTGGCAATTGGTATTTCGCCAAGAGCTCCGTCATGCGTGTTTGAAACTGATCCTGCGGCAGCACCATTAAGGCCTGGTGCTCAGCCACCGGCAGCACCAACATGTAGCTTTTCATCCGGAAGTGAAACTGACCACACAGCTCGGCGCAGGCAAGTTCATACTTCCCTACCCGGTTTGCTGTGAAGTGAACCCGAATGTTCATGCCGGGAACCAGGTCCTGCTTAAACCGAAGCTGCGGCACCCAAAAGTTGTGAATAACGTCGCGGGAACGCAGTACTAACTCAACCGGTTGTCCTTCGGGGATCGCGATCACGCTATGCACCACATCGTCTTTGGCGTTGGGGTCTGTCGGATCGATGCCAATATAGTTTAGAGCGGAGTCGTCGATCAGGCTCGGGTCGGTGCGACCAAACACGCCATCCTTGCCGGCATAATGGAAGTTCCACTGAAACTGCTGCGCCACCACCTCAACCTGGAAAGAGCCCGCGGGCGCTTTGTTAAAGTGCAGCGAAGCCCAAACGCTCTGGCCCATGACCGCAAGACCGATAAAAATCACGGCAGTCACAACTGTCCAGACGACTTCCAGCCGGTTGCTGCCATGCGTGTACACAGCGCGATCGCCCGGCCCGCGGTCGCGATATTTCCAGACCACATAACCGAGACCAATCTGGGCCGCCGAAAAAGCGATGCCAACGACGATGATGGTCAGCAGGAACTGACGATCGAGGGCAGCAGCGTGGGAAGAGATGGCTGAAGGAAACCACCACTTCTTCACGAAAAAGAGGCTCACTGAACCCAGAGTTAGGATCCAGATAATAACCGCAAGAACTCGTCCCATCGGTTAGGCTCCTTAGGAAAAGTAAATAGTGAATCGTGAATCGTAAATAGTCTAAAAACTGTAACTGAAACCGTAAGTGTTGAGAACTCTGTTGAAACCTCAACGTTACCAACGCGCGATCTCTATTTACGATTTACCATCTACGATTTACTTGTCACCGATTCAGAACCATCAGAATGAATAGCAGCGGCAAATAGATAACCGAAGCCAGCAACAATCGCCGCGCTTCCTGTCTCGACTTCGAAAGTGCCGCTCGCACGCTGCTGTAAAGAAAAAGCAAACCCAAAATTATGGCGCCAACGAGATAAACCTTGCCGGAAGTGCCGAGCGCCGTGGGCAGCAAACTAACCGGCAACAAGAGCAACGTATAAATAACTATCTGTTGCGCAGTGACCCGGCCATCCGGTTCCACTACGGGGAGCATAAGAATACCGGCGCGACTGTAATCTTCACGATACATCCAGGCAATCGCCAGGAAATGCGGAAACTGCCAAAGGAACAGAATCGCAAAAAGCACCCAGGACTCGAGACTCACCGTGCCTCGCGCTGCCGCCCAGCCGATCAGTGGCGGTACGGCACCCGGAAAGGCCCCGACCATCGTCGACAATGAGGTTCGCGTCTTCAGCGGCGTATAGGCAAATAAGTAACCGGCGATCACCGTCAAGCCCAACACCGCGCTTAAGGGGTTCACCCATACAGCGAGATAGATCTCAGCCAGCAAGGTTAAGCCCGCGCCAAATGCGAGCGCTTCCCAGGGGAGCAGTTTTCCCGACGGTAACGGCCGGTTGACTGTGCGCCGCATCAGAGCATCGAGGTCACGCTCCATGTATTGATTGATTGTGGCGATGCCTGACGATAACAGAGCGATTCCCAGCATTGCCCTCAGTAAACCTGGATAATCAACGCTTGCGTGTGAGGCCAGCGCGAATCCAGCGGCGGCAGTAAGGACGATCAGAAAAGTAATGCGCGGCTTCGTCAACTCGACGTAAGCAGCGACGCGCTCGCGCGCGCTGAGGCGCTCAAGCCGAGCTACCGCACCAGGATTAAGATCTATTACAAACTCTTCCATAAGTCAGTAACCGAAGTTCGAATGCCGAGCCCGTAGTTCAGAGTTCAAGCTTTAGCTTGTTTCCAACTTCGTCAGCACAACCTGAAGGTTGAACTATGAACTACTTGAATGTAAACGAACGCTGAACTACTTAAATACGGACGAACTCTAAAGAAACTTCATGACCGTTCCGCAGTGGCGAACGCAAACGATGAAGCGCAGGGTCGTAATACTTTAAAGGTCCGCAAGGTCAGGACAATCGTTGTCGCGAATACCAGTGCGCCGCAGGCAACATGCGCTACCGTGATTCCCACCATAGGGTTCAACGGCTGCGGATCATTGGGTGACGCCGTCCTGGTGATATAAGCCGCAAGTCCCAGGAACAATTGAATCACTAAGAACAAAAGTGCCAGCTTCGCGGGTCGAGTCAAAAACGTTTCGCCGGCGTGACGACGCAGAACCATGAACGCGGTCGTTCCTAAAAGCAGCGTCACAGCCACGGCGCCGCCTATATGGGTCAACAGCAAATCGGTTGGCAGTGGCTTGTCCCAGGTAGCTGAATGCCGCAGCGTAGCGCCGATGATTAGTTGTAAAAAGATCGTAGCCGCAGCCGCTAAACAAATGTAACGCACCGCAAGACTTCCCTGCTCTGGAACGGTCGGGCGGTCCGCCATCCAACTGGACGAAGTGAAAACCGCCAGGCTTACAGTAGTACAAAAGAACAGTTGGGCCAGGGTGGCATGCGCTGAAGAGACCACCAGCGGCAGATTCATCTTCACCGTCAGTCCGCCCAGCAATCCCTGGGCAATCACGCCGATGAGTGCTACCAGGCCAAGCCGTCGGACCCAGCTACGCTTCTCTTTAAACCAAAGAACAAGCACTAATCCAATGGTCAGGAAGCCAACTGTCGTGGCCACCATGCGGTGCCCATGTTCCCAAAAAAGGTTGCCGACCATCTTTGGGAAAAACTGGCCGTTTGAAAGCGGCCAGTCAGATGTTGCCAGTCCCGCATCGTGACTCGTTACCAATGCTCC
Organism: Pyrinomonadaceae bacterium; assembly: GCA_036009765.1. Taxonomy (GTDB): domain Bacteria; phylum Acidobacteriota; class Blastocatellia; order Pyrinomonadales; family Pyrinomonadaceae; genus PSRF01. Next base: position 38,300 of record DASYLB010000043.1, on the reverse strand, counting down.
GGCGATGATTAGGAAAAACGTCGCCGCAGCTACCAGCAGCGTGAAACGATGCACAACCTTGCTCATATTTCCGATTTGCAATTGCCGATTGCCGATTAAGAAGACTTCAAACCGAGTTTGAAAAACTAACCGGCAATTGGCAATCGCCAATCAGCAACTTCAAATCCTCAGTGTCTAGCCAGCATCGGGAAGTCGATTGCAGGCATCATTTCCAGACCCGGCTTGGTGCTGGCAGAAGCGGCATCGCCAAATGCGAAATCAGCTTTGGCGGTCCCGTTTGCAGTAACTGTTACCTGCATCGTTTTCTCCGTGCCGGTTGCTCCACCTTCATGCCAGGCAGCGAGGGTATAAGTTCCCGCCGGTACGCCCTTGATAGTGAAGGTGCCATCTGCAGCACTAACTGCAAACAGTGGGTGCTTCAAGACACCGACATACGCTTTCATCCAGGGATGCTGGTTGCACTTCACCGGCACCAAAATCTCCGAACGAGCGAAGCTGTGCGTCAATTCCGGGGCGCCGTTTGGCTGCGACTGGTTCCAGTCAGGGTTATTCTTCGGAGTGAAGTGAATGTTGTGCTGCGTGGGATCGCTGTTCTTGATGCTCAACTTTTGACCAACCATTACGCCCGCAACGTGCGGCCTATAGTGGCAGCCATCTTGATCCAAAGTAACCGGCGCATCAGCTTTCCAGGCATAACCGTCGATCTTGGTCCCGTCGGCCGCAGCACCGTCCTTAATGTAGACAAAGACATTGGCGAGTTTGCCGTCAGCCACCACATTATCTTCAGTCGCAAGAGTCGGGTTTTTCGATCCGCACGCCGGATCCGCGGAAGTATCGATTTTCTTCGGTGCGGGAGCGGCGCCGGTAAAGGCAATCGTCCCTGACACCGTGCCGCCATCGCTCGGCGGAGGCTTAGTACCTGCGGTCGGTGTGGTGGGAGCATTATCATCCGGGGTCTTCGAACCACCACAAGCTGCCGCCAACACGATCAGCGAAAGAGCAATCGTTAGAATCAGCCAGACTTTAGTCTGCCTCATAAACATAATCATTTCCTCCAAATCAAAAATAACTTTCTAATAACTTTAGCACGGGAAGCGATGGGAAGTAGAACCACCGCGCCCTGGCCCATGCCACTACATGCCGGCCGGCCGCGCAACCGTTCGCGTGCTGCGATTTTGTACGATAGCTGACCGCTTGGCCCGATGCGATCTATTCAAGGTGGTCTCTCCATCCTTGCCGTTAGATCTCAATTGCGCTTTTTGCGCCGGCGCTGCTGCCGGCGGAGCTACAGGTGCAGTCGCCAACAAGCGCCGCTGCTCATCAGGCGTCAGCAACAACATGTAGCGAACCAACAACCGCGCGTGGTCGTCATGATAGGCATTGGCGCTAGCCGGCGGATTGGGAAGATTGACTACCCAGCGTTCCCCATCTTTCCGGAAGAGGCCGCTTGGCATCGCCGTACCGGGGCTGATCTGCGAGGGATCGAGTAGCCAGCGGAACATCCATTCCGGCTTCAAACGTTCGCCCGCGAGCAGGAAGTTTGGCGCAATTGCCGTTGCATCGTGCGATGGATCTCCGGTGATGTGACACTTCAAGCATGGCGTGCCGGAAGTGAACATCTGACGAGCGGTCAACTTTTCCTGTTCAGTCAACGGCTCCAGCGGCTCCTTTATGTAAGGATCCTGCTGCCCGGACATGGCCATGAAGAAGCGCACCAAAGTCTGTAATTCATTAGGCGAGAAGGTAAACGTTGGCATGCGGAACTTCAAATATGGGCGCACGCCGTTTCGATCCAACCCAGGTTGGGGCTTCAAGTGGCCGCCAGTCGGCGCCGCACTAGCAGCCGCCGGCGCTGCGCCCGCCGCATTCGCCGGAGTACTCGCAGCTTGAGCGGCGTTGTCGATCGCCGCGGTTTGGGCTGGAGTCTTCTCGCCACTCAGCGATGGGTCATGCAGAAATCTTAACAGCCAACTCGGATCGACGCGCGCACCCTCACTGCTCAAGCGCGGTGGCAACAGATCCTTTCCTTCCGGCGTTTTGTAAAAAGGCAGATCCATAACTATCGAACGCTGCCCAACCTGAATTTCATGACAACCCATGCAGTTGTATTTCTTAATCACCCACCAGCCATCCTGTATGTCCTGGCGGCGCTGGTCTTGTGGATTAAAGAACAGCGACTGCGGCACGTTTGATCCTTCGGCGCCGACGCTGCCCAGCAGGAAGGTCGCGAGTGCATTACGCCACTCAGGCGTCAGATACGGCTGCGGCATGCGCAAGCGATCTTTAGGGTCCTTCTCTTTGCCCTGATCGTAAATGGAGGGCTCCATAATCTTGTGCTCGAAAAATCCCTTGTGGTTGTACCAGGATTTCTCTTTTTCTTCGGGGTGCAGCTTGAGCGGATCGCTTCCCTCTTCGGCCTTCTTGGTCAGCAACGCGAAGTCGAGTCGTTCGATCGGCGTAGCGCCTTCGACGGTCAACTCCTTGCCGATTCGTTGTTCGTCTTCAAAGCCCTTAATTTCATGACAGCCGGCGCAGCCATACTGCTTGATCAGCGCCTGGCCCTTCTCGCGCAGGTCAGGGTTGTCCATGAAGGAAGCATCTGCGTATTCGGGCGGGGACGACAACGAGAAGAGATAAGTGGCAATGTCGCGGGCGTCCACTTCTGACAAGCGGAAGTTTGGCATCACGGTCATGTTCTGGACCTGTAGCTCGGCGCCATCGTTAGGGCAGCGCGAGTGCAGTTCAGTATCAAACACGTAAGGCAGGTTGTGATTCTTGTAGTCTTCTTCAGTCAGGTCCCGCTTCTCTTTGGGGCAATACGGCGCCCAGCGCTCTCGCGGATTATGAATCCAGCGAACGATGTAATCGAAGTTTTCCTTCTCCCCAACCTTCTGAAGATTAGCTGCAAACGTGCCGCCGAGCCTGTTGTCGTCGTCACCAATCGAGTGGCAAGCTAAACAGCCTCGAGACTCAAACAATTCTTTTCCATGCGCCGTGTCGCCGCGCTGTTGCTGCGGCAGCTTGCCATCGAAGCTGTCCTGCCACAGATAGGCGGCTATTGCCTCCAGCTGGTCCTTGCCATCCTTGTCGCGCATCGGCGGCAAGCCATTGTTCATTGGTTCGGCGAAGCGCCAGAACGTCGGCATCTTGGTTCCGAGGCGAAACGCCTGCGGGTTCGCCAGCCAGACCGGGATCCACTCCTTGCGGAGCTTCAAACGCACATCTTTGAGGTTTGGTCCAACCTTCTTCTGGTCCTGCATCAAATACTTCGACTGCAGGTTTAACTGATCGATTCGAGCTGCCAGGATGCTGCTCGTTACCTGTAGCGCTTTGGAGTGCTCCAGGAGTTTCTGCGCTTCTTCGTCGCCGACTCCCTCGCCCGGATTTTGGTCTAGTCTTATTTGCTTCTCGTTCGCGGTGATCTCATCCTGCAGCTGGCTAATGCTCTGCCGCGTGCCGCCGAGCGCGTCAGTCTCATGATCGAATCCCTCGTAGCGATGACAACCCATGCAGCCGCGTTGCGAGAACAGATCGCGTCCCAGGTTCAGCGTGTCAGCTCCCTGCGTTACGCGATCTTTGGCATGACACTGTTGACATCCGGCTTCCGTATTTTCTTTTTCGAACATCGGCCAAAGCCAAAACTTGTGGCGGCCATGACCCTTTTCTTCGCTGGTAGTCGCCCGGCCATTGCCCCAATGGCAACTGGCGCAGCCAAACTTATCGGGCGCGTGTATCTGCAAAATTTCTTTGTTGGGATGACTCACGAAGGCGCGCGCAAAACTATCCGGCTTCGCGCCCCGGCCTCCGGGCGCCAGATCTTCAGCCCGCAAGTCGAGCGGTTCACGAATCCCGGCGTGGCAAACCTCGCAACGATCGACGATATTAAACTCGTTGACACTAATCTGATGCGGCAGGATGGAGTAGTCAAACTGATCCATTTTCCTGAGCAAACCGTCGATCTGGCCGGGGCCAAGGCCTGTCATGTGATGCTTCAGATAGTCGTCGCGCTTCTTGCTCAGTTCCGTCGGTTCTTTGAGTAGCTCAGCCTTCTGTCCGAGCAGTTTGGCCTTCTCTTCTCGCAGATCATTGAACAGCTTCTCAAGCTGCTCGTAGTTCATCTTCTGCGTCGTCGTCTTTGCTGAACCATCAGCCGCTGGCAGGTCAACGTCTACTACTCTCGCTCGCCACTGCTTCGCCTCATTGCGGTATTTTTCTTTGGCATTGCCCGAAGCGATTTCAGCGTTGTAATTGATGACCGTCAGCTTGCCACGTTGGTTTTGGAATGGATCAGTTACGGCATCGAGTTGCGCCTGCACGTGCACTACCTTGTGCTCAATCTCGCTCGTCTCACCCTTAACGTTCTCAAGCGCCGCCTTAGCCTGGTCGTCGAGCGTTTGATACTCCGCATCTTCTTTGACTTCCGCTTCAGTCTTGCCGGCCTGGGTCTTGATGCTCCTCAGATATTTTGAATAGCGGCTGACAAACTCCTGCTGCATGCCCTTCCAGGGACGCTGGCCGAAAGCTTCGTCGTAGAGCGACCACGCAAGTGAGGCAGTGAGCAGCAGCGCGCAGATCAACATTATGCCGCTCGTAGAGCGGCTGACAATAGGATCCTGCGCCGGTACATCCGGCTCTTTTTTCACCAACGACTCGTTAGCTTCGTTAGAGTCAGCCACTAAGGGTCATTCCTCCGCACTCATCAAGATCTTGTCACTACCACCTGCGATAGCGGGTGGGTATAGCTGATTCTCAGATATTGAACCAGGGTGTTACCCAAACATACTTGATCGTCAGCGCCAGTCTCAGTATCAGTTTCACCGGCATGGCCAGTAATACGCTCACGGCAAAGAATTGAAACGTTGCGTACTGCAGCACGCTGGTTCGCGCCAAAAGCTTTTGTTCAAAGGCGTCCTTCGGGAACCAGATCAAGGGCCGCAACGAAAGCTTTTTGTAATCGACAGTCATCAACCAGTGAAAGAACAAAGCGCCAACAATGTAGAACCCGCTCACCACCAACAGACCAAAGATAAACTTGGCGGGATTGTTGGATAGAAATCCCAGGTGGAGCGCTTTGCCAATCCTGCTCGTGGCAATCCAATCGTGAAGATCAACGTTCTTGTCGAACACCACCGCGTTGTGATCCCAAGTCTGACCCGGCCAGAACCAGATCCAGCCTGGTCCACGGATGAACGTGCCGATAACGATTAGCAGAATCCACATCAGGAATCCCCAGCCAAACATGCCCACTGCAAAGCGACGTTGCTTGAGGGTGTAGTAACCATTCCCAAGGGGATTTGAGTCGACGTAAGGAAACACCATCAGTCCAACCATGATGACTGACGGCATCACCACCCCGGCAATCCAGGGATCGAAATAGACCAGCATCTCCTGCAAGCCAAGGAAATACCAGGGCGCTTTCGACGGGTTCATCGTCAGATTTGGATTTGCAGGTTCTTCGAGGGGCGCGTTCAAGGTTATCGACCAAACAAAAAGAACGACGGTCACAATAACCGCCGCCAAAAACTCAATGCGCACCAGGTATGGCCAGACGTGAATCTCGCGGGCCCAACCCGGACGCCACGGTTCAGCTTTGCGATGATGAGTCTTCGCCAGTTTGGGATCGGCTTCTAATTCTTCGATCAGCCGGTCGTTTGCTTTCGACTGCTTGATTCCGAGCCAGGTAAAGAACGGCACGAGGAAGAGCATGGCCACGATGGGCACGTTGTCAGGCGCGGACGAAATAATCCAGAGCTGGTGCCAGTCTTGAACAAAAATAATAGCGAGCACCACCAGGAGCGCAACCACGCCCAGGGTTATCAGTCTACCTTTGCTCAGTCTAAGTTTCGCCATCTAAGACTCTCTCACACCGGGTCTACTTCTTTTTAACCGCTTTCATTTCCGACTCAAGCATAACCGGCGCCGGCCCGGAGATGCCGCCGTCTTTCCGGATGCGCCAGAAGTGCACGGCCATAAAAATCGAAGCGACAAGTGGAATACCAATGCAGTGCCAGATGTATGAACGCAGTAAGGCATTAGCATCGACAATCGATCCGCCGAGCAATCCAAAGCGAACGTCATTAAAAGGAGTCATGCCAAGCTGGACACCAAACGGGCCTTCGGAACCAAACATGGGAGTCGCGCGCGCCATGTTCGTTCCCACCGTCACCGCCCAGAATCCAAGTTGATCGTCAGGCAGGAGGTATCCGGTGAACGAAAGCAGCAGGGTCAACACCAGCAGCACCACGCCCACGCCCCAGTTAAATTCGCGCGGTCGCTTGTATGAACCAGTGAGCACTACCCGAAACATGTGCAGCCAGGTAGTGATCACCATTAAGTGCGCCGCCCAACGGTGCATGTTCCGCAGCAACTTACCGAAGGGAACGTCGTGCTCGAGATAAAGAATGTCGCGAAACGCGTCAACCTTCGTCGGGTGGTAATAAAACATCAGGAGCACGCCCGTGAACGTCAGCACTATGAACAGGTAGAATGTAATGCCGCCCATGCCCCAGGTGTACTGGTAGCGCACTGCATCACGATTGATCTTCGCTGGATGGAGGTGAAGGAAAACGTTTGAAAGAACTGCCAGGGACCGATTGCGCGGATCGGAACGATCGTGCGAGACGCGAAAGATCGACTTCCATAGCTGCGTCTCCTGGACGTCCTTGTACTCCTTCGCCTCGTCGATTGCGCGTTTGGTAACCGCAGTGGTGCCTTCCTTAACTTTTTCGATAAGGCCGGCGCTGGCTTTTTCGTCGCCAGTTAACTGCTTCGTTTCCTTCTTCTCAGGATTCTCGTCCATCTAGTCTTTCGCACCTCGCGAAGCCGGCAAACCGAATTACAGTGGGATATACGCGCCAGGATCGTTGAACTCGTTCTTCTCGCCTTTTGGCCACTTGTATAACTTGGCTATGTCAACCACGATTTGTCCCTCAGCATCGAGCTCAACGTGGGCGCGATCCATTGGCCGCGGCGCCGGACCTTCAAAGTTAATCGCTTCACTGTCATAGCCGCTGCCGTGGCAGGGACACTTAAACTTGTTCTCGCTTGCTTTCCAATCCGGTGTGCAACCAAGATGCGTGCAGCGGGCGTAAATCACAAAAATGCGATCGGAAGTCTTGTCTACCCAGATGCGATATTGCTGCTGCCACTTGGTATCAACACCTAAGGCATAGTCTGACGGAAAACCGACCGAAAACTTGCTGGACGGCTCGAGAATAGATCGCGGCAGGAAAAACCGCAGGAACATCAGGAAGTCAGTAATCAGAAAAATGGCGACGCTTGACCAGACAATCCGGCGCCGCATTTTATTGACGGCAGGTTCGGGTGTGCTTTCAACCACTGCACCAGCGGGCTTGGCAGCTGGCCTGGCGGGCGGCGGCTTTGGTGCCGCAGGCGCCACAGCCGGGTCACCTGGCTGAACGCTCGTGGTGCTATTTGGGGAACGCTCTGGATCGAGCGGACTATCCACTATGCGAATCCTCCGTCAGCTAAACTCAGCACTTACACACTTCAACGCTGCAATCGAGTGCTAACTATACAAGTCCCCGCATTGCAGGGAACACTCTCTGCGCCATCACAAGTATTCGTCTATACATGAAGAGCGCCGCGCCAATCAAATCATATAAAAAGGGCTCCGGTGCGCTATTTATAACCTTTTTTTCAATTTACTGGCAAGAAGTATTCTCGCTGTCGCTAATCCTTCTTCGGACAACGAACCCGCAGCGCTTTCGGTAGCAATTGAAATGTCGCCGGAAGGTGGCCGGGTATTTCACCATCAGCTTCGACCTCAATACTCTCGCTGTCAGCAGAACGAGCATTCACTTTGACAGCCAGAGCATGCCCTACTTCAGCCATGCTGAGATGCGCGCCCGCATACAACCGTGGCGCGTTTGCCAAAATTCTCGCCGCGCCCAGGTCACCAACGCTGATTACGTCAAACTTTCCATCGGCGAGCTTGGCGTTCGGCGCGATCTTCATGCCGCCTCCGAAATAGCGTGCGTTTGCGATACAAAGATTTGCCACTGTCATGTGGCGCGCCGGATCGTCGTCAAGTTGCACTACCACCCGAGTCGCCGATTTTTTCGCGGCAGTTTGCAACATGGCGACGGCAAACGAGAGGCGGCCGGTTAGCCACTTGGGTCCTTTAGTCGGCAACCAATCGGGACCACCTTCCTTCACCCGCGCAATCACGTCGGCACTCATCCCAAATGAAGCCACACCCAGGAAGTAGCGTGATGCAAGTTCACCGTCGCTGTTGGTAAATGTGATCTTGCCGACGTCAATAAGTCGAGTCTGTCCATCGCGTAGAATTCTGGCGGCGCCAGCGACACGATTGGGTATGTTGAGTGTTCGACGAAAGTCCCCGCCGGTGCCGCTCGGAAGTATGCCCAATTCGGAATCACTATCAACTGACAGGATCCCGTTTGCCACCTCGGAGATTGTTCCATCGCCGCCGCAGGCAATAATCAGTTTCGTCCCCTTGCGCGCGGCATTCGCGGCGAGTTCGATTCCCTCGCCCGTTCGTCTGGTGAATTGCGGGGTAAATGATCCGAAATGGGTACTGAGATCACTGGCGATGCGCGGCCAGGCGTCGCGGGTAGCGCCGCCGGCGGACTCAGGATTGACGATGACAACGGGAAGCATCTTTTGATCTATTTTGATCTATCACTGAGGAGACTAAGAGCGGGGGCAAGCCCGCCTTCCTGACCTCGAGCTTAGTGAGCTTGAGTCGCAAATCAGTGATGAACGGCCTTCAAGCTAGAGCTATCGCTCAACCTGATAGCCTCACGGTCAGGAAGGCGGGCTTGCCCCCGCTCTTTCGTCATCTATCACTCAACTGCAGGCGACGATCTGCCTCACCGAGTTCCGCAATCTTGCTCATGACAAACTTCGAAATCTCGACGTAAGTGCGCGCTTGATCTTTTTTTGCCAGATACTCAGTTAGATCCAGTTGGGGCCCGAAGTGAATCCGAATCTTTTCGCCGCCCCGCCAGTTACCCAGCACTTGCTTCGGAAGATCGTTTCCCAACCCGGCCACAAAAACCGGGATAACTTGCGGCGCTGCGTCCTTGATCAGCTTTCCTATTCCCGGCTGCGAGGGCAAGTACGAATATGGATCCGAGCCTTTGTTGCGCGTGCCCTCGGGATGAAAGCCGATCACATTGCCGCCACCATTCCTGCAAAGCTCAGTCAATAGGCGAAACGAATACTTGTCAAACGCGCGTTTCTCAATGATCGGCTTGTCGCCTGAGGCGAAGAACGGCGGATACATTGACCACCAACCCATCACGAAATTCACGAACAGTCCGAGCAACGAGTCATAAAAGAACCGCCCGCGCACCGGGAAGAAAAGTTGTTTACGCCAGGAAGTGTGACGGAAGAGCGTGGTCGATACTACATACATGTCAAAAAATGAGCGGTGATTTGCGGCGATGAGTATTGGTCGATCTCTTGAAGCGGCTGCAATATTTTCCAGACCGTAAACCTGCATGAGGTTGTAAGTGGCTATATGAATCCAACCGGCTCCGAAAACGCTTTGGCACCACGTCCAAACACGTTTCCAGTTTCCCTGGTTCATGCGATGGGTGAAACGGAAAACTGAGCGCTCGAATGGCCTAAGTACGGCGAACTCATCGGGCGCGGGCAAGAGCCGTCCAATGTCCAAAGGCGAAAGTCCAAAGTCTGACTTCTGCCCGGTCGCATTCTCTAAGGCGACGCGAGGTTCAGGACTTTGGACTTTGGACATTGGACTCTTGACTAGCTTATTCGATTGAAAAGTATTTCGCTTCCGGGTGATGGACAATGATCGCCGAGGTCGATTGTTCCGGATCAAGCTGAAACTCTTCCGTTAATTCGACCCCGATACGCGATGGTTCCAACAACTCAAACAGCTTAGACTGATCTTCGAGGTTTGGACACGCCGGATAACCAAAACTAAAACGCGAGCCCTGGTAGCGCTGTTGAAATAGCTTCCGCACGTTCGCAGCATCCTCGCCGGCAATGCCGAGCTCGTGGCGAATCCGCTTGTGCCACAGTTCCGCCAAAGCTTCCGCTCCTTCTACACTAAGCCCGTGGAAATAGAGATACTCCGCATAGTTATCTGACTTAAACAACTGCTGCGAATATTCTGTCGCGCGGCCGCCCATCGTCACCAGATGGAAAGCCACGACATCAACGCGTCCGGAATCTTTCGCAGCGAAGAAATCCGCCAGGCAAAGATTCTTTCCCGACGGTTGGCGCGGGAAGGTGAAACGCATTCGCTCGGTTCTCTCGTCGTCGTCATAAATAATCAGATCGTTGCCAGACGATTGCGCCGCAAAGTATCCGTACACCACGCGCGGCTGTAGCAGTTGCTCACGCTTGCTTCGTTCCTTCAACTCCTCATAAATCGGACGGACTTTGTCACGTACTAAGGCTTCATACTCGTCCGCCGGTCGTTTTCCCTGCTTGAACTGCCACTGTCCTTTGAATAGCGCGGTCTCATTTACAAACGAGAACACATCGTCAAGCGAAATATCTTCAACAACTCGCGAACCATAGAAGGGAGCTTTTGGGATCGAGACATCGGCGCTTATTCCTGATCGAGTGGTGTGGGTTGTGTCGCCCGCCGGCTGTGCCCCACGCGGCTTAACACGTTTGCCGATACCGAGCTTTGCTTCTTCACCAACACGATCTTCCACGTCCTCCGGAGCTTCCGCGCCGTCGCCTGCAGCCACTGCGGCTTTTGCAAAGTCACTTGTGTGGACCTGCCCGCCATTGCCGCCGACCAGTCTGTCCATCGTGTGAAGGCCCGCAAACGCATCGCCTGCGTAATAAAGACTGCCCTTATAAATTGACTTCAGATCCTCGTCGACATAACGACGAGTCAAGGCTGCCCCGCCAAGAATCACCGGGACTGTAATGCCGCGCTCGTTCATGAGGTCGAGGTTGTCCTTCATGATCAAGGTGGACTTTACGAGCAAGCCACTCATCCCGACCGCGTCGGCCTTATGTTCTTCCTGTGCTTGAAGAATGGCATCGATCGGTTGCTTGATGCCCAGGTTGATAACCTTGTAACCGTTGTTGGTCAGGATGATGTCGACCAGATTCTTGCCGATGTCATGCACATCGCCTTTCACGGTCGCCAAAACTAACGTGCCCTTCGCGGTAGCTCCACCCTTCTTCTCCATGAAGGGCTCCAGGAAACGCACCGCTGCTTTCATTGCTTCGGCAGACTGCAAAACAAACGGCAACTGCATCTGTCCGCTGCCGAAGAGCTCGCCAACTACCTTCATGCCATCCAGCAGGATGTTGTTGATGATGTCGAGCGCCGGATGTGTTTGGAGGGCCGTGGTTAGCTCAGCTTCCAAACCGATCTTTTCGCCGTCAATGATGTGATTCTTAAGACGTTCCTCTACGGTTGCGCCCTTCGATGCTTTCTTTGCTGTCTTGGCTTTGACGTTTTCAAACAACGTCGTAAAAGCGGTCAGCGGATCGTAAGTACATACATCGCCGGCAAACTCGCGCCGGTCGTAAATCAAATCGCGCGCGACCTTCAGCGCCTGCTCACCGATTCGATTCAAGGGCTCAATCTTGCTGGCGTTGACGATGGCGGCGTCCAGACCGGCTTCAACTGCGTCGTGCAGAAATACTGAATTCAACACAACACGGGAAGCAGGATTCAGCCCGAAAGAAATGTTTGAGACTCCAAGAATCGTGAAACAACCGGGAAGCTCTTTCTTAATGCGGCGAATTCCCTCGATCGTCTCGAGCGCGTTGCGGCGATCTTCTTCGATGCCGGTGGAAATTGGTAACGCAAGTGAATCGAAGAAAATATCGCTCGCGGGATAATCCAACTCACCAGTCGCCTGGTCGTAAGCACGTTTGGCAATTGCAAACTTTCCATCGGCAGTGCGCGCCATTCCCTCTTCATCAATCGTTCCGATTACAACGCTGGCGCCATAAGCTTTCGCTAGCCCGATTACCTTCGCGAAGCGAGGCACACCGTCTTCGTAGTTAGTCGAATTCAGAATGCTCTTGCCACCGGCGTGCTGGAGACCTGCCTCCATTTTTTCCCACTCGGTTGAGTCAAACATCAGCGGTAGCTTTATGTTCGTCACCAAACGCGAGGCGAGTTCATGCATGTCTTTTTCGCCGTTGCGTCCGACGAAGTCGACGTTCACGTCGAGCACATGCGCGCCCTCGCGCTCCTGCTCCTTAGCGAGGGCGACCAGGCCGTCCCAGTTTTCCCCGTTAAGCAGGTCGCGCATTTTCTTAGAGCCACTGGCGTTCACTCGCTCGCCAACAATCAGGAACGATGCGTCCTGAACATAAGGCTGCTGGAAATAGATGGACGAAGCGGCGGGCACAAGTTTGACGTCACGCGCTTTTGGAGTGATGCGCTGCATGGCTTCGACCACCAACTTCAGGTGCGCGGGCGTGGTGCCGCAGCAGCCACCCGTGACGTTGATGCCAAAGTCAGTAGCAAAGTGGATTATCTGGTTCGTGAAAGTTTCAGGAGTCTCGTCGTAGTGCATCTTGCCGTCGACAACTGAAGGCAAGCCGGCGTTCGGTAGAACTGAAATAGGCAGCGGCGCATTCTCGCAAAGATAGCGGATGCTTTCGGTCATGTGACGCGGGCCGGTGCCGCAGTTCATACCGATGACGTCTATTGGAAACGGCGCGAGAGCTGTTAACGCTGCGCCGATCTCAGTGCCGTTCAACATCGTCCCAAATAATTCAATTGTGACTTGAGCGATTACGGGAACGCGAATGCGGTTTTTTTCAAAGTGACTGAAGATGGCCGCCAGCGCCGCCTTCGTTTGCAGCAAGTCCTGACAGGTTTCAACAATCAACAAATCCGCACCGCCATCAAGGAGACCGCGCACTTGTTCTGCATAGGCGGCGCGGAGATCAGCAAATGTGATGTGACCAAGCGTCGGCAGCTTGCGCCCCGGACCCATCGAACCTGCTACCCAACGCGGCTTGTCTTTAGTCGAGTAATCAGAAGCGATGCGCTTCGCCAAACTGGCGGCAAGCACGTTCATGTCATACGCCTTGTCGCCAATGTCATACTCGGCAAAATCGACGGGCGTGCCGTTGAAGGAATTGGTTTCGATTACGTCGCAGCCAACATCAAGAAACGCGACGTGAACGTTTTCGACAGCGTCGGGCCTGGTAATGAGCAAGTTTTCGTTGCAGCCCTCAAAGAGCAATCCACCAAAATCTTCGAGCGTGAGGTTTTGGACCTGCAGGTTGGTCCCCATCGCGCCGTCAAAGACAACGATGCGTTCCTTTAAGGTGTCGAGAAAGGTAGTCATGCAAGTAAAAATAGTAAATCGTAAATGGTGAATAGTAATAACCGGAAACTTCGGATGAATCGCAAGGGCGAGGCAACAAGCGCGGGCCTCTTCTATTTACGATTCACGATTTACTATTCACCAAGACGAAAGCCCCGCGCCAAACAACGCGGGGCTTTCCTACAAAGCCTATTCGATTAGTCTCTACGGGAAAGACTCGCCGAGCTGTTTAGCCGTTTGTTTTACGTGGCCGCAAGTCGCCTTAACTCACCACGTTTGTTCGGACGTTATTGAAACATCGCGATCCTGTACTGTCAAGCAGGATTGTCCTGAGACAGTGTGCGCTATTCGCTAGTTGAATCTGTGGACTCGTCAACGTTGCACCCGACTAGCGAGCTCAAATTTTAGGGCGCCCCACTTACGTTCCACAAGCAACACTGAACCCCACACTATCCGCGCAGACTCCTCACCATAACTCAGCTAAGTGCAACACGAATCCCTTAAGGACGGGTTCAGCGGATACCATCGCTAGATCCGTGAGCACTTCAACCTGTTCGCCGGGACGATAGATGTAAACACGCCGCTCACCCGGATCGATCAACCAGCCCAACTGCGTCCCGTTATCAAGGTACTCTTGCATTTTCTGCTGTTGCGCTTTCAGCGTATTCCAATGAGACCTCAGTTCGATTACGAAGTCGGGACATAACGGAGCGAAACCTTCCTGTTCATCTTCTTTGAGAGCGTCCCATCTCTCTCGTCTGACCCATGAAACATCGGGAGATAGCACTGCTTCGTTAGGAAGAGTAAAGCCGGCGGAGGAATCAAAGGCCATACCCGTGTTGTCTTTCTTAGCCCATGTACCCAGTTGTTGAGTCAGATTAGAGTTGCGATGCCCAGTTCTCGATCCAGCTGGCGGCATGACCATTAGGCCCCCACTTGACGTTAACTCTAGACGCAGGTCTGGATTGTCGCGGCAAACTTGCCGAAACTGTTGATGAGTCAAGCGGATACTCGTAAGGTCAAGGGCGAGCCACGTCGCGATTGTTTCTGGCGGTGAAGGGATTGTCTGAACCATGATTACTTCCCTAGTTGGCGTTAATTTTACTACCGCATAACAGAGGGGACAACCCACATGGGGTGGGTAGTCTCTGAAGGAGTTACAACAAAACTTGCGTGCGATGTTTGCCAGGTTGAGGGATCCACCCAACGAATGGATCCCTCGCTGCCAACTAAACCCGCCGACGCTAACTGCGACCCTGAATCAGCCGGCGCGTGTTGGGCGCGTGTAGGATCCGTGGCACAGTCTTCAGTCGTCTGCCGCCTATCTGCTCAACGACATGCTGGGCCGACATCATCGCGCCTTCCTGCCAACCCGGCAGTTGCGAAACTTGATCGCCGGTGACGTAAAAGCGCCGGTCCGGAGCCAGCAACCGCGAGTAAGCCTTCGCGTGGATCGTGCTATTCGGATCCCAATTGGCCCAGCCGCCGCCTTCGCTCGGAATGTTTTGCCAGGCTATGGAGATGGCCTTGTCCGAGGGCACAACGCGCTCGTCGGCAAACTCCGGGTGAAACTTGATAGCACCTCGTCGCGCATTGCGGATTCGGTCCGATAGATCCAAGTTGCCGAAGTCGATGGCATTCTGATCGTAATTGTAGACGCCGGTCAGCGTCCCATTTTTCGTGAAGTAGTCATACGACGGATACCACATCTGCGTGATCGAATCGTCGGTATAACTGATGCCGCCGTAGATCTGGTTTTTGTCGTTTTCCCAGAAGCGTTGATTGGCCTGCCAGCCGAGCTTGCAGGTCGGATCATACTTACACTGCTTAACCGCATCATCGAAACCAGGATCGAAGTTATTGTCGATCTTTGCGAGCAGCGGCAACGGGATGTTGCTGATGCAGTAGTCCGCCGTGATGGTGCTCTGCTTTCCGCCGTATTCGGTAACGACCTTTACGCCATCGTTGCTAATCTGGATGTCCAGCACCTTGGTGTTGTACTGAATGAGCGAGCCAACCTTGCCGACAAAGCCATCAATGATCTTGTCCATGCCGCCCACTGGTTGAAAGAGCGTCGGTTGCCACTCGTATTCAAAGGACTGATAGAAGCGGAAGCGCCAGAACTCCGAACTGAGAAGTTCCTTCAGCGGCAGCGTCGGTCCAGGCTCGCAGGGCTGCTGAACAGTTATTTCACAACCATCGCGAGTCGAGCCGGTATAGCGGAAACATGCAACGCACTGTTTGCTGCAGCTTATGCAGGCATCACAACTCAAGTTGCACTTGTTGCACCGGTTCTGTCCGCACTTGGCGCAGAGATCGTTCTGACCCAGGTCGCCGAAGTTTTTTAGGAGACAGAGGAGGTTGTCGCGGTCTGCGGCATCGAGCTCGGCGTTGAGTGCATTTTGATTCACTGCTTTCGCCAACATCTCGGCGATGTAGCCCTGCGTGTCGTACGCGATGCGTCGCCTTATTTGTGCTTTGCCGCCGAAGGCCTTATCGCTCTGAAATAGGTTAGCCATGGTCTCCATGACATAAACTTCAAGGGCCACTCCAAGTTCATTGCAGTAGTGAAGCACTCTGCGATGGTGATAAGGGAGACGGCCCGGGCCGAGATTCAGATAGAGACCTTCGTCGAAGTTGCAGACCTGTTCGGTCACAACTCCGCTCTCGTTCACTTCTTTCAGCACTGTCCCTCGCCGCGCAGTGTGATTACGCCCGCCGGGGCGCTCGGTCAATTCGATAATTTTGCAGTTGTAGTTGGCGCGCGTCAGTTCGTAAGCAGCGGTAAGCCCGGCGATTCCGGCGCCCAGGATCACAACCGACTTCCCGCCGCCCTGAGGGATTTCCGGTGGGCCAGCCCATGCTTCGGGAAGATGAATCAGCCCGAGCGCAGTCATCGTTTCATAGAGCGCGGCCGATCCTCCTGCGATACCTACCTGTTCCAGGAAGCGCCTGCGTGTAACACCTTTCTTTTTTCTAGTCATTGGGGATTCTCCCTATCGCGATTGTGAGAAACAGTTTGAGTTGCCGAGTTGGAGATCTAAACGGTCCGTTAGATGCGAACTTCATACTCCTTTTCGGCGCGCTTAGCAATAAGGTTTTTGCGCGTAGAGCTCGTAAGGCAAACGATTAGTTTGAGGCCGGGTCGCCACTCAGTTGAGAATCACGACCATCGGAATCGAGCAGATTGCGTTACACTCATCGTTTCCTATTTACCATTTGCGGTTTACCCATTACCATCCCTATCCATGCGGCGCGCCATCTACCCTGGTTCATTCGACCCGATTACCAACGGTCATCTCGACATTATCGAGCGCGGCTGCAAACTTTTCGACGAGATAATCATTGCCATTCTCGTAAATCCGGACAAGCGACCGTTTTTTTCGATCGAAGAGCGTCGCGACATGCTTGAGCAAGTGCTGAAGACAATCAAGCAGCCCAATTGCGTGTTGCGGGTAGACGATTTCGAGGGGCTGCTGGTTCACTATGCTCTCGCGCAAGAAGCGCATGCCATTGTGCGAGGCATCAGAGCGATTTCAGACTATGAGTACGAATTGCAGATGGCCTTGATGAACCGGAGGCTGGAACCAAGCATAGAAACTGTGTTCATGATGCCGGCTGAAACTTATTCTTACGTCAGCTCGCGACTGGTGAAGGAAGTGTTCCAACTCGGTGGGGAGTTGAAGGGACTGGTTCCCGCCCTGGTTGAAGAGCGCATGAAAGAGAAAGTGAACCAAAGTTAAGCAAGCCTTGAGCAGAACAATTGAGGACTCACAAGGAAATTGATGACCACTAAACCCGCAGCTGCGCACTTTCAAGCGTCTGACAATGTCGCCCGGATGCAGGCCTCATCAACTCTTGCCGCGATGCAAGCGGCTGAGACGTTGCGCGCTGAAGGCGCTAACGTCGTCGACTTCGGCGCCGGCGAACCAGACTTTGACACACCCGACAACATCAAGCGCGCGGCCGAGGAAGCTATGTGGACCGGCAAGACGAAGTACACAGCTACCGGCGGCACGCGCGCGCTGCAGCAAGCGATTATTGATTTCTACGCAGGCACGTTTGCCGCAAACTACGAACGCAACGAAGTGATGTCCACTTCGGGCGGCAAGCAAGCAATCTTTAATGCGGTTGTAAGCCTGATCAATCCCGGCGATGAAGTATTAATGGCGAAACCTTATTGGGTAACGTTTCCCGAGGTTGTGATTTTCGCGGGCGGAGTTCCAGTCTTTATCGAGACTGAAGAAACCGGTTTTGTCTTGAGCGCGGAGCAGGTAGAGCGAGCGATCACGCCGCGAACTAAACTCATTATCCTCAATTCACCTTGCAACCCTTCCGGCCGCGTTATTCCACCGGCAGAGTTTCAGAGAATCATGGAACTGTTGGCTGAACGCGACATCTACGTTATTACTGACGAATGTTACTTGCGGTTTGTCTATCCGCCTGCCGAAGTCTTCAGCGCGGCCAGCCTGCCCGCCGAATTGCGAGCCCGCCTTTGCATTGCTGGATCTTTTTCAAAAACATATGCGATGACTGGCTGGCGCGTCGGTTACGCGTTGGCATCTCGCGAGTGGACTCGCGAAATGCTAAAGGTTCAGGGACATTCAACCAGCAACGTGAATTCAATGGCGCAAAGCGCGGCCGTCGAGGCGCTGACCGGGCCTCAGGAATCGGTAGCGAAAATGTTGGCGGAGTATACAGCGCGAAGAGCCTGGCTACTCCACGCGCTACGGACAATTCCTCGGCTTAGTTGCAATGAACCCGAAGGCGCTTTTTATGCGTTTCCAAGTGTACGAGAATGTTTGGGCGGCAAAGTGAAAACTTCGGCGGAATTCTCGGCTCGACTTCTCAGCGAAGAACATACGGTGGTTACTGATGGCGCTGCATTCGGCGCTGAAGGCTACTTGAGAATTTCTTATGCGACGTCGGGGGAACAGTTGGAAGAAGGCGTGATTCGAATCAGGCGCTTTGTTGAACGACTGAATGCTTGATCGAAACATTTCCGCTTTAGCTTGAATGATGCAAGGTAAAGTTATCGGACATAAAGAAAGGGCGCCGATCGATTCAATCGGCGCCCTAACTATTTCACCTGAACGATTCTTAATAAAGGTTGAAGTTGTATTCCAGTTGGATATACATCGAGACCGGATGTCCATCCTTGGTGGCTGGAGTGAACTTGATCTGACGCGCTGCAGCGATCGCTCGTTCCGTTAGCCCATACGGCAAGCCGGCTCGAGCGCTGATATTCGTAACCTGGCCACTGGAACTGAAGATCGCGCGCAAGATCACCGTACCTGTTACCTGATTCTTTCGCGCCTCTTCGGTGTATTGAGGTTCTGGCTTAGAAATCACGCGGGCCTTTTGAGTAACTTCCTTGGGACTAAACGTCCTGTTGTAATCACCGCCACCGCCGCCGCCGGGTCCGCCACCACCCTCATGATAGTCGCCGCCGCCAGTATTGCCGCCACGGCCGGGACCAAGACCGCCTCCTTCACCAGAGCCGATACCAGCGCCGGTACCGGTGCCAATGCCGTTGCCCGTTCCCGGACCTGACGATGGATCGGTGCTCTTTGACTTCGGATCGCCGTACTGGAGGTTGCGAGCATCAGGCGGAATCAGCATCGGATCCCCGACCAGGGTTGCCGCCACTGGCAGTACGGGATTCTTTATCGTCGGCGGATGCGGATCAGGTGCAACAATCGGCGGAACGGTCAGCGAAGCTTGTGGCGTCTTACCAAATGAAGCGGGTTTTTGCTCTTCGCGTCCGCCGCCGCCGCCGCCGCCCGGCTTCTCTTGTTTAGGCTTGCTGCCGCCTCCCTTGCCTTTGTTCAAACCCGCAGGGCCTTCTTCAGGCGTCGGCTGGTCGGTTGGAATGTCGATGAAGTTCTCGACGACGAGCTGTTCGGTCGCCTGCTGTCTCGCCTCTCTCTTTTGCCAGACATTAAAAAGGACACCGCCGCCAACCAAAACAAGGAAAAACGAAAAGGCGACGACCATCCCGAGCACCGCGTTGTTTGACTCACCCTCGGGTGCGCCCAAAACCGCGCCACTGCGGCTTTTGCCAAGCCAGGTAATGAAAATTCCGGCGAGTATCACTAGTGCTATGGCCGCAAACGTGACAAATCCGCTTCGCGAGATGCCGCCAGGTTGAGCACGATCAAGCAAAGCCATGATGCCAACCAGGGCTACCATCGCGATTACCGCAACGATTAGACCGGCGATGATATTTCGATTACCAAAGAACTTAGACGCCATCTGCCCGTAACCAACCAGCGATCGCTTGGTGAATCCGAATGGATCCCGTTTGAACTCCGGCCAGGTTAGTTGATACTGGTGGGCCACATCCGACACTTCCTTGGCCAGTCTGCCGACCAGGCCTGCATCGTCGATGATCGTCAGATGCAACTCACCACGCCGCACCAGCGCCATTGCACCCGCCATCACCGGTTCACCGATATCGAGTGGCTCAACTGGAACGTTTGCACTGGAAACATTCGCTTTCGGAGCGCCGGCACTCGCGAAACTATCCGAGTTGTCTTGCGCTTTCGAGACAAGCATATCCAGAGGAGTTCCATCCACAGGACAGAAACCAAACTTGTCCGCGAACTCTTCCTTGCATGTCGAACAAAACTTCATCTTGACTACCTCGTTTTGGCTTTGGGGGAACTGTGCCGCTGCGCTTACCGCGCCTGCGCTTCCCATCTCCCTATGATAACTGTTTGCTACCCGCTGATCGAGAGTTTTTGAGGGCTGGGGAGCAATCCAGCGCTCGAGCAAACTCTTGAGCTCGTCTTCCGAAACAAAGTTTTCGTTCGACCCTTCAGGTCCAATGGTGCTCATTTCAAGCCCGCTCCAAAGTAACAATTTCCTTACTAGTATTCAATTCCCGACTGGTCTCCAGGTAAGGCCGGAGCAGCGCTCTTAGCGCTTCTCTGGCCCGATATAACCGAGACTTCACGGCGCCAACGTCAGTGCCGATAATCCCCGCAATCTCGCTAAGCGCCAAACCTTCATACTCAAACAACACCAGAGCTTCCTTCTGCAAAGGCGGGAGACTCGAAATTGCTGCCCGCACCGTCTCAGACAACTCATCGTCAAGTAGACGATCGAGAGGTTCTCTATCCGCCGAGATGAACTGCCCCTCTTCGTACTCATCCACCGCGGACTCCCTGCTCGAGACCCTCAGTTGTTTCAACCAAAGATTGCGTGCCGCCGCAAGTAGATAGGTGCGAAGCGCTGCGCGCCCCGGCCGGAAGTTCTCAGGTTTCCTTATCAAACTCAGGAAGCAGTCATGCGTAATGTCCTCAGCTTCCTCGACTGACCCTGAAAGTCTATACGAGAACCGAAAAATTCCGGTTCGATGCCTTTCGTATAACCGCATGAAAGCTGCCGGGTCACCAGCTCCTGCCCTTGCAAGCAAAACTTCCTCTGTTTCTCTGTCTGGCAATCGGCACTCGATTCTGCAGGAATCGCTTCCTACTATTATTACCCACAAACGGCCAAAAGATACGCCCTTCCCTCAACTTCAGGTTTCTTCGGGCCCATTTCCACCAGACTTACTTGGGAAACTGTCGCCACCGGCGGCGGATTTTCATAATACAGACCCCACCGGGCGGTCATTAATGGTCAAACCAACGCGTTGGATGCATTAAGAAGCCAAACGGTTGACGACTAAATATCTCGCATCTAAGATGTTTGCTCTCCTGCAATGTATCCGAATTTGTGTAAGAACTATCGGCGCTCCCGCCCGGCAAGACTTATGAACACAATAGCTTTGATGAGTTTTCTGAGAAGAGTGGTACTGACTGCGTGCTGCCTGGGGTTGATTCACGCCTCGGTTGAACCGATTTCCGCGCAAGTGCCAATGGAACCCGGGCACGCTCGGCTGCTCAATGGCCTCCGAGTCATGGTCTGGTCGAGACCGGGAGATCAGGACGTTTTAATAAAGCTTCGTGTTCACAGCGGCGCAGCTTTCGACCTTGCAGGCAAAACCGGGAGCATGGCACTCCTCGGCGACATTTTGTTTCCCGATCCGAGCTCACGCGAATACTTTAAGGATATGCAGGGTCAGCTGAACGTAAACACGGATTACGATTCGTTGACGATCACAATGCAAGGCCGGGCTCAAGAGTTTGAACGCATCGTCGAGATTCTCCGAACAGCGATAGTCACCACGCAGTTGACCCCCGAAAACTTTGCAAAGGTTCGCGAAGGACGCATCAAGGTTTTGAAAGATACCGCGATCTCGCCAACGATGTTAGCTGATAGAGCTATCGCCACACGTTTGTTTGGAGACTTTCCCTACGGGCGGCCTTCGGGAGGAACTGTCGAATCGCTCGAACGGATCGAGAAGGCTGACCTGATGCTTGCAAGGGAACGATTCCTGAACCCAAACAATGCCACGCTCACAGTTATTGGCGGCGTTGAAAACAATCGAGCAATGCGGGTGTTGCGGCAACTAATAGGAGTTTGGCGAAAGAGCGAAGAGGTGGTTCCGGCAACTTTCAAACAGCCGTCGGCGCCAGATGCGCGCACGTTGCTTATCAATGCCCCCGCGGATCAAAGCGCTGAGATCCGCTTAGCAGTTCGTGGCGTGAGTCGAGAGGACGCCGACGCACCAGCAGCAGCTGTCTTAGCAATCCTGGCCCGCCAAAGGTGGACGAAACTCCTTCCTGAACTTGGGCGCAGTCCTATGTATGTCAGACATAACGCTTTCGCTTTGCCTGGAATTTTTGTCATGGGAGCCAGCGTTGACAGTGTTCTGGCGGGAAAGGCCCTCGCGTCTGCTAAAGAAACCCTGCAATCTCTCGCAAGTTCTCCAGTTACTGGCGCCGAATTAGAACAAGCCCGGAACGAGTTGATCATTCAGTCTACGAACAGTCTTGCTAAACCAGACGGGATCGCTGATGCCTGGCTTGATGGCGACACTTACGCGTTGGCCTCAGTCGCGGAACGAATGCGCGTGTTGAGCGGCGTTACGGCCGGCGACCTGCAGCGGGTCGCAACGCGGCTGTTTCGTGATGGCGCCTTCGCGTCAGTCGTTCTTGGAGATTCTGCCGTTGTTAAAGCGCAGATCGAACGCTATGGAAAAGTAGAGGTCCTCGGCGAGATCGCGCCAGCGAAAGATCTGAAGCCTGGATCTCAACCAAAACCAGACTCAGCCTCGAAACCTCCGATTAGATCTCCAGCCAAACCATAGCAATCACAAATCATTCGCAATCTACCTGCAACCATATCAACACTCAACTCCGGTTAACTGTGTCTGAAGAAAGCGCAACGACAAACGAGCATGCGCATCGCGTTCGCGAGATGTTTGCGACCATCGCCGCTCGTTACGATCTTTTAAATCACCTGCTCTCGGGCAACATCGATAAGCGATGGCGGCGACTGGTTGCAAAATCACTCTTCGCTACGCTTTCAAATAGCGAAGGACGAATTCTCGATGTGGCTTGCGGCACAGGTGATTTGTCGCTCACGCTCTTTGAAAGTGGCCGGGCACGAATTGTGGGTCTAGATTTTTGCCGGCCCATGCTTGATTTAGCGGCGTCGAAGGCAGCCAAGTCGGATTCCACCATTCCCTTCGTTGAAGGCGACGCGCTGGTTCTTCCTTTTCGAGATTGTTCCTTCGATGCAGCAACGATAGCGTTTGGGTTAAGGAACCTCAGTAGCGTGGAAGCGGGGTTGAGTGAACTGCTGAGAGTATTGAAACCGGGTGGCAAGGTTGCGGTATTGGAATTCTCGCAGCCAAAAGCATTTGTTCTGCGGTCACTTTTCAGAATTTATTTTACGAGGTTGCTGCCGCTGTTTGGTGGTTGGATTAGCGGTTCGAAGAGCGCATATGAATATCTTCCCGATTCGGTCGCGCGCTTTCCAGATCAGGAAACGCTGGCGACGATGATGAGGGCGGCGGGTTTTGCCGAAGTGGGTTACCAGAATTTGACTGGTGGAATTGCGGCGTTGCATCTCGGTACACGCCCAGATTAGTTGGACATACTTTACTGGTTGTCCGTGACAGGCAGAATGCTTGTCTAACGCGAGATTGGTTGCAAGCGAGGTTCGCCTATTGCTTGCAACCATTAGAGCGCAGCCCGAGGGTCTTCCTGGCGAGTACGCGGTTGTCGGGGCCACGCACTCCTCTTGGTTTTCCTTCGGGCTACGTTCTTCTTACTCACGCTTCCCCGCACCTCACGCTATGCTATTATCCATGCGCATTGCGTCTATCCCCTTCATCGAGACACGCCAGCTTGCGTTCATTCTTCAAGCACAAATTTTTTCCCGTACTGCGGCGCTTCGCGATCTTTCTGCTCGTCGTGTGGACAGTGGTCTCTTTAGTGACGTTGCTAATCGAACTCGTCCCTGGCGACCCGGCGGTCTCAGTCCTCGGTGAGCAGGCGACCCCCGAACAGTTTGCGCAATTTCGCGAGCGGCATGGTCTCGATCAACCGCCGTTTTTCTTTTCGTTTCCCAGAGATGCTTCTGGCGATCGCCACTTTCAATGGCACGGTGCTCAGAACCGGTACACTGAGTATTGGGTTGGGCTGCTCCATGGCGATATGGGCCGCTCATTCAGGACCGACCGACCGGTAATCGACTTGATAAAGGAGCGCTACGCGGCAACTATCGAACTCGCGCTGGCGGCTCTTTTGATCGCCGTGCTAATTGCCATTCCTCTCGGTGTTGTCGCCGGTAAGAACAAGGGGACCTGGATCGACAATGTCGCGTCCGTAGTGGCACTTGTAGGCATTAGTCTGCCCGGATTCGTAATTGGACCGTTGCTCGTTTATCTATTCGCAGTCAAACTTGACTGGCTGCCGCCTTCGGGACGCTTCGACTTGAGCTATCTCATATTGCCAGCCATAACTTTAGGGGCAGCGCTCTCGGCGATCCTGACGCGGATGGTGCGCTCTTCGGTGATTGAAGAGCTAAACGAGGACTACGTTCGCACCGCGCGCGCCAAGGGTCTGAGCGAAACCAAAGTCGTTTACAAGCACGTTCTCAAGAACGGACTTATTCCCGTCGTCACCATCCTTGGTTTGCAGTTAGGTGTGTTACTCGCGGGAGCCATCATTACGGAGAAAATCTTCGGCTGGCCGGGGTTGGGACTCCTGCTCGTGGAAGACGGCATTGGTAAACGCGACTATCGTGTAGTTCAGGGTTGTGTGCTGGTGATTAGCATCACTTACATCGTCGCCAATATGTTGACCGACATGGTCTACCGTTGGCTTGATCCAAGGATTCGCGTTTCCTGAATGATGTTGCTGAGGTCTCGCGCGCTAAGAACAAAACTGAAAGTTCTAAGTTCAAAACTATTATGAATCGGTTGACAGTTATCGGAATTATTATCGTAGCGATCTTAGTGATCGTTGCGATCCTTGCGCCTTGGATCGCGACGCACGATGTTGGCGCGACCAACCTTTCCCTTCGCTATCTTCCACCTTCATCAGATTACTTTTTTGGCACTGACTCCACCGGACGCGACATCTTCTCTCGCGTTGTATTTGGCGCCCGAATCTCTTTAAAAGTCGGCATCGTAGTGGTAGCGGTATCTGCGATCGTAGGAACCCTGCTGGGCGCATTGGCGGGTTACTACGGCGGCTGGATCGATCGAATTATTTCGGGATACGTATTTAATGTCTTCCTCGCGTTTCCAGGCCTGCTGCTGGCGATCGCGATGGTGGCTTTTCTTGGCGCCGGATTGAACAAGTTAATCCTGGCGTTGTGCATTATTGGTTGGGTTGGTTATGCGCGTTTGATTCGTGGACAAGTCTTGAAGGTGCGCGAGTATGATTTTGTTCAGGCTGCTCGCGCTCTGGGAGCGAGTGATGCCCGCATACTACTCATCCATATTTTGCCAAACGCGATTCAGCCGCTGATTGTGCAGGCGAGCTTGGGGATGGCTGGCGCCGTCTTATCCGAGGCTGCACTGTCATTTCTTGGTCTCGGCGTGCCGCCGCCGGCCCCCTCCTGGGGAGTCATGATTGAAGAGGCCAGAGATTTATCGACTCTCCAGGCGGCGCCGCATGCCCTGATTTTTCCTGGTCTAGCCATTGCACTCACGGTGTTGGCGTTCAACTTTATTGGCGACGGCCTGCGGGAATACCTCGATCCGAGGCAACGGAGTCGGTGATCAGGAGCAGGAGGCAGGAGCAGACGGCAGCAAGAGCGGAGTCAATGAGTCAAGCGAACTGCTGGGACCGCGGGCGTCCCGCCCGCAGTGTGCGCGAAGCGCGAATAGTCTTTTCTTAGCAATGCGCAGAATTATCAAATATTCATTGCGTGTATTCCTGGGAATATTGATTGGCCTGATTCTATACGAGGCCATCATGTTCATCCGCGTCTGGCGTTTGCGCGGCACGAACCCGGCGAGCACTTCACTTATCGACGCTCGCGCCGATGAGGATGAAGCGAAGGGACAGCAACCGAAGCGGGAGCAAGCCTGGGTAACGCTAGACAAGATATCTCCAAACCTGCAACGCGCAGTCCTCGCCGGCGAAGACACAAACTTTTTTACGCATCATGGTTTTGATTACGAAGCTTTGCAAAAAGCCTGGGATGAAGGAATGCGCGAGGCAACCAAGGAAGCGAAGAAAGAAGGCGAGGACGATGACTGGTTACCAACCCTTCCCGATTTCAAACGCGGAGCTTCGACAATCTCACAGCAACTGGCGAAAAATCTCTATCTGTCTTCCCGTCGATCTTTCTTTCGCAAGGGACAGGAGGCGTTGCTGACGATCTTCCTCGAACGAACCTTAACCAAGCCACGGATACTCGAAATCTACCTAAATGTAATCGAGTGGGGCGATGGTATCTACGGAGCCGAGGCTGCAGCCCAACACTATTTCCACAAACCGGCGTCGACTTTAAGCGCCAGCGAAGCGGCGTACTTGTCAGCGATGATTCCCAATCCCCGAACAGTTTTCAATCCTCAAGTGAACCCTCGTCGTGTCTCCCGCCGGCAACGAATCATTTTGCGAGGGATGGCTCACGTTCGAATACCTTGAGCTGCTCTGCATCGCATCAGCTTGCTGTCATGAGTCAATGCAAAAGGCCGCTCCCGAAGAAGCGGCCGATGATCCTTCATATTTCTGACTAGCAACTATTCGCTACTGATTGCTGGCTGGGGCTTTCCACCTGCTGCTTGCTGCTTACTACTTACTCCTCGACCTATCTTGAGCGAGTTGAGAAAGTCCGCATTCGCAGGTTCGGCGCCTACGGCATTCATTTCACCGATCAGAAACAGCTCACGCTCGTCACCAATCTGTTTTGAGACGATACGAATGGTCCCGGTGGAAATCCCCGCGTCCAGACTGTACTGTCGCCCACCATATCCGTTGATATTCAAAACACTTTCCGGCGTAGCGGTAACCAGAATATTGGATTGTGCGGCTGAACGATTTATTCCCTCGAGCAATCCATGCATGAGATCGGCCGCAACATCAGCGTCCGCCTCAGGTTCGTGCGCTCTTTTGAACCAGAGGACGTAATAGAAACTGGTTCCAACGCTGCCGGCGATTTCGTGCAATTCTACCGACGCACCTTGTCCGTCCAGGAGAACAGGAGTCGTAACTTCGATCGCATCGCTGGGCGCCAAGATTGAGAAACGCTTATCTAAAGGCTGATAGCGCAACCAACGTCCCGAGACACCATCCGCTGAGATCCGTTTCACTTCAGGCTTGCCGGCAATCGAACCAGGTCGTACCACGCCACCCATCAGGTCTTCACTTGAAAGACCGGCTGCTGTTCCTCGTCGTGATGAAGCCGCCAGGCGCGGGAGGTGTTCACGCGTGGTGTTATACGTCGGCGCCGGCGCCGAAGCCGCTGGCTTAACCGCAGCGAGTTGCGCTTTGTGAACATCCCAAGGAGCTACTGGTGACTCGTCTTGCCAAAGACCACGCCGTTCGTTTCGCGCCGCATCCTGCGATCCCTGGTAGATTTGTCGCTCAACTTCACCGAGCAGCGTCTCATCTGACCTGTTGTACCAGCCGACGCCATCTCTCAACATTTGCGCGCCTACATCCATCTTCTCCATCAATACCTGACCGACGATATATCCTTCGCGCAAAGCTGAATAACGGACCACGACAAACTTGTTAAGGATCAAGTCGGCCAAGTGTTGCCGAGCAACAGCCGCATAAGATTGAGTTTTGTCAGGCGCCGCGACTCCGATTAGCCTGATTTTCACCATATGACTCAGGCTGAGCACTACGATATCTTCGCCGTCACTGACCTCCATGACCTTCCCCTCTAATGAAGCAGCACTACCGGAGCTGAAAACAGCTAACGGTAGCGCTATCAGGAAAAGTGTACGAAGGAGGAGTGATCGAGTAGTTTTGCGAGTGAATATAGCCCTGCTGGTTAGCACTAACGCACTTCCCTTTTGTTAATTCTAAGTTTTACTAAACCGCAAACTCTTTCTTGAGTTGCAACTCAGCTTTACGTAGTTCAAAACGGGCTCTGCCTAAATTACCTTCAGGATTGAGCGCCAGAACCACGAAGTAGTCGGAGCCTAATAGCCGCATTATCACTACGGCACTATCGAGCGAGATCATTAACTCGCGGAGTTCGCCGAGTCCGGTATCTTTCCCTGCCTTCTGAGCGCTGCGCACCAGCGATGTGAACTCTGCAGCTGCTACATCGAGGTTTGCTTCCTGGCCCGCGTCCTTGAGAGCCCGTTCCACAGCGATACCATCGATGCCCATGATGAGTGCACCGAGGCTGCCCTCGGTGCGCTCCATGATGTTTTCAAGTGTTTCTTTAAACATCGCTCTATTTACCTCACGGGCCTTATGGCCCGAGCGTTTGCAAACTGTCGTAGGCGTTTAGTGCCTTATGGGCGCTGACCACCAAGCGAACCCGGACGAGCACTGGGGGCAGTTGCGGGAGCAGCGTTCGGAGCCGGAGCGTTCAGGCCCTGGGGCGCTGGCATCTGCGGCGTCGTCTGCTGCTGCTGCAACTGGGTCGGGGTGGGCGTGTTGCTCGAAGGATTGCCCAAAGGAACAGGCTGCGAAATCTGAATGGTTCTCGGTCCGGTGCTCACCGTGCCCGCAGTCGGACGGCCCTGGTAGTCTGGCCGATAGATATGGGGAGTGATGAAGAACAGGATTTCACTGTTCTGACGAGTGACGAGCTTGCGCTTGAAGAGATTGCCAAGCAATGGCACTGCACCGAGACCGGGCGTTCGCAGGCGAGTCGTGCCTTCGGTGTCGGCCAAAACACCACCCATTACCGTGGTGCCGCCATCTGGAACCAACACTTCGGTCTGCATGCGCTGAGTGTCGATGCCAGGAACGCCACCAACCGCGATGCCGGTATTGATCGTGTTGTTTTCGATCGTCACACGAAGAATAACGGTGCCGACGTCTGTGATCTGGGGAGTGATTGAGAGGCGCAGCGGAACGGAAACGAAGGTCGTGGTTACGACTGCGGTTCCGCTTGCTGCCTGTGTGGTCTGGACCGGAATCTGCGAACCGCTTTCGATCTGTGCCGGTCGATTGTTGAGAGCAGTAACACGCGGCGTTGCAACTGTCTTCGCTTCGCCTCTGCTTTCTGCCGCTGTGATTAGCAAACTGATCTGGGCTGTACCGAAGAGTCCGGTTGTTAGACCAATAACGGTGCTTGCCGCGGCAGCGCCAAGCGAACCAAGCGGTTGATTGGTGCCCACTAGACCGCCGAAAACTCCCTGGGGATTTTGGCCGCTCGCAAGCGAGCCTCCACTGCCACCAGAACTCGCCGGCAAAGTTGAAATATTGCCCAAACCGCCACGATTCAGGTTTAGCACACCTGCCGAAAGTTGGGCGCCCAAGTCGCGGCTGAAGTTATGCTGGGCTATGACGATGCGCGTTTCGATTTCGACTTGCGGCTCTGGCTGATCCAGAATGGCTGCGAGCTGGCGAATGGCATCGATGTTTTCTTTAACGTCGGTGATGATGAGCGTGTTGCTACGACCATCAACCTCAATAGAACCACGACGAGATAGTCGGCGTGAGATGATGGGTAGTAAGCCCTGATCGCCGCTGCCACCGGTGGCGTCGCCACCTGCTCCACCGCTGAAGCTGAGGTTTGTTGAACCACCTGAAAATGCGCCTGTCGAACCCGCGGCTTGGGCCAGGGTTCCAGAGGCGCGCGCGTAGTTCAGGCGAATAAACTCCGTAACTAAAGGCGAAGCGTCGAGTCGCGAATCATTAATTATCTTCTGCGTCTCCGATTCCTTAGCCAACACCTCGTTGGTCGCGACGCGCAGGATGTTGCCGTTGGTTTCGACACCCAGCCTGTTTGCCTTAAGCACTGCGTCAAGAGCAACGTTCCAGGGAACATCCTGGACGTTGACCGTCACCGGAACTGCTCCAACCGAAGTGTCAATCACGAAGTTCACGCCATACTGCTCCGTAATGTAGTTGAGTATGTCGCGAATGTCGGCATTAACCACATTCAGGTTGATCGGTTCGCCGACAAAGCCCGGCTGGCCATACTGCCGTCCCTGTTGCGACTGTGCTGTCTTGTCCGTAGCGGCCGACATGGCAACGCTCGGTGTGGGAGAAGGCTGCTGTTGAGCGGTAGGCTCGTTGGCAGTCACACTGGACGAGTCTGGCGCCATGGTTGCTTCGGAGTACTCCGCAGCGAAAGCGTTAAGGCCACAAAGACACAGGAATACCAGGACGAGCGTAGTCCTTCTCATGGCATTTGTGATTCGAGACTGATAGACCATCTTTTCCCTCCTTAAGGGAATTGCTGGACGCTGACCGCCACGCGCTACGCTCGTTACTTGTTAGTCAAAAGCGCGCGCCGCACAAGCGGCATCGTCCGGTGGTTGATTGTCAAACTGCGTAGCTTCTTAGTTGCTTTGGGTTCTGACCAACTACGCGTGGAAGGGATTTCGAAGCGAGAAACTATTCGATTCGAAATCGAGGAACTAAGGCTTTTCAGGCGCCGGCTTGTCCAACTTCTTTTCCGGCTCGGCAGCGGGCGCATCGGCAGCTGCTTGCTTTGACGCGGCGGCAGAGAGAGCGTCTACAGTGTTCACCTGACGCAGAGATTTCATCTCTACTGAGCGGTCCCGCTTGCCATCTGAATAGACCGTTTCACGACGAAACACGAGACGGCTGTCCTCAATGGCTACCAGTTGACCATCGTAGAAACGCTCACCAGGGTAGATCACATATGCCAATTTGATCGGGGTCGCTTCAACGATAGCAGCGTATCCGCGCGGTGTACGTGAAATGCCGACAACCTGAATTTCGCTCAAGAGGAAAGCCGTGGTCGGTTTCGGAGCTGCGACTCGCGCATTCATCGCAGCGACCTTCTGGGCTTTGTACTGCTCAATGCGCTCCTGAATCGTTGGAGCCAAAACCATCGAGCCGCTCTTCTTCACTATCGTTCGCGGTGGCTCATATGGCTTGAATGGATCGCGACCGCTGCGATTGGAACGAGTCGAGCTTCCTTTGACGTCGCTCTTGTCTTGAGCGCTGGCAGTTTGCAAAGCGCCACAGCCTGCTACTTCGGCGATCGTCAGGAGAAAGGCAAATCCGTATTTGAGAATTGTCGTGTGCTTCATGGTGATTACTTTCCTGGTACGTGTCTTGAGATATCAAGTCCTATGGTCGGGCAACCAGTGGCACCTGGCCGGCGACTGCGGGCTGACCCGCAACCGGTGGTTTCTGGAGTTTCTCCGCAGAGACGTAGAACGCGGTCAAGTCAAAGGTCGCGTCAACGGTCTTCGAGGACGACGGCTTGTCTAACTGTTTCAACTGGAAGTTGGTGATCGAAACAATGCGCTGGTAGTGTGCGAGCTGGTCAAAGAAGGTACGCAGCGAACCAAAGGAACTGGTTACGTTGATTTCAATTCTCTTGCCGCTGTAACTCTCTTGCTGAACGTCGTCCTTGGGCGTGAATTTCGTTAAGACAAGACCGTTGTTGCGAGCTCGATCCTGAACGTTTTGTAGCACCATCGTCAGCTCGCGCTGCTCCGGCAAAAGGGCTTTCAGCTCCTCATACTCTTCTTGCCTGGCCTTGTAAACCGCACGGAACTCGTTGAGTCGCTGTGAAGCGATTTGAGCTTGTGCGTTCTTCTGAAGCAGCTCCGCGATTTCGACGTTAAATGTTTTCGTTTCAGCGCGGACGGGTTTGGTAACGAAGTTCCAAAAGCCTCCGTAGACAACGCCAGCCACCGCACCAAACATTAGAAGTTTCAGATACCAGGGCACTGATTGAAGACTACCGATTTTCATCTCTTTTATTCCTTCCTCAAGTCTTGAGGTCTGGGTGTTGTGGTGAGCGCTTATTTCTTCAACGCTACTTGAGTGGGTGCCGGGCTGGCGTTAGAGTTGGCGGCCTGGCCTTGAGCCTTCTGCGGGGCATAACCGCACTTGACGGTGAAGCCAATGACTTCGGACTGCTGGACCAGGACTATCGCATCAGCTGGCGCAGCCTTTTCGCTTGCGGGGGGATGTGCCAACTCACGCTGCGTCTCGATGTTCAAATTGGTAAACAAACCAGACGAGAACTCGAGACTCTGGCCGAAGCGTGTGACTGAAGCTTCGTTCGGAGAGACGCCCTTGATTGTGAGTTCGCCATCCTTCTGTTCCAAGCTCTTCAGATACAATCCAGGAATCGCATCAAATCTAGCCTTGATGTCGCGAAGCACGGCGCTAGGTCCTTGTTGCGATTCGCGCAATCGCTTGATTGCATCAATACGGCCCTGAATGTCCTGGGCCTTTTTCTCCAACTCAGCCTGCTCTCGATTGACTGCAAGCATCTGCTGGTTAATGTGTCGTTGGTTCTCAAGTTCAGCCTGGGCAACCCGGTGTTCGCGGTTTGCGCTGACGTAGTCGTAGCCTATGCCAACTACCATCAGACCGAAGACAGTCAGAGCCAACAGCAGCGTCTGCACCAATGGGGTTGCTACCCTCGCTTCAACCATGACCGCGCCGGTGGGCCGATCGGTAACTGATTCTAGTAAGTTAATCTTGATCATGCCGTTTCCACTCCTCTCAAAGCGAGACCGACGGCAATTGCCATGTCAGGAACGATCTCTTTCATGTAGTCGGGATCAAATTTTCGGTCGTCGACCTGTATCGCCCGGAAGGGGTCAAACAGTTCAACTGGGATCTCAAAACGCTTGGACAGGTACTCGGGTAAACCCGGAAGCTTGGAACTGCCACCGGCGATGAGGATCTTCTGAATTGATTCCTCGCTCTCCTCCGCGGTAGCTCGGTAGAAATCCATCGTCTTGCGGATTTCAAGTGCGAGAATGTCAGAGACGGTCTCGATAATCGGCTGGATTGGTCGTGCCTCAATGCCTTCTGGTAGTGGATAGCCTCGCTTCACAGCTTCTGCCTGTTCAAACGTCAGACCCAATTCCTTCTGCAGCAAGCTCGTGTACTGACTGCCACCTACAGAAGCGTCGCGCGCAAACACGGAGCGAGCACCGTTCATGATGTTTATGTTCATCGTAGACGCGCCGATGTTTAGGAGTGCAACAATCTCGCCCGTTTTGGGTTGGTAGTTGACTTCATAACAATTCTGAAAAGCGAAGGTATCGACGTCGAGCACTACCGGCTGCTTACCAGCAAGCTGAATCGCTTGCTTTACGTTTGCGATCTTGTCGCTTTTGCAAGCGGCCATCAAAACGTTCAAAGCATCTGCTGAACTACTGGTGACCTGATAGTCAAGATTCACATCGGAAATATCAAAAGGGATGTGCTCTTCCGCGTGCCAACTAAACGACTCGCGCAGCTCATCCGCACTCATCTGAGGCAGAACAATATTTTTCACGATGACCGAGTGGCCACTGACGCCGGCCGCCACTCGGGAGGTCTTGATCTGGTGCTCAGTAAAAATGCTAGTGATAACGTTCGAAACGTTATTCAGCTCCATGATCTGCCCATCGACTACCGTGTCCGGCGATAAGTTCTCGAAGCCCAGGTTGAGCAAATGATATGCGTTGCCCTTCTTCTGTAGCTCGACTGCCTTTATTGAGCTCGAACCAATATCGAGGCCAACCAGATTCTTTTTGCCGTTGCTTTTGTTGAACATGATCTTATTTATTCCTCGCGACGAAAAGAGAACGGATTCTGTGCTGTTGACGCATGCGAGCACGTGCCTTCATCGCTCTTGATAAGCGACTCTTGCTCGACTTGCTGTTTGGCGTAGATTGAGTGTTGTTTTTCAAGACTGCCTCGTTGGCTGAGAATTTCAGGCGGGAGACGTCGAAGAAAACGCGCGTTTGCGCAGCTTTCCAAATTTGATAAAACCAATTTCTCTGGATGGATTGGCGCCTTCCGTTCAACGAAGGCTGGTGACGCCGGCAAGAGGAACTGTAGGCAAGACCCCTAAGAAAGGCAGCTTCCTCACTGCCGTCGCAAAGCAGACTACCGTAGGGATTAAACATTGTCAACAGCTATTTTGCTTTGTTTACCACAGGTTAACGGATTTACTGGATTCGTGCGCTCATTTCTAAAGCTGGCTGGAGCAGCGGTTTCTGGAATCGCTGACCTACCTTCCAATGCGCCTTAAGCAAAACTCAGGTTGCACGTGCCCAAACGTGCGGTTAGGATGCGACGCAAATGAAACGAGCCCGTTGGATCTTGTCATTCATACTGCTTTCGCTCGTTGTTCTCGCTTCCTGGCTATGGTGGACGAGACCAACGAAGGTGGATCTAGCCAACTACGCCCCCGCTGACTCGCTGCTCTATATTGAAGCAAATCAACCAGTCGAGGTGATGAACGCCATTTATGGAACCGAAGTTTGGAAGGCGTTTGAGCAGGCCGGCGGGTCACCCCAGAATCCTCCGTCTCCCTGGCTGCGGGCCTTCATCCGTTGGACGGGCATAGGCCCCATCAATTCCGTAATCCTTGCTCGCGCTCAGGTCGCAGCCGTGTTGACGGACCTCCGAACAATAGAGGAAGGCGACAGCCTAAACATCAAGTCTGAGGGGGCGTTAATTGTCGAAACTCATACTGCAGAAAGGCGAATCAAAGCTCCGCTCGAATCTGCCCTTAAGACGCTAGCCGAAAAGACCTACGGCACCCCCACCCATCGCACGGTAAGGGTCGATGGCGTTGAGTTTAGCGAGTGGACCCCAGCAGACGGTTCTCGCCAAATTGTGGGCGCTGTGCTTGGCAGCTTGATCGTGATTGGTACAAGTGAGCGCGTCGTTCAGGATTGTCTGGCCGTTTCCGAAGGGCGCCGTCCCAGCTTAAAAACCGATTCCGGACTCCAAACAATGCGCGTTCAGCTAGAGAGCGAAAAGGCTTTGACTTTTGGGTACGTTCCCACCGGCAATAGCGGAAAGCTGCTTGGTGTCGGTGTGCCGCTCCTAATGGGACACGCACCGGGGGATTCCGAATTCCAGCGTCTCATCTCCAATGGGGCCTCTAAAGTTTTTGGTAGTTTGGGCTGGACGTCAAAGCCTTACCTGACAGGCATCGAAGATCGCTATTTGATCTCGCTTCAACCCTCGGTTATTGCTCGATTGAAACCAAGCTTTGCTTCAAACAATATCAACCCTCAACTCCAACGCATCGTACCCAACGGCGCCTATTCAGTAACCACTTACAAATTCGCCAATCCGCAAGCCGCGTGGCTAAGTTTGAAGACGGCTGTCTCATCTCAGGTTGATGCCCTTTCTGCCATCGTATTTTCGTCATTGCTAAAGTCAGCACTTCTCTCTTATGGAATCGACGACCCTGACACGTTCCTAAAAGCTGTCGATGGCGAACTCTTGACTCTTCGTTTGGACGAGAGTGCAGAGCAGTCTGTTCTTATCGCTTCAGTCCGCGACCGCGTCGCATTGCGTCAGCTCATCGCCAAGCAAATGTCACAACGAACTTCGAGCGCTTCTATGGAAACCTTCGAAGACGCGACTGGAGAATTCGCAGCAACTTTAAGCGGCGAGTTTATTGTCATTGGATCCCCAGCGGACGTACGTCGCTACTCCGCGACCAAAGAGGATCCTGGTGCCCTAACCAGTGCCGATAATCTAAGAAGGATGACTTTATTTGCGTCAGCAACGAGTGCCACCAACGTTGTTACGTATACGGACGATAGTGATCGAGTCCGCAGTTTTATTTCCGCTGTCCTCACCGCCAAAGGGGCGTCGCCGACGACCGGTAAAATTGAGGACTCAATTGCAAAACTGCCGTATTCGATAACGGAGACTACGCTCGGTGATCGCGGCATCGAGAGAGCTACCAAATCTCCTTTAGGCCAATTTAGCAGTCTCTTGCCTTTGCTCTTCCCTCAACAGCCAGCTACGAACAAATAGGAACTTGATTGCGCATCGCGGCGACAGTGATCATGACTCCAAGATTCCAGATACTGGTGGCCACCCAAAATCCGGGAAAGATTCGTGAGGTCGACGAGGCCCTGCAATCACTACCAGTGACGCTGCGCCATCTGAACGAATTTCGCGTTGCCAACGTTGACGAGGTCGGCAACACCTATAAAGAAAATGCAGCGCTCAAAGCCCTAAGTTATGCATCGCAAACAAGAATGTGTGCGCTGGCGGATGATTCGGGTCTGGAAGTTGATGCGCTTGATCGAGGACCCGGCGTGTTGTCTGCCCGGTACGCCGGAGAGCGCGCATCCGACGAAGACCGCATCAGCCAGTTGTTAGCGGCACTCGCTAAACGGAAAGATCGTGGTCGAGATGCTCGTTTTATGTGTTGCATGGCGTTGGCTGGATGGGAGCTTAGTGATGGACGACCTGACGCTGAAGGGCCACGATTGTTGACGCTTGTTCAGGCAAGATGCGAAGGTAGCATCACGCTTCAAGCGCGAGGGACCAACGGCTTTGGTTTTGACCCGATATTCCAACCGGCCGGATACACTAAGACGTTCGCGGAGCTAGACACGGTGGTCA
Organism: Pyrinomonadaceae bacterium; assembly: GCA_036009765.1. Lineage (GTDB taxonomy): Bacteria > Acidobacteriota > Blastocatellia > Pyrinomonadales > Pyrinomonadaceae > PSRF01. The sequence goes on along the minus strand of DASYLB010000043.1, from coordinate 2,164 downwards.
AAGCCAGGATTAGCCACCGAGCGCAAGCCTTAGTCGCGATTAAAACATTTCTAAGCGATTGGTTTACCAAACTTGACCGTTCGGGCGTGCATCCCTAGAATGCAAGCCCTGCCCGCTTTCAGTATCAATCGGCAGCTTTCGGGGCGTAGCACAGCCTGGTAGTGCGCTCGGTTTGGGACCGAGAGGTCGGAGGTTCAAATCCTCTCGCCCCGACCAATAATCTCAACAACTTACGGCTGCCAACACTGGCGGCCGTATTTCTTTGTGTGGGAGATTTGTGACCAAACTTCTGAGAACGCACATTTCGCTGAAGCTGGACGGCGCGAATATATCGACGACTGGCGCGGCAATAGCCACCTGCCCGGATCGAGTTAATCAATTCATCATGGCCAACTCTACACTTAACAGGCTTGCAACCACGGGCCCTGGAGCTATCGGGACGGGTTCACCGAATCGGTTGCTCTTCATGGCGTCGATACCTACGACGGACAACTTCAATCCGATTGATAACCACCGGTTCTTCGTTTGGCAACAGTACGGCGATTTCTTTCCCGAAGTAACCAATCCTGACGATGACACCACAATTCCTCAGGATCACCTCATCCCAGCGTCACCGGATGAGGCCGGATTGGACTGGTGGACGAGTGAGATCACTGGGCATGGACACTGCACAGCGGGAGTCAATACAAAAAGCGAGCGCCCGAAGGCGTGGCGATGGACAGAACTAATATTTACGAAATGGAACAGTTTCAATCCGGCAAGAAACGGATCGCCATCATCAGCAATGCGGCCTCTACTGGAATATCGCTTCACGCTTCAACCGTGAGGAAAACCGGAAGCGCCGCGCACACGTTACGCTTGAACTTGGTTGGAGTGCAGACAAGCAGATGCGACCTTTGGCCGGACGCACCGATCCGATCAGGCAGTGCCGCCCGAGGCGCTTGATGAAGGCGAAGAAGTCTTGCTTGTTTCAAATCTCACTTTGCGCAGAGGATTGATTCATAAGGAGCCGGCCATTGAGTTGTGCGGTGCCGATCCATTTAAGTTTGCTGAGCTTCGGGGTTGGGCTTTATCAATGAGCAAACCAATTGGAAACAACGCTTCTTTGTTCCGAGCGATGAGACAAGCGGGATCGATATTCTCGAAGCGTTACTCGAACGCTATCCCGTACTTCTAACCGAGGCCGCAGTAGGCGACGGCGAAGGAAGTGCAAGTGAGATAACGCCACAGGCTGAAATCAGAGCGACGGAAATCGTTGACCTCGACCAATGGATCGTGGCCTTTGGCAAGGTGAACCCAGAGGATCAAACGGCTGATGAAATTGACCAGCAAGTTGACGCTGCAGAACAAGCCGCAACGGAAGAAGAACCACCGTTTACGTTGACACAAGAAGCCACCTGGGCTCCTTTTCAAATAGAGCAAACGCAACTGGTTTTCAGCTTCGGTTGAAGCGAGAGAGAAAATACTCGCCAAAAACGCGACAAACCCGACGGGTTCCCGTCGGGTTTGTCGGCTATTTGGCGAGCGACTTTGCGCACCTGTCCTGGGTAGATGAATTCTGTTGTAGATAAATTCTTGCACTGCTCTTCTCTGGGAGGTATAAGACGCCCAAGAGCGGACTTAGACCACGCGCTGTGGTCTAATACGGAGTTGGGCGGTTCTTTCAATGGTCGCGATTTCCGGAACGATATGGAGCGATTCAACCAATTACATCGGGCCCTCGCGGGAGGCGCGCTATTGGCTGGCTTTGGCGGCCTTGCATTTGGACCGGCACCTATCGACCTTAACGTGATCCTCATGACGGTGTTGCTACTGGCGCTCCGGGCGAAGTTCTGGGTGGACGACGAGGCATACTTCGAGGATGTGAAAACGAAGAAACTGCCCGGTGGACTGCCTTTTTGGTTCGGGATCGGTTTTGCGTTCGGGTCATGGATCGTATGGTGCTTTGCGTCGCTCTACGTCAAGAATATCGAGCGGGCCGGAATCTTGATGGTGGTCGTCTTCGGCCTGTCGACTGCATGGATCGTCGCGACAATGGTTAGCAAAGGGGCTTATAAGGAACAAGTGCCTTGGCTCTTTCTGAACGTTCTGTATATCGTGGGGTTCTGTTTGCTATATGCGGGACGTGGGGATTGGAATCCGTATCGCACGACATTCACCGGCT
>DASYLB010000042.1:0-49427 GCA_036009765.1 Pyrinomonadaceae bacterium | reverse complement strand
GATCACCACCGCCAGCGCCGCCAATCAGTTTCTGCGGGAGGAATATATGAACGAGTTCAACCGCCGCTTCAGTGTTAAAGCCAGCGAGCGTGGGACCGCGTTTGTGCCGGTAAGACGGAAAGAACTGGACCTGGTTTTCTCACTGCAACATGAACGCGTGGTAGCTCGCGATAACACGGTCAGCTTCGCCAATCGCAGTTTCCAGCTGGAACGCAGCAAACTACGGGCGACGCTGGCGGGCTGCCGAGTTACGGTGCATGAACATCTGGACCAAACCATCTCGATAACTTTTGGTCCACATCGAGTTGGCCGCTACACAGCTGACGGCCAGCCAGCTATGGAAATGACGCCGCCCAGGAAAGCGACTAAAGTGGTCGCTTCCCACCGCGGCTTGGAAAAGTCTGGCCAAAAAGCCGCCTGACTTTCCCACATTCCCACAGCTTTTACTGCTGGATATTGAAATGGCAAAAACGGACACTTCACTTGCTAATAAAACCGGACATTTTAATTTGCTAATAACATCAATTCAATTTGGGACGATACAAATCATGAAACTAAAAGTTATCAATCTCTGTCTCGTTGTTTGTCTGGCTCTGGTCCTAGTTTCAAGTTGCTCAGGACAAACGACGACGGCCGCAAAACCTGCCGGCAGGAGTTTGCAATCCTTAGTCGATGAAGCTGCGAAAACAGCGCTGGAAAAGTTTGCCGACCAGAAACTGATTGACACTCAACTTTCGATCACGCTTATCGATCTGCGCGATCCGGCCCATCCGCAACAAGCAAGCTATCGTGGTAACGAGCGCGTTTATCCTGCCAGCGTGGTGAAACTTTTTTATCTCGCCGCGGCCCATCGCTGGCTCGAGGACAAGAAGATTGAAGACACGCCGGAGCTGCGCCGAGCTCTGAAGGATATGATCGTCGATTCTTCCAACGAGGCAACCCAGTACGTTGTGGATGTTGTGACGCACACGACTGCAGGTTATGAGTTGCCGCCGAAGGAAATGGAAGAATGGCAGGAAAAAAGAAACGCGGTGAATCGTTACTATTCGTCTCTTGGCTATACGAATATCAACGTGAATCAAAAGACATTTTGTGAAGACGCGTATGGGCGGGAACAAGTATCGCGCCGGCCGGATGGCTCAAATCGAAACAAGCTGACTACTGACGCGACTGCGCGTTTGCTTGCAGAGATCGCAACCGGCAAGGCGGTTACGCCCGAACGCAGCGCCCAGATGATGGAACTGCTGAAACGAAATTATGCAGGGACGAGCACCGACAACGACGATCAGGGGCACGGCTTTACAGGACTGGCACTGCAGGGACGCGAAGGCGTACGCATGTGGTCGAAGGCCGGTTGGACGAGCACTACCCGACACGATGCGGCTTATATCGAGTTCCCGGATGGCTCGAAGTTTGTGTTGGTGACTTTTACGACAGAGCACGCGAACGAGCGTGAGATCATTCCCGCCGTTGCCCGAGTTGTAATGGCTGGCATCAAGGATGTTAAGTGAACTTTGTCCGATTGACTTTCGCAAAACTCTAAATCGTTGAGAGTGCGAACTGCGAGCAATGGAAGATTTGTCAGCACTACATCGGCCGATTACAAACTTGTTCGGCGATCTGGACGAATGCGATCGCTATCGACTGAGCGACGAACAGATCGAATTCTTTGAGGCCAACGGTTATCTTGCCGGCATACGCTTGCTGACCGATAAGCAAGTCGAGCTGTTGCGTGCTGAGCTGACCGAACTCGCCGATCCTTCGCATCCAGCAAATCAACTTTTCTACGAGTTCCAGACCAACGAGTCAGTCGATCCAAACAAGATTCTTTTTCACGCTCTCGGCGCCTGGCGTGTCGCTCCGGCGTTTCACGATTTGCTTTGGAATCCGGCTTTTCTAGGGGCAGCTTCCCAACTCCTTCGAGGGCGCGTGCGTTTTTGGCACGATCAAATTTTCTCCAAGCCCGCCAACCACGGGGGCGTGGTAGCCTGGCATCAGGATTATTCCTATTGGACCAGGACCCAGCCGATGGCGCATCTCTCGTGCTGGATCGGGCTCGATGATTCCACTCGTGAGAATGGCTGTGTGCACTACGTCCCCGGGAGCCACCGCTGGAACTTGTTACCCATCACCGGGCTGGCCGATGACATGAATTCAATTCAAAGCGTGCTCACCGATGAGCAGAAAGAAAACTTCAAGCCGGTCGCGATTGAATTGAAGCGTGGGGAAGCGTCGTTTCACCATCCGTTGATGGTGCACGGCTCGTTTGAAAATAGGACTGATCGTCCCAGACGCGCCGCCGTCCTGAACGTCTTCCGTGATGGCGTGATGTCAAATTCAAATCAACCACTGTTGGCAGGTGTCCCGGCCATCCCGATTGGGAACAAGCTGCAAGGCCAATTCTTTCCGCTCTTGTTCGACCCGCTCGTATAACACACCATCGCCCGTCAGCTTAGGAACATCTCGTCATGAACAGGGTCTAACTGATTGCTGATTGCTGATTGCTGATTGCTGATTGCTGATTGCTGATTGCTGATTGCTGATTGCTGATTGCTCGGAGAACCATATGTCTACCAACGCTGCTAGCCGGAACAAGCCATTCATTAATGTTACGCCCTTAATCGACGTGCTGCTGGTCATGTTGATTATATTCATGGTGGCCGCGCCGTTAAGGCCGCACAGCTTTGCCGCCAAACTTCCGGCTCTGCCGAGCGATCTTGATAAGATCGCGAACGATTGCACGCTCGTCGTGACTATTCAGTCCGATCACACCTTAAAGCTGAACCGCCTCGACAGTGACATGGGCAACGTCGATGATCCTGCGAAGCTCAGCGCTGCCCTGGTGTCGCTATTCAAACTACGAAAAGCTAATCACGTTTACCGGGCTGAAATGGTTACGCGACTGGATGTGCCGGAGGAGTTTCGCATTGAGAAGACAGTTTTTGTAAAAGCGCCGAGATCAATTGCCTATGGCTCAGTTGCGAAGGTGATTGATGGACTTAAGGGCGCTGGGGCAGAGCCTGTCGGATTACAGTTGGACGGATTGAATTAGCGTGGTGCGGGTGTTTTGAGGCTCTTGCTTCGCGGCGGGGATCAACGCGTTATTTCAAATTCGCGCGGTTGGGCCGCGGCCAGGTTCCATGCGCGTCTCCAACGCGCAATAATCACTATCGATTTCGGTTGCCAGACGCCCCACATCTGGCTACCTTCTCACCGCGGTTCTGCGGCGAAAATCATTCCAGCCAACCAAAGTGCGTCGCGTTCCATCTTGGATTATCATGGAGCGAAAGCGGTGGCCGTGATAGCAAGTTTGTTATGTCGTTTGGTAAGGAGTCTTAAGTGAGAAGCACTCGCAATCTTTTGGCAACGGTCGTTCTGGCAGTTGTACTGATGGCAAATAACTATGACGCAGTGACGGCTCGCGCGCAGGGACAAGCCGGCGGCGGCAGCTTAACGGGCGATTCGCTCGGCGGTGCGGCGATAATATTTCACCGACCGGACAATCCGCCGCTGCATTCAGGGAGTAACTCATCGGCGGGTGCGATGGGCGGAGGCAGGACCTCGTCACGCGGCAAGCGGGTCCCAGTCGCAGCCGCGTCCGTAGTGGTGGCTCACGAAAAAGTTATGGCCAGGGCGAACGCCGCCAGGAGTGCGTCCACCCCTCGTTACTCAGAGGCGGAGCAGCAATACAAACTCGCGGCGACTCAGGATCCAAACGATGGTCGCGCCCAAGCCGGATTGGGAAATACTTATCTCGATCAGCATCGCTTCAATGAAGCCGTGGAGGCCTATCGAAAGGCGCTTAAGTTAACTCCAAATTACCTCGAGGTTTATCAGCCTCTGGCCTACTCGCTCGCGCAGTTGGGCCGCTACGCGGAAGCGATTGACACCTTGAACCAGGCGCTGCAGTACGACGCGAACAGTGCCGAGATTTATAACAATCTCGCGTTTTCCTACGTCCACGCGGGTCGCTATGCTGAAGCGATTACGGCTTGCCAACAGGCAATAACGCTTTTGGGAAAGACGGGCGAGGCTTACAAACAGGAACTGCAGCTTCGGAATGAAGTCTTGTCAAACGCATACAAGAACCTTGGCAACGCCTACAACGAGCTGAACCAATACAACGAGGCGGCTGACGCTCTAAAGCACGCTACAGAAATTGAACCCAAAAATGCGGCCGCTCATTTCAATCACGGTCTGGCTTTGTATAACGGACGCCGTTATTCGGAAGCGATCGAAGCCTACAAGGCGGTGATAGAGCTGAAACCGAACCTGGCCGGCGCTCACTACAATCTGGCGCTCGCTTATGTTGCCATTAACGACAAAGAAGGTTTGCGCCGGGAGTATGAGATTCTCAAGCCACTGAACGCCGCTATGGCCGGGCAGCTGGAAGGCCTGATAAAGCGTTGAGCGTGACTCTGTTTGAGGGGCGCGAAACGGAGTAGCGCTCTGTCCCATCTGCGTCATCATCTGCACCATATGGGAATCGTCAGATCATCTCTCGTCGTAATGATCGAGGAGAACGAACGGGCATATTCACGACATGCGTCGGCATAGCGGTTGCTATTTTCGCGCCATGTAAGGGGGACACACTATGAAGAAATTGGGAAGAGTAATCGGCGGGAGTTTATTGACGCTCGCCTTTGTTTTTGGGATAGCTGCCGCCACCAGCACAACAGCCGAGGCGCAGTATCGAAACAATGATCAATATCGCAACCGCGACAACGACAATGACCGCAACCAGCGGCGTAATCGCAACTGGGACCGAGATCGGGATCGGGATCGAAATCGAAACCGGGACTGGAACCGAGATCGTTGGCGTCGCAATGGCAATTATGGCAACGGAAATTATGGTAACTACGGAAATGGGGGCTATGGCAACTCCGGCTATAACAACCAGTACGAAGTAAACAATGGTTACCAGGAAGGACTGAACACTGGCGCCAGCGACGCGCGTAGGGGACAAAGCTACAACCCGCAGCGTTCGCATTGGTATCAGGACGCTCGGACACAGGGTTTCCGCCAGGGGTTTCTGCAGGGCTATAACCAGGGCTTCCGGCAATCCGGCTCCAACAATGGTGGTTATCGAAATCGCAACTACGGCGGCGGGATCTTCGGACGACGCTAGGGTCGAAACTAACCGTAATATGAAATGCCGCGAGACTGATCTCGCGGCATTTTGTTATTGAGAATGTACCGCCGCTCTTAGTTCACTAAAGACCAACGCGAGATCTTTCGCCTGGTAATGAGCATTCAACCCACTGGGATTGGGCAACACCCAAACTACAGTCTCCCCGATCTTCTCAGCTTGCCGGCCGATGACTGCCTTGGGTTGTTCCCAAGCCGTTCGATAAGCTCCGAGTCCCAACACTGCCAGGAATTCCGGCCTGTATCGTTTCACCTTGGCGATGAGGCGCTTGCCGCCCTGCCGTAGCTCCTCGCGAGTAAGCTCGTCGGCAGTTGCGGTAGCGCGCATTACTACATTGGTTACTCCGTAGCCTTGCGCCAAAAGTTCACGCTCATCAAAAGGCGAAACAATACGACTGGTAAATCCCGCGGCAAAAAGAGCTGGCCAGAACCGATTGCCGGGCCGAGCAAAGTGATGACCAACCGCAGCCGTGTATAGTCCCGGATTGATGCCGCAAAACAGAACGCGGAGACGCGGCGCGATCACATCCGGCACAGTCTTACCGGCGGCCGCGACTAGTTGTTGTTTGGTTGGCTTCCAGGGTGTAGCGATAATTGGTACGGATTGGGCCTAGTTGATCTCAAACCGATTTTGCTGCGAAGCGCTTTTTTTCGCAACCCGATCCACAACTGTGACTTGCAGGATGTACCGCCCGACTGGCAGTCCCTCTAATGAAACTTCGGCAGCGTAGGGAATTCGCGCCAGATCCGGAAGACCCTGAATCGACAGCTTCTTGAGTGGGGTTGTTATTATCGGCTGTTGATCGCGAACGATCTGCACTTGAATAGCAACATCAGGTTTAGAGTCAGCTGGCGCCAGCGCCGCGTTGTAAGTGATCACCAGGAACCGCAGATAGCCGTCAGGTGCAAAGTGGTGGTCGATGCTCACGGCGACTGGGCTCGGCAAACTACCTGCTACGGTGGAAGCATTCGTGGTATCAGAGAGTGGCGTCCTTACTCCCATCATCACGCTGCTAAGCGCTAGTTGATTGGCAGAAAGATCCGGAATCTCGATCCAACCGTGGGCAGTACCGGAGTGGCCGTTGGCTTCATCGCGTACCGCAACGCGAACCTGGTAGAGTCCGGGTTTAATGTAGACTGGATAACCATAGGTTAAATCCCGTCCGTCTTTGGTAGCTTCGACAGAGGGTGCCTCAATGGTTATGTGGTTACTGAATGCGGCCCCCACATTTCCTGCGTCGTCATAAACAGCGCCAACCAACGAGACTACCGCCGTCGGTTTTCCATTCGTAGGCACAAAAGTAAGAAACTCATTTGGCACTTGCATCGCAGTCGAGAGCATCAAGCCTTTTACCGGAGTGTTAAGGTAATTCAGGTTCAGTGAGACTGGAATCTCGCGGTTGGGGAACGGCGCAAGCAGAACTTTTTTGAGTTCAGCATTCGGAGACTTCGCTGCTTCGCCTTCTTTTTTTTCAGGTTTTGATTTCTCCGCTTTCTTTTTCGCCGTTGCGTTCTCAGGTTCTCGATCGAAAAAGCCGCGGCGCACCTGGACGATTAAGTCAGGCCTGCCCACAACCTTAACTTCTATCCGGCGAAATTTGCTCTGCTGCGATTCTTTGTCCGGTTTCCAGGCAAGCAGGTAGTAAGTTGCAGTCTCTTTTAAGGCGCGACCCAGTCCCGGCTCCAGCGAGTTTGTATTGAAGACAGCTTTTCCGCCGGTGTCCGCAGCCAGCGCGTTCATGCTGTCTTGCGACGCGTTCAGCTCGCCGCTGTTGGAGCGTAGCAACCTGCCGGAAACATCAAACGCGGCGTCGGTGCTGGCATCGGTGAGACTGGCGACCAGGCCGCGCGCGTCCATTGAATAAATGACGACGCCACTGCGCGCTGCGGCGCTGGTAATTCGTTGCAGCCGGTAACGATTGTCGGAATTTCTATCATCGAGAAAGAAGCCACCGGAAATAAAAAATAAGAGTTTACGTCCGGGCAGGCTGCGCAGCGATCGAACCATACCCTCGAGCCCGGCGAGCGTATTTGTCGTAGCAACTGCACCTTGTAGTGTGAGTGCTCGGGCGCGCGTTTTTACAATTATCTCGGCGTTATCACGCGACATATTCGGATTGTCGCGGATCACTGCATCGACAAAGTAATCAGTAACGTCGTGATCGTAATTGTTAATTAGCAGGCCCTGATACTCGGTCATCGGAGGTCGGTCGAAATCACGCACGGATGAGGAGCGGGGCTTGAGGCGGTCGAGGGCGGCGTGAAGCACGGTTTTGTTTTCCGTGAGTTGCTGAAGAAAACCAATCTGGCCGCTGGCTGAAGCGATCGCGGCTTCATCGTTCTGGCCCATCTCCGAATCGATAAAATGAGTGATCAGTTTACGCGTCGTGTGCGTGGCGCCTAGATCCATGTGCAGATCGTCCACGTAGAAAAATATCGGTCGGCCACGATCAAGCGGCGCGGGTCCAATAGGCTGGTCGCCATTAGGACGAGAAGATCCGCGGGCCGCTGCGATCTGCATTTCTTCGTTGATACTTCCGGCAGTTACTTTTTCGAAGAACTCAATCGGCTTTGGCGTTCCATCAATCCGAAGTTCGAAGTCACTGCCCTTCAGACCGTTTACGAAATGGCCGTCCTTGTCAAAAACCATGACATCCGTTTGCACGATCTGGGTGTAGATGCGAAGAACGTCAGACTGATCCTGAAGGCCTTGTGCTCTGGTTTCCGGCGGACCTGCCTGAGGCGTCTGTCCGTGGCCCGCAAGTGAGGCTGACAGCAACATGCACGCACCCAGGGCCGGTGCAATTAACTTCGCTTGCTTGATCATAAATGAAGGCATACTTCGGCAACGTAAACTGTCAAGTTCAGGGGAGACGTTGCAGGGAGCCAGCCAGGAAAGCAGGCCTGCTAAGGACCCAGGGGTCGAGTGGCTGTTGCGGTTTAATATGTATCAAACTGCAGTATCTGCGCAACCTGAAAACTTTAGTATCCATTTATTCGTATCAGTAGCTCAATCGAGAAAGTGCCGGCCGCACGATTCAAACCTGATTCTAAGATGATTCGCGAAAGAAAAAATCAATAAATGACAAATGGTCACCCCACCGTCGCTATCAACGACATCAGCAAGAGTTTTGGTGAGTTCACCGCTGTTAACAAATTAAGCCTGGCAGTTTATCCCGGTCGTATATATGGGCTGCTTGGGCCAAATGGCGCCGGTAAGACAACCACCATCAGAATGATCGTCAACATCACTGCGCCGGATTCGGGGCAGATAAAAGTCTTTGGACAGCAGATTACTCCGGAACTCCAGGACCGGATTGGCTATCTGCCTGAGGAGCGTGGGCTATACAAGAAGATGAAGATTGGCGACCAGATCAAGTTTTTTGCCGCGCTTAAGAACATCAAAGCCCGGGAAGCGAACCAGCGTGTAGATCGCTGGCTGGCCCGATTGCAGTTGACCGAATGGAAGAACAAAAAAGCCAGCGAACTTTCGAAGGGCATGCAGCAGAAGGTCCAGTTCATCAATGCAGTCATCCATGAACCTCAGCTTCTCATACTCGACGAGCCTTTTTCCGGTCTGGATCCGGTGAATGTGGATGTGCTCAAGGAGATCATTCTCGAACTCAAGTCTGCAGGGAAGACCATCATCTTCTCAACCCACCAGATGGAAGTCGCCGAAAGGATCTGCGACGACATCTGCCTGATTAGTCGTTCGCGAAAAGTTTTGGAGGGCAGCATCAGGGAAGTGAAGCGAGCGTTTAGTCGCAATGCCGTCGCCCTACGACTAGTGGGTGGAGAATCGGTTCTTGAAAATCGCAACCTCATCAGCCAGATAAAACGACACAGTGACGGCCTCGAGGTGTTGCTGGCCGAGGGAGCGAACTCGCAAACACTCTTGAAGGAACTGGTTGCCTCAGACGCAACGGTCGAGCGGTTCGAAATGATCGAGCCCAGCCTGAACGACATCTTCATCGAAAAGGTCACGGAGAGCGTATGAACAAACTATTTGCAATCATCAAGCGCGAGTATGTACGGCTGGTGCGAAGTAAGTTCTTCGTCATCATGACGGTGCTGGGGCCGTTCCTGCTGGTGGTGTTTACAGTCGTGCCTACGCTGCTCTTTACTATCAAAACGGGCGAGACACGTATCGCCGTAATAGATCAAACCGAGGGCGCGAGGCTTTACGAGCCGATTCGCAGCGCGTTGTTGCAGGAAGTTCGTTCCGAGGAAGGTGACGACGATCAGGGAATGGCGCAGCAAGTCGGACAGAATCCAAAACAACGAATGGAGAAGGCGGGGAATTCATTGAAGGGAAGTTTCCGCGTGGAGCCAGTGAAGCCTGACGGCCGCGCGCTTGATGATGTCCGGCACCAACTGAACGCTCGAATTGGACAGGATCAATTGGACGGCTATCTCGTGCTGCCCCCGGACATTCTGACGAACAGTGAAAGTAAGACTGCATATTACGGCCGAAATGTCGGCGACGTGATCACGCGCGGACAAATCGAGAAACGGCTCAACAGCGCAGTGCGCCGCCAGCGACTGATTGCGCAAGGCGTTAGGGACCAGGATGTCGATTCACTGTCGAAGTCTGTCGACGTAAAGGCCTATCCGGTAAATGAAAAAGGACAGGAAGGTGCGGAGGATTCAGGCGGTGGGTTTGCCGTGGTCTTCATCATCGCTTTCTTGATCTACATCACGGTGCTGCTTTACGGCCAGGTGGTGTTGGGCGCCATTGTCGAGGAGAAGGAAACGCGCATCGCCGAAATCCTGTTTTCTTCAGTCCGGCCGCTGCATCTGATGGTCGGCAAGTTAATTGGTGTTTCTTTGATGGCGTTGACGCAACTGGCAATTTGGGCAGCGGCTTTTGGGGCCGTCGCCGCTTATGCTCTACCCGCTCTGGCTTCCACCGGTAGAGTGATCAACCTCCCCCATCTGCCGTTGCTGTTTTTCGTTTACTTCTTTTTATTCTTTGTCCTGGGATATTTCATCTACGCAACCATCTACGTGTTGGTCGGCTCAATGGTGACGACGACGCAAGAAGGCGGGCAGATGGCGATGCCCATTGTGTTTATGTTGATGGCAGGTTTGTACATGGCCTTTCCCGTCATTCGGGCGCCCAATTCCTCGTTCGCCTTTTGGGTTTCGATGGTTCCGTTTTTCGCGCCGATCACCATGATGGTGCGGATCGTTTCGCAGCAACCGCCATTCTGGCAGATAGCATTATCGTTTGGCATAGGTTGTCTCACAGTCGTGGGTTTGCTCTGGCTGGCATCGCGGATCTATCGTATTGGCATGTTGATGTATGGCAAAAAGGCGACGATTCCCGAAGTTGTCCGCTGGGTTAGACAAAGTTAACAGGTTGCGGGTGTGGAGTGCCGCGGCGAGCGTAGGGCGACGCCGCTCTTGATAGGCGACTGATAGAAACACCGGGAAATCCAAAGCGCCGCCGTTGACGGCGCACTCCAAATTCGACGCTTCAACTCCGACAGATTTCTTAGTACCCTGCCCGGAAAGTTTTCTTCTGCGTTTGGATTACCATGCCGACTCGCTGCAGGCCGGCATCACCTCGCCGTCGATTCGCTACACTTGGCTGCACCTCAATACTCTCAACTCAAGTTTAGTGTTAGCCTGACTTAACCCACCGGCGCCTCCAGATGGACTCTTGGCCCTGCGGGCCTGCCCGTTTGGGGCTTGCGTTAGGAACCAAAGCTGCGATTTTTTGTAGCAAAAGCCTCCCGAAGCTATGCAATCTTCGATTTCCTTCAACTCTCCCAATTCTCAGGATCACACGCCTGACGCGCACCCGATCGCAAAGAATCGCCGGCTCAAATGGGCGATCATTGTTGGCTTCTGGATCTTCTTCGGGATACTTAACGGCACCCAGCTTTTTGTCGGTGTGCGCCTCGAAGGATTTCCGATTTCGTTTTGGCGTGCTTTTGGCACCGACTTCCTCGGCTGGTTGATCTGGATTCCCGCAACAGCGATTGTGCTGGCGTTGGGACGGCGGTTTCCAGTCGCGCGGGAAACCTGGTGGCGTGTCTTACCGGTTCACTTGATCAGCAGTCTGCTAATTTCTACGGCCCACTTTGCTTTCGTCACTGTCCTATATCGAGCGCTGCTTCCCTTTGGCGAGCCCAGGCATCCGCAACCATTCCTTGAGATGTTCAGCGGCCGAGCGATTAGCCAGGTACATCTTGACCTGCTTATCTACGGCGCAATCATCGGCGTGAGCTACGCGGTAAGTTATTACTTTCGCTATCGCGAGCGCGAATTTCGTGCGTCGCAATTGGAAGCTCAACTCGCGCAGGCGCAGTTGCAAACGCTGAAGATGCAACTGCACCCGCATTTCCTGTTCAATACGCTAAACGGCATTGCCGGCCTCGTGCGCGACAGCCGGAACAAAGATGCCGTTAATATGCTGGCCGGCCTTAGTGATTTGCTGCGCAACACACTTGAAAATGCCGGCAAGCAGGAGGTGCCGCTCAAAGAAGAGCTGGAGTTCCTCGAACTCTATCTTGATATCCAGCAGATGCGTTTTTCTGATCGACTAAAAGTAGAAATGCATATTGAGCCGGAGGTCCTGGATGCCCTGGTGCCAAACTTGATCCTGCAGCCCCTGGTAGAAAACGCGATCCGCCACGGCATTTCGCGGCGCGCGGCTTCCGGCATTGTCGGGGTGAGTGCTCAGCGCGAAAACGGCTCGATGCGTATCAGGGTTTACGACGACGGTCCGGGGTTGAAGCGAGACGACGGTAGCGACACAGTTGAGGGAGTTGGACTCTCGAACACCCGCGCACGATTGATTCAGCTTTATGGTGAACGCCAGTCGTTTTCGCTCTCGGAGCGGGAGGGCGGCGGAGTTGAAGCAGTTCTTGTTATCCCGTTCGTACGTCCACCAAAAGGCGCAAAAGAGTGACTGGAACGCAGAAGAAGATAAGCACGCTGATCGTCGATGATGAGCCGCTGGCGCGTCGGAACATTCGTTTGCTGCTTAAAGACGACGCGGAAATCGAAATCGTTGGTGAAGCCGCAAGCGGACGCGAAGCGCTCGCGCTGATAAAGAAACACTCGCCCGATCTGGTTTTCCTCGACATACAGATGCCGGAGTTGGACGGTTTCGGCGTGCTGGAGAGTATCGAAGCGGAGCGACTGCCGGCGATTGTTTTCGTTACTGCCTTCGATCGATATGCGCTGAAGGCTTTCGAGTTTCACGCGCTTGACTACCTGCTAAAACCTTTCGATGACGCGCGCTTTGAGAAAGCCTTGCGCCAGGCAAAACTTCAGGTGGGCCAACGCGAACTAAAAGACCTGAGCCAACGATTAGTGGCTCTGCTGGCCAGTCGCGAAGAAAATGCCGTCGCAGTCTCACCGCAGCCGCAATATCTTTCGCGTCTGTTAATCAAATCCTCGGGACGCGTTTTCTTTTTGAAGATTGATGAGATTGATTACGTGCGCGCGGAAGACTACTACGTCAAGCTGCAGGTCGGACGCAAAGGTCATCTGCTGCGTGAGACGATGAACGAGATGGAGGCAAAATTGGATCCGGCGAAGTTTCTGCGGATCCACCGCTCGACGATAGTCAACATCGAACGCATTCGCGAACTGCAGCAACACTTCAACGGCGAATACATCGTGGTGCTGCACGATGGCACTGAACACAAATTGAGTCGCAGTCGGCGCGAACAACTGCAAACACTGCTCAAGACCGGTTCTCTCTAGTTTGAAATTCTCTGTGCCTCCTCCGTGTTCTCTGTGCCTCTGTGGTGGATAGCTCTAGATAAAAACTCACCACGGAGACACACAGAACAGGGAAGAGGCACAGAGAATTGAAGTTGGGGCACTACCTCAAAAAGAGATCTCTCTAACGCCCGTCCAGCCGTCCCCATCCTCCGTTCCCTGCAAACTCTCAGCAGTTCACTGCAAATGAAGTTGGCGATCGAAAGTCTGCGCATAAACTCCGTTTGCCATCATTTCGTTTGATCAGGAGAGAAACCATGGAGAACTTCATAATCGGAATTATTCTGTTGCTCAGTTCGGCCTACATGCACATTTCCCATGCTCAAGCGCTCCACAAATTCCGGCAGCCGCAGGAACAGGCTTCACCCGCGCCGACTCCGCAAACCGCAACGCCAAGATCACCTCGTGAGGCAGGCAGGCCGCCCGCTGATGCGATCTTCTATCGCGAAATAGCCTGGTCGCCGGATGGCAAGCGCATGGGCTTCTCATCAATGCAAGCGGACCACTGGGACGTTTACGTAATGCGCACGGACGGGTCGCAACTTACAAAACTAACGCGCGATCCGAATGTGGAAAACTTCGGCGCCTCATGGTCGCCGGACGGTAAGAAGATCGCCTTCAGTGCCCGCGTCAGTAAAGAGTCGAAGGGCGACATCTACATCATGGACGCCGACGGCGGGAACCTTCGTCAATTGACTAACGATCCCGCCACGGATTCGGCGCCGGCCTGGTCACCTGATGGCAAGCGCATAGCCTTCGTCTCCGATCGCGATGGGAAGGATCACGAAGTGCAAATCTACCTGATGAGTGTTGACGGTTCCGAGCAGCATCGTCTGGTAAAAAGCGAGACTCATGATTACGACCCGCAGTGGTCACCTGATAACAAACGAATCGTTTATTACGCTGAGAAGGGCGACCACAAGGATCAGGTTTGGACCGTTAACGCCGACGGTTCAAACCCGACACTGCTGACCGCAGGCATTGGTCATAACATCTTTCCGTCCTGGTCGCCCGACGGCAAGTTGATTCTGTTCACTTCTCATCGCGACGGTCCGGAAGAGAATATGACGATGTTTACGATGAGGCCGGACGGTTCGGCCCTGCAACAACTTTCCAGCCAACAAGCTTTCCTGGCTCGTTTCTCGCGCGACGGCGCCCGCATTGGATTTCTGACCGGCCAGTATCCCCGCAACGCCATTTTCGTAATGAACGCCGATGGCTCGAACGTGAAAAAGATAACTCCGTGAGTAGGACAGGCATTCCTGCCTGTCCCTCTTAAGAACAGAACTTTGTACTTTGAGCTTTGAACTCTGTACTTAGTACTTTGTTATTGACCTGTTCCCTAGCAAACGAAGCTCAAAGCTCAAAGCACAAGGTTCAAAGCTCAAAGCTCAAAGACCAAAGATCAAAGTCCTAAGACCAACAGTCGAGAAAGGCCCATTCATGAAAAACTTAAAACGAAAAGCATTTCGTCTTCTACCCCTACTTGTTCTGCCGCTGTCTCTGGTGATGATCGCCAGCCGCGCAAAGAGTGCCGCCGAGTTTCCCTCGCCGTGCCAGGAGAATTCGTATATGGCTAATCTACGTCAGCAACCGGTAACGCCGGCGCCGCAGAAAGTTGTCACTCGTAATCTGGCGATCTTCATTTTCGACGGGGTGCAGATAATTGACTACACGGGTCCCTTCGAAGTGCTCGGACAGGCGCGCGACAACGGCACGAAGTTGTTCAATGTTTACACGGTTGCCGAAAAGTCAGGGCCGATTACTACGAACATGGGGATGACAGTCGTGCCCAAGTATAGTTTTGCGGACATGCCGAAGACCGACGTGCTTGTGCTGCCGGGTGGTAACACGCAGCCAGGGTTGGATAATCCGAAGGTTATCAAATGGGTCCAGGACACCGCGGCGAATGCCGAGTTTGTGATGTCGGTTTGTAACGGTGCTTTCTATCTTAGCAAGGCCGGCTTGCTGGATGGGTTAAGTGCAACGACATATTACGGCTTGATTGATGAACTCAAAGAAACTACTCCTAAAGCACACGTCGTTACCGACCAGCGCTTTGTAGACAACGGCAAGATCATCACGACGGCGGGACTGTCTTCGGGAATCGATGGTTCGCTTCACTTGATCGAAAAGATTGCGGGACGCGGCCGCGCGCAGGAAGTTGCGCTAAACCTCGAATACAACTGGCAACCCGATGTTGCTTATGCGCGGGCAAGTCTTGCGGACATGCATCTGCTCAGGGTGATAGGACGCGAGGGTTTTAAGTTTCCGGAGGGAACAGAGTTGACCGTCCTGGGCCAGCGTGGTGGCAGAGACAATTGGGAGCGGAATTGGCAGGTTCGACTAAGCGGGACCGCGCCGGAGTTGATGAAAATTGTTGAGGCCAAACTCGGCGAAGGCTGGACGAAGGTGTCAGGCACAGCCGAACGTGGTGGAGCAAAGACACTGTGGAAGTTTACCGACGAAGATCGCAAGGAGTGGAACGCAGTCGCGGCTATCGAACCAACCGCAGGCGCGAGTAATAGCCTAAATCTGAGAATTACACTCTCGCGTTCTGAGTCCGCGACGCGGTGAAGTAATCACTTGAGTGTGCAGGTCCGGTCTCGTATGCTGCCAGCGTGGCTATCGAAATCGAGAAGAAGTATCGTCTTTCCAAAAAGCAACGCACCGACGTGTTGCAGCGTTTACCAAAAATCGGTGCTAAACGAAAGGGCGAGGAGTTTGAAGCAAACACCCTTTACGCCGGCGCTGGCCTTGACGTGGGCCGTTCGGTGTTGCGTCTGCGGCGTATTGGCAAGCGCGGCATACTCACCTTTAAAGAGCGTTTCCCGTCGCGTTCTGACATAAAGCACCAACGCGAAGATGAAACCAGGGTGGCAGATCCCGACGCGATGGAGTTGATCCTCGACGCGCTCGGCTTCACGCCCGCTCTGGTCTATGAAAAGCGACGCGAAACCTGGAGGCTGGGCAAGGCAGAGATTGTGATCGACGAGCTGCCATTTGGTTTGTTTATGGAAATCGAAGGGCCAGAGCAGGATATTCGCGACATCGAAAGCAAACTCGCCATCAAGCGCCTGCGCGCGGAGCAGGCGACTTACCCACAATTGGCGCTGATACTCGGGAGAAATATTGGAGGAATAATCGAAGCGAGATTCTAGCTTGGCTGTGCCCGATAAAATAGTGTCATTGGGGCCTGCTTTGAATCTTTCTTTGCCCTCGCTGACTTCCTTCGACCGGTGCAATACTGCCAATATTGCTCGACATTGCTGACTGCCAATTGTTCTTTAGTGATGTGCCTGTCTGTTTTGACATGGCTCAAATTATTGGCTGTTCGCCTCCCGTAAATCGCCTTGAAAATCGGTTGATGGGTGACAATAGTCACTCGAGGAAATTCATTCAAGATCCTTCCTATCTTTGCAGCCGAGGCCGGGCCGACCACTACAAAGTGGATTTGTCGAGCAAGTTCTTGCTCCAACGAATGCATTTCCTTCAAGAGTTGCTCAAAACCCCTCTTAGATTGCTTAAACTGAGAGAGGACGGCGACCTTTTTCACATCCTGACGAATCTGTAACCACGAAACGATTTCCTTATAGTCGCGATCATCGTGAAAGAAGAGGAAGGGAATCGATATCAACCCTTCGCGCAACAATATGTCGTGGGTAGCGAAATTCTTCTCTTGACTAATAATCTGGTCAAAACGCGGATGTCTCTCCCAGACTGAATATGTGAGGCTCGTGGAGAATTCAAATCCCAAGGCAGCAATTTTTCTCCACGCGCCTTGTTCAATAGCCGTTTGCCAAAGGAGTTCGATCGTGTGATCAATGGCGGTTCCTATCAAAGCCAACCGAGCAGTCGAGGGCAATTTGAGAGCTCGTCTTAGCGCGCCGGGAGACTTGTATTTCACTCTACCCTTAACGTCCAAAATAGTGCTTAAAGAAACGCTAAAAAGGTATGTACGTTTGAAGTCAGGTATTTGGGATAGGCCGGTGGGCACTTGAGGTATGAAGATTGGAAGAACTATGCTTGAGTGTCGCGATTTCTGACGCATAGGCGCACGCGAGCCATGTAGGTCGGCGTAGTAGAGTGTCTGGCGCGCTGGATCGGTGCACCCAATTACACTTGGATCTCCCCAGCTGAACGATTCTGGCGTCGCCGAGGATTCTCCTTCGCACCTCCCTGAAACTCCAAAGGGACAAACTGGGCAGGCTAATAGTCCAAACCCAAGTCTTGCTTGTGCGGGAGCTCGTGCTTTGCTCATCTATTACTCTATGAGATACAAAGTTGAACCTCTGCGCTAACCCGAGCTTCACTTTCGGAAGTAATCTGACCAGTCAATCTTCCGCCACTTTTACCTACTGCAGAGATCATCTTTGCCGATACGTCGGTAGGTGCAAACCCCAAAACCCCAGAATTACCTTGAACGATAATCCGCGATCCTTGGGGAACACCGACGACGGACATTCCCAGTTCTGCGTTATGCGCGGCCGGCGTCGGTGAGGTGAGCCGAAAATTCCAACATTCCCGCGATTTCGGTGGATGTCCTCCACCGCCACCGCCGCCCTCAGAGCCTTTTGGGTTCTGGTTCGGTTTGGGTGTGGGCAAGGGCTTCTTCTTACCAGGTCGGGGTGAATCACCTTTGCTCATTTTTTCGTCCCTCCTAAACGGAATTCGCGGCCTCGCCCACCTGGAGCGAAGCCGCTTTTTGTACTATCGGGAAGGGAACTGAATTACATCCCCATTCCGCTCATGCCGCCCATGCCTCCCGGCATTGCCGGACCAGCTTTGTCTTCCTCGGGCACATCAGCAACCATCGCTTCAGTGGTTAGCATGAGACCGGCGATTGAAGCTGCGTTCTGCAACGCGGTGCGAGTTACCTTGGCGGGGTCGATAACGCCGGCCTTAACCAGGTCCTCGTAAACTTCAGTCTGCGCGTTGAAGCCGTAGCTGTCGTTCTTTTCGGAACGGACCTTCTCGACAACCACGGCGCCTTCTTTGCCGGCGTTCTGAACGATTTGACGAAGCGGCTCCTCGAGCGCGCGACGAACGATGTTAACGCCAATCTGCTCGTCTGGGTCGCCGTCAATTATGAACTTCTCGAGCACCTTCGCTGCTCGAACCAACGCCACACCACCGCCGGGAACGATACCTTCCTCGACCGCTGCGCGCGTAGCATGCATCGCGTCTTCAACTCGCGCTTTCTTCTCCTTCATTTCGGTCTCAGTCGCAGCGCCAACCTTGATTACTGCGACGCCACCGACGAGCTTCGCGAGTCGCTCCTGCAATTTCTCGCGATCATAGTCGGAAGAAGTCTCTTCGATCTGCGCGCGCAAAGTCTTCACACGACCTTCGATGTCGCTCTGCTTGCCGGCGCCTTCGACGATCGTTGTGTTGTCCTTGTCGATGGTGATCTTCTTGGCACGGCCGAGGTCTTCAATCTTCACATTCTCGAGCTTGATTCCCAGGTCCTCGCTGATCACCTTGCCGCCGGTAAGAATCGCGATGTCTTCAAGCATTGCCTTGCGGCGATCGCCGAAGCCAGGGGCCTTAACTGCCGCGATGTTTAGCGTGCCGCGCAGTTTGTTAACCACCAGGGTCGCCAGCGCTTCACCTTCAACGTCTTCAGCAATAATCAACATCGGCTTACCCATCTTGGCAACCTGCTCAAGCAACGGCAGCAGGTCTTTCATCGAGCTGATTTTCTTTTCGTGAATGAGGATAAGTGGATTCTCGAGCACTGCTTCCATGCGCTCAGGATCGGTGACGAAGTAGGGGCTGAGATAGCCACGGTCAAACTGCATGCCTTCGACAACTTCGAGCGATGTATCCATCGTCTTGGATTCTTCAACTGTGATAACGCCGTCTTTGCCGACCTTGTTCATTGCTTCAGCAATGATGTTACCAATCGTTGAGTCGCCATTCGCGGATACAGTTCCGACTTGCGCAATCGCGTCACCTTTCACCGGCTTGGCCAGGCGCTTGATTTCTGCGGTTGCGCGCTCGACAGCCTTGTCGATACCGCGCTTGAGCGCCATGGGGTTTGCGCCGGCCGCAACGGTTTTCACGCCTTCGCGGAAGATCGCCTGAGCCAAAACGGTAGCAGTGGTGGTTCCGTCACCGGCCACGTCTGAAGTTTTGGAGGCAACTTCACGAACCATCTGCGCGCCCATGTTTTCGAGCGAATCTTTGAGTTCGATCTCTTTTGCGACCGTCACTCCGTCTTTAGTAATGGTGGGCGAACCAAACTTCTTGTCGATTACCACGTTGCGTCCCTTGGGACCCAGCGTGATCTTCACAGCGTCGGCGAGTTGATTGATTCCGCGCAAAATCGCGGCGCGTGACTCCTCGCCATGAACTACTTGCTTTGCCATTTCTGTCTTCTCTCCTGCTGAATTGTGAATTTAGAACAAAAGCGGCGGCCGAGTCTTTCAGAGACTACTTGCCGCCCTTCTTCCCAGTGGCTGCGCCTGCACGTGAGATGATTCCGAGGATCTCGTCTTCGCGCATTATCAGCAGCTCTTCGCCGTCAATCTTGATTTCAGAACCGCCGTACTTGCCAAACAGCACGCGATCGCCAGTTTTGACATCCAGCGGCTGTCTCGTGCCGTCTTCCTTGTATTTGCCATCACCAGCCGCAACCACTTCACCTTCCTGCGGTTTTTCCTTGGCTGAGTCGGGGATGATAATGCCCCCGCGAATCTGTTCTCCCTCCTCGATGCGGCGTACGATGACGCGATCATGTAGAGGCGTAATATTTATCGACATTCTTTGGAGTTCTCCTTTCAGTTTCCCTTGCTAATCTACGTATTACTGCTTTGAAATTATCCGTTATTTAGCACTCTCTGCGGATGAGTGCTAAGGATAATTCGGTGCAGCAAGTAATGTCAACTTCAGGGAAGGTTCTTCTAGCTGTTTGAGAGAAGTTGGCTTTGGCAGGTCTTAACGCGAGCCGCCACGGGCGGCGCGAGCCAGTGGACGTCTTGTCTTTTGCTGGTCGGCGACGCGCTTGGAAATAGTGTTTCGATGGATCCCGAGCGCCTTGGCTGTTTTGGAAAGGTGTTCTTTGTTTCTGGAGAGGGCTTTCTTGATATAGAGTCGTTCGAATTCGCTCACAGCCTCGGCCAATAGGATATGGCCGTCGAGCATTTCGTCAATCAGGGCTTCAAGTCGCGCGCGCATATTTCCTACAGCTTCCAGTTAAGCTTCTTGGAGTTCTTCGCCAGTGAGTAGGCGGTAGGCTTCGAGGTAACGCTCAGTCGTCGCTGCGGCAACCTCCGCCGGCAGAGGCGGCGCGGGAGGCTGTTTGTCCCACGTAAGCGTCTCCAGATAGTCCCGAACAAATTGCTTATCAAAAGAGGCTTGCGATTTACCGGGGCTGTAATTCTCGGCCGGCCAAAATCTGGACGAGTCCGGCGTCAATGCTTCGTCAACCAGGATTATTTGACCGTTCTGATCTCGACCGAATTCAAACTTGGTATCGGCAATGATTATTCCGCGGCCGCGAGCGTAGCTGCGAGCTTCGTTGTAAAGGCGCAGGGAAGTTTCGCGAAGGTAGTTGGTTGTTTCCTCACCGAGCAAATCTCGTACTTGAGTCTCGCTGATGTTTTCGTCGTGACCTTCGTCAGCTTTGGTTGACGGAGTGAAAATTGGTTCATGCAGCTCCGCAGACTCAAGCAAGTCTTCAGGTAACTTATGGCCGCAGACCTCTCCGGTCCGCAGGTAGTCTTTCCAACCCGAGCCGACCAGGTATCCTCTGACAACGCATTCCACTGGAAAGACCTCAGCTCTTTTTACGAGCATCGAGCGGCCTTTAAGTTCTGGTGTGCGTCGAACTGGTTCCGGCAGCTGTTCCCGATCGATTGAAATGAAATGGTTTGGGACGATATCCGCGAGTTTTTCAAACCAAAACTTTGAAAGGGAAGTTAAGACGTCGCCTTTGCGCGCGATCGCCGTCGGCAAAATGCAGTCGAAGGCTGAGATTCGATCGGTGGCGACGATCAACAGACGTTCATCGTCAACTTCGTAGACATCACGAACTTTTCCACTTTTCAATAAATTCAATTCATCAACAGACATTTGTGAGCTAGCCGCAGTTGTCATTGTTCAACCCAATAAAAGACGTGACAGAATTTTTCGGAATTGGCGAGCGAAGATTTTGCTCGCGGGAAAACGCTTTGTCAAGAAAGCGATCGTTTTAACTTAATGACTTTCACGAGACGCAATCAAGCGCGAACGTTTCACCCGACACTGAGCGACGCGAGTTCACTTGCTTCCTTGCGAGTTGCGACTTTCAAGGCTCCCAATTCCATGCAACAATAGTCCGCTTCCCCTTTTTTCCAAGACGAAGATTGACGGCTCAAATTGTTTTTGCACGTTTGCTGTTTCTTCATACCAACCTAACTCGGGAGTGTTCACCAAATGAATCATCGCTTTTTCGCGCGCAAGCTTTCTATTCCTTCGTTAGCGCTCATAATGGTCCTCACCGTAAATGCCTTCGCAAAGCCTTTGCCGGTTCTTGATAAGGTTCTTCAAGCCGCCCAGCAAACGCGCTCGTTCCCAACCGCTCAATACATCCCTGATCGCGACTTTGATACACGGCATGTCGCGCTGGATCTTCGTTTCGATTGGGAACACGAACAGGTTATCGGGGTTGAGACCGCCACATTCAGACCACTGGTTCCAGGACTAAGAAAGATCGAGCTTGATGCCGCTGATATGAGTATTACCTCAGCAAAAATGGGCGGAAACGCGCTTAAGTTCGATATCGACGTTCCCCGGCAGAAACTCTGGATCGATCTAGACCGGGCCTACCAACCCGCTGAGGAAGTAACGCTGGTAATTGAATATCACACCAATGGATCGCAGGCGGGGATTGCGGGTCTGGTTGGCGCTGGGCTGAGATTCATCAAGCCGACACCTGAAGATCCCACGAAGCCGAAGCAGATCTGGTCACAAGGCGAAAGTGAATACAATCACTATTGGTTCCCCTGTTATGACCACCCGAACGACTTCTTTACTACTGAGATCACAGCCACAGTTGAAAAACCGCTAACTGTCATTGCCAACGGGAAACTCCTCGAGACCAGAGAAAACAAGGACGGTACTCGCACGTTCCATTGGAAAATAGATCAGCCGCACGCCAGTTACCTGACCTCAATTATTGTCGGCGAGTACGTTCCAATCGTAAGCGAGTACCAGGGGATTCCTATTGTTACCAATGTCTATCCGAATGAAGTCAAAGAAGGAAAGGTGACAACGGCGCGCTTGACGGAGATGGTTAAGTTTTTTTCCGAGAAGACGGGATTGAAATATCCCTATGCGAAGTATGCCCAGACCACGGCGCGTGATTTTGGCGGCGGAATGGAAAACATAAGTGCTACGACGCAAACGGACAACATGATCCACGACGCGCGTACAGAACTCGACTCTAACACCGACGGGCTCCAGTCACATGAGCTGGCACATCAGTGGTTTGGCGACTATGTCACCTGCCGAGACTGGTCCGATATCTGGCTCAACGAGAGTTTTGCGACTTACTTCCAGGCAATGTGGGACGAACATAAGTTGGGTGGTGACGATTTTCTCTATTCCGATGTGAAAGCTAATCAGGACGCCTATCTGACAGCTTGGAAGCAGGGCAACCGTCGCCCGATTGTGACAAAGAATTACGCTCACCCGGATTCGGTTTTCGACACCTATGCTTACCCGCGCGGCGGCGCCGTGCTGCACATGCTGAGGCAAACACTGGGGGAAGAAAACTGGTGGAAAGCGATCAACTATTACCTCAACAAGTATGCCAACCAACCGGTAGAGACCGAGCAATTTCGCATTGCGATTGAGGAATCAACCGGGCAAGCGATGGACTGGTTTTTTGACGAGTGGCTCTACAAGATGGGTCATCCCATTTTCCGCGTGACGAAGACCTATGATCCCGCAACAAGAGTCCTCAAACTATCGGTGGAACAGCTGCAAACCATTGACAACACTTCGCAATTTCCCCAGGTGATGCTCTTTCAAACACCGGTCAATGTAGAGATTGGAACGGCGTCGGGCGTGCGAGTTGAGCGCCTGCAGATTCTGCCAAAGAAGGAGCAGAGTTTTTCGTTGTCAGTTGACTCGAAGCCGCTGCTCGTCAATTTCGATTATCACGGCACGCTCATCAAGGAACTCGAGTTTGATAAGACAACTGACGAGCTGGCTTATCAAATGAAGAGTGATGAAGACGTTTTGGGGAGAATCTGGGCGCTTAGCGAACTTCAGGCCCGAGTCGCAGCGCCAACGACGTCGGAATCTGAGAAAGGCCAAATCACGTTGGAGCTGGCGAATGCTGTGTCACGAGACAAGTTCTGGGCTGTGAGAGTTAACGCAGCCACTGCACTTGCGGACTTGAAGACGCCAGCCGCGCGGACAGCGTTGATTGCTGCCGCCAGCGACATCGATGCTCGCGTCCGGGCGCGCGCCGTAACCTCACTTGCGGTCTCTAAAGACGCCTCGTTGGCTGGTACCTACGTGAAATTACTTGGCGATCAGAGTTACGCGGTTATTAGAGCCGCGGCCTTGGCCCTCGGCGAAACGAAGAGTTCGGAGGCTTACGTCCCCCTGGAAACCCTGGCAAGTGTTCCATCCTGGCGTGACAACATACGAGCTTCGGCACTCACCGGACTCGGTGAGTTAAGAGACAGACGATCAATGAATTTGGCTCTTCGCCTGGCTGCCGTGGGCAACGAAAACCAGGTAAGGGCAGCCGCACTGCGACTTTTAGGGAGGGTGGGTGGCGATGAACCCAAAGCTTTTGACCTAATCGCCGAAATTGCTCGCAAAACATTCAAGTCATCCGACTACAACCTGGCAACGGCCGCCGGCGAGGCTCTGGTTAGCTTGGGTGATTCCAAGGGACTGGTACTTTTGGAGGAAATCAGCCATAACGCGGCCATTTCTGGGCGACTGAGGACTCGCCTCGACGAGTACCAGGCGGCGTTACGCAAGTCTGTGGCAGGAACGCCGGGACAGGGCACGCAACATCCCTGAAAACTTCTTCAGGAGTTCCCTAGGGTCAGTATTGCTGGACGCGTCCTAAAAGCGAACGGCCAAAGGTGAGAGGGGTGTACAACTGTTTGGGGAAAAAAGCCACATAGCGTGTTTCTATGTCTTCGAGATTTTGAACAGAGGCTCGGAGTTCTGGAAATGTCGGTCAGTTCCTCCATTTTTTGGCGGCTGTGGCGGTTTGCTGTTGAGCCAGCAAAACTTAGTGCTTGAGTTTGCTGGACTTGTCCTGTAGTATTCCGTTCGCCCGACGAGGCGTCATACCCCATGACGCCAACCTCCGAACCCCTGCTTGTCAGTCCCATCTGGGTCATTTTGATGACAAATACAGCTGCTGACAGACAGAAAACTTCCAATAATCAACCAGCCGAGCCGCTCGAAGGCAAGGTTTCACTTCTCGTGGTTGAAGACGACGAGAATATTTCAAGCGCCATCAGCGAGTACTTCTCGCGCGCAGGTTATAACGTGAAAACCGTTGAAGATGGTTTGATGGGTGTGAAGGCAGTTTTGGATGATCCTCCAGATGCTGTCGTTCTCGATCTCATGTTGCCAAAAATGGACGGTCTGGCCGTGTGCCGGGAGCTTCGCGAAAAGGGCAATCACATGCCGATTCTGATGCTAACCGCAAAAGATGACGTGGTTGATAAAGTGCTGGGTCTGGAAATGGGTGCGGATGACTACATCACCAAGCCCTTCAGCCTGCGCGAGCTGGAAGCCCGAATCAAGTCTGTTCTTCGTCGAAGTCGAACGCCTATCAATACCGATGGTGGTAAAGATGAGGCGCCCGTCGTTCGCGGCAAACTCCGAATTGATCCGGCAAGACGTGAAGTCACGATTGGAGAGCGACAAGTGGAGCTGACTCCCAAGGAGTTTGATCTACTTCGGCTCTTCGCAACGAACCCCGGCAGGGTCTTCCCCCGCAAATACCTGCTTGAAAAGATCTGGGACTATTCTTACGAAGGCTACGATCGGACTATTGATTCACACATCAACCGTTTGCGCGCCAAGGTAGAAGAAAACCCGGAGAATCCTCAAATGGTCCTGACCGTTTGGGGAATTGGCTACAAGTTTAGCGACGAACAGTAACGTCGCGTTCGTCAGTTCTCTCCACACCAACTGCCGGTCTCTATCCAACAGACTCGCAATTGATTTCCTTCTAAGCCGGTCGGGGCGTATCCAAACCCCACATTCCCGGCGCACCTTCACCATCATGAAGAATCTTTTCATTATGAGGCGATTGCCGATTCAAAATCTGGACACGAAAGCCGGCCGCTCGCGGGTTGGTCTCAGGCTTTTCGCCGGCCTGCTCTTGTCGCTTCTCGCGATCAGCGTAGTTCCTCACCTGGTATCGCAGGCGCAAAAGTCGCGCGCCACGAATAAGGTTTGGAACGTTTCGTCTCAGCCGGCCGGAACGGGAACGATGGTTTCCATCGCTGCCGAAAGCGCATTAGGCAAGACGCAGAATTGGCAGGATAGCGAAGGCTACCACCTGGTACTGCCCGACACGGTTGCCTCTAACTCACTCAAATCAATCAAAGGCGTGAAGGTCCGCCGAGTAGGCACTTCGCTTGAAGTGCTGTTCCATACCAAGCCCGGGGCGAACGTAAACGTTCAGTCAGAAGGCAACGAAATCACGCTCGTGGTTGACAAGGACCTTGAGTCGTCCGCAGACAGTCGGACCGTCGCCAAGTCTTCCGAGGAACATCAATCGCTTCAAGTACCAGCCAACCCCAGGCAATCACAAAGCGATGTTGCGCCGGTAAAATTCACGTCACCCGTAGCTGACCTGGCGCCGAAAGCTCCAGTGGCAACGGGAGAAATAGCCCAGACAGCGAGCAACTGGAACCCGCCGATCGGCCCCGCCACAGCGATTCAGGCTCAAGCCCTTCCTGACCGTACTGCTGCTTCCACTCCTGCTGCGGGCGAGGAAGTAAGTGTTCAACCGGAAGATGAGGGAATGTTGGCTTCAATCTTTTCAGCAACCAGTGTTTTCGTGGTGATCGCTCTCGGTCTGTTTGGATTGTTGGTCTCACGAAAGCTTCGCTCGCGTCAGGCTCTCGCAGAATCGTCTCCCAGCGCGTTTTCAGAACACGCCGAATGGGTCGAGAATCAAACGCTGGAGGGTCGAATTCGAATTCAGCACGAGGCGCCTGCAGTCGTAGAGGCTTTAGTCAAGTCTAACGGATCGGCGTTAACGAACGGGCAATCACGTCAGTCGAGCGTTCGCACTGCGGTGGCGGGCCCGACCAGTCTCTACGGCGCCTACCGGATAGATCAGGAAGTAGGAAAACTAATTCTTGGCCAACCTCACCGAATGGATGTTCTTGCATCGCGGGCCATTGACGATCGCAGAGCTATCGAGACTTCGTTAACTAAGGGCGTGAATGCGTCGGAGCTAGACGAGAGCGCCCGCCGCAGAGCTCGCGAGGCTCTGGAAGAGTACGGATTTGTGGCGCGTCAGTGCGCAACCCTCTTGCTCGCTCCCGATCCATTTGAACGGACCTCCGCCGCGCGTTCGCTTGGCGCGATCAAGTCCGATGCTGCCTTACCGTTCTTGTTGGAGAGTCTTTATGACTCCGAATCGATCGTTCGAAATCAGGCAGTGGTGAGCATTGGTGAACTAAAACTTCCATCAGCTATCGGCGCCTTGTTAGACATTGCGAGAACGCATCCGGATGTTCCCAGCGCCTTGTTGAGCAAGACGTTGAGCGCTTGCTCAGTTGAGGGACTTGATTTCTTTGACGCTATGCCAATCGAACCCGCACAGCTGGGCATGGGCAACGATGTTGACGTCATCGATCAGATTAACCATCTTGAGCCTGCTACTTCCGTGGAAGAGCTGCCCGACGATTCAGATGACGAACAACTGGCACGTGCTCTCGCCGCTTTGGGTAGCGTTGACATGCAGGAACGAGCTGACGCATTGAAGGCGCTGGCGCAGTTTCGTGTTAAGGCGTCGGTGGAAGCGATTACGAGAATTGCGCGCCATGAGTTAGAACCAAGTCTAAGGGCCACTGCGATTTTCAGTCTGGGTTCCATCGATCATGAGTCTGTTTTTGCGGCTATCCTGATTGGCATGGCAGACGAGTCGCGTGAAGTCAGGGCTGCTGCCGCACGCGCGCTCAATCGTTTGAGCTTCGAACGTGCCGATGCCTATGTCCGAGTGATCGAGACCAGCGACGAGGAGACGCTTCGCAACGTCGCTAAGGCCTGCATTCAGGCCGGCATCGTTTCGCAAAATGTCGATCGATTAGCGAGCAGCGATTATCGCCAGGCTTATGAAACGTTTTCGCTCATTTGCTTGTTAGCCAAGGCAGATATGAATGACCCGATTCTTGACGTCATAGCAGAGCATGAAAATGTGGACGTACCTTTAAAGGCGGTGCACCTGCTGGCTGCCACCGGACAGCCGGGTATGTTTGAACACTTGCGACAGTTAGCGGTCCGCGACGGCGTTCGCGAGGAAGTGAAGACTGCCTTGCTTGAAGCAATGTACAGACTTGATCAGGAAGCGAAGCGCAAGGAGCAAGAAATCGTCGAAGCTGCAGAAGCTGACAGTGAACCTGAGTTTGAAACTTCTGACGAAACATCGGATGACGGCGCAGCTTCAGATTTTGCTTTTGCTTTCGAACCAGCGTCCGAGTCAGATCAGCAAACGAACTTTGTCCCGGAGATTCAATCGGATTTGGATGAACTCGAAATGTGATTCTCTGGACTGCAAGCTCGGGGGATCGGATAATGAAAAGACGTCCCCCTTCATTGCCCCAATGAAAAGCGAACACCTCAAGTCAGTCATTCTGGAAAACAAACAGCGCCTTGGCGCTGCGTTGTTGTTTCTGGTGTGTTTGACAGTTTTTGTTCTGACCTCAGGCGCAGCGCAGCTCAAAGACCAAAGGCACGTAACGGCAATCCAACTGGGCGGAGCAGCGGAAGGTTCTCGGGTAATGGTTGTTTCCGACGCACCGTTGCTTGATTACGAAGCCTTCCGTCGTGGTGATCGTTTCTATGTAAAAATTCCGCTGGCGGATTTAAGTTCAGCAGCACCGCACTTCCGCGCGGATGGTTTTGACGATGTGCAGGTCCAAAGAGTGGGCGATAGTTTGATCGTTTCCTTCAAGTTGCAGCCAGGGGCAACGGCTCGAGTGGATCAGCGCGGAAATCGCCTGGACGTTGTTTTTTCGGCTCCGATCAGAAACGGTTCAGTGCGAACGGGAAGTGCGCAAAGTTTCGGGAACCAAGGACGTGATACTGCAGGGCCACTGCCGCAAGATGTGGCCTCAGCCTCGCGCGACAGAATTGTTGCTGAACGCGCGGGCTCAGTAAACGAGAGCCAAGGACCTGGAGATCCGCGTTGGCCAACGCTTCCGAGAAACACCTCAACCAAGAATTCCAACAAGGCTGGGAACGCTCAACTGATCGCGGCGACTCCATCTGCTTCTCCTCGTTCGACTCCGGCGTCAGTCTTGTCTCCGGCGCCTTCGAGTAGTTATCAGCCTCTAACGAGTACGACGCCAGCAGCGTCATCGTCGCCGAGCGCAAACAGTAGCGCTGCTGGTTCCAGCGGCTCGCTAGCCTGGCGAAATCGGCTCGACGCGGCTCGCCGGTGGGTATTGGCAAATCGCCTCGCTACGTTGCTGGGTGTGCTGATCTTGCTGAGCCTTATTGTCTACCTTGTGGCCGCCATTCGGCGCAGTCGCGAGACTGATCCAAAGGCGAAGCAAGCAAAGTCGCCCAAGGTGCAGCCTCGATATGCTCCGGATGCTGAGTTGAATGAATTACCCAAATCTCGAGATGAAGGCACGGCAAGCCCGAAGCAGTCTGCGGCTGCGGCAGTTCAAAGTAGTTCTGCGATCTTAACCAGACCAACGATTGTTTCAGCTACGAATAGCCACGACGAACATAGTAGTGAAGAGGAAGAGCGGGAGGTTTTTGAGCTATGAGCGTAGAGTCAATAATGCAAACGTGTGACGAGCTTGGTATTAAGCTTGCGCTCAAGGGAGACGACGATGATCGTCTGCAGGTCGATGCCCCCAAAGGCGCGCTGACTGCGCCAATTCGTGAAGCTCTCGCCGCAAACAAAACTGCAATCGTTGCTGCTCTCAAGTCGAAACAGAATTCCCACCAGTCTCAGTCCGCGTCATCAGATCCCGATGAGACCGTTACGCGAACTCCCGCCAGCTCCACCTCGAAATTCCCGGAGGTCACACCCTTGATTCTCGAACAGCCGTCAAACTCACCCACCCCATTCGACCGCGCCGAGGTTGAAGTTAACAAACTTCTTTCCGGAAGCGATTACGATGTAACTGTAGTCGACTCCAAGGATCCCGCCACGCGACAGAGTGTCTCCGCGCAACTGCTGCAGGCGCTCGCCGGTCGCAACTCGGCCCAACAGGGACGTGCCCGCGAAGCCTTTCTGAATCACGGTTTTTTCAAAGATGCGGCGATGCAGTTACGTAGTGCTGATTCTCCGGCTGAACGCGCCGCGGCCGCGCGAAAGTTAGGAGCAGTTCGGAACCACGAAGCCACGACTCACCTGATCGCTTCACTTGAAGATGGCGCTCCTGAAGTGCGCCGAGCCGCAGTCGAATCGCTGAGTCAGGTTGGAGACCCATCCGCGATACCGGCGCTTAACGAACTACTGCTCTGCGAAACCAGTCGCCAGCTTCCAGCGGCAGTGATTCGCCACGCGATCAATTCGATTGCAGTTTATGAAGTCAAACACCCCGAGGTCTCTGAATCGCCTAGTGAGCCGACAGCACCGCGCGCTCCCGAGCCAGCGAAAGTAGAAATGGAACCAAAATTTGAAACTCCTAAACCGGCGGCAAAGCGAGAGATTTTTGCCGACTACCTGAATTCATTTGAGAGCCGCGTTTCTCAAGCGAGTTCCAGCGAATCCTCCGAACCGATCGCACCACCTGCCGTTGTCACGAATAGTTTTGACGCGGCTGAGGAGCAGCTCCGACTGGAAGAAAAAGCGCTGCATCAGGCCGCCGAAGTGCTCGAGCGCAAGCGCAGTGAAGCTGAAGCCGCACGAAGAATAGCGGAAGGCGAAGCTCGTTTAAAGGCCGAGAGTGAAGCGCAAGTTCGTCTGGAAATCGAGGCGCGTTTGCGCGCTGAGGACGAGGCTCGCCGGCGAATGGCTGAAGAGGCGGCGCGCCAAAAGGCTGAGGAAGAAGCGCGAGTGAGGGCCGAACTCGAAGGTCGCCAGCGTGCTGAAACTGAAGCCCAGCATAGAGCTGAAGACGAAGCCCGCTTCCGTTTAGAAGCCGAGACGCTTCGCAAAGCTGCTGAAGAACTTGCACGGAAACGAGCTGAAGCTGAAGCTGCACGCAAACGAGCTGAAGCTGAAGCTGCGGAACAAGCTCGTTTACGCGCTGAAGAAGAAGCACGCGTTCGCGCGGCTGAAGAAGTGCGGCGTCAGGCTGAAGCAGAAATGCGTCGCCGCGTCGAAGAGGAAATGCGTCGCCAGGCTGAAGAAGAAGCGCGGCGCCAGGCGGAGGCTGCTGCAGCTGCCCGCGCCGCTGAAGAAGCTCGCATGCGCGCGGAAGTAGAAGCGTTTATTCGAGCCGAACAGGAAGCGAAACGCAAAGCGGAAGCAGAGGCGGAAGAACGACGGGCCGAAGAAGCCATGCGCGCCCGGCTAGCTGTGGAGGCACAGCGACGCGCGGAAGAGGAACGCGCCCGCCAGGAAAGTGAAGAACGACACCGCGCTGAAGAAGCTCGTCTTCGCCTCGAGCAGGAAACCCTGAAACACGTCGCTGCTGAATTAGCGCGTCGGCGCTCAGAATTGGAAGAGACCCGCCAGAAGGCCGAGGCTGAAGCACGGCTACTCGTTGAGGCTGAAGAACGCGCGCGAGTTGAACAGGAATCGCGCACGCGGGAAGCCGAGGCCAAACGCCGAGTTGAAGAAGAGCAACTCGAGCGCGCCCGCCTTCGCGCCGCTGAAGAACAGCAGCAGGCCGCCGAACGCGCACAGCTATTCGCCGAAGAAGAAGCACAACGCCTCACGGAGCTCGAATCAGTTAAGTCGCAGGCCGAAGAAGTCGCCCGCCGGATGGCCGAGCAGGAGCAGCGGATCAAGTCGGAGATTCTTGCGTTAAGCAGAGCGGAAGAGGAACAGCGACTGCGCATCGAAGCCGAGATTCAACGTCGCGTCGAAGCAGAAGCCCGCCTGGCAGAACAGTCAGCGAAGGCCGAAGCGGAAACGCAAAGAGTTGCTGAAGCGATTCGTTTAAAAGCCGAAGAGCAACTGCGTCGTCGCGAGGAAGCCGAAGCCCGCTTGAAGGAAGAAGAAGCGCGACTTGAGGCCGAAGAAGCAGCGCATTCAAAGGCTGAAGAGGAAGCCCGCCGCTTGGCTGAGGAAGCACGGCAGTTGGCCCAAGCGGAAGCACGACGACGAGCGGAAGTCGAAAGCCGGCTCCGAGAAGAGGAAGCGCGTCTGCTAGTTGAACAGGAAGCTTTTGCCCAGGCCGAATGGGAAGCGCGCAAGTTGGCTGAAGAAGCCCGGCAGTTAGCAGAGACCGAGGCACGCCGGCGGGCGGAAGCCGAAAGCCGGCTCAAGGAAGACGCAGCGCGTCTGCAAGCCGAGCAGGAAGCTCGCGCCCAGGCCGAAGCGGAAGAACAGCGTCGCTCAGAGGAAATTCGGCAGCGGGCTCAATTAGAAACACAACGTCGTCTCGAAGCTGAGGCGCGCTTGAAAGAACAAGAGGAACGATTACAGGCTGAACAGGAGGCCCGTCTTTTTGTAGAAGCGGAAGAGCAGCGACGCGCGGAAAAGATTCGTCAGCGAGCCGAGGAAGAGGCCCGCCGGCGCACGGAGGTTGAAGCACGTTTGAAGGACGAAGAAGCGCGCTTGCAATCCGAAGCGGAGACTTCAGCCAGGACCGAGGAAGAAGCGCGAAAGCTTGCCGAACAGTTTCGTTTAAGAGCTGAAGAAGAGTTACGCCGGCGAGCGCAAGCGGAAGCCCGACGCGACGAAGGAGAGGCTCAACTTCAGTTAGAGATCCAGGCCCGTGAGCGTGTTGAAGAGCAGGCTCAGCAGTTAGAGGAAAGCCGTGTTGAGGCAGAAGAAGCAGCTCGCCGCCGGCGCGCAGAAGCAGAAGCCCGTCTGATCGAAGCGGAGGCCCGGCTCCAGGCTGAACATGAGGCAAGCGCGAAGGCGGAAGAAGAAGCGCTGCGCGTTGCAGAAGCGACGCGCCAAAAGACCGAAGAAGAAGCGCTCCGTAAAGCGGAAGCCGAAGCTCGGTTGAGAGAAGAAGAAGCTCGACTCCAAAGTGCGCAGGTAGCGCGTGAGAAGGCCGAAGAGGAAGCGCAAAAGGTTGCTGAAGAGACTCGTCAACACGCCGAGGAAGAAGCGCGTCGCCAATCGGAAGCCGAAGCTCGCCTGAGAGAAGAAGCAGCTCGACTTCAGAGCGCGCAGGAAGCGCGCGCCAAGGCCGAAGTTGAGGCTTTGCGGCTGGTGGAAGAGAGTGAGAAATTTGAAGCTGAAGCCCGCCTACGCTCAGAAGCCGAAGCGAGACTTAAAGCCGAACAGGATCGTCTCCTGTCAGATGAAGAAGATCTGACTGATACATTCTCAGCACCTTTTATCAGTGAAGCGAGTGCACCGGTGGTCGCTGAAAATGAAGGGCCTGCCAAAGGCATCGAGGCGGTCTTTGCGGAGAAAGGAATCGTTTCTGCGGAAGACGATGGAGGCATTCCTGCTGACGTCTTGCAGCGACTCAAGAGCCCTGATCCCGCGGAGCGCCAATCAGCGCTGGCGGAAGTGGTCCAGGTTGGTGGCGACGATGCATTCCGTTGCATCACCCGCGCATTTGATGACGAGACAGTCGAAGTTCGTAATGCTGCCGCGAATGCTCTTTTTGATTTGCAACCCGACAGGGCAGCCACATTTACCAGAGCGCTTCGTGAGGGTACGCCCGAGCGACGCCGCAGTATTGGTCAGGCGCTTGCTGGTTCCGGACTTGCAAAAGAAGCTGTAAGCAACCTTACCGGAGAAAGCCGCGAGAAGACTTACGACGCGTTCTCGCTGCTGTTCCTCATGGCGAAGGCCGGTACGGTTCTACCGTTGATGCAGGCAATCGAAGAGTATCCCAACGTTGAAGTTCGGATCGCGGTGGTCAAGCTGCTGGCGCTGAGTGGCCAGCCGGACATCGTTCCCGCTTTTCGTCGCATGGCGGTGCGGGGATCGTTGCCGTCGGAAGTCCGTTCCGCGGTGATGGAAGCGATTTACCAGATTGGCAACCAGGCCCGCGAGAGCGCGCCGTCAGCCGCGTAAAAGCAGTGAATTGTGAATAGAAATAAGCAGTAAATCGTAAATAGTAAAAAGCAGTAAATAGTGAATCGTAAATAGTAAATAGTAAGAGCCGTTTGTGAGGGCCGCGAAGAATGCTTAGTTCTTCGCGGCCCTTGTCGTTATTGACTGCATGTGTCCCGAGCGAAATTGCTTGATGAATAGGTCGACATCCATGGCCCGCTAAGTATTCACGATTTACGATTCACTATTTATTACTCTTAGCGATTCACCCTTCACTCCTTTCACTATTTGCGATTTACCATTTACTATTTACTAATCGTGGATTTCAAACTGCAATCAACTTACCAACCCAAGGGGGACCAGCCGCAGGCGATCGAGAGTCTCGTACGCGGACTTAGCGAGGGGCTCAAAGATCAGGTGCTGCTGGGAATAACCGGGAGCGGGAAAACGTTCACCATCGCCAGTGTGATTCAGCACACGCAGCGTCCGACCCTGGTTCTCGCCCATAACAAAACTCTCGCGGCGCAGCTTTATCAGGAGTTTAAGTCGCTCTTTCCCGAGAACGCTGTCGAGTACTTCGTCTCTTACTACGACTACTACCAGCCCGAAGCTTACATGCCGGCCGGCGACGTTTACATCGAGAAGGAAGCGATAGTTAACCAGGAAATCGATCGACTGCGAATGTCGGCGACGCGAGCGTTGTTTGAACGGCGCGACGTAATTGTTGTTGCCAGCGTCTCCTGTATTTACGGCCTCGGCGACCCTGATGCTTACTACGGCATGCTTTTGTTTTTAGAACCCGGCACCCGCATCACCCGCGAAGCTCTGCTGCAACGACTGGTGGAATTGCAGTATGAACGCAATGACGTGAACTTTCAGCGCGGAAGTTTTCGCGTGCGCGGCGACGTGATTGAGCTCTTTCCGAGTTATCAGGATCAGGCTTTTCGGATCGAGTTGTGGGGCGAGGAAGTGGATTCAATTTCTACGATCGACCCGCTGCTCGGTGAGGTAATCACCAAACACACGTCGCGCGTTCCGATCTATCCGAAGAGTCACTACGTTATGTCGAGGCCGACCATAAAACGCGCGCTCAAGTCGATCAAGGAAGAGCTCGAATGGTGGGAACCAAGACTTATCGGCGAAGGCAAACTGCTCGAAGCGCAGCGTCTGCATCAGCGCACCATGTTTGACCTCGAACTGATTAAGGAAATGGGTTTTTGTCGCGGCATTGAAAACTATTCGCGGCATCTCACCGGGAAGAAACCAGGCGAACCGCCGCCTACACTCCTTGACTACCTACCGCGCGATACCATGATGGTGATCGATGAGTCGCACCAGAGTGTTCCGCAGATTCGCGGCATGTTTGAGGGCGATCAGTCTCGCAAACGCACGCTGGTTGAGTATGGCTTCCGTTTGCCGTCAGCGCTCGATAATCGCCCGTTGAACTTCAGTGAATTCGAAGCTCGCATCGGGCAGACCATGTACGTCTCGGCGACACCCGGACCGTATGAGCTAACCAAATCGGGCGGTGAAGTAGTTGAACAGATCATCAGGCCGACCGGCTTGCTGGATCCGGTGGTTGAAGTTCAGCCGGTCAAGGGCCAGATAGATCATTTGCTTGAAGAATGCCGGCTGCGCGCCGAGCGCCACGAGCGCGTGCTGGTGACGACACTAACCAAACGCATGGCCGAGGATCTGACTGAGTACTTCACGGAAGTTGGCGTGCGGGTCCGATACCTCCATTCGGATATCGAAACGCTCGAGCGGATCAAAATCCTGCGCGATCTGAGACGCGGTGAGTTTGACGTGTTGGTGGGAATCAACCTTTTGCGCGAAGGACTGGATCTTCCGGAGGTGTCGCTGGTCGCAATTCTTGATGCTGACAAAGAAGGGTTCCTGCGTTCCGAGCAGTCGCTTATTCAAACCATCGGACGCACAGCGCGAAACTCAGAGGGCAAGGCAATCCTGTATGCCGATCGTATCACTGACTCAATGAAGCGGGCCATGGACGAAACGCGCCGCCGCCGTTCGATTCAGGAGATTTACAACGAAGAGCAGGGAATCACGCCCATGACGATCGTGAAGCCAATCGAATCGACGTTGATTACTGCGTCCGAAGCCGACTACTTCAGAGTACCGACAGAACTGGAGGATATCGAAGACTATTCGCCGGCGAATCTTGAAGCCACGATCGCCAGACTGGAAGCCGAGATGCGCGGTGCAGCGAAGCGATTTGAGTTTGAGCGAGCGGCGGAGTTGCGTGACCGAATCAAAATTTTGCGCGAGCGCCAATTGACCGTGGCCTGAGGTCCCAGCCAATCTCTTGAGATGTAACGACAGGAAATGATTACGAAGACCGATCCAGATGATATCCAGTCTTTCCTTTCCGACGCGAGTCACATGCGCGACGGCCAGGCGGAGCGCGTAGTTTTTCCGGAAACGCCGGAAGAAGTCGCCGAGGTTTTGCGGGGAGCATCACAAAGTAAAACACCGGTCACAGTCTCCGGCGCCGGCACAGGCACTGTCGGCGGTCGCATACCTTTCGCCGGAATTGTGCTCGCTACTGACAAGCTCAATCAAATTAAGAGTGTGGTTCACAAAGACGATGGCGGGCGCGCGGTCGCTGAAGCGGGTGTAAGGTTGTCAGATTTGCAACGCTTCGTCGACTGCGAAAATCTTTTCTATCCGCCCGATCCCACGGAGCGTAGCTGTTTCCTTGGCGGCACTGTGGCAACTAATGCCTCGGGTGCGCGCACTTTCAAATATGGACCGACAAGAAACTACGTGCAGCGATTGCGAATCGCCCTAACAAACGGTGACATAATTAACCTGCGCCGTGGTGAACTCCACGCCGATCCTGGCGGACGCATTAAGATTCCATTACCGTCGGGCGGATCGATAGCGGCGGAGCTGCCGAGTTACCGAATGCCAAGAACGCGCAAACATGCGTCCGGCTATTTTGTTGCGCCGCAGATGGACGTTTTGGATCTCTTCATTGGTAGCGAAGGCACACTAGGTGTCATCACCGGGATTGAAGTGGCGTTGCTAGCAAAACCTGAAGGGCTCTTAAGCGGGATCGTCTTCTTCAGGACTGACGAGAGCCTCTTGTCTTTCGTCGGGGAGGCGCGGAGGCTCTCATTGACGAACCGGCAACTCCGCGTTCGTGAGGGGCGGCGGCTGGGACCGTTGATCGAAAAAGCTCTCCAGGTAACGGATCGCTCCGGCAGGCCCACGATCTCGGGAGATCGCACGGCAAGTTTATTAGACGCACGGGCCTTGGAGTATTTTGACAGCGAATCGTTGGGTTTTCTGCGGCAAAAGTATGAGATGATCCCTAACGAGGCAGTGGGCGCGATCTTTTTTGAACAGGAGACTACGACTGCGACCGATGAGCCACTAATGACCGAGTGGCTTGCTCTGCTCGAGCGGCATCAGGCATTAGGAGATCAGTCGTGGTTCGCCACCGCAGAAGCAGACCAGGCAAAGCTGCGCGAATTTCGTCACGCGTTGCCGGTATTGATGAACGAATGGTTTGCGCGTCACCAGCAAAGAAAAGTTTCGACCGATATGTCCGTCCCTGATGAAGCGTTTCCGGAGATGCTGAGTTTCTACCGGGAGACGTTACGAACCAGCGAACTTCGTTACACCATCTTCGGACACATTGGCGACAACCACGTTCACGTTAACATCTTGCCGCGGAACGATAACGAAGCGACCAAAGCAAGAGAGATTTACGTGCAGTTTTTGAAACGTGCTGCTGCAGTTGGTGGCACACTCTCCGCAGAGCACGGGATTGGAAAACTGAAGCGCGATTACCTGCGGCTGTTTTACAGTGAAGCGAACCTGCGTGAGATGGCTGCACTGAAGCGCGCATTTGATCCTGCTGGAATACTGGGGCGCGGAAATATTTTTTCCGAAGAATACTTGTAGATCTGTTGGCAGTGGTGCGCGGTCCGTAGTAGCGTGCACCTGATTGCTGATTGCTGATTGCTGATTGCTGATTGCTGATTGCTGATTATCGACCAATGCTTCATTTCACCACCGCTGGAGAATCACACGGTCGCGCTCTCGTCGCGATTGTTGAAGGTCTGCCCGCCGGCATGCCGGTGGATTTGGCACAGATCAATTACGAACTAAAGCGGCGGCAATGGGGTTACGGTCGCGGCGGTCGGATGAAGATTGAACAAGATGCCGCAGAAATTCTCAGTGGCGTGCGCCACGGCCTAACGCTCGGTTCGCCGATCGCTCTGATGATCGAAAACAAAGACTGGGCAAACTGGACCGAGGTGATGGCTGCCGAGCCGCGCGAAATCGCTGAGCAAAAGTCGCGGCGACTAAAGCGACCGCGACCGGGCCACGCGGACCTTGCGGGCGGACAAAAATTTGACGCGCACGATCTACGCAACATTCTCGAACGAGCTTCTGCTCGCGAGACAGCGGCGCGCGTCGCTTGTGGTGCGTTAGCCAGGCAACTCTTAGCTGCCTTCGGCGTTGAGGTTCGCAGTCACGTCGTTCAACTTGGCGGTATTCCGGAAAAACCATTGCAACTGTCGTGGGACGAAATTGCTGCGATTCCCGACGACGCGCCTTTGCATTGCGCTGACGCCGACGCCCAACAAGAAATGATCGAGTTAGTCGATGCGAAGCGCGAGGCGGGCGACACCTTGGGCGGCGTTTTTGAAGTTGTCGCACGTGGTGTAATGCCGGGGCTCGGTTCGCACACGGCCTGGGACGTCAAACTGGACGGGCGGTTGGCCCAGGCGCTGATGTCGATCCCGGCTGTGAAGGCCGTCTCGATTGGCGCGGGCAGCGAAGCGAGTGCATTGCCGGGCTCAGAAGTCCACGATGAGATCGCTTACAACAACGAGACGAAAGAATTCATACGCGAAACAAATCGCGCCGGTGGACTCGAGGGCGGCGTCACAAACGGCGAAGAGCTTCGAATTCGTGGACATCTCAAGCCGCTTTCTACGCTGCGTCGTCCATTGCGTTCGGTCGACATAGATACGAAGCTGGAAGAGTCGGCTGCGTTTGAGCGTTCGGACATCACGGCGGTGCCTGCTGCGGGCGTTATTGGCGAAGCGATGATGGCTTTGGTGTTAGCTGGTGCGATGCGTGAGAAGTTTGGTGGCGACAGCCTGGGCGAGATGAAGCGCAACTTCGAAGGTTATCGCGAGCAGCTGCGCGGGTATTAGTAAAGCGACAACTCCTTGGAGTGCGCCGACCTGTCGGCGCTTTGTTATGATTGTTGAACGATTGAAAAGTGTTAACAGCGCCTTGGCCAAAGCGGCGACAGGTCGCCGCACTCCAAGGAGTTGACCCTCGAAGTGCACAGCTTGACCCAAGCTGACATGGAAGTGGGCCGCATAATAGAATGAAAAGTTCGAACCACTTGGCAGCAGGAGTTTTAGTCGAATAATGGCGTTAATGGAAATAGTGACCTGGCCGAATCCGATACTCGATTCGCCCGGAGATCCGGTTACGGTGTTTGACGACAAGTTGAAAATGCTGGTCGGGGATATGTTTGAGACGATGTATTCGGCGCCTGGCGTCGGTTTGGCTGCGGTGCAGGTGGGCGTCGCCAAGCGGCTGTTTGTGATGGACTGTTCCGCAGGGAAGGATCCAGACCGGCGCGTGGTGATGATTAATCCGGAAGTGGTCCACGTTGAAGGCGAACAGAATGGCGAAGAGGGCTGCCTTTCGTTCCCGGGAATTTTTACGCCGGTTGAGCGTAGCTTGCGAGCCATAGTTCGGGCGCATGATATCAACGGCAACGAGTTCGAAATTGATGAGACAGAACTAACCGCCCGTTGCATGTTGCACGAAACTGATCACTGCGATGGCATTGTTTTTCTCAACAAGATGAGCGCCCTCAAACGCGAACTCGTCAAACGCAAAATTAAGAAGTTGCAAAAGACGGGCAAGTGGATCGCGAAATAAGTAAGCCGTGAGCAGTAAGCTGTGAGCAGTCGTCTACGTGCAGAATAAAAAGGACCTGAAGAGTCACTCTTCGGGTCTTTGGATTTTCTGCTTACCGCTCACTACTTACTGCTAACTGCTTTCGCCGTGCTACTATTCATCAAAAATCATATTTGGAGTG
The DNA here is from genome assembly GCA_036009765.1 of Pyrinomonadaceae bacterium. Classification (GTDB taxonomy): domain Bacteria; phylum Acidobacteriota; class Blastocatellia; order Pyrinomonadales; family Pyrinomonadaceae; genus PSRF01. The sequence goes on along the minus strand of DASYLB010000042.1, from coordinate 10,140 downwards.
ACTATGGCTACCGAATTTCGTAACGAACCGTTTACAGACTTCAGCAAAGAAGAGAATGCGCAGGCGATGCGCGAAGCGCTTGCGAAGGTCCAGAGCGAGTTGGGCCGCGAATATCCTTTAGTGATTGGTGGTGAGCGGATAACAACCGATGCCAAGCTCGATAGCATCAATCCTGCCAACCGCAAGCAGGTAGTTGGACGCTTTCAGAAGGCGACGAAGGAGTTGGCTAATAAGGCCGTTGAGTCAGCTGCCGCCGCTTTCCAAAGCTGGAAAAACACCAGCGCGATATCACGCGCCGAGCTGCTGTTTCGCATTGCCGGAATTTTGCGCGAGCGGAAACACGAGCTGTCGGCCTGGATGATTCATGAGGTGGCGAAGACGTGGGCCGAGGCAGATGGCGATACCGCTGAGGCGATTGATTTTCTGGAGTTCTATGGCCGTGAGATGTTGCGCTACGCAGGCAATCAGCCGTTGGTGAACGTTGCTGGAGAGGAGAACCACCTCAACTACATCCCGCTGGGTGTCGTGGCTGTGATTCCGCCCTGGAATTTTCCCCTGGCGATTATGGCCGGTATGACCAGTGCTGCGTTTGTTACCGGCAATACGGTAGTCCTTAAGCCTTCATCAGATGCGCCAACGATCGCTTACAAGTTTTTTGAGATTCTTGAAGAGGCAGGTTTGCCCGCCGGCGTTGTCAATTTCATGACCGGGTCGGGCGCGGAAGTGGGCGACGTGATTGTCGATCATCCGAAGACGCGCTTTATCGCGTTCACAGGTTCGAAGGAAGTTGGACTGCGAATCAATGAACGCGCGGCCAAGGTGCATGACGGTCAACTTTGGATCAAACGCGTAGTTGCTGAGATGGGTGGCAAGGACGCAATCATTGTCGCTGACGATGCAAACCTCGACGACGCAGCGACCGGAGTTGTGCAAGCCGCATTTGGTTATCAGGGACAGAAATGTTCTGCTTGTTCACGCGCGATCATTGATGCCCGCGTCTACGATCAGATGTTGGAGAAAATCGCCGAGCGAACTGAAAAGATCACGATGGGCGATCCGAATGATGGCGCAACAAGCATGAGTGCGGTGATCAACGAGAAGGCTTTTAAGACCATCAACGCCTACATCGAGAAGGGCACGAGCGAAGGTGGGCGGGTTTTAGCCGGCGGCGGTTCCGATGGCGAGCAGGGCTTCTTCATCGAACCGACCGTGATCGCGGACGTCAAGGCCGGCGACACAATTGAGCAGGAAGAAATATTCGGACCGGTGCTGGCGGTAATCAAGGCAGAGAACTATGACGACGCGCTAGAGATTGCTAACGACACACAGTTTGGTCTCACGGGCGCGGTGTACAGCTCTGACGAAGCGAAGCTTGAGCGCGCGCGCCAGGAGTTTCACGTGGGGAACCTTTACCTCAATCGGAAGTGTACGGGAGCGCTGGTTGGGGTTCATCCCTTTGGTGGCTTCAATATGTCTGGCACCGATTCAAAGGCGGGCGGGCGCGACTACCTTTTGCTCTTCATGCAGGCGAAAGTTTCTGCGGAGAAGATTGGGGCTACTGCGAGCGCGCCGGCTGAGAAGCGAGCGGCGAGCTGAAAGAATTAAAAGCGGGGGCAAGTCCCCTTCCGAACCTGCGAATTTGTGCTAGTTGAAGGTCAGCGAAAAGGTTGAGCAATTCGCAGGTGAGGAAGGTGAGCTTGCCCCCGATCTTTGTTTTAACGACAGAGAATATTTTTAGAAATGCGCATTGTTTTCATGGGCACGCCTGAGTCCGCGGTTCCCTCGCTTGAGCGCCTGTTGGCAGATGGGCATGAAGTCGTAGCTGTTTGGACCCAGCCCGATAAGCCTGCCGGTCGTGGCGACAAAATGCACTCGCCTGCAATCAAACAGTTTGCACTCGAACACAGTTTGGCGGTCGAGCAACCCGCGAAAATCAAGGCGGCAGAAGCGAAAGAATTGTTTGCTTCACACCACGCCGACTTGGCGGTGGTAGTTGCGTATGGCCGTATTCTGCCGCCCGAGTTCCTGCGTGCGCCGCGCAACGGCTGCATCAACGTGCATTTTTCTTTGTTGCCGCTCTACCGCGGAGCGGCGCCGGCCAATTGGGCCATCATAAATGGTGAAACGAGGACCGGCGTAACCACAATGTTTATCGAGCAAGAGCTGGATTCCGGTCCAATACTTATGCAGAGTGAAACGCAGATTGGCGAGACAGAGACGGCGCCAGAACTCATGCGACGCCTGGCTGGCATCGGCGCCGACCTGTTGGGCCAAACGCTCGCGCAGCTTCACGAAATAACGCCGCTACCGCAGCACGATCGCGATGCAACGTTTGCACCAATCCTCACCAAGCAGCATGGTTTGATTGACTGGTCGAACGATGCAGCCACGATTGAACGTTGCGCGCGCGGCTTTCAACCCTGGCCCAACGCTTACACGCATCACCACTCGCATCGTTTGATCCTTTGGAAGTCGACAGTCGCTGACACCACCTCGGCTGACGCGCGAACGGGCGAAGTGCTGGTGGCTCATGGCGATGATCTCGTTGTGAAGTCTGGTGCTGAGACGGCGCTGCGACTACTTGAAGTACAGCCGGAAGCCAAACGTCGGATGAGCGTGCGAGATTTCCTCAACGGGTCACACTTGAAGGTTGGCGATCGCTTTGGGGAAGTCTAACTCTGTTTCACCGGCGCGGCTGACCGCTTTTGAAATCCTGCGGCGCGTCGCAGAAGGCGCCTACGCTTCCGTTCTCCTGGCCGCGCGAGCCGAGGAATTAACATCACTTGATCGAGCGCTCTGCCACGAGTTGGTGCTGGGTGTACTGCGCCGGCAGCTCTGGTTGGATCGGCTTATCGAACACTACGCAAGTCGCAAGGTAGCCGGGCTTGATGAAGCGGTACGTATCGTTCTCAGAATCGGTCTGTATCAACTGCGATTTCTTTCTCGCGTTCCTGCCTCTGCTGCGGTAAACGAGTCGGTAAATCTGGTTCACCTGGCGAGGTTGCGTTCAGCCGGCAGTCTGGTCAATGCAGTCTTGCGACGCGCGACACGCGAACCGGAAGTCGATCCGGTAAGCAACATTCACGATCCACTGGAACGTCTTTCCGTCGAAACTTCACATCCGAGTTGGTTGTTACAGCGTTGGCGCGATGCGTTTGGAATAGTGGAAACAGCAGCGCTGGCGCGGGCAAACAATGAGGCCGCGCCGACTGCGTTTCGAGTGGTGCATGTTCGCGCATCGGAAGACGAAGTGTGCCGGCGGCTGCGGGCTGCTGGGGCAGAATTGACACCATCGGCCGTCGCCACGGGTGCCTGGCGGGTGAGCGGGGCAGGTCGCTTGCTTGGCGTACTCGCTGAAACCGGCGAAGTTTATATTCAGGATGAAGCGTCGCAACTCGTGGGGTTGGCGCTTGATGTACAGCCCGGTCAGCGGGTATTGGATCTATGTGCAGCGCCAGGAAGTAAGACGACTCAAATTGCTGATCTCGCGCGGGATTCTGCCGTAATTGTTGCTTCGGACTTGTACGGGCATCGCCTGCGGACGCTTCTTTCCTCCGCCCAATTGCAGGGACTTGTGAGCATTCATTGCCTACTGCTCGACGGTTTGCGACCTTTGCCCTTCGCCGAAAGCGCTTTTGACCGCGTATTGGTGGACGCTCCGTGTTCCGGGACGGGCACGCTAAGGCGCAACCCCGAAATCCGTTGGCGCATCTCACCCGCTGACATACAAGATTTGGCCGAGCGCCAAAAGCGACTTCTTTTCAATGCCGCAAGAGTAGTCAGACCCGGAGGTCGACTGATTTACTCGACGTGCTCAGTTGAGCGGGACGAAAACGAAGATGTGGTGCAATCGTTCCTTGAAAACAGCAAGACCTTCCAGCGAGTTGCGCTAAAGCTTGACGACGGCCTCCGAACTTCATCGGGAGCGGCAAGAACCTGGCCACAGCGCGAAGGCACTGACGGCTTTTTCGTTTGCGCATTTGAACATAAAGGCCTGTAGAGATTCAGACGAGTTACTTTGCGACCTGGTGTACCGGATGGTAGACTTCGCAGCTTGGAAATTAGGCCTGCTTTACAGAGGTTAGTTTGGTGAATACGGCCACCGGGGCGCTCTCAGTACTAAGAAGGCTCGTCATCGTGATCGCGATTGCGATCGTTTTTGTGTTGGGCCTTGCAACCACGGTGTTCCTGTCGCTTCGCAGTCCCGAGGTGAAAGTCCCCGACGTAATGGGAAAAGATCGTTTTGAGGCAGAACGAGTGTTGGGAGATGCCGGTCTAAACTTTCGCGTTCGCGCGACTCGGCCCAGCAGTCAGGTAAAGGCGGACACGGTTTTGTTTCAAGTGCCGAAAGGCGGCGAAGTAGTTAAGGCTGGTCAGACTGTGGCTATGGACATTAGCCGCTCAGTTAAAGAGGGTGAGTCGTCCGATATTGCATTACCGGAAAAGTCACCCGAAGAGCAACCAGCAAATACAACCGCAGCCAATACGAATAACGATAACAAGCCCAAGCGACCTAAGAACACAAATAAAAACGCAAACAACAACGCGAACGCCAACACCGCAACTCTAAACGGGAACACCAATCGCCCGGTTACGACTAACAGAAACGCGAACAGTCACAATACGAATAGTGGCGCTAACACAAATTCAAATCGGCCCGCGAGCAACGGAAACTCAAATCGCGTGGTGCTTCCGAATGGGAATACCCGGCCAGCAGCGGCGCGTCCGGCGCCTACGGTCAGGCCTAATTGAGTGCTTCTACTCCCCACGATATAGTCACTGAATGATAAACGGCAGGACAGTTGATATTGCGCCCTCCATCTTATCGGCGGACTTTTCACGTCTGGGCGAAGAGATAGAGGCGGCTAAGCGTGGTGGCGCAACAATACTTCACGTTGATGTCATGGACGGACACTTTGTGCCCAACTTGACAGTTGGTTTGCCTGTCGTGAAGTCGCTGTCTCAGGCTACGGATCTTCCGATAGACGCGCACTTGATGATTTCTGAGCCGGGAAGATACGCGCAACAGTTCGTCGAGGCTGGAGCCAAAATGGTTTCCGTCCACGTGGAAGCAGACGCCCATCTGCATCGAACGTTGGCATCGATTAAAGCGGCGGGCGGGCAGGCTGGAGTGGTACTCAATCCGGCAACGCCGGTTGAAAGTCTGACCGAGGCATTGCCATTCGCCGACTATGTTTTGGTGATGTCAGTCAATCCCGGATTTGGGGGACAGAAGTTCATCGCGAATGCGATCGACAAGCTGCGGCGACTGCGACGAATGATTGGGGAGCGCGAACTCCCGACTCGTTTAGAAATTGATGGCGGCATCGATTTGGAGAATATCGCATCTGTAGTTGCAGCAGGCGCGGAGATCATCGTCGCCGGATCGGCGATTTTTGGCGCAGCAGATCCGGAAGCAGCCGTACGAGCGCTGCGCCAGGCAACGGTGCAATGGATTTAGAGGTTGTCGATTGCCAATGGCAAATTGGCGATTACTGATGATGGCCAGTTGATGACTTGTCACGCCCAACCGGTAGCTATCGGCCATCGGCGACTCAAAATCGGCAATAGGCAATTGGCGATCGGAAATAGAGTTTTGGAGGTTTAGATATGTATTCTCGCTTGACTGCTCATTTAGTAGTTTGTGTAGCGCTGGTCCTGGCCATATCGGCTACGGCGCTGGCACAGGGTGGTGCCCAAAGCGACCTTGCACCCTTGCAACGTATGGACGTGATGCGTTCCAAGCTGGACGGCATGCGACGTTCCCTTACAAGTGCCATCTCCGCGATGGGCGCGCAAAACCCAAACGAGAAGAAGAATCCTGATGATCCGCGCGAAAGGCTCAAAGGTCTTGATAAGGAAGTAGGTTCCGTCATTTCCGAGCTAAGCGATCTACGCGCAAAGCAGGAGCGTTCGGAGCGTTACGACCCAACATTGCTGGATCGATTGGAAACCTCGGTCGCGGATCTAAACACACGAGTTCAATCCGGATTACAAGCAACCGCCAGTGCCAGAACAAGTGCGGGTGCCACAGCCGCAGCCCCGGCAAAGAAAAAGAAAAAGGGCCGTTTGTTCGGTCTTCTCGGCGGTGGCGGCGACGACAAGATTGAAGAGTTGACCAGCACGGTTGCGCCGGGAAGAGATCGAGTGCTGTTCGAAGAAGCAGCCGCACAAGTCAGAAAAGGAAGTCATGAAACGGGCCGGCTATTGTTTTCGACCATCATCAACACCTATCCGGATTCCGCATTCCTCCCGCTCGCCAAATTGGCAATCGCCGACTCCTTCTATCTTGAAGGAACCACGGCGTCTTTAGTTCAGGCAGCGCAGGCTTATTTGGATTGGCTTACGTTTTTCCCGACGGACCCGCTTGCCGATGATGCGATGCTGAAAGTCGCCGAATCGGAAATGAGGCAGATGGGTCTTTCAAATCGTGATATCACTCACGCCCGCAAGGCGGAGCAGCGTCTGAAGGCACTATTGCAGCAATATCCACAAACTGCCCTGCGTCCCATCGTCGAAGATCGCCTCCGAGAGACACAGGAAAACCTGGCCATGCACGGTTATCAGATTGGTATTTTCTATCAGGACCGATACATCGGTAAGAAGGGCGGCCTTAAAGGCGCGCAATCGCGCTACAAGGAAGTCATCGAGAAATATCCAAACTTCTCGCAGCGCGACGGTGTGCTCTTCAGATTGGCCTACACTTATCAGCAGGAAGAGGAACCTGACGAAGCGGCCAAGTATTATCAGGATCTGCTGCGAAACTTTCCCAATAGCGAATTTGCTGAGAAGGCAAAAGAACAGTTAGGTATTATCGGAGTTCCGATTCCCGAACCTGATCCGGCACGAAGAAACTTGGCGCCAGCGGAGCGTCCCGGATTTATGGGAAATCTGATGAAAGAGGTGTTAGGAAAAGCAGACGTTTCGTTCAACTCGGACGGGATTCTCATCAGCAAGGACAAGAAGGAGGGACGAGACGACTTGATCGACGAAGCGCTGAAATACAACGGGACCCTGCCGACGAATGTCACGCCGATCGCCCCCGTACAGCGAACAAACCGTCAGACACCCACTAATCCGGCTCCACGACCAGCAACACAGAATGCAATTCAACCACCTCCAGCTACCCCGGCAACGCAAGCTCCGATAAAGCCGTAGCCTAAGTGTCCAACGTCCTGTCTTCGAAAGAGGCCTATTGTGATTTCATCACGGGCCTCTTTTCTTGTGGAATCTCGCTCTTTTTTCTTGCTCGTCGACGCAGGTTGACGGATGATGAACCGAGGAATCCCAATCATGTCGACTTCTAAAGATTTGTCCGAAAACGTCAAAGCGGAACTGGTGCGTCGCCACAAATCAACAGCCACGACCGTGGTGTCAGTATTGATTGCAGTTGTTTTGTTATGCGTGCTCGCTTATGTGAGTGAGAGACTTATGACCTTGCGAAACAACCCGACGCTGAACATGGCGTTTCGCATTGGTATCCCGATTCTGGGTTTGGGCGCCATTACACTACGACGCACAAGGCTAGCGCGAATGAGGTTGCAAGACATCGCAGCGATTCGAGGGCAGTCGGGACTGATTGTCACTTTGCAAAAGACCTGTCTCTTGATGACGTTGATCGGCGTAGTGATGGCCGTTTCAGGATTCGTTTCTACCCTGATGACGGGCGACGCCTGGTACACGTACACCTCCGGAGTTGTGGCAGCCGCTGTATTATTGTTTTACGGTTATCCGATTCGATCTAATTGGGAACTGGCCGTCCAGCGTTACTCAACGAGCGAAAGTGGCGGGAATCTTTTGGAAAGCGACAGTTAGCCTTCAGTACTGACCAATCTCACCAAACTAAGAGAAAAGTGTGTTATTAGCAAATTAAAATGTCCGGTTTTATTAGCAAGTGAAGTGTCCGTTTTTGCCATTTCAATATCCAGCAGTAGTAGCTGTGGGAATGTGGGAAAGTCAGGCTGCTTTTTGGCCTGACTTTTCCAAGCCGTTGCGGGCAGCGAGCGTTTTGGTCGCTGGCCGCGGCGGCGTCATTTCCACAGCTGGCTGGCCGTCAGCTGTGTAGCGGCCAACCCGATGTGGTCCAAAAGTTATCGAGAGCGTTTGGTCAAGGTGTTCATGCACGGTAACGCGGCAGCCGGCCAGCGTCGCCCGTAGTTTGCTGCGTTCCAGCTGCCACACTCGGTTAGCAAAGCTGACCGTGTTATCCCGCGCCACCACCCGTTCGTGTTGCAGTGAGAAAATCAGGTCCAGCTCTTTCTGCCTCACGGGTACGAACGCGGTGCCGCGCTCGGCCGCTTTGACACTGAAGCGGCGGTTGAACTCTTTCACATATTCATCCTGCAGAAACTGATTGGCCGCCGCCGCCGTGGTGATCTTCCGCAGCCGCAACTCCGGTGGTAAGCGTCCCTGCCAGGTGCCAAAGCCGCGTTCACTGCGACCGCGAGCTTGCGGCGAATAGGCCGGTATCATCTGAATCCCTAACTGTCTTAAGGCCCGGCCTACCTGGGTCAAACGAGTATGATCAACCGGCTCATCAGCCTTCGGCGTGAGAAAGAAATGGCTGGCTCTATCGCTGTAAAGCGCACAAAACACGCCCCTCTGCTCCACCACCTTGCGCAAGCCGGCCAGCACCGTGCGGGTCGATTCCTCTTCTACCAGTTGCGCGTAGTAGATCTCGCTGGTGGCGTCGTCCATGATCACCAGCAAGTCATACCAGCGGTGATCGCAGAACCACTGGTGCTGGCTGGCATCGATGTGCAAAAGCATCCCGGGCAGTGGTCGCCGCGGCCGCCGTTTGCGATGCACTCCTCGCTTCCGGCTCGGCTTCACCAGCCCCGCTCCCTGCAACGCTTGCTTCACCCAGGTGTAGCTCAGCTTGATGCCATGCTCCTCCACCAGCTTCTCGTGGAAGTGCCGCACGTTGAAGTCAAAGTATTGCTCCTGGTACAACCGCAGCACTTCCTCCACTGTCGCCAACGGCACCCGCTTCGGCGACGGCACTCCGCGCCGCCGATCGAACAGTCCTTCATACCCTTCGTGCTCGAACCGCGTGTGCCAGCGCTGCATCTGCCGGCAGCTAATCCCCAGTATCTCCGCTGCCTGAAACCAGGTGATCCGCTTCGCCATCGCCCGTAACATTACGTCTTGTAGTTTCATCGCCCGCTCCACTGCGGCTTGGGTCATTTGCTTCATGACAGCATCCTGTCATGTTGCTCTGACCGCGCCGCTCAGATCGGACACTTCAGGTGTTAATTACACCGGACACATCATGTGCTAACGACACGCATTCTAACCGGACTTGATTAAAGCACCTAAAAAGAGGTAAAAGAAGCGCGTTTTCCACGCGTCAGTCACACCCAAGAGTCCATTACGTTAAAGACGCCCAAGAGGCCAGGACCCACAATTTTATGTTGAAGACAATTCTTGCTCCGCTATTCTCGTTGCTCCTGGTTTTCAGCAACGGTTCTAACTATTCAGTGAACCGGCCTAGCCAAAAAGGTGCTGACAGCGGAACCGGTACGCTGGAAAAGATGATCGTGGCTAATGGGAGCGCCACGATGGACCTTCAACTGAACCGGCTGAGCGGCGGCGATTCTCGATCACCAAAGAGCACTCTGCGTTTTGGGATCGTGCCGGATTCGTTTTTTACAATTCTTGTTTTCAATGATGAGCTGCGTGGTCCGCTGCCAAGCGCAATGGGACTAGTCCCGCAGAATGCCGCGCCGCTTCCGTCGGCGCTGGGCCCTTTGAATCGCCAGCTCATGCTTGAGAGCACGCCCTGGGGTGAGCCTTATGAACTCGTAGTTCGCGATGGCAAGAACGGATCGGTCCTTTTCAACGTTGAAGGACACAACTACGACTACGATGCCAAGCAGCACTCGCTGAACATCCAGACTGGCCGCTTGCTTGTTTCAAAAGAGTTTGCAGACACTCTGGGACGGCCCGCTGAGGCTGGAGCTGTCGTCGGCGATATCTCTATTAGTACAACCATGCGTGTGATCGAAGTCACGCGGTTTGCAAACGGCGAAACCAAATCGGATGTAATGCCCGCAGCAGGAACTGTTCCGGGTCCGGACGTCATCGTTGGCGATCTTTCGAGCCTGCAGCAAGTGGATGGCAGCAGCGGCACACAGGTTG
>DASYLB010000041.1:0-4880 GCA_036009765.1 Pyrinomonadaceae bacterium | reverse complement strand
CCACCGCGGCTTGGAAAAGTCAGGCCAAAAAGCCGCCTGACTTTCCCACATTCCCACAGCTACTACTGCTGGATATTGAAATGGCAAAAACGGACACTTCACTTGCTAATAAAACCGGACATTTTAATTTGCTAATAACAGGTTGAGGTTAGTCCAACCATTGAGCAACGCCGCCATGATGTGAACACGTACCACGATGATTCTGGCTAAAGCTATACGATCCGTCGCGGCATCGTGCGGAGGCTCCGGCAGGTGCGCTTCTTCGGAAGACGGGACTATGGACGCGGTGGCCTTCGACGTTTCTGTAAACTCGACCACGCCTGTGCCTTTGACCAAAGGCAGGCGAGAACAAGAGGGTCAAAGTGAGAAGCAGGATAGTTAGTATTCGGCGAAATTTCATTGGTAAGCCTCCAGATGAAGTGGGGAACAGGAGGCTTATATACCTTGAGCGGGAGATATACAAGAATTCTTGCATCCTCAGACGCAGATGAGCAAAGCTTTGAGGCTATGCTTGCGGTCAACTTCGCGCTCTATAATTTCTGCCGCATTCACAGTTCGATCTGCTGTACACCCGCGAGGAAATCAGCACTAACCGGGCATGTTTGGTGTTTGAGGGACTTACTTGAGGCTTAGGAGATACCAGTGAGAAAGCAAATCAAATTCGAGGGCCACCAGAAATCACGTCCACAACATCACCCCACTACCCATTTCTGATGGCCGACCACCCGCATACACAACAATTAGCCGCAGGCCTCTCTGAACGCGGGCCCTGGTCACAACTAGGCCAACGAACGGCGATAGTCGGTTTCCTGCTTTATTCGGCTTTCGCGCCACACTCAATTGCCGCAGCCGAAATTTCTTTGGCGATCGTTGGCGCCGGATGGCTGGTACGCACAATCGCTATTCGGAAAACTGGCCTTCGCCACACGCGTTTTGATTTTCCAATCTGGCTCTTCTTTCTCTGGACTGTAGCCTCATCCTTGCTTTCCTCGGAACCAAGGATCAGCGTCGCCAAGATCCAATCAACCTGCGTTTTGCTCCTTTTCTATTTCACCCAGGCAATCGTCACCAGAAAAACGGCGGTGCTGTTAGTTGCAGTAATGATCATGTCAGGTTCAGCCGGTACGCTCTACAGCATTGTCGATCTAATTCGTGGACGAGGTGTGCTGATAGATTCCCTTTCCGCGGATAGTCCGATGCGATCGCTTCAACTGCAAACTGGTGATGCTGTCTGGAGAGTTGGCGGACGACGCATTAATTCTGTCACCGATATTGAGCGGATTATCAGAAACGCACCGGCGGGCGCGCAGTTGACCGTAAGCGTAATCTCTCAGGGAGAACACATTGAGCGTCCGGGACTGCTCGTCACCGATGCGCTGAAGCTGCGTCCTTCACCTTCAGGGATCGTTGGCAGCAACCCGACGCATCGCTTTCGTGCCTCAGGCTGGACTCGACACTACGAAACCTATTCGGAGATTCTCCAGATTGTCGCTCTGCTTACACTCGGCCTGCTGGTGGCGAACTACAAAAATCATCGCCTGAATTTTCGCGCGAAACTGGCGGCTGTCGCATTTGTTTTGCTCGCTCTGGGTGTTGCTCTGACCGCAATGCGCACTGTGCTGGTGGCTCTGGCGATCGGCGCTTGTGTGATAGGCGCTCGAGCCCTCGGAGGCAAAGCGAGAGTGTTAGGCCTGGTCTGCATTTGTCTGCTGCTGGCATTCGGCGCCTTTGTGATTTACCAAACGCGCGCGCGTAATGCTTTGGCGCTGCAAGATCCGAGTTCGTCGTTGCGCGTTCAGGTAGCGCGTGTTGGTGCTTCCCGGTTGTTGATTCACCCCTTGTTCGGGCATGGCATGGACTCCATGCACGTCCACTGGAAAGAATGGGGCTTCCCCGGAACCGATCTGCTCCATCTTCACTCAACGCCGCTGCAATTGGCGTTTGATCGAGGACTACCGGCGCTCTTCTTTTGGCTTTGGCTCATGTGGATTTTCTGGCGCACCGCCGCGCAAGGCGAAAAAGCTTTGCGTGATTCGAGCGACACCAATCGCTACGGCGTGCTGCTTGGCGCAACTGGCGCGGTCGCCGCGTTCTTTGGGAGTTCACTTGTCAATTACAACTTCGGCGACGGCGAGGTCGCACTGGTATTTTGGTGGTTGATGGGCATTGTGGTGGTGTTAACTTCTGTTCCCTTCTCCGCAAGCGGAGAGGGGTTAGGGGAGAGATAGTCGGCGCGCAACCCCACTCCATCCCCTCCCCAGATAAGTGGGGAGGGGCACAAGAACAGTTCGGCATTGACTAGTTTTCGCTGGTATACTCGCGCCCCTCGAAACCGAAGGCACTCAACTCTGAATCGAGGACGCGCGTTGCCTCATCAAAGCTGAACCCAAACTCTAAAGAATTAGCAGCGCGTGGAAACCCGAGCAAAAAGATTCGAGCAATAACGAATCGTAGCAGTGAGGAGATAGATCAATGCCTGGCGCAACTTCTGAGACCGCTCAAGGAACTTGTTTTGTCGTCATGGGATTTAACAAGAAGACCGATTTTGAAACCGGCCGCACTCTCGATCTCGATAAGTCGTACCGCAACATGATTAAGCCTGCCGTTGAAGCCGCGGGACTGAAATGCGTGCGTGCCGACGAAATCGTTCACTCTGGGCTCATTGATGTTCCCATGTACCAGCAGTTGCTGGAGGCAGATGTTGTTGTAGCCGATGTCTCGACTTCCAACAAAAACGCGTATTACGAACTCGGCGTGCGGCACGCGTTGCGTCCTTACACGACTGTAGTTATTAGCGAAGATGGGTTCAAGACTCCGCCGTTCGACATAAACCACATAATGATCCGCACCTACCATCATCTGGGTGAGGACATAGGTTTCGATGAAGTGATGCGGTTTCGAGGTGAACTAACCAAAGCGATTAGCGAAATCCTCGCCAAAACGCCCGAGGAAAAACGCGACAGCCCGGTTTATCAGTTCATCGAAAAACTGACGCCGCCATCTATTGCCGAGGCCGCCGGAAAAGCGATCGCAGCAGCCATCAGAGCGGAACCTGCGCCAGGATCGAGCGCCGGTGCGACGCCGAGTGAAGAAACCCATAGCATGTTAATGCAGCAAGTGGATAATGCTCAGTCGCAGGGCGACTTCGCGACGGCAAAAACGCTGCTTTCGTCTATCAGGCAGATGATGAAAGCGCAGCTCCCTCCGAAGCCGGATGATCCATACATCGTTCAGCGGCTCGCACTGCTAACATACAAAAGCAAAATCCCGTCGGAACAGGAGGCACTCGTGGCCGCGCGCGACTTGCTCAGCACCCTTGATCCGGCCACCTCAAACGATACCGAGACGCTCGGTCTCTGGGGCGCGATCCACAAGCGTCTCTGGTATTCGACTGGAGACAAAGCGAATCTAGATGAAGCAGTGCGCGGATATGAGCGCGGCTTCTACCTTCGGAACGACTATTACAACGGGATCAATCTCGCCTACACGCTTAGTGAGCGGGCCGCCGTAGAAGGCGCTGAACCCGCGGAAGCAATCGCCGACTTCGTCCTGGCTCGCCGGGTGCGCAAGGAGGTTCTGGAAATTTGTGAAGCGGGCCTTGCCAACAACTCACTCGCAAGGTCGGACGCCAGCGAGCAGGCGCTGAAGCAATTTCAGGACAGCCAATATTGGATCTTGGCGACGATGGCTGAAGCTTGCTTCGGACTTGGTAATGACGCCAAAGGTGCGGAGTGGTTGGCGAAAGCCGCTGCGGCGGCCTCTAAGCCCTGGATGGGGGAAACCACGAACGGGCAAATTGCGAAACTCAAGGCGCTGCTGGCCGACTCGCCGTTGAAGCACATTTGTTGAATCAAATTACGTCGGCGAAGTTGCGACGACTCTTCGCAAACCACCAGTAACCAAAAACAAACAGCACTAAGCCCAAGGCGGTGAAGTAGGCGAGACTGGTCCAGTCTGGAGCCAGGCCTTCCAGAAAAATGCGGCGGTAACTGCGAACGAGCGCGGTGAATGGGTTGGCGTTAATGAAGGGACGATAACGTTGCGGCACAATCGACTCTGGATAAATGATTGGCGTTAGATACATCCAGGCCATCAACACCAGTGTTATCCCCTGCGCGATGTCGCGCAAAAAAACTCCGAGCGAAGCCACCAGCCAAGCCGCGCCGAGCGTAAAGATCAGTTGCGGTATGAGCAGCGCGGGCAGCCATAACAGAGTTATATGCAATTCGTGACGGACGATCACGGTGGCCACTACCAAAGCCAGCACCCCAAACATCTGATTACCTAACGCTGAAAGTGTTTGGGCAACCGGCAAAGTCTCCAGCGGAAAGACGACGCGCTTTACCAGGTTTGCATGGTTAACAATGGTCGTCGACGACTGCTGCAGCGTTTCCTGAAACATTGTCCAGGGCAGCAAGCCGCAGAAAAGATAGAGCGCATAATCCCACGCGTTGCCGGCCGGCCCGAATCTGGCGTTGAAAATCCCGGCAAAAATGAAGGTGAAGATTGCGATCATTACAACCGGGGTAATGATAGCCCAAACAATTCCGAGCACAGAGCCTTTGTAACGCGCCACCAGATCGCGCCGCGCTAACGACAGGATCAGTTCGAGGCGGCCGGGGAGTTCCCAGAGAGGCCGCCACACCGCGCGTCGTGCTGCTTGGGCTGAAATCATTTTCTTGAAGACTTTGGGCTTGGGACTTTGGTCTTTGTACTTTTGTCTTGGGGCTTTGGTTTTTGGTCTGTAGTGCACTGCCGAAATGAGACAGATAGTTAAGCAAGTTTTGGTTGAGGCAAGGACTGCTCAAACTCGACGGGTGGTAGGTAACCAAGAGCCGAGTGCAGTCGCTTGCGATTGTACACTTCCTCGATGAAGTGTC
>DASYLB010000040.1:0-312154 GCA_036009765.1 Pyrinomonadaceae bacterium | reverse complement strand
CCACCGCGGCTTGGAAAAGTCAGGCCAAAAAGCCGCCTGACTTTTCCACATTCCCACAGCTTTTACTGCTGGATATTGAAATGGCAAAAACGGACACTTCACTTGCTAATAAAACCGGACATTTTAATTTGCTAATAACATCAGGGGGCCAAAAACGATTTCTTGACTCCCCGATTCCCACACGTCCATAATCCCTATAGCGAGGTACTGCCCCCGCCGGTCCCAGGCCGCAAGCGTTTATCTCAGTTAGGCATCTCAGTTATTATTCTCACCAAGGGCGCGTTCAAAAAGAATCCTGCAACGGAGGAACACACTGTGGTTAGCGGACAACTGGAAGACAGCTTGCGCCACGAGCTGGAGAGTTACATCGAGGGGCGCATTGGCGGCATTAAGCAAGAAATAGCCGCACTTCAAAGCCAACTCAATGAGTCGCTCAGCCGACTGCTTGATCGACAGGGCAACGTCCAACTTGAGGGCTCAGTTGCGTCTTCCATTATGGAGCACCTGAGAGCGGCGCATGAAGAGGGCATTGATGTCGCAGCTGCGGGTTCGTCACGGGCCAAGGCTTCAAGTGACATGGCGATCGTCAAGGCGGCCATCTCCGAAATCGACGAGCAGGATTCGCAAGCAGGTATTCTGAAAATACTTGTCAATCGCGCAGCATCGTTTGCTCCGCGCGTTGCTTTCTTCGTCATCAAAGGCGATCAGGGCATTGGTTGGCGCGCGCGCGGGTTCCAGGGAACCGTTGGCGATAGTGCGATTCACCAAATGTCGTTTCCAATTTCTGCTGATACCTTCGTCGGCAATGCCGCGCGCTCGCGCGATTCATGGAGCGGGAGTTCGAGCTCGCATTCTGAAAACCATTTGATTCTCAACCGGCTTGGCGACGAGCCGCCCGCGCGAATTGTTGCGGTGCCACTCGTGGTGCGCAATCGCTCGGTGGCAGTTTTGTACGCCGATTCGGCCGATCTCGATTCCGACGCGATCAATCTCGAAGCGCTTGAGACGCTGATGCGTGTTGCCGGGATGGCGGTTGAATTATTAGTTGCGCGCACGGCGCAAGCGCCACAACCAGCAGCGCCTGAGCCGGTGGCAGAAGCAGCAGTTCCGGGGCCAACGGCATACGCACCGGTCGCGGAGTATGACGAGATCACTCCGGTCGTGGAAGAAAGCGCACCTGCACCGCCGGTCATCGAATTTGAAGTACAACCGGAACCGCAGCATGTTGAGCCGGTGGTCGAGCAGCAACCTGAACCAACGACTTTTGAGGCAGAAATCGAATCCGTGCCGGTGGTGGTTGAACCTCCCGTAGAGATAGCAGCGGAACTTGCGCCGGCGGCTGAAGCGCCCGCAGCGCCGCGACGTCGATACGGCGCCGATGTAGAACTTCCGGTGGACGTTGCAAGCGATGAAGAGCGGCGTCTCCATAACGACGCGCGCCGATTTGCCCGGCTGCTGGTTTCGGAAATCAAACTGTATAACGAGCAAAAGGTCGCTGATGGACGTTCCCATGGCGACTTGTACCAACGTTTGCGGGAATACATCGATCGCTCGCGTGACATGTATGACAAGCGCGTCAAGCCGGAAGTGGCACAGCGTTATGACTACTTCCACAACGAATTAGTAGCTACGCTTGCAGAAGGCGATGAAGCCAAGCTTGGTAGTGCTTATCCGGGAGCAACTGTTTCAGCGTAAGAATAGTTTCGAAGATCGCGTACAAGCGGTTTAGAGTTCAAGTTTCAGGTTTCAAGTTTTGTGTTTCGAGTGAAGACAATCTCCCCCGGGACTGCATCAAATGGGGCGAGTAAGTTAAACTCGAATGCTAAATTTGGAACCTGAAACTATTTTAAGGGGAAGTTTGTGAAGAAGATTGGTAAGTATCGTCTGGCGCTTGTTGTCATTGGGATTGCCATAGTGATTGGGGCCTCGCTTCCCGCCTTTATGACGGCAAGCTGCTTGACGCGTCAGCAAACTTCCGCTGAATTGCGAGCACTCGATGGTTTGCGAACGATGACGCGCGGCGGTGTATTACCGTCGGAAGAGGTAGTGGCGCGCATCGAGTCAGAGTATCCGCGCACGAAAGCAGCGGCGCTCGCAAGAATAGTTCACGCGCGAATACGACTTAACGCGAAAGATTTCGCCGGAGCGGCAGCGCTGCTGGATGCGAGCGTAATACGCGATCAGAGTGCGTTAGGCGATTACGCGCTTTTCATGCGCGGCAGCGCGCTTGAACAAGCGGGCAGGCTACCCGAAGCGCGCACGGTTTATGAAGATCTCGTTGAAGACTATCCCGCTTCAACCCGCGTTCGTGAAGCGAGCTTGCGGGTTGCGAACATTCTGATGCGTAGCGGCGGTGTTGCGACCGTTGCAACCCAGCTTAAAGATCTGGTCGCCAAGGATGATCCTGCTGCTTTGTTGTTGACGGCCCGAGCGGCCGAGCAAACTTCTGATCCGACGCGGGCCCTCGCCACTTATCGTCGTCTGTACTTCTACGCACCAGCGGCGACGGAAAGCGTGGATGCTGCCAGCGCAATCGTACGTTTGGGTTCGACCCTGTCTGCCGCGAATGCAGACGAGGCAATAGCGCGCGCGGAAAAGCTCTACTCGGCGAAGCGGTTTCTCGACGCCACGCAGGCTTACGGTGAGGCGTTCACCAGGTTCCCAGGTACTGCGACGCCGGCAGTGCAACTGCGACGCGTGATTGCGGCGACCAACGTCAGGAAGACCGCCGACGCCGTCAGCAGCTTGAACACGATTCCAGCCTCGGCCGGCGAAACCCGCGCCGAGGCGCTTTACTACGTGGCCCAAGCCTACGCGCGCGCGAAGCAGTGGGCACAGGCACGCGCAACCGTAGAAGAGTTGCGGCGCAGTTATGCGAGCAGTCAGTTCACGCCGCGTGCGCTCGTTAGTGTGGGACAGATCGCCGAAGACGCAAACAACGACACAGACGCTTCGTATTTTCTACGCACGGCGATGGCTGGGTATCAGGGCTCGGTCGCAGTTGCGCAAGCACAGTTTGACCTGGCCTGGATGACTCATGAGACCAAGAGCTTTGCGGAGTCGTCGAAACTGCTAACGGAACATCTCGCGTACTACGCCGACAAGAATACGGACAATCGCGGTCGGGCCGGCTACTGGGCAGCGCGCGACTCAGAACGTGCCGGAAAACTTGCTGAGGCGCGTGCACTTTACAACGCGATGCAGGGCCGCTACGACGCAAATTGGTATGGCTACCTGGCCAAGCAGCGATTGGACGCCATGCTTCGCAGTGGAGTCGGGACAATTCCGCCAAAATCTTTTCCCGCCGGTTCGGTGATGGCGCGCGCCATCGCTAACCTGCAAACAGTTACTGTCGCGGAGGAGACCGCCGGCGCCGCAGAAGACAAGTTGATCGAAAAGTCAGATGAACTTAACAACGTCGGACTCAATGACTGGGCGTTGGAAGAATTGGCGGTGGCCTCGGCTGCAGCCGGAGACAGTCCCAACGTAAATCTGGCGATTGCGCGAATCTATCGCTCTGAGGAAGACAACGTGCGCGCGTTGAATGTGCTCAAGCGTAGCTTTCCTGATTACTCGCAGATGAAACCGGAAGAACTGACGCGCGAAGAGTGGGACGTTTTCTATCCGTTGGCTTACTGGGACATCATCGTGCAGGAGTCACGCGCCAGAAATCTCGATCCGTACCAGGTGGCTGGATTAATTCGTCAGGAAACAGTTTTCATGTCACATGCGCGATCAAACGCCGCCGCCTACGGGTTAATGCAGTTGCTCGTCCCTACCGGCAGGCTGACGGCAAAGAAGTATGGAGTAGAACGCGGAATTACCGAGGAGTCGCTCTATGAGCCGCGCCTGAATATTCAACTTGGCACTGCGTACCTGCGTGATCAGATCGATAAGTTTGGCCGCATCGAATATGTAGCAGCAGCTTACAACGCCGGTCCGAACCGGGCGGTTCTATGGCAAGCAACACTGCCGAGCGAGATTGACGAATGGGCCGAGGCGGTGCCGTTTAAAGAGACGCGCGGCTACGTGCAAGGCGTGGTACGAAACCGTCTGCAGTACATGCGACTTTACGATGCGAACGGGAAGTTTAAGCCGGAGGTTGGTACGAAGGCGGTAACAAGACGACCAGTGGCTGGCGCTTCACCGGCGACAGAGGTTGACGATCCTTCTGTGCGCAAACGCCGAGTTAACGAAGGCGAACACGAGGAGTAGAACCGGTTACCGAAGATCAAGATTTGAATAGCGACGGAAGCCTGCGGAGCAGGCGAAAGCATAAGCCCAGGATGAAGCGTAGCGTAACCCTGGGTTAGTGAGGCCACGTGTTCAAGCCCGCGAAGCGGGCGACAGCCCATTGATAGGTTGTTGTTTTGATGAGAAAGGCTTTTATGTTCAAGGAACTGTCGCCCGCCTCGCGGGCTCTTTGTATTTTAGGGGAGACTGATCCCCGGGTTACGCTGCGCTTCACCATAAGCTTTATGCTTTCGCCCGCTCCGCTGGCGAATCAGCATCGTTGGAAATCACAATTGATGGCAATGGCTGTGCTGTTGGCTTTCTTGCTTTCAAATGCCAATGCGATTTTCGGTCAACGTAAAGCTAGAACGGTTGCGCCAGCTACCGGATCGCTCACCATCACAAGCGAACCCAACACGATTATCTGGATCGATGAAATTCGTCGCGGCGTAACCGATACTTCGGGCCGAATCGAGTTGAAGACCTCAGCAGGCCGTCACACACTGCGAGCCCGCGCGTTGGGGTTTAAGGAAGTAACGGTCCCGCTCGTCGCCGGCAAGCGAAGCGTGGCGATCAAACTCATTCGAACCACAGATCAGGCGGAATTAACTTTTCAGGAAGCTGAAGATGCTCGTGAGAAAGCCAGGGATGACGCTGCACGGCAAAAAGCTGCCGAGCTTTATCGCGCGGCATTAGAGCTTCGACCAGCGAACTCGCAAGCGCACGTTGGCCTCGCGCGAGTACTCCTTGATCTTAGTCAACATCAGGCGGCGCTTGAAGAAATTGATGAGGCGCGAACTACGCGTCCGGCTTACGCCGAAGCTTCTGCAGTCGAAGGGCGCATCAATCGCGACGCTGGTTTTACGGACGGTGCGATCGCGTCGTTTCGTCGCGCCATTAGAGAGGCGCGTGGTTTTCAACCGGAAGCCCACGTGGGTTTGGCGCGAGTTTTCGAAGACAAGGGACAGAATGAAGAAGCGATTGTTGAGTATCGCAAAGCCATCGACCAGCTTTCGGATTCCGAACCGGTGATTTATCAACTCCTCGGCGCGATTTACGAGAAGCAGCAGAAATTCAA
Source organism: Pyrinomonadaceae bacterium (assembly GCA_036009765.1). Lineage (GTDB taxonomy): Bacteria > Acidobacteriota > Blastocatellia > Pyrinomonadales > Pyrinomonadaceae > PSRF01. The sequence goes on along the minus strand of DASYLB010000040.1, from coordinate 306,843 downwards.
AGAGGCAGTTGCGGCCTACGAGAAATATCTCGCCCTGGCGCCAAACGGTAGCCTCGCACCAGCCATTCGCTCAATCATCGAACAAGTTCGACGCGACGCCGCCGGACAGGAAATCATTCCATAGACTGGGTGCTACTGAGTGATCGGATCGCTGGCAGACGCAGCTTGCGTGGCGTTGACTCGTATGAAGTTTGAAGTCGAGTCGATGTAAAAATGCCGGCCTTGCGGCCCGGCGCCGGCCGGATCTGCGTGACATCGAAAGTAAGGACCGTCAGCTGCGCTACCAACTTCCATCGTCAGAACGTAATCCTTCAAGGCTGGCTGCTCGGAGTTGAAACGCGAATCCAGATAGCCGCTGGTTGCTAATTGCTGAAAGGTTCCGTAGCTGCTGTTGTTCGAAATGGAATAGGTTTGTTGCGCCGTTGCGACCGTGTGCAGGGCCCCCGTCGCAACCGCTTCATCGGCACGCGCTACAGTCTTCTCCAAAGGCGTCGAGACGTTTTGGCAGGCGAGCGAAGCGAGACACATCAGGACGGCGGTGGCCAGTAACGCAAATCTAAATATCATGCGGCTCCTCATTCTGGATACAGGTCTTTGGTCTTGGTCTTTGAATTCCTATAGAAAAGATACTCAAATTCCGAGAGCGAGCAAAGACCAAAGTCCAATTCTAAGTTAACGAACCTCGCGAAAACGAAAACAACTGTGATTGTGATCGTTGACTAACCCGACCGCCTGCATAAACGAATAGCAGATCGTCGTACCGACAAACTTGAAGCCACGAAGGCGCAGCTCCTTACTCATTGCATCTGATTCGTTCGTGTGAGTCGGCACGCCGGCGCCACGTTTTCTCTGCCGGGGTACTCCACCAACGAATTGCCAAATGTAACGGTCAAAACTCCCAAATTCTTCGGTCGTCGCCAGAAACGACTTTGCATTTTGAATAGCTGCGGCAATCTTCAAGCGATTGCGAATGATGCCGGCATTCTGTAATAACTGAGTTTGCTTGCGTTCGCTGTAACGCGCCACCTTCACCGGATCGAACCCGCTAAACGCTGCCCGATAGCCTCCCCGCTTGTTGAGGATAATCTCCCAACTTAAACCGGCCTGAGCGCCTTCAAGAATGAGAAACTCAAACAGCTTGCGATCGTCGTGCACGGGCACGCCCCATTCATTGTCATGATACGCGATTGATAGGTCGGTTTTGGCCCATTCGCAACGCTTCAGCATGCAGGCAGTTTATCAGTAAAGTCGGGCAGCGGTGGAAGTTTGACTTGGCGCTGACTTTGGATGTAAAAGCGTTGTGGACTTCATCCCAACATACAGCTGGAAAACCCTCCCTTAGCTCAGCGAAAGGGACGTTACTTATTAGCGACGGAAGGAGATCGAAATGGCTTTACGTTTAGGTGACACTGCTCCCGATTTTAAAGCGGATACAACCGCGGGCCCGATTAATTTTCACGAATGGCTCGGCGACAGCTGGGGCGTGCTGTTTTCACACCCTAAGGATTTCACCCCGGTCTGCACCACCGAGCTCGGCGAGGCGGCGCGTCTTAAACCGGAATTTGATCGCCGCGGGGTCAAGGTTATTGGCCTCAGTGTCGACAAGACCGACTCGCACAGCAAGTGGGCCGAGGACATCAAGGAGACCCAGGGCACCGCGTTGAATTTCCCGGTGATTGCCGATCCGGATCACACAGTGGCGGAGTTGTACGACATGATCCACCCGGAGATTAGCGACATCTTCACAGTGCGTTCGGTGTTCGTGATTGGACCGGATAAGAAGGTTAAATTGATGATCACTTACCCCGCGAGTACTGGTCGCAACTTCGACGAGATTCTGCGCGTGATCGATTCACTGCAGCTCACGGCGAAGTACAGCGTTGCCACTCCGGTGAATTGGAAGGACGGCGACGACGTGATCATCGTGCCTTCAATGTCAGACGAAGATGCGAAGGCGGAGTTTCCCGCAGGCTGGAAGGCGCCGAAGCCGTATCTCCGCATCACGCCACAGCCGAACAAGACTACGACTACAGATACCGCCGCCAAGAGCGCGTCCTAAAAGCGCAGGAGAGGGTCGAAAGTCTTTTGCTGCTTAAGCTCGAATGTTGGTCAGGCGCAGAGCGTCAGAACTCTGCGCCTTTCCTTTTGCACAAGCTCTTATGAACCGGGGAATAGCCATGAAAACAATCAAACTAATCTTCCTTGTCGCTATCACACTTTCGGTCTCAAGCTTTTCTGCTTCAGTTGGGCAAATGTCGAGGTCGGTAAAGCTAATGTCTCCGCAGGCTTTGGTTGCCGACCTCTACAAACAACACAAAAAGCGCAGCCCTTTTTTCCAAACACATAGCCGCGCATTGCTGGACAAATACTTTGACCGGAAACTCGCCAACCTGCTCTGGCAGGATGCCAGTTCTTCGGGCGATGAAGTTGGGGCCCTGGATGGAGATCCGCTCTTCAACGCCCAGGACATGGAGATCAAAAACTTTTCCATTCATGAAGGCACCGGCGGTCCGCGCATGATGGAAGTGCCGGTTACGTTTGAGAACTTTGGTCAGGCCCACAAGATTTTGTTTCGACTGTTTTCAGCCGCCGGAACCTGGAAGATAACGAACATCGAGTATGACGACGGATCGTCGCTGGTGGACATCCTCAAAAGCGATTCCGCGCGAAATTCTCAGCCGATCAAGATCTATCTCGTAGCCCTAGGTGATAATGGCAAAACGGGAAAGAAGATTGGCTGCGACGACAGTCTGATAGCAGTTACGCGCAATATCCAGAAAACCTCCTCGCCGTTGACTGCTGCTATCGCCGAGTTGTTGCTAGCTCCGAAGCATACCGAGGGAAGTCCTAACCTGGAAAATCTTTGGAAGGGAAACCGCACAGTTAGATCGGTTTCTCTGGTTAACGGCACGGCTACGATTCGGATTTCTGGCCAGAGGTTTGTGACTGGTGTTTGTGACGAACCGCGCATTCTGTCGCAGATTGAAGCGACTGCGCGACAATTTCGGACGGTGAAGAACGTGAGAGTCTTCCTCGGCAAACAAACATTGGAGGACGCTATCCGGTAGCTTTGCGTTGAAGTCGATTCACCACAGAGATACAGAGTAAACCGAGGTTACACGGAGTAAAAACATTACAGCTCGACGCCTCGGAATAGCATTCCGGACCAGCGTAGTTATATTCTATGCATTAATAGCGTGAGCGTTCGTGGTATTGCTTTCAAGGTTTTCGCTAACAGACAGGGGATTTTCGATGCAAGCACTAAATGAACTTCTAGACAGCATTACAGTTGGTCCGTCTCAGGCGTTTGAGGAAGTGGAGGTATTTCCCCTATTCAGCAGCCGGGATCAGTTGTCGTCGCTGCTTGAGCTGGATGAAGCATTGGCAAAGGGTTTGGTCGAGGTCACGGAAGTTTCTGAAGGAGGAAGCGTTCCCAAACTGAACGTAACCAATAACTCGCTTCGCGACGTCATCATTTACGACGGCCAACAACTGGTTGGGGCAAAACAAAATCGTACTGTGAACATCACCGTAGTTGTTCCGGCGAATTCGACCTTGCCGATTCCAGTCTCCTGCGTTGAGCAGCAACGCTGGCGCTACACCAGTCCAAATTTTGCGGCGTCAAATCAATTCGCCTATCCCAGCCTGCGGCGGACGACGCACAGCGACGTCACCGCGAGCAAGACCCTCGGAAGTTCTGCGACAAATCAGTCCAGAGTCTGGGAGGACATCTCGGCTAAATCCGCGCGCATGGACGTTTTTAGCGACAGCATGGCAATGTCAGACATCTATCAGACTCACGCGCCGCAAATGGAAGTAATGAGTCAGGCTTTCAAGGTTGAAGATAAGCAGGTCGGGTACATGGCGTTCGTCAAAGGCGGATTTGCCGGGTGTGATCTATTTGGTTCTACGGAAGTATGTCGCGGGCAGATGGCAAAACTGCTACGCGGTTACTACCTTGACTCGCTCGATAAGGGAGTCGCTTTCGACAGCGTGAAGATTGAAGAAATTTTGCGCGAGGTGAGGGCTGCCGATCACCGTGAATTCGAAACTGTGGGCAAAGGTCGTGAGAGACGTTTTGATGCGACGCACGTTCAGGGATCGTGGAAGGAAGTTGACGGTTCAATTCCGCATGTGACTATCCTGCCCAAAGGGTGAAATGCGACAAATTGTCACCACAGCCAACGGGGGCGTTGAAGTTCTAAAGGTCCAGGAAGCGCCGGCTCCGACGCCCGCCAGCGGTGAAGTTGTAATTCAGGTAAAAGCCGCCGGACTAAATTTCGCTGACATACTCGCGCGCCAGGGCTTGTATCCGGATGCACCCAAGAAGCCTTGCGTGATGGGCTATGAAGTAGCCGGCGTCATCGAGGCGGCAGGTGAGGGAGTAGATCGCGGCCTGCTGGGCCAGCCGGTAATGGCAATGACGCGTTTCCGCGGTCAGGCGGAAAAAGTTGCAGTAGCTGCCAGCCAGTTGTTTCCGAAGCCTGAGTCGTTAAGTTTTGAAGCAGCGGCGGCTATTCCAGTGAACTACCTGACCGCCTATGCACTGCTTGAGGTGATGGGTTCACTGCACGCAGGCGAATCCGTTTTGATTCATAACGCCGGCGGCGGTGTCGGCCTCGCGGCAATCGACATTGCAAAAAAGATTGGCGCCACAACTTACGGCACAGCGAGTCCGGGAAAGCATGAGTTTCTGCGCGAACGCGGACTCGATCACCCGATCGACTATCGCAACCAGGATTGGCTTGCGGTCCTAAAGGAACTGACCAGCGACCGCGGTGTTGATTTGGTGGTCGATCCAATTGGTGGCAGCCACTGGAAAAAGAGTTACGCGGCGCTCCGGCACACCGGTCGACTCGGAATGTTTGGCGTTTCCACTGCCTCCGCGAACGGCTTGAAGGGCAAGTTGAAAATGATCAAAGCCGCCGCGCAGATGCCTCGGTTCCACCCAATTGGATTACTCAACAAGAACCGCGGTGTGTTTGGATTGAACCTCGGTCACATGTGGCATGAGCCGGAGAAAGTGTCGACCTGGATGAAGGCGATTCTGGACGGGGTCAGTGAAGGCTGGGTGCGGCCGCACGTGGACAAAGTATTTTCGTTCGCGAAGGCTGGCGATGCGCACAGCTACCTGGAAGAAAGAAAGAACACCGGCAAGGTTGTGCTGGTTCCCTGAGACGTCATTAGTCCAAAACAGCGGGGGCGTGCCCCCTTCCCAACCGCGAGCTGATCGGACCTGAGTTGGAGGTTCCCGATTGAATGGTTTTTAGCGGGCTCAATCGAGCTGAAGGAAAGCTCGGAAGTGGGAAGCACCGCTCCTATTCACGGACCCGTTTGGCCAGGAAATAAGAAATGACCGTCGAATAGATCAGACCAAAAACCAACGTCCCTACGAACAACCCGAGGAACGCCCCAACCGCCACCTGCCACGCCGGCAGATTATCCGCACCCGGCTCACTAGCCATTAACCTGGTACCGACTGTGAAAATGGCGACCAGGAAAAACAGGCTGGAAGTAATCGCATAGATGAGCGCAGTTGTCACACCCGTCTTCACTCCGGTCTTGAAAGGCAAATCTCCGTTGCTTTCATTCCTCACGGTGTTGATGGCGAGATAGATTCCGGCAATGTGCAGTAAATTAAAGAAGACTCCGGCGCCAACAGTGTGCACCGGCGAACGCGGGTCAGGAACCAGCAGGTGGGTAACAACCACCCAGGCAATCACGCCGAGCGTGATCAGCAAGCCATACTTAAGTGGAACTATCAATTATCAGGGCTCCTCAATCGTAGTTGAATATTCTCTTTACGCTCATTGTGGGCGAGACGCCGGCGGCCCCGGCAAATCACTTGTTAGTTTGCGAGGTCTGTTATGAGCACCACGTCATTGGAAACTGTTCCGCGAGAAAGTGCGAGGGATTTGCCATCACGCGAAAATGTGAATGCAAACGTCAGATCTGATTTGAAGAAAGTAACTTGCTTAGGAGGGCCACCGTCAACCGGTTGGCTCCAGATATTGGAAATACCATTCCGCCTTTGCACAAAGAGAACGGCACGGCCATCGACGCTCCAACCGAGTGCGCCGTCGTTCGGCGGCAACTCGATGACCTTAACGATCTGTCCGGTTGCAAAATCTATTAAGCCCAACTTAAAAGGACTCAAGTCTGCGTCGCGATAACGGCACGCTATTAGTTTTCCGTCGGGAGAAATCGCCGGTGAGACGGCCAGCCCCTTATTGATTGACACCGGTGTGCCACCCTCGATCGATATCTTCCAAAGCCCGAGTTCACTTGCGCTCCCGTACACAGCCCACTTGCCATCGGGTGAAATGTCGGGACTTATTTCCGCAGTGCCGCTAGTGAGCTGTTTCGCGTTAGTGCCATCGCTATCCATGCGCCAGAGATGAGGCGATCCCGTGCGCGTCGAGACAAAGATTATGGTTCGCCCATCCGCAGTCACTCGCGGAGTGAAATTGATGCCGGCGTTCGAGGTTAGCTGGTGGGAATTGCTGCCGTCGGCGTTCATGACGAAAATGTCCGATGAGCCTCCGCCGAAAATGGTATAGAGAATTCTTCCATCCGGCATCATTGCCAAACCGCCGCCTCCCTCATTCGTTCCGGAAGAGACTTTGGCGGCGCTTTCAGTGTTGCCATCTGGAGCGAACCACATACTCGAGCTGACCTGACTTTGGACCGTTGCGATAGTAGCCCCTGCTTTCGTGATGCTGACGCCGTTGTAGTTGTTCAGATCATTAGTAACTCGTTCAACGCTTCCACCCGGATAGTTGACATACCAGATCTGACTTGGGCCGCCCTGCTCTTCCTGCGCCGACACGACCATGCCAGTACCCTGAGGCGACCAGGCTAGCTGCTGAACAACAGACCATTGTTGCGCGGTTGCGGCCTTGGAGGTTCCTGAACTCACGTCGACCAGCACTATTGAACAACGAGCGATGCCCTTTTCAGGCCCACATACCGGGGAAGCGATGGCATCTGCGTTCACCGCCCATGCCGGACCAATCGCAGGGCCGGCGAGAAAGCGTGACGGCCTGGACTGAGAAGCCACTTTCCTTTGCGCGCTGCCATCACTGTTTGCAATCATCAGCGCCGTCTCTCCAGATTGAGGAAAATTGCGAATCCATCCGAACTGTTTGCCATCCGGCGAAAACGTAAGTGGAGTGTCGACGTCTTCGATAATCTTGCGAGGCGTGCCGCCCAACACGGGAAGCTGATAAGCGACTCCCAGTGGACTACTTTTTTCATAGACGACGTAATAAACGTAGTCGCCATCCTGCGAAAAAGTAACGCCGATATATTGTGTTGGCCCAGCAGGCACGATCTGAACATTGCTCGAGGTCGCGATCTGACGCACCCAAAGACTCGATTCCACGCCATTGCTGACCACGTGCACCACGTATTTGCCGTCGGGCGAAATTGTCGCCAGGTTTGCCTTGCCCGTGTTGGTCAATTGCGAAAGGCGAACTTTGCGGAATGTATGGGCCGGATTGGCTCGCAGTTTCCACCAGAGCACAGCGCCGCCGGCTACCGCAACCAGCAAAACCGCCGCAATAATCATTCTCCACTTGTGGCGGCCCATGGAGTTGACGAGATACTCGGCACTTGAAACCGTGGTTCCGGCGACAGGCGTCGTTTTTTGTGCCAGCGGAAAAGCGCTGAGGGTGGACGTCCCCGCTTGCGTGGCGTTCGCTGTTACCAGGGGCCCTCCAGCTTCGCTGTTGGGTGCGACACTCCGCTCGAGTTCGGCCCCGGCATCAAGTTTCTGCTTGAGCCGGCGTAAGTCGGTAAGCATCTCGCGCGCAGTTTGATAACGGTCCTCGCGATTTTTCGTCAGCGCTTTGGTAACGATCCATTCCAGGGCCTCAGGCGCATCAGTCAGATACCGCGCCAGGAGCGGCGGGTCCTTCTCGAGTACGGAAACTACGACGTGACTCGGTGTTGGACCTTCAAACGGCATTCGGCCGGTAATCATTTCATAAATCACTACGCCAAGACTCCAGATGTCCGTGCGCGAATCGACTGCATGACCGCTGGCTTGCTCGGGCGACATGTAGTTGACCGTACCCATCACTGCGCCCGGACTCGTGTTAACCATCGCGCGCGTCGGCGCTTCAGTATCGGTTGTTGCCGGTCGCTCGGTAAGTTTCGCCAAACCAAAGTCGAGCACCTTTATGTAACCATCGCTGCGCAAGATCAGGTTTTCGGGTTTGATGTCACGGTGAGCAATGCCTGCTGTTTGCGACGCGGCCAGGGCTGAAGCGATTTGGATAGCGATATCGAGCACTTCATGCAACTTAAGGCGGGTGGAGTTGGTAACGCCTTCCCCCGGTGATCCGCTTGAGCGCGAGAGATGGTGGCGCAGAGTTTCGCCTTCCACGTACTCCATCGCGATAAAGCGCGTTGCATCGATCTGACCAATTTCGTAGATCGTGAGGATACCGGGATGATTTAACGCTGAGACTGAGTACGCTTCCTGTTCGAATCTTCGCAGGCGGTCCTCATCCTGAGTGAACTTTGCCGGCAGTAACTTTAGAGCAACCGGGCGGCGAAGTTGCGTATCGTACGCGAGGTAGACTTCCCCCATGCCGCCGGCGCCGATTAGCGAACGGATTTCATAACGTCCAAGGATGGTGCCCGCAGAAATTCCCAACAGAGCCTCGTCAAATCATTACGAGTCGTACTTCTTACGGCGTTAATACGGAACGAAATCTATTGTAGTTGCGATAATCGATCGCGCGCTAGTTGAACCTCGAGCTGCTTCAGATGAGAGAAACTGCGGAGCGACGCGCCTGAAGAGAGCGGGGGCAAGCCCACCTTCCTCCCCCGAGCTGATTAAACTTAATTTTGTCTCCTCGGGTTGAACGGCTTTCAATGTGAAGCAAACAAGAAAGTTTAGAAGTCTCGCGGTCAGGAAGGGGGCTTGCCCCCGCTCTTTGCTTGAGGTCGAATACTTTTTGTGCAAAGTCCCGGCCTACTTAATCGATCGCAGCCCAAAACGGAAGACGGACGTATGCGGTTGAGAACGATTCGTCGAGTTTGAAGTCGCGTTTGACGATGCGAGCGGGATCGAAGAACCAGAGACCCAGCGGATCACTGCGGCGACCCTTATCAAACCAGGCCCACGGAGGCCGCGCCATGTTTAGTCCGCCGGAGTCACCGGCAAAAGTCTCGCCGATTTCTCCGATTTTGATTTGCTTCACTGCAACCTGACCATTTGGCTGCAGCACGTTGATGGAAATCTCGGCATAGTCGTGAAGAGTTCCGTAGGTTGTGTTTTTGCTCTCTTTGGTATTCCGGACCTTGGGCCAGAGCGTGGTTTCGATCGGCAATAGCTCATAGCCCACCGACCCTCTTTTCTGCTTGTCAGGATCCTCTGCTTTGCCGCCAAACCTGTAGATCAAGAATTCTTTTTTGGCGGTTTGCTTCTCACTATCGGTGTAGGGCTCAATACCATGACCCTTCGGTTCGACGTAAAGCAATACGTGTCGCCCATCCGTTTTGAAAAGACCAAAGCCTTTTGGAGCGGACTCGCCGGTAACATACGGAGAGAAGTCGTCGTGGTGGAGCGTTTCGACGAAGACGGTGCGCGCTCGATCAAGGTCCTTTCCGTTCTTGGCGACAACAACGAGTGCGCCTTCCATGTCGTTCTCATGGGCGACGCCAGCTTCAGCCATTAAGCCCGTGGGGTCATGATCCGTAGCATGTTTGGTGCCTTCGCGAATTATTTCGCTCAGGATAAGGCCTTTGCGTTCACCGCCTTTGTAATCACGTGGATGAAAGACTGCATAGTGAATGAAGTAATGCGTTCGGGTTTCGCTGACTGAATAATAGATGTAAGCACGCAGCGGAAACTGTTTGTCGTCCAGGTGCTCCCAATTGTTGTCGCCGACCCAGTCGCCGTCAAAGTCGAAGTTTGTGATGTAGTCGCTGCGTGGTTTGTCGCCGAGGGCCTGGTAAAAGACGGGTGCAAAGCGCGCGGCTACTTCGCGCCCATGATCGGAATCGCCGGCACGCTCGCCGGAGGCTGTTTGCGAGGAAGGCGAGCTGGCTGCACTCGGTCGCGCGAGTTCGTGTTGCGCAGAAGCAGCAACCACTACGCAGAGAAGCAAAGCGCTGGACCAAATCACGTCGGGCAGTTTCATTTGGCCTGAGTTCACGGCTACCAACAAGTCGCTACCTGGACTTCAATGTGCTGACTTTCAATTCGACAAGTTTGTTGAAGCGGTAGTCTATCAGAAGTAATGAGCAGGAGGGACAGACAGGAATGTCTCTCCTACTACAGCCGCCGGGAATCGTAGGCCCAGTGCAACAACGCTTGTCTTTGCCTCGGCCGGCAGTCCAACGCCCCAGCCGGACAGTTCCTATTGACTTGAGCGACGTGGCGGTTGATGGCGCGCCAACGTTTGATTTGACGTTCGTCATCCACGCACCTTCTGCCTTGGTAGTAGCGGCAATACCACTGGAACCAGCCGCGCGGATCTTCCTCGTAAAGCCAACCGTTTTTGCGCCAGACCGACAGCGGTTGAGAAGCGTTGACGCGAAAATAGTTCAACTGCGGATCGTGGCGTTCGTGGCAAAGTTTTGCCTTGGTAAACCAGTGAGCGGGAAACTCGCGCGCGCAGTCGGTCATATACTTGCCACCAAAGACGCCGAGCATCAACATTTCCTTGGGCGTGAGTTCCGGTTGGAAGGCAGGATCGAAGTTTCGACCAACAGGCTCCGTCAGAACATAGACGTAGTCCTGTTGCATGAGGTCATTGACGGCAACGCGCTTTCTTTTCATCGGGGTAACTTTAGGTTCGCGCTTCGCGCTCATTTGCGGGCGGGACGCTTGCAGTCCCAGACAATCGCTTGCGCTACGCAGCCGCCGGGCGCCGGCCGGTGACATCCGCAATTGACTTCACCAACGTCTCGGGCTCAATTGGTTTGGCGACATGCATCTGAAAGCCGGCCAAGAGCGCGCGATTCCGATCATCATCGGTGGCGTAGGCGGTGAGCGCCACCGCTGGGATTTCCCTGGCCAATTTCAAACGCTGCTTTCTCAGTTTTTGGATTAGACTGTAACCATCCTCCTTTGGCATGCCGATGTCACTAACCAGTACGTCTGGTTTCCAAACCTTAAAGAGCTTCAACGCTTCTTCCGCTGATTCACATGATCTTACTTGCGCGCCACAGCGGGTAAGAATCGCGGCGACCAGCTCTCGCGAATCCGCTTCATCATCGACCACAAGTATGCGCACTCCTTCTAGCAAAGTGGAAAAGTTAGCAGGGAGTGCATCGCCTTCCTGCTCCATAGTGCGCTGCTTCTCGATTTCGCCGGCGGACGATGACAACGGCAGACTGACCGCAAAAGTTGCACCCTGATCCTTGCCGGCGCTTTCGACTGCCACTTCTCCCCCGTGGAGCAGCACCAGATGCTTGACGATCGAGAGTCCAAGTCCCAGCCCGCCATGCACTCTGGTTGTAGAACCATCGGCTTGACGGAAGCGGTCGAAAATATGCGGCAAAAATTCCGGAGTGATGCCGATGCCGGAATCACTCACCGAAACCTGCACTTGCTCCGCGACTCGGCCGACTTCGACACGAACATTACCATTCTCGCGAGTAAACTTGACGGCGTTACTCAATAGATTCCAAAAGACCTGTTGTAGACGATTGGCCTCGCCGAGAACGAAGCATCCGGCAGCTTCCAGTCTTGTTTCCAGCTGAATGTTTTTGGCCTCGAGAGCCGGACGCACGCCTTCAATCGAATCTTCAATTATCTGACAGAGATCAACCGGGTGAGGTTCGATTTGCAGTTTGCCGGTGATGATGCGGGAAACGTCCAGCAGATCGTCAATTAACTGTGACTGCGAACGAGCGTTTCGTTCGATAGTTTCAAATGCGCGCGACATCTGCGGCTCGTTGAGTTTTCCGGTGCGCACCAGATGACTCCAACCAAGAATCGCGGAGAGTGGTGTTCGCAGTTCATGCGACAGCGTAGCCAGGAATTCATCCTTGGTCCGGTTTGCCTGTTCGGCGTCGGCCCGCGCCGCTTGTTCACGGAGCAGCATTTGGGCACGCGCCGATTCAGCTTGTTTGCGTTCGGTGATTTCCAACTGTAATTCGGTTGCGTGTTTTTGCGCGCCGCTGTAGAGCACCGCGTTCTCATAGGCGACAACCACTTGCGTAGCTAGTGTGGCCACGAGACGCTCGTCGGCTTCGCTGAATTCTTCAGCACTAGAATTGTTCAGCACGTAGACCCAGCCACAGATTCCCCGAGCGGACCACAACGGCGTGCCCAGGAAGCAATGTACCGGGTCGGAAGTCTTCCCATCAGTGCGTAGTAATTCATCGGAATCGGTCAGCCTTAGCGGACGCCGTTTGGTAACAACGGACTTCAAGGCGCGTTGGATAACCGCCGGCACTTCGTCGCTCAACACTTCTTCTTCGTTGGCCCGGCAACGACAGGAAAAATTCAAGGTGTTGCCGTTGCTGGCGCCGTCTTGTGATCCCGGAACATTGATGATGCCAACGCCTGCCTCCTGTGCTTCCAGGATTTTTCTTGCCGAGCGGCAGAACGCCTCCAAAACCTGGGCGGGCTCGTGCCGGGCAGCCAGCTCTTGCCCGAGATCGATGAGCATTTTGAGGCGCTCCAGGTTTGCCTGCTCGAGCTCCTGGTTCTTTTCTTCAAGCAAGTCAGCCTGTCGCTTGATCTCACGGGTCTTCTTCGAGAGTTCGACAAAAACGTTCACTTTGGATCGCAGGATGTCCGGCTCGATTGGTTTCACAATGTAGTCAACCGCGCCGAGCGAATAGCCTCGACTCAAATGGCGGCCGCCAGTCGAATCTGCAGTTAAGAAAATAATGGGGATATTGCGTGAGCGGTCGCGGCCTCTGATCAATTCCGCAGTTTCCAAACCATCGAGGCCGGGCATGTAAACGTCCATCAGGATCACTGAGACTTCGTGATCGAGAAGATAACGGAGCGCGTCGTCTCCGGAAGACGCGCTTACGAGGTTCCGGTCGGAAGCTTGCAGGATCGATTCGAGCGCCAACAAATTCGTCGGGCTGTCGTCAACCATCAGGATGTTGATTCGCTCTTCAGCTCCCATGGCAGATCACCGTCTCGGCGACTTCCTGCTGCAGCAGTTCGGCCGGGGTTCGTAATTTACTCAAAGCGATCAGGTGCGGCGCTATCTGATTCAAAGGCAGAATCCAATCCGCACTTGCTTGCGCGATGGCGGCGGCCGGCAAGTCGCGACAATCAGCGCTATTGGGATCCTGGACGACAATCATCCCACCGCCTGATTTTATTGCCGCCGCCCCGCTGGCGCCGTCAGTGTTAGCGCCAGTCAGAACAACTCCGATCGTTTGCGAGCCGAATGCGTCGGCGGCGGATTCGAAGAGGACATCAATCGACGGCCGTGCAAAACGCACCGGCGAAACTGTGGACAATGCAAAACTGCGACCCTCAATCAGCAGGTGATAATCGCGCGCCGCAAGATATACGTTACCGCTCAACAACGGTTCTTTGTCGTCGGGTTCGCTGACGGGCAGGCTGCTAGACTTGCCCAGGTATTCACACAGGCCGCTGTCTGAATCGTTGCCTCGATGCTGCGCGATGACGACTGGCAAAGAAAACTCCGCCGGCAAACCGGAAAGCAGCGTCTGCAATGCCTTCAGTCCGCCGGTTGAGGCCCCTACGACTACGATCTCGAATGACATAAAATCCAACTAAATTGCTGGGTGCTGAGTGCTGAGTTGAAACTCCTACTCGCGCTGCACTCTCGAGGAACTCAGGACTCAGCACTCAGTACTCAGCACTATTCTTTACGCTACCTTCCGATAAAGTTTGTCGGTCCCATTCAAATGGTTGTACGACTCGGCCCTGGGCGTAAATTTCAGCGACTCCTTGTTGCCCAAACCAAAGACGCCAAACATACTTAAACTGTCGTATAGCAAATTGTGAACACGCGCCTGCAGCTCTTTGTTGAAATAGATCATTACGTTGCGGCACAGGATCACCTGGAATTCGTTGAACGAACCATCGGTAGCGAGGTTGTGTTCAGAGAAGACCAGATTGTTTTTCAAACTTGCGCTGAACATCACGCTGTCGTAATGCGCCGTGTAGTAATCTGAAAACTCATTGACGCCGCCGGCTTGATGGTAATTCGCGGTGTACTCTCTCATTGCAGCGAGTGGAAAAATTCCCTCGCGAGCGCGGCGCAGAATTGCTTGACTGATGTCGGTCGCATAGATGCGACACTTGGGATAGAGCCCTTCTTCCTGCAGTAGGATTGCCAGCGAATAGACCTCTTCGCCCGTGGAACAGCCCGCCACCCAAATCTGAACGGTGGGGTATGTTTTCAGGAGCGGAACCACTTCTTTGCGAAACGTCAGGTAGAAGCTGGGGTCGCGAAACATTGCGGTGGCATGAACCGCAAGCCCTAACAGAAAACGATCGAGAGCAGCAGCGTCGTGCAGCACCCGGTTCTGAAATTCGGAAACCGTCGCCAGTTCTTCCAGGCGCATCAACTCTAGTAATCGCCGCTTTATTGACCCGCGTGAGTAGTCGCGAAAATCAAAACCGTGCGCACGATAAAGTCCCTCGAGCAGCAAGTCGATCTCGATGTCCTGAAGACTCTGTGCTAACGCCGGTGCGGTACTCACGTTGTTTCACTCCCGTTTGGAGTGCGGCGACTTGTCGCCGCTTTTGGCCAGTGGCGGCTTGCCGCCACATCGAGTCTGGAATTCACTCCAAGTTTTACGTCGTTTCATCCGGTCGATAGAGCCAAACGCGTAACAGCGATAGCAGTTGATCGATATCCAGCGGCTTCGAGATGTAGTCTGAAGCTCCTACCTCGAGGCAGTGGTCTCTATCTGCTTTCATTGCTTTCGCCGTCAGCGCGACGATCGGCAGTTGTTTGAATTCCTCCATCTGCCGAATCGCGGTGATTGCTTCGTAGCCATCCATCTCGGGCATCATGATGTCCATGAGAACTGCCTCGATGTCAGGCGTTGCCCGCAAAAGATCAATGCCCTCCTGGCCGTTTTCAGCATGCAGCACTTCCATGTGATGGGCTTCGAGCGCGCTGGTCAACGCGAAAATATTTCGCACATCGTCGTCGACTACCAGCACCTTGCGACCGGCCAGCACCGGATCGGTGCGATGGAACTTCTCCAGCATTCGCCGCTTCGGCTCAGGCAAGTTGGCCTCAACGCGATGAAGGAATAGCGCAGTCTCCGCCAGCAGACGCTCCGGCGAACTCGCCTCTTTAACGATAATCGCGTCTGCTACTTTCTTCAGATGCAGTTCCTCTTTGCGCGTCAACTCCTTGCCGGTGTAGACGATGATGGGAAGATCGTAACGTCCCAGATCGGTTTGCAGTTTCTCGATGAGATCGAAACCGCTCATGTCTGGCAGCCTGAGATCGAGCACCATGCAGTCGAACCTCTCGTCTTTCAAGAGCGTCAGCGCTTCCTCTCCGGTGGCGACGGCGGTTGTGTGGACGTCGCCGTTCCCAATTAACTCGACTACGCTCATGCGTTGCACGTCATCGTCTTCGACCACCAGGAGCTTGCGGATACGGCGTTCGGCAAAGTCTCTGATGTCGTCAAACGCCTTGTGCAGTTCCTCATGGGTGACCGGTTTCTGCACGTGATTGATGGCGCCCTGTTTGAGCGCCCGTTGCCGTTCCTCTTCAACCGAAATGATGTGAACGGGAATGTGACTGGTCGCCGGGTCGTGTTTCAGGCGATCGAGAACGTTCCAGCCATCGCGGTCGGGTAAACGGATATCGAGGGTGATTGCAGACGGTTTGTATTTCTGCGCCAGCGCCAACGCCAGTGTCCCGCTCGTTGCGACTAACCCTTTGAACTCTTTCTCCCGCGCGAGATCGAGGAGGATGCTGGCGAAGCTAAGATCGTCTTCGACAATCAGCACTGTTCGATCGCCACTTTGAATATCGTTGCGATCGTCCAAAATTGCCGCCGACTCGCTCGTCAGTAGAGTTAGAGCTTCGCTATCGAAGGATTCAACAGGTGTCCAGGCCGCTTCTGCGTCTCTGGTAATTGGTTTGGCTGCGGTCTGTTGCGTTGGGGCCGTGATTGCGCCGGCTGGCACGTAGTCGCGCGGCAGGTAGAACGTAAACGTGCTGCCTTCGCCTGGTGTTGAAAGCACGCGAATCTCGCCGCCAAGCAGCCGTGCAATCTCGCGGCTAATGGACAACCCTAAACCGGTGCCGCCATATTTGCGGCTCGTCGTACCATCTGCCTGTTGAAACGCTTCGAAAATAATGCGCTGCTTTTCGGTGGGGATGCCGATCCCGGTATCGCTAACAGAGAAAGCAATCACCTCACCGGCGCGGTTCAGCGACTCGAGATGATAGACCTCGTTCCGCGGCGCCGTTGCGATGTTGAGAACAACCCTCCCTGCTTCGGTGAACTTAAACGCATTCGAAAGTAGGTTCATCAGAATCTGCTGCAAACGCTTGTCGTCGGTGCGCACCGTTGGCTCCATGTCTTCGGAGCGCTCAATGACAAACTCAAGGTTCTTGTCCTGGGCGAGCTGGTGGAAACTCCGTCCCAATTGCTCCGCGATGTCAGCAACGGAAACATCGGAAACCTCGATTCCCATCATGCCTGATTCAATCTTCGAGAGATCGAGGATGTCGTTGATTAGCGAAAGCAGATCCGACCCCGAGGAGTGGATCGTTTGCGCAAACTGCACTTGCTTACCGCTGAGGTTCTCATCGTTATTCTCCGCCAGCTGTCGCGAAAGTATCAGCATGCTGTTGAGCGGAGTGCGCAGCTCGTGTGACATGTTCGCCAGAAACTCCGATTTGTATTTCGAAGTAAGTGCCAACTGTTCCGCCTTCTCCTCCATCTCCCAGCGAGCTTCTTCCACCTCGCGGTTCTTGGCTTCAACTTCTGCTTTCTGACGAGCCAGCAGTGCTGCTTTCTCCTGCAGCTCCTCGTTGGTTTGTTGTAGCTCTTCCTGTTGGCTCTTCAGTAATTCCTCTGACTCGCGTAATGATTCAGCCTGCTGTTCGAGTTGCTCGTTGGTTTTCTTCAGTTCGTCCTGCTGGCTTTGTAGTTCCGCTGCCAGCGACTGTGATTGTTGGAGCAGATCTTCCGTTCGCGTGTTGGCAGCGATCGTATTCAACACGATGCCGATACTCTCGGTTAACTGATCGAGGAAGGTAAGGTGAGTGTCGCTAAATGTCTTGAAGGTTGAGAGTTCGATGACGGCCTTGGTTTCACCCTCAAACAAAACCGGCAACACCACAATATTATTCGGCGGCGCTTCGCCGAGGCCGGAAGTAACATGCACGTAGTTATTCGGAACATTTGTAACCAGAATTCGCTCCCGCTCTACGGTGCACTGCCCCACCAGCCCTTCGCCGGCATGGAATTCATTCGCCAGATTCTTGCGTTTCTTGTAGGCGTAGCCGCCGAGCAACTTCATCACCGGCTGCCCGTTTGGACTCTCATTCACGTAGAAAACGCCCTGTTGTGCGTCGACGAGCGGGGCGAGTTCGGAGAGCACCATCTGCGCAACGGTCGTCATATCGCGCTGGCCCTGAAGCATTCGTGTGAAGCGGGCAAGGTTAGTTTTCAACCAATCCTGCTCCATGTTTTTCTGCGTGGTTTCTTTGAGATTGAGGATCATCTCGTTGATATTGTCTTTCAACTTGGCGACTTCGCCCTGCGCTTCGACCGTAATCGATCGGGTTAGATCGCCCTTGGTCACCGCCGTGGAAACTTCAGCGATGGCGCGCACCTGGGTTGTCAGGTTTGCGGCAAGGCCGTTGACGTTGTCTGTCAGATCGCGCCAAGTGCCCGCTGCGCCCGGAACGTTTGCCTGGCCCCCCAGCTTTCCTTCAACGCCTACTTCGCGCGCTACCGAAGTAACCTGATCGGCGAAGGTCGCGAGGGTGTCGGTCATGTTGTTGATCGTGTCGGCAAGCTCTGCAATCTCGCCTTTTGCTTCCACCGTGAGTTTTCTTTCCAGGTCGCCGTTCGCAACCGCGGTCACTACGCGCGCGATGCCGCGGACTTGATCCGTGAGGTTGCTGGCCATGGAGTTCACGTTGTCAGTTAAATCTTTCCACGTCCCGGCCACGCCACGTACGTCGGCCTGGCCGCCGAGACTTCCTTCCGTTCCCACTTCACGCGCCACACGCGTAACTTCCGAGGCGAACGAATTCAACTGATCCACCATGGTGTTGATGGTGTTCTTCAATTCGAGAATTTCGCCCTTTACGTCGACTGTGATCTTTCTGGAGAGGTCGCCGTTGGCCACGGCGGTGGTTACATCGGCGATGTTACGCACCTGACCGGTAAGGTTGCTGGCCATCGAATTTACGTTGTCTGTTAAATCTTTCCAGGTGCCGGCGACACCGCGCACATCAGCCTGGCCGCCAAGTTTTCCTTCCGTTCCCACTTCGCGGGCCACGCGCGTTACTTCCGATGCGAACGAATTCAACTGGTCCACCATCGTGTTGATAGTGTTCTTGAGTTCGAGAATTTCACCTTTGACGTCGACGGTGATCTTCTTGGAGAGGTCGCCCTTGGCCACCGCCGTGGTCACTTCGGCGATGTTACGTACCTGGCCGGTGAGGTTGCCGGCCATGAAATTCACGTTGTCAGTAAGGTCCTTCCAGGTTCCGGCAACTCCCATAACCTGCGCCTGACCACCGAGTCTTCCTTCCGTTCCCACTTCGCGCGCAACACGCGTAACTTCCGATGCGAATGAACTCAGTTGATCCACCATGGTGTTGATGGTGTTCTTGAGTTCGAGGATCTCGCCCTTAACGTCTACCGTGATCTTCTTGGAAAGGTCGCCGTTTGCCACCGCAGTGGTGACCTCGGCGATGTTGCGCACCTGGCTGGTAAGATTGCCGGCCATGAAATTCACGCTATCAGTCAGGTCCTTCCACGTTCCGGCAACGCCGCGCACATCAGCCTGGCCGCCAAGTTTTCCTTCTGTTCCCACTTCGCGCGCCACGCGTGTTACTTCGGAAGCGAAACCGTTTAGCTGATCGACCATCGTGTTGATGGTGTTCTTAAGTTCGAGAATCTCGCCTCTGACGTCTACGGTGATTTTCTTGGAGAGGTCGCCGTTGGCGACGGCGGTGGTTACGTCGGCGATGTTACGAACCTGACCAGTAAGATTGCCGGCCATTAGATTCACGCTGTCGGTCAAGTCTTTCCAGGTTCCGGCAACTCCTTTAACTTCAGCCTGGCCGCCAAGTTTTCCTTCCGAACCAACTTCGCGGGCCACGCGTGTAACTTCCGAAGCGAAGCCGTTGAGTTGATCCACCATCGTGTTAATCGTGTCTTTGAGTTCTAGGATTTCACCTTTGACGTCGACCGTGATCTTCTTGGAAAGATCGCCATTGGCCACAGCTGTCGTAACCTCAGCGATGTTGCGCACCTGGCCGGTAAGATTGCCGGCCATGAAATTCACGTTGTCAGTTAGGTCCTTCCAGGTTCCGGCCACGCCGATCACTTGCGCCTGACCGCCTAGTTTTCCTTCCGTTCCCACTTCACGCGCCACACGCGTAACTTCCGAGGCGAACGAATTCAACTGGTCCACCATGGTGTTGATGGTGTTCTTCAATTCGAGGATTTCGCCTTTGACGTCGACTGTGATCTTTCTGGAGAGGTCGCCGTTGGCCACGGCGGTGGTTACGTCCGCGATGTTACGCACCTGACCGGTAAGGTTGCTGGCCATCGAATTTACGTTGTCGGTCAAATCTTTCCAGGTTCCGGCAACGCCGCGCACATCAGCCTGGCCGCCAAGTTTTCCTTCCGTTCCCACTTCGCGGGCCACGCGCGTTACTTCCGAGGCGAAGGAGTTCAACTGATCCACCATCGTGTTGATAGTGTTCTTGAGTTCGAGAATTTCACCTTTGACGTCAACGGTGATCTTCTTGGAGAGGTCGCCCTTGGCCACCGCCGTGGTCACTTCGGCGATGTTACGCACCTGGCTCGTCAGGTTACTCGCCATGGAATTGACGCTGTCCGTCAAATCCTTCCAGGTTCCCGCCACGCCTTTAACTTTCGCTTCGCCGCCAAGCTTTCCTTCCGTTCCCACTTCACGCGCAACGCGTGTTACTTCCGATGCAAACGAACTGAGCTGATCCACCATGGCGTTAACGATCTTGACGGTGCGGAGGAACTCGCCCTTCAGCGGTCGCTCGTCAACCTGTAGCGCCATGCGTTCTGAAAGATCGCCGTTTGCGACAGCGCCAATCACGCGCGCCATTTCGCTGGTGGGACGGGCCATGTCGTCAATCAGCAGGTTGGTGGAGTCGACTAAACGCAGCCATGAGCCTGAAGCCGCCGGCACCGCAGCGCGATGATTTATCTTTCCCTCTTTGCCGACTACACGACTGACTCGTTCAACTTCTTTCGTGGTTTTATCGCTTAACTCGATGATGTCGTTGAGCGTGTCCGCGATCTTTCCCGCCTCGCCGGTCCATTCGCCGGGTAGTCGAACCGAGAAGTCTCCTTTTTTGAAAGCGACCAGGGCTTTCAGCAACAGCTTGGTATTCAATGTTTGGGGTGTCAGGGTTTGTGCAGGCATTGGTTCCTTCCCAAGTTTGTTTGGAGTCTGGAGAGAGGTTGGTCAACACAATCCGGCTGAAATAGCCCGGGCAAGATGCCGGAACAGAATGATGCGTCAAACACAGTCGGGGGACTGGTTGGCTATGTTTTTAGGGGATTAGGGGGAATCGCAGCAACCAAATCGAGTCGCTGCATTGGTATTTATACCTAAGCTGGCAGTGAAAAGTAAACCTTCTTTTGTGAGCCGCTCAGCTCTTGCGGAACTCCATCTTGACGGCTGGATTGAATTACGAACGCTGGTCTTTTAGATTGGTTTGTACAGGAAAGGATGCTGTCGGCCCACGATCATTTCATTCTGAGATGCGATACCGCCAGTAAGTAGGGTGTCGGCTGTGATGTTTGAAAGCAAGAATACGAATGTGGTCGGAGAGATCTCGATAGTAAATTGCGTATGGAAAGCGAGGCATGAAGTAACTCCGTATGTCTTGCTGGATGACTCTCCAACGTTGAGGAGTCTTAGGATAATCGAGACTGCCCGGTCAGCGTCGTCAAGAAATTGGATGCCCAGCGTTGCGACGCGGCCCTCGTAATAACGCGCCGCCTCGATTAGTTCAGCTTCCGCATCGGGATGGTAAATCAGTCGCATTCGAGGGCGCGACGGGCCGCTTGCATGACTTCCTCATGTGTGCGACCGGCTACGCGGCCTGAGGATAGTTCCTCATCGCGACGAATAGCCTCCGCGACGGCAGTTCGTTCATCCGCGTCCGGTAGGCCCGCGTCAATGCTCTCCCAAAGCGCCTGCGCGAGTGAGACGCGTTCTGAAAGCGGAAGCGCCATTGCATCTGCAATAAGTTGCTCAGTGCTCATAGTGAAACAGTAGCGAGTGCGAAAGACTTCGTCAAGATATTGAAGCGAGGTCGCTGACTTGCCGCCGCTTTGATTGACATTCAGGCAAACCCAGCAAGCTTGGCGAGAAAAAGCATATTCACCGAGGTCAGATTGATCATCTGTTCTGCGTGCTCCAGCTGCGCTGTATTAGCCCGTACAGGGCCGCGACCGCGGGCATCCCGATTTTGTTCCTAATGACGCCGACGGATTCGAAACACTGTCTGTAAAAGGAAGGGAAAAAGATCGTTCTGCTGGCAAATGTCGACAAGTCTTGAACAGGTATCTCTATTCTTGTCATACGTCCAGCCTTTAAGATCGCAAATAGTCTTTAACAGGCTTTCGGAGCGCTCCCGAACCGCATCCTGCAAAACAGACAACAATCTGCTGCGTACTTCGTCCGGAATGGCGTACCGCAATTCTCGAGGGGTTGGTGCGTCGCGTTGCGTAAACAACTTTCTCCTCCAAAAAGATATTTGTCTTTCGGCTTATTGGAAACTTGGTACTTCATGGTTCTACCACCTTCCTATGTTCGTCATTGGCAGTAGTTTACTTAATCCAAATAGTCTTAATGTTCACAAACTCACGGATGCCGAATTCACTTAGTTCCCGGCCATAACCTGAGTTCTTGATGCCGCCAAAGGGAAGTCGCGGATCGGACGCGACCATGCCGTTAATAAAGACTGAGCCGGCTTCGAGTTCCTCGACAAAACGCTTTTGTTCGTGCTGGTTGTTAGTCCACGCCGCCGCGCCGAGACCAAAGCTGGTGGCATTCGCAAGCACAATCGCTTCGTCAATGTCCTTCACCCGGAAAAGCATGGCGACCGGTCCGAAAACTTCTTCACAGGAAGCAGGCGAGTCTTTAGGAACACCTACCAGCACGGTTGGCTCATAGAAATTTCCCGGGTGGTCAATTCGCTTGCCGCCCGTCAATACCACCGCGCCGGCAGCCACCGAGGTTTTCACTTGTTCGTCGACATCTTTCAGGATCTGCTCTGTAGCTAAGGGTCCGATGTCGGTGCTCTCATCCATTGGGTCCCCAACTCGCAGCGCCTTCATCTCTGCCACAAACTGTTGCTCAAACGCGTCGTAGATCTCCGCGGCGACAATGAATCGTTTCGCGGCTATGCACGATTGACCGTTGTTTATCGTGCGCGCTTTTACCGCAGTGGTGACAGCCTCGGCGAGATTGGCTGAAGGCATCACGATGAAGGGATCGCTACCGCCGAGTTCGAGCAGCGTCTTCTTGATGTTTTTCCCGGCGATACGAGCGACGCTCCGGCCCGCCGGCTCGCTGCCTGTTAAAGTTGCGGCTACGACGCGAGGGTCTTCAAGAATACGCTGAACCGCTTCAGAACCGATGAGCAACGTTTGAAACGCGCCCGCTGGAAATCCAGCGCGCGCGAAGACGTCTTCAATCGCCAGTGCGCTTTGCGGCACATTTGACGCGTGCTTGAGCAGGCCGACATTGCCTGCCATCAGCGCCGGTGCTGCAAAACGAAAGACCTGCCAAAACGGAAAGTTCCATGGCATCACCGCCAACACCGGTCCCAGCGGCTCAAATCTCACGTAACTCCTAGTCGCATTTGTTTCGACTACGCTCTCCGCCAAATGGCTCATCGCGTTATCAGCGTAGTAACGACAAACAAGCGCGCACTTTTCTGCCTCCGCAACCGCGCCCTTAATCGGCTTGCCCATTTCCAAGGTCATCATGCGGGCAAGCGGCTGCTTTTCAGCTTCGAGGATTTCAGCGGCGCGGTTCATCATTGCGGCGCGTTCAGCGAAAGTGGTGCGACGATACGAACGAAACGTGTCACTGGCGTGCTGCAGTTTTTCGCCAATTTGGGCTTGACTGAGCGGCTCAAAAGTTTTGATAGTCTCGCCGGTCGCTGGGTTAACAGATGCTATTGCCATTGCTCGATCCTCAACTAAAATATTTGACTTGTATTATATGAGCAAACGCGTCTGGCCGCCTTGGCGGAGAGATGACTATTGATTTTTTGGGCTCATACTTCAAGAATGAACCGCTAAAGCGATTTGGTGGGACCGCAGGCGTCCCGCCCGCAACGCGCCGGAGGCGCGCAGCTGTTTCCGGAGCTGTTTGCTTTAGTTGTTTTTTCGCGCTCCGCGCTCATTGCGGGCGAGACGCCCGCGGTCCCAGTAGAACGTTGGCTATTCCCATTCTTGAACCATCACGCTCATCGTGTATTCTTAGCTAGTCTATGACTAAGCCCACACGTTTAGACAGGTTTGCAATCGCCGCGGCGCTGCAGGAGATCGCGGCGCTACTCGAGTTGAAAGGCGGCAAGGATCGTTTCAAGGCGCGTGCCTATCAAGCGGGCGCGCGCGCGATAGCCGGATTGTCAGAGGATGTCGGTGAAGTAATACTCGCAAACCGCTTGACCTCAATCCCGGGCATTGGAGGCAGCCTCGCGTCGCAAATCGAACAGCTCTACCTTAACGGCGAGTCGTCAGTCTTGAATGGTCTCAAACAGGAGTTCCCTCAAGGCATGCTCGAGCTTTCAGCGTTGCCGGGACTTTCGGTCACTAAGATCCGAACGCTGCACGCAGAGTTAGGCATTAGTTCGATTGCTGATCTGAAAGCGGCTGCGGAAGCCGGCAAGATCAAGGGCATCCAGGGCTTTGGCGCGAAGACGGAACAGAAAATTCTCCAGAGCATTTCGGAGTCGCGGCAACGCGGCAAGAGCAATCGAATTCTATTGCATCGTGCACTGGAGGCGGCGACTCACATCTCCGACTACCTCAAGACTGATCGAGCTGTGCTTGAGGTGAGCTTTGCCGGATCATTACGCCGCTGGAAGGAAACTGTTGGCACCATCCGGCTGGTCGCAAACACCAAACAGCCGGCGACACTGATTACGCATTTCCTACGCTACCCACAAATTGCCGAAGTGATAGAGCAGATGGAGGAAGCCTGCACGGTCCGCTTTGCAGCAGGCGTGCGCGTGTCGCTGGTCGCTGCGCGCCCCGAGGAGTTTGCCCTCGCCCTCTTAACTGAGACGGGGTCAAAGAAGCACCTGGATAAACTGCAACAGATTGCGAACGGACAAGGTCCTAGATCCAACCACCGCAAAACCGTCAAAAGCGCAAAACGTACTCGGCGACAGAACGGACGATCTACCGAGCTGCAGAATGAGGAAGACATCTACGAGCAGTTGGGAATGCAGTATGTTCCGCCTGAGTTGCGTGAAGACGAAGGCGAGATTGAAACGGCCCTCGCGGGAAAGCTGCCGGAAGATTTGGTGTCACTGGAAGACATTCGCGGAATGGTTCATTGCCACACCACCTACTCAGACGGCAAGAACTCGCTCGAAGAGATGGTAAGAGCTGCAGAGGCGATGGGCATGAAGTACATAACCATAACGGATCATTCCCCCACGGCTTTCTATGCCAACGGCGTCAAACTCGACAGGCTAAAACGGCAATGGGCAGAGATTGACAAGATACAGGAGCAGGTCAAGATCAAGATCCTACGCGGCACAGAGTCTGACATCGTAGCGGACGGGCGACTGGATTACCCCGACAAAGTCCTGGAAAAGTTTGATGTAATCGTTGCCAGCATCCACTCGCGTTACCAGATGGACTCAGCCAGGATGACGAAGCGAATAGTGACAGCAATGCGGCACCCGGTGTTCAAAATTTGGGGCCACGCCCTTGGTCGTAAACTTCTGACCCGTCCGCCGTTTGAATGCGACGTCGAACAGATTCTCGACGTGATCGCTGAATCGCGAGCTGCGATTGAAGTGAACGGCGATCCCAATCGACTGGATATCGAGCCGCGCTGGATCCGCGAAGCACGAAAGCGCAAGATCAAGTTTGTGATTTCAGTCGATGCTCATTCGACCGGCGCGCTTCACAACCTCAAGTATGGAATTGTGACCGCACGTAGAGGCTGGATGAGAAAAGGCGAAGCCTTGAACACGCTGGGCGTGACAGCATTTCAGAAAGCCGTGAAGCCCGCTTAGGTCACCTACTCAAGTTTTTCTCGAATTTCTTTCGGCAGATAACTACGATCTACGTAATCCGTGTTCTTACTGCCTATGTGGCAGATTTGGCACTTCTCTATTTTGCCTTGCGCCTTGATCGTAGAGGCGGATCCGTCCAGAACCAAGTACTCCCAGTCACCATTCTCTGGGTTGTAACCCTTTTCCCGTTTGATCATTGCATTGAGCAGTTCCGGGTCCTTAGCCTGGGCGGGTTGCGCAACTTCTCTTTAACAATCATCGACCCTTGCGGAAATTCGGGCTTTAAACGCGTCATCGCAGAAAACTGTGGGACGTTTTAGGAGAGCATGAGTCTTTGAGTATTGCGAGACGACGTAGAGATCATGCTGCAGCGAATCGAAGGTTATGAGGGATTGGACAGTGATCATAGCTGCTTCGTACTCGATGAGACTTGAACTAGAATCATTCGACTTCTATGACATCTTTTGCCCCAAACTGCATCTTCTGCAAAATCATTAGCGGCGAGCTGGCGGCTAGCATCGTCTTTGAGGATGAAATATCGCTAGCGTTTCTGGATCATCGTCCCCTATTTCCAGGGCATTCTTTGCTGGTACCGAAACAGCACTACGAAACTCTAAGCGATCTGCCAACTGACCTGGTGGGGCCCTTGTTCATAAACGCCCAACTGCTGACGGGCGCAGTCGAGATTGCTCTGGCAGCGGAGGGTTCTTTCGTTGCGATGAATAACCGCGTTAGCCAAAGTGTTCCGCATTTGCACGTTCATATTGTGCCGCGGCGGAAAAAGGACGGTTTGAAAGGATTTTTCTGGCCGCGCAATAAATATGAGGCGGAAGATCAGATCGCTGAAGTGCAAAAAGC
Source organism: Pyrinomonadaceae bacterium (assembly GCA_036009765.1). Classification (GTDB taxonomy): domain Bacteria; phylum Acidobacteriota; class Blastocatellia; order Pyrinomonadales; family Pyrinomonadaceae; genus PSRF01. The sequence continues at coordinate 280,546 of DASYLB010000040.1, read as the reverse complement.
AGTTCAAGCGGCAATCCTGAAACTGAAAAACAAATCATAAAACACGACGGTAATTTTTATTTGCGCGATCTCTCAGCGTGTACTCCACGAATTTCCTAAGAAAACAGGCCGGCGAAAATCGGTTCGCAAATTTTTCAAACTCGGAAAAAATAAAACACACTAAAAGTTGATCTAAAAAATCAATGAGCGTATAAACCTCCCTGTCGCGAGGGTCACGGCCTTCGAGACCGACAAAGGGATCGGCAACCGATGTGGTGACACACGGAAGAGGGAATCAGCAACGGTCTGTTGGTTCTATTGACGCCCTGAGTCGAAGCCGAAAGGCTTTGCTAGAGGAGGCTGAGAGGTTTTCTCAAGCCATTCGGATAAAAACGAGTGGCACCCTTTAGGAAGGACCCGCTGAGGGGGGCGAATGGTTCGACGCAAGTTGAGCCGACGTTTTCGGAACGTAACCGAAGGTGGAGGAAAAGCCACTAGAAAAAACTACCTAACGGCACCGCGTTCGAAAGGATGCGAGGATTGTGAAAATGATTCGCGTGCTGACCGAGGACGGACTGACCGACAGTTAGTCTTCGGGATACAAACCGGCAGCCTAGTGTGTACATGCGAAGCTGCCATCCTATTAAAAGCTTCGGCGATTCTTAGGAAACGGATGCGCTACTTTCGGCTTGCCGGAGGTGGCGTTTTCCGTTTTTGTAGTCTTCATTCAAACCGTATATTATTGCGGCCCTCGTTTTCTATTTTTGAACGCCGCGTAGTTGCTCGTAGTCTCCCTGCCGCTACGCGCCCTGGTCTTTAAGGAGAGCTCTGATGACAGAAGCGAAAATGCAACAGACCACCGCCTACAAACCCGGCACTTTCTGCTGGATCGAACTGGCCACCAGCGATGGTGAGGCGGCGAAAAAGTTCTATACGGAATTATTTGGGTGGACCGCCATCGATAATCCAATGGGCCCTGACATGATCTATACAACGCTGCATCTCGACGACAAACCTGTTGGCGCGCTGTATGGAATGACGCCGGACATGAGGAAGCAGGGAATTCCACCCAGTTGGCTGTCGTATGTTGCCACTGCTAACGCTGACGAGACCGCGGCGAAAGCCAAGGAGCTTGGCGCCACGCTGCTCCAGGCCCCGCTCGACGTAATGACATTTGGCCGGATGTCCGTCATTAAAGATCCGACCGGCGCTGCCTTCGCTCTTTGGCAAGCAGGAACGAATAAAGGCGCCGGTATCTTCAACGTTCCAGGTTCTCTTTGTTGGAACGAACTGATGACGACCGATACAGCTAAAGACGGCGAGTTTTATGCCGGCTTGTTTGGTTGGACGAAAGAAACAATGAACATGGGGCCGCTGGAGTACACCATGTTTTCGAACGACGGTCGTGGGGCCGGCGGTATGTTGAAAATCACTCCTGAAATGGGTCCGATTCCACCGAACTGGCTGGGTTATTTTGCAGTTGACGATTGTGATGCGAAAGTTCAAAGGGCAACCGAATTAGGGGCCAAAGTCATGAAGCCCGCCGACGACATTCCGGGGATTGGCCGTTTCGCGATTCTGATTGATCCGCAAGGTGCAGCATTCTCGATCATCAAGCTCGACAATGCGGAAGGTCAGCCAACCTAAAAGGCAAAGTCGACACTTCTTTGGCGAGCGAGTCCTGAGAACTCGCTCGCCACGCTCGCCAAAAGATACTTCGAGACCGAAACCCACAAGATGAAATCTCGCCTGGTTTGGCTTCTGCTGTGTCTCATCTGGGGTTCAACCTGGCTCTTCATAAAACTTGGCCTCGATGATCTACCGCCGTTCATCTTCGCGGGCATCAGGTTTGTTATTGCGGCCGCAATCCTTTTTGTCATCATTAAGGCGCGCCGGCTGTCACTCCCGCGCGCGCGCGCGGACTGGGTGCTGCTCGCGATAACGGGCGTGCTCTCCTTCAGTTTTAACTACGGCTTGGTTTTCTGGGGCGAGCAGTATGTCTCTTCAGGACTAGCCGCGCTGCTGCAAGCTATGATCCCAGCCTTCGGTTTAGTTATTGCCCACTTTTATCTGCCGGGCGAACGAATGACGCCGTTGAAGATCAGCGGAATAGTCATGGGGGTCGCCGGAGTGGGAGTAGTTTTTTCCAACCAACTCACGATTGCCGGCTCTCGGGCGTTGGCAGGATGTGCAGCGTTAGTCTTTGGCTCAGCTTGTGCCGCTTACGCGAATGTGTTGGTGAAGGCGCGTGGCAGTAGGCTCGACCCGGCGATACTTGCTGGGGGACAAATGGTGTTTGGCTTAGTGCCGTTACTGCTTGCCGGTTTTCTAACGGAAGGCAATCCACTGCAATTGCACTGGTCGCGCATGGCCGTCATTGCACTTTTCTACCTGGCTATCGTTGGTTCGGTAGTAGCATTTCTCTCGTACTATTGGCTGGTGCAACACATGGATGTGACGAAGACGATGTTGATCGCCTTGGTCACGCCGGTGATTGCCGTTGCGTTGGGTGTAATTGTGCTCCATGAAGAATTGAATTGGCGCACGTTTGCGGGCGGAGCGATGATCATGTCAGGGATCGGTTTAGTAGTTTTGCGAAAGGGTAGGAAACAGCCTGCGGAATTGACTCCCACCGGATAGCGCTCAGTTACTTTTTGCAGCTACTGATTCATCCAATCGAGCTCTGCAGTTTGGGCCAGCAGGTAAGCCTCAACAGCGCGCCTGACAAATCTGCTTTCATCCGCTGGATAACAGTCTGCTAGTCTTCGCAACTGCTCGACCTGATCAGGCTTTAACCAAAATCCACCAAGCTCTGAACCAAATAGATTCGGAACGGCCAACTCCAACGCGGTCCGATGGACAGCGCGCATGTATTTTGCGGATTGAGATTCTATGTGAACAACGCAATCAGCTAGCGCGAAGGCACAAAGCTTCACGTCGGTTACGTTATTCTGAAAAGCCGGCTCTTCGCGGGTAGCCATTGTTGTTCTAAGTTGAATTTCAAGATCTCAAATTGGAAATCTGTAATTTAGGATCAGGCGGAAGCTTGATAATTGCGAATGAGTCCGCGAACGACACCCTGAATCTGGATGCGCTCCGGTGTCTTGATAAATATTGGTTTGAACTGGGGGTTGGCCGGCTCCAGGCGAATGAAGTCGGGCTCGCGATAAAACTTCTTTACGGTCGCATAGTTTCCATCGATCAGCGCCACCACCATCTGACCATTCTCAGCCGTTTGTTGAGACGACACGATGATGATGTCGTTGTCCTGAATATTTTCTTCAATCATCGAATCGCCACGCACGCGAAGCGCAAACATGCGCCCGCGGCCAATCATGCTTTTTGGAGCGGAGACAGTTTCACGAGCGAGCACCGCTTCTATTGGTTGGCCGGCGGCCACCAGTCCTAACAAAGGAACTTCAAATTCGTCTCCAACGCCTTCCGGCTTGTCGACTTTGGTGAGTTCGATTCCACGACTGACGTTGGGAATGCGTTTGATAAGACCTTCACGCTCGAGGGCAGACAAGATGCTGTGCACGCTTGCCGAAGAAGTCATCCGGAATTGTTTGCCAATCTCAGCGATGGTGGGAGGCTGATCATTGACCTCCAGGTAGCGGCTGATGAACTCATAGACCTGTCTTTGCCGTGCAGTTACGGGCATCTCAAATCCCTCCACAAAAAGTCTTGCTTCAAACTGAAGCCGTATGTTATTTTCGCCGTATGCCGAAAATCAAGCGAATATTACCGAAGACGAGTCGAAGCGTCAAGCTATTTTGGAGTGCGGCGACCTGTCGCGGCCTTTGGCCGACCGCGACTGGTCGCGTGGGGCGTAGGATTTAAAAACCATCAAGCCAGAACAGAACCAAAGCGGCGACAGGTCGCCGCACTCCAAAAAGCTACTTCAACACTCGAGCGAGCTTTTTGAGATCGGCAACAAAGCGGCGATGTTCGAGGCGGCGGGTCTCGTCATCCGGTGCGCGTAGGATTGAAGAGGGGTGGACAGTGGCCATTACGTAGGGAGCAAGAGTGGATTCAATGAACTCGCCACGTTGTTTAGTCACGCGAAATTTGGGACCGAGCAAGGCCTGAGCTGCGGTAGCCCCGAGAGCCACTATGACTTTCGGGTTGACGACTGCTATCTCAGCTTCGAGCCAGGGACGGCAAGCAGAAATCTCCTGGGCGTTAGGTTTCTTGTGGATGCGGCGTTTGCCACGCGGCTCCCACTTAAAATGTTTGACTACATTGGTGACGTAAGTTTGAGAACGATCGATGCCAGCTTCGGCGAGCGCATCATTGAATAGTCTACCGGCTGGACCGACGAAAGGTTTTCCAGTGAGATCTTCTTCATTCCCCGGTTGCTCTCCGACAAATAACACTGTCGCGTTGCGTCGTCCTTCACCGAAGACGGTCTGCGTACCGCGTTTCCATAGATCACATGCTTTGCAATCGGCGGCAGCATTGCGCAACGAAGGCAAGCTTAGTTTGTCAGGAAAGAATTCTTCAGCAGAGCTTTGAGCAGGTTTTCGTGGCATCAGTTTTTGTAACGCAAACTGTTAGTTTGCGATCAGGCAACAGGCCATTTAGGCTCTACGCAAAAAATAGTTTGCGTTACCAGCAGCACGGTTATAAATCATGAGAGCCGCAGTTTCAAAAGTTGAAATCGAATCTGAGATTGCCGCGCGCTTCAGCACCGCTTTTCAGTTACATGAAAAAAGGCCGGCGGAAGTAATCTCAACCGGCATTCCCGAAATAGATTTATTTACTTTAGGCGGCCTGCCGCGTGGCGCCATCACGGAGATCTTCGGACGAGCATCGTCAGGTCGCACCAGCTTTATGCTTTCCGCGCTGGCCGACGCTACCCGGCACGAGGAAGTTTGCGCCGTAGTGGACACCAGCAATTCATTCGATCCTAAATCCGCAATCAGAGCGGAAATAAATTGTGAGCGACTGCTTTGGATCCGTTGCGCCAACAATCTCGAGCACGCCTTTAAGGCCACCGATCTTTTGTTACAGGGAGGCGGTTTTGGGCTGGTGCTGCTTGATCTTGGAGACGTGCCGGGGAATTCTGCGAAACGAATTATTTCATCCTGGTGGTATCGCTTCCGTCGCACGCTGGAACCTACGCCGACAGCGCTGGTTGTAATTGCGGAGGAAAGCTGCGTGCGATCGTGCGCGGCGCTGGCGCTGGAGCTCACCGGAGAAACATCTCTTTGGTCGTCAACCAACGAAGGACCGGACGAAGGTTTTAAGAGCAGGGGTCGTTCGCCGGTTTTATCGTCATTTCCCACCCCAGCAGCGGTTGAAGCGCATTGTCGCCCAGTGAATCAAAGTTCACTTCCTCACTCAACTTTATTGCAGAGCCTGTCTTTTCAGGTGCACTGTCAACGTCCGCTTTTTCTAAATAGACGAGCGGGCGAGGTTCTATGCAGCCCTTGACAATGTTCGCTAATTTTCGCTAATCTTCGTCTCGCCGTTGTTTCTAAATTGAAACCTCCCGAAAAAGTGCGATGTTTGTCTGCATTCATGGTCAGCAGCTCCCGGCGAAAGTGTCTCTGCCGGACTTTGCCTATTCGTTCTCCCCGCTCGTGGAAGAGACGTCGGCCGATACGGTGGTGATTGACGTCGAGGGGTGCGCCCTGCGCTTTGGCTCGGCTTATGAACTCGCCATTGAGATTACGAAACAGGCGAAGGCAAAAGAACCCGGGGGTTTAGGGTGCAAGGTGAATGTGGCTTTGGCTGCAAAGCCCGATGCGGCTATCTATGCCGCGCGAAACTTTAAAGGCTTAACTTTTATAGCTCCCGGAGAAGAACTCAACGCTCTAGGGGAACTACCAATCGAGAATTTAATAAGTCCAAATTTCAAATTCCAAATTTCAAATTCCAAACTCCAAGGTTCAAACTCCAAGGTTCAAAGTCCAAAGTCCAAAGTCAAAGACAAGAAAGGCAAGCAGACCTTGGATATTGGGCCTTGGATTTTGGACGACGCGAAGCTGGAAGAGATCTTCACAACTTTACGGCTCTGGGGGGTGCGTACTTTCCGAGAATTTGCCGAACTGCCGGTAGCGGGAGTTTCTGAGCGACTTGGTCAGGAGGGATTAAAGTTACGTGAACTGGCGAGCGGAAAAAGTAATCGTCACTTAAAACTCAGACAAGCGGCGCCTGAGTTCCGAAACGCAATCGAGCTTGAGTATCCCATTGCCGAATTAGAACCGCTGGCCTTCATCCTGGCGCGACTCCTCAACCAGATTTGCGCGAACCTCAATGCCTATGCACTGGCGACTAATGCCTTAGAGGTAGAGTTAAAGCTGGAGCAGGGCGCCACGCATGAAATCAAACTCAACCTGCCTTACCCGATGCGCGATCACAAAGTGTTTCTCAAGCTGTTGCTGCTCGATACGGAAATGCGTCCCCCGCCGGCAGCGGTTGTCGGCGTATCGATAAATTGTGAGCCGGTGAAGCCGCGTGTGTTGCAGACGGGACTGTTTATTCCGCTTGCACCGCAGCCGGAGAAGTTGGAACTGATGCTGGCGCGACTGGCAAAGCTGGTGGGAGCGAAGAATATCGGTTCGCCGGAATTGCTCGACACGCATCGACCGGACGCTTTTAGAGTGAAGCGTTTTGAGTTGAAAGAAGCGAAGCGGAAGAAGAGAAGTCAACAGCAAACAGCAGTCAGCGTTCAGCAGTCAGCAAATACTAATCAGTTTGAACTCAGCACTCAGCACTCAGGACTCAGCACTCAACAGTCGCTTGGCTTTCGAGTTTTCCGGCCACCGTTGCGCGCGTTGGTGCAGGCGGAAGGAGGATGTCCCCGAGAAATCAGCGCCTGGAATAAAAACAAGAGCGTGCATGGAAAAGTGGTGGGAGTGGCAGGTCCGTGGCGGACGTCGGGGGAGTGGTGGCGCACGGACGAGTGGGCGCGGGATGAATGGGATGTGGCCGTTCAGGGCAGTGGGCAAACGGGCGGTTTGGACAGCAAAGAAATAGGTAGGCCCAGACAAGTGCTTTATCGCATCTATCGCGAGCTACCGCATGGAGCGTGGTTTGTTGAGGGAGTTTATGACTGACACGAAAGTGAGCAGTGAGCAGTGAACAGTGAGCAGAATGGAAAGCAATCAACGAAGAAGATAAAGTCAGCGATCGGGGATCGACTGTCCACTGCCCACCGCCCACTGCCCACTGATTACATCGAATTCCATGCTCGTTCAGCCTTCAGTTTTCTCGAGGGCGCTTCGGTGCCGGAAGAATTGATCGCCGCAGGTAAGGCGTTGGAGATGCCGGCGATGGCTTTGCTGGATCGCGACGGTGTTTACGGCAGTCCGCGTTTTTACCAGGCAGCGAAGAAGATTGGGATGACTGCCCATATCGGCTCAGAGATTACTGTACGATTAGATTTAGCTCGACACAGTCAAATGTTAACCAGCGCCGTAGGCGCGGCAGAGAGTAGCTCTCGGTGTAAGCCTGGAGAACAGAGCAAGGTTTTGATCCGAGCCCTCGAAGAGGACGACAGAAATTCATTCCTCACCCGGAAATCTGCCCCCCCTGTTGGAGCTCGTGAAGAAAAGTTAGAAACTGATCCCCGTACTTACGCACGGGGCTATTCTCTTCCGCCCGTTGACGCGGGCTCCTCGCCGCAACTCTTTACACTTCCTTTATTGGTTCGAAACCGCACGGGCTATCAAAATCTCTGTCGTTTAGTAACCCTAATGAAGTTGCGCGTGCCGAAGCATGCGAAGCCGGGCGAGTGTGCTGCCGTCACGTTGGATGAATTGGCGGAATATGCGGAAGGTCTAGTTTGTCTGACTGGAGACCATGACGGACCGTTAGCAAAAAGCTTTAACCATAGAGATACAAAGAACACAGAGGAGGCGCAGAGGAGAGCCGAATGGCTGATCGACATTTTTGGCCGGAGAAATGTTTATGCCGAATTTCAGCGGCACCTAAATCGTGAAGAAGAACTGCGCAATCAGGCAGTGTTGGCAATTGCGAGAAAGTATCACCTGCCTTTGCTGGCCACTAATGGCGTTTGTCACGCGACTCGAGCCCAACGCGAAGTTACCGATGTTTTCACCTGCATTCGTAATCACGTCCGACTGGAAACTGCCGGCCGTTTACTGGCGACGAATTCCGAGCGCTATCTAAAGTCCGCTAAGGTCATGTCGCAGCTCTTTGCCGATCTGCCGGAAGCCATTCACAACACGACAGAGCTTTCTTCGCGACTTAAATTTACGCTCACGGATCTGGGTTATGAGTTTCCGAAGTATGACGTACCTGCGGGGGAGACTATGGCTTCGTTTCTGCGGCATCGCACGGAAGAAGGCGCACGCGAACGTTATAACGGGCAGCTCGGCAAGCCCTCATTTGAAAAGGCGAAAAAGCAGATCGAGCATGAACTCCGGTTGATCGAAAAACTCAAACTTGAAGGTTATTTCCTGATCGTTTGGGACATCGTCAGGTTTTGTAAGGCCCAGGGAATTTTGATTCAGGGTCGCGGCTCGGCCGCAAACAGCGCTGTCTGCTACAGCCTGGGCATCACCGCTGTCGATCCGGTAGGCATGGAGTTGTTGTTTGAACGCTTTCTTTCCGAAGAACGCGGGGAGTGGCCCGACATCGATCTCGACCTGCCCAGCGGCGATCAACGCGAACGCGCGATTCAATATGTTTACGAGCGCTATGGCAAACTCGGCGCCGCCATGACCGCTAACGTCATCACTTATCGTGGTCGCTCGGCAGCACGCGAAGTCGGCAAGGCACTCGACTTTGATGACGAAACATTGGGACGACTCGCCGGGCTGGTCCAAACCTGGGAATGGAAGGATCCAAAAGATTCAACCACACGGCAGTTTCGCGATGCCGGACTCGATATTAGAAATCCGCGCATCAAAAAATTCTTTGAACTGTACGAACGAGTGCAGGACCTGCCGCGACACCTGGGCCAGCACTCCGGTGGCATGGTGATTTGCCAGGGACAACTGAGTTCAGTGGTGCCACTCGAGCCGGCGGCGATGCCTGGTCGCGTCGTAGTGCAATGGGACAAAGAAGACTGCGCCGATCTGGGGCTAATCAAAGTTGATCTATTAGGACTCGGAATGATGGCGGCGCTGGAAGAGTCGATTCAGTTGATTGGCGACGCTTACAAGGAAGAAGTTGATCTCGCGCATCTGCCGCAGGACGATCCACTTGTCTACGAAGCTCTGCAAAAGGCGGACACTATAGGGTTGTTTCAGGTTGAGAGCCGGGCGCAGATGTCGTGTCTGCCGCGACTGCGTCCGCAAAAGTTTTACGACATCGTGGTGCAGGTGGCGATCATCCGGCCCGGCCCGATTGTCGGCAACATGGTTCATCCTTATTTGAAACGCCGGCAGGGTCGCGAAGCAGTTACTTATGCGCATCCTTTGCTGGAGCCGGTGCTGCGACGCACGCTTGGCGTGCCTTTGTTTCAGGAACAGTTATTGAAGATCGCGATGATTTGCGCCGACTTTTCCGGCGGCGAAGCAGAAGAACTAAGACGCGCTTTTGGTTTCAAACGATCCGAAGCGCGCATGAAAGAGATTGAAGTGAAACTGCGCCGTGGCATGGCGAGCAAGGGACTGACACAAAAGTCGCAGGAAGAGATCGTGCAGGCGATCACCTCGTTTGCGCTTTATGGGTTTCCTGAATCACACGCGGCCAGCTTCGCTTTGATTGCTTACGCCAGCGCTTATTTGAAGTGTCACTACCTGGCAGCGTTCACCGCTGCAATTCTAAACAACCAGCCGATGGGTTTTTATCAACCGTTCACCCTGGTCAAAGACGCGCAACGACATGGACTGGTAGTTAGACCGGTGGATGTGACCAGATCGAATTGGTTGTGCACGATCGAAGAAGAATGGGGGAACGGGGGAAAAGGGGAAGGGGGAAAGGGGAAGGAGTTGGTTCTTCGTCTTGGCCTTCGTTATATCAAAAGTTTAAGTGAGACTTCCGGCAGGGCGATTGAGCGCGAACGTCTGAAGCGGCCGTTTCTAAGCATCGATGATCTGCGCCAACGCGTGCCGGAGTTGCGCAAAGATGAAATGCGGAAACTGGCGGCGGTGGGTGCGTTGAATTTTATTAAAGTCTCACGTCTCACGTCTCACGTCTCAAGTCTCAATCCATCCAAACTTGAGACTTTCGACTTGGGACTTGAGACTACCGTGAATCGGCGCGACGCGCTTTGGCAGGTTGAACGAGTGACGCGGCCTGCGGGAGAGCTTTACGAAGAGCTACATGAGGCAGACGGCAATTCGCCGTTGACTCCCATGACCCGGGCGGAACGAATGGACGCCGACTTTCGCGGTACCGGGTTAACAATCGGACGCCATCCGGTTGCTTATCATCGCGCGGAGTTGAATAAGCTGGGTGTCTGTCGTGCTGTAGACATGCAACAGTTGCGCGATGGTTGCTTGATCAGCGTGGCTGGCTGGGTGATTGTCAGGCAACGTCCCGGCACCGCCAAGGGATTTGTGTTTCTAACTCTGGAAGACGAAACGGGCGTGGTTAACGTTATCATCACGCCGCAGTTGTTCGATAAGTATCGTTTGGTGTTAGTTGACCATCCGTTTCTTTTAATCTCAGGCAAACTGCAAAATCAGGACAACGTGTTTTCGGTGAAGGCTAAAAGCGTTCGCGCGCTTTCGTTCAAAGTGGCGGCCGCGCCCTCCCACGATTTTCATTGAGGGCCTTCAACGAATTTGCAGTGCGGCGGCCTGTCGCCGCTTTGGTCTCGTCACTGGATATCCGCGACCATCGTTCAACTCACGTTACCTGAACGTGGCAGCAAGCTGCCATGGACCAAAGCGCTGACAAGTCAGCGCACTCCAAAAAACGCAATTTTCAAGAAGTACTGGTCTGCAAAGAACAATAAGGTGGTAAATTCGAAACACTTACTTCGGCACGTATCTTATCTGGAAGTTTTCGCTAGCCCCCAATTAAGGAGAAGACAACATGAAAATCAAATACCCGGCAGTGCTCGTGGCGACGCTGGTCCACTACATCCTCGGCGGCCTCTGGTACTCGCCCCTGCTCTTCGGCAACAAGTTCCTTCAGATCATCGGCTGGTCGCCCGCAAAAATTGAAGAAATGGGCAGCCAAAGTCACGCCAAAGAATTAGTCGTCGCTTTTGTATCATCAGCGATATTGGTTTATGTCCTGGCGCACTTTGTTCAATACACAAAAGCCACCACTGTGATGACCGGCATTCAAACCGCATTCTGGTTATGGTTGGGTTTCATTGTCACCACCAGCATTGCCACCGTTCTATTTGAGCAACGGCCGCTTGGCCTTTATCTGATCAATAGCGGTTATCAGCTCGTTGGTTGTTCGCTTGCCGGTGCGATCCTCGCGATCTGGCGACCCAAGGAATAAGGGGAAAGGGGAATGGATAGGTTTGAGGATTTGCGATTGCCGATTGCCGATTGCCGATTGAAAAGAGACGGAGAGGACATACTTCCCTCCGTTTTTAAGTTGGCAATCGGAAATATCACTCCTTCCCTTTTCCCGGTTCCTTTTTTCTTTGAAAAAGCAGATTAGAAAAGCGTAAACTCTGGCTTCAAATGTCGAAGTCGATCATCGGCGATCAGTCATGGGCCGAGATGACCGAGGGCCAGAAGGTTGAAGCTGTCTTTGCGGGCCACGCGACACTGAAACAGATGAGCGAAGGCTTGCTTGACGGTCCGGATCAACTGCGCGCTGCCTGCAGCGAATACCTGGCCGAGACCAGCTCATCTTTTGAAAACCTGCCCACAGATTCCGGAGCTCCTGAGTTAGACGCCGAGCCGCAGCAAACCAGTAGTTCACCGCAGCTCGAATCTCCACCGCGACAATTAGCTAAAACTCGTCCACCCGATCATCTCAAGCAGCGCTTCGGCTTGCCCCAGGGATTCGTGCCGCGTCTACAACGTTACGGTCGCAGCGTTTTGCTTGAGCTCAATGTTTACTGCTTACCTGATGGACGCGAATTTATTCCCTGTAGACCAACCGGCACGCTGGGCGCGCGTCGCCATCTTTACGCGCTTCTCACCAACGAACAATACTTGAAAGGGAAACGGGGCCCGGTTTATGTTCGCACCGACGGAAAAATTTTCGACTATAGTGTTGACACTAACATGCCGCTAGGCGAGATCTTCGATACTGGTTATACAATCGCCGATCTTGAACGCACCGGCCGGTATGCACCGGAACCGCGCCGTCGCCGGAAAAAGCGCGGGCCTTTGAAAGCGAGGAGTGCGGCAGCTGCAGCGATCCGCGGTTGACGAAAGTTCGTTTGGAGACGACCAGGGGGACTGATGATTCGAAAACTCAAATCGGGAGAGTACCGACTTTACTCGAAGAAGAAGGATGCGAAAACCGGCAAGCGGAAGAACCTCGGAACGTTTAATACGCGGGCCGCAGCCGAGAAACACGAACGAGCAGTCCAATACTTTAAGCGACATTAATGTAACGCAAACTGTTAGTTTGCGATGTGTTGCGTGGCCTCGTCTTTCGCGTTTATTTGTGACGCACGGGCGCCAACAAGAACGCAAACTAACAGTTTGCGTTACAGTTTGAACCCGGGAGAACCTTATGGGTGATGAGAAGGATAATTCGCCACGCTTCGATCGGCGACCTTGGGGAACATTCACGGTGCTCGATGAGGCTGACGGGTTTAAGGTCAAGAGAATTGAAGTCTTGCCTGGTAAGCGATTGAGTTATCAAAAGCACGCGCAACGGGCCGAGCACTGGGTGGTAGTGCAAGGTACAGCTAAAGTCACTCTCGACGACGTCGATGTAATGGTCGCAGCCGGTGAAGCGATTGACATCGCGATTGGCGCGGCTCATCGCGTAGAGAATCCGGGGTCGCAAACCCTCGTGTTCATTGAAGTGCAACGCGGAGGCTATCTCGGTGAAGACGACATCGTGCGTTTGCAGGACGACTTCGGGCGCGTGCCAGACCATAAAAAGTCATGACTCACCAGTGATTGAGAGTTAAGCAGTTCAACCTTTAGGTTGTTTCTGCCGTGATAGTAGCAAGCTAAAGCTTGAACTCTGAACTTCTTGATCGTTACGAACCACTGATCAAACTTTCCGTAGAATTTCTTCGTTAGACTCGAAGCGAACCGATCAAGCTTATGGAGTGCGGTGGCAAGCGCGGCGCGACACCGCTTTGGATTGGGTTAAAAAGCAACAAGATCGAAACCTAATCCAAGGGGTGTCGTCGCTTCGATTTGCCACCGCACTGCAAAAACAGGGAACACAATGTCAGACGCTGAAGCACTGCCAACCAAAATCGAGAATACTCCACCGAACAATGCGCCCGATGAGCAGGGCTTTTGGAGTGCGATCCGCGAGTCGTTACGCGGCAGCCGTCGCGATTACACCAGCGGCCCAATCGGACGCGCGATCATCCTGCTTGCCATACCCATGGTCCTCGAAATGTGCATGGAGAGCATTTTCGTGCTGGTTGATATCAAGTGGGTTTCCTATCTTGGTGAAGAGGCGATGGCCACGGTCGGTCTTACTGAATCGCTCATGACTTTGGTTTACGCGCTGGCGATTGGATTGAGTATTGGCGCGACAGCCACGATCGCGCGGCGAATCGGCGAAAAGAATCCGGAGGGTGCGGCACGCGCAGCGATACAGGCCATCGCACTGGCGTTTATCATTTCGGCCATCATCGCGCTCGTCGGCGCGCCCCTCGCGCCGAAATTGCTTTCCTTGATGGGCGCAGCGCCAGCGGTTGTCGCCAAGGGTTCAGGATTTACTCGCGTCATGCTCGCTGGGAATGCCACGGTCGTGATGCTCTTCATGATCAATGCGGTCTTTCGTGGGGCGGGCGATGCGGCAATCGCGATGCGCGTGCTCGCTCTGGCAAATGCCATCAACATCCTGCTCGGTCCCTGTCTCATATTTGGCGTTGGTCCGTTTCCGAAGATGGGAATCGTGGGCGCGGCGGTCGCCACGAACATCGGGCGCGGCACCGGAGCACTCTATGCCTTAAGCCGGCTGCTTCGTTCGGGCGGACGATTCGAGATCAAACGTCATCATTTTCGCTTGGAACCGGCGATCATGATGCGTCTGCTGCGGCTGTCCGGCACCGCGACTTTCCAGGTGTTTATTGGTATGGCAAGTTGGGTTGGGCTGGTGCGTATTATCTCGAGCTTTGGTACGCAAGCCGTTGCCGGATACATAGTCGGCATGCGCGTGATCATATTTGCGTTGCTGCCTTCCTGGGGGATGTCCAACGCCGCGGCGACGATGGTGGGCCAGGCACTGGGTGCGAAGAAACCGGAACGCGCCGAGCGAGCGGTGTGGAAAGCAGGGCTCTATAACGTGATCTTTCTCGGTTCAGTAGGCCTGCTGTTTGTTTTGTTCGCGAGACAAATAATCGGACTTTTCACGCAGGATCCAAACGTGGTGCCTTACGGAGTAGATTGCCTGCGTATCGTCGCTTATGGTTTTCTCTTCTACGCTTACGGCATGGTGTTGACGCAGTCGTTCAATGGCGCCGGCGACACCTGGACGCCGACGATCCTCAACTTGTTCGTGTTCTGGTTGTGGGAGCTTCCACTCGCCTGGGTGCTGGCGAAAGTTTTTGGTCTGGGAACGCGCGGTGTTTTCCTGGCCATCATGATTGCGTTTTCAACTCTGGCGATTGCGAGTGCGCTGCTCTTTCGCAGAGGCAAATGGAAGGGCCACGCGGTGTGAAGATCCGGCCCAAACTAAAATGAGATCATGTTTGCAGGCAGACGGAATATCCGCAAGTGCAGTAGAGACATGCGCCATTGTGTTGCAGGGCGGACCCACAATCAGGGCAAACGTTTTTTGAAAGCAGTTGGTTTTCCGGCAGTGCTCTTTCAACCTCAGAGGCGGCCGCCAGAGTCGAAGGTTCGCCCAGAGCTTCTGACTGCGTAGTTAAAACCTGTCTTTCACGTGAGCCGTCCCGGTAGATCGTGATGCCTTTGCAACCTAGCTGATATGCCATCAGGTAAGTCTGTTCCACATCGGCCACAGTGGCGCTGTGAGGAAAGTTGATCGTCTTTGAGACGGCGGCGTCGATGTGTTTTTGAAAAGCAGCCTGCATGCGCACGTGCCATTCGGGAGCAATATCGTGTGCAGTGACAAATAGTTTTCTGGCTTCGGGAGGTACGTCAGGTATGTCATGTAGCGAGCCACTAGTGGAAACTTTATCTATGAGGGATTCGCTATAGAACGCATGTTCGGTCGCATATTGCTCAAACAAGGGATGCACGAACAACAATCGATCGGATCCGAAGGACAGCCGTTGATAGGCAATGGAATAGATCGGTTCAATACCGCTTGAACAGTTTGCAATCAAGCTAATGGTTCCGGTAGGTGCAACTGTGGTGACGGTGGCGTTGCGTCGGGGAGGTTTGTTCGTTTCCTGATAAATACTTTCCATCTCCCAGCGCGGAAATGGTCCACGGTGACTCGCGAGCTCGATCGATGCCTGGGTGGCTTCCTGCGAGATAAAGCCCATCACCTTGTCAGCCAGCAGGATGGCCTCTTCCGAATCGTAGGGAATGCCGAGTAGCAACAGCAAATCCGCCCAACCCATTACGCCCAGACCGATCTTACGATTGCCTGCCGTCCTCAACTTAATTTGAGCAATGGGGAACTCGCTCTTGTCGATAATGTTATCGAGGAAGCGTACGCCTATTGCGACCACTTCTTTCAATCGCTTGAAGTCTACGCCGCCGTCACGATAGAACTGACCGAGATTTATTGAACCGAGTACGCAGGATTCATAAGGCAACAACGGTTGTTCGCCGCAGGGATTGGTGCTTTCTATCTGGCCGAGCTCCGGCGTAGGGTTATCGCGGTTGATGCGATCGATAAAGATCACTCCCGGCTCGCCGTTACGCCAGGCCGCTTCAACTATCGAATTGAAGACGGCGCGCGCGTCCAATTGTCCAACAACGCTTCCGGTGCGGGGGTTAATGAGGTTGTAGCTCTCGCCTGATGCCACGCTGGCCATGAATTCGTCAGTCACGGCCACCGAAATATTGAAGGTATTCAACTCAACCGGGTTGGTCTTGGCGGCAATGAATTCCGCAATGTCCGGATGGTCGACGCGCAAAATCGCCATGTTGGCGCCGGCGCGCTTGCCTCCGAGCCTGGTGACCTCGGTCGCGAAATTGTAGAGACGAATGAAGGAGACGGGCCCGCTGGATTCACCTTGAGTAGAGGCAATCGTGTCTTCTTTCGGGCGCAAGCGCGAGAATGAAAAGCCGGTACCGCCGCCGCTTTTTTGAATCAAAGCAGTGTCGGCAAGAGTGCCGAAAATGCTCTCCATTGAATCTTCGATCGGCAGGACAAAACATGCTGACAACTGCGCTAGATCGCGTCCGGCATTCATGAGCGTTGGTGAGTTTGGTAGAAACTCGAGACGCGTCATGACCTCGAGAAATTGGCTCTCCGATTTCTCCGCGCCTTCCGCGGTTCCGTATTGCAGATCCGCAGACGCAATGCTGCGGGCCACGCGCCGAAACATTTCCAACGGCGTTTCAATAACCTGACCGGCGGCGTCCCGAGCAAGAACGCGCTTCTGCAAAACGAAGAGGGCGTTCTTGCTAAGGTCCGGGCTCAAGACTTCACCTAGGGTGCTCCTATGTTGCACTTCGCATATAGCTCCACAACAGGTTCGATAATTTTTGTAAGTTTCTCAATGTATTTCAAGTCTTCATCTTCCTGGTCATAAAGATTGGCTGCAAATTCGTTTAACTGTCTGGGCGTCAGACGAGTGCGAAAGTAGCCCCTCGCTTTATCGACCGGTTCACCTTCCAACTTACATCGAGTGAGGAAGAGCTTGGTGTCAATATTTACGACGCCCAAGGGGTTTTCAGACGAGGTTCCTAACCGGCTCACGATTGGAATTGATACGTAGGATAGAAAATCGATTTCGTCGAGTCCGCGCCATTGCTCGATGTCCTTTGGACAAATGCCGTCCCGGTAGTCCTTTGAGCGAAACTTTTTTTCCCGGTCTCTATCCATCACTATGGTTTGCCGCACTATCACGGATAGACCGGCTACGCTGCCAAAATACGGGAACGAAGCAAGATATTGGCCGGGTGCAACCACATAATCGAGAACATCCTGGCGACGAATTGCTACCCCAACACGGACCATGTTTGGCTCCAGCTTCGCCTGGTCCGGATTCTCTTCGGTGCCATCCGGCGGTTTAGGATAAATCCGTTTATAGATCACGCTATGTTCGCGATCCATAACTGCCGCGGCAGAAGGATCGGCTGCCTTACTTCCTGCAGCGCATTCGATCGCTACCAGTTCATAGCAATACGATAATTTTATGCGGCCTTCCAGCGCAGAGATTTCTTTAGTAATTCGTGCAAGCTCCGTCTCTTTTTTCTTCTTTTCCTCTCCCTCTTTCTCCTTATGGAGTTCCTCACGTACCTTTTTTTGGTTTGTCAGTTTCTCCTTCAGTTCGGGGCAATGCTCAGAATCTTCTCCTTTCAGACGTTTTGTCATTTTCGAATTCAGCCGCTCGGCAAACTCTTGCTGCACCAGACCCCTGAAGTTCAAAAGCGTGTCTTTCAAGAACCGCTTCGCATTATTAGGATCCTCTTCAAAATTCTTCTGGAAGTATCCATCGATATCCTTAACTCTTTCCCGGCCGTAGAGAAACTCCAACAACGCGCGGCTCGTTATCGATCGCTTATTCGTGTAATTCGCGGCGAGACGCGCCGCGTAAAGCAGATTTATTGCGGCCGACATTGCAAACCCGAGCCCGTAGTAAGTAAGAGCTTGCATGGTCGTCAGGCCTTGCCCCTTAAAGGCTTCGCCAAAAAGCCCGGCTATGAATGTTCCGCCGAGGAGACCGGACAGACTATCGGTGAAGGCGCTTTGTTCCTTGCCCCAATTTCGAACAACGAAGACCCCCAAAATCACTCCCAACAAGAACAGGAACTCCAGAACAAGCTCGTGGGGCTCATTGATACGCCGGTATTGATTCCATAGCCAGACCCACCAGGGATGCGCTTGATAAATGATTGCACCCACTCCGAACCCGAGAATCACGATCACGAGCACTCCCCAGCTAAACCGGTCCATTTCTTTTTCGGCGTTGGGTCTCATTGCCACGAGGAGAATCGCAATCAACGCCAGGGACCCGACGAAAATCCACGTGGCCCATTTCGGGTTCCAAATCCCACTCGTCAGAGGCAACAGGGCGGCGATTAGTCCCAGCACAAATGCGATTAGATTCCTTTGTGGCAGTCCGATATTGCGAAAGAAGGACTCACGGATGTTTAGCCGAACATCTCGGTTGTACCACCTCCACAACGCCAGCGTTGCCAGAACAAGGATGAAGGGCAAAAGCGGAAGGTAATTTTGATAGTCAAGCATGTGAGTGACCTCTTCGTGGCGGGACTGAGGTTGTTAGATTATTGCTGGATATCCTCCAGCAAAGTTAGATTGTTTTCCAGTTTGGTTACCAGGAACTCTTCATTCCGCAATTCAGCTAGCGCGACCTTCACTCTCTCAATCGCGCTCTTGAGGTCGATGTTACTTCCTTCATGGTCAAGGCGCGGAATGCCTTTTTTAGCGGCGATGGCATATTCGAGCGTGCAGCCATTGCTGTATTCCCAGTCGTAATTGAATCGGACCTCATAAATCTTCTTAATGATGAACCATTCCCACAGGTAGAGATAGTGCTGCTGGTCGAATCCGCGGGCAAAGTAAGGACCCGGGGTGACGACATTGTTCAGTCCACGCTCACGCAGCTTTTCCGAGAATTCCACGCCGCGAGCTACATTGAACTGGATCAGCTCCGTTTGTACTTTCTTGAATTCCTCGTCGCCGAGCTTTTCTTTCAACTCGACCTCGGAACGCACTCCATTCTTGCCGAGGACATCATAGTAAAATTTTTTACCGGTCGTGATGTCACTACTGCAATAAATTCCGGCGTCATCCGGCAGCACACAATCGAAAGCGGACATCGACATCTTGATCTCATCAATGACCCTGCGGTTGGCAAATTCTGGAACGTCAAATTCATCGGTTCCATAATAAAGTTTCGCCATCAGTATGGCCTCCTGCACTCCATCTCCAGGCAGATCGTTCGGGAGTTGTAAATTTCCGAGAGGGCTGAAAAAGCGGTGTTAGCATAGGGCACTGGAAGGGACCTATCAAGCCGACAGCTTCAGAACGTCGTGGCGGGCGTTGCAAGAAATTCAGCGGGTTCGTTTGGCACCGCAGCAGCGTGAAGCCCTCGCCAAGTCGACCGGAATCAAATAAAACGATGAGGCTGCGTTTCGCGTGCATGTCGAAGTGCTAGACTAGATAGCTTTATATGAAACCGACGATCATGAAATTTGGTGGCACCTCTGTTGAAGGCGCTACCGCTTTTAAGAATGCCGCGCAAATCGTTTTCGATCGGCAGGCGCTGCATCCCGTCGTGGTGGTTTCAGCCATGGCGGGTTTTACCGACGCGTTGCTCGGTAGCGTACAGCGAGCGCTGGCCAACGGTTCGGCTGAAGGCGCGGCAAGTCTTGAGAGGCATTTCGATCGTCATCTGCGGGTGATTGATGCACTGCTGCTTACTGAAGCCGTGCGGATGCGTGAGTTGATTGCGCAAAGTCGTGTTGAGATTAGAGAGCTTCTGCAAACAGCAGCGACGGAAGTTGCGAGCGCTCCGCCCAGTGATCTTCGCAAACGCCGGAAGTTTTTCGAGGATGCGGTCGTTTCCTATGGCGAACGACTGTCGGCGGCTTTGCTCGCCGCGGTGCTTATGGAAAACAGCGTGGTTAGCTGCGACGTTGACGCGCGCCGCTGCGTTATCACTGACGACGATCACGGGTGTGCGACGCCGCTTATGACTGAAACCTTTCGCAACACGCGCAGGCACCTGGAATCACTGGTTGAATCGGCGTGCGTTCCCGTGCTCGGAGGATTCATCGGCGCTACTATGACTGGTGCGACGACTACGTTGGGTCGAGGCGGTTCGGACTACACCGCCGCGATAATTGGCGCCGCTCTGGAAGCAAAAGAGATTCAAATCTGGACTGACGTGCCTGGGGTGCTGACCGCTGATCCGCGACTGGTGGGAAACGCTCGCACGGTTCCGCATCTATCTTTTGAAGAGGCGGCCGAGCTCGCTTACTTCGGCGCCAAGGTATTGCATCCCAAGACTCTCCATCCGGCGATCGAACGCGACATTCCCGTGCGGATCTGCAACTCGCGCGCGCAGGAGAGTGGCAGCACGCTGGTTGTCGGAGAGTCGAAGAGGTCGCCGCAGACAGTAAAAGCCATTGCGCATAAAACGGGAGTCACAACGGTCCAGGTTACGTCGACGCGAATGCTGGGCGCGTATGGATTTCTTCGCGCGCTCTTCGAAGTTTTCGAGAAACACAAAACTGCGGTCGATGTTGTAACTACGTCTGAAGTCAGCGTCTCTTTGTCGCTTGACGATACTACGTCGCTCCCGGAAATCGTGGCGCAGTTAGAAACGCTCGGCTCAGTTACCATCGAAGAGAAGCGCGCAATTCTTTGTGTAGTAGGTGAGGGGCTACGTACCACGCCGGGAATTGCAGCACGCATCTTCTCGACAATTAGCGACATCAACGTTTCGCTAATCTCGCAAGGCGCCTCGCGAATCAACCTCACCTTCGCGGTTGAGGAAAATCATGTTCGCGAAACGGTTGCGCGGCTGCATAAAGAATTCTTTGAAGGCGCCGAAAGCGAGGACGCGCTGCGTGAGTTGAACGACCTTAGCGCCGAAGTGTCCGCATAGTTCTAGTCCCCTCTCCGCAAGCGGAGAGGGGGTAGGGGGAGAGGCTGGCGTGGCGCGCCCCACCCTAACCCTCCCCACTCGTGGGGAGGGGACAAGATTCGCGGGTAGACTAGTGCAAGCGCCATACACTGACCATCGCAACTTCTAGGGAGGGATTCAGATCGCAAACTGACAGTTTGCGTTACGTAAACATGAACATTAACCAGCTGACACGCCAACTCATCGATATCCCGTCGCTCAGTGGTGACGAGAAACTGGTGGGGATGTTTCTGAAAATGCACCTAGAAAATTTGGGTTACGAAGTCAGGCTGCAGGAGGTTGCCGCGGAGCGCTTTAATGTGTTTGCAACTGCGGCTGCGCCAGCGCGAGTCGTGCTCTCAACACACATGGACACGGTGCCGCCGTTTATTCAATCGAGTGAAGACGAAGAAAAAATTTATGGCCGGGGCGCTTGCGATGCGAAAGGAATTATCGCCGCGCAGATTTGCGCAGCTGAGCGACTGCGCGTCGAAGGCATTGATGAAGTTGGACTGTTGTTTACGGTTGATGAGGAGCAGGGGAGTCTGGGCGCCCAGCTCGCGAATCTGGAAAAACCCATTTCGCGACCGGAATATTTGATCAATGGCGAGCCGACAGATAACAAGTTGGCGACCGCGACGAAGGGTTCGCTGCGATTGAAACTGCGCACCAGCGGGCGCGCTGCTCATTCAGCTTATCCGGAACAAGGTGAGTCGGCGATCGAAAGACTTTTGGACGTTCTCGAAAGCATTCGCCAATGTCCGTGGCCGGTCGATGACATCTTAGGTGCAACCACCTGCAACATCGGTATCATCAGCGGCGGCACGCGTGCGAATGTAGTTCCCGACGAGGCTGCTGCAGAGTTGCAACTTCGTCTGGTGAGCGAGGTTGGACCGGTGAAGAAAATTCTTGAGGCGGCGATTGCCGGGCGCGCCGAGGTTGAATATTTGTCTGAGCATCGACCCATACACCTGGAGACTGTGGAGGGAATCGAGCAGTGCGTGGTTCGCTTCACCACCGACATTCCGTATCTCTCTAATTGGGGTAAGCCGCTTTTGCTTGGACCCGGATCGATCTTGAACGCCCACACTGAGCAAGAGTGTGTTGAGAAGCGAGAACTCCTCGAGGCAGTGGATATTTATGCGCAGCTCGCGCGTGCCTTGCTGGCGAGGCGAGCCGAAGGAGCATCGCGATGAAGTTTGCTTTGATTGGCTATGGAGCGATGGGCAAGCTGGTAGCCAATCTGGCGACGGCTGCAGGCGATGAAATCGGGCTGACCGTAAGCTCGAGCGATGCGTCTTCCGATCCGCAGCAATTTGCGGAATCGTTGCGAGGGCACGACGTCGCTGTAGACTTCTCGACCAGTTCAGCAGTGCTCAGAAACATCGGGGCCTGCGCGCTGGCCGGAGTTCCTTTAGTCGAAGGAACAACCGGTTGGCAAGACGAGGAAGCGGAAGCGCGGCGGCTGATCGAACGGCACGATGGCGCGCTCGTCTATGGGGCTAATTTCTCGATTGGCGTGAATGTCTTTTATCGAATCGTGTCGCAGGCGGCCAATATGATGGCGGGTCTCGATCAGTATCAGGCGTTCATGGAAGAGGAACACCACGCGCGCAAACGCGATGCTCCTTCCGGCACGGCGTTAAAGCTGAAAGAGCTGATGTCTGAACATATCAAAAGTGAAATTCCCATCGCTTCGGTGCGGGCGGGTCACATTCCTGGGACACATCGCGTCGGTTTCGATTCAGCGGCGGACCAGATCACGTTGACGCACATGGCACGCTCGCGAGAAGGCTTTGCCGCCGGAGCGCTTTTGGCGGCACGATGGATCGTGGGGCGCAAGGGTGTCTTTGAGTTTGTGGATGTGATGGATGAAATACTGAGGGCAGTGAAAAGTGAAAGGTGAGAAGTAAAGAGCACGAGGGCGCTTTCGGGCGCGTTTTACTTTTCACTCTTCACTTTTCACTATTTGGGAGGTATGAAGATGACGATGAAAATTGACTGGATGCGAGGTTGCGCAACAGCGCTGGTGACTCCGTTCAAGAACGACGGCGCGATCGACGAAGATCGTCTGCGGGCCCTCGTCGAACGGCAGATCGCGGGTGGTGTGCGTTTGCTGGTGCCCTGCGGTACGACCGGTGAAAGCGCAACGATGACTGAAGCCGAAGACCAGCGCGTCATCGCAATCACAGTCGAGGTGTCGGGTGGACGAGCGCGCGTAATCGCCGGCACTGGCAGCAATTCCACCGTCGCAGCTATTGAATACTGCTTGCACGCGCGCGATCTTGGCGCCGACGCCATGCTGCAAGTTGCTCCCTGGTACAACAAGCCGACCCAGGAAGGCCTCTACGCCCACTTTCACGCCATCGCCGAAGCAATACCTGAGACGCCCATCATGCTTTACAACGTTCCCGGGCGCACCTCCTCAAACATTGCTCCGCAAACAGTTCTGCGTCTGGCGCGAGATTGCGAGAACATCGTGGCGGTAAAGGAAGCGTCAGGCAACCTGTCGCAGATTATGGAAATTTTGCGCGAGCGTCCCGCCAATTTTTCGGTGCTGTCAGGCGATGACGCAGTAACGCTGCCGCTGATCGCTCTCGGCGCCGAGGGCATTGTTTCCGTAGCGTCCAACGAAATTCCTGATTTGATGTCGCGCCTGACTGAACTGGCGCTCGACGGAAACTGGCCGGAGGCGCGCGAGCTTCATTACCGTCTGCTGCCCTTGATGGAAGTTAATTTTATCGAGTCGAGTCCCGGACCGGTGAAAGCGGCTATGGCAATGATGGGACTGTTGGACGAAAACTTCCGATTACCGTTGGTACCGGTTGAGGAAAAGAGTCGCACGCGAATTCGCGAAGTGATTTCCGACCTTGGTCTACTGGAGAGCGTGCATGCCACTGCGTGACGAGATTGAGCGGTTAGCAGCGCGTGAGGCCGGCGAATACTCTGACGCAGAACTGGCGGTGTTTGCTGAATTCAAAGCGGCGCTCAATCGCGGTGAAATTCGCGCGGCGGAACGCAACGAAAACGGGCAGTGGCAAACTAATTCCTGGGTCAAGCGCGGCATACTGCTCGGTTTTCGCATGGGTGCAATAGTCGACATGTCGCCGGCGGACCACAGTCTTCAGTTCCTCGACAAGAGTACCTATCCGATTAGAAAATTTTCCCTCGACGACCGCGTACGGATCGTTGCCGGCGGATCGAGCATTCGCGACGGCGCCTACATCGCGCCGGGGGTGGTTTGTATGCCACCGATGTTCGTGAACGCAGGCGCGTACATAGATGAAGGAACGATGATTGACAGCCACGCGCTCGTCGGTTCCTGCGCGCAGATTGGCAAACGCGTCCACCTGTCGGCGGCGGCACAGATTGGCGGTGTGCTCGAACCGATAGGGGCGGTGCCCGTAGTTATCGAAGACGATGTGCTGGTTGGCGGTGGCTGCGGAGTTTACGAAGGAACGATTGTGCGCGAGCGCGCGGTGCTCGCGGCAGGCACGATTCTCACCGGCTCAACGCCGGTTTACGATCTGGCGCGCGAAAAGATCTATCAACGAACACCTGATGCGCCGTTGGAAATTCCGGCAGGCGCGGTGGTTGTACCGGGTTCGCGCAATGTGCGCGGTGAAGTTGGCCAAGCGTGGGGGCTCTCGTTATACGCTCCGGTTATCGTGAAGTACCGGGATGAAAAGACTGAACGCGCGGTGCAACTGGAAGACTATCTGCGGTAACTCCGTAGCACTTGACCGACCTGATAGTTGCTCCTAACATCACTAAGAAATGTGGATCAAAGGCAGAGCTTATGGTTATTGAAGCAAAATATGAAAAGGGTGTTTTCAAGCCGCTTGGCAAGATAAAGCTCAAGGAAGGAACGGTGGTCGAGATTCATCTCAATCGTGAACAGACCGCCGGCAAAGCATCGCCTATTCGAGAACTTGGTTTTGCCGGAATGTGGGCGGACCGCGCAGACATCAAAGATGGCGTGAGCTACGTCAACAGTCTACGGGACCGTCCACGGGCTTAAGCGAAGACGCAGCCGATGTGCAAGCCTTGACACGCTAGAAGATTGTACCTATTTTGAGTTTGATGTTCCCAATAACTTACATTCAAATTCCTGAGAAACACGACGCGAAAGGCTTTTTAGCGTTAGCCAAGAGCGGTATTCCCGTATCTTGCCTGCCTGAGAACACGTATGGTGTCCACCCTGAACAACTCAAGATCTTGAAACGTAAGCGGATTCCGTTCAAGAAACTGCAAGCCACCAACGTTCGCCTGCCCCTTCCCACTCTGGCTGTATGAGAAAGTATGAAATCTACTTGCCGTTGAAATACAACGACGGCAAAGATATCGAGCCAGAGAAAATCAAGCAAATCAAAGAAGAACTGATTGCGAAGTTTGGCGCCATCACAGTGAGCTCTAGGTCGTCGCCTTATCAAGGAACATGGAAGTATGGCGGAGTCGAATACATTGACGACATCATAAAGGTTGAAATCCTTACCTCTGACGATAACGTAACGAAAAAATTCCTCAAAACCTTCAAAGAGCGTCTCAAGAAAGATCTCCGGCAGCTTGATATTCTAATTACAACCCACGGCATTCAAGTCATTTGAGAGCTCAGCAACTGAACGAGGTGGAGCCTTGAGTCTCGATAATTCTATAAGCGATCTCAAGCAACTTCATCGAGACGGTAAGTTGTGCTTGTACGTTGGCGCCGGGATTTCAAAGTCCTGCGGTCTTCCAGATTGGACTACCTTATCCTTGAGAGTCATTCAAGAGGCTTGGCCCGATGCCGGCCAACGATTCGATTTGTTTTCCAAGTTGGAGCGTTCTATCAGAGCCAAATACTCACCTCTAGATGCGATGCGAATGGCACGGCGTCAACTGGGGCAGCAGTTTAATTCAGTTGTTTCCAAATGCTTGTATAGCGACACGGCAAGTCTCTCCTCAACAGTTGAATCGATCGTATCGTTGCGCAATGTTCGTAGAATAATTTGTTCCAATTACGATGACCTGTTGGAGGAAGGCTACACGAAGCTTGGGATTTAGTTGTCGTCCAGTGGTTCAAGGAGACAATTTTCCACTAGACAGGGACGAGGTGTTGATCTTTCATCCTCATGGGTTCCTTCCACGACGCACATATACACGTGATTACTCGAACGATCCGATCGTTCTTTCCGAAGACGATTATCATGAGCTCTACGCGGCACCATATTCTTGGGCGAATGTAATTCAGTTGAATTTGCTTATATCCTTCAACGTGCTTTTTCTTGGATGCTCTCTGACCGATCCGAACCTGAGACGGCTGTTGGACCTAGGTAAGAAGGTACGCGCTCCCCATCATTTTGCCATCATGAGAAATCCAGATTTTCAATTGGACGATGGAAACATATCGGCCGCGCGAAAACAACCGCGATGGTACAAAGAGCTGACGTCCTTCCAAAAGCACATCGAGACGGAGAATCTTAAGGATCGTGGGATTACGGCCATTTGGTACGAAGAGCACTCGGAGGTTTCAAAGAAACTTGGAGGAATCGCTTAGAATCTAACAACACGTTGAGGATGCTTACTTGAAAAAATTTCAGCCACCACTATTCCTGCGCGGCATTGAACGTAGTCCGATTCGCCAGATTACAGATCGCGCGAAGCCGGGCGACATCAGTTTCGGACTTGGTGAACCCGATCTGCCAACTCCCGACGTCGTTCGCCGCGAAGCTTTGCGTGTCATTCAGGAAGAGCAGAACGGCTATACCTTGCAGGCAGGATTGCCCGCGCTGCGTGAACGCGTGGCGCACGACTACCCACATCTCAATCTGTCCACCGATCAAGTAATCATTACCGCGGGCTCGCAGGAAGCGATGTACCTGGCGTTGATGACGCTGGTTGAAGCGGGCGATGAAGTCTTGATTCCCAACCCAGGATTTGTTGCGTATCCGACAATTACGCGAATGGCAGGTGGACAGCCAACTTACTACCGCCTACCGGCCAGCGATGATTTCAGTTTCGACTTGGCTGATTTCAAACGCCAGCTTAGTCAAAAGACAAAACTCGTCGTTTGTACTAGTCCCTCAAATCCAACTGGCCGCACGCTGACGAGCGACGAACTGCGTTCGATGGCGCAGGCCGTAGAAGAGAGTGGTTGTGGCGCCTTCATGATCAGCGATGAAATTTATCGTGACCTTTACTACACCGGCGAGCGCCCCAGTTCGATCTCCGAGTTTTATCCACGCACGGTGGTGATTAGTGGTCTTTCGAAGTCGATGAGCATGACCGGCTGGCGCCTGGGATGGATTCTCGGAGACGAAGAGGTAATTCGTTCCGCTCACTTGCTGCATGGCTATGTCACTACCTGCGCGTCGACTGTCTCGCAAAAAGCGGCGCTGGCCGCATGGAGTAAAGAGGGCGCCGAAGCACGGGAACAACAGCGCCACACTTTTCAGAAACGACGCGACCATCTCGTCGCGTTGATTCGCGACGAGTGTAACTTGCATTGCGTTACACCTGACGGGGCTTTCTATACGATGGTTGATATCGGCAAATATGGCACCTCGATGGAAGTCGCCGAAGCGATGTTGGAGGGTGGGGTGGTCACAGTTCCAGGCAATGCTTTCGGCAGCGAAGGCGAGGGGTTTTTGCGATGTTCGTTTTGCGCGGATTTTCCAGTGCTGTCCGAAGGCGTCGCGCGTATGAACGGCGCGTTGAAGCATTTTGATAAATAGTGCAGCTTGGCCGCAATAATCAATGACCAGAAAACTTCGTGTAGGAATACTTGGGGCTACCGGCATGGTAGGGCAGCGGTTCATTCAGCTGCTGGAAAATCACCCGCAGTTTGAGATCGCCGCGCTGGCGGCGTCGGATCGTTCACAAGGAAAAACGTATCAGGAAGCTTGCACCTGGCGTTTGCCGGGTGAGATGCCGCCCGTTGTGAAAACGATGAAGGTCGCAGCACCCGAACCGCCGCTGGACTGCGATTTGGTGTTTTCCAGTTTGCCGGGCGACATCGCGCGCGCGAGTGAAGGAGCGTTTGCCGCCGCTGGTTTTCCGGTAATTAGTAATTCTTCAGCTTTTCGGATGGACGAGGATGTGCCGCTGCTGATCCCGGAAGTGAATCACGAACACCTCGGCCTGTTGGACACACAACGTGCGAAACGCGGTGACCAACGTGGCTACATAGTTACGAACCCAAACTGCTCGACAATCATGCTGGCCCTCGCTCTCGCGCCGCTTCATCACAAATTCGGAGTCACGAGCGTTGTTGCCACTACAATGCAAGCCCTGTCAGGCGCGGGCTATCCCGGAGTCCCTTCACTTGCGATTAGCGACAATGTGCTGCCATTCATCGATGGCGAAGAAGAGAAGATTGAACAGGAAACGTTGAAGATTCTTGGTAAGCTGAGTGACTCCGGAATCGCGGGGGCGCCGATGGCGGTAAGCGCACAATGTAACCGAGTGGCGGTAACCGATGGCCATCTTGCGGCGGTGCGCGTCAAGCTAGCGCAGCCGGCATCTGTTGAAGAATTAAAGACAGCGTTCGCTTCATTCACTGCGCTGCCGCAAGAGCTTGGCCTGCAGTCGGCGCCGGCCCATCCGATCATTGTGCGCGAAGAAGCTGATCGTCCACAGCCGCGCTTTGATCGCGATGCCGGAAACGGCATGAGCGTAACAATAGGACGCGTGCAGCCAGACAACGTGCTTGATTACCGGTTTGTGGCGTTGAGCCACAACACCATCAGAGGTGCTGCCGGCGCTGCAATTCTCAACGCTGAACTACTGATCGCCATGGGGAGACTGGGATGAAAAAACTTTGCTGCGTGCTACTACTGCTCGGATTTGTACCGCTTGGATTTGCACAACGTGTCCGGGAGAGATCCGCCTTGCAAGCGATGGTGGAGACGGAGCGCGCGTTTGCCAAAATGTCGGAAGACGAGGGCACGCGTCCGGCGTTTATGGCGTTCATTGCGGACAACGGAATCCTGTTTCGGCCGGCGGCGGTTAAGGGAAAACAGTGGATGAGCGAACATCCGGCGCCGGCTTCGAACAAGCGTCCACTACTGAGTTGGTATCCCAGTCTCGCGGGCATGGCCCGCGCCGGCGACTTGGGATACACAACCGGCCCCTGGGAATTCAAGAGTGACATTCACGACGCCAAGCCGGTGGCGTGGGGACATTTCCTGACCGTATGGAAGAAACAACCAGTCGGCGATTGGAAGTTCGTTGTCGATCTTGGCATCTCGAATCCGCAGCCGGCCCAAGCCGAGTCGCCCTGGCAATTACCTGTAAATTACAAGCCGAAGAAGTTGAGCGGTAGGTGGGACTTTAGTACTGATGCTTTGCTGGCTCGTGACCGCCAGTTTTCGGAAGCCTCAGCGACCCATGGCGCGCGCGCGGCTTTCGCAGATTATGCTGCGACTGCCGTTCGTTTGTACCGCGAGGGGAAATTCCCACTGCTGGGGAAAGACCTGGCGCCTGCGGTCCTCCCTGGCGTTTCGGAAGTCTGGACCTGGGAGCCGGCTGCCGGCGACGTTTCAATCACCGATGATCTTGGTTATACCTACGGCAGTTATAAGCTCGTCGGCTCGGCTAAGGTCATCGAAGCGGGAAACTACTTCCGGATTTGGAAAAAGGAGCATGGCGCCTGGAAGGTCCTTTTCGATCTCACTAATCCAATTCCGCCGGAAGCGAACAAGAATTAACTCGCTCTTTTGCAACGCGCAAGCACACTCTCAGTCGCGCTTATCTGCACCGCTAACCGGTGTCGCAGCGTGATGGCCCACGCGATTTTTTCGGCTGAGACCGAGCGACGGCAACTCGCAGTTGACGTCTATTCGGCCGGAGTATTTGATTTCCGCGGTGCGTCTGCGATACGTGAGACGACGGCCACCTGCGAAGTAAATAAAACACCAGCTCCGCACGAGATCGCGACCTGGGTGCGCGATTTGCCGCTGCAATCAATCAATCGTTTTCTGGTGATGGAACGACTTCATGCGGATGTGCTCATACACGGGTATGCGATTTCGCCAGATCGGATTTCTTTGCTGGGTGAGTTTGATCCGCAAAATCGCGGCAGTGAAATCGATGATCCCTTTGGACAGAGCGATGCTGTCTACCAACAATCCTATGATCTGATCCACGACTGCATTGTTAACTACCTCGACGCTACAGACGAGTTGAGCGGCTAGCCAGCGCCTTCCTGTTCGTCACGCCGCGCGGGAAGGGAAATTTGCCACGTTCAAGGGAATGTTATGTCGCTTGATCATGCGGTCGAGCGTCTTGCGATCCACTTCGAGCAAGCGTGCTGCCGCTTGTTTGTTTCCCCGCGTGTGCGCCAGCACTTTCGCAACGTAACGACCTTCAACGTCCGATAACGGAACCCAATCCTCTACGGCTTCTGGTTTCGCGGGTTCTGCCGTCGGGCTCGAACCGTCGCCCTGAGTCTTAAAATGGTTTTGAATTCGTTCCGGCAGATCCTGGACGCGGATCGTGCCATCACATATCGCCGCGGCACGCACCACTGCATTTTCCAACTCGCGAACGTTGCCGGGCCAGGGATACTGCTCCAGAAACTGCAGCGCTTCAACTGAAAATTTCACTTGCGGACTGAGGGCGTATACGCGCTCGGCGAAACTGTTGGCCAATAGCAGGATGTCTTCCCGGCGCTCGCGCAAGGGAGGCAGTGTGATCGAGCCGGCATTCAACCGGTAAAACAGGTCCTTGCGAAAGCGTCCGGCCTCCACTTCTTCTTCCACATCACGGTTGCTGGCGGCGATCACGCGCACGTCTACTCGTTGCGTATGATTAGAACCAACCCGGCGGATTTCACCCTGCTGCAACACGCGCAGCAGCTTGACTTGAAAGGCGGGCGTGGTTTCAGTGATCTCGTCGAGAAAAATTGTTCCGCGATCCGCTTCCTCCCACAGACCACGGCGGTCGCGATCGGCGCCGGTGAAGGAACCCTTAACGTGTCCAAACAGTTCCGACTCGATCAGCTCAGCGGAAATAGCGCCGCAGTTAACGGCGACGAACGGTTGATCAGCGCGGTTGCTGCGGCTGTGCAGTGACGTAGCCACCACTTCCTTGCCGGTGCCGGATTCGCCGGTTAAGAGCACCGGCAAATTTGTCGTCGCTACCCGCCCCACTTGTTTCATGACCGCAATAAAAGTTTCGCTGCGCCCGACGACACCGATATCAGTTTCGTAAGGCGCAGCGCCACTCGATAAGTGCACGCGCCGCGACTTCGAACCCTGCAGCTGCTCATGCAAAGCCCGCGAGAGCGAGAGTAGCTCGTCAGGGCCAAATGGTTTGAGCAAGTAGTCGTAAGCTCCAAACGAGGTCGCATCCAGCGCGCCTTCCGCGGTGCCGTGTCCGGTCATTAGCACGACCCTTGTTCCCGGCAATTCAGCTTTGAACCGGCGCAAGACACTGAAACCGTCAGCCCCGCCGAGTTGCACATCGCAAAAGACTGCAGCCCACTCGTGATCGCGAAGCACCTCGAATGCCCGTTCAGCAGACTCGACCTCCGTCACTTCCCAATCATCCTCACGCAACACCGTGCCTACCAGCGCCGTGATTGCCGGTTCGTCATCGATTACCAATACTTGCGAATCCTTTTCGTTTTTCATTTCACCACCCGAAGTAGTTCTCGGTCCTGGTTAATTGTTGATTGACGACTACCGGGCAGCGCCGTATTAGCTGTCGTCCCAATAGTTTGGGCATTGAAAAACTCTCCTGGTTCTGCTTTTCCAAAGAGATAACCCTGGGCCTCGTCGCATCGCAGCAGACCGAGGAAACGCACCTGGTCGTTAGTTTCGACGCCTTCCGCCATCACCTTGAGCCGGAGGTTATGAGCGAGCGTTATGATGGCCATAATCAGCGCTGCGTCATCGGGATCGGTGGTGGCGTCGTTAACGAAACTGCGATCGATTTTGAGCATATCGATCGGCAGTCGCTTCAAATATCCCAGCGACGAATAGCCGACGCCGAAATCGTCGATGGCTATCATCAGCCCCATCTGTTTCAGTTCAGTCAGCCGCGTTATCACTTCATCAGCGCTGTTCATTAGCGAGGTTTCGGTAATTTCCAACTGCAGTTTGGCCGGATCGATTTCGGCCTCGAGCAGGATCTGAGCGACCGTCTCCACGAAATTCTTTTGCTGAAACTGACAAGGCGAAACATTCACGGAAATACGAAGTGCGTCGAGTCCGTCCTGTTGCCACAAGACCAGCTGGCGGCAGGCTTCTCGCAAGCCCCACTCGCCCAGCGGCGCTATTAGTCCGGTGTCTTCGGCCAGCGGTATGAACCTGGACGGTTGCAGTAAGCCGAGCTCTGGATGCTGCCAACGAACGAGCGCCTCGACGCCAACAATTTGATGAGTACGCAGATCGACTTGAGGTTGGTAGTAGAGTCTAAGCTCATCGGCTTCAATGGCGCGCCGCAAGTCGCCCTCCATTTTCAAAAGTTCCAGGGCGCGCGCATTCATCTCCGCTTGATAAAACTGATAGTTGTCGCCGCCTACGCTCTCGGCTCGGAAAAGAGCGATGCCGGCGTTTTTCAGGAGTTCCTCAGAAGTTTCACCATCAACTGGAAACAGACTGACGCCAATGCTCGCAGTTACGTGCAGCCTGTGATCATCCAGAACAAACGGCACTCGCAGCGATTCAATAAGATCCTTTAACACTTCAAGCACATCTTCAGAGCTGTGAATGTCCGTGATCAATGAGGCGAAGTTGTCGCCTTCAAATCTTGCCGCCGTGCCGCGTTGGTGGCTTGCCTTGCGAACACGCCAGGCTATTTCGCGCAACAAGCGATTGCCCGTGGCTGGACCAAGAGTGTCTGTGATCTCTTTGAACCGATCGATCCGCATCAACACATTGCCAACGGGTTGATTGTCTTGTCGTGCGTGTTTGAGGGCCTGGGTTAAGCGGTCTTCAAACAGTAATCGGTTCGGCAGATCGGTGAGGCTATCGAAATAAGCCAGCTGCTCGACTTCGGCAGTGCGGCAGCTTAACAACTCCTGAAGACTGTCTTGATAGTACTTCTTTTCTTCAAGCAGGCGGTGGTGGGCCAGGGCGCGCTGCATCGCCGCCTCAACGTGCTGAATGTCGAAAGGCTTTGTCAGGTAATCAAAAGCGCCGGCCCGCATCGCCTGAATAGCAGCATCAATGCGGTGCTGGCCACTAACCATTACCACAACTGTTTCGGGAGATTGCTGTAAAACGAAAGGCACCAGGTCGAGGCCGCTGATGCCGCCCATGTTTATGTCACTGATCACCAGATCAAACTTAATATTCTTAAGTAGGCTAAGCGCAGCTTCGGCAGAACTTACCAGGGTGCAGTCGTACTCACCGGCGAGAATCGAGTAGAGCAAACTTCGAATTTGCTCATCGTCATCGATGATCAGGAGGCCCGCTTGTTTTGCTTCTATTGCCGCCATCCTTTTGAGTTCCTTAAGCGTGACCATTGGAATCCAAAACGTCGCGAATTTTCTGCGCCAGAGCGCGTTCGGAAAACGGCTTTTGGATAAACGCAATCCCCGAATCGACAATCCCGTGGTGAACGATTGCCTCGTCGGTGTACCCGGACATGAATAGAACCTTTGTTTCCGGGTGAACTACCCGCAACTGTTCAGCGACCTCTTTGCCGCTGAACTTTGGCATCACCACATCAGTTATCAGGAGGTCAATCGGTTCCGTGTGAGACCGGCCAAGACTGATTGCCTCCTCACCGCCATTTGCCTCCAAGACGATGTAGCCGCTCTCTTCCAATAACTCGCTGGCCAGTTTTCGCACCATGTCTTCGTCTTCCACCAACAGCACCGTTTCTGAACCGCGTTTGATTGGGGCAGGCTCGCCTTCGGCTTTAGCCGAGACTTTTCCCTCGATCAGTGGCAGATAAATCTTGAACGTAGTGCCTTTCCCGAGTTCGCTGTAAACCCAAATGTTGCCCCCGCTCTGCCTTATGATTCCGTACACCGTTGAAAGGCCGAGCCCCGTGCCCTTGTCCTTTTCTTTGGTGGTAAAGAACGGCTCAAAAATGTGCGACTGGGTATCGTGATCCATACCTACGCCGGTGTCGCTTACCGCCAGCATCACGTATTCGCCAGGACTAACACCCACATGTTTGCTGGCATACGCGCCGTCGAGAGTGGTGTTGGCTGTTTCGATGGTGACGGTGCCCCCTCGCGGCATGGCGTCGCGCGCATTCACCACCAGATTCACTATCACTTGCTCGAGCTGGCCAGGATCGGCCTTGATCTGTTTCAAACCGCTGCCCGGTTTGGTGACTAATTGAATGTTTTCTCCGATCAGTCGCTTGAGCAGCTTGATCATGTCGCCGACAATGTCGTTAAGATTGATTGCCAAAGGTTGCAGCAGCTGCTTGCGTCCGAATGCGAGCAATTGTCGAGTCAGATTCGCGGCGCGATCCCCAGCCTTCCTGATTTCTTCCAGGTAAGACGAGATTGGGTGATCGTTGCCCAAACGACGCTGGGCCAAAGCGCTATAACCATTGATTGCTGTCAGCAGGTTATTGAAGTCGTGAGCAACTCCACCGGCGAGTTGACCAATGGCCTCCAACTTTTGCGACTGCCGCAATTGTTGCTCGCTGTCGCGCAAAGCTTCTTCGAGGCGTTTGCGTTCAGTGATATCGCGCGCGATTCCTTGTACACCGACTGGCGAACCGTTCTTATAAACAAGCCTGGTGTTCACCTCCAAGGGTATGCGACCGCCATCCTTCTTAAGAATTTCTACCTCGTACGCCGTCACGGTTTCGCCTGCGAGCTTTAGGCGGAGCATTTCCCGCGCCTTATCCAAATATTCCGGCGCTACCGTGTTTGCGATATTTAGCTCGAGCGTTTCGGCCTGCGAGTAACCGGTGAGTTGTTGGCCGGACTTGTTGGTTGAAGTGTAGCGGCCGCTTAAGTCATGTTCATAAATGATGTCACGCGCGTTTTCTACTAGTTCGCGATAGCGTTCTTCACTTTGCTGTAACTCGATCTCTGCTTGTTTGCGCTCGGTAATATCTTCCAGCGTTCCTTCGTAGAATGTTTCCGGTTCCCCGAGGTCTCTAACGATCCGTCGGTTTTCCGACAGCCAGATCTTGTCACCATCTTTCCGGTAAGCCTCAAACTCGTAGTTCGCAAGTACGCCGCGTTCCTTCAACATGCGGGTGGACTCCGTGCGAACAGCCGGATCGACGTAAAGTTGACTTGAGATATCAGTGATCGCCTCGATTGCCGCTTGCGGCGATGCGTATCCGAAAATCCGTGCGAGGGCTGGATTCATCGTGAGGAATCGTCCATCACTGGTGGACTGGAAAATACCCTCAACGGCATTTTCAAATATGGAGCGGTAGTTCTCTTCAGCTTTCTTGAGTTGCGAATATAGCGAGGCGCTCTCGAGCGCCGCGGCGGCCGTGCTTGCCAGAATTGTCAAAGCCTTCAACTGTCCGAGCGTAAACGGACGAGTTCGATTCAATGCGTTTATGTTTATGGTGCCGACAAGTTTGCTGGCAACCTGCATGGGGACTGACACTGCCGAGCGGATTTCAGGCCGAGGCCAGAGCGCGCGGAAGCGTTCATCGTTAATCTCGCCCTCGAGAAGTAGTGGCACGCGTTCCTTTGCAACCCAACTGGAAATGCCCTGCTGCAGTGGGACTTTTTCTCCCAGCAGCCGCTCACGGCTTTCCCCGCGAACTGCGGCGACGTAAAGTTCGCTGCCGTCAGGCGTAGGCAAAAGGATCGATACTTCGTCGGCGTCAGTCTGTTGCAGGGCTGCATCAGCAAGCTTACTGATAAGTGTTTGCGGATCGAGCGTGAAGGAAATTGTCTGGCTCAACTCATAGATTGCTACCGTCTCGCGAAGCTGGAGGTTTTCAAGATTTAGGTGACGCGTATTTATTGCACGCGTTAAAACGGGCATGAAGACCTGGAGCCGGAAAGGCTTAAGCACATAGTCAAAGGCGCCGAGGCGCATAGCGTCAACGGCTGTTTGAATCGTGCCTTGCCCGGTCATCATGATGCAGATTAGGTGGGGATCAATCTCGAGGCTGGCCTGCAAAAGGGCGATACCATCCATCCCCGGCATCATTAAGTCAGTGAGCAGCAGGTCAAAGTTGTTATTACGGAGCGAGTTGAGTGCTGCTTCGGCTGAAGTAAATCCGATGGCATCGTAGCCTTGCGCGTTGAGAGTTTCTACGAGCACATTCTTGAGCTCGACTTCATCATCAACGATCAATACTTTCCCAATTGCATTGGACATTTTTGGGGCCTCTATCGCTCCGTGGTTCGCAAGTCCCAACATCGAATCGCCGCCTATTCGATGAAAATGACTTTTTCTGCGTCGCGCTCAGACATTCCGTTGGCAGTTGCCGGAAAGACAATTCGAACAGTGGTTCCGGTGCCCTCACCACTCTCGATGCTGATTACGCCACCATGTTCTTCCACTATGCGCCGGCAGATTGCCATACCAAGTCCGGTGCCTTTCCCCTCCGGCTTAGTCGTAAAAAACGGATCCCAAATCGCATCGAGATCGGACGCTGCAATCCCTTCGCCGGTATCTTCAAACTCAACAGTCACAGCCGGCGCCGACTTCAGTTCAACCGGCTGAACACGAATAGTCAGCTTTCCACCATCTGGCATCGCATCACATGCGTTCGTCAGCAGGTTTAAGAAAAGCTGGCGCAATTGCTGGCGGTCGGCCTGGATTGTGGAGACTTCAGTATTGAAGTCGAAAACAACGTCGACCTTGTGCTTTCGCAGGTGGTAACTAAGAAAATCGAAAGAAGTTGTAATTTCGTCGCGCAGGTCTACGGTTGATACTTGGCGGTAGCTGCGTCGACTGAAGAGCAGCAAGTTATTAACGAGCGTTGCCATGCGATCCACTTCCTTCAAAACTATTTCCAAGGCGCGGCGTTTTTCAGTGTCCTGCCACAGTTGTCCCACCAGGGCTTCAGTGCGCAGAGCGATGGTGGCCAGTGGATTGTTCAACTCGTGTGCGATGCTGGCTGCCAGCTCGCCCATGGTGGCCAACTTCGATGCTTGCCAAAGCTGTTCGGTCTTAGCGGTTAGCTCGGCCTGCTTGGTGTGGAGTTGAGCCAATGCCTTTTCCAATTCACTGTTGCTTTCGCGCAGCGCATCTTCACTTCGTTTGCGTTCGGTGACATCGTTTGCGAGCACGATTTCCGCGGATCGTTCAGCGAACCAGATTGAATGACTGGTTATTTCCACGTCGATGATTGTTCCGTCGCGCCTAAGATGTCGCCAGGTTCCAGCCGCGTCTAATCCGTCCGGGCGTTTCGCAATGCCGGCTAGCAGGGCTGGGATGTCCTCCGGTGGCCGAATGTCTTTGATGGTCATCGCGAGAAACTGTTCACGGCTGTAGCCATAGTGGCTTGTTGCCGCCTCGTTTACGGCCAGGAAAACCAGCGTCTCGAGATCAAAAACCCACATAGGCAGCGGGTTGCTTTCGAACAACTGTCGATAACGCGCCTCGGATGCTTGCAACGCTTCGCTTGCAAGCTTGCGCCGTTTGCGCTCGTCACGTTCTGCGATTGCCCGGTGAACTGCGTGCGCCAGTCGCTGCAAACGATGTTTGAGAACATAGTCGGTTGCGCCGCTCTTCAGACTTTCAATCGCGACCTCCTCCCCGAGTGATCCCGAAACAAAAATGAAAGGAATCTCCGGGCGCTTCTCAGTAGCGATGGCTAAAGCCGAGCTGCCATCAAACGAAGGCAGGGTGTAGTCAGCCAGAATCAGATCAAAATCCGCATTCTGAAGCGCAGCTATGTAGGCGGTCCTGGTATCGACGCACTCTACTTGAGCAATCAGACCATCAACGGCTAAGGTCTCGCGGACCAGTTCGGCGTCGAGATGGTCGTCTTCCAAATGTAGAATGCGCAGACTTGCGTGCACGGATCGTTTGAGCAACGACGGATTTGATTTCCGTCGCTCATTCTCCTTCCATGGCGCCCGGCGGCGCCTCATTGACTACCGCCCAAAAGGCCCCGATTTGCTTAATTGCATCCATGAATTGTTGGAAATCAACCGGCTTCACTACGTAGGCATTCACACCCAGGCTATAGCCGTCAACCAGATCGCGTTCTTCACGTGATGAAGTGAGAATCACAACCGGTATTAGTTTCAAGTCACTGTTTGCGCGTATGTTTCGTAGCACTTCCAGGCCATCGACCTTTGGCATCTTCAAGTCGAGCAGGATCACTGCTGGATTACCCAAATGGCGTCCTGCAAAAGAACCCCGGCGATGCAGATAGTCGAGCGCCTCTTCACCATCATTGGCGACATCAACCTCGTTCGCGAGCCGAGATTCCCCGAGTGCCAGCAGCGTAAGCTCGACGTCGTGACTGTCGTCGTCAACCAGTAGTATCCGTCTTAGTTTGTTCATGC
This sequence comes from Pyrinomonadaceae bacterium, assembly GCA_036009765.1. GTDB lineage: Bacteria > Acidobacteriota > Blastocatellia > Pyrinomonadales > Pyrinomonadaceae > PSRF01. The sequence continues at coordinate 242,399 of DASYLB010000040.1, read as the reverse complement.
ATTTCTTAACTTTCCTGGTCAGCCAAACGATCAAGTTTCCGCGCGGAGTGTGTACTAAGCGAAAAGTAAAACGTCGCACCTGCGCCAACCCGACCTTCAGCCCAAGTTCGGCCTCCATGGCGATTGATGATTCGCCTGACGTTTGCGAGGCCGATTCCGGTGCCTTCAAATTCATCCGCACGATGCAATCTTTGAAAAACGCCGAAGAGTTTGTCTGCATACTTCATGTCGAAACCGGCGCCGTTGTCTTTGACGAAAACAACTAGTTCGCCCGGCCGCTCGGTGCAACCAATCTCGACTTCAGCTTTTCGACCCTTACTAGTGAACTTCAGAGCGTTAGAAATGAGATTCGTAAACACCAGGCGCAGCAGCGAAGGGTCTGCCGTGACTCGCGGAAGTTCTCCAACTGTGAGGGCAACTTCTCGTCCCTTCATCTCCACCTGAAGCTCATTGATCGCTTCCTCGGCGACGTCGCCAAGGTCCACGTCTGTCATTCTTATTTGCGAGCGCCCGAGACGCGAAAACGCGAGCAGGAGATCGATCAGCTTACCCATGCGCTGAGCTGACTCCACAATCGTCGCAACGTAGCGTTGTGAGGTCTCATCAAGTTGGGAAGCCGCATTTCGTTGTAAGAGTTCTGCGTAACCGGCCAAATGTCGCAGCGGCGCGCGAAGATCATGCGAAGTCGAGTAAGAAAATGCTTCCAGCTCCTTATTGGCGGCAACGAGTTGGTCCGCGTAACGCTTAACTGATTCTTCAGCCTCGCGCCGCTCGGCGATCTGGTGGTTTAGTAAGAGGAAGACCAGCAGCAACAAGACAAAACTAGCTGCGAAACCGGATCCGAAAGTAGATAGGGTTAACCGTGTGCTTGCGTTTGCACTAGTCTTTCGACTTGCGAGCAGCGTTTCTTCAACCTTCTCTATTTCAGCTACTCGTCTGCGAATGTCATCCATCTGCTCCTTGCCGTTGCCGGCCACGATCGTTCGTTGTGCTTGTTCAAATCCCTCTTTGTTTCGCTTATCAATTACATCGGCAAGCGTAATCAACCGGCTCTTCACGCTTACCTCAAGCTCGCTGATACGTTGTTGCTGTTGGAAATTGTCTCTGGTTAGTTCCTTTAACGTCTGGATCTCGCCGTCGAGACTGGCTAGTGCGCGGGTGTAGGGATCGAGATAAGACTGCCTCCCCGTGATGACAAAACCCCGTTGAGAAGTCTCGGCGTCGGTAATGCTTGACGCTACCTGGTTGAGTTGCACGATCACGCCATGGGTGTGTTCAACCCATGCATCCGTCTCTTTCAGTTTGAGGGTGTTTCGCAGTGCCATGGCCGCGATCAACGCGAGGATTAGCAGCGCGCAAACGAACCCGGTGCGGATGAGCTTAGGATCTCGCAGCCTTTGTAAGAACGCCTTGTTCAACTCATGAATCCTCTTCGGTCGAGTAGTTGTGTCGCGGGGGCTCTGTAAGTGGTAAGAAGGACGCGCATTCGCCCCAATGCACGCCCTTCTTGCTTGTGTTCCTCCGTAGGAACAACAACTTTTCAGGTGCATAAGGGCGAGGGGTGATGCACCTTCTCTGAGTTACTTATCCGTTAGTGCCTTTTGCTTCTGTTCTCCTATCGGCCACCCGTTTTCTTGAAATTATGGTTTGGAAGAAGGACGCCACATTCGCCCAAATGCAGCGCCCTTCTTTCATCTGTCCCTCCGTAGGGACAAAAATCGCTATCGCTTCCCGCCGACATCGCGCCGCGGAATTCAGAGTTTGTCATCGCGGGCGTTACCGACGAAGTCTTCTGCTGTAATTCTTCAAAACTTTGTTGGCGTAGTTTCAAGACCAACTCCAATAGCATCCAGTTGTTTTTCTACCTCTTCGTGTTGGAAGAAGGACGCCTCTCTCGCCCCAAAGACGGCGTCCTTCTTCCTCCGCGCATGCCTCCCTGAGGGGCCTACGCGATCCTGGCTAAATCGTCACAGCGCTCGTTTCCACAATCTGGAATGCTGAACTGTCGCTGGCGCTGGCGTTGAGACGCCCGCGAAGGAACCGCAAAACGTCTTCCGTCAGAAATGGTTTGTACAGAATCGGGAACTCATGCTTCTCGCAGAGCGCACGCTCGTCCTGCGAGAGGCCGCCGCCGGTCATCATGATGATTTGGGTTGCCGGTGACTGATCGTGAAATTCAATTGCCAACTTCAACCCATCGTCCTCGCCCAGCAGGTAATCGAGCAGCAGCGTGTCAGGCTTGCAGCGCCGAAATAACTCACGCGCATTGGCCGCGGATTCGGCGGTGAGCATTTCCCATCCTTCGTCGCGCATCTCGCTCGCCATGAATAGAAGCAAGTCGCGATTGTCGTCGGCAATAAGGATCGAGGGTCGGGGAGGCGCTAGTTTCACGCCGCTCGAGTCGGCCGTGATTGTCAATGTCTGGCTCTCATCGTCTAGTCCAACACGAACCATTGAGCCCGGCCCTATTTCACTGCGCGCCACCATCGTAGCCAGCGGCTGAGTCAACTCCCGGTGAACTGTTCGCTTCAGTTCGCGGGCGCCATACTCCTGACTCACACCTTTCTGCAGTAGAAACTGTCTGGCATCCGGTAACACCTCGATGTGAAAGCACCGTTCCCCGAGTCGTGAGTTGACGTGCTCCTGCAGGTTACGAATGTCGTGGTCGAGGATCATTTCCAGCGCTTCAAGGTCGAGTGGTTTGTATGTCACTACCGCGTCAATTCGGTTAACGAACTCCGGCGAGAATCTTTTTCTCACCGCGCCGAGACCGATGGCTTCGATTTTGTCTTCCAGATCGGGTCCTTTCGCTGAGCCCGATTGGAACCCGATATGCGGATTGATCTCTTTCAGCATTTCACGTGCGCCGAGGTTGCTGGTAAAGAAGATCAAACTCTTTTCAAAATTAACCGCCGTGTTGTCTCCGAGTCGCAAGAGTCCCTTGTCAAGGATGCCGAGCAATAGACTAGTTATGGAAGGAGCCGCTTTTTCGATTTCATCAAAGAGTACCAACGCCAGATCGCAACCTGGGCTGGTTGCGTCAGTAAGCTGTTGCTGGGTGAGCAGCGGCACTGTCTCCCGATGTCCCAGGTATCCAGGCGGAGCGCCCACGAGTTTTGCAGTCTCGTGATCCATTTGAAATTCGCCACAGTCGATCTTCAGCAGTTTTTTCTCGCTGCCATGTAGCAACTCCGCGATTGCTTCAACAGTTTTTGTCTTGCCGGTGCCGGTGGGCCCGAGTAGCAGGAAGATGGCCGCCGGCCTGCCTGCCGGAGCCAACCCCGATTGGTACATGTAGACGTAGGGCACAATCGCGTTCATTGCCGCGGATTGGCCTACGATCTTGCCGGAAAGTAATGCGGTCAGATCTGTCGATTCAACATCGGGTTTTGAGGGTTGGGGCTGCGTCACAAGCTTCCTCTCCTTGTTCGTTTGGGTGCTGCGTCCTTCCTGCATGATGAGGACAGCGACAACTCTCTAACAACAACACGACCTCAACGTCGCCGTCAGACGATTCTTTGAAAGCGCAAGCGCTTCCACACGCCAAAGTCTTGATAAGTCTCGTAAGCCCGAAAGAATGGCGAGTAGCCGTTACCAGTCGTTCTTCGGCTGTTCAAAGGGGACGAGAATCCGAGCTAGCTGCGAATCACATTCGACCTGGGGGGTATCCCACTAAAGACTCGCGAGGTTTGTGCCAATGTGTGACGCTTCGGAGGGTATAAGAACCTTAGACCTGTCGGCAATCCGTTTGATGGGTGAACTCTGGGAGGCTAAGAGGTGAGCTGCAGAGTGGTCACATACGAAATTTGGGTGAGTAGCGAAGGTAACAATAACACGTAAAAGATAGGAGATTTTAACAAACCCAATTTAGCGGCATAACGAACCAGACCAGTGATCTCGTGAGCGCCAAGTTTCTCCATTAGTTTCAGCCGGTGAGTTTTCACTGTGTTAATACTAATCTTCAGCAGCTTTGCGATTTCCTTGGTCGCTTTTCCTTCCGCGATCAATTGCAGGATCTCTCGTTGGCGTGGGGAAAGCTTCACTAACTTCTCGCCGCTCGGCTGACGGTTGAGATAACCGAGAACCACTTTTCTGGTTACCTTTGGACTCAAATGCTCGTTTCCCTGGGCGACCGACTTGATTGCCTGGTGTAGCTCCTCAACGGAGTCGTCTTTCAAAACCAGGCCGTCGGCTCCCGCACGAAGGGAGCGAAACACAAATTCCTCGCCTGATTGCTCCGAAAGGATAATGACTTTCACGTTAGGAAACTGCTTCTTGGCAAGAACAGTTGCTTCCAGGCCATTCATCTCCGGCATCGCCACATCCATCAGAACTATGTCGGGGTCGTGAGTCTCGATGAGGCGGAGCACCTCACGACCGTCGCTGGCCTGTGCAACCACTTTGACATCCGGGAGCAGCTTAACTAATTCGCAAAGCCCTGCTCGAACGAGCATCTGGTCATCCGCGATCAATATACGGAGAGGCTTTCGTTTGATCGCTGTCGGTCCGTTTACCACTTCCGGCCTCGAACGGTCTTTTCCTGTTTCCTCGATCAGCTTCGCTAATCTATTCGTAGTTGGTAGTCTCGTCGAACCCATTATCAGCCTCGCTACTTGTCGAGATTTACCAATCCTTTCTTAATTGCATATCGCACCAAACCTGCTACATCGTGAATATTCAATCGTTCCATCAATTGTGCCCGATGAGTTTCAACAGTCTTCACAGCAATGCTCAAAGTGCTAGCCACTTCCCGCGTGGAAGAGCCATGAGCGATTAGCGTCAGGACCTCCATCTGGCGCGGCGTCAATTCGCCAGGCGTCTCAGCTGTCTCTTTAGAGAAATCGAGCGACGCCTCCGGGGCGATGCTGGGGGAGAGATATTTTTCTCCGCGTAACACCTGGTGAATTGCCGCTTCCAGCTCGGTGCTTGCGGCACTCTTGGGTAGGTATCCAACCGCACCCGAGCGCAAAGCGTGAAAGGCATACTCTTCCGAGTCATGGACACTCAGCACGATCATATTAACGTCAGGAAACTTCTCGCTGGTTTCTTTCAATACCTCGAACCCACTGAGCCCGGGCATTGTCAGATCCAGTAACACGACATCGGGATCAAGTTCCTCAATCAGGTCAAGAGCTTGTTGACCGTTGCCGGCCTCCCCCACGACCTCCACCTTCTCTATTCGTTCAAGAAGCGCACGAATACCTGCGCGAACGAGTGCATGATCGTCAGCCAGAACTACTTGGATAGTTTTCACCATACGTCACCTGTAAGCGGGAGACGGCTATGGGTCAAAGCAATAAAGTCCCTTCTGGGGGGAAAGGTGAGGTTTACGGCTAGTAATCCTCAGAGCGCTCGAAAATCCCTAGGTTCGGTTCGAGGAAGAGGGTTGCGGCATTCTTCCGGAACACTTTACTGGGCCCTCACGGAGGTAGCAGGGACTATCCCAGAAACCGAAGAAACAGACAATCAGGGAATCCCTTAGAGAAGTAGGTCTAAATGCCGATAGAGCATGAGTGCTAGCGGTTGTGAGATCGTCAAATTTCACCGGATTGATACCCTCTCTTCTTTTTTGCTCTCATTGGGGGAAACTTGCGGAAATCCGGGTGCCACGAGGGGACGATTTGACGTCGAGGCGTCCACTCAGGGCGAGCGCGCGTTCCCGCATACCACGAAGTCCTAAATGAGTAGTGAAAGGCGCTCGATTTTGAGAATGGGCATCAAACCCAACACCATCATCTTTGACAGCGAGTCGGATCTGACCGTTTAGCTTTTGCAATCTAACGACGACATTCCTGGCCTGGGCATGACGGACCACGTTAGTGAGGGCTTCCTGGGCAATCCGAAAGCACGCAGTCTCAAGCTCCTTTGTGAGACGCGCCGGCGGATCCGGAAGACTAATCATCGTAGTGGCCTGAATCCCGGTACGCTGTGTAAACCGGTCGGTGTACCAGCGCAGCGCCGCCGCCAAACCGAGATCGTCGAGTAGGGATGGTCTAAGTTCAAACGAAAGATTGCGCACTTGGCCAAGCGCCTCATCCACGATTGCAACACCTTCATCGATCAGCACGCTCGCTTCGCTGGTCTCACAAGTTTTCCTGACCGCTTGCAGATTAAGGTGGATAGCAGTCAGCACCTGTCCAATCTGATCGTGCAACTCACGCGCGACGCTTTGCCGCTCTGCCTCCTGAGCTTCGATCAACTGCCGCGGATAACGCTGCAGCGCCTCTTCGGCGCGCTTCTGCTCGGTGATGTCGCGATTAATACTTTGAATCGCGATCCGTCCTTTGTATTCCACGACCGAAGCGTTGATGTGTAAGAACATCTCTGTGCCGTCGCCCCGGCGCTGAATCGTCTCGAAGTCGTGGGCCATCCCCTGTTCCAAAGTCTCCTTGATTACCAGTCGCCCGCGCTCAACGTTGTTTGAGATGGTCTGCAAGGATATACCGACAAACTCTGAACGGCTGATCCCATAGACTTCGCAAGCTCGTTGATTGACTGCCAGGACAATCTCCTGCTCCGGATCGATAATGAGGATTGCGTCACGCGCGTTTTCGAATAAGCCACGGTACTCACGCTCAGATTGACGAAGCGCTGCTTCCGCACGTTTGCGCTCAGTGATGTTTCGAGCGGTGCCTTGCACTCTGACGGCGACACCGTTCTCGTAGATCAAATGACTAGTAACTTCAACCGGAACTCTGCGGCCGTCGCTGGCAACCACCTCGGTCTCATAGTTCGTTTCTCCCTCCTCGATGAGTTTGCGGCATAGTTTTTCGCTGACAGCGGGCAACTGCTCGGGAGCGATAAAATCGCCGAACCGCTGGCCGATGATCTCTTCACGCTTGCGGCCGGCCAGGTTCTCAGCGGCGCGATTCACGGAGATATACCGGCCATGAAGATCGTGGACGTAGTAAGCGTCTTTGGCGTTTTCAAACAACTCGCGATAGCGCTCTTCACTCTCACGCAGTGATTCTTCAATGCGAACCCGATTCAAAGCTTCGCCGCAATAGGTAGCAAGTGCCTGCAGATCTCTCAAGTCTGAGCCGTCGTAGGCTCCCTGAGCGTAGCTTTGGATCGACAACAAACCAATCACGGTTTTAGCGTGACAAATCGCTACTCCCATCAGTGATGCCGAGGGTCTTGACTTGTCGCCGAAGGGAATCGAATCTTCGTCAAACTCGATCGGTTCTTTTCGCAAGTTGAGTTCGGGCCCGTGGTTAATGATTTGTCTGGTGCGCGGAGAGGGCGCGCGGGCAGAAATCGCAGCGCTCACATTAACTCGTCGTCCTGCGATGGTGTCCATATTCAGCAACGGCTGCACGAGATCGCTTTTCTCGTCGTAGAGGTCGAGGTTGCACGAGTCCCACCCGAACAATTTGTCGGCAGTCTCGGCGATGATCTTTGCGGCATCAAGCTGAGTCATTGCGCCGCTCAGACGGCGCGCCAGGGTAGCGAAAGCAGCGCTCCTGGCTTCCGCGAGCTTGCGCTCGTTTATGTCCTGAACGGTTCCTTCGTAATATGAAACCTCGCCCTGTTCATCGCGTACGACGCGAGCGTTCACCATTATCCAAATTCTGCTCCCGTCTTTGCGAAGCATTTGATGCTCAAACTCGCGCACCACGCCCCACGCTTCAAGCCGTCGTTTGAATTCTTCACGGAGCTCCGGTTCGCAATAGGTATCTCCGGCAATATCCGTTCGCGGGTGGATCAAGTCTCGTGAGCAATCGAAGCCGCAGATGCGAGCCAGGGCGGGATTCGCGGCAATGAATCTTCCATCAGGGGTTGATTGAAAGATCCCCTCCCCGGCGTTTTCAAAAATTTCCCGATACTTCTTTTCGGTCTGGCGCTGTGCCTCCTCTGCCTGGCGATGTTCAGTCACATCCTGGGTCGCTCCGAATAGCCTGATCGGTTCTCCGAGGTCGTCACAAACAACCAGCCCACGGGAGTGAAGCATCCGCTCAACCCCGTCAGGCCGGTGAATCCGATAGTAGAAACTGTATCCCTCTTTTGTCCTTAGCGCGTCTTCGATAGTACTCGTCACCAGATTTCGATCGTGCGGATGTATGAATTCTATTGCTGTTGCGCCGAGCTGAATTTCTTGCGGTGGAATTCCGAAGATGCGATAGAGTTCGTCGGACCAGGTTACGACCCGGGTTCGCAGATCCCAGTTCCAACTGCCCACACTGGCCAGGCGCTGGGCTTCGGCCAGCTGACTCTCGCTTTGCATGAGCGATTCCTGGGCGCGTTTCTGCTCGGTGATGTCGGAGAGGACACAGGCGGCGCGATCGATGCCACGCGAACCAGCGATGGGAAAGTACGATACGGATAGCTGTCGTTCGCCCCGGACTGGATAAACGTAAGCCATTTCGTATCTGACGACTTTGCCCTGGAAGCATTCGTCCAAATGTTTCCTGATCGACTGCTCAAAGACGTCGTCCCCAACCACTTCGGCAGCCGAACGACCGATTACTTGTTCCCTGTTCAGCTTGTGATAGTCAAGGAATGCCCGGTTTGCCAGCAGGTATCGATACTCCCGGTCGACCACTACAATCATCTCTTCCAGGCCCTCGACGACTTTTTCGTAATCCTGAAGTCTCTCCTGCGCCCGCTTTCTCTCCGAGATGTCGCGAACTACAGCTAGTCGATAATCCTTTTCCAAGCGAACGGTTTTCGCATTGATCTCCACCGGGAAAGTGGATCCATCCTTGCGCCGATGAAGACTCTCGAAAATCACATGGCCCGACCGGTTAATTTCCTCGATTAGCGCCGCCGCCGCCGCTGGATTGATGAGTGGATCAATGTCGAAAGCACTGAGCGAGAGAAACTCCTCACGCGTGTAGCCTAGAGTCTGATGCGCGGCGCTGTTACAGTCGAGAAAACTTAGCGTGCGCGGATCAAGCACTTCAATCGCGTCGGTTGAGCGATCGATGAGGTTGCGAAAAATGTTTAGTGACTCCTCGGCCCGCTTCCGCTCGGTGATATCTATGGTGATTGCGAGGTGGGCAACAACTTTCGAGTCCAGGGCCCGGAGTGGGGCGGCGTGAGTCTCCACCCGGCGCCGCGCGCCATTGAGCCCAATAATCTCGAACTCGGAAACCAGGGATTCCCCCGCGCAAACTCTTTCATGGAGTTGTACAAAGCGATCGCGCCATTCAGGCGCGACCAGCTCGAGCACCGATTGACCAATCACTTGCTCTCTGCTGTTCGCTCCAATCATCGCCAGGCCGGCCGCATTCATGTCGAGCAGCTGGTAATCCTGTCCTACCACCTTCACGCATTCGGGTTGTGATTCGATGATCGTTCGCCGGAAGCTTTCGCTCTGTCTGAGGGCTTGCTCAACACATTCGCGTTCGGCGATGCGTTGTTCAAGTTCCTCCCGGTGTCGTTGACTTTCTTGGAACAATTGCGCATTCCGAATTGCGCTCGCTGCCGGTGGCGCTAATGTCTCAGCCAAACGCACATGCTCGGCGGTGAAAAAGCCGGGCTCCGACTTATCCATTGAATACACGCCGACGACCTTGCCTGACACAATTAAGGGGACAGCCAACCAGTTACGTACGTACTCGGTACCGGCTACTTTCTGCCACGCGAGTTCGGCGTAGGTATCAGCAATGACTACACTTTGTTGCGTTGACCAAAGTCGCTTTAAAGAAGGATGGGTATTGAGGTCAAAGCTCAAATTGGCAGACGCTATGGCGCGCCGCGAGCGTTCGCAACCACGGTAGGCGCGAATGACAAACTCTGATTCTCGTTCGAGCAGCATCACATTCGCGCTGTCAAACGGCACCAATTTGCCTAGTTGCTCAAGCAATGTCGCGAGCACCGTCTCCAAAGTTAGGTTTCGCGTCAAAGCAAGATTGGCGTCCCTGACTACCTCGGCTTCGAATCGCGCAGCCTTTTCACGCTCGAGCGCGTCGCGAACTGAGCTTTGAGCCAGCTTGCGTTCGGTGACGTCGACGATGACGTAGGCGAAACGAGGCCGAGCGCCGAAGGACGAATCCAGACAAGTGACAGTGGCTGACAACCAACGCTCTTCGTTGCTTGAGTGGTGCGCATATTCAAAAGTGATCGGTTTGCCGGTTAGCTGGCTATTGCGGTAATGACCAATCCACAAACTCACGATGTCCGGCGGAACACCCATTTCACTCGCGCGTTTGTTGCGCAGGGACTCCTGGGTCTGGCCGAAGAAAGCCGCCGTCACCGCGTTATCGGAAATGTGGAAAATGTCGCTCGGCTCGAGTTCGACAATCCCTCTCATCGCGCCCGCACTGTCAAAGAAGCTGCGCAGCACTGCTTCACTTTCGCGCAAAGCCGCTTCCGCCGGTGTGAGATTAGTGATGTTTGAGGAAGTCGCAACCATTACGAGCTATTGTGACCGTACGCATGAATCCGACGCCTTACTTAAAATATAGGCGGAAAGACACGCTGTTTCTTAAGTGGCGGCCATCTCATTTAAGAACCTGATGGTAAGTCGACAAACAAGAGAGTCACCCAACGAAGGCGTTGTGGCGCAGACTTATCGAAGCGGAACCAGGACTTCAGGAACAAGGCTCAACTCGATTAGTCCAGGGGCGCTCGGAAGTTCACATTCTCAGCATCTTGTTTGACCGATCTCTGCGGTGGGCGACTAGCAGAGATTGACACGAAGTTTTAGAGACAACGCGACGTAGATTTCAAGTACTCGGAGGACGCGAGCGCTCAATCTTCTGTAAAACCAAGTCTGAATGGTCACACAGTTTAGTTTCATCCGGGAATTCTTGCAACGAGGATACTGGTTCACCTCAAAAAGAGAAGGATCTCCCTGGAGTGCGGCGCCCTGTCGCCGCCTTGGCCCACGGTGACTGATCGACACAACTCTGCAAGCAGACTCAATCTAAAAGCTCTGGATGGAATCGCAGTCGACCAAAGCGGCGACAGGTCGCCGCACTCCGAGGCGGGGCTAGGTTGAAACTGAGCCAAATCACGGAGTGCCAGACCCGCCTTCTCTTCCGCGGCGATCGCGACTGCGCAGCTTGTCCCGTTCCTGCTCAAACTGTTTCCACTGATCAGGCGTGAGAACTTTCTGTAGACGTTCGTCAGCTTGCTTGCGAATTTCAGTTACTCGAGGTTCTGATTCTTTTCTGAGTGTCTGGAGCTGTCCTCTGGTGTCGGCGAGTATCTGCTGCACCTGCGTTTTTTGTTCGGCGTTCAGTTGCAGAGAGTCGAGCATCCGCTCAAATCGATCCTGACGCGAAACTACGCCGGTCCGGCCCCAACGTTTGTAACCGTTCAGCGCGAGAGCGCCGGCAGCAAATCCCAGCAGGAATATGAGAATCGCGGCGAGCCGAACCTGCCACTTCTTCTTGTTGGTGTTGTCCATGGTTCTCCCAACTATCTCTCAACCTACCTCGATGTCTCTTCGTCTCCGCCGTAGATCGTGGTGAGCAGCTGACCGTCTGACACCTCTTCACTTTGTGGCGTCTGTTCGAGAAGTACTTCTTCCGCTGAGTAACCGTTAGGTAGTGAACTTACCTGAGAAGTTGCGACCGGTGACTCAGGGATAACAAAAGTAAGAATCGCCAGCGTGGCGACGGTAGCCACCATCGAAGAAGCCAGCGCGCCGGCGCTTCGCCACAGTCGACCTAAGGCCCACGAGTCATTTGCCGCTTGTCGTTCTCGCAGAGTCGCCATCACGCGTGTGTGAAAAAAAGGCGAAGGCGCAAATTCAACCGCGGCACGTTCCGTCAATAGAGATTGGGAAACTTGCGCCGCCTGAAATGACTGGAGACACCCTGAACAGCTTTCCGTGTGCACCCGAATCGTTGCCAGATCGTTCTCGGTGAGACTCCGAAGCGGCGCGTTCTCTAATAAACTAATGATGTGTTCGTCTCTCATCTCAACTCCTCGCACTGCCTAAACTGCGCTGGCCGCCTTTTCTTCCCGCCAACAATTTCTCAACTGCTTCCCGCATCTTGCGCCGCGCGCGAAAGGCCTGGACTTTTACCTTCGATTCAGACCACCCGGTCAGCTCAGCCACGTCTTTAACCGAAGCGTCTTCGCCGTCGATCATTGTCAAAACCAATTGGTCGTCGCCACGCATTGTCTGCAAAACGCGCCCTGCTAAATCTGCTGCAACCAAACTGCGTTCAGTTGACTGATGTCGTTCCGCCGCGGCGCTGGCCAGATTCTTGTCTAACCAGTCGGTCTGGTCTTCAGTCAAGTCGGAGACTGTCAATTCTGGTCGCCGTTTTGAACTGCGCAGCAAGTTAAGGCACGTGTTGGTGGTAATTCGAGTCAGCCAACCCTCCATCGAGCCACGCCCTTCGTAACTGCCGAGTTCCGTAAATGCTTTCAAAAAAACTTCCTGCGCCGCTTCCTCTACCAGAGTTCTTTGTTGAAAGAACTTGCCCGCAAACCTGAAGACTCGCGGACTGTAGCGTCGCATGATCTCCTCAAAGGCAGACTCATCGCCTTCACGCGCGGCGCGCGCCAAGTCCAAGTCTGAATCCTGTTCGTGACCGTGCGACAGGAGGCCCGCCCCTCAACGACTTTTTGGGTTGGGAGAGCAGGCAGCTTGCCTGCGCTCCCAGCCGCCCAGCGGATTACTTACTGAACTTTCCGCGCGCCGTGATTGGCCTTTTTGCCCTTGAACTCAGCACGCTTCTGTTCCAGCTGTGTTTTCTGTTCCGGCGTCAGCACCGAAAGCATCTCCTGACGCATTTTAAACTGCTCGCCCATCAGTTTGGCCTGGAGCGCCGCTGAGTCTTGCAGTTTCTGAGTGGCTAACGCTTCATTGAACGTACCGCCCTCGCCCGCTTGACGCAAGCCCTGGCGTTGAGCACGGAGTTGTTCATGCAGCGACTTGGTCCGTTCGCGGAAACTCTGACCGATCTCCTTCATCTTGGCTTTCTGATCATCGGTCAAGTTAATTCCACCAAACATCATGCCGCGCATATGTCCACCGCGTCCCCAACCACGGCCGCCTTTTCTGCCGCCCCAATCTTTGCCGTGACCGCCATGGCGCTCACCGGTTACCTGGGTTGAGTCCTGAGTGGTGGTGGTTGATTGCGCAAACGCAATAGGCGCGGCTAAAGCAACGGCCGACAGGGAGGCGATAGTCAGCGTCTTAATCTTTCCTAATTTAATCATTTTCTTCCTTTACTCCTGGTTCGTTTGAATTTCCAAATGGAGGGCCGTTATTAGCCTCCCGACTCGTAAGACACCGTAAGCAGCGAAATGGTTACAACCGACCAAACGCAGTTTGACCTGCGACTATCAGCTTACGCTTGTAACCGACTGACTCGTTTTGGTGTCTAGTTAGAAGTGAAGAGACTTACGAGCACATCCAAAGGAATGTTTTTCTTCAGCGTAATTATTCTGCTTTTTTCGAGCGGGTTGGCGAAGGCACAAACAGCACCGGCCACAAAACCTGACGAGAATTCGTCTGCTCCGAACCTGATTCAAGCCACTCAACAATACAAAACCAGCAGCCAGCAACTACTGGCGCTTCAAGAAAAGCAAGTAAGCGAAGCGGGAGCGAAGCTCGAACAACTAAAAGCCCTCGTCGCGGAAGGGCTCGTAGCCAAGTCGGAACTGGAAGAAAGCGAACAAGCATTGGCAGCCTCTCCGGGGAAAGGTAGAGGCTACGCAAAAACAGATCGCTGACACTGACAACATGATCGGAGAGATTCGCGCCGAGCAGGAATTGGCGAAGACTGCGGCAGCCAACAAGACCAAGCTTGTTTCGAAGCAATTCGGAACTCTCAACACAACCGCGACCATCCTTCGTTACAGCGGCACGGGCGGCTGGTCGCTTGGTGATCTTGGCGAAGTCCAGGGTTTCTTTTCTGCCAAGTTTGGCAAGTTGTTACCCACAAGTGCCGTAGGACAATCGGCGACGCACAACCGACTTGGTTGGGACCATCGCAATGCGGTTGATGTGGCCGTGCATCCGGACAGTACAGAGGGAAGAGCTCTAATCGATTATCTACAGAGCCAGGGAATTCCGTTTCTGGCTTTTCGTGGTGCGATTCCCGGCGTTGCGACTGGGCCGCATATTCACATCGGCAGCCCGTCGCATCGACTTTCTTAAGGCGTTTTTCATGAACGGGAAAAATGTCGAATTTCTTTGTCTCGATTCTGTGTTTTTCTTGGTCGATGTTGTAACCGGAATGATGGTTGCTGTGTCTAGCTTATTGGTAGTGGAAGACTGTACTGAAATCCAGCGATAACAGAGTGTGAATATGTCGAGTCAAACTATTAAAGAACATCTACCCATCAGTGGCGTCAGAACCGAGAAGGCGACGAGCTGGATAAGTCAGAGCTGGAAAAAACTTCTCAGCCGCAAGAAGCAACTTCTGTTAGGTGGTGGCGGGCTGGCTGTACTTGCGTTAGCTGGTTTTTATTTTTGGGGCAACCAGTCCAGCGCTCCGCAGTATATGACCGCAAAGGTTGAACGCGGCAATCTGCGCAATACAGTCACAGCAACGGGTGCTTTGCAGGCAGTAATCACGGTGCAAGTGGGTAGTCAGGCGTCAGGAACAATCTCGGCTCTGAATGTTGATTTCAACGACATCGTGAAACAAGGTCAGATAATCGCGCAGCTCGACCCTTCTGTCCCCAAGGCTCAGGTCGATCAGGCGCGTGCGAATTTGCAGCAGGCCCGCGCCAGTTTGCAACAGTCAATTGCGACCGTTGCCGGATCGAGGGCTGGTGTCAGCGACGCTCAGGCGAAAGCGCAGGCAGCATCGTCAACCGTGCAAAACAATCAGGCCGGCGTTTCCAGCGCGCAAGCTAACGTTGATGTGCTGAAGGCCCAACTCGACGACGCCCTGGCTTTTCTAAGGCAGCAGGAATCTTTGATGAAAAGCGGCGTGATTGCGCAAAGGGATTACGATCTGGCGAACACCGCCTACAAAACCGCTGAAGCGCGTTACAACCAGTCAGCCGCACAATTGAATCAAGCGGTCCTCAGTCAACAATCATCGGCAGGCTCAGGCATCGCGCAATCGAAGGCGCAGCTGCAACAGTCGCAGGCGCAGGTGCAGCAGTCGCAAGCGCAGGTGCAGCAAGCCCAGGCGCAAGTTCAGCAAGCTGAGGCTGCGCTACGGCTCGCCGAGGTGAACCTTGCGCACACAACTATTACTTCGCCAATCGACGGCATCGTGGTTTCGCGAGACGTGAATGTTGGACAAACCGTCGCGGCCAGCCTTTCGGCGCCGACACTTTTTACAATTGCCAAAGACCTGACGCAGATGCAGGTAATCGCCAACATCGATCAAGCGGACATCGGCCTGGTGGAACAGGCGAAGTCAGTGAAGTTTTCCGTCGACGCGTTTCCGGGCAAAGAATACGACGGCAAGATTGAGCAGATGCGGCTTAATCCCGTGAACGTGCAGAACGTAGTTACGTACAACGTCGTCATCGACGTTAACAACCCGGAGCAGAAACTGAAGCCAGGTATGACCGCAAACCTGACGATCACTATCGACGAACGCAATAACGTTTTGAAAGTTCCAAACTCGGCGCTTCGCTTTGTGCCAACCGACGCATCCGGCCAGCGACTTGGCAGAAGTGGCGACACCGCAGGCTCAGGAGGCCAAGGCCAAAGCCAACGACGGCAGCGGGCCCAGGGCGACAACGCGAATGGCGCAGATGGTGCGACTCCGCAGACCGCATCTGGCGACCAGCAAAGCGGCCAGAGCAACTTTGCGCCGCCAACTGCGCCGGTGCTCCCAGGACAAACCCGGATGATCTGGGTGATGGGCCAGGATGGCAAACTCCAGTCACGCCGCATCAAGGTGGGACTAAGCGACGGGGCTGCGACTGAAGTTGTGGAAGGCAATTTGGTGGAAGGCGAACTGGTAGTCACGGGTCAGACAATCACCGGCGCCACCCGAACGCAAAATACTAACGCCGCTCCAGGATTTGGCGGCGCGCCACGCACGGGCGCACCCGGCGGCGGCAGACGTAACTAAGAATGGTCGACCGAATGAGACAGACATGATGTCTGCTCGAAGGTGGAAACAATGTCAGCAACGCTCATAACTGAACCACAAGTGTTAACGGTCAATGCTGCCGCTCTCGCGGAGCAGCCGGAAGCGCGTCCCGTGATTCAGTTGGATCACATCCACAAGACTTACACGATGGGTGACGTTGAGGTGCACGCGTTGCGCGGAGTTTCGCTGACGATCCGTGAAGGAGAATTCGTAGCGATTATGGGCGCCTCAGGATCGGGAAAGTCGACGACCATGAACATCCTCGGCTGTTTGGATCAACCAACGCGGGGACATTACGTGCTTGACGGTGAAGACGTTTCACAGATGTCGAAAGATGAGCGGGCCGATATTCGTTGTAAGAAGATCGGGTTTGTCTTCCAGGGGTTCAACTTGTTATCGCGAACTTCAGCGCTGGAGAACGTCGAACTGCCGATGCTCTACGCAGGAGTCAACAGCAGCGTACGGGACGAACGAGCGCTCGAGGCATTGGCAGCAGTAGGTTTGGCGGGACGCGAACAGAATCATCCAAACCAGTTATCAGGTGGACAACAACAACGCGTCGCGGTAGCGCGGGCCCTGGTTAATAATCCGGCGCTGATTCTCGCCGACGAGCCTACGGGTAACCTCGACTCGCGCACGTCAGTCGAAGTTATGGAGATTTTTCAGAGACTCAATCGCGAGCGGGGGATAACGCTCGTCCTGGTAACACACGAACCAGACATTGCTGACTATGCCCAGCGTGTAGTCGTCTTCAAAGACGGGAAGATCAAGAAGGATTATCAGATTGAGAACCAGCGGGATGCAGCGGAGGAGTTGAAGAATCTGCCGCCGGTAATTGAGGACGATGATGAAGAAGACTAATTGTTCGCAGGTTGCGCAGATTACACAGAGAGGAGAAGCGCCTGGGAGGTTGCAAGGAATAATCATAAGGCGTTGCTCGCAAGTATCGACACTCTGTGTAATCTGCGAAATCTGCGGAGAGTCAGTGCCAACAAACCAATGAACCTTTCAATGATCATTCGAGTCGCCTTTCGTGCTCTGGTGCGAAATAAGATGCGCGCTATCCTGACGATGCTGGGAATTATCATCGGCGTTGGGGCAGTCATTGCTATGGTCAGCATCGGCCAGGGAGCGCAGGCTTCGGTGCAGGCGCAGATCGAAAGCATCGGCACGAATCTTCTTTTTGTTAGTGCCGGCGCTCAGAACGTCGGTGGGGTCCGCAGCGGTACTGGCGATACCGGCACAAACACGCTGACTGTCGATGACCTTGATGCGATCAAACGGGAAGTGCCAAGCGTGGCGATGGTTACGCCAACCGTTAACTCCCGAACTCAGCTCGTGGTCGGCAACATGAATTGGAATACGCAGCTTCAGGGCGTGAGTGAACAGTATCCCGATGTTCGCAAGTGGACGATCCAGAGCGGCACATTCTTTACGGATGCTGACGTGCGAACCGCAGCCCGCGTGATCGTTATTGGACAAACTATCGCCGAGAATTTGTTTCCCGGGACGGACCCGGTTGGACAAACACTGCGAGTTGCGAACCTGCCATTTAGAGTGAACGGGGTAATGGTGCGCAAAGGACAGGACCAACAGGGGCGCGACCAGGACGACATTGCGTTTGCGCCGTACACAACCGTGCAGAAGAAAGTGCTGGGCAGTCCGCGACTGCAAGTTGCCTATGCGTCTGCCATTTCACAGGACGCCACCTACACTGCCCAGGAGCAGATCACCGATCTGCTGCGACAGCGGCACAAACTTGGGAGCAACGAGGCGAATGATTTTACCGTTCGTAACATGACCGACATTGCCGAAGCCGCAAACGAGACGAATAACACCATGACGCTTCTGCTCGCCTGTATTGCCAGTGTTTCGCTGCTGGTGGGCGGTATCGGCATTATGAACATCATGTTGGTTTCAGTCACCGAGCGAACTCGCGAGATTGGTATTCGCATGGCAATCGGGGCGCGCTCATCGGCGGTTCGCAGCCAGTTTCTGATTGAGTCGATTGTGCTCAGTTTGACGGGCGGCTTCATTGGTATCGTCCTCGGAGTTGCTGTCTCTGCTTCGATTCCAAAACTGTTGGGTTGGCCCACGCTAATTTCCGGCCTCGCAATTATTGGCTCAGTGATTTTCTCCGCCGCGGTCGGAATCTTTTTCGGCTACTACCCAGCGCGCAAAGCTGCCGGTCTCGATCCAATCGAAGCGCTCCGCTACGAATAGTTCGAATGCGGATTTCGGATTGCTGATTGCGGAATGGCATCCAAAAACTGAATCTCCATTCGACTGATCTCCGAATGACGCCTCCGCAATCCGAACCTCCCCAATCGACGGCTCTTGGAATCCGCACTCCGCATTCAGCAATCCGCAATCGACCCTGTGGAACCGAAACTGCCTTATGATTTTCCACCATGGTCAAAGCAGCTAAAAAACCACAGGCAATTTCGCCCTGGTGGCTAAGCGAAGCTATAGAAGAGTGTTCGACATGCAAACAGGCGTACGCATTTCACACGGAAATTCGTTGCGTCGATTGTGATGGAGTGATGTGCCCGTCTTGTGCACAGTTGACGACTACCTTCGAGTTTTCATGCCCTGGATGTTTTGAGCAAAACCTCGGAACAGCAAACTAGCCAGGTGAAAGGGTTGAGCATGACCGCGCGCGCGATTTGGAAAGGCGAGCTGAAACTAGGTGCGACCAGGATTCCGGTCAAGCTGTACTCAGGTGTTACTGATCGCACTGTCCGTTTTCACATCCTCGATGAGAAGCATCTCATGCGCGTGAAGCAGCGGATGGTTAGTCCTGACTCCGGCGATGAAGTCGCAAAGGAGGAAATCCAGAAAGGCTATGAGGTCGAACCGGGTAAGTTTGTCATTGTTACCGAAGCCGAATTGGAGGCACTTGATTCCAAACCGTCTCGCGATATCGAAATTACCGAGTTCGTTCCAACGGAAGCGATCAGTCAGCAATGGTACGAACGACCTTACTACCTGGCCCCGGACGGCGACGTTAAGAATTACTTCGCGCTCGTTGAGGCGCTCGGAAATCGTAATCGCGAAGGAGTTGCTCATTGGGTAATGCGAAATAAAACTTACATGGGAGTGCTGCGCGCCGAAGGAGACTATCTAATGCTGGTTACTTTGCGTAACGCAGAAGAAGTGATCTCGGCCAAAGATCTGCCCAAGCCGGCAGGTCGCGCGCCTACCCAAAAGGAACTCAGCATGGCGAAACAGTTGGTGTCGCTGCTGGCGGAAGACGAGTTTAAGGCCAAGGACTATAAGGACGAATACCGCGAACGAGTGATGGAGTTCATAGAGAAGAAGGCACGGGGCAAAGCGCCTAGACTTCACGCAGTGAAATCGAAACGCAAAGCAGCGTCGCTCGACAGCGTACTCGAGAAGAGCCTGCGCTCGCTCGGAAAGGAGAAGCGCGCTGCCTAAATACGCAAAAAAAAGAAACGGCAATCTCGACCATGTTAACGGCGAGCCGGCTGGACCGCGACCGTTTTGGTCGGGGACCTTAACCTTCGGTCTGGTCAGCGTGCCCGTCGATCTTTTCCCCGCCAACAAAAGCAGTCGGGCGCCTTTACGCATGTTGAGCGCGGAGGGTGAGCCGCTCGCGCGTCGCTACTACGATGAGAAAACGGAACGCGAGCTCGATGCCGACCAGATGGTGCGGGGTTATGAAGTCAAAAAAGGCAAGTACGTCGTCATCACTGACGATGAACTGGAACGACTGGCGCCGGAAAAAAGCCGCGACATTGATCTGCAACGCTTTGTTCCTGAAGACTCTATTCCGCCGGTGTTCTTCGAGCGCGGCTATTTCCTGACGCCTGGCTCAGGCTCGGAGAAAGCCTACAAACTGCTGGCCGAGACTATGGAGAAGGGCGACCATGCGGGCCTGGCGACGTTTGTAATGCGCGGCAAGGAATATCTTGTGGCAATATTCGCCGAGCATGGCATCTTGCGCGCGGAGACGATGCGGTTTGCTGACGAGCTCCGTTCGCCCGCGGATGTGGGTTTACCAAAAAAGAAAAAGTCGCCCCCGGCAATGGTGCGTAAGTTTGAGAAACTAATTAGTAGTAAGTCAAAAACGCAGTTGTCGCCGCGCAAACTCGCAGATGAACAAACCGCTAAACTTCTAAAACTCGTGAAGAAGAAGAGTCGGCAACGAAAGAACGTTGTTAAGGTCGAAACGGAACAGCGCGAGAAGGGAAATGTTATCGACCTGATGTCGGTGCTCAAGAAAAGTTTGTCAGGAAAGGGATGATGCAGAACCGCGCGCGGTAGCGCCGGATGCTGGCGTTAGCCCGAAGGACCGGAAACTAAACTCAGTTTGCGAGAGCCGCCGTTACGGCGTCGAGCATTTCCTGGTTGGCGAACGGCTTCGTCAGAGTCATACAAGCGCCAAAGCGCTTGGCTAAAGCCAGGTAATCGTTTGCATTGTTACGTCCACCGCCCGACATCGCGATAATCTTCATGTCGCGACGTATCCGTCGCAGTTCCATGATCGTTTCAATGCCTTCTTTGTTTGGCATGACGAGATCGGTTACGACAAGATCCGGTTGTTGGCGCTTAAAGCTCTCCAGCGCTTTTTGCCCGTCACTGGCTTCTTGAACAACATGTCCGGCTTCTTCCAGCACGAGCCTGAGCATTGATCGCAATTGTTCTTCGTCGTCAACCAACAGGATATTTGCCACGTCTTTTTGTCTCCAATCCATCCGGCAGGGATGGACGCGCGAGTTGAATCGTTAATTAGCGATTGGCTGATTAAGTTATTCCGCGGGTCTTACGCTGCTGCGGGCATCCAAGACTTCGCGGATCTTTCGTCCCAGCATCTCGATGCTGTAAGGCTTTTGAATTATTACCGCGCCCATTTCACCAACATCGATGTTTTGTTTTATGAAGCGGCTCTTCACCAGGTCCTGACTGTAACCAGTCATAAAAATCAACGGCACCTCACCGTCTATTCGGCGGATGCGCTCATACGCTTCCGGCCCACCCATCTGCGGCATCATGACATCCAGCAGAAGCAAATCAACCCGCCCGCGGTTCTGCTCGAAGACCTGCACAGTCTCTTCGCCATTGCTGGCCAGTAACACCGAGTAGCCCAGGTGGTCCAAGACATCACACGCCAGTCTTCGCAAACCCTCATCGTCTTCGGCGAGCAGGATAGTTTCAGTTCCGCCAAGGGTATCAGGTTCAGCGTAAACCTCGTCCTTCTCAACCGCACCTTCAACAATCGGCAGAAATATTCTGAATATTGTTCCGTTTTCCGGTTCGCTGTAGACGTGTATGTAGCCGTCATGTTGCTTTACGATTCCGTAGACCATCGACAATCCGAGGCCCGTACCTTTGCCGACTTGCTTAGTGGTGAAAAACGGTTCGAAGATGCGGGCCTTGGTGGCTTCGTCCATTCCTGTTCCGGTATCGCTCACTTGCAACTCAACATACTTGCCGGGCTGAATATACGAGTACTGGCGCTGGTGACTCTGATCGAGTGTCACGTTGCTTGTCTCGATCGTGAGTTGTCCGCCCTCGGGCATCGCATCGCGAGCATTGACGGCAAGGTTCATCACAATCTGTTCGATCTGCGCCGGATCAGCAGAGATGGTGGACAAGTTTGAGCCGGCT
Source organism: Pyrinomonadaceae bacterium (assembly GCA_036009765.1). Taxonomy (GTDB): domain Bacteria; phylum Acidobacteriota; class Blastocatellia; order Pyrinomonadales; family Pyrinomonadaceae; genus PSRF01. Next base: position 220,794 of record DASYLB010000040.1, on the reverse strand, counting down.
TTTACGTTCACTTCCACGTCTGCTCCGATGATGCGGTTGAGCAGTTTCATTATCTCGGCGATTACTTCATTGAGCTTGATGTTGCGACGTTCCATTTGTTGACGCCGCCCAAACGCCAATAGTTGACGCGTGAGCACCGCGGCGCGCTTCGCAGCTTTATCGACTTCGACCAGACGAGGTCGTAGTGGATCAGCTTCGTGAAGCTTGTCGAAGGCCAGTTCCGTGTTGCCGAGGATAACGGTTAAGAGGTTATTGAAGTCGTGAGCCACACCTCCCGCGAGGTTGCCAATCGCTTCCATCTTCTGCGACTGCTGCAGTCTGAAAGCCTGTTCACGTTCGTGTTCGAGGAGGCGAACGTTGTCGATCGCACTCGCGGCCAGGTTGGCCGCCATTTTCATGGCCGTCACATGCTCACTTGTATAGAGCTTGCCCTCGATATTTTGAATTTCGAGGGTGCCAACCACGCGACCCATGATCGTCATCGGTGCAATCAGCGCCGGCCGGGGAAGATCATTATCATCCCGCGAGCCTACCCAAACTCGTGGACGAGTTGACTGGTCCTTCATGTAGTCGTCGGAAACAATGATCTCCTGACTCCTGATTGCTTGTCCGGTGAGGCCTGCGCCTACTGGGATCAGGGGCACATCGGCGGGTAACACTTCCTCGCCATCGGTCCAGAGGTAGACACCCTCTCGGACGTCTTTGTCGGGATGGTAGATCGTGATTACCAGTCCCGAGCAGGGGGCAGAAGCAATTGTGAAATCACACAGTGCGCGGTAGATCGCAGTTAAGTCGCGAGCAGAACTCAACGACTGTGCAAGTGTTGCCAAACGGTTTAGTAGCCGATCGTATTCGTTGAAGGCGCAAGTGGCTGCCTCTTGAGTGGTTGAGCTGTGCGTATTCATTTAGCGTGCGTTTTTAGAAATCCGAGAGTCGCTGACTCCGAGCCCACGTTCCAGCGCCTGCAGCAATTGATTTTTGAGGGTTGCCGGAGTCGCGGCGACGTGCTCCATCGCGATCCAGGCTGATAGCAGCCGGCCGCTTTCATCCTGGCGTAGGACCTTCAAGGCCACGCGTTCTGCGTTTGCGGAAAACCCTTGCCTCGCAATTGTCAGGCAACGCTCGCAATCAATGAGGCCGCCGGTTTCTCCCGCGAATACAAAACTGATTCCTACATCACGTGCTCCGGATCGCTTCGTCCAATTTTCCATGGCTTCCTGGAGCGTTTGTCTTTCGCCCGCGGAAAACATGTCCCTGACAAAGTAAACGTTCACGAGCGCATCTTCCGGCCAAGCGGTGCTTACTGCCGGCGCGTTAAGCCAAGCGTTCACGGCGCGTGCTTTCTCAATGCGAGGACCCGCGGAAAGAGACAACAACAAGATGGAGATGATCAGTGATGCTTTCATAGCGGTCTTGTGAACCGAGAGAGGCGCGAGATTCCGAGGAGGGTTGAGGTTACGCGCGGCGGGTTTGTTCGTTTGGAGTTAGAAGCGGAGCGCCTCTAAGCGCTAGTAATACATCGCGTCGACCTGGCCCGACTCGACTATGGTTTCTTCATCAAACTGGCTGAAGGACTCATCCGAGGTCGTTGAGTCCTGCGGCAGATCATCATCCGAGAGTTGAGACATGATGGCAATGATTTGCGGATCAAATTGTTTCCCCGAGCGCTGCGACAAGAATCTCATTGCCTCTTCATGTCTCATGGAAGCCGCTGGAGGTTTCGGTTGAACCATCAAATCGTATTCGACAGCCACGCGCAATATCCGGCTAAGCAAGGGAATCTGGTCAGCCGCTAGTCCACTGGGAGCGCCTGAACCGTCGTAATTTTCTCGATAAAACTTTATGAAGTCTGACACGTTTGCAAGATCCGGAATTGACGCCAGGAGTTTTCTCTCAGTTTCCGCATGTGCCGACGCCGACATAGCTGAGTCAGAAAAGGCGCGCGCGTGCGGCGATGCCTTTGGATAATTTCCGTCACCAAGCTCATGTAACATGGCTGCCGCGGACAACTCGTCAATCTCCGCCTCGCTAAGATCCATCTTGCGCGCAATCATGTCGGAGTAATCGCGAACGCGGACCGCATGGGAGTGAGCATACTCATCTCTCACTCGCAACATCTCGCTTAGAGAGGCAACCACGCGCAACTTGATCTCCTGCAGTCTCCCGAGCAGCCGATGATTGGCCGTCACCAGCGCGCTGCTCTTCTTATTGCTCTCGTAGTGATCGCAAGCACGACTCACTTTGAGTTTTAGGTCTTCGTTATTCCAGGGCTTGGTGACGTACATGTAAACCAGGCCGGAATTGATGGCTTCTTCGAGAACTTCGACGTCCGTGTAACCTGTTAGCAGAATTCGCACCATGTGTGGACGCAAGCGCGCGGTGTGTCGCAGTAAATCGATTCCGGTCATGCCCGGCATGCGTTGATCGCTCAGCAGGATCGCGACATCATGCTGCTCGAGCAGGCGAACCGCTTCTTCTCCCGAAGAAGCCGTCAGGCATTCATAGTCTCGCGAAAACAGCCGTTCAAGCAGTCGCAGGTTGGCGAGTTCATCATCAACAATCAATAGTTTGTAAGACATTCTTGTTCTCCAGGTAACAGTATTCTCTTGACCAGGTTTCGACTAAGCTTTTGGTAGTTCAAGCCCAGCAGCACAAACAGGAATCTTTACGACAAAAGTCGTTCCCGAACCGACTTTGCTGGTGACCGTAATCGCGCCCCCGTGACGCTCGACGATGCCGTAGGAAATCGAAAGTCCCAGGCCAGTTCCTTCGCCGACAGGCTTGGTAGTGAAGAAGGGATCAAAAATTCTGGGCAGGTCTTCTTCGGCGATGCCCTTGCCGTTGTCACTAATAGCGACTGTGATCCAATCATCATCAAGACTGGTTGAGATGTTTACCTCACCTTGACCGTTCAAGGCCTGGGCGGCGTTTCCCAGCAGGTTCATCCAGACTTGATTTAGTTGTCCCGCGTAACAATTAACTGAAGGCAACTCGGCGTAGTCGCGGTAGAGCACAATCTTGCCGCCACCGTAGTAACGAGAGAGAAGGCGGAGCGTCGAATCAATGCCTTCGTGAATATCAACCTTCTTCAACTCTGCTTCATCGAGCCGCGAAAACAGTCGCAGGTTCTTGACTACATCACATATTCGCTGCGCGCCTTCGCGACAGTCGACGATGATTGAACTGAGATCACCCACCAGTTTTTCGTAGTTGATCTCACTCTTCAGAGCTGCAACCAGGGATGCGGAGTCAGTAGGTAACGCGATCTCATCGTAAAGCTTGAGAAGCTTTTCGAGGTCCGTGAGATAATCGCGGAGAATATCAACATTGCCATAGATAAAACCGGCTGGGTTGTTCAGCTCATGCGCAATGCCTGCCGACAGCTGGCCCAGGCTCGCCATCTTCTCCGTATGCACCAGTTGAGCTTGCAAACGCTGGAGTTCGGTCTTGCTGCTTGCGAGCTCGATGTTTTGATTTTCGAGATGCGCTTTGTAGCTTGCTGTGGTGCGGTGCAGCTCACGTCGCTCCAGCGCGCGTTCCACTGAGAGTGCCAAAACGTCCAAATCGCATGGCTTGATCAAATAATCGAAAGCTCCCAGGCGTAGCGCGTCGCGAACCCGCTGCGGACGATCAATGCCCGAGATCATGATGACCGCCGTTTCAGGGAAGCGGGCATTGACTTCGCGCAAGAGTTCTACACCGTTCCGCCCAGGCATCATCATGTCAGAAATGACTAGCGCAAAAGTTTTGGTGGCGAGTATGGCTAAGGCTTCATCTGCTGAGGCGGCAGTTGCACATTCATAATCCTCACTTAAAAAACCTGCAAAGAGGTTACGGATGGGTTCCTCGTCGTCAACAATCAGGATGCGGCGATCCGAAGCGTCCGCTTGAGGCTCGACAGCGTCCATGGTGGGCCGCTGGCCGGTCGGGTAAAAACACACTGGCAGAGCGGTGGGTTGAGGAGTGGTAACTTCAGTCATGTCGGTTGCCGGAAGCTGTAGAGAAGTGGTGTTACGCAAAAAGAAATTTGAGATCGAGAATCTCAGAACCGTGCGGCCGGATGCACACGAGATCCGCAGGTCGTTAAGGGACACGAGTGGTAGATCGACTGGGACTTTTGCCGCACCGAAGGCGTCCACAGTGCCTTCAGAACTACCTGGCGCTCATGTCGCACGGATCGTGCCAGGCAGATTGCCAGCAAAAACGCCTGGTCGCGAAACGGTTGGAGTCTTCGGGTTTGCGGAGTATGACGGCACGATGCTTGCGAAGTCCCGCCGTCCCACCAATCATTTGGTGGTCATTTCGGTTTAGTGAAAGTACAAGGTGACTTTCAACTAGACGCCCAGAATCAGCCCTGTTTCTGGAGACACTTCGGCGCCTCAACAAAGCCGCAGCGTCAAATCTACAAAGCAAAACTCGGCCTTCGCTCTCTCGTTTCCCGGTTCATTCCGGCTGGGTCACAAACCAACCACTACGGGCATCTCATGCATACTCAATATCGGTTCTCTTTACGAATATTACTGGCCGCAACGCTGCTGGTTTTAGGTGTAGCGATTCTCGCTGTAACCGATCCAACCGCTTTCTCTTCACAGGTGGTAATTGCGGCGAGTGTCGCCGGTGTCGAGCGTGTAGCGCCGGCGACTCAGTATTCAACTTCGCTTTACCGCTGGAATCTAAATGACGAAGGCGTGCCCCTGATCAATCTTCCGGATCGCATCGGCGGCGGGCTCGACCAGTCCCTGACCTATCGAATGGACCAGTTTGAGTTTCCCCTCTTTCAATCTCTCTACTACAACGAACGGGCGCACAAGTATGTCCTCGTGGTTGTTCAGAAAGATGACGTTGCCGGGAAACGTGGCAACGCAGGCGAGCTGGCGGGACGAAGGGCTGAGTTTGTTGAGCTTGTTAGAAGCAAAGACGGCAAAAACTTTGCGGCGAACGGAAAATTGAACCTGCGGTTGGAAGAAAAGGGCGGTCTGAAAGTCCTAACCACTAGCGACGAAACTGTCTACACCTTTGCGCTCCTCGGGGACGGCGAACTTCACTGTCGCCAGATTAGCGATCGCCGCGGCGAAGTGATTAATCTCGACTACACCGACGAAGCATTGTTGCGAAGCATTAACGACGATCGCGGAAGAACGTTGACCTTTAACTACACGAATGATTACGTCAGCTCAGTGGCGCAAAGCTGGTTTGCCAACGCGAAGAGATTAAGAAAAACCTGGACGGTCGCAGACGAGGTGCGGTTTGCGCACGCCCCCGCTTCCATTGCCGCTGCTCCCATTAGCGCTGCTCCCCTGGCAGCGAAGCACATTCCCTCTAACGCCACGCGCGCGATCTACTCGAGAGCAATGGCCGCATCCGACTCAGTACTGGCAGCAATATTTGGCGGGCCCGGTGCTGTCGCAGCTGCCAATGGCTTCGAGCCCTCAGGCTTGGGCCGCCAGTACCCACTTTATCGAGGCGACCAGATCGCCGACGACGGCAGGGTGTTGCGCGGTCATCTTTCCTTTGCGATGCACCTCTACGGGAGCGTTGATGGCACCGGCGATACGGATCTTTACATTCCCACCGGCTTCACAACTCACAGTAACGAGCCGAGTCCGACTGATGCAGTGATGACGTTTTACTACCCGCGGCTAGGTAAGCTGACCGACGTTACGCTTGCAGTCTTTCATGTCAGGAACTTTCAGCTTAACTATGAGGGCGACCGGGTGCACATCGGGAGCATAGGCGGTCCTGGCGGTTCGATCGGCTCGTATCGACATTCTCATCTGGAGTTTTATCGAGGCAACACCGGACTCCCGTGCCTGGCGGCGCGACAACAACTGCGCATCGATCCCGCAACTGTGTTTGGTCAATGACAGTGAGCATAAAGGGCATGAAACCTTCACGCAGTCGGGTTAGTTATAGTCAGGCTCCTCCCAAAAACCGAGAGGCCGGGTTTAGACCCGGCCTCAAATCGGTGGCGCGAGACATTCAGCCTCAGTGGGTCACTGTCCTCACCCCAGCAACCCCACGCCATTGCGCCGCATTTTTATCCAAAAATCAGATTTCGTCAATGAAAACTATAAATAAATGATAAACGGAAAAGAACAGCACGCCTGGATGAACGCAGGGGAAGTCAACCCGGATGCTCGCGTGGCAGAAGGTGTGATCAGTCGTGCTGTCCTGGAAGGACTGCGGAAGCTGCAGCAACCGGGCGAGCCCGACTTTGTCGAGGAGTTAATTGATCTGTTTCTCCGTGATACCGAGGAAAATCTTAGAGTTTTGCGAGGAGCTCTGTTACGTAACAATGCAACGGAAGTCCGGCATCTTGCGCACCTGATGAAAGGGAGTAGCGCCAATATCGGAGCCAGCAGAATGGCGGCGCTCTACGAGGAATTGGAAAGAAAAGAACTTGGGTTAGGGACTTGCTTGCGCGACAGCCAGGAACTGATTCTCAGTATCGAAGATGAGTTTCGACAAGTCGAGGAGGCGTTTAGAGCGGTGAGCAGTAAGCAGTAAGCAGTAAGCAGAAAAGGCAGTTTTTTTTCGTACGTTCACTGCTCACTGCTCACTGCTCACTGTTTGTTCAACTGTATCAGTCGTGGGGCGCGCTTGTGACTGAAGTCGATTAACGACTTGATGATTTCTCCGGGCACCGCGAAACTCAGTTCATCGTTAGCTTCGATATGCAATGCAGCGACAGCGACGACCTCGCCTTTGTCGTTAACGATCGGCGAACCGCTGTTGCCGTGACGAACTTCCGCAGTGATGCGCAAGTATTCGCCCGCGCCCTCGATGTACCAAAGACTATTGGTCACGCCGGTCGAAACCTTCCACGACGTGTCATCCAAAGCGCTAACCAGTGTTACCGTCTCGCCTTCCGACTCAACGTTAGCAGCAAGCGATAAGAAATAAACATTCGCCGGCGCGTTAGTTTGTAGCAGCACCAAATCATTGTCTTCCTTCACCGCGACGATGCCTTCAATTGCATAGCTCTTTCCGTCAAACGTTCGAAAGGTGGCGCGGCTGGCTCCTTTGAGCACGTGGCTACTGGTGACGAGGCGATTGGATTGCACAAAAAAACCGCCACCCAACAGCAGCGGCTTGCCGGTATCGTCATAAGTGGTAATGCTGACGACGCCGCGTTTGATCTGGTCAATCGTTTTCGCTGAAGGCTCAGCCAGTGCGGTTGCGGCGGTTAATAGAACAAGCAGCACTGCAAAAGAGAGGTAAAACTTCCTGGGGCTCAACTTCATACACTAATCCCGCAAACGCCGAGCATCCGCGCCTTCTACTTCGTAATGATTTGGCTTGAGATGTTAAGCAGACGGCCAATCGGGCGCGGCTTCCAAAAGCAGGGGCGGGGGCAGGAGCAGAAGCAGGAGCAGGAACGGTGAGCAGTGAGCAGCCGCAACCTAAGTTGTTCTGCTTACTGCTCACCGCTGACCGCTTACTGCTTTTTCCGGCTTAGAAGATAAACTTCACTGCCAGTTGCACGTTGCGGCGTTCGACGTTGCCATTTGGCGTTACGCCTTTGGTGGCGCCGACGAACCCGGCTGTTACATCCAGCGTTCCTGGAACTATGTACAGGTTCGCGTGATTAAGCGCATTGAACATCTCGGCGCGAAGCTGAAGGCTATATCTCTCATTCAACTTCACGTTTCTGCTCAAGCCGGCATCGAGGTTCCAGAGACCGGGACCGCGAAACTGGTTGCGCCGGGTCATGTTTGACGGATACGGGCCAAAGTCGGAACAACCTCCGCACACCCCGTTGCCAAACGCTCCAACTGGTTGACCAGTCAGGTCGATATAGTTGAAGAAATTCCCCTGGCCGGTATCGGTCACGTTTATTCGCAACGGTGTGTTTGCTACTAACCTCGGACTCGAGAGGTTTGCATTCGTGCCGTCGAAGATGGTGAACGGCGTGCCGGTGCGGGCGTTAAAGATGCCCGTTACTGACCAACCATCCAGCAGTGCCTTGGCGATACCATCGGTGTTTTTAGCGAAGGGTAACTGCCAAATCATGCTGCCGACGAAACGATGCCTCACGTCGAAGTCCGCTGGACCATAGTCGAAACTCGGATCGTACGGATTGGTCAGCCCCAAATTCGTGTTGAATGCTCCTTCACTGAAAGTGGAACTGAGGTTGTCGTTTGATTTCGCGAACGTGTAATGGGCCGTAAAGCCGAGTCCGGAGTTGCGGAAGTTATTGCCATCCAATGCTACGATCAAAGCGTTGTAGCGAGAAAAGCCTTCATTGCCGCGCGTGTTGATGTTGGAGTACTGATTGTTCAATCGCGAAGTGCCGTCTGCATCTCCGAGATAGAACGCTCCCGAGCCCTGAATATTCAGCGGCGAGATCGAATAGAGCGCTTGACCGCGCGAACCTGAATACTCGACCGACAAAACACTTCCGTTGGTCAGCTCGCGTTGGAATGCTGCGCTGTAGAAGTGTGCGTACGCGTTAACGATGTTTTCGTTGACGTGACGCAAACTCGTTGCCGGCAGGATCTTGGTGGGCGGTGAGTTGCCGGCCAACGGACCTGCGTTGTTAGGTGTTATCTGCAGATTGGCTACGTCAACATTATTGAAGAGCGATAGCACTGCATACGCTGGTGGATTCTGGATCAGGTTGAACGTCACGTTACCGAAGTTGCGTTCGTACGCCAAACCATATCCGCCCCGGACGCTGGTCTTGCCATCACCAAAAACGTCCCAGGCAAAACCGACGCGCGGTGCGAAATTGTTCCGGTCCGGTCTCCATAGACCACCAACTGGACTGCCGCCCGCAACCTGGACGCTGCCATTGCGGATGCGTTCCTGCAGGGTGGCGCCGCTCCCGAAGTAGAAATTGGAATCCAACTCGGGGTTCTTGTTGTGCTGCACGCCGTAGTATTCATAACGCAGGCCGAGATTCAGCACAAAGTTTGGTCTCAAGCGGAAAGAGTCATTGAGATACGCTGCCCACTCGTTGTAGCGATTGCTGCGAGTGAAGTCAGGCTGTGTCACCGGCAGGTTAACACTCTGGCCGGGGAACTTTCCTTGCGGGAATACCGCCGCCTGAAACTGGTTGATGTTGCCCGTGACAAGATTGTTCAGCGCCAAAGCGTAGTTGCCTTGATTTCCGAGACTCTCCACGGCGTTCTGGTAAGCGCCGAAGAAATGCGTGTCCTGGATGTAGACGTATTGACCGCCAAACTTGAGCTGATGCCGACCCATCGTGTAGCTCACATCTTCGTAAACCTGACCCAGATTTTGTGGTCCACCGAAGCCTGCCGGCGAAGCCGCCGCGTTGTATGGCCAGTATCCTGGCATCGTGATCGGATTGCCGCCGATGGTGCCCGTCGCGCCCGGGAACATAAAGAGTCCCGGCCCGACAGGATTGGCGCCATAAGGCGCGTCGCCATTCAAGCGGTTGAACGCGACTTTGCTTTCCGAAAGTAGACGCGGAGAAAAAGTGTGCGTCAGCGAAACCAGGAAGTTGTTGTTCAGCGTAGTGGCCGGCGTGTCGAACCCGGTGTAAGGGCTGAACGCCGTGGTGCCGTTAAAGAAGATCTTACTCTCGCGGGCGTAGCGTCCGTAGAGCACAGTCTTGTCACTCGCGTTCCAGTCGGCGCGCGTCGCCATGGAGTAAGCATTTTGGGGAACGCCGCCGCCAAGGTTTGTTGGCTCAGTAAATCGTACCAACTGGAAAGCCTCCAGGTTTGCCGGCAGCGCCGCAAAAGCGTTTCCGGCAGGAAGGCCAAAAGTGTTGGTTAACTGGCCAACGGTGTAACCGGTTCCAGTGGGCGTACTTTGCAACGAGTAGGCAGCGAAGTAATTGCGTGTCGCGGCTGACGAAGCATTGATCAACCCTTGCGTCGGTATAACCGCGAGCACATCGCCGGCACTGCGAACGCGCGTCCATTCGGTACTATTGAAAAAGAACAACTTGTCCTTAACCGCCGGGCCACCGAAGGTGTAACCAAACTGGTTCCGTGTGAAAACACCACGCGGAATTCCGTTGGCGTTATTGTTGAAACCATTCGACGCCAAGCGCGAGATGCGATTGAAGCCAAAGCCGGAACCGTGGAATGCATTGGAGCCGGCGCGGGTCATAACATTGATGATGCCGCCCGAAGCACGGCCATACTCCGCGGAAAAGTTGCTGGTAACGACGCGGAATTCACCGACAGCATCGAGCGGAATGTTTTGCCCGAGGGCAGCGTAATAGACATTGTTATTGTCCACGCCATCGAGTAACACGTTGGTGCTGGCCGCACGTTGCCCGTTAATGTTGAAACCGGCGCCGCGTCCGGAAATGCCAACGCCCGGCACGGCCGGTCCCGGATCGTCGTTGGAAACGTTACTAGCGAGGCCGATTAGATCGTACGGGTTTCTGGTCAACGTCGGCAGTTCGCGAATCTGCGTGCCGGTAACGATGTTAGAAACTTCCGCGGTTTGCGTGTTGACTTCCACGCCTTCGCTGGCAATCACGCTAACCGTTGCGCCGGTGACGTCAGTAAGTGCGAGCTGCGTGTCGACTGAAACTTTCGATCCGATCGTCACCTGCACTCGCTGATTACTGGCTTTGAAGTTCCCGCCCTGGACCGTAACGTCGTAGAGGCCGGGCTGGAGTGCGCTAATGGTATAGCTTCCGTCATTGTCCGAAATCGCCGTCGTTTCGCGTCCGGTATCGACAGACTTTACAGTGACGTTTGCGGCGGCCACCACAGCGCCATTCGGATCAGTTACCTTGCCAACGATTTGACCGGTTGCACTCTGGGCAAGTGCGGAACCGGCCATTATCGCAATCGCAAACACGACTGACAGAAATGCGGCGCCTGTCGCGGCCGATTGTCTTATTTTGGTCTTGCTCATTTCGAATCCTTTCTTTACCTGTGTCCCGTGAAAGAGAACTGCCGTGTGATCGTGAATGCGCTTGCTTGCGACTCACGACGAAGGGGAGCTTCTCAAGTGCTTCAGGCCGATGGCCCACGATGTTTTGGGGAGAGTTTGGTTGGGGAGGAGTGCAGCCTAATTCTCCAAAAACTCGGAAGGGCCGCCTGAAGTCACGCTGGTTGTAAGTGCAACGATCGTGCCTCTTGGCCCACACGTTCAAAAGGCCAACTCGTCACCTGCCTCGGCCAGCTCAACGCAACTGCACTGACGCCATCTTGTTGAATTTGAATTCTCGACGTGAGGTTGATTGCGGATCTTGGATCGTTGTTGAAGCGGATTCGTGTTTCGATCTACCGCACTGCATTTTTTCGTTTCCGTTTTGCTGTAACGCAAACTGTTAGTTTGCGATCCAGCTTTTCAGGGCGGACTGTTTGCTCAAAATACGCAAACTAACAGTTTCGCGTTACACAAAAAAACACCCGGCCTTGACGGACCGGGTGATTTGAAACCCTGGATCTGAGATCTCAACTTTGAGGCTCAGGCGTGCTGGAGTTCCTGGTGTTGATTGGGATCAACCAGAGGATAAACGTTGCCGAGGCCACTGAGACTGATCTGGTAGTGTTTGATCTTGGAATTGAGCGTGGTTACTTTCAGGTTCAGGAGTTTCGCCGCCTGCACCTGATGACCGCCGGTTTGCACCAGTGCCCGCCTGATGAGATCGATCTCAAAGCGGCTAACTTCGTCGTAAAAGTCGAAACCGTTCTCGATCGCTACCGAGCCAACTTCATTGATGGATTGCACTTCACAAAGAAGTCTGAGGACCAATTCTCTCAGCGCGCCGACGTTGTTCCGAGAGGTTGATGATTCGCTGCTCTCTTCGGGATTGGCAGCTGGCTCCAGTACTTCGCTTTCCCAGGTTGCGGTTGAGTTCATGCTCTCCTCCATCGCGCCGTTCACGGCTTTTATGACTAGATCGGACGGGGACGTTATACCGCGAGCCTTAGGAACGCTGTGTTGGTTTTGTGACGGAAGGGCAGGCGCTTGTGACTAGTGGGCTTTAGATTGGGAGAAAGCGGTCTTTGTTGTTGGCCTTGGGTCTTTGGAGTTTGGTATTGGGTCTGTGGACTTTGGTCTTTGGTCTTTGCTTTTTGAGCTTTGTACTTTGCGCTTCCGGCGCAACGTTACCGGTTTAGATCAATGTTGAATAGCGAGCCAAGTACAAAGTTCTAAGAACAAAGACCCAAGACCAAAGCCCAATGCTTTTAAGGCAGCTTCCCGAGTGCTTCCTGCAGCTTGTCGCGATGGTTGCGAGAGAGGGTCAGTTGGGTGCCGTCTTGCAGTATTACTCGATATTCGCCATGAAACCACGGCTGTAGTTCCTGAATAAAATCAAGGCGAACAATCGACGAGCGATGGATCCGCACAAACTTTTTCGGATCAAGTTGCGCTTCGAGGCTACTGATGGTTTCCCGGAGCAAGTGAGTTTTCTTGCTACTGTGGACGGAGACGTAGTTACCCTCGGCCTCAATCCAATCGATCTCGCTGGTATCAAGGAAATAGATGCGTCCCGCTGCCTTGATTACCAGACGCTCAAGAAAATTCTTGCCTACCTTCAACTCTTCCAGCAGTGCCAGGATGCGCTGATCCATCCCGCCGTTTCGATCGCGCACAAGTTGCGCCTTGGCGCGCTGCCACGAGACATCGAAGCGTTCCTGGTCGAATGGTTTTAGTAAGTAATCAAGTGCCTGTACTTCAAACGCACGAACGGCATACTGATCGTACGCGGTAACAAAGATGACGTAGGGAATCGGTCCTTTTCCGAGGGCGCTCAGAACTTCGAAGCCGCCGACTTCCGGCATTTGCACGTCGAGGAAAATCAGATCCGGCGACTCGCTACGAATCGCTTCGAGCGCCTCACGACCGTTGCAAGATTCGCCCACAATCTCCACCTGCGAATCGCCTTGCAGCATTTCGCGCAGCATATCGCGGGCGAGCGGCTCGTCGTCGACCAATAGCACGCGGATCAGTGGGGAGTCAGTCATTGTTTCGTCACTAGCCGGCGATTGCGATCAGGAATCGCGGTAACGCTGGTTGTTGTCCAAGTTACACAGCGGGCGTGTAATTGGCAAAAGACCGTCTGGTTTCGCTTGCTTGTTTCTGGCCGAGGGCCGGATTCTGAAATGTCCGATGTTCCGAAAGGCCCAGGCCGTTGTCTCAAACTTGAATACGAAGCATGCCGTGAGGTTGTTTCGCTGCTATCGGGGGGGCAATCAGAAGAAGATGACGACTATTAACCTGCGAATGGCTGATTTCCGGGAGCAGAAGGTAGCCAGACATGCAAACGTCTGGCTAATGGTGAGGCTCAACTGATTTCCGCGGCGGAGCTGCGGGGCAGCAGGTAGCCAGAGGTGACACCTCTGGGCCACACGTCATTGTTTCAATTGCGCGATGGAGTGGCGCCCAGCTTCTGTGCGCGTCTTCAACGCGCAAATTTCAATCCATGCCAGCTACCAGACGTTGCACGTCTGGCTACCTTCCGCCCCGCAGCTCCGCCGCGGAAATCAGTTCAACCTTTACCTTTACCAGAGGTTTCAGCTCTAACTACCTTCGCCGCGCATCTCGGAGGCGCAGGAGCTATTTTCAGTGCTAGCCGATTTTGGACTGATTGAGGACCACGCCGTCTTTATGAAAGGGAATTTCCAGAGTCACTATCAAACCGCCAGCTGGATCGTTGCTTAGGTCGAAGAGATGATCAGTGCCGTACAACCGTTTCAACCGCGTCTCGGTGTTGGCCAGGCCCAAACCCTTCTTAAACTGATGCTGGGAGGTTCCCTGTTCGGGAATCCCTGGACCATTGTCGCGAACTTGAATACGCAGTCTGCCATTACGTTGTGTCGCTTCGATTGAAAGCAACCCCGGTGTGGAACGCGGAGCAATTCCGTGGCGGATGGCATTCTCAACGATTGGTTGCAGAATCAGGTTCGGCACTTTGGCGCCGAGAATCTGTTCACCCAGATCTATTCGCGTGACTAAACGGTTTTGGAAACGGATGCGTTCGATCTCGAGGTAACAACGGAGAAACTCCATTTCCTGTTGCAGAGTCACCTCTTGTGAGCCGGAGTTTTCCAGCGTCAGTCGTAGGAAATCTCCCAGGCGCGTGATCATCTTGCGGGCGGCTTCAACGTCTTTGTTCAATAACGCGGAGATTGAATGGAGGGTATTGAAGAGGAAATGAGGATGGAGTTGCATTTTCAGCGCTTGCAGTTGTGCTTGTGAGAGCTGCGCTTCGAGCTGCAAGGTTCTCAGTTGACCTTCGCGATAACGGCGGTAGTAATCGTAGGCATAACTCGTCAGCGCGATCAGCAAATAAATACCAATGCCTTCGCTGAAGTTTGCCACCACAAATCGGCTCAGATACGCGAACGAGAAAGGCTTGCCTGCCGGGTAACTCCAATAGAGCCAGAGAAGAATGTGGCCGAGCGCGGTCAGGAATACGCTGAGAACAATGCTTATCGGCACATGCAGCAACCCACTGCGAAGCCAATTGTTTCGCTCAATTGGCAGTCGTGCCGAAGCCCAAAGCACCAGAGGCGTCGCCAGTGCCCAGAGATACGACCAGGTCATCTGCAGGTACAGCGAGTCCGTGAACGGCATGGGCCGCTCTGAACGATAAGAGGTGAAATAACTTTGCAACGTGAAGACGATGCCGATGAAGGTCCAGATTCCCCAGATCGCTCCGAGGTGAACCCACCGAGGACGTCTAACTTTTATGATGGAACCGTTGTTTTGCAAAGCAACGCGCGTGCAGAGTTTTCTCTGATGATCGTGGTTTTCGAAACGTTATACTACTTCGGAAGCAGAACGCAACTCACAGTACCCCAACCAGGTTTCCGCGATCGCAAGGTAAGGGAAGTAGGAGCTTGGGCAAACCGAGTTTTTAGCGCCTATTGAGGAGTAGGACAATCAGATTGTGACGAACTGGCCGCGAACCCTTCCCAGACGGCCTACTTAAAATAGCCAATTCGTAGACATTACAAGTTTTTGGATTTCTGTTGCTGCGGCCCTTCATCAGGCTTACCATGCCTTCAATAAGAGCGCGACAGAAACGAGGACAGCTCAAGGGCCCCGAATTTCGCCCGCCGCTTTTTCATCCATTCAATTAGGAGAACCGATGACTAAAACGCCCGGCTTTTTCCTCGGTACAGCTCTAGCTTTCTTTGTTGCAGGCTCCGTAGTTAACTTCAACTGGCCGCCCGCGTTGGCGCAATCGACTTTACAAGAATTGCGTAACGGCGCCGAATTTTCACTCGTCAGTAAGGCAGAACCAGTAAATGATCGAGCTACGATACCCGCGTCTGTTTTACCAGCCGGGGGTGTTTTCCCATCGGTAGAAATTATTCGCTACAGCGAAAGGCCTGGAATTGCTCGCGGCGTAGTCGTGACTTTGCGAGTTACCAACAAAGGACCCGTGTCAACCGATGCCGTTTCTCTTAGTCTCAAGGACGCTAATACGCTGCTGCGGCCATCCCGGCCGGTGAATATCCCCAGTCTCAGGCCCGGCGCATCGCGAGTTCTCACCGCGAATTTGGAAGCAGAATTGTCCTCCTCCGACTCCCAAACACCGACAGCAACCTCAGCATGGCGGGAGCGTTATCGCGCGAGCTGTGGGCCGGAGCTTCATAGCGTCATGGATTCCTTCAAAATTCAGGAACGGGCCCACCCACAAGGACCGGTAAGCGCTCATCAAGAAAGATCTCTTCCGGTAATAGCTTCTACGAGCGGATATCAAAAAGCCGATCCCTACGTGTCGATTTGTGACAGCGTGCAGTGCCTCAAGCCCTGCGTAATGGTGAAGGAGATTCAAAAACAACTTGACGGACACGTGGTTGGTTACTCGTTTTTTGCTGGACTTAATTCAAGTTACACGTCTTACGGCTATGCGCGCACCGCGGCAAATGGCACTGCGGAAGCCTTTACTCCCGACACTAAGGTCCCGGTCGCCAGCGTTAGTAAACTTGTGACGGCCATCGCCGCAGTCCGCATCCTCGCCCGAAACGGCGTCAAGCTTGACGACCCGATTGGCCCTTACCTTCCTGATGATTGGTCTGTGAATAGCATGGTTAAGGACATAACATTTGCACAGTTGTTGAGTCAGACAAGCGGCGTCAAGGATTATGGCAACGTCAACACCAACGACCGTAAGTTGAAAGAGTATTTTTCGCAGCCAATCACTCAAACGAGCCTGGTGACCACTTGTACCAAAGCGAAATACGTAGATCCACCTCATTCCCTTAACCCCAGCAACCACGACTTTTGTTACAGCAACTACAACTTTGCAATCTTCCGCATTTTGCTGCCGCGCGTTGTCACCAAAAAGATCACCGGAGGTGGGCAGTGGATTGCGGATAAGTACGTCAGTTTGGTCCAGGGCAATGTTTTCGATCTGGTGGGCCGTCCGAATGTTGAGTGCAAGCCGCCAAGTAGCCAAGCGGGAGTGTCGAACTATGCCTATGCCTACAGATTTCCCGGGACGTCGGCTGGGGCCTATTTTGGCGATGAGACTCTAAAATGCGGTGGTGCTGGTTGGGTTCTCTCCGCCAGAGATTTGGCAAGAGTGCTTCTGAGCATCAACGCCCTGGACGGTAAGATTTTATCTGAGACGTCACCCGATCATCAGTTTGATGATATGCGGAACCTGGGATTGGGTTGGGGCGACGTTGGTCCTAGAGAATTACAAAAAGACGGCGGTTATGGCGCCAACTGCGATTCCAACGGTGAGAATTGTGCTGAGATAAGCACCGTGGCAGCAATATTCGGCCCAGTGACTGGTCCGCGTTTCGTCGCCCTGTTGTTCATGAACTCCAATGTCTCTGGCGGGCCAAGTAACGACGCAAAGGCGCCTGAGGTGATTTTGAAAGCTTATAACAACTCGCTCTATCCCAAATGAACAATCTTTCTAGTGAACCGATCGTCGAAGTTTTGAGGTTAGCGGATCGGACGATGCAGGTGCTCACAAAGTATGGAACTGTTAACGGGCCTCCTTCATTCGTTCGAAAACTGCGAGGCAAAACGAAAGGCCGCTGGTGTTGACTCCAGCGACCTTCGTCCTATCTGGCTCCGCAGGTAAGACTCGAACTTACAACCCTCCGGTTAACAGCCGGATGCTCTGCCATTGAGCTACTGCGGAATAAGCGCCCCCGCACAGCATAACTATGCGAGGGCGCGGAAAGTTTTTATAACAGATGACCTAAAGAGCGTCAAGGCGACGCATTTTTGCTGCGACATCAACCCCAGGTTCGCTACCGCGCTTGCGCTCTTTCGCGAACTGCGAGAATATCTCGCACTGCCAAAAACAAAACCAAGGTCCTTCAATTCCCGGGGATTCATCCGTCTGAGAGGTTATCAATGGAGCGCCGAATAACAGGTTGGTATAGCCACAACTTAAACGCCGAAATGCCTCTGGTGGCGTACGGGCACGCCGGTCAGCCACTGCTCATGTTTCCTACTGCCGCTGCGGACTATCTCGAGTATGAGCGCTTCCATTTAGTTGACGCGATAAAGCCGCACATTGAAAGCGGGCGGATTCGTGCCTACTCCATAAACAGCGTCAACAAGTACAGCCTCTTGAATGAGAACATGCCTCCGCAAATGAAGGCCGAGCTGCTGACGCGTTTCGATCGTTACATCACAGACGAAGTGTTGCCGTTAATCCGCCAGGATGCGGGCACCGACGATGCGCGTCCGCTTACTACAGGTGCGAGCCTCGGCGCGTTTCTCGCAGCGAACGCCTATTTCAAACATCCCGATCTTTTTCGTGGAGTTATCGCGATGAGCGGCAGTTATGACGTGCGTTCTTACTTGAAGGACTACTACGACGACAACGTCTACTTCAATAACCCGGCTGATTATCTGCCAAACTTGAACGACAATTACTACCTACCAATCCTGCAGCAAGCGAATGACATTTACATTCTCTCGGGCCAGGGAAATTACGAAGCGCCTGAGCGCAGTAAGAATTTATCCGACATCCTTAACGCCAAGAGCATTCCTCACAAACTCGACCTTTGGGGAGCCGACGTCGATCACGACTGGCCGTGGTGGCGGAAGATGCTGCCGTTTACGCTGGATAGAATTCTGGGGTAGCACTGGTGTTGTGAGTAAGCGGATCTAACGAATAGCAAAAGGGAAAGGATTCGCCAAAGCGCCTGCCCTTTCCCTTTGTTGCTCACCCTTTTGCCCTAAACGCTTTATCCCGGCTCGTCGCCGCCCTTCTTACCTTTCTTCTTGGCCGGATCCACTTCGCGGGGCCGTGTTACCGGTGGCGGAGCGGTATCCACTCGCGGAGTTACGGGATCCGTCCGTGCCGGCGGATTTGCCGGACCTTCGTCGGCCTTCGGCGGTGGCGGCAAGGTCATCTGTTCCAGCTTAGGTTCGGTGCTGGTTCCGGCCGGCGCAGTGGTTGTATCTTCGTCAGCCTCTTTCGCAGCGTCCTCACTAAACTGCGCTCGCTCAGCTTGCAGTTCGCGCTGGCGTTGACGGAACAACTCCTTCATGTCTTCCGGCATTCCGGGCGCCTTATCAAATTCTTCCTTCGGTTTCCCTTTCAGGAAATCCTTCATGAAGCTGACGAACATAGGCAGCGCACCGTGTCCACCAGTCATGTCGTTGCCGAGTGGTTTCTTTCTTCCCGGGTAGCCCATCCAAACACCGGTTACATAGGTTGGGGTGTAACCGATAAACCAAACGTCGGTATGGTCATTCACAGTTCCAGTTTTTCCTGCCACCGGTACGCCGAGTGAACCGGCTTCAGTGGCGGTGCCAAATTGAACTACGCCGCGCATCATCGATACCATCGTCAACGCCACGTATGGATTCACAACTTTGTAGGTTGTCTTTTCCCATTCTTCAAGCGTTGCGCCATCGCGATCCACCACTTTGCGAACCAGGTGCGGTTCGACGCGAACACCTTTATTGGGGAAGGCGGAATAGGCCGATACCATTTGATCCAGCGGCACCTCGGTCGCACCAAGCGCTGACGGTAAATACGGAGCCATCGGCACTTTGATACCGAAACGCCTGACCATCTGCGCGCCTGTTTGAATGCCAACCGTTTGCAAGAGGTGCACGGCCGGGACATTCATTGACTTGGCAAGGGCCATCTTCATTGGCAAATCACCATTGCCAAGCGAGCCGTCGTAGTTGTGCGGCTCCCAGGAGCCGATCTTGATCGGCGCGCCGCTCACCGTCGTGTCTGGTGTCATGCCCCATTCGACTGCCGCCGTATAGATGAACGGCTTGAAGCACGAACCAGTTTGCCGGTAGGCCTGGGTTGCGTTATTGAACTTGCTGGCGCTGTAGAAGTCGTAGCCGCCGATCATGGTGACGACCTCGCCGGTTTTGGCGTTCAAGGTCATCATCGCCCCAGCCACAGCGGGAACCTGAGACAGCTCAACTTTCAAACGACGACTTTTCTCGTCAACTTCCTTGATTTGAAACTCGGAAAGATATCCCGGCTTCAGTTCATCTTTCGGGTTGCGCTTAGACCAGCCCATGTCCGCAGCACCGACAACCGCGGTATAATTACCAAACCGGATAGTCGCCTCATTCCTGGCGTGGTCAACTTTCGTTATCAATCCGGATAGATAGCGACCCTCGTGATAATCGTTTCCATACCAATCAGGATCTTTATAGTTGCTGAGTTCCGCGGCGGTTGGTGGTCCTTGTCCGTTGTTTGCGGCGGTCGGAATCATCTTATAGCTTGAGCGCCAGCCGCTGTGTGTCTTGTCATAATTGCGCAAACCTGCGCGCAGCACTTCGTAAGCCCGCTTCTGTGCTTCAACGTTGATGGTGGTGTAAACGGAGAGTCCGCCCTGGGCCACCCGGGTTGTGTATTTGTCCTCGAGTTCCTGCCTGACATTTTCTACTGGATAATCAAACGCGCTCGACTTCGGTTGCGATTGGTAGTAGGCCGTGTCGGCGAGTTGAATTGGTTTGGCTTTCGCTTCGTCAACTTGCGCCTGAGTCGCGAAACCGTTCTTCGCCATCAGATCCAATACCAGATCGCGACGCTCTTTCGCGCGCACCGGATTTGAAGTCGGTGAATATTCACTAGGTGCTTTGGGAACTCCGGCGAGTAAAGCAGCTTCACCAATCGTCAGGTCCTTTGCCTGTTTGCCGAAATAGGTTTCCGCGCCCGCTTCCACACCGTAAGCATTGGCGCCAAGAAAGATGTGGTTCGCATATAGCTCCATGATTTGGTTCTTGGTGTAGTAGCGCTCGATTTGCAGCGCTAACGCCCACTCATTCATCTTGCGCTTGAGGGTTTGTTCCTTTGAGAGGAACAGGTTCTTTGCTAACTGTTGCGTCAGCGTCGAACCACCTTCAACTTTGTCGCTGGTCAGATTCTTCCAGGTGGCGCCGATGATGCGAATCGGATCGATGCCCACATGGTCGTAGAAACGCGCGTCCTCGACGGCGAGGATTGCGTTTTTCATCACCAGCGGAATCTCGTCGTACTTGAGCGGAATTCGTTTCTCGAGCGCAAACTCGCCGATGACGGTGGTGCCATCGTCTGCATAAACTCGCGTTACCACGCTTGGACGATAGGTTGCGAGGGCAGCGACTTCGTTGGCGGCGCGGGAATAGTTGAGCTCGTAGGCCGCAATCATTCCGGTCAGGCCGCCGGCAGCCAGCGCTAAGAACAGGACTGCCGGAAACCAAATTCGGCGCATGAAGTGGCGGCGCTGTTCCGGCGGCGCCGTGACGATTGCCTTCGGAGAATATGCTTTTAGTTTCTGATTAGGAGATTTTGCAGCCATATGATTACCGCCCTCGATCTTAACACTGCTCTATGATGACGATTCGGGACAACGTGGATTCCCACAGTGGCCGGTTTCAGGACTTCAACTGGAATGATTGTAACTTAGCTTGGGAGCCAAATTCGACGTGCTAGAGCAATATCCGGGCAGTGATAAACACGATTTGAGCGGCACTCGCCCCTAGCCAAAGGAGGAGCGCAATAACCCGATCACGCTTCGTCTTTGCGAAGTCGGCATCGACAGTTTTGAGCCCGCCATACTTTATTTGCCAGTAAATCAGAGCGATCGGAATGAGAAACATACAGCCGATGGCGGCCAGAAACGCAGTGCCTACAAACATGCCGAGTGCGACAAACCCCCACATGACTCCAGCTGCATTCCTAATCCACTTCGCCAGGTTTACAGCGTTGTTGACCTCTTTCTGATTGTCCGCTGCGGCTTCGGCAGCCTGCCGATTGACAGGCGTGGAACAAAAGCGACAGACGGGTGAGTCGCTGTAAATCATTTCCGCGCAGTTTGTGCATGGGAATATTCGAGCGCCTGTTGTGAATGTTGAACTCATCCACCGTCTCCTCGTGACTTCAATAATCTTGACGTCTGCTGACCAGCGTCAGTTTGTAGGAATTTCCTTGAGTTTCCAAGTTGTCCTCGGGCTGCACGGCGTTTCCCAAACTGACATCTCCCCTTTCATCCCCTATAATTAATGAAGCAAACGGGGGCGACAGGCTTCGACAGGGGTTTGGACGGCCGACGGATGCCATGCCGGGCTACCTTATGCAGCTCGTTAAAAAGCGTAGGGAAAAAACAATTGCCAACTCTAATGAGTTTGCACTCGCAGCCTAATTAGCTCCGAGCGTCTCGCCGCAAGTTGCTTATGCGCGCGGAGGGAGATGTCACTCAGATAAGCTGGCCTGAACCTTCGGTCCGTGGGTTCGGGCGAGATCAAGTCGGACTAGCTTTCGCCGCGGTCTTGTTACTTCACTTACTCGGTGCGAGCAAAGAACTAATCGCCTGACGGTTAGGGAAGAGAAGTAACTAAGCATGTAGAGTCTTTCGGCGTTTTCTCTTGGATCCGAGTTCAATTCTCGGCGCCTCCACCATTTCTTTGAATTTCGGATTTCAGATTGCGAAATGCGGATTTCAAATCTGACTCCTGCGTTCGAGCTGCATCGACCCGAGTGACTTCTCAAATCCGAAATCCGAAATCCGAAATCCGAAATTCATTGCCGATCGGCATCTTTGACAGCGGCGTAGGTGGACTGACCGTCTATCGCGCGCTGCACGAGCGTCTTCCCAACGAACACTTCGTTTACCTGGGCGACACGGCTCGCGTACCCTATGGCACCAAGTCGCTTTCCACAGTTGAACGTTACGCGATTGAGAATTCAAAGTTTCTTGAGGCCCATGGGATCAAGCTGCTCGTGGTAGCCTGCAACACTGCATCAGCGCTTGCGCTTCCAGCAATACGCGCCGCGGTAGGATTGACGGTGGTTGGCGTGATTGGACCAGGCGCGCGGGCGGCCGCCAAAATCGCCGCCGGGAAAAAAGTTGCAGTCATCGCCACTGAAGCAACGGTGCAAAGCGGCGCCTATGCCGAAGCAATTGCCAGGACCGATCCTTCTATTACCGTGATTGAACGCGCCTGCCCGCTGTTTGTCCCGCTGGCTGAGGAAGGCTGGGGAGAGAGTGATGTTGCGCGATCCGTCGCCGAACAGTATTTGAGTGATCTAAGAGAAGTGGATCTGGGCGCGTTAGTACTTGGCTGCACTCACTATCCAATTCTTCGCGATCTAATTGGCGAAGCTGTAGGCTTGGAAGTGCCGCTAATAGATTCCGGAGCGGCGGCGGCTGTTGAAGTCGAGGCTTTATTGGAGTCGGATCAACTGGCAGCCCCGCAAGCAGAGCCGGGAAAAAGCGAGCGTGAACTATGCGACGACCTCGACCACTTCTACGTGACCGACGCTGCCGAACGCTTCGCAAAAGTTGCTGAACGATTTTTAGGAACTGCCCCGCAGGTGCTGGAGGCGGTTGAGATTTGGGGACACGATGAGCTTAGAACGCACTGACGGGCGCGCCTTTGATGAGCTGCGCCCGGTAAAAATAACTCCCGGTTACCTGCCTTACGCGGAAGGCTCGGTACTCATCGAGATGGGCCAAACGCGGGTTGTCTGTTCGGCGTCGATTGATGAACGCGTGCCATCGTTCTTGCGCAACACCGGACAGGGATGGATCACAGCTGAGTATTCAATGTTACCCCGCGCGACGCAACAGAGAACTCCTCGGGAAAATCGTCGCGGCGGCGCTTCAGGACGAACGCATGAGATTCAGCGATTGATCGGCCGCAGTTTGCGGACGGCAGTAGATATGAAACTCCTCGGCGAGCGCACCATTACGCTCGACTGCGATGTTTTGCAGGCTGACGGCGGCACCCGAACGGCAGCGATTACCGGAGCCTATGTCGCTTTCGCGGTCGCTGCCAATCGTTTGCTCAAGACCGGTAAAGTTCAACGGAATATTACGACTAATCAGGTCGCCGCGATCAGCGTGGGAATCGTTGGGAACCTGGCCCTGCTCGACTTAAAATACGACGAAGATTCCCGGGCAGACGTCGACATGAACGTTGTCTGTACGGGCGACGGTCGTTTCATCGAACTGCAGGGAACGGCTGAACGCGCGCCCTTTTCACGCGAGCAGATGGAAAGCCTGCTGGCGTTGGCCGCAAAGGGAATTCAGTCGCTGATAGCAATTCAAAAAGAAGCTATTGCGAACGCAACGGGCCTGGCCTGAATGTATTTGGGGACAACGGCACTGTCGGCAAGGCGCATCGAATTCGGGTAACATAGCGCGTTCGAGTTTTCGAGGAATTGAGTTAATAACATGAAGCATCTGATAGCTGGTTTTGCTTTGTTTGTGCTGACAGCCGGTTGTGTAATGGCACTTGCCCAGGATACTTACGACGGTGGCGCTTACACGCTCGATCTTCCTTCTACTACCTGGAAGGTGATCACTGAGCCTGATGAGTCTCATGAGCACGCTGAGTTTGTTAACGGCGATCGCCTCGAAGGCTACCTCCAAGTTCGCAAGGAAGTGGTCGACGCGGGGACGACGCCGTCAGATCTTGGTCGTCGGGACCTGGATCAAAAACTGAGGTTTCTTCC
The DNA here is from genome assembly GCA_036009765.1 of Pyrinomonadaceae bacterium. Classification (GTDB taxonomy): domain Bacteria; phylum Acidobacteriota; class Blastocatellia; order Pyrinomonadales; family Pyrinomonadaceae; genus PSRF01. Next base: position 196,949 of record DASYLB010000040.1, on the reverse strand, counting down.
CGGATTTGTGGAAGGCAAAGAAGAGAAGTTTTCCGGCCGCTTGAACGGCGTAACTGTCTCCTACGAGTTCATCAAGACCGCGAAACCGATGGCGGGTCGCATCTACTATCTGCAGGCTGACAATCGCACCATCTACGCACTGCGCTTCAGTGGATTGCGTGACAAGCTGGCGCGCATTCGCAATCAAACAGATCTGATAGCCCGCACTTTCAAGCTCAAGTAGTGTCCTAAATTTTCGGTGGACTCCACAGCCTCCAGTCCACTTCGAATTTGCGCAGGAGTGGCTGACCCATTTTCGAACCCACGCTATTCAAACAGGACGATTGAAAGTTTTTTGACGGAGCCGTAGCTCAACTGGAAGACAGCATGCCACGGTTTAGCCTTTCGGCTCGAACGAAATCCACTGGAATGCGCGGCCGCGGTCAGCGGTAATGATAGGCGAAAGCCAACCCACTATCAGAGCGCATTCAAATGCCTCATCGGGTGCAAGGAGTAACCCATGACCCGTCCCGTTCTGTCCATCATTTTTAGCGCGGGCTTGATCATATTTCTCGCACACTCTGCTGTCGCCCAGTCGCCTGCAACAAAACTTAAATCCCCTCTCGACGGTGCTTTACGCACTGACAAGTCCAATGCCAAAGCAGAAGCCGATCGCATTGCCACGGAGCGCCGTGCGCAGGCGCAATCGTGGTTGATTTCGTTGGCCGGCGATGCGAGGAGCTTTCGTGATCAAAAGTTGCGGGCGCGCTCGCTGGGAAGGATTGCCGATGCTCTGTGGGACGTCGATGGTGAACAAGGGCGCGCACTTTTTCGCAAGGCTTGGGAAGCGGCGGAAACAGCCGATCGTGAAAGCAAAGAACGTGGTTACCTCCGGAACGAAGTCTTAGGGCTGGCCGCAAGACGCGATCGTCTGCTGGCCGAAGAACTGCTTGAGAAGCTAAAGGCAGATCAAGAGGAGACTAAACCGGGAACGTCGCGAAGCAATTCGTGGGAGCTTCCAGAAGCTTCCGAGAAGAGGTTGAGCCTCGCGAAAAACCTGCTGGCCACTGGCGAGATCGAACGTGCTTTGCAATTCGCCGATCCCGTGCTTGGTAACGTCACCATATCTACCGTTGATTTCCTCACGCTGCTGTGGGAGAAAGACGCTGCTGCTGCCGACCGCCGTTACGGGGCAATGCTTTCCAGTACTGCCGGAAACATGGCTGCCGATGCGAACACGGTTTCGTTGCTCGCATCTTATCTTTTTACGCCTCACCTATACGTCACGTTCGATACTACTGGCGGCGCCAACACTTCTTCGAGGCCTTCTTTTTCCTCGCGGCAGGCGAACATCAATGCCCAGTTGCAACTCACTTTTTTCCAGACAGCTGTCGGCATACTGCTTCGGCCCCAGCCACCACCGGAGCAGGATCAGAGTTCAGCAGGAATTGCCGGCAAATATATGGTTGTCAGGCGCCTGATGCCCCTATTTGAGCAGTACGCGCCGAAAGAAATTGCGGCAGCAATGCGCGGTCAGTTTGAGGCGCTTAGTGCGCTCGTGAGCGAAGGTTTGCGTCAGGGGGACGACGAGTGGATACAAAAAGGAATCAACCCCGAGAAGCAACGGCTCGCGGATCAGGAGCATTCCTTACTCGATCAGATCGAGCATGCCGGCACATCGGCTGAGCGCGACCAGCTTTACTTCAGGCTGGCCTTGCTCGCACTCAGCAAAAATGAAGTGAGAGCGCGCGAACATGTGACCAGGATTGATGAAACCGAGTTCCGCAAGCGAGCTCAAGCATGGGTCGACTGGGGTTTAGCGGTCAAAGCGATTGGGAAAAGAGAGACGGGGACGGCTCTGGAACTGGCCCGCAGCGCCGAAATAAGTCACATTCAGCGGTTATGGATATTGACTCAGACGGCGAAACTACTGACAACAACCGATCGTGAGAAAGCCTTGTCATTGCTAGATGAGGCAACGGCTGAGGATGGTCGTATTGAGAGCATCGATTTGGATCGACCACGCGGATTGCTGGCCGTCGCCAGCGCGCTTGCTTTGGTCGAACCGTCGCGGGTGTGGGACGCCACCTACGAGGCAATCAAAGCAGCAAACTCAAGTGAAGGTTTTACCGGCGAAGACGGTACGATTACCGTAACGGTAAACAGCGAAAGTCTAATTTTGAAAACAACCGATCCTGTCCCCGATTTCGACTTGGCGGCACTCTTCGGCAAGTTGGCGAGCAGCGACTATGAACGGGCCATCCAGTTGGCGCGCGGCTTTCAGGGAGAGGCGCCCCGCGCAAACGCCACCATCGCCATTTCCAAGGCCATACTGAATGAGAAGGTCGCCGCGGCTCCTAAACAACAACCGCCCAGGAAGACCTGATGCCGGCTCTCAGGCGCTTTGAAGATAGCCTATCCGGGTAGTTTTACTCCCGGCACTTCAACCCGCTTCGGATGTCTAAACCCCACCCAACCACGCCTTGAATTCAGCCTTCCGCGTGTCATCAAAACTGGAGTCGATCCACGTCTTCTTGATAATTCCGTTCTCAAGAAATATTTTTATGGGCACCTGATAGATCTGTAAACTCCGACTCAGCATTGAATGCTCATCAAAAAAGGTCTCAACCACGTATTTGTTTTGAGCTAGCTTGAGTGCGTTATCTCGGACTCCAAATGGAATGACGTAAATAAATGTAACGTCCTTGCGACTGCCGATTACAGTTTTGAGGAACTCATTTTCTTCGTTGCAGGGCTCGCATTCAATCAACGTAAAGACCAAAACCACTTTTCCTTTCCTGAGTTTCTCATCAGCAAGCTGTTGCCCGGAAAGATTAACTAGATCGGCTTGTGGCAACGGTTGATTGATGACCGCTGGGGTAAGGATTAGGGGCTGTTTAGGTAGCTTGCTCTCGGCCCGCTTGTAGAAGAAGAAAAAGCTGACGCCGAAGATCACTAACTGACGCCGAAGATCATTGCGGCGATTCCAAGGGTCTTAGTTAAGGTTCGCATATGGTTTTTTAATCCCAGACGCGCACGTGCGCGGCAGTCTCGTGACTCCTGGCGCAAGGCGCGACTGGTAAGATGTCTAACTGATCAGCAATTCAAGCAGGAATCTTCGTAGTAACATCTGTGCCCTTCCTGAGTGCCGGTACAGCTTTTGACGTCGCCATTCGAACATTGCATGCACCATAATGGCGGGACACCCGGCTTTGGCCACCATGGGCGCTCACCCCGCTGCGGCGCACAGCGCAACTAATCCACATCGGCGACGAACCGAGTTTTGAATTTGTTCATAGTAGGAACCTGCGTTAAGTTTGCAGTAATCAACCATGCAGCCATCGAGTAGTGTAAGCCAACCCGTCAAGAGTTATTTCTCTCGTCTCATGAATTTGTATTTGGGTCCCTACACGGAATGACGGGCAACTTTTTGGAGTGCGGCGACCAGTCGCCGCCTTGGCTTTTAGGAGCTTGACGCCTGGCTCTCAGCTGTTCTCATTCGTTGGTCGGCGCGCTAGGTCGCGACATCAAAGCGCTAACAAGTCAGCACACTCCAAAGAAAGAGATGGTCATCAGTTAAAAATGAAACTCAAACTAGCCCCAGGTTTGTCGATCCAGAAATCTCCCATCGAAGGCAAAGGTTGTTTTGCAGTCACCCACTTCAAGGGCCGGCGGAAAATAGCGGAGTATGCCGGCGAGCGGATTACTGAGGCTGAGGCCAACCGACGCGCCACGCGGCGAAAGTTGCGCATCTGTGCAATTAATAATCGCTGGAGCCTCGATGGCAGTCGTGGTGGAAATGGCACGCACTACATCAATCATTCGTGCGAGCCTAACGCCTTTATGCAAATTCTTTACGGCCACATTCTCTTCATCGCCCTGCGCGATATCGACCCGGGTGAAGAAATCACCATCGACTACGAATCAACCCTGCACTCAAACGACAAGAAGTGTATCTGCGGCGCGCCCACTTGTCGCGGCAAGATTAATAAATACTGAACGGGGAAAAGGAGGAAGAGGGGAAGAGGCCAATGGGGAGGGCCGGGACGTAGAAACGATAAGGGCACTATTCGAGTAATTCCCCCTTTACTCTATTCCCCTTTTCCCGTTCTTACAGTCTTGGCAGAGTGAAACTAAACTTGGAGCCGCGGCCGACTTCCGAATCAAGATCTACGGTTCCGCCATGTTGTTCAACGACTTCGCGAACAAACGATAAGCCCAGTCCCGTCGATTCTTCATCCTTCTCCTGGCCTTCGCGCACGACGCGATAAAATTTTTCCCAGACGCGATCTCGAACCTCAGCGGGAATGCCATAGCCCCGGTCTTCAACTGAGAGCTTGACGGTTTCAGCTTCCAGCGAAGTCGTTACCGTAACCGTGGTGCGCTCGGGACTGTACTTGATGGCGTTGCTAACCAAATTCCTCACTGCCTGCGTGATCATTATCTTGTCGGCAGCAACTGGCGGAAGTCGTTGTGTCGGTTGTTCGACCAGACGAATGCGCCGCTTTTTCGCCACCGGTTGCATACTGGCGATTGTTTCTTTGACTACCTCGTCCAGCCGGAGCGGAATCTTCAAGACTTCCTGACGATCCTTTCGCTGGAGCTTGGTAACTGTCAGGAAGGTATTGATCATGCGTGAAAGTCGCTGCGATTCATTGGCGATGATGGTGACAAACTCTTTCGCTTGCGGCGGAAGATCATCGTCCGCAGTGAGTAATTCTGCAAAGCCGTTGATGCTGGTCAGCGGTGTGCGGAGTTCGTGAGACATCAAAGAAATCATATCGCTCTTCAGTTGATCGTATTCCTTGAGCAACGTCAGATCTTTAATGACGAGAGCCAAACAGAGTGGCTGAGCGGAGCTAAGCGCGACCTTTCCGGTTGGGCTGGCGGCTGAATCTGCTAACACCAGCGAGATGCGCAATCCATAAGTCGCATTGCGATCGGCGAAATGCAGTTCTCGTTCATAAGCTTCACCGGTTTGCAAAACTCTGCGAACGGCGATCGCCGGAGCGTCAAAAACATCAGTACGAAACTTGTCGAGAACATCGAAAAACGTGAGTTTGCGAGTCTCCTCAAACTCAATTCCGGCGAGTTCCGCCAGGATGGGATTTGCGTAAGCGATCCGGCCGTCAAGATAACCAAGCACCACACCGTCGCCTACTTCAGAGAGCGCGTTGACACCTACGCTCTGCTCCAACATGACGCCATTGAGAACATAGAGCGACTCGAGTCGCTCGTCCGATTCGCGTGCAGAGAAGAACGCAAGTGAACTTCGTTTGCGGTTCCTATGGGCCTCCTCGCGTTGTAAGTTGCGCGCCATTTGTCCGCCGACGGCCATCAGCAAGGCTCGATCGTCATCATCGAAATCTTTGGTTAGGCGAATTAGCATGGCGCCAACGGTGCGATCCTCATGACGGAGTGGCAGAGCGATGTTTGTGACGGCGGTTTCCGAATCTACCTTCTCCACAATGATCTCGCGCGCGGCAATTGCTCGGTCACACAATCCGACGCCGTCGCGCCAGGCTGAGTTTCTGCTGGTGTCAAGAGTTCGATCCGTAGATCCGTTTTGGGACGCGCGCAGGCGAGCTGAAAAGACCAGGAGGCCATCGCTGTCTCGTCGAAAAACTACCGCCTCGCTTGGCGAAAGAACCGTGTCCAGGAGCTGCAACCCGTTGAGCAAACGGCTTTCCGCTTTCTCACCACGGGCCGCCTCGAATCTCGACGAAGCGGTCGTGAGCTTTTCGGCCAAGTCAATATCGCGATCGCGAAGCCGTTTGACTTGAATAACGATCGCGGAGATTGAACCGGCCAGCGCAATAGGAGCGAAAAGGATGTCGTAGGCGAAAAGCGCGGACGCCAGCAGGCTCGCGGCGGCGAGAACCAGGAAGCCGCCGCCAACGTAAAGAAAGGAGCGACGCCCACCAAACCGGCCGACATCAATTGCCACCGCGAAAGAAACGGCAAAGATAAGTGCGGCGCCAATCCATAAGCCGGGCCCTGCCAGAGGAGCGACCTGGCCTTTGGGTACTATGACAAACGCCTCTTGAAGCGAAGTCAACAAGCCGACTTCCCAGAGGGCAATACTAAACAAACCGGCCAGCGAAGCGACGGCGGAATTTAACAACAACGATCGGAAAGAAGAAGAACGTGTCACGGTTGATTGTGTATTTGAAACGCCTGAGTGGGTTGGAGCGAGTTGAGCTTTTGCAGGGGCTTGCAAAAGTTAGGGGATTATACACTGCGGAGCTTTGGATTGACTACCAGAAAGCGGAAATCAGTAGGAATCATCGGAAAGCTTTAGCCGTTCAACGATCTTATTGCCGACAAAAGCTGCGGCTCCTCGCCCGCGTCAACTGTACGAAGGTCAAGCAGCACTCGATTGTCAGCGATCCTACTTATGACTGAAGGCGACGAAGCTCTGAGTTTCTGTTCAATTTCTTCAGCTTTAAGTTCCGCGTGATTAAGGGCGATGAGAAAAGTCGCAGGATGCACGTTCGGTCCCGAGCCGCCGCCGATTGCGGATTCACCCTCGATAATCCCAGCCGTCAAGCCAGATGGGCCAGCCGCTGCTAGTTGACCAACGAAGTGACGCGTCCTCTCTTTTATTTCATCCGGAGAAAATGCCAGCATTCGCAACGCCGGTATTTCGTCGAAAGCGCTCCGGCGGTGAGCGGCAAGCGTCGCCTCGAGTGCTGCCAGACATAACTTGTCGGCTCTCAATGCGCGGTAAAGCGAATGCTTGCGGAGCCGATCGATCAGCTCGCGCTTTCCAACAATCAATCCGGCTTGGGCAGCCCCCAGAAGCTTGTCTCCGCTGAAGGAGACTACGTCCGCACCAGCAACGATCGATTCGCTAATGATCGGTTCATCAGTTATGCCATACCGAGAAAGATCGTTGAGGACACCTGAACCTGCATCCTCGTACAACGGCAGCCCGGATTCATGTGCGAGGGCGGCAAGTCGTGAAAGTTCCGGGGTCGTGGTGAAGCCAATGATTCGGTAGTTTGAAGGATGGACGCGCATCAGCAGGCGAGTGTCTGTGTTGATCGCTCGCCGGTAATCCTCCAGTTGAGTGCGATTGGTTGAGCCAACCTCGACCATGCGCGTGCCGGAATTCGACATGACGTCGGGCACGCGAAAATCGCCGCCAATTTCTACCAACTCTCCACGTGAGACGATCGTTTCGCCATTCGCGGCCAAAACAGTCAGAATCAACAGTGCTGCCGCTGCACAATTGTTAACAACGAGAGCGGCCTCTGCGCCGGTTAGTTGAGTTAGGAGTTCCTCTACGTAGCTGCCGCGCCTACCGCGCGAGCCGGTCGTTGAATCATATTCAAGGGTGCAATAGCCGGCAGCCTGCGCGACGGCCAGGCGAGCAGCTTCCGATAAGGGTGCGCGCCCGAGGTTTGTGTGCAGGATGACGCCGGTGGCATTGATGACGCGGCGAATGCCCGCAGCAGTGTCGCGTTCGCAGGCGGCTCGAATAGTTTGCAGCGCCTCTGTCAGCAGCGCCTCTTTCGTGCGCTCCGGCCTCTCGCCGGGCTGGATTTGCGACCGCAAACTTTCGGTGACCTCGCGCACAATTGCCGTCAACCGCGGCAGTCCAACCGTTTTTGCAAGCTGCGCAACATCTGAGTCATGCAACAACTGATCGACCGAAGGAATCGCACGGAAGTCTTTGGAAGGGGCCTGATTTGGCATCATATCTCAGAATTTTCGGCCTTCGTAGAATAGCCGCTCACCGCGAACGGAGCAAACCGTATTGGTCCTAGGAAACTTCAGTTTGTCGCCGTGTTCAATGCCGCAAGTTAAGCGCATCGGACATCACTCGACTTAGAGGTTGACACAACGCTTTTGAAAACCCTAGACTCAGTCTAGTTGCGCGACTCACGCGCCTTGCCCGTCGCTCCCGCCCAGTCAAGGAGAAATCATCCAGTGCCACCGAAGTCAAAAGCAGCGAATAGTTTTGTCCGATCACAAGAGAGAGCCAGGAATAAGAAAGCCTTCGTGGGTTTCTCTGAACCTACGATAGACGACCAATTATCGCGACTCGAAGAAGACATCCGCCGGCTTAAAATTGAATTTGACGTGTTTTTTAATGGCGCTTCTAAAAAAGCGCCTTATGACACAAAAGGCCGCGTTGACACGATCATGAAGCGAATAGGGGACGACCGCACGCTCACTTTCGCCCAACGCTATCGCTACACTTCATTGAGTTCGCGTTACAACGCTTTCCGCGATCTTTGGCGTCGCACGATGCAGGGTCGCGAGGAAGGACGTGACGCCGGCGCTGCAGCCAGAGCAACTGCCAAAGAGCAAGCTGTGGCGGATTTTAAGAGAACGGATTTTGTGTGTGCCGATGCGCACAAGGATGTTGACCTCGTGAAGAGTATTTACAGTGCGCTGGTTGAGGCCAAAAAGATGTGTAGCGAATCAGTAGAGGATTTTTCCTTCCCACGGTTTCATCGGCTCATTGCGTCACAGGCCGACGGTCTCAAGGAAAGGCTTGGCTGTGATCGAGTGGCATTCACAATCGACGTCGAAGGCGGCCACGTGAGTTTCAAAGCAAAAGGCGAAAGAAGCTAGCGAGACAAATCGTCATTAAGAACAAAAAAGCAACCCCGGCAGCTGCCTGTGGGTTGCTTTTTTTCTTGTTCGCTTACCGGACCGAAAGACCGGAAGCGGTCAGTGGCGTTGCTAATGCAAGCCGGGGAGACCTACACCTTCATCACATTCTCGGCCTGCGGTCCTTTCGGGCCTTGGGTCACTTCAAACTCGACTTCCTGGCCCTCTTCGAGAGTCTTGAAGCCGTCGCCCTGAATGGCGCTGTAGTGAACAAAGATGTCCGAAGAGCCTGGCTGTTCGATAAAACCGTAACCCTTCGAATTGTTAAACCACTTGACCTTACCGGATATTCTAGACATACAACGAATCCTCCTAACGATTCGGTAAAACGGGGGCGAGAGCTTGCAGAGCTATCACGCCGACCTTCGGTTAAAGCTTGTGGCCCGACGCGCTTTTTGGTGGGCGCAACACGGAAACACAATCAAAAAATGCATGGTGAAAAGCGCTTGGCGGCGCATTCCATCATGCATATTCACGGGGGAAAACTACTGAAGACATTGCTGTAAAGCTTGTAAAGCGAAAACTTAGAACCAATTTCGAGGTGCAAACTCTGAACGAGCGCGCATACTAAGCGATAGCAAATTGGGCTGTCAAGAGAAAAAGCCCTATTTGGTTGAACTAGTTAACAGGTACTGCAGCGGGTCGACAGGCTCGTCGTTGATGCGAATTTCGTAGTGGAGGTGCGGGCCGGTCGAGCGGCCGGTTGAGCCGACGCGACCAATGAATTGGCCCCTTTCAACCGATTCCGACTGAGCAACGTCGATGTGCGAAAGGTGTCCATATCTAGTGGTAAGGCCGCCGCCGTGATCGATAACAACCAGGTTTCCATAGCCATTCTGCACGCCAGCAAATATGACCTTGCCGCTGGCGCCGGCAACTACCGGGTCGCCCGTTTGCGCGTCGATGTCCTGGCCGGTATGAAACTCGTATGACCTACCGCCGAAGGGATTACGTCGACCACCAAAAGCGCTTTCGAGTTTACCGAACACGGGCCAGATTGATGGTGTGAAGCCACGCTCGCGAAAGATACCTTCGTAAGCCTTGATTTTGCTTTCGAGCAGACTCATCTTGCCCTCGAGAGCCGCCAGGCTGTTGGCGTCCAGCGGCAGAGCGGGGCCACCGGTGCCAGGCGCGATTGGTTCCTGATTTACTACGCCCGACTTTTCTGCAAGCTTGCGCGATGTGTCTTCAACGGCTTCAACTCGATTGTTCAATTCGTTAAGTTCTCGGCGCTGCTTTTGGTTTTCAGCGCGCAAACGCTGATTTTCGGCCTCCGTTCGCAGATGTGCGGCCTGTTGTGTCATGCCATAGAAGCCATAGATGGAACAAGCAAGTAGGGTGATCAGGAGGAGGGCAAGGAGCCTGATGGATCTCTTCTGCACGCAAAAGCGGCGAATTATTGCGGTTGAACGAGGTGTATGAGCAATTATGAATGCATAAAAACGGTCATCTCTAGCCATTTGTTGTCTCTCCGGTTGTTCAGCGCAAAGCAGGGGGTAGCTGAAACAACTGAAAGCACAGCCTCCAAAAGGCGACTTGTGCGAGCTTATGTTCTACGAGGTTATTTTCTGCCTGCTTGAAGCTTGCAGCGGATGGATGAACCTCAATTTGAGGTGAAAACCCAACCGGCCGTGGCTGCAAATGAAGCCCGACCGTATCACACGGTCAAAGGTCATTGCAACCGCAGTGGAAGAGCCAATTTGGTTATATATTTGTTGCCTCGTGGCGGCGGCGGGAACGACTTCGTAAAATGGAAATAACTACCATCGTGAGGACTGCAATAAAGATGACGATGATTAGCGCCTTGATGGCGGTCAACAGAAAACCGCCCAGGGTAATGATCGAGCCCAACAAAGTTACTACAGTATCAATGCCGAGATGCCAGCGAGTGCTTTGAGAAGTAATGCCATATTTATAGCTTTGTCGTATTCACGTAACGCAAACTGACAGTTTGCGTTACCTCAGTCCTATGAACTTCGCTTGAAGGGAATGCTCTCGATTTCCTTACGCCCGAATTGGGTCGTCTCTCCAGTCTTAAAACGCGGAACGTCTCCGGCCGAACTTACAACTACCGACGGCGGTGGCCGGCGCGAGTCGAAGCGAATAATGCGACTGCTCGTTCTTCGCCGGCGAACGTAATCAAAAAGCATGTAAGCACCAAGAGCAACTAGCGCGATTGGGAGCAGGCGACGCACAGGCAACTGCACATCCAGCAAAGTATGTAGCAGGAAGAGTGTGCCGATGACGATTAACGTGGTTCCCCAGGCGAGAGGATTGCCATACAAGCGTCGAGCTATCACATCCTCTTCAGTTTCCGGCGAGAGTCCGGCGCGAATGAGCTGAGCAGTGCGGCAGGCGTCAACAGCTGCAAACACCCAGGTACCAAGCACGCCCAACACGAAGAACTGCAATCCTTGAGTAAGCACTGCCATCTGGAAAAAGCTTGCGAATATCGCGAAGTGGACAATTGCTTTCGCCGTTTGACCGTTGTAGGCAGCTCCAAGTCCGGGAACGAAGGACAATAACGTGGCCACAAACGGTGAGCTGTTGCGGTAAGGCACTTTCGCACCGTTTGCTTCCGATTCGTGACGGAGCATCTCGACACCGGCGACGATGCAGTCCTGGCAAAACGGGAAGCCGCGAATTCGATGATCGCAAGCGGAACACAGCCGCCGAGCGCACTGGTTACACTGAACCACTCCCGGATTCTTTGGATGGTAAGCGCAATAAAGCATCGCTGGTTTCGATCTCGTCGAGTTACTGCTTGTTTTGCCGGTTCCTGTTTGGAGTCGCAGCTTGTTTCGGCTGTTCTTTTGGTTGCGCGCTGCCCTGGTTCTTATCAGCCGCAGGTGGCGTAGTTTCGCGCTGCCCGCCAACCAGTTCAATCAGCCCATTAGTGATTTCCTTAATCCCACCGTTCGAACCGGAGGCAGAAGTCTGTTCAGCCAAACGCAAGCTGGCACTATAAACTCCGCTGATCGAACCGTCCGCCGACACCGTATTTGCCAGGACAAACACCGCGACGAGTAACATCGTGGCCACTGTCGCGAGTTGCGGCGAGACGATCGGGTCGAGCCACTTTCGCATCCACGCAGCGAATCGCTCACCGAAAGCCGCGCGAATCTGTTGTGAAATCAGTGACTCTGACGTAGCCAACAAGATCCTTTCATGCAAGCCGGCTGGCAATGGTTTCTCCTCGCCAATGTAGGTGTAGCAGGCACCTATTGCTCGCACCACTTCGCCGGGAAGTTCAGTGCAGCGCTCACAAAGAACCGCATGTCGTTCCCAACGGTGATAAAGCGACGCTGGCAGGAACCCATCAAGATAATCAGTCAGAAATTCTTCAAAATCCTGGCAGCTCATAGCCGTCTCCGGCATGGTGTTCAGGAGGATTCGTGCCTCCAACTCTTTCGGCGCCTCCAGAACGTTTGCCGCCTGGCAGGCCTGCACCGTGTTCTTCACGGCGCTCAGAGTTTCATGACAGACCGGGCAGCGCAGAGCGTGCTCGGCAAACGTCTTGTGCACGTCAGGCTCGAGGGCGCCGTCGAGGTAGTCCGTCAATCGGTCTTCAAAATCATTGCAAAGCATTAAAATCTCTCTTCCCGCCCCGTTCTTTTTACTTCTGCTGCGCTTCCCAAGCGAAACAGTCCTCTTAAGTCTAGGCCTCACTAACCGCCAACACCTTCATCCGTCGCAAGATCTTTGCTAACTCAATACGTCCGCGATTAATCCGCGACTTCACCGTGCCCTCAGGTATTTCCAAAAGATCAACTATCTCCTGGTAGCTCAATTCTTCGATGTCACGAAGGATTACGCAGGTTCGCAGGTCCGGCGACAACTTATCTATGCCCGCCTGCACCTGGGCGCCTAGTTCCTGACGCTCCATCTCCTGTTGCACCGAACGCGAAGCTGTATGGAGGTGATAAGTGTGATCGGCCAGGTCGTCGGCGTGATTGTCGTGCGGTGTACGCTGTCGCTTACGGTAGTCGTCGATAATCAGATTACGCGCCAACCGCATCAGCCAATTTTGCAGGTCACCCTGTTTAGCGTCGTATTGTTCCAAAGATCGATATATTCTGATGAAGACTTCCTGAGTTAAGTCTTCAGCAGCATCAGCTCGCGAAGTGAATCGGTAAGCCAGGTTATAGATTCTTCGCGAATAAGTGTGAACAATATCTTCCCAGGCCGCGCCATCCCCAGCGCGACACTTGCGAACCAACTCGGCTCCTTCGTTGGCAGCCAAAGCTCTTGCAGCCCTCACTTATTCTCTCCGCCTGCCCGCTTTTGCCAGTGCGACTCGCGTCGCGCGGGGCGTTCCCCCTGTTGAGACGGAATTACGATTCACTTCAGAGGAAAGTTCCCGAGCAAAGTTTTGAACCTCAGAATGCGTGCTTTCCGAAGATTCTTTACGAGCTTTCCCCCAGATGGACGTAGTTCAGAATTCAAGCTTTAGCTTGTTACCCAATCCCCATTACAACCTAAAGATTGAACTCTGAACTACAGGCCAGACGCCGAAATATGTCTTCTTGCTCCGTGTTATGAACTGTAGTAGCCTTCGCCCGACCCAATATCTTGTGGTTTAGGTTCCGAGCGAGTCAAGCAGTTTACTAATCCATTGAAGTCTGTAACCCGAAAATACGTTGAGTTTGGCGCTCTCTGCTTTCTGGCTCTTGCCATTCTGTGGTGGTTTGGCAGGAAGCTCGACTGGCATGAGGTGCGCCATGCCGTCAGCCACGCGAACCCTTATTTGCTCGGGCTCGCCACGCTAGCGATTACCCTGGCATATGTGTTTCGTGCCGCCCGTTGGGGGGCGCTGCTTGCTCCTCTTTCGCGAGCGAGCTTGCGCAATCTCTACGTCGCGACAACGGTAGGGTTCGGCGCGGTATTTCTATTGGGACGAACCGGAGAGGTCGTACGTCCGGTTGTCCTGCCAATGCTGGACACCAAAATCAGGCCCAGCGCTTCATTTGTCACGATCATGGTGGAACGGATCTACGACATGATCGCGGTGGTCCTGTTGTTTGCAATAAATCTTCTGTGGTTTCAACCGCCGAATGCCAGTGCTGAGTTTGGGCGCGTGCGCACCGCCGGAATCGTTCTGCTATTGGTTGCGTTAGCCGGAGTTTTTGGCCTCACGCAGTTTAGAAAAAAATCGAAGGGCGCGATCAGCTGGATCAAGACCAAGCTCGAAGGGCGACGGTTTATTCCAACCCGGCTTACCCGAGCAATACTAAGCATCCTTGAACAACTCGCGAGCGCGCTGCGAGTGTTGGTAGATGCTCGTGAACTGGCGGTTACGGTTGGCTGGACGGCAATGGTCTGGGTGGCTATTGCCGCAGCCCAATTGCTCGTCTTTCGCGCCTTCGGATTACCGTTTGGGATAACGCAAACCGTTTTCGTACTTGGTTGGTCGCTGGTAGGTTCACTAGTGCCCACACCGGGCGGCGCGGCGGGAGCGTTCCACGCCGCCACCGCTGCGGGGCTGATCTCTCTCGGAGTACAACGGGAAACAGCGGCGGCCATTTCTATTGTGCTCCACATTGTTGACTTCGGGCCCGCGCTGATTTTTGGGGTCTATTACATTCTTCGCGGCGATATCAACCTTTCGCGGTTGCGCGCCCGCACGTCGTCGGAGTCAGTTGAACATCAAGTTGAAGACGAGCCAATTCTGTCTGACGAACTTTTCGCTCAAACTGAGTTGGAAACTGCTGCAGCTCGGGATTGAACTTGTCAGAGGTACGCCGATCCAAACCCTTTTCTGAGGTCAAATGCGATGAAGTGTCCATTCTGTGGTTATCTCGAAGACAAAGTGGTTGATTCGCGGGAATCTCGCGAAGGCGAGGCGATTCGCCGCCGCCGCGAGTGTCTGCGCTGCGAACGAAGGTTTACTTCGTATGAACGCATTGATGAGATTCCCTACATGGTCATCAAGAAAGATGGACGTCGCGAGCCGTTTGATCGCAACAAGGTAATGGCGGGTATTCTGCGCGCTTGCGAAAAACGTCCCGTTCCCTCCGCGAAGCTGGACGGGATCGTGAATGCGATAGAAAAGTATGTGCAGGAATCTTCCGAACGTGAAAGACCCACCAGCAAAATTGGCGAAATGATCATGCGTCGCCTTAAGGAACTCGACAAAGTTGCCTATGTGCGATTCGCTTCGGTGTATCTTGAGTTCGAAGATGTTTCTGAGTTCATGACCGAGTTGAAACACCTGGTGCGCACGCGCGCGAATCAGGCAGGCAAGAAATAACAAAATTTGGAGTGCGGTGACCTGTCACCGCTTTGACCCTGTGGCGGCTTGACGCCGAAAATCGGAAATGAATGTAGTAGTCAAAACCTTGGACAGGTCGCGACGAAGAAAAGCGGTGACAAGTAACCGCAGTCCAAAATGATCAAACCGGCTCGCGCAACAGGACTTGAGCGACTCGAACTCCATCGCCTCCGCGATCGAGTAGGTCGACTCTTTGCCGCCTTGCAGGAGGCGACTGTAGCCGACGATCCCCTGGCTTCGGAGACCTGGGCGCCGCCAGTGGATCTTTGTGAAACTTCGGATGCGATCGTGGTTTGTGTGGAGCTCCCCGGCCTGACTGCGGAGCAGATCAAGATAGGCGCTACTAATACGCAACTGAGAATCTTTGGCGAGAAGAAACGACGGGTGGCGCGCAACAAAATACTGTCGCATCTTTGCTCTGAGCGCAGTTATGGAAAATTTTGCCGGCTGGTACCATTGCGCTGGACGGTGAGCTTACGGGATGCAATCGCAGAAGTTGCCGATGGAATGCTGACAATACGTCTTCCGAAAATTGAGGATCGCAGAGGAGTAGAATTCAAGATTCCTGTAAATGACGCAGCGGAGAATAAGTAGAAACTAACTATGGCAATAATTAAAGACAGCGAAATAACCGAAGGCATTGAGGTTGCCGAAACCACTCAGGATTTGCAGATTCCAAATGATCTGCCGGTGCTGCCCCTGCGCGACATCGTGATCTATCCGTTCATGATCGTGCCGCTCTTCGTTTCGCGCGAAAAATCGATACGCGCAGTTGACGAAGCGCTGGGTGAAAATCGGATGATCCTGCTCGCCTCTCAGAAAGATCTCGACAAGGAAGAGCCCACCGCCGAAGACCTCTACAAGGTGGGCACCGCCGCAGTGATCATGCGTATGTTGAAGCTTCCGGATGGCCGGATACGGATACTGGTTCAGGGGCTGGCGCGTGCCGAAATCGAATCGGTAGACACCAGTGGTCAGTACATTCGCGCGCGCGTGCATGTTGTTGATGAAGTCCTTTCTCCGGAGCGTTCGCTTGAAGTTGAAGCCCTGGTCCGAAACGTTCGCGCTTCGATGGAAAAGGCCATCAATCTGGGCAAGAACATTTCTCCCGAAGTGATGGCGATAATCGCAAATCTGGATGACGCCGGGCGGCTTGCCGATCTATCAGCTTCCAATCTTGAACTCAAGGTGGAGGACGCACAGTCAGTACTCGACATTCCGGATACAACCGCGCGTCTGCGTCGCGTCAACGACTTGCTTAACAAAGAAATTGAAGTGCTGACGGTGCAGCAGGAAATAAACACTCAGGCGCGCGCCGACATTGATCGTTCGCAACGTGAGTTTTATTTGCGTCAGCAGATGAAAGCCATACAAAGCGAACTTGGAGAAGGCAACGAGCTTGCGGAGGAAGTGGCGCAGTTTAGGGAGAAGATCGAGACTTCAAACATGCCAAAAGTCGCCGAAGATGAGGCGCTGCGCCAGTTGAAGAAGCTTGAGCGGATGCATCCCGACGCGGCTGAAACTGCAACCCTGCGCAACTGGATGGAGATCATGACCGACCTCCCCTGGTCGAAGTCTTCTGTTGATAATTTGGACTTACAAAAAGCCGAACGCATTTTGAATGAGGACCACTACGGTCTTGAAAAAGTTAAAGAGCGAATCATTGAGGCGCTGGCCGTTCGAAAATTGAAGGAAAAACCGAAAGGCCCAATCCTTTGTCTCGTTGGCCCTCCCGGCGTGGGCAAGACTTCGCTCGGGCGTTCAATTGCGCGTGCCCTCGATCGGAAGTTTATGAGACTTTCGCTCGGTGGCGTCCACGATGAAGCGGAGATTCGTGGGCACCGGCGAACTTACGTTGGCGCCATGCCCGGCCGCGTTATCCAGTCGATTCAACAAGCCGGCACTAACAATCCGCTGATCATGCTCGACGAGATCGACAAGGTCGGCGCAGATTTTCGCGGCGATCCGTCGTCGGCATTGTTGGAGGTCCTCGATCCCGAGCAGAACAACAGCTTCCGCGATAACTATCTCGGTGTCACCTTTGATTTGTCTAACGTGATCTTCATGACGACCGCCAACGTGCTCGACACAATTCAGCCGCCGTTGCGTGATCGCATGGAGGTCATACGCCTGGCGGGCTACACCGAGGAAGAAAAGCGGGAAATAGCGCGGCGGCACCTGCTGCCGAAGCAGTTGGAGGAAAATGGAGTTACTGCCAAAGACCTGCACATTTCCAAGACTGCGCTGACAGCCATGATTCAGCAGTACACCCAAGAGGCTGGACTCCGGCAATTGGAGCGAGAAATTGGCCGCATCTGTCGCAAAGTCGCGCGCCGAATCGCGGAAGGCCACAAGGGTTCAACCAGTGTTTCTCTTAAGAATTTGCACGAGTTTTTGGGCGCACCAAAGATCATTCCGGAGGAAGCACTCAAGAAGGATCAGGTTGGTGTTGCAACCGGGTTGGCCTGGACGGCGGTAGGTGGAGACGTGCTTTTCATCGAGGCGCTGAGAATGAAGGGGAAGGGCAATTTGGTACTGACCGGGCAGCTTGGGGAAGTCATGCGCGAGTCAGCTCAGGCGGCCTATTCATATGCTAAATCGAGAGCGAAGGAGCTGGAGATCAACGAAGAAGACTTCAGTAACTACGACCTTCACATTCACATCCCCGAAGGTGCGATTCCTAAAGACGGCCCATCGGCAGGGATCACAATGGCGACGGCGATGGTCTCAGCACTATCGGGAAGGGCAGTGCGGAAAGACGTCGCCATGACCGGCGAGATCACCTTGCGTGGAAATGTGCTTCCAGTGGGCGGGGTCAAGGAAAAGGTGCTGGCGGCACTGCGCGCCAGAGTCTCAACTATTATCCTGCCAGCGCAAAACAAGCGTGACTTGGACGAAGTCCCTAAAGAACCTTTCAAGGACATCCGTTTCGTCTTCGTGGACAACATGCGACAAGTCTTTCGCGAGGCCTTGAAAGAACTAGTGAGTCCGCCAGTAAGTTCGGGGTCGCGCCCCCAACGGATGCCTCAAGCGGCGGCAGCCCGACCGGCCTGAGTCACCCAGATTGATGTTCCACAAAATAAATGAATCTGCGGCGTTCAGCGAAGCGTTTAAGTAGTGCGCACAACCCCGGCTTGGGGGAGGCGCATCTTTAACCCTTGACGCCGCAATCCGGTGGAATACTTCACCATTTTGCCGTCTATATTGAACTGGGAGGAGTTTGACCCTCCGGGGGCCGTGTGATAACCTCCGGATGACTTTGGCCTCGCTTATCGAAGGCTTGTTGGGATGGTCCAATCCAAGTATCGAGCAGCTAAAGCCTCGCAAATAACCATGGATTTCGTGATTAAGTTAGTAAATTCGCACTTATTTCTTAAGGGGATCGAAAAACCGATGACAACCAGCCGCCCGACTTTAGTAGCGCGCATAACGCTATTTGGGGTGTTAGTTGTCTTGCCCGCGGCCGTTTTTGGTCAAATTCCCGCAGGCGGTTCGTCCGCGCGGAATATTCCAACTGAGGTTGAAAAGTCAGCTCCGCGCGTAGCGCAAATCATCAAGAAAGCCGAAGACTCCTTCCGCAAGGGCAAGCTCAATCTGGAGGCTGGCAAACGCAGCGAGGCGCGCGATGATTTCGATCAGGCGGTTGACGAGATTCTGACATCAGGTATCGACGTTCGTGCGAGTCATGAACTGCAGACTTACTACCTCGAATTAGTTGAACGAATCTATCGCGAAGAGGTCCCGACGATTGCGCCCTCGAAGCAGGGTAGCGTAATCGAACTGGTTGCTGATAATGGTCAGAATCAGGCGGCTCCTCCGCCAGTGCAGCAAGTCGGATTCGTCGATCAAAGATTTGAACCATCTCCACTCGACGAGCTCAGCAAGCTGGTTTTGACTTCCGCAGAGGAACAAGTCTCTGCTGACGACGTCGCGGCACTTGAACAGGCACAGCACAACATAAATTTCGCTTTTAACCCGCACCCGTTAATTCAGCAGTACATTAATTATTATCAGGGCCGTGGTCGCAGCACGATGGAATCGGGACTGCGGCGCTCTGGCGTGTACATGAAGATGGCGCGGCAAATCTTCAAAGAAGAGGGCGTGCCTGTCGACGTTACCTGGTTAGGCCAGGTGGAGAGTGCCTGGAAACCGAAGGCCATGTCCTGGGCAGCCGCCTCGGGCCTGTGGCAGTTTGTCCCCGGCACCGGCAGACAGTTTGGTTTGCGCCAGACGGCATGGATTGACGAGCGAAATAGTTTCGAGCAGTCGACCCGGGCCTCGGCAAAATATCTGAAGAGCCTGGCTTCACGTTACAACGGAAACTGGGAACTGGCGATGGCCGCTTATAACACCGGCGCCGGCAACGTTGATCGTGGTATTGCGCGAGCAGGCACGGCTAACTTCTGGGCCATCTATCCTTACATTGCGCAGGAAACGCGCAACTACGTTCCCAACATTCTGGCGACGATCCTGATCGCTAAGAACCCGGAAAAATACGGCTTCAAGGGCATCAAGCCAGATGCGGCAATGGCCTACGACGTGGTGCAGGTCGCCAGTTCAACCAGCCTACAGCTTGTAGCTGAAGCTACCGACAGCAGTGTTGACTACATCCGTAGTCTTAATCCGGAGCTCAAGCGAGACGTAACACCCAAAGGCGAGGCTTACAACGTTCGTATTCCCGGAGGAAAAGGAAAACAGTTTGTCGCATTACTGAAGAGAATTCCTGCTGACCGTCGGGAGACTGCGCGCATTATTTCAATTGCGCCGGGGGAAGATCTTCAGGCAGTTGCAAATCGCACCAGCACGAGCGTCGCGCAGTTGCAGGCATTGAATAGTGGCGTTGATTTGAAATCGACTAATAAGCTTGTGGTCCCGAATAGCAACGTTCGCTTGACCATCAACCGGCGCAAGCCTGCGACCGCTGAAGTTGTTGCACCGACTTTGACCAGGATTCGCGCCCGCAAAGGCGATACGATCGCTAAGATCGCCGCCGCGCGAAATCTTGATGCGAATGAAGTCGCACGCATAAACGGTGTTACTCCTGGCGTTGAGCTCCAAGCCGGCCAGGAAATTAGACTGCCCGCTACGGCTGCCGCTGCGCCGTCGCGCCGCAGGTGATTGCCGGTTTTGAAATTCCTACGCGCCTGACTGCGTTGGCCCGTTGTCACCCACAACGAGCATGTTTCTACTGAGCGCGCTTTCGCGGAAGTCCCGAAGCGCGCTCGATTCGTTTCCACCCTCAATCTCCGCTTAACTTGAGCTTTCCCATCACCGCTGTGTTCGCAGAGGACGCACCTCCCATGCTCTTTCGTACTCTCTCAGCGGCCGTTTACGGCATCAATGCCGACCTCGTCGATATTGAAGTTGATCTAACACCAGTTCGTGGCGAGGCCGAATCACCGCAGTCGGTAACAATTGTTGGTTTGCCCGATGCTGCAGTTCGTGAATCTCGTGAACGCATTCGCGCGGCAATCACTAACTGCGGCTACTTTTTTCCGTTTCAGCGAATCACGATCAATCTGGCGCCGGCCGACGTTCGCAAGGAAGGCGCCAGTTTCGATTTGCCAGTCGCGCTCGGCATTCTCGGGGCCAACGGTGATCTAGCCGAAGCGAACAGCCTGATTGAACTCCTGTGCGTGGGCGAGCTGTCGCTTGATGGCCGGGTGCGCCCGATAAAAGGCGCGCTGCCAATCGCTATTCTTGCTCGCGACGCACAGATCAAACACGTCATCCTGCCAGACGAGAACGCGAAGGAAGCGGCGGTAGTTTCAGGAGTAAATATTTATCCGGTTGCTGATTTGCGCAGCGCGGTCGAGTTGGTGGCCGCATTGCGCTCGCCCAATCCACCTGTGCCATTAACGATTGATCCCGCGGAAATTCTTGCCCGTGCAGCAGTCTACAACGTCGACTTTCGCGAGGTGCGCGGGCAGCTCTCAGTGAAGCGCGCGCTCGAGGTTGCGAGCGCCGGTTCGCACAATATTCTGTTGATCGGTCCTCCCGGGTCGGGCAAGACGATGCTCGCCAAGCGCTTGCCGACAATCCTGCCACCGCTTGAGTTTGATGCGGCGCTAGAGCTAACAAAAATTCACTCTGTCGCTGGACTGACTGGTCGTGCCGGGTTAGTAACCGAACGGCCCTTTCGTTCTCCTCATCACACGATTAGCGACGCGGGTTTGATAGGCGGCGGCGCCCTGCCGCGTCCCGGAGAAGTGTCGCTTGCACACCAGGGCGTCCTGTTTCTTGACGAACTGCCGGAATTTGATCGCAGTGTTTTGGAGGTATTGCGTCAGCCGCTTGAGGATCAGAAAGTTACCATTAGCCGCGCTGCAATGTCGCTGACATTTCCAGCTTCGTTCATGCTGGCCGCAGCGATGAACCCGTGTCCCTGCGGATTTTGGAACGACCCAACGCGCGAATGTCGCTGCTCGCCGTTGCAGATTCAACGTTATGTTGGTCGCATCTCAGGCCCGTTATTGGATCGTATCGATATCCACATCGATGTGCCCGCAGTAAAGTTTCGCGACTTAACCGGCGACGCCCCACCTGAAACTGACGGCTCCGCAACTATTCGCGAACGCGTAATCATCGCGCGCGAGAAACAGCGTGCTCGCCTCGCTGAAGAGAAGATCTTTTCCAATTCGGAAATGACTCCCCGCATGATCCGCCGCCATTGCCGCATTGACGCTGAGAGCGAGCAAATGCTCGAGCGGGCGATGACCCGACTAGGCTTGTCAGCGCGGGCCTATGACCGTATCCTAAAAGTCAGCCGGACAATTGCAGATTTGGAAAGTTCTGAACATATCCGGTCCTCGCACGTCGCCGAAGCGGTAGGCTATCGCTCACTCGATCGAACCTACTGGACATAACTTATTCCCGAAGGGGTTCCTCGATAAAACTCATATCAACTGAGAAACCGGCTAATAGGAGGAGACCATGAAGGTGAGCAGGTTCAAGACTGTTCCGGGCACGAGCTATGGCACGCCGAAAGAGGTTTGGGGATTTCGAACCAGGGCACGCCGCGGCCGGCCTGAAATCATCGCCCGCGATTTCCTCAAAGCGAATCACAAATTCCTGGCACTCGAGCCCCATCTATTGCGGCGCACCCGAGTTATTGAAAGTTTGGGCGCCCACCATATCATCCATCAACAGCGGCTCCACAAAGTGCCGATTCACCGCGCTTACGTTACGGTCCATCTCGATCGAAATGGCAGAGTTTACCTCGTCAAGAACCGGGCCGTGCCGCGGGAGCTGCTGCAGCCGTCCGCTGATTTTGAGATTTCAAAAACAACCGCTTGGCAGAAGGCGCGGCGTAGCGTTACGAAAAAACCGCATGGGGCGATAGTCATCAAGGCGGAGCCGATCTGGTTTCCACTAAAGTCAAAACTAAGGCCGGCATATAAAGTTAGGGTGCGTGAGCTGAAGCCGCGAGGTGATTGGCTTGTTTTTGTTGACGCGAAAACGGGACTGGTCCTGGGGAAATACGACAATCTGGCTTCGGCTAGTGGCGTTGCCGATGTTTTCGATCCCAGTCCAGTCATAGCTCTGGGCGGAACGGCCCGCCTCCTGAAGAACGGCAAGGCGCTGACTCCGCCTTCTGAGGCATACACCAGAGTTACGCTGCGAGACCTCGACAACACTGGTCATCTCGACGGTCGTCGCGTAACCACGAATACGACCAAGGGCCGAGTGCAGCGAAAGGACCGACGCTTTATTTTCACTAGTGACCATCCAGGCTTCGAAGAAGTCATGGCCTATTTCCATATTGACCGCGCCATCCGTTACCTGGAGTCAATGGGTTATCGTGGCCCGCGCGCAATTTTTAATGAACCGCTTCCGGTAGACGCTAACGGCACTAAAGAGGACAACGCCTGGTATAGCCCCCATGATCGCAGTCTGACTTTTGGACTTGGTGGAATCGACGAGGCCGAAGACGCGGAGATCATTCTGCATGAACTAGGTCACGCGATTCAAGATGCCATCTGTCCGGGATTTGGACAGTCAGCCGAAGCAGCGGCGATGGGCGAAGGATTCGGCGACTACTTTGCTGCCAGCTTCTTTGCGGAAAAGAAAACCCGTCGTTATCAGACACTCTTCGCCAGTTGGGACGGTATCGAAGATGGTTTGGGAGATCCACCATTCGTCAGAAGGCTGAATGAAGGTTTGACGTACGAATCGTTTGACCACAGCGACAGCGGCGACGAACACGATAATGGCCAGATTTGGTCAGCTACTTTGTGGGAGGTTCGCAGTGCCTTGGGGCGCGACATTGCCGACCGGATCATACTTGAGGGTCACTTCCAACTAGACGGGTTTACGACATTCGCTCGGGGAGCCAGGGCGATTATCGATGCAGACCGCAATCTCCATCGAGGCCGGCACGTCGCGCGGTTGCGAACCATATTTCACCTCCGGGGAATTGGACCCGTCGAGTAGCGAGATTTGGCGCCGCATTGGGCGAACAGAAGGCACTTTCACCACCGTGGTCCCGATATCTCAGTCAAAGGCTGCATGAGCTTCGCGAGCATGTAGTGCCAGCGCCACTCGGTAGTGACCTAATTTGAAATCCTCTGGTGCAACCTCCGTGTTCTCTTTGCCTTTGTGGTGGAAAAATCTAGCCAGACACTCACCACAGAGGCACAGAGAACACGGAGGTCGCACAGAGAAGAACTGAAACCAGGTCACTACCCGCCAGTCAGCTCGGTTGACTTGTCACCACGCACTTATGACCGTATCCTGAAGCTTAGCCGCACAGTTGCAGATTTTGCCGAGTTTGGTTGAAATCCGTTCCGCACAAACAGCCGAAGCGGTTGGTTGTCGTTCATCCAATTGCGCGACCGGACGTTTATCGGAATTCAGCAAAATGTTGCTGCGGCCTAGGAAATTCAATATCTTTTGGGTTGGGTAAGGCAACGACGCGCTTAAAGCGCCGCATCACACCCGCGTTGAGGGCGACCACATTACCTCGCAAGTCCCTGGTTAGGAATTGCTTGAGAAAATGGTTGCCGCTCCCTTGAAAACGCGGACTCGTGATAGGTTTCGGGCGATCGAGCGTTCCCGGATGGCGATCGTTCCAAGTTGCCCTGATACAAACACGTGACCGCAGCCGAAATCGAGACGCCGCAGGAAACGGATTACGCTCTGGCGCAAAAAGCGGCTCAAGGCGACATGGGCGCTTTTGAGCAACTTTACCAGCGGCATAATCGGCGGGTTTACTCGCTCTGTTTGCGAATGACCAGCAATGTCTCGGAGGCCGAAGACCTCGCTCAGGAAGTCTTCATTCAGCTCTTTAGAAAAATTGGAAGCTTTCGTGGTGAGTCGGCGTTTACCACCTGGCTGCACCGCCTGACCGTCAATCAGGTCCTGATGCATTTCCGCAAGCGCGGCGTCAAGATGGAGCAGACGACGGACGACGGCGAAACGCCAATCCAGATAGTCAAAGGCACGGAAAACCCAAATGCGATGCCAGTAGTCGATCGCATCGCGCTCGATAAGGCTATTGGTCAACTGCCGCCAGGCTACCGCACGGTCTTCACTCTGCACGATATTGAGGGACACGAACACGAAGAGATCGCTAGAATGCTGGGCTGCTCAGTTGGGACCTCCAAGTCGCAATTGCACAAAGCCAGGATGAAATTGCGCGGACTCTTAAGGCAACAGAAGGCCAGGGAGTAGCTTCCAACGGAATACCGCGGGTTTTTAGGGGAATACCAGGGAAAGCAAGTTTTTGCACGCAGTCTCCCTTTGATTGCTTGAAAACCAGATTGCCGCGTTGGCTCACGGGTTACGACTAATGAAGCAGGTGGCAAGTTAGAGGTTAAGACGATGAACTGCGAGAAATGTCAGGATCTAATCGGCGATTTTCTTGATGGCGCCCTAAGTCACGAAGATCAAACAACGCTCAATGCGCACCTTGAAGAGTGTCTCGAGTGTGCTGATGTGCGTAACGACCTTCAGTCGATCGTAGGCTTTTGCCGCACCCATCGTGGTGAATATGCGGCGCCGCCAAACGAGCTCGCATTGTGGCAGCGCATTCGCAATACGATCGAGTCCGGCGCAAGTGCGGTTGCGTTGGAGCCGGCAGCAGTTCGGCAAGGTTTCTGGTCCAACTGGTTTAGTCGCAGCTGGGAACTTTCTTTTCCACAACTCGCCGCGGCAACAGCAGCAATCGTTCTGGTGGTTTCACTGTCTACGGTTGTTGGTTTGCG
This sequence comes from Pyrinomonadaceae bacterium, assembly GCA_036009765.1. GTDB lineage: Bacteria > Acidobacteriota > Blastocatellia > Pyrinomonadales > Pyrinomonadaceae > PSRF01. The sequence continues at coordinate 171,869 of DASYLB010000040.1, read as the reverse complement.
TTCCTTCCAAAAGGGAAGCGGTGGTGTTAGTTCCGAAACTGAGAGTTTGAGCGTTGCGGCTGCTAATGTGCGCGACCGCGTCTCGCACCAGCAACAGTTGATTTCTTACTGGAACCAACGCGTAGAATTTAACAAAGCTCGTTGGAGTCCTGAGATGCGGGAGACGTTTGATAGAAACCTGGCTGTGATCGATCAAACGGTGAACGAATCGTTTACGAGTTTGAGTCAGAATCCTCATGATCAGGTTTCAGAGGAAACGCTGAATGCTGCGCTGAACGAAAAGTTGTCGTTGTTGAAAGAATTTGCCGAGCTCTAATCCCGGGTCGGTTTGTTTGAATTGCTTGCTCCTCGGACTAAAGACTGAAGGAACCAAGGTTGTCGCACAGCCCCACGTTAATTAGAATGAGAATGTTGCCCTGCCGAATTGAAATCCCCCGCGCCTGTTTCTCGCCAAAGTTAATCTTGCTGGCAGCGTTATTCGTCATTGGATCGCTCAGTGCCGGTACCGTTAACGCGCAGCAACGGGTTTCGAAACGATATCCGGCTGGGAAAAATGTTCGCATCACGCTTAAAAATATATCCGGCACCATCACGGTCGAATCGTGGGACAAGGACGAGATCAAGCTCACCGCAACTTTTGATTCGCCTAAAGCGAACATAGAACCACGACAAGCTGGAGATCTTTTGACAGTCGATGTGATGGCTGACAATCGTGGGCGTAGTGATGTAGGCGATGTCAATTTCAGGCTGCAGGTACCCGTCAACTCCGCCGTTGATCTGCAAACCAAACGCGGCCAGATCAAGGTCTATAATATTCGGAGCGCCCTGGTGAGCGCGCATGTTTCTCTGGAAGGCGACATCGAACTTAGCGGCATCAGCGCCAGCGAGGTTTATGCGCAAAATACGATCGGCAATATTTACTTCGATGGAGAGTTCGCGCGCGGTGGTAGTTACCGTTTCCAATCGACTAAGGGCGACATAACAATACGCATTCCTGCTGATTCAGCTTTTAACCTAGACGCTTCCGCGCCCAACCGAAAGATTACCCTGGGCCAGTTTTGGAATAATGGATTTAGAACTATGGGCGATGGCCGAAAGTTGCAGGGAGATGTCATTGACGGCCGGTCTAAAGTGGTCGTAACAAACTTCCAGGGCAGCATTACCTTTATTCGCCGTTAAACTTTTTCAACTGCGGGATTTTCTGCGGGCGCTCCCATCGATGTGATCGGAGCGCCCGAATTGTTTTTCGCACTGTTCAGCGGATGATAGTATCGTGGCTTCGTTTTGCTGTCGGTCGAAAAAACAAATTTGTCGATCAGGTAACCAATGACATCTCTCCATCTTCGTGTACTCATTCTGACTATTGCGTTTCTCCTGCTGTCACCCAGCGTATTCTCACAACATAAAAAGACTCCCGAGGTAAACAAGATTCCCCAGCTCGTGCGCACAACAAGCAGGCACGAGCTGCGACGACTTGCTTACGGCGGCACCTTAACAGTTATTGGTCCTCCGGATGGCTCGATAACGATTGAGGGTTGGCAGCGCAATGAAGTCGACATCAGCGCCGAGATTCAATTACGAGCAGACACTGAAACGGATTTGAATTTGTTGGCCGCCGTAAATACCTTTGTCATTGACGAAGATTCTGATCACGTGCAAGTGCTGAGCACCGGCACGCACGACAAAGCTTTCATGCGCTCAGTGGCGAAAAAATTTCCCAAGATGCTGTTGGGATTGCCGTGGAGAATCGATTATCGAATTCGCGTGCCGTTCACTGTTGACCTCGACATCAGTGCGGGTCGCGGCCCTATTTCGATCGTTGGCGTGGAAGGCAATATTCAACTTTCCGCGGCTGAAAGTTTAGCAAACTTCAAACTCACCGGCGGCACTCTTGCCGCAACCATCGGACTTGGAACTGTGAAACTCGAAGTGCCCGCGCGAAGTTGGCGCGGAGTTGGAGCGCTGCTTAGGCTAGCCGCGGGAGATGTCACGATTGAAATTCCGCCCGGCTTCAGTGGAGACTTCGACGCTGAAATCCTCCGCACCGGAAAGATTGACGCCAGCTATGAAGAATTGGTTCGCACTAGTCGGGGGACCGATCCGCGCACGATGTCGGCCCGTGCTGGAGCCGGCGGTGCTGCGTTCAAAGTTGCAGTTGGCGATGGGGTGATTGTGATAAAGAAGCAAAGGGTCGAGAGTAAACAGTGAAAGGTTAAGAGTGAAGAGTGAAGAGTGAAGAGTGAAAAGTGAAGAGTGAAGAGTGAGAAGTTTAAAGGTCATGTAACTGCTTGCTCTTCACTTTTCACTTTTAACTTTTCATCGTATCCTCTCGACTTACAAACATGAGCATCAAATCAGATAAATGGATTCGCCGAATGGCGACCGAGCAGCAGATGATCGAGCCGTTTGAGCCGGGCCAGGTTAAGGAAGTCGCCGGGCGGAGAATCGTTTCCTACGGAACCTCGAGTTATGGGTATGACATTCGTTGCGCCGACGAATTCAAACTCTTCACGAACCTCAACAGCACCATCGTTGATCCCAAAGAATTTGACGAGAAGAACTTCGTCGACGTCAAAGGCGATTTCGTGGTGATTCCACCAAACAGTTTTGCGTTGGCGCGCACCATCGAATACTTTCGCATCCCCCGAAACGTACTCACGATCTGTCTCGGCAAGAGCACCTATGCGCGTTGCGGAATTCTGGTCAACGTCACACCCTTCGAGCCTGAGTGGGAAGGTTATGTAACGCTCGAGTTTTCGAACACTACGCCGCTTCCCGCTAAGATCTACGCCAACGAAGGCGTGGCGCAGGTAGTGTTTTTCGAGTCAGACGAAGTTTGCGAGACCTCATACAAAGACCGAGGTGGGAAGTATCAAGGCCAACGCGGCGTGACGCTGCCGAAACTTTGACCCGACCGCTGACCCCCACAGCGCGCAGAGTAGGAAAAACGCCTCTGATCCAGACGTTACACGTCTGGCTACCATTTCCTTGCACCTCCGGCGCATTTTGTTCCTTTGCCTCACCCACTTCGGCGGAAACCATCGTTCAAATCCTCTGACGGTTCGTCACGACCCAATCCTTCATTGACGTACCAAACGAAGACAATCGAAGTATGCGCGACTGTGCCGAAATCTGCCTTCGCGTCCAACCGCACTGCGATGTGGAATCCTTTCGAACCTGTGGTTTTGATCCACTCGGACTTTAAGACCAAAACTTAAATAAAGGCCAGGCGAAAGATCTCGGACAACTGCTCCCCTCTTTTGTCACCGCCGGCAAAACTCTGTGTTCGATGCAAATTCGGCTCTATGAAAAATATGCTGTTACAGGACCAGCAAACGCTCGCATAGGCAATCAACTTTTTCCCCGAATAAAACTTGATCGCGTAAGCCGGTTCGTGGCAGGCAGCGAGGCTTGAGGTGTACGTTTGCCGGCGCCAGAGCGAAGCTACTTTTTGTGCTTCAGTCCCCCGCAGAACTTTACTGGCAGTTATTTCCCCATTCCAGCGATCATCTTTTAGCTTCAGTTTCAAAAGCTCGATCTTGTCAATAACTGGAAGATTCCGGGTGTAGCGACGAAACTCCTTGTGGCCCTTAAAGCTCGGAGTGCCAGCCACCATATCGAGCGATTTTGTGTTTCGCGTCATAAATATCAAGAGCCTGCCAGATACTGGAACGGAGTCGGTCGAAACCGCAGGGTCCAGTTTGAGCTTGAACCGAACGCTGTCCGCCGCAAGAACGAAAGACGGGAGGCAAACTAAAAAAACGCCCACCGCAATAAGCTTGATCGAAGAACCGATATTTTTTGACATAAGTGGAGTCACTCCAAGGTGAAGGCGAAAAGCAGATTGCAAACTAAATACTTTCGGGGTTCATGTTAGCAAATTGAAGCGCTTTACAATCAGACGTCAGAACGCGCGGAAAAAACGAGACCACCGGACGGTACTGACTTCATCGGACGTCGCCGATCGTTATAAAGATCACGTGGCTTTGTCTGCGTCGAGAGGTTTCGACATATCGATGAAATGGCAAGGTAGCTTCGTCACTACCTGTGCGGGAAAGGCAGAAGTCCCAGTCTCCACGTATCCTCGTTTGCGATAAAAGCCAGCCAGTTCCTTACGAAGATTGACGACCTTAATATCCATGAATCTCAGCCGGAGCGCACGGCAATAGTCTTCGGCTGCGTCCATGAGCTTGGAGCCCAGGCCCGCCTGTTGAGCCGCGGGATCAACGGCCAACAGTCCGAGATAGGCACGATCTTTAGATTCGGCTGATGAACGGTTGCTATCGAGGTGGCCTGGTTCGACGTATACGCAGCCGAGCAGTGTGTGTTCGCTTTCAGTTAATAGAAACTTACCACTACTCAGGAAGTTCAGCACCTCTCCAACCTCGACACGATCCCCCTCAACAAAAAAGAATTCGGCGCCGCGAAAGGCAGAATTGATCACAGTCGTGATCTTTTCAGCATCCTCCGGTTGAGCGAGACGTACGCGAACGACTTTGCTCTCGTGCTGATCGCCGCTCTTCATAGCCAAGGTTTATAAGGCAAATAGGGGAATTGGGAAAATGTCGGAAGGGCGTAGATGGAAAGCCGGTTGGAAATCGGGTCGAAAGGGGGTTGAAACCGATCCGCTACCGCGGACGGTACTGACCTCATGATCAAAAGCAGATGCGTGACTCCCCGCGTTCGTTCTTCACAAAAATCCAGGAATCCTTCCGAGGCATTCTTTAATAAGAACGCCAGAAGGTCGCCAAGCCTTCTTTTGTTAGCGCTGGGAAGATGCGGTTGGGGTTGGGGTTGGTCCAGTAGGTTCGGTAGGGCGCCTGCTGCAGTTGTATTTGTGGCTGATTAAAACTAGACCATTCCCAGGGAGATATTGTTACAGGCTGCGGTGCACTGGTGAGAGTGGGGCCAGCTGTCGCGGTCGCGACGCTTCTTTGGATAGTTTGCCCATTAGAAACGCGCACTGAGAGCATACCTGTGATCAGAAATGCCAGCACAAGAAATGAGGCCTTTAGCTTCTTCATGGTGTGATTTGTATCCTTCTATTGTGGCCCAAAGTGACGTAATTCTTTAATTACTTATAGGCCAAATCAAGGGATGGTTCCAGATAAACACTGACTGGTAGCCGAGGCACCTGAGACGATATGTACGAGGAACGTCACAAGTAATCACAACCAAATAAAACTCCCACCATTCGGGGCTGAGGTCTCTATATGGGTCTTGCGCGTCCGGGCGTTTGAAGGCACTGGTTCAGTTTCAAAAGAGAGGCTTCTCCTTGGAGTGCGGCGACCTGTCGCCGCTTTGGCCCACGGGACCGAGAGGTGCATCCTTCAGGCAGATTCGATCTAAGAAGATATTTGAACGGATTCGCAGCCGACCAAAGCGGCGACAGGTCGCCGCACTCCAAGGCGGGGCCAGTTTCAAACTGAGCCAGTACCCGAAAAAACTTCCGTTTTCTTTTCCCGATAAGCGTGTTATTTTAGCGGCGAATTCATCCCCCCCTTTAGTACTTGGAACCCCCTTAAAGTTGTTGACCTAACCAGATCGTCTCAGGCGATGCGAATAGTCGTCTGAAAGGAGCGGTATGTTATCGACCTCTCGATTTGTCAGCCGGAGCCTTCTTATCGTTCTCTGCTTCATTGCGACCTGGATTGTTTTGACAGGCAATGCTGCTAATGGAGGTCGGGACCACAAGAAACTAGTCACCGATGCAAACCGCGTGGATGGATTGGCGGCCTGGGAACAAGTCTATTCAGTTTTGACTTCGCCGCGCTGCATCAACTGTCACACTGCGACAAACTATCCGCAGCAAGGGGATGACCGCCATCGCCACTTCGCCAACGTCGTCCGCGGTCCCGAAGGCAAAGGCGTACCGGCGCTCAATTGTGTGAGTTGTCATCAGGAAGCTAACGCCGACAGCACTGGCGTGCCCGGCGGACCTGGTTGGCATCTGGCGCCTTTGTCGATGCGTTGGCAGGACACCAACGATAAACCGTTGCCGAGTGCGGCAGTTTGTCGAGCGGTTACTGATCGCTCGCGAAACGAAAACATGGATGGACCTGCACTGCTAAAGCATCATCAAGAAGCAGCGCTCGTATTGTGGGCGTGGAATCCGGGGCGCAGGCCTGACGGAACAATGCGAACCGTGCCACCGCTCACGCATGCTGAGTTTGTTAACGCCACTCGTAACTGGGTGGACGCCGGGACCCCCTGTCCAGGAGGAAACCCGCGCGCACGATAGGAGACTGAACCAATGGCAACTTATCAACTTAATGTGAATGGCCAGTCGAAAAAGGTAGACGTCGATCCCGGCACACCGCTGCTTTGGGTGTTACGCGAAGAGCTGAAAATGACCGGCACCAAATATGGTTGCGGCATCAGCGCCTGTGGCGCGTGCACTGTGCACGTTGATGGCATCGCAACGCGCTCTTGCGTCGTTCCAGTTTCGCTTGTTGGCAATCGGAAGATAACTACCATCGAAGCGATCGCGCAGGATCCGGTGGGCCGCGTAGTGCAGAATGCCTGGGTGGAAAAGGACGTGGTCCAATGTGGTTACTGCCAAAGTGGACAGATCATGAGCGCGGTGGCGCTGCTGAAAGCCACGCCTAAACCCACCGAGCAAAACATTGAAGAATCGATGGGCGGCAACTTATGCCGCTGCGCCACCTACGTGCGAATTCGCGAAGCCATCAAGAGCGCGTCGCAACAAATGACGTGAGGAAGGTCGCGAGTTGTGTTAGCGGGGAAGTAGCCAGACGGTGAAGGAGGGCTCCGCGGTAGCAGAAGTCAAACAATTGGTTTTGGCCTAATTTAAGTTTTTCTCGGTGCAACTTTTGTGTTCTCTGTGTCTCGGTTTGTGAAATTCAATCGGCAAACACCCCCCACCGCGGCACAGAGTTCACAAAGAACGCACAGAGATTCCAAGCCAGGTCACTACCAAGAATTGAGCCCTCCCCTACGGTGGGCCTACTGCACCGCGGCACCACGTCGCTAATCGGCATTATTGACGAGGAGAACGAGCGATGCGTCCAGCACTGAAAATGAATGACGAGTTGCACCTAAACCGGCGCAGTTTCTTGTGCGCTTCAACGGCGGCCGCGGGCGGATTGCTGGTTTCACTGTATCTGGATTTTCCTGCATTCGCGCAGGAAGGGACGCCGGCGCCGCCGCCGAAGATCTACCCACCGGATGCGTTCGTTCGCATTGAGTCCAAAGGAAAAATTTTCATCACTGTAAATCGCCTCGAGTTTGGCCAGGGCGTGCAAACTTCACTGCCGATGGTGTTGGCGGAGGAACTGGATGCGGATTGGTCGCAGGTCGTTCCTGAACTCGCGCCGGCTGGCGAGGTTTACAAAGATCCGCTTTTCGGCATTCAGATGGTGGGCGGTTCAGGCTCGGTCGCGCATTCATTCCAGCAGTATCGCGAGTTGGGAGCCAAGACGCGCGCCATGTTGATTGCTACGGCCGCTGATCGCTGGAAAGTTTCGCCAAACGATTGCCGCGCCGAGAACAGTGTGGTCTATGGCCCAGGCGGAAAATCAGCCCGTTATGCGGAGCTTGCCGAACGCGCGGCGCGCCAACCGGTGCCCAGCACGGTGTCGCTGAAGAATCCGTCTGAGTTTCGTCTTATCGGGAAGAAAATGCCGCGACTTGATAGCCGCGCAAAATGTGATGGCTCGCAAAAGTTTGGTCTCGATCTCGATCTGCCCGGGATGAAGATCGCCGTAGTGGCCCATCCACCCGTATTCGGCGGGCGCGTGAAGAGCGTTGATGACAAGGAAGCGCGGCGCCTGTCAGGCGTGAAAGATATTTTTGAGATTCCCCTCGCGAAGGGAACTGGCGTAGCTGTGGTTGCCGATAGGTTCTGGACGGCAAAGCAGGCGCGTGATCTGTTGAAAGTCGAATGGGATTTGTCCGGACTCGAACTCGTCGACAGCTCCCAACTCGCGGCCAGATATAAGGAGATGGCTCGCACTCCTGGAAACGTGGCGGAAGCGCGCGGCGATGACAAAGCGCTCGGTCGGACGCCGGCTGCGAGACGAATTGTCGCCGAGTATGAATTTCCTTATCTGGCGCACACGCCGATGGAGCCGTTGAATGCCACAGTCCGCTTTGAGGGCAACAAGGCCGAGGCGTGGGTGCCTTCTCAATTTCAAACGTTGGACCAGATGGCGGTTGCCCAGACCCTTGGACTGAAACCTGAGCAGGTTACTTTTCACACCGAGTATGCCGGCGGCGGCTTTGGCAGACGCGCGACGATCGATTCACACGTGCCGGTTGAAGCAGCGCTCGTCGCCAAACGTTTTCGCGACACTCCGATAAAACTCGTTTGGCCCCGCGAGGATGATGTGCGCGGCGGTTATTATCGTCCAATGCATGCGCATCGTGTTGAGATCGGTATCGGTGCGGATGGAATGCCGGCAGCCTGGCGCCATGTGATCGTGGGACAATCTCTGGTTGCCGGGACTCCGTTTGCCGCAATGATGATCAAGAATGGCGTCGACCATACCACCGTCGAAGGAGCGTCGGACACGAACTACAACATTCCAAATTTTCATGTGTCAGCGCACAATCCAGTCGTGAACGTGCCGGTCTTGTGGTGGCGTTCAGTTGGCAACACTCACACTGCGTTTGTTATGGAGACTCTGATTGACGAGTTGGCGATGCGCGCGAAAATGGATCCAATTGCCTACCGTCGAAACCTCTTGAAGCCTGATGCGAAAAAGTTACGCGCAGCGCTGGATCTGCTGGATGAAAAGAGTGCTGGTTGGCGAAAGATTCTGCCGAAGGGACATGCCGTGGGCATTTCCTGCCACGAATGCTTCGATACCGCCGTTGCTTGCGCTGTTGAAGTCTCGATTGAAAACAAGCGGCCGAAAATTCACCGAGCCACTCTTGCCGTTCATTGTGGGCTGGCTGTCAATCCGCTATCGATCGAGAATCAATTTCAAGGCGGAATTGGTTTCGGCCTCACTCAACTGATGCCGCATGGCGCCATCACTTTGAAAGATGGACGAGTGGAGCAGAGGAACTTCGATGGCTTCACGCCCGCTTACATTGGCGATACGCCGGCGACAGTTGAGGTGCACATTGTGCCGAGCACCGATCCGCCTACTGGCTGCGGCGAACCGCCGGTGCCGGTGATCTCGCCCGCAGTAGTCAATGCCCTGACCAGGCTGACCGGGAAACGTTATCGCAACCTACCACTCGTCACCGTTTAGTCGCGCTGCACTGAAAGCGTTACGCAGCAAGCCTTGAGTTGAAATTTTGCCAACCCTTCAGCGTTTCGGCTCGGCGGGCGGCTTCTGTAATATAGCAAGTCAGATCAATCTTCAATAGAAGGAATAAACTTATGCCTAACGCTAAAGCTTTTGCTGCTGCCAGTGCGACATCGCCGCTCGCCTCAACTACGGTCCCTAGACGTGAACCGACAGAAGACGATGTGCAGATCGAGATCCTCTTCTGCGGCGTTTGCCACTCTGATCTTCATCAGGTTCGAAACGAGTGGAGCGAGGTAATGCCGACGGTCTACCCATGTGTACCGGGTCACGAGATCGTCGGGCGGGTTACCGCAGTTGGTTCAGGCGTAACGGGGTTCAAGGCCGGGGATCTTGCGGCGGTTGGTTGCATGGTCGACTCCGACCGCACCTGTCCCGAGTGTCAGGCAGGTCAGGAACAGTTCTGCCCAAACTTTACTCTCACGTACAACTTTCCGGACAAGCATCTGGGAGGCGTCACCTACGGCGGATATTCCGAAAGCGTCGTCGTTGATCAGAAATTCGTGTTGCATGTTCCCGGCAATTTGGATCTTGCCGGTGTCGCACCGCTTCTCTGCGCCGGGATCACAACGTATTCGCCGATGCGTCACTGGGGCGTGACCAAAGGCAAGAAGGTAGGCGTCGTTGGACTCGGCGGACTCGGGCACATGGGCGTGAAGTTTGCACATGCGCTCGGAGCGCACGTCGTTGTGTTCTCGACTTCGCCGAACAAGAAGGACGATGCGCTCCGCCTTGGCGCCGATGAGGTTGTCATTTCACGCAACGCTGACGAGATGGAAAAGCACGCCGGCAGTTTCGATTTTATTCTCGACGCTGTTTCCGCCGATCACGACATCAACGCCTATATCAACCTGCTCCGTCGCGACGGCAATCTCACTCTCGTTGGTGCACCGCAGAAGCCTCTCGCGGTCGCTGCGTTCGCACTCATCATGGGCCGACGCAGTCTTTCAGGTTCGCCGATCGGCGGTATCAAAGAAACCCAGGAGATGCTCGACTTCTGCGGCGAACATAACATCACCGCCGACGTCGAAGTCATTCCCATTCAAAAGGTGAACGAAGCCTACGAGCGACTGCTCAAGTCAGACGTGAAGTATCGCTTCTCGATCGATATGGCTTCTCTGAAATCGGAATAGATAGGGGAACACACAAAGACAGAAGTACGGAACGAGCAACTCTGAAGCGGCGCCTCTCGGGCTGAAGTATGGTCCCGTCTACGAATGAAACCTGTGGCGCGAACTTCCGTCTCCCCAACGGATCAACTTGGTAATAGCCCTAATTCGCTTCCGCTTGACCGTAACGAGGGCAACTGGGGCATGAGTGGGGCCGACGTTCCTCGTCTCTAGATTTCAGCAAGCCCGACATCTGAACTCTACTCGCGGCTGACAAGCGGACAGTCGGAGTGATGTCGCCAGCATTTACCTGAGAAAATCTCCCATTTTGGATTGTCTCACCGTCCGCTTTACAAAATGTCTGCGCGATAGTATTTTAAGTGTCGAAAATTAAAAAGCCCGATCTCACGCGAATGAGATCGGGCGGTGCGGGTTGGCCAACCGAAGCGGGCCGAGCCGCGCTGGGACTGAGCCCAGATCGAACGGCACGCACTGTAGCACTCCTGGCTGGTCCTCAGCAAGCGCTTCATTAGACGAAAGGAACTCCTAACATGGCAAAAAAACCGAGTCGAAGTGTGGCCAGTGCAGCCTCCACCAAAGGCGATGGTGACAAGCGGAAATACATGAGTCAATCGGATGTGCCAGCTTTTAGCTTATCGAAGGCAATTAGAGTAGCCCAAGGAGTCGCTGATAATTATGGAAAGAGTCCAACTCGACCCCTTCGAGTGGCGGAAGCGCTCAATCTTCAACCGCTGTCCAGCAGCTTTCGCATGCTTACTGGAGCATCAATCGCCTATGGCCTAACGGAAGGGGGCTACAATGCCGAACTAATCTCCATTACACAACTTGGTAAACGAATCGTGGCTCCAACGGCGGAAGGTGATGACCGTGCGGCAAAACGCGAAGCGCTTCTCAGACCAAGAGTGGTGCGTGAGTTTCTCACCAAATACAACGGCTCTCGCCTGCCCACGGATCAAATCGCTAAAAACGTGCTCGGTGAGATGGGAGTCCCTGATGATCGGCTAACCGCAACCTTCGAACTCATTGTTGAGAGTGCGCGTGAAGTGGAGTTCTTACGTGATCTAAAGGGGCAAACCTACGTGGATCTCGAGGGAACGACTCCTCCCGTGGCTGCGGCTGAACCTGTTACCTCAGACGAGGAGGTCGCAACGGACTTTGCGACGAACGACGGTGAAACGGCTGGTGTCATAACACCCGCAGTAACCGTGGCTGGCGCAATGGCTGCGGAAGTGAATAACCGGGTGTTCATCACACACGGGAAGAACCAGGAAATCGTAGGTCAACTCAAAGAGTTACTTACTTTTGGCAACCTCCAACCCATTGTGGCGAAGGAACACGAGACCGTAAGTAAACCCGTTCCGGACAAAGTAATGGATGAGATGCGTTCATGCGGCGCTGCGATCATTCACGTAGGTGCCGAACAGCGATTGATTGATGACAAAGGCGAAGAGCACCGAATCATCAATTCCAATGTTCTAATCGAGATTGGCGCAGCAATGGCGCTGTACGGGCGCAACTTCATTTTGCTCGTTGAGAAAGACGTTCAGCTTCCCAGCAATCTTCAAGGGTTGTACGAAGTGCGTTATGAAGGCACCAGGCTCGACTATGACGCAACCATGAAACTGCTAAAGGCGTTCAACGACTTTCGGAAGTGAGCGCCGGAGGAAGGGTAGCCTCACCCTGCCCGTCCTGTTGCTGAGATGTAGACACGACCCGTTCGCGACCTGGATAGCGTTCGCCCAAGGCGTCTATACGCTGCTGACTGGGAGTGTTCTGATAGTCGCATCGCGATTTTCTGTCAGACACAAATCTTTCAAGCCGATGCTCGTGCCATTCGCCTTCTATTTCGTTCTTGCGCTCGTCCGTCGTTGGACAATGACTTACATCGGTTCTTCCTGGTCGAATCAGATCTTCGCTCTCAACCCTGCCGCAGTAGTTTCTTTTCTGTTGATCCCAATCATGGCAAGCTTCATGGGGTGGGTCGAGCTACGATCTCCGCACCGAAAGAGATTAGGCTTGACTAAGTCAATCGAATCACATTAACTCTGCCTCACAATCCTGAAACTTAATGTCTCATTGTTGTGTCGAACAACAATGAGAACCTGACAATTCCTGAGTTCCCATGGATTACGTTAACCTTGGACAAACCGGTCTGAAAGTCTCGCGCATCTGCCTGGGTTGTATGACCTACGGAGTGCCCGAGCGTGGGGCGCATCCCTGGAGTCTCGATGAAGAAACCAGTCGACCGTTTTTCAAGCGTGCGCTCGAACTCGGCATCAATTTCTTCGACACTGCAAATACTTATTCTGACGGGACCAGTGAAGAGATCGTCGGTCGTGCACTGCGCGACTTTGCCCGCCGCGAAGAAATCGTCCTCGCTACGAAAGTGTTTTACCCAATGCGAGAAGGGCCCAATGCGCGCGGTCTCTCGCGCAAGTCGATCATGACTGAGATCGATGCGAGCCTCCGTCGTCTTGGCACCGACTACGTCGATCTTTATCAAATTCATCGTTGGGACAAGCAGACGCCCATAGAAGAAACGCTCGAGGCTTTGCATGATGTGATCAAGGCGGGGAAGGCCCGCTACATTGGCGCTTCGTCGATGTACGCCTGGCAGTTTTCCAAAGCTCAATACACTGCCCGGCAAAACGGCTGGACACCTTTCGCTACGATGCAGAACCATTACAATCTTCTCTATCGCGAGGAAGAGCGGGAGATGATGCCGCTATGTGCTGCTGAAGGTGTTGGTGTCATTCCCTGGAGCCCACTCGCTCGCGGCCGCTTGACGCGCGACTGGAGTGAAACTACAAACCGCCTTGCGTCTGACGAATTTGGCAAGACGCTCTACAGCGCGACCGCCGCTGCTGATCGCAAGGTAGTTGAGCAAGTCGCAGCGGTTGCCTCGCAGCGAGGCGTGTCACGGGCGCAGGTGGCGCTGGCCTGGCTGCTTCACCAGACTTTCATTACCGCACCAATTGTTGGCGCTTCCAAACCGCATCATCTTGACGATGCCGTGGCTGCAGTCGCGCTCAAGCTCACAGCCGAAGAAATATCTTCGTTGGAGGAACCCTATGCACCCCATCCAGTCGTTGGATTTTAGTCTTTTAGACGACGCTGCAAATCCCGAACTGCAGCAACTAACTTTCAAACGGCTGGATCCACGGGCGACCTTGCCAACGCGCGGAAGTTCACAAGCCGCCGGCCTGGATCTTTTTTGTATTGAAGATGTCTCTATTGAACCTACCGAGCGTGCTCTTGTAGCAACCGGACTTGCGGTCGCAATTCCGCAAGGTTACTACGGCCGCGTAGCGCCACGATCAGGACTCGCGACCAAGCAGGGACTGGATGTTATGGCTGGCGTGATTGACGCTGACTATCGTGGTGAGATTCTTTGCCTACTCCACAACACGGGCGACAAAACAATTCAGCTTCCGGCGTTGAGCAAGATCTGCCAACTGATCATCGAGAAGATAATTACTCCGGCCGCGGTCTGGGCGGATGAAATTAGCGATACCGATCGAGGCAGCGGCGGTTTTGGATCGACAGGATGATCTGCGTGCTGACTCAGTTCAGATGAATCTCGACTGGCTGAGGTAATCGCTCGACGCTGAGCACCAAGCCGCGCGGACTCGCAACCGGTTCGTTTTTCGGTGTCTGGAAAAAAACGAATCCCTGGTGGCGACGGTCAGTGTCAGATAATGGTGACTTGAGATCGATACCGTAGGCAACAAACTCTTTCTCAAATTGCTTGCGCGAGTTTGGGTTGTAAGCGTAGACGTCGTTTGTTTTCAGGATCCGGCCCACAGTCGCTTTTGGCGATAACAGTTTCCATTCACGTCCGTCACCGTCACGTAAGCGAAAGCGGACCTTCTTCGTTTCCACCGGCACGCCGCTATCAAACGCCAGCTCCAAACGCACCGGCAGGATTCCGCCTAACGGCAAGTTCGCTTCAAACAATTCCTGGCTCTCTTCATCGCTGAGAAGCGGAGCGACGCGAACAGTTACTCCGCCCGCGTTGGCGCTCTTCACGTCTCCGGTGATTGGCGGCAACTCGACGACCGGTTTCACTTTGAAGAGCGCGCCGCCGCAGGACGCGGCCAGCAAGCCGGCGACAATCATGAAGGCGACAAGTCTGACTCTTAAGAAATAATTTTGACTCAACATTGGTCGAAATCTCTCATGCTGATCCAATGACTGTCAATGATCAGATGATGAGAGCACTTGGTCGCTCATCAACCAGCGGGGGCAAGCCGCCTTCCCAACTCCGAGACTACAAACTGGCTCGTCACATCCGGCCAATGAAAGTCTTTCAGTCAAGGATCAGAGTTCAACGTCAATCAGCTCGGGGTTGGGAAGGGGGCTTGCCTCCGCTGTGTTAGGGCTATAATATTTCGCAAAACTATGATTAGACCATTTCGCGGAGTCTATCCGCAGATCCCCGACAGTGCCTATGTCGACCTCAGCGCGCAGGTAATCGGCGACGTTCACGTTGGCGAACAGGCTTCCGTGTGGTGTAACGCCGTACTGCGCGGCGACATGTTCTACATCCGCATTGGCGATCGCAGCAATGTCCAGGACAACTGCGTAATTCACACTCGCACCGGCTCACATCCGACTGTTCTTGAAGACGAAGTGACCGTGGGCCACAGCGCCACGCTGCATGGCTGCTACGTCGAACACGGCGCTTTGATCGGCATTGGCTCGATTGTGCTGGACGATGCGCGCGTCGGCGCTCAGACGCTGGTGGCTGCCGGTTCATTGATCTCACCGGGCACGGTAATTCCGCCGCGTTCGCTGGTAATGGGAGTTCCGGCGCGAGTAAAACGTCCGCTCACTGATGAAGAAATCATTGGGCTAGAGGCGTTTTGGAAAAACTACGTCGACTACATTCCCAAATACAAGAGTGAACCCAAGTAGGACAGGCATTCTCGCCTGTCCCAGTATCGCTGAATCGATGAATGTGGACAGACAGGAATGTCTGTCCTACTAAGCTGGTTGCAGAGTTGCGCGACGAAGCGTAGGCCTGAAGCTAAAGGTGACGTGAAATACCAGGAAATACAGAAAGTAGTTGTAGTCGAAGACATAGCGCAACGCTGACGGCGCGCCAAACCGGTAGAACCAAAGCACCAGCAAAATCGATATCGCATTCAACCCGATAACTATGGCAGTAAAGTGCGGGCGGCTCCCCAGGTAGCTGAGCATGCGGTCGTAGAGGCGCGCATTTGTTGCCGGACCGAGTGGCGGTTTGGAGTTGACGCGCAGCTTATCAAACGAAAACACGTACCAGCTCCAGTAATGAAAAACGACGGCGAACTGAAAGATCAAGGGAAAAGCGTAGCCGGCGTTGTTGGATGTTCTGAGAACTGTTTGCGAAGTTGCGAATGCGCCTGCTAGCACCGCCAGGTAGATCCACAATTGCCAACTCTTGCCGCGACGCGGAATCAATCGCCAAATCAAAAGAGCAGCCAGCAGTAACATCAAAGGTTTGCGTATCCGTTCGACTGGCTCTGAATATGGGAGTAAGGGCGGCGACGCAAGATGAAAAACGAAACGGGTCGGGTCAGCATTTTGTTGCAATCTATCAATCGGCAGCCAGACGCCGGCGAGATGGTCCTTCTCAGCCCTAAAGATTTGTCCAACAGAATGGCCGCCAGTTAATAAGACTGGAACGCCGCCAGCGGAACTCGCCATGTTCGCGCCCAACTCGGCCGCGTCTTCAACGTAGTGCGGTCGAAAAACCAGATCCTCTGCCTGGTCCCACTTGCCCTTACCCACAATCATTTCGCCGTCGCTTCTCAAGTTGTCGGCGCTCGCATGGGTGATGAATGCACGTACTCCGTCAGTCTGCGGCGCTTGCACGTAGAAATAGAAATCTCGTCCGCGCGAGTTCGGTACGGCCTTGAACGGAATTAAGGTCCAGCCGTTATTCGATACCTGCGTCCCGTCAAATTCCACGCGGCGCAAGTCGTGGCGGAAATCCTGTTGCCGCGGTACCAACAGGATCAGGAGGATTAACGGCGCAACTCCGGCTACTGCATAGACTCTGGAGCCGGGACGGTGACGCGCTCGTGTTTGCAAGTAAACGAAGATCTCGTCACGAAATAAATGAAACAGAAAGTAGAGATAGATCAGACCGGTGATTGAGTATCGATAGTGGATCAAGCAAATTGCAATTGTTGCCAGGGCGAGCAGTAGGAACGTGACGCGACTATCGCGCTCGCCGCGCAGGGCCCGACCAAAAAAGAAACTGAAGCCGAGCAGGATGTGGGGCCAACCCATTGCAACAATCAGCATTTCGTAGCCCTGCTCGCGCCAGATCGAGCCGGTAATCGCGAGCGTCAGAATACTGACGGCGAGACTCGCGAGGATGTTGCGCAAGGCGATGCCCAACGAGGCGTGCTGCACTTGCACGCCCGGGAGGTTCAACTTCTCGGCGACAGATAGGCCCATGAGCGATTCACTCTAGCGTGTTTCGTTGGCGAGGTTGCTCAGAATATTCACAATTGAGAGAACTGTCCAACTCTTTTGGAGTGCGGTGACCGGTCACCGCGTTGCTCTGCGGCGGCTTGACGCCGCAGGTTCGCATTGTCTTTATCCGGCCGGGTCGCGACCGGCCAAAAGCGCTGACAGGTCAGCGCACTCCAAACTTTTTGCACCGGGGGTTTCAGGTTATGATGCCGCTCATGATCTTACACCCCGCGAGAATTCTAGATTAAGTGGCCTCCTCCAAAACACAGCCGGCGCGCGGCATGCGCGATTTTCTGCCCGCAGATGTGCGACGACGTGAATACGTCATCGGCGTCATCAAGGAAGTGTACGAGCGTTACGGCTTCGAACCGCTGGAAACTCCCGCCGTTGAAAACATCGAAACGCTGATGGGCAAGTATGGCGAAGAAGGGAACCAACTCATCTTCAAAATACTGATGCGCGGTGAGCACGAGGCGAGCGGAAAAGCCGATCTCGCTTTACGTTACGATCTGACGGTACCGCTCGCGCGGGTCGTCGCTCAGTATCAAAACGAGCTGCCGAAATTTTTCAAGCGCTATCAGATTCAACCGGTGTGGCGCGCGGATCGTCCGGCGCGTGGTAGGTTTCGCGAGTTTTACCAGTGTGATGTTGATATTTTGGGTTCACGGTCGGTGGTGGTGGAAGCTGAGTTGATTGCTGCAGCGAGTGATGCGTTAGTCGCTCTTGGTTTCGATGACTTTGAGATTCGATTGAACCATCGCAAACTCTTGAATGGCTTTCTGAGCGCTTTCGGTGTGAACTCCGAGAAGCAAGCGGACGCACTTGCCGCGTTGGATAAGTTAGAAAAGATCGGCATGGCTGGCGTGGCGAAAGAACTGAAGCAACGCGGAATTGCGGACGAGGCCACAGCAAGGTTGTTAGATTTCTTTGACAAAATGGCTGACATTGCAAAGAGCTTCAATTTGGCCACGAGTGTTGTTCCTCCTTCCGTTAAGCCGAAGGTTATTGCTTCCGTAAATGAGCAGGTTAACGCCGGTCTGTTAAAGCAGGTTCGGAAAGATTTGGCTTCGTACGAAATGGCTCAAAGTGGATTGGATGAACTTGATTCAATTGTCGAATTGACCAAGGCAAATGGATCGAGTGGAAGAGTGCGCATTGATCTGGGTCTCGCACGCGGTCTTTCATACTACACGGGTTCAATCATGGAAATTCGGGTCGAGGGAATTGGCAGCCTTGGCGGCGGTGGTCGATACGATAATCTGGTGGGAATGTTCTTGGGTAAGGAAGTTCCGGCATGCGGGTTTTCCCTCGGTTTGGAACGGATTATTGTGGTAATGACCGAGCGCGAAATGTTTCAAACCAAGGTTCGATCGCCTGCGGACATAATGGTAACAGTCTCCGATGTCGAGTCTCTCTCTGATTCGTTAGCTTTAGCCACTGAGTTGCGGCGCGAAGGAAAACGAGTTGACGTTTATCCCGAACCCGACAAACTTAAGAAACAGCTTGCATACGCTGCGACTCGCCGAATCCCGGAGGTCGCAATTGTGGGCTCAGAAGAGAGGACTCACGAAATCGTCTCACTGAAGAACATGCAAACGGGAAATCAGCGACACGAAATGCGCTTGAGTTGGAAGCGGGAGATATTCAGGGAGTTTCTTAAACGGACTAATATGCCAGTTGACTTCGAGTCGATCGCCACGAGTGAAGTCTCCGGCCTGAATTTTACCTGTGAGGTGGACGGCCAAATCCGTTACTTCAAGCTCACCGAGATCGTGGATGAGGATCTAGCTCGAAATTACAATATTTCCATGAAAACAATGGAACCACACGGAGGGGCATTTTCACAGGAGGAGCCACTACGACGGGTATTTCAGGCCCGGGCCTCGAGACCATACCACGTTGGTGATATCCCTATTGAGTTGGTGGCTTATTACGATAAACAGGCCCCACCTACTTACGATCCCCAAATGATTCCGAGGACCATAGGGCGAACGGCTGAGTACATGATTGAATCTCGCGGTTGGGCACGAGTGTGGGTTTATGATACCAGGCACAAGCAAGTGTTGTGGGCATATCCTCATCCCTAGCTCTTCTCCTTCCAATTTAGGCTTGAACCGTGAACGAATCACTCGCACAACATTACCTTGAAGATTCGATCGCGAGTCTCCGCGCGTACAAGAAGATGGCGGAGAAAGCGTTGGATCAACTCAAGGACGATGAGTTTTTTGTCACGCTGGACGAAGAGGGCAACAGCGTGGCCGTAATCATGAAGCACCTGGCCGGCAATATGTTCTCGCGCTGGAGCGATTTTCTGACGACCGACGGCGAAAAACCCAACCGCAACCGCGATATGGAGTTTGTGATTGAGTCGAAAACGACGAAGGACGATCTTCGCGTCTACTGGGAAAAGGGTTGGCAATGTGTTTTTGATGCGTTGGAACCGTTGCGCGCTGAAGACCTGGGAAAGAAGATCAAGATCCGCGGCGAAGAGCACACGGTTATTCAAGCGATCAACCGGCAGTTGATGCACTACGCCAATCACATTGGCCAGATTGTGTTCCTGGCAAAACATTTTCGTTCCAGTGAATGGAAGACGCTGAGCATCCCGCGCAATCGCTCCGCCGAGTTCAATGCCTATTTGGCAGAGAAACCCGGGGTCGCTAACAAAGAGCAGCAGCTGGATACGGTGGTTGATTTTGCTAACAAAGCCAGGCAAGAAACTTCTTAGTAATTGGAGACCGCAAATGTTTCTCGGTTTACGAACAGCAGCCTATTACGTTTCTGATATCGCGAAGGGAAGAGAATGGTACAGTTCAATTCTCGGATTCCCGCCGTATTTCGATCAGCCGTTCTATGTCGGGTTCAATGTCGGCGGCTACGAACTCGGCTTACAACCGACCAGCGCCGAACCAGCAAACAAGGCGGAAGGAGTGGTGGCGTATTGGGGCGTGGCAGATGCTGGCGCGGCGCTGAAGAATTTGCTCAAACGAGGCGCGACGATGCATGAGGATGTGCAGGATGTCGGCGAGGGCATCAAAGTAGCGAGTGTCAAAGATCCTTTTGGCAATATTTTCGGCGTGATTGAGAATCCACATTTCAAGCTGTAACAAGCGGCGGAGGATTAGTACGAATGGGCATCGGACTCATCAAATTTAGCCACGTGAATGTCACCGTGCCCGCGGCGTTGGAAGCGGCCGCCAAACATTTCTATGGGACGGTGATCGGACTCCCTGAGATTCCAAAACCCGCAGGCACACGACAGGGCATGGGCGCCTGGTACGAACTCGGAGTAATGCAGCTTCACTTATCGGTGGAAGAGGGCGTTCACAACGAACAGAGTGACCGTCACGTTTGTTATCAGGTTTCAGACGCCGCTGCTGCGAGCCGTGAATTTCGCGATGCCGGCATCGAGATCATTCCCGATCCTCGACCAGTTGCCGGTCAGGCGCGTTTCTTCCTGCGCGACCCCGGCGGCAATATGATCGAAGTAACTCAGAAGACGGAATAGCTCAGAGGTTAGAGATCAGCAGTCAGATGTCAGGCGAAGTATTAAGCTCGGTGGGAATTTCCGACTAAGTCATTTCGATGATTTCTGACCGCTGACCTCTGGCCTCCGACCTCTGTTAATATCAATTCATGCTCGATAACCTTGGAGACTTACAACGAACACATTCCTGCGGCGCCCTGCGCCCGGATGATGTAGGCAAGACCGTGATCCTGATGGGTTGGGTGTCAAAGCGTCGTGACTTCGGTGAACTAACTTTTCTTGACTTGCGCGATCGCGACGGAATCACCCAGGTAGTTCTCAATTCCAACGACGCTCCCGCCCCGCATGCGAAAGCGAAGGAAGTTCGCGGCGAGTACGTTATCGCCGTGACCGGCGAGGTAACTCTGCGTGATGAGAGCCAACGCAACCCAAAGCTCGAAACCGGCAGTGTCGAGGTACACGCGCGCGAGTTGCTCCTGCTTAACGATGCACGCACGCTGCCGTTTCAACTCGAAACCGCCTCGACCGACGCGCTCGCTAGTGAAGATCTGCGCTTGAAGTATCGCTATCTCGATCTGCGCCGGCCACAACTTCAAGCCAACTTACGTTTGCGCCATCGTGTGCTTCGCGAGATACGCCGCTACATGGACGAGCAGGGCTTCACCGAAATTGAAACTCCGATTCTGATCAAATCCACTCCGGAAGGCGCGCGCGACTACATCGTTCCGTCGCGCGTGCAGCCGGGAAAATTCTTTGCCTTGCCGCAGTCGCCGCAATTGTTCAAGCAGTTGTGCATGATTGCGGGTCTGGACAAATATTTCCAGATCGCGCGCTGTTTTCGCGATGAAGATCTGCGTGCTGACCGGCAACCGGAGTTTACTCAACTGGACGTGGAGATGAGCTTCGCCACGCTCGATCAGATCTACTCGGTGACAGAAGGACTATTTGCGCGCGTCTTCAAACTTATCGAAGTTGATCTACCGCTGCCGTTCCCGCGCTTCACTTATGCTGAATCGATGCGGCGCTGGGGCTCTGATAAACCAGACTTGCGCATAGCCGGGATGGAATTGCAGGACCTGTCGCCTGCGCTCGCGGGAACAGATTTCGCGCCCTATGCGGCGGCGCTTGGCGCCGGTGGGGAGGTGAAAGGAATTGTAGTTCGCGGCGGTGCGGGCCTTTCGCGCAAAGTTCTGGACGAGTTGCAGGAATTCGCCAAGCGTTATGGCGCAGGTGGACTAGCATGGATAAAGCTCGGCGACGAAACCACATCGTCGTTGTTGAAAGCTCTTGGTGAAGCTGGCGTTGCCAAACTTGCCTCGGCGGCCGCTGCGGAAAAAGGCGATGCGGTGTTGATTGTTGCTGGGAAGCCAAAGACAGTTGCCGCGAGCCTGGGTGCGTTGCGCAATGAAGTTGCCCGGCGCGAGAAGTTGATCCCGGCAAATGTCTATGCGCCGCTTTGGGTAACAGAATTTCCCATGTTTGAGTATCACGAAGATGACGATCGCTACTACGCGATGCATCATCCGTTTACGTCACCGCTCGATGAAGATTTGGAGTTGCTCCAACGCGCAGTCGAGGGCGGGGAAACCGAGCTGCTCGGCAAGCTTCGCACCAAAGCCTATGATCCGGTCATTAACGGGGTTGAGCTGGCAAGCGGTTCAATTCGTATCCACCGCCGTGATATTCAGCGTTTGGTGTTCAAGGCGTTGGGCATGACTGCCGAAGAAGCGCGTTCGCGTTTCGGATTTTTTCTTGATGCGCTGGAGTTTGGCACGCCGCCCCACGGTGGTATTGCGCCTGGAATTGAACGTCTGTTGATGGTGTTGGTGCCGACAGAAAATATTCGCGACGTGATGGCGTTTCCCAAAACAGCATCGGCGACTGATTTGATGATCGACGCGCCGGGCGAAGTCGATCAAAAGCAACTGGAGGAGTTGCACCTGCGCGTGGTTAAAGAGTGAGCGGGTCTTGCGTGAGGATCGAGTAGTTTAGAGTTCAAGCAGCTTTGCCCGAAAAGTCGCGTTTGTACAAAAAGTCAGGCGGCTGTACAGAAAGTCCATGAGGCTTTAACTTTCAATTTGCCGTAGAGACGCTGAGTCATAATCAAACTTAGCGCCCGATTCCACGTCTGAATTCAGCCATGAAGTTAACGCCTGTCTCAATTTACTCTCACAATCAGCAAAGGCTGACTCTGACCTGTATGCGACTAGTCGCAAGCGACGCTCAGGCGTGACCATGTTGTCGCGGTTCTGCGGATCGATCCACTTGAAGCGCAGATAGTAGTCAATCCGATCCGTATCTCTAGGCGCGTTGGGTGGTCCGATATACTCTATTCGCCAGAGCCCGTCGTCGGCTTTAAGTTCTTGATTTTCGAGTAGTATCATTTATCTGTCCTTCGCATCCTGAATCATCACGCCGCTGCCGCAAAAGTTGGGTCAACGCCCAACTCATACATTGATTGAATTACCACGCAGAGATTATGGCACAGCACCTTGCAGAGTGCTTCGTTGATCTGCGCTGTCTCAGTTTTACATCGAAGCCGTTCCCCGAACTTCGATTTGATCATGCTGAAGGTCGTTTCCACGTTTGACCGCTTGTGATAGTGCGTTAAGAACTCCTCACGCTTGAAATTGTAGAAGTGGTAAAGCTTTTTCCAGAGATCGTCGCCACGGTTAATGTTCACGTTCGATTTGAAAGGTATGTAGGGCGTCGCTCCGTGGTTAATCGTGGTGTGGAGATTGTCCGCGCTGATATAGGCTTTGTCGGCTGAGATTTCCTGCATATTGAAACCGCTCTTTGCCGTCGCGTCTACCAGCGGTTTGTAATACGGGCTATCGTGCGAACGGGCGCGGCTCAGTTCTACGCTGGTAACGATATGCGTGGACGTGCCGCACATAAGGTGCATCTTGATCCAGTCGTGCCAGTCCTCATTGCCGCCGTACTTCACATCAAACCAGCGCACAAAGCGAGTCGTTGAAAAGCCGGATGAGTCTACAGCGAAGGCGGTTTCGATAGACTTGAGAGGGAGACTGCTTTCCGCGATCAGGTGCTTGAGGTATGGCGTGAGAGATTCCATTTTCAGGTAATCAAAGATCGAATTGTAAGACGGCATCTTTGAGAGATAGCCCTTCGCCTTTGCTTCGCGCAAGTCACTCACAAACCGCCGACCGCTCACAGTCGAATAAGTCTTGAACGTTGCGCTGAAAATAATATCTGCAAGCGGCAAGCGCGGGCGTCCGAAAGTCTGGACAGGTTCTTCAATGCCGGAGCATAGCTCATAGAGGAAAGCTAGAAAGTGC
The DNA here is from genome assembly GCA_036009765.1 of Pyrinomonadaceae bacterium. Taxonomy (GTDB): domain Bacteria; phylum Acidobacteriota; class Blastocatellia; order Pyrinomonadales; family Pyrinomonadaceae; genus PSRF01. The sequence goes on along the minus strand of DASYLB010000040.1, from coordinate 148,207 downwards.
GCCTTCTCGTTGGTCTGTGCTTTGTTGTATGCAGGCCAGTCCTGAGTGTAGGTTTTTTGCGTGACTCTAACACTCTCCGTCACGATGGTCTGGCCGTCGCTGGTTTGTTCGCGCTGGATTGTGTATTCGACTGCGAAGATATGTTTGCAGCGAAGTTGCCGCGCTTCAAAGTCTGGACAGGTGCAATGCGGTTCCTGCGGGTTAGGATCGACCGTGTACTTTTTGGGGCCAGCCTGAGAAGGGACTACCCAAGTATCGCCCTTGCGGGTGAGTTTTGATTTCGCTGCTATCTCAAGTGCTTTCTGTTCTCGTGCGTCCATTGTGTCCTTGCCTTTCTTTTGGCGATTGGCTCACAATGGAATCCGCTGGGAAGCCGATGCGAGCAATCGCGTTTGGTTTTCAGTTGGCCTCGCTAGTTGTTTCCGCAACTGGCGAGGCTTCTTTATGCTTTTTTCTTCTGACTCTTGCGCTCGGCCTTCATAGTGGTTTCGTGGCCGGTGGCCAGCATTGCTTTTTCAACCGCCTCTATTACGAAATCCTTCAACGTCATTCCGCTTAGTGCGGCCTGAGCCTTTGCCCTTTTTACAAAATCCTCTGGAAGGTCTCTCAGGTTTATTGTCTTTGTGTCCATGGCGCAAATGTATCATGTGATACATCCGTGTGTCAAGCTGGCAGGAAGCCTCCGGCTCCCGCAAACGGGTCTAGCACCTTGTCATCGTGTGTCTGCTTCTGCCTATAATGCCTTGGTAGGGATGGCGGGATTCGAACCCGCACGAGTCGAAAGACTCACCGGAGCGACAGTCCGGCGCGTCTGCCAATTCCGCCACATCCCCGTAAGCGTAAGCGTAAAGGCTTACCACGCCCGTTCGAGTGAGTGTCCGGTCAAAGATTCACACTCGAACGGGCTTCGTGTATTCGTCGTCTGCATCGGCAAGCAAGAATGCAGCGACTTTTGATCTTCTCATGGCATCCACATCCCCTTCCTAGCTTCAAAGTACATCGAGTTGCTGAGCAGTCAAGTTTTTAATTTTTGCGCATTTCAATATCTGCTCCATCTTTTGCGGAACCAGTTTTTCGAACAAAAAACTACTCGCGGGTTCCTCAATTTGCGCGCGAAGAATTCTCAAATTTGAAATCTTGGGTTCATTTTTTTTGCTTGACACTTTTGGCGGGATCGCTAGAATGGCAACACGAATCCCGAAGTCGCCGTCTTTACGGCAACTTGTTCCAGTCGGCAAACCGGATTCAGAAAGCGTTTGGAGTTAACGGCTCCGGCGCTTTCGCTGTTTATGCTCTAATTCCTTCGATAAAGACTCCTTAAAAACAAAAAAGCTCGCCATCTTGAGACCGTTACGGCACTTATCAAAAGTAGCCGCAGGCATCCTTCGATTGGCGAGCAACGTGCTCGATTTCTTTGCGTGATCGCGGCGCAGCCACGGCGCAAAGTCCATTGTCAAATTGCGTCGTCACGCTAGCACGATGTTGATTGATCTTCAAGACTTTTTTCATTGCCTCAAAAACAGAAAAGTCCGCGCTAGTTTTGGGATCTCTTTAAGAGTTCCAACTAGGCGGACATCACATGATGACCTGTATTCAGTTTTCAGCCGAGCGCATACTAGCAACCCACTACTGCCGAATCAATTTAATTATTTCGACCCTGTGAGGTATTGTTGGCACTATGAGAGAACGAACTAGTCATAAGAGATGCCAAACACTCTTTGTGATCCTCTGCGCTGTACTGTTCTCCTGTTGTACTGACAAGAAAAGTGCGGGCACTGGTCCGAAGCCCTCGCCACCTCTGAATTCCGTTCCCATTCAGGTCTCAGGTTCAGACTTGGTAAAGGCGTATGAGGATAATCTCGTCTCCGCAGACTTCAACTACGGAGATAAGCTTCTCTCGGTAACTGCCCCCTTAATAGATATTCGGAGAACAGGAGACGGTTTCGAAGTCCATCTCGATGCAAGTCCGAGTGTCGACCAATCAATGAGTACGCGGTGGGTGACCTGCGTATTCAGTAATGATCGATCCCAAGAGCTAATGCTATTGAAAAAGGGTGAGCTGATAACCGTGAAAGGAACTTGTGACCCACGGCAAAGCGGTAGCAGTATCTTTTTGCATAGTTGCTTCATGAAGTGAACTAAACGGATTTTCGGGCAGAATGTGAGTTTGTACGAAAAGTCTGTCCGTTGACCGAGTTTTCGGGCAAAGTTAGTTCAAGCTTTAGCTTCCGGAGAAGCAACCTAACGTTTGACTGCCTTTGTCCGAAAAATCGTAAAGACGTGATTTCGTTAGCGGCTCCGCAAAACGGACGACTGAAGTTGCCGCTTCCTGGTGATTCGTCAGTCGTCCGTTTCACGGACTCAACGTAAGACTGCCGCTAAGCCCAGCAGTGAACTGCTGGGCTACTGTCATTCGTCCGCTGTCGCGGACTAACGGAAACGACTTTTCGGACAACGTCGGTTGAACTCTGAACTTCTTACTCGTTCCTCAACGTCGATGATCGCGCTAACTTCTTTACAACTAGAAACGATTCTTGCCCACGCAAAGCAAGCTGACCCAGCTGAGTGCTGCGGCCTCATCGGCGGCGTCGCGAGCCGCGTGACCAGCATCTACCCGATCGAAAACGTTGCTGCCGACACGAATGTTTCCTACGAAGCCGCGCCCGAAGATCTGTTTGCCGCGCAGCGCCAGATGCGCGAACGCGGTGAAGAACTCCTGGCCATCTATCATTCGCATCCACGTTCAGCTCAGCCGGCGCCGTCTGAGACTGATGTTCGGTTGGCGTATTATCCTCAGGCTATCTATTTCATAATTGGTTTGGCTGGTCCACAACCGGTCGCTCGTGCCTTTCGTATTTCGGAACGCGACGAATGTTGGGAAGAGGTTGAGTATGTAATTGTGGACGAGTAAGATTGAACCATTCATGCGCACAAATCGTAGGAATTGCTGATGGAACCGAAGAAGAGCAAGTACGACACGAACCCGCTTGACCCGGACTTTGTTAAGAACGCCGGGGCGGATCCGGGTGATAGCCGGCCCGATACTCAGGAAGTGAGCGGAGCGACACGCGAAATCGGCTCGTCCGGAAACGAAAGCGCCCGTAGCAATATCCATTCTGAAGCCCCTACGCGGCGCTACGATAACGTCAATCCTGAATCCCCTTATCAGTCGGTTTTTGTGCCGCCGACTTATTCGCCACCTACACCGTATCAACCACCGCCCGCACCATATCGGCCGATCGAACGGAAGCCTACGCACAGGCCGGTGGCTGGCCTGGGCTTACCGGAGAAGTGGGCAATGATGTTGCCCTACACTCCGTTTTACGTGGGCGTGGTGCCAGCCCTGCTCGTACTTTTCCTTGTTCCCAGAAACGATCCGCGCGTGCGCTTTCACGCAGCTCAAGGGTTGGCCCTGCACATTGCCATTTTAGTTATTCGTACGCTGTTTGGAGTGGTGGGAACAATTACTGGCAGCTCGATTGGCGGCGTACTATTCAGCGCGGTCGCCCTGGTTTTCCTCATTGTTTCCATGATCCGCGTTTGGAAAGGCGAGACTCATTTCATCGCGCCGCTTGCGGAACCTGCCCAGTGGTTGAATGAAAAGATCGCACCACGAAACAAATCCTAGGATTGAGCTATCTGGCACCCGCATTGCTGTAACAAAAGTGGGAGGGTTTACCAGAACCAACTTGGACAATCTTCGAACTGAAATCGTGCTCAAGGACGCAAATGATGTTGCGTTTTGGTTCAGCTTTAGTTTCCCGGTTGCAATGTTTCGGGGGAAGAGCGGCGAACCTGATTTTTCAGTAGCTCATCTAACCCTGGTCAAGTTAACGATCTCTTCCCCAAAAAAACCAAATACGACGAACGGATAAAGTTTGGCGAGGATGGGCCGATCAGCAGAGATTAAGGGGCGGCAAACATGCAAGGTGTGCCGCTCTTAATTATTCCGACGTTATCTTAGTTCCGGGAAGTTGTTTTCACGATAATCGAGATCATCGATTGTCGCTGCGGAGGAGTGAGATGATTAGAAATTCAAATGCGGTCCAGCGATCAATAGCGTGGCTCATGGTGCTCGCTGTTTTCATGATGCCTGTTTCGGTGTTTGCGCAAACGCAAATCACATATCACAGCAACAAATACAAACCAGCTGACGACGTAAAGGCCGGGAGACAAGCAGCAGCGGAAGTAGAGAAACAGATGCCAATTCTGAACGACTCCGAGGCAACCAACTACATCTCTCGCGTCGGACAAAGATTGGTCAACAACATCCCCGAGGAATTTCGGCATCCGGAGTTTCAATACTATTTCAAGATCGTCAACGCGCGTGATATTAACGCGTTTGCACTTCCTGGTGGTCCGATGTATGTGAATCGCGGCATGATTGAAGCGGCGCGCAACGAAGGCGAGATGGCGGGCGTGATGGCCCACGAGTTGAGCCACGTGGCCCTGCGACATGGAACTGCGCAAGCGACTAAAGGACAAAAGTATGGTTTGCTGGCCGGCATCCTCGGTATCGGCGGGCAGATTATTGGTGGCGTTCCCGGCGCAGCGGCGCAGATCGCCGGACAGGGAGTAGGAGTTTATTTCCTGAAGTTCAGTCGTGAGTATGAAACTGAAGCTGACATTCTTGGGGCGCGAATCATGGCCGGCGCCGGTTACGATCCGCGCGATCTGGCCAACATGTTTAAGACGATAGAACAACAGAGTGGCGGCGGTGGTGGAGGCTTTTTGAGCGACCATCCGAGTCCGGCTAACCGTTACGAAAAAATTAACCAGGAAGCTCAATACCTGCGCGTTGAAAACCCGATTCGAGATTCCCGCGATTTTTCGCGAGTTCAGTCGCGCTTGCGCGGCATGGGTCGCGCTCCCTCAATGGAAGAAATTGCGCGCAGTGGCAACCGCTATCCGACCGGCGATAACCCGGGGAACTATCCCAACAACGCGCCGCAGGGTCGCGTTGACTTTCCTTCGACGCGGTATCAGACCTATTCAACGTTGGGCAGTATCCTGCGGGTGAGCGTCCCAAACAATTGGCGCCAGCTGAGCGAAAGCAATTCCGTTTGGTTCTCGCCGGAGGGCGCCTATGGACAGTATCAAAGCCAGGTCGTGTACACGCACGGCGTCAATTTTGGTTTGGCCCAAACTCAGAGTCGCGGCCTGCAACAGGCTACGCAGGAGTTTTTGAATGGCCTCGGTGCAGGTAATGGGAATCTCCGTCAGCGTGGCAGCTTGACGCGCACGACAGTTGCCGGACGGACTGGGTTGACTACGACTCTCGGGAACGCCAATGAAGCGACGGGGAAGGCAGAAGTAGTTACGGTGATAACAGCTCTACTGCGCAACGGCCAGCTTTTTTACATGATCGCGGTGGCGCCGGAAAATGAGTCAGCGAGTTATCAGGCTGCATTTCGTAACGTACTGCGCTCGATACAGCTGAACGACTAGGGAAGTAAACAGTGAAGAGCGAAGAGTGAAGAGTGAAGAGTGAAAAGTTAAAGCAAGAGCAAAAGCAATTTGCTTTACTTTCACTCTTCACTTTTCACTCTTCACTGTTCTTTCGCTTCCTGCCAAAGCGCTTCCATCTGATCCAGCGACGTTTGGTCAAACGTTTGGCCACGCTCCTGCAATTTCTTCTCGATGAAGCCAAAGCGGCGACGAAACTTTCGGTTAGTTAACTTCAAGGCAGCCTCTGGTTCCACTTTTAAGTGTCGCGCAATATTGGTTGCTGCAAACAGAAGATCACCCAGTTCCTCTCTTACTAGCGTGTGATCGGAGTCAGTGTTTGACGACGCGTGAGTTTGGATAGCGGCGCGCAGTTCCGCAACCTCTTCCGCGAGTTTAGCGAAGATGTCTTCGAGTTTCTCCCAATCGAAACCAACCCGCGCGGCTTTGGTCGAAAGCTGGTGCGCTTCCATGAGCGCCGGCGCTTTTGACGAAACGCCGGCAAGCAACGACTCTTCCGCTTCGCTTTTCCCGGCAGCGCGCCGCTCGTCTTGCTTCATCGCCTCCCAATTGCGCAAGACCGTTGCGGTATCCGCGGCGTCGGTGTCAGCAAAGACGTGTGGATGGCGTCGCACCATCTTCTCGTGAATTGCGTTCGTTACGTCGTCGATTGAAAAGTCTCCCTTTTCCTGAGCGACCTGGGCGTAGAAGACTATTTGGAAAAGCAGATCGCCCAGCTCGTCGCGCAGCTCATTGGGACGACCTTCGCGCGCTTCTTCAACCGCCTCGAAAGCTTCGTAAGCTTCTTCCAGCAGCATCGGCGCCAGGGTGGCGTAGGTTTGTTCGCGGTCCCAGGGGCAGCCGTCCGGTGAACGCAGCTTCTGCATCAGCTTGATAAGGTCGTGAAAATTCGCGGACATGGAAACAGTCTAAAGTCCAAAAGTCCAAAGTCCAAAGACGGAGAATGCGAGACACATTGAAAGGACCGAAGGCGGCAGCGCCGGATCCGACCTTCACCGGCGATTCTTGAAGAGTAGGACCTCATCGCTTCTTCACGCTAACACCAGCATCCGGCGCTAGCGCACCCGGTTCTGGAGCGCCCGATTGCGTTACTTGAAGTTCGTTAACAGTTGTCGTGAACGCTGTCTTGCGAGCACAAGATGCGGGTGCTAACATCGACGTACATTTGCTAAATTGAGAATTGTTGACGCTAGTTGGTCTTCCAGCGTCAAGTCTGAGGTGGGCAGGAATCATGAACGAGGAACAAACGAGTTACAAAGTTACTGATAGGCGACTGTTCAACCCGGATGGCACGCCGCGCGACGTACCTGAAAACGAGAAGCCGGAACCCGCGCCGGCAAAGTCTGAGCCGGCAAGCACGCCCCCGATTTCATCTGAACCGCCAGCCAACGTGATCACTCCTTCTGCGCCGGACGAGGTCCCGGCGCCAGCCACAGCAGCTGCAGAACCAACATCACCCGAGGTCGAACAAGGTTTGGAAATTGACGAGGCTGAACTAGGCGCCGAGGATCCGGCGAGTTTTGCCAGCTTCATGATGTCGATCGCCTCGAATGCGGCTTCGTCGCTGGGGATGATGGAACATCCGGTGACGCACAAGCGCGAAGTGGATCTGGAGCTGGGGAAACACTGGATCGACGTGTTGGGGATGCTGGAAAGAAAGACGCGTGGGAATCTATTGCCGCAGGAACAACAAATCCTCGAAGGACTGCTTGCCGATCTGCGCATGCAGTACGTCTCGCTAACCAACGCCGCGCCAAAGGCCCGCACCTTTACGAGTCAGGATATTACGGGAGGATAGTGAATCGTAAATCGCAGATAGTAAATCGTGAATAGTAAATCGTAAATAGTGAAAGCGCCGAAACACCATGTGAAGGTTAGCACTATTCACGATTTACTACTCACGATTTACTATTCACGATTCACTGTTTCCGATTTACGAAATGAAGCTGACCTTTCTCGGTACCGGCACATCCACCGGCGTTCCCTCGATCGCTTGCGACTGCGAAACCTGCACGTCGGACGATCCGCGCGACAAACGTCTACGAGTTTCCATTCTCATTGAACATGACGGCCAGACAGTACTCGTTGATACTTCGTCTGACTTTCGCCAGCAGGCCTTGCGATTCGGATTGAAGCGCCTCGACGCAGTCTTGATCACGCATTGCCATGCCGATCATATTTTTGGTCTTGATGATATTCGTCCTTTGAATTTTCGTTATGGCGCCCTCGGTCTCTACGCGAATGAGCGCGCCTGGGTGGATATTCGCCGCATTTTCAAATACATCTTCGAGCCTTCACACTTTGGCGGTGGACTGCCACAAGTTATTCCGCACACGGTTGAGCCCGGCGCTACTTTCTGTTTGGAGAAGCACCTGCTGATCACTCCCCTGAAAGTAATTCATGGACGTCTGCCCGTGATGGCCTATCGTTTCAACGACTTTGCTTATGCAACCGATCTCAGCGAGATTCCACTTGAAACTATGGATCAGCTCCGCGGCCTTGACGTACTGGCGCTTGATTGTCTGCGCTTCAAAGAGCATCCGACGCATCTTTGGCTGGATAAAGCGCTCGAGTACATCGAGAAAATCAAACCCAAGCGTGCCTACCTGACGCACATCGCGCACGACGTGAAGCACGCGCGTGACTCTGCTCGGCTGCCGGCAGGTGTTGAGTGGGCGTATGACGGACTTGAAGTAAGTGATGGGTGCTGAGTCCCTGGACGAGGGAGAGTTTTTGATTTTCCATTTCTCATTTTTCATCTCTCATTTGGCATTGCCGAAGAAGCGGTTCCTTTCGACCCGGTTCCATCGATCAGCGGGCTAACATTGGAAAATGACAAATGAGAAATGAAATGGAAAATTTAGCGCACTTATGAGACTGTTCCACGGTACCGACAACGCCGAAATCCAGCGGCCCACCGTCCTCACACTTGGCGTGTTTGACGGTCTTCATCTCGGCCATCAACTCATCATGCGTACTGTCGTAGACCGAGCGCGTGAGATTGGCGCCGTCCCCACCGTGATAACTTTCGATCCGCATCCGCGCGCGGTATTGCATCCTGAATCAGCGCCACCACTGCTGCAAACGCTCGATCAAAAAGTCGAAGGCTTTGGTGTGCTCGGAATCGAGCAGACGATTGTGATTCGCTTTGATGAAGCGTTTTCGCAAATTCGGGCAGAGGATTTTCTGTGCGATGTCGTCAAGGACCGGCTACACGCCAAAGAAGTCTACCTCGGCCGGGGCTTCGCTTTTGGTCACAATCGCGAAGGCAATATCGAACTCCTTAAGCGGGTCAGCACGGCGCTGGGCTTTTTTGCAGACGAAGTTCCGGAGGTGCAGTTTCGGAACCAGCGCGTCAGCTCCAGCAAGGTGAGGATGTTGTTGTTGGCAGGGCGAGTGAATCTCGCTCGCAGGCTGCTTGGCCGACCTTACGGCGTCGAAGGTCGCGTTGAGCATGGCGCGGAACGAGGCGCTGGTCTCGGGTTTCCGACAGCCAACTTACGTCCGCACAACCGCGTCATACCCCGAAACGGAGTTTATGTGACCGGGGCACTGATTGACGGGCAATGGCGACGCAGCGTAACAAATGTGGGGGTGCGACCCACTTTTACAGCAGACACGGAACCTTCAGTCGAGACTTTCGTAATCAACTGGGCGGGCGACCTTTACGGGGATGTTGTCCGAGTTCGGTTTCTTCACCACTTGCGTGACGAGCGCAAGTTTGGTTCTCTTGAAGAGTTGAAGACGCAGATTGCGCACGACGTGAAGCGCGCGGAAAGCTATTTTGAACGACGCGGCTCGCTTCACACGCTCTCGGTAGTTTGACGTGATATGAAAGTTTCGAGATGAGTACTCAGGCATTAGTTCCGGTAACGGCCAGCAAGAATGGCCATGCCGTAAGCGGCGTCGGTGCGAAAGCCCCATCGTCGCCTAAGAATGGCCCGGCGCCTAAGCCACTAACCGATGAATTGGTGGCCGAGATCCTCCACGGTCGCGGCTTGAGCGGTTGGTTGCGGCTCGCGCGTGTTACTCGCGTGTTGGGATTGTTCACGCTCTATCTCTTCCTCGACACGTACGATATCCGCGCCGAGTTTAGCCGTCGCATGGTAGAGCGACTTCATGATGAAACAGCCGCGGATGGTTTAGTCGCCCGAATCAAAGTTCGCTCTCGACACTTCCTTCACTTTGCCGGCGACAAGTTTATTCGCTTGCTCCGTTTGCTGGTTTTTCGTGGTCACGAAGGATCGGCGAACAAAGTCGCGCGCCTCGAAAAGCAGGCTGTCTGGCTTAGCCGAAGTTTAGTCAGCTTAGGACCGACGTTCATCAAGATCGGACAAGCACTCGGCACTCGAGCGGATTTGTTGCCGCTGGCGTATGTCAAGGAACTCGCGACCCTGCAGGATCAGGTGCCGGCGTTTTCAACTGCTGACGCCTTTGCCTGCATCGAGGCGGAGCTCGGTCGGAGCCTGCAGGAGTGTTATGCGGAGATCGATAGTCAGCCGGTCGCTTCGGCGTCGCTCGGCCAGGTTTATCGCGCGCGTTTGGCCACGGGCCAGGAAGTCGCAGTGAAAGTTCAGCGGCCTAATCTCGAGCAGATCATTAGTTTTGACATCGCGATCCTTTACAAAATCGTAAAGCTCACGAACCGTTTCTTCCCGCGCGCTAATGAAAATGCCGACTGGGAAGGCATGCTTCGCGAATTCCATGCGACGATCTTTGAAGAGATGGATTACGTAAAGGAAGGTCGCAATGCCGATCGCTTCCGCTATAACTTCCGTACCTGGAACGTGATTCGTGTTCCCAAAATCTATTGGACGCACACCAGCCGGCGCGTCTTGACGCTTGACTTCATTCGCGGCACCAAAGTTACAGACGTTGAGCAGCTACGGGCACGCCGCATTTCTGCAGTTAAAGTTAACCGTTTGCTCGTTCGTAGTTACTTGAAGCAATTGTTGGAAGATGGCTTTTTCCATGCCGATCCGCATCCGGGAAATTTGCTGGTGCTGGATTCCGGCCATCTTGCTTTCTTCGACTTCGGCATGGTTGGCCGCATCACTCCCAAGCTGCAGTCGCAGATGATCGATGCGTTCTTCCATGTGGTTGCGCGCGACGTGCATGGGCTGGGACAGGACATTATCAATCTCAACTTCCTGAAGCCTGGCGTCGATCCTGAGACCGTGCGTCCGGTTGTCGAAAAGCTTTTTGAGGTTTACCTGAATCTCAAGCTTGGCGAAGTTAAGTTCAAAGAGTTGACTTATGATCTCGCCGAAGTGATCTATGAATATCCGTTCCGTTTGCCCGCCAACTTTACTTACATCATGCGCGCGCTGATGACCCTCGAAGGCATCGGCATTGTTACCGATCCGGAGTTCAGCTTTTTTGAAACAGCGAAGCCTTACGCAAAAGAGTTTATGTTGCGCCGTGAAGGGAAGGCATTTCGGAAGCTGATCTTCGACAAGCTAACCGGCCGCGAAAATGGCAACGGCGATATTGAATGGTCGCGCGTCTGGAAGCTCACCAAGATGGCCGCGCAGATGTATTTCGAATAGCTCTCAACCCCGTTCACCCTCGCTCTCTCGCAGCGCGAACCAAAAAGCACCAGTTGCAGCTGAGGCGATGACGATGGTACCCAGCAATCGAATTACGCCTGCCACCTGCGCGGTCGCCGATAGCAGATTCAAATTAGTCAGCAGGTAATTCCAATCGTGGAGTGTGCCCTCACCACCCAGCAATGGCAGTTGCAACGTCGCTGCATCTCCAGCGTAGACCGAGACGTTGAGAATGCTTTCTCCAACCCAGAAGAGCACGAGGGACGCCGAATAAAAGTTGCGTTGATAGCAGAAGTAGCCGACGAAGAGAGCGGGCATGATCACCTGGAAGAGCGAGCCGCCGGCAATCATCATGAATTCTCCAAGGATGCGGAAGATTAAATGACCCGCCTCGTGAATGAGAAGATTCACGCCGTCGATCAAGTGCCATTGGTAAGGATCGTACGCGCACCAGACGAAATACAAACTAGCGATGGCAGCAACTATTAACTTAGGTAGGTTTCGTTTCACAGTTATTCTGCAAGAGAATGCGGCTGTTGGCCTTCAGGGTCAACAGCCGCATTCAGAGCCAGCAGTTGTTAGAGCTTTGCCCTACGCTATTTCCCTGGCGCCTTTTCACCATTGGCGGCCGGCAAGTTCATCTGGTTGCGAAACAGATTCAAAAGTAGCAACGTGCCGATGCCGCCACCACCGTCGCCTCCAGCTCCACCGCCGCCTGAAGCCATGATGTCCGGCGTGATGCGCACACCTTTCTCGCCGATAACTTTCAACACTTCAACCAGCGCCACACCCTGAGCTCCGAGTGCATTGACTTGTTCGCGATAGGCAACGCCTTGAGCTTCACCCATCAAGCGTACTTTCTCAGCCTCAGCTCGACCTGTTTGCTGAATGTAGTGAGCCTCGCCTTCGCCTTCGGCCTTGCGCTGTTCGGCGCGCTTGCCGGCAATCTCGACGCCCACCGTCGCGCCCATCAAGTCCTTCTGGTTGTCGGCTTGCGATTTGGTCCGTTCCAGTTGAATACGCTTCTCTTCAGCCTCGCGCTGCGCGTTATACATATTCTGGCGCTGCTCGGCGAGAATCTTCTCGGTCTGCGTAATCATCAAGTCTTCCGGCAGATGAATGTGGCAGATGAGCACGTTGACTACGTCCACGTGATATTTCAACAAGTGCGCGCGCACCCGAGCTTCCGCGCGTTCCTGTTCTTCGTGACGATTCTGCAAATAGGCCATCGCTGAAGATTCAGAAGCCTGATTACGAAAGATCGAGTCGATTAGCGGGTGCATCACGTTCTGAATCAAACGTTCGATACCACCAATCTTGGCGACCATGAACGGCGCGTCTTCAGGTTTGACGCGGAAAACAACGCGCACTTCCAACTGCATGGTGAAGCCGTCTTTTGAGATCACCTCAAACGGATTGAAAGTGTTGACGACCTCGCCGGCTGTCCACTCAACTGTCTGGTTGGTTGTGGGAATGATGATCGGCGAAATCGCGAGCGTGTTGACGTAATAACGACCAGGACCGACCACGCTTTCCTGAATGCCGCGATAGCCTTCCGGCACAACATAGGCTTCGTGCGCGCCTTCATCGAGGCGCCGGTCGGCGGGGTCGCCAGTCATCAGTTCAACCTTGATCTCTGCGGCGGTACGACCGTCGTCAATCTTGTCAAGAATGGCCGCTGATTGTTCAGCCTGTTCTCGTTCCTCTCGTTCCATCCGCTCGCGAACTTTGGCAGCCATCTGGCGGCGAATTTCGTCTGAAGGGTCCTTGCCGGTGTTGGAGACGATGACAGCGACTTCACCCGGTTTGATCTCCTTGGCGGATTCGGGAATCACCTTGAAGAGCAACGGGTTGATGTAGTAAGTGCCGGGCAGCAGAATGTCTTTTTGCGGTCCGCGCTGTCCCTTGCCGTCGATAAACTCATGTCCATCCTGAAAGTTGTCATGCCCGGCAACGGATTCGGCGACGTAATCGCCGGGGTTTAAAGGCGAGCCATCCAGCGCTTCAACCAAACCAATCTGGTTTTCGTTGATCATCGTGGCGTCGAAAACTCTGATCGAGAACAAACCAGGCTTCGCTTCACCACCGCCCTCGAGTGGGCCAGACTGCGTCAGGATGCGATACGTTCCCGGCGTGAGAATGTCTACTTGTGGACCTCGCTGTCCGCCGGATGAAACAAAGAGTTCGGCATTCTGAAAACTCAGGTGACCGTCAATCGCGCGCGCAAGCAGCCGGCCCGGATCGAGAGCAGCGCCGTCGGCGGCAACGATTACACCAACTTTGCCTTGCGGAATCACAGTCGTCTTGGCGACCGAAATACGAAACAGATAAGGATGAATTGGCCACAAGCCGGGCGGCAGTGTTCGCAGTTGAATGCCCTTCACGCCACCCTGCGTGATGAAGGCGATCGGATCCTGAAAGTTGTTGTGTGCGTTTTGGGCGCGGTCGAGCGCGAAGATTCTTCCCGGGGGCATCGGCTCGCCGTCGATCGCTTCAACCACTCCCAACTCATCGGCGCCAATCTCGATTAGTGGCACCTTGTGTACGACTTTTTCAAAAGGAAACTTGATCAGGTGCAAGCCGGGCTTCAGCACGTCAGCCTGGATGCCAACCTCGCCCTCGGTGGCGACCACGCGTCCCGGCGGCATTTTTCTGCCCAGGTAGCGTCTTTCTTTGATCGCGATTTCCCGAGCGCCTACGTTGACGAAAATACGGCGCAGGATGACTAGCGCCACTATCAAGATCACGAAGCCGACAAACAAAATGGGCAGGAGCGAAACGATGTCGATATTGTTCATGGTCTACCTTTCGAACATGCGGAAACTGAGTTCTAGTTGACGCGCATCGCGGTTTCCAATTCGCGACGAGCGCTTACGAGTTTGCGTTTCAAGATGAAGCCGGCGCCGGAACCTCGCGTTCGTGCCGAGAGCACCCAAAATTCCCCGTCAAATAATGCTCTTAATTCTGCAGCTGAAACATTCGCTAATATTCCCTGCCGCCAGAAGTGCAATGCGGCTTCTACCGCGCGCTGGTAAAGATCCGCATCATCTGCGAGCGCAGCAAGGTGCAGCGTAGTTGCAGTTGAACTGCGGTCGGGCGAGTCTTTCCAGGAACGAATAATTGCTTCCGCCAGCGAGCGGTTCACTGGCAATTCATTTCGCGTAACGTAAGTCGCGAGCCCAAGCAGCACCGGAGCGCGATCAGCTTTCGCCGTCAGGTAATTCAGAACTTCATTATAGAACTTCGGATCACGAAGCGCTTGGGCTTCCAGGAGAACGCTTTTCTCGCCGGCTTTGGCGCGCTCGATCAAGGCAGTGCGTCCGTCTTCAAGTTCTTCAGGGCTTGCTGCAGCCGGTAACACAGCAGAGTCGAAACCTTTATTGTCGCTAAAGAGCCCGCGCGGCGGGTTCGGCGGAGGCAGCAGGGCATCCCCGGAACGTTTCGTGCGCATTGCCCAAAAAAGAAAGGGAATGACCAGTAATCCAATGATGAAAATTGCGGTGAAAAGAAGTGCGACCATTTAGGCCTCGGCGGCGGTTACTACCAAATGTATCCGGGCGCCGTGTAATTCATTATACGCTAACGACCGCACGAAGGTTCAAGAATCCGGATCCAGCGTCAACTCCTCGGAATGCGGTGACTTGTCACCGCTTTAGCCGTCGCGACTTGTCGCGACCTCCCTTCGCCGAAGTACTGAAGAACGGAATACCAAAGCGGCGACAGGTCGCCGCACTCCAAGGAGTTGACTCGATTACTGCCTGCGGGGCGAAATTGCATTGAAAAACAGCGGATAAGTTGCCAGCGACTGTCCGCGATATTGCGGACGGAAACCGAAGAGAATTATTCGTCCTTTGCCCATTGTAACTTCGACGAGCGCTGCTTTTCCTCGGATTCGATTCTCGCCCAGCAGCCAACCCGACAGCAGCGGACTCCTATTCGTCGGATAACGTGCGATCACTCGAACCTGTTGAGATGACGCTTCTGCTACCGAGCCCTCCTTAACAGTCGGGCTACTGCGCCGCTCATTGTTGTTGACTTCAAACACGGGTGAGTCTTCAACCCAAGCGATCGATTCCCTGGGCATTCCGCGAGCAATCGGATTTGAAGAGTCGAGTTCAATACGCAGAATCGATCCGGGAACGAAAAATTCTTTTTCCGACACACCGTCAACAACGTCACGCACCGGAAGTTTGAATTGTTCAATCGCAAAATTTGCCGCCCGATTCAAACAAACGAGTGTGCCGCCCTGCTCGACAAATTCGCGCAAAGCTTTCACGCCGGCCTGTCCTAGTCCGCCTGTGTACTCCGGCGGCATCGCGCCGGCTTTGTA
This sequence comes from Pyrinomonadaceae bacterium, assembly GCA_036009765.1. GTDB lineage: Bacteria > Acidobacteriota > Blastocatellia > Pyrinomonadales > Pyrinomonadaceae > PSRF01. The sequence goes on along the minus strand of DASYLB010000040.1, from coordinate 132,862 downwards.
GCCGTTGAGAATTGTTGTATGCACTTGATCTGGAATGATTATCGTTCGCAACGCGCTTGAGAGTTTCCCGGGTCGAATTTGTGAGTCATGCAATTCTTCATACTCGACACATCTTCCCAAAACCCACCTGGTCCAGCCTTCATCCATGGCCGGCACGCTCGATCGGTAAACACCAACTTTTCGCTGCCCGCTTATTTCGCAATCCGGGATTCCTACTTCAAACTTAGTATGAGTCAAAAAGTTGCCCTTGAATGGGGCGACGATGGGTTTGGCCTCGACGTTCATCAACAACGAAAGCGTGTGGGCGGTCACGTCGTAAGGTGAGATCGGATGACCTTTCGCATCGCGGAGGTCAGGATAGTGCTGAGCCTCGAGAAGCGCTTTGGCGAAGGCCGCGTAAGGTTGGGACATCGGCACGACCGCATTTTGACCAGGGAACCCAGCTTCACCACCCCAGTGTGAGTCTAAATCGACTTTCGTCCGCTTGCCGCCTTTCGGCCAACCGATCTCAACGCCCGCATCTTGGAGGACATCGAGCAATCGTCTGGTGTTAGTTTCAACCTTGATCCTGAAACCAAACAATTCACCATTCCTGCGCAGCCGCACCGCCTCGCTTCCTATTTCATAAAACCGGCTCAACCACTGTTCACGATTTTCCGATGCGTGCCGCATTAAGAGGAATGCTGCACTCGTCATATAGTTTGTGATGTCACGCAGATGCCACTCGCCGCCGCGCCACAGTGGCCCAAAAGTCGCAGACTCATTTTTCGGATCGTAACCCTCGCCTTTTCTTAAATCACCAAACTTAACAGTGATCGGCGTGGCGATCTTGCACGACGCAGTCTCAGAAAGAATTCGCACCCCGCCGTGATAGTGTGAATAAGCGCGCGCTGGTGACCAGGCGTCGTAAGTCGAATTGGTAGTGATGCCGGTGAAACCCGCGACGCGCATTTGGCGCGCCAGGTACTCCCCCAGCTCCGTGTAGCCGGCAACAATTTGCTTCGGCACATTCGGTTCGACTGGCTGCATGTAAGGCGGCAGGAAGAGACGCGAACCGTAAGCACCCTGCTGATGAATGTCGTGCACGATCTGTGGATGCCAAACGTTGTGAATCTTGGCGACAGTGATCTGCGTTTCGACTTGCGTGAACGCATACCAATCGCGGTTGTTATCGTGGCCGGTGTATTTGTGGTAAAGCTCCGGTGGATCGGTTCCTTCGTAGGGAGTGCCGAGTGTTTTGTCGTACCAGTTCTTAACGATGTCTACACCATCGGGATTCAGTGAGGGCACCAGCAGCACAATGGTGTTATGCAGAATGTTCTGAATCTCGGGCGCATTTGACGAGGCCAGGCGCTGAGCAATCAACATGCTCGATAGATAAGAGCCGACTTCGGTGGAATGTATACCGCAGGTGATGAGTACGATGGTCTTGCCGCGTTTGATAAGTTCCGCGGCTTTTCGACTACGGAGGCCGGGAACTCCGAGCTTACGCGGATCCGCAAGCTGATCCTGAATATTCTTGTACTCATCCAGCCGCGCTAGGTTTTCCGGCGCACTGATGGTGGCCATTACAAAAGGATTTCCCATCGTCGACTGGCCCAGCGTTTCGAACTTCACTCGATCGCTAGCTTTATCCAGTGCCTCAAAATATTCGATGACCTGGGCCCAACTTGCGAGCTTGCGATCGTCGCCGGGAACGAAGCCGAGAATTTCTTGGGGCGCCGGAATTTGGGTGGGGAAGCTGACCAACGCCAGCGGGTTTGCTCTGGCGCTGAAAAAACCCAGATCACTGAGCCGGGCATTTGTCTGCCTGGAAAAGAACGGCAGTACCAGCGACACTATTAGAAGGAGGAGGAGTGTGCGTCTGCGCATCGGATCTCCCGGAAGGTTTTTCGAAGAGCATGAGAAGTCTAACCGAAAAAGCCGCGGAATTAAGAGCGGGATCAGCGGCCTTTCCAACTTGAACACTTAATTGGCTTGCCCCGGTAACGCTGCGCCATGTAAAGTAGCGGCGAACTAACCCCAAGCGCACTCCCCGTTTTAGCAAACATTGTTGGAGGAAAATCCCGAATGTCTTCTGAAAGCATTCCTGCGAATGAGTTTCCGGACAAAGTCGGCTTCGTACCGGACAATCCTTACCTGGCGACTTTCAAACCTTATATCCCCGCTGAAGTGCGACTGCCGGAACTCACGGTGTTGCCGCTCATTATCGGCACATTTCTGGGAATGGTTTTCGGAGCTTCGTCGCTTTACCTGGTACTGAAGGTGGGGTTGACGGTTAGTGCGTCTATCCCCGTCGCGGTTATTTCGATAACAGTCTTCAGGTTGTTTTCGAAGTTTGGTATGCGTGACGCAAACATCCTTGAGAACAACATCGTGCAGACGGCGGGTTCTGCGGGTGAGTCGATTGCGTTCGGCGTGGGTGTAACGATGCCCGCCATCATGATCCTGGGCATGGACCTGGAATTCACGCGGGTGATGCTGGTCGCAATGCTGGGAGGATTGCTGGGGATTCTCATGATGATTCCCCTGCGGCGCGCGTTGATTGTTGCTCAACACGGATACTTGAAATACCCCGAAGGTACAGCGTGCGCGGAAGTGTTGAAAGCAGGCGCTTCTGAGGAGTCGCGCAAGGCGGCGGCCGCCGGATCGGCGCAGCACGCCAGCGCCGCGGACGAGGGTGCACAAACCGGAGCGAAAACGATTTTCGGAGGACTGGGTATCGGCTTTCTTTATCAGGTGTTGATGACCGGTTTGAAGGGTTGGAAAGACACGCCTGAAAAAGTCTTTGGTGCTCCCTTCAAAGCTGGCTCGGTCTCAGCAGAGATTTCTCCGGCGCTGTTAGGTGTGGGATACATCATCGGCCCACGTATCGCTTCGATCATGTGTGCCGGCGGCGTCCTCGCTTATCTGGTGTTGATCCCCGCGATCAAATTCTTCGGGGAGGGATCGACAACCATATTGCCTCCCGGAACCGTGCCGATTAGCGAGATGGATCCTTCGCAGATACGCGGAGCTTACATCTTATATATCGGCGCCGGCGCGGTTGCCGCAGGCGGCATCATCAGTCTCTTTCGATCGCTCCCCACAATCTGGAGTGGCCTCAAGGGAGGCCTGGCGGATCTGCGCGGTGGTCCAGCAGCGGCTGCTAACGCACCTCGGACCGATCAAGATCTCTCGATGAAGTTTGTCATCGGCGGAATCCTGGCGCTGATCTGTATGATCATGGCATTTCCCCAATTGGGACTACAACACAACATCGTTGTGGCCTTCATCGGGGCCATTCTTATCATCGCCTTTGGTTTCCTGTTTGTTACCGTGTCGTCGCGCCTAACCGGCGAGATCGGTTCGTCCTCGAATCCGATTTCCGGTATGACCGTCGCCACGCTCTTGCTCACCTGTTTGATTTTTTTGATCTTGGGATGGACAGGACCTAACTACTACATCACGGCGCTCTCAATCGGCGGCATCGTTTGCATCGCTTCTTCAAACGGCGGCACTACGTCGCAGGATTTGAAGACCGGGTTCCTGGTCGGATCGACTCCGAAGTATCAACAGATTGCGATCCTGGTAGGCGCCTTTGCTTCGGCGTTAATACTCGGACCAATTTTACTCCTGCTAAACGACTCTGCGACTGTTTATGTGCCGCGCATGAGTTTTGAACCCGCCAAGCAAACCTTGATGCTCGATTCAGCCAAAGCTGCTTCCTTGCCGGCCTATAGCGATTCAATCAAACCTTTGGTACCTGGCGACTATCGCGTGCTGAAGAATGAAGCGGGCGCCGGCGCAGTTGCGGGTCTCGAACCTGGTGAGTACTTGATTGATGCTTCAGGCAAGGTCGTTTACAAGGTTGAAGAGAACTTTCCCGCCACTTTGAAAGTCGATCCATCACTGGCTGGCGCGCCGGAAAAACTCAAGGGCCCTCAGGCAACCACAGACACCGGTTCTTATCGCCCATGGCATAAGACTGACACAGTGGGCGGTCCGGCTGGACGCTACCTCGTGAATGATCAGGGCGCTGTAGTTTACTTGTCGGATCCCGGCATTAACGGTATTCATAAAACTCGACCTGATGGCTCCGGCGTGATCAAGTATGACGCGCCCAAGGCCACGCTGATGTCTTATATCATCAAGGGAATTCTTAACCGGCAACTGCCTTGGGGGCTCGTGCTTCTCGGAGTGATGATTGCTATTGTGCTCGAGATGAGTGGCATTCCTTCGCTGGCGTTCGCGGTTGGTGTTTACCTGCCGCTCTCGTCGTCGAGTCCGATCTTCCTCGGCGGCATGATTCGTTGGGGTGTCGACCGCTACCTGCGCAAGAAGCTGAAGCACAAAAACCTCAGCGAAGACGAACTGGTAGCCGAAACGGATAAGAGTCCCGGTGTGTTGATGGCCTCGGGTTACATTGCTGGAGGCGCGCTCGCCGCCATAGTCATTGCGATCCTGCAGGGTGTGCCGCGTCCGGCGTTGGCAGCCTTCAACAAAAGAGTTGCCGATTGGGCGACTTTGAACAACCCCATGTATGGAGGGGAAAACGGGAACATGTGGTCGATGATTCCGTTTCTGATCCTGATGCTCTTGCTATACTTGGTTGGGCGCGAAGTCCTGCTTGCCGGAAAACCTGACGCTGTGAAGCGCAACTAACCGGTCTTGAAGGATGATCGTCGAACGTCGATCATGTTCACTTGATTCATTCACGACAAGCGAGGCGCGCTGCTATGCGAGCGCGCCTCGTATTTATGATTACAGAGGATAAGTTTTGATGCGAGTTTCAGTTTTACCATCACGAGTCTTCCATACCGTTGTGGTTGTCACCTTGCTGCTCGGATCGACGTTATGCGCCGGACGGGCGATGTCGCAAGTCGCGCAGTCGCAAACAAAGCCGGCACAAACACAGGCGGGGCGTTCGCCGTCGGAGACAGTGCGTGAGTTTTACAAAGCGTTGCGCGAAAGAAGATTTCGCGAAGCCTTTGCGTTGTCGATTTACAAGTCCGCAATCGAAGGTTTGAAGCCACAAGAGCTTGAGGATCTTCAGCCAGACTTTGAAAAGATGGCCACGGCAATAACCGAGCGAATGCCGGCAAATGTTGAGGTCTCAGGAGAGACCATCAGCGGTGATTTGGCCACTGTATTTGTCAAGGTGCTCGACGCCGATGGCAAAGAAAAGATGGAGCCGGCCGGCCTGTTTCTGCTTGATGGTAGCTGGATTGTTGGTGACCGGGAGGGTTTTGAGATTGTTAAGAAGGCGGGAAAAAAGTTTTTCTTCAATGCCCGCATCGATGCTCATCACGACGACGTTCAGGACATGCTTACGCGAATTTCGTTGGCACTACTACTCTACAGTCAGCAGCACGATGGCAAATTTGCCGATTTGCCCACTCTGATTGCAGCCGGAATGTTGCCTAAGGATCTTGAGGGTACGGAGTCAACGGGCTATCGCTTCCAGATTACCGTTCCGCCCGACTTCAAGACCTGGACCGCCCAAGCTGAGCCGGCGCAGTATGGCCGCACTGGCAAGTTGTCTTTTTTCATGGATGCGGCCGGTGTCAGAAGCGGCGATACCGGAGGCAAGCCACTAACTCCGCCCAAGAACCCTTAACTGTTTGTACGTGGACCGAGTTCGCTAGTTGCTCAGTAGAGCGCAGCCTTCCTTTGGCCGGCCTGATCTCTCCTCACTTGGCTGATCCCAATCTTTCTATTGCACCTCGGCGTCGGGCTAACTAGAATGGGATCTGCGACGTCCCGACCGGCTCCCTGGTTCAGCCCTCCTGCATTTCAGGCAACACAGACAACTGGCGAAAGCCGTTTGTCCAAGAACGAACATGGCAGAATTTGCTAGAACAATCGTATCGCGCCTGCGGCAATATGTCGGCGATCGCCGCCACTCGAAGCGCCAGCGCGTTCGCCTGAACGTTAGTCTTTCTCTCGCGGCTGCAACCAAAAACCTGAATGGGACGCGACGCATCAGCAGCCTCGAGGGCCATACCCTTGACGTCAGCACTACCGGATTGGCGCTCGTCGTTCCTCAGATCACGCTCGGTGAACATCATCTCGTCGGCGAGAATCGCAGTTTGAATTTGAAACTCCAGTTGCCGGATGGCCCAGCTGAGATCGAGGCGTCACCCGTTCGTTATCAACGGCTGGAAGAAGAGCATGCTGAGACTGGATACCTTATTGCAGTCAAGATTGTTCGCATGCCTGATGACGATCGGGCGCGGTTTTCGGAGTATGTTGCTAACTTAAGCGAGACCTGACACGGATAGGCTAACCTGTGCCTAAAGAAACTCAAGCCAGCCAAACACTTCAGGCACATGAAAATTTGGTTCGGGCGCAAAGGTTGGTTGCCACGCTAGATAACGATCGTCTCCCACTCCAACACAACGAAATAAGTTAACGCGCCAACTGTCGCCCTTCCGCGGTTGCGGTAAACTCTGGCTCCAGGGAATTTTCATCCCAATCGCTAGTTGTTCTCCAGCCACACGAGCTGCCACAGTCATACTGGAGTTAAACGCAAAATCCGTTTCTCGGCCGGTTGGGTTGAGGCATATCGCGAGATCGATCCATTCACCTAGAGGAGAAGCTTCAAACTCAAAGTAACGTTCTGGTGAGTTTGTATCCGGCGCGAGAAATATTTCGCACACATCCCTATCCCAGAGCCTCATTGTTTTCTCGCTGAGCTGAGGGTTGGGGTTGACGGTTAACGGCTCCTGCTGCCGGCAAAGAAATCTCACGAATAAAGACTTGTCGGTCCAGATGATTCGAGCCTCCGCGTGGCGCGAAACAGGTGCACCTTCCCCCGACCACTTGCGCGTTATCTGAATCGGGTGGGCCAGGTCCCAGCCTGGATGATCGAAGTCGCCGGCGGTAAGATTTGCTTCGGAGTAAGGCGCTGCGATGTTTGGTTCCCTTGTCATTCAAACTCCGCGCACACATCCTACTGTTGCTGTCGCTTTTTTAGTTCATTGAGACAGGCGTCAACTAGTTTCACGGGGTCCTCATCCTGAAAGATGCGCGCGCCGGTATTCTTCGAAAACGTTTTGAGCAGGTAATCAACCTCGTCTGCAACGCCTCCGGAACCAGTCAAGCAACCGATGACTTTTCCTTCATCGTGCGCAATCGTAAACTCATTCAGTGAACCCATCGACCCGGCGATGAACAAAACCACTTCGCAGGAACGCACCAGTACAACGTTGCGCCCCTTCAGGCCAAAGCCCGTGTAGATGATCATGTCGCAGGCATCGAGCGGTAAGTTGTACCTTTCCACGTGCTCGAGCCGGTCATCCGCTGGTGAGATGCCCACATGGACAATCCCGGCGTCGTGCGCTGCCTTGCCCACCACGTAAACGATTCCCGTCGTGGCGCCAGTCAAAAGCACCAGTTCGCGTTTCCGGGCAAGAGCCAGCGCCAGGGCGTTAGCCTTTTCTGCCAGTGCTTCTTTGTTGCTGACTCCCGGCGCGTCACCGGCTGAGCCCATTACTCCAACTGTGATACTCATTTTCGCCTTCTAAACCATCCATTGGAATTTTTGGTAAAGAGTAGACACATTCCAACTGTCTGCAAGAGCCCAACCAATAGGCTAAGCGAGCCGCGCAGAAGGCTGGCTTTCAATTCGAACACGTAACCTGGAATTGCGAAGGGAAGTCCGATCAGTAAGAGAATAAGCAAGAGGACTCGCGCCCAATTTCTCCCGGCTGCCACTCTGCTCACGAAGAAGAAGAAAATACCAAGGAAGAGAACCAACATCAGCAAGGCAATAAAGAAATAGACCCCCGAGACGCTGTGTGTCAGATCAAAAACGGCCCTGATGCCGCCGATCGCTAAAGATGCGGCAAAAAGTTGTACTGCTCGGGTGACCGATTGGGGTCGTTCAACATTTGCAGTCCCCTCAGTTGTGGGATCCATTCGTTAGCTCCTGGTTAACATTCTTGGCTCGCAGACTTTTCTCGTCAACGGGTTCGTCTTTGTCCCACCACCTTTTCGTTACAAACCAGGCGACCCCGGGCAGGATGAACAACGCTCCGATCCAGATGGCCACCGTACGAGCTGATAATCCAAAACGATCGAGCAGTTCGCCGGTGGCATAATTTGAAATTGCCATAGTCAGTGTAAGCAATGCCAACTCAGCAGCAAAGACGCGACCGCGAAAGTCGTCTTCTACTCCGCGTTGCAGGAGTACTGTCGAGAAGACCCAGAGAATACTGCCGCCGGTGTGTGCCAGTCCCAGCACGAGGAGCGCGACTACAAAGCTCGAAGCCCAGCCAAATGCCATGTAGAAAGCGCCTCCGATGAGAAACGCGATGCCGATTGAAACCTGCATGCGCTGTTTACCTTCACCCGAAATGCGCCGAGCGACAATCGGTCCAACCGCTGTACCGATGCCGCGAGCTGCGAAAAGAACGCCGATGCCGGTGGCCGCGCTTTTTCCCACCGGAAAAATCTTCTCGCCAAAAACAGCCAACAGCGTCAGGATACCGCCGCCGAGACCCCAAGCCGGTTTCACCAGCAGCAGCGCCAGGACGCGCGGCCGCAGCATCACGTAACGCGCGCCCTCGATCGTTTGCGTGATACCCAATGCCCGGCCGACTGTAAGCTTGCTTTTCTCGCGTTGCGGGCGTTTGGGAATGCGGACGCTGGCTATCAGTGCTGCTGAGAGCAGGTATGTGAACGCATCGAGAATAAAAGCGACGTCGGTGCCGAACCACCCAGTAACAACGCCGCCGATTGCGGCACCCAGAGTCAACATCGCGGACCAGGTCACCGACGAGATAGCGTTGGCGGCAACAAGTTCGCGATCAGAAACAATGGAGGGAATGATCGCAGTCTTGGCTGGCTCAAAAAAAGTAGAGAGCGCGAGTTGTACTACTGTTAGGAAATAAATAATCCAAAGCTGATCGGCGCGACGAACAAAAAGAAAACCCAGGACCACCACCGCGCGCAGCAAGTCAGAAATGATCATGATCGAGCGACGGTTAAACCGATCAGCGACCACTCCTGAGAGCGAACCCACCAGAAAACTGGGTAGGAAGCGGGCCACCAAAAGGAGACCAACGGCGCGGCCCGACCCAGTCAAATTCAAAATGATGGTGTAAAGGGCAATCGTGTCGAACCAATCGCCCATCTGACTTACAACCTGACCCAACCACACTTGGCGAAAACTGCGATTGCCGCGCAGCAACTCAATGTAACCTGCGGGCCTGATCGCCTCTAATGGTTTGCTGATGGAATTTGCCAACTTGCTCAAGTAGAAACAGTGGTGACTTGCGACGAATGAGTCTGGAAGGTATTCCACCGACCCAACCACAAAGCTTCAATTTTGATGTAAAGACGAAGGGTGCCCGCATCCTTCGGCCTTTGTCAACCGAGCGATTGAGCAGCTTGACTCGGTTTTCCAATCTGACCTGTCAGAATGATTTCGTCTTGCACTGCTTGCGGATTAACCGTGTGCTAGCCGTGCGAAACTGCCCGCAACTTCGCTGATTGAGTTCTCTTGATCACTCGCTCGTGTGCGGCACGACAATTGAGAAAGGAAGTGCGCGGCTGGGAAGCTCAGCGCTTCACGAACTCTCCGCACGGAGTTCGAGCCGCTACAAATTCCAACGACGAATGGTCGAGCCCGACTCCCATTCAACTTTGAAAGACTCTCACCCAGCAAGGCAAGCCCGGGAGCTTGCCCGCTTGCCCCGCTCGTGGCCGGAAGTAAAGCTGATTGCCCCAGCTCTACTTCCGGCCCAAACCTTGAGCGGCGATGCAAGTTGATCTAGCGGAGACTGGGATTGAGGGTCTATTGCGTTTTTAGAACCAGCGGGGAGTTGAGGAGTGTCAATGCGCCTGCTCGACGTTACGCATTACTTAAAGGGCAAAAATCTTTCAGTTAAACGCTACCGGCTTTTCATTTTTGCCGGTTTGGCATTCATTGCCGCGTGGGCAATTCATCAAGCTTACTCACTGGCGTTATTGAGCATTGCGACATTTGCAGTTGCTCAAGTAATTCATATGACCTGGACGCGGCTGCGTGTCAAAACTCGCGAAAGCGAAGAGCTCAGCCGCTTACATTTTGCTACCGCTGAAGCATTGGCCACTGCGATTGATGCAAAAGACCAGACCACGCACTGCCATGTGCGTCGAGTTCAAATTTACGCCTCAGGCCTGGGGAAAGTGCTTCGTCTTTCCAAGGCTGAAATTGCCGCACTCAAGGCCGGAGCGTTGCTTCATGATATCGGAAAGCTTGCAGTACCTGCGCACATCGTTAACAAACCCGGACGCTTAACGCAGGCCGAGTTCGAAAAAACTAAGATTCACACCACGGTCGGCGCACAAATTCTCAGTCGCGTTGACTTTCCCTATCCCGTAATCCCGATAGTGCGTCACCATCACGAACAATGGGACGGGCTTGGCTATCCCGATGGCCTGAAGGCCGAACAGATTCCGATCACAGCGCGCATACTTTCCGTAGTCGATTGCTTTGACTCCGTAAGGGAAGATCGTCCGTACCGTCGCGGGATGACCAGGGGTGAGGCAGTCGCTTTCCTGTTGCGCGGTTCAGGGAATCATTTCGATCCAAATGTGGTGGATCTGTTTATCCAACATTTGCCCCAATTCGAATCTCAGATTGCCGCCGCCGGTCTTCCGCAACAAGTCGCGTCGATCGCAACGTCAGAGCTGGAAGTGACTGAAGTTGATATGGCCAAGACCCGAGAGCGCGGTGCTTACATGGCTTACGATCAAATCAAGAGTGCACATCAGGAGGTCTACTCCTTATACGAAATCGCCCGCACCTTCGGTTCTTCGCTGGACGTTAGCAACACCGTCGAGGTTTTGGTCGATAAGGTTGGACACGTGGTGCCGTTTCAGACGTGCGTTGTTTACCTTTACGATGAACTAAAGGGTTACGCTACACCTGCTCACGTAGCCGGACGAAATTCACAGATTCTTGCGTCCAAGTGTGTAGCGCCGGGCGAAGGTGTAACCGGATTCGCGCTGGCGAATCGTGCGCCGATCAATCAACTTCACCCTAGCCTGGATCTTATGGGTCTCGAAATCGAAGGCGAATACCGCGCGATGGCATCGCTACCCTTGTTCAAAGATGACGTCATTCTCGGCGCGCTTTCTGTTTATTCGACAGAGCTGGAACAGTACACCGATGATCACATGCGCTTGTTGGAGACCGTAACCAGGTTGGCTTCCGATGCGCTGTCTAACGCGATGCAGCATGCCGAAGCCGAGTCAAACGCGCTTACCGATCAACTCACCGGCTTGCCTAACGCGCGTTATATGACTTTACGTTTTGATGAAGAAGTTTCCCGAGCGAAGCGCAATGCGCGACCCTTTCAAGTAGTGATGCTTGATCTGGACGATTTCAAACTCGTCAATGATACCTTCGGACATAAGGTTGGTGACAAGATGCTTCGCGAGATGGCGCGAATCATTCAGGCGCAACTTAGGGAATATGATTTTCTCGCGCGATATGCCGGCGATGAGTTTGTCGCCATTGTGCAGGAACTGGCGGAGAACCAGGTTGCAGACCTGACACTCCGCATCGAAACCGCTGTTTCGGAGTTTTCGCTTCATGTTCGTGATGGCGGCAAGGCGCGCGTGGGAATCAGCATTGGCACTTCGACTTACGGGGTTGATGGCGAAACGTTGGATCAACTTCTCGTAGCTGCCGACCAGGCCATGTATCGCGATAAGTCGAATCACAAACTCGACAAGCTGTCGCTGAACGCTACCCCAGATCACGATCGCTTTGCGCAAGACGAATTGATCGAAGTCGACCATGACGATCTCCTGGCTTCTGTGAACTAGTCGAATCGCTGCTGCTCCTCTGCCTGGTTTGACCTCAGCTTTCCCTCCCTAAGCCGCTCGCTCCAATTCCAAGAGTCTTGACATTCCTATTGGCATCGCTTCCAATCGATGTCGGAGATGCGACTATGCGTTTGGGAAACCGATGCTGGGCGCACCTGCTCGGGGCCCGGGGTCACCCAGACCAGCCACGCGCTTCAGGATTCATGCATGCCTTCTGCCATTAACCCTCAACAAGACTCTGCTGTGCTCGTAGTTGACGAAGACGTCGACGCGCGCGAACACGTCCGCAGTATTTTTGAGAAGGCCGGCTACCGAGCGCTGAGCGTCGGTGATACGGCCGCGGCATTACGCCTACTGCAAAAGGAACCCTGTGAACTAGTCCTGATCGATCTTGCGCTTTCCAAAGTTGATGGACTCGCGCTTTGCAGACTGATTCGCGCGCAAGCCGCGACCAGCAAACTTCCGATCATAACGCTTTCAGGAAGCGACACCGACAGCCAGAAGCAGGAAGCCTTCGCGGCAGGCGCTGACGATTACATCGCCAAATCCTCTTCGGCGGCTGAGATAGTTTCTCGCTCGGCGGCCCATTTACGAGCGGCACAGAGAGAGTGGGAACTCATCGGCAGCAATCGGGAACTCAGGTTTCTGGCCGACCTCGGACGCGGGCTGTTGCGAGCGCTCGAGCCGGATCAGTTGGTGAACCGGGTCGCGGGCGCCACTTATGAAGGCACCAGCGCGGCGCTGTGCGCAGCGTTCATCAGTCTGGGCGATAAGAGCGAAGCAGCTTGTGTTTTCGATCGCGAGGGCAGTGCCGAGGGTCCGGCGTTGCTGCAACTCGAAAGACTGAAGAGTTGGTTGAGCGCTTCAGCCGCATCGAGTGTTGCTCCTGTATTCATCAGTGACGAGAAAAGCTTCCTGGTGCGCGACGACGCCCACGTCGTGGAGTATGTCGCCCCGCTGCGATTTGGGGGTCGTCCAAAAGGCGCGTTGATTGTTGCTTTTGACAAACGTGAAGACTGCGACGACACGGTCTGCCGTTTGGTTGATGCGGCCGCGCAGCAGGCAGCGCTGGCTGCACACATCTCCAGTCTCTATCAGGCTGCCCGCGAGGCGTCGGCAAATCTAACAATTGAAGTTGAACGGCGCACGGCAGAAGTACAAGCGCAACGCCGCTTCATCGAAGCTATCATCGACAGCTTGCCGCTTTCGCTTTACGCCATCGACCGCAGCTTCGAGATTGTGGCGTGGAATCGGAATCGTGAACTTGGCGAGCTGGGCATTCCGCGTGGATCAGTGCTGGGCAAGAACATCTTTGGAGTCTTGACGCGTCAGAAACGGGAGCTGCTGGAGGGTGAATTTGCGCGCGTCTTCGCGACCGGCGAAATTCAACGCATCGAAAATACGACGGCGCTTGCAAACGGCGAATTGAAGCATTGGTTAATCAGCAAGATTCCGATGTGGATTGATCGCAGCGGCGAAGTCTCCCATGTAATTGCGATCGGCGAAGACATAACCGCCCGCGTCGAAGCCAATCGGGCGGTGGCGCGCGCGGAGAAACTAGCGGCGATAGGACGGTTGGCGGCGGGCGTAGTTCACGAAATCAACAACCCGCTGGCGACCATTTCGGCCTGCGCCGAAGCGCTTGAATCGCGTGTAAGCGGTGGCGAGTTTCAGGGATCGCCGGCTCTTGACGATCTGCGCGAGTATCTGGGATTGATACGCAGCGAGGCCTTTCGCTGCAAGACCATCACCAATGGACTGCTTGACTTCAGCCACACGCGTGCAAGCGAACATATCCTGGTGAACCTTTCCGACGTAATCACCTCGGCAGCTCGTTTGTTGTCACATCAGCAACGCGGGGAACAGGTAGAATTTCAAATCGACACCGCGAATGACTTACCACTGGTTGCCGGCGACGCTGGGCAGTTGCAGCAGGCTGTTATCGCATTGGCCACCAACGCTATCGATGCGATGCCCGAAGGCGGCGTCTTGAAAATCAGTGGCCGGACAAATGCGAACGCGGTGTTGATCGAAGTGAGCGATACCGGCGTGGGAATTCCTCAGGAGAATATTACCAAGATCTTTGAACCGTTCTTCACTACCAAGGAGATTGGTAAAGGAACAGGTCTTGGCTTGGCGGTTTGTTATGGTATCTTAACGGAGCACGATGGCAGCCTCGACGTGCAATCTACTCCAGGCCTTGGGACCACTTTTACGATTTCGCTTCCAGCAATAAGCAGCGACGGAGAACCGCAAGCTTGAGCGAACAAAGAACAGCGCGAATTCTAATAGCCGAGGACGAAGCCAACCTCCGACTGGTGTTGCAGAAAGAGTTGGAGCGATTGGGCTATCGAGTGCAGGCCGCACCCGATGGCGAAGCAGCGCTGCGCAAGCTCGAAGAGAGTAATGTTGACGTTTTGCTTTGCGACATCAACATGCCGCGCATCGATGGCATGGAAGTCCTGCGCCGCGTTCATCAGCGCCCCAACCCGCCGGAAGTGATTATGTTAACGGGGCAGGCCACCGTTGAAACGGCTGTCGAAGCCATGAAGCTTGGCGCCTACGATTACCTCACCAAACCCTACAGCATTACCGAACTCGACGTGCGCGTTAGGCAGGCGGCGGAGAAACGACGCCTGCGCGTGGACAATCTACGACTGCGCGAACAGTTGGCGCGGCAGTCTGGCTTGCCGGAAATTGTTTCGGTTTCTGCGGCGATGACGGAAGTGATTCGTCTGGTGGAACGCGTAGCCCCTTCAGATGCGTCAGTTTTAATCACCGGCGAATCAGGTACGGGCAAGGAACTAATCGCGCATGCAATTCATCGTCTGTCGACGCGCGCCGACGGCTCCTTCATTGATATTAACTGCGCCGCGTTTCAGGAGTCGTTACTCGAATCGGAACTTTTTGGCTATGAGGCGGGCGCGTTTTCAGGCGCAAAAGGACGCAAGCTCGGACTGATCGAACTGGCCGACGGCGGCACGTTGTTTCTGGATGAAGTTACCGAGTTGCCCGCCCAGCTCCAGGCCAAGCTATTGCGAGCGATTGAGACGAGGACGTTTTTCCGTGTAGGCGGCGTGCGCAAGGTTGAAGTCAACGTGCGCATTGTGGCGGCGACTAACCGCAATCTTGATTCGGTTGTCGCGAATGAATCGTTTCGATCGGATCTTCTTTATCGCATCAACGGTTTTCAGATCGATCTCGCGCCATTGCGTGAACGGCCAGAAGACATTGAGCCGCTGGCGCGTCACTTATTAGGATACGTCGGCGGCACGCCTGCGCCCGAGCTGGAGCCGGCAGCGCTTGAGGCGTTGCGCGCTTACAGTTGGCCGGGAAACGTGCGTCAACTCAAGAATTGTCTCGAGCGCGCCGTGATTCTTTCAAACAATGGCCGCATTACGATTAACGAATTGCCACCCGAAGTCGTCCGACCTCAGGCCCCTGCGGCAACATTTGCCGGCCCGGTTTCTCAACCGGGTATGGGAGTGGATTTCAACGCCGGCGGAAATTCGTTTGCAGTCACCCCCGGTGCTTCGCCGACATCGCTGCGTGACGTAGAACGTCAACAGATTCTCTCGGCGCTCGAACAAACGGGCTGGCATCGTGGCAAGACTGCCGAGATACTTGGAATCTCACCATCAACACTCTATCGCCGTCTGCGCGACTACAACCTCGAACGCCGCAACGGCTGAACAAAGCTTCTTACTGGGACCGCGGGGGTCTCGCCCGCGGTCCCAGGCAAACGCTTGAGTGATTTAGTTAGTTGACAAAGCTTTCGGTGGATTGCGCGGTTTGTTGAAAGGTGACGTTGTTTTCCATGCCGGCATCGCATCAGCATTCGCGACGCGCAAACCAATAATCATTCCCAACTGCGCGACCGTTTGCGGACCGGTCCAGTCCCAATCCGGCTTAACCGTATCGCTGGGCGAATGGTAGTCAGTCTCCAACCACTTTTTCGCGCGCGGAATCCAATCTGAAACATCACCCGCAGGACCGCCAAGCAGCATCAACGCCGGCACGCCTTTCTTCACAAATGCATAATGGTCTGAGCGAACGAAAGCATGCTCTTCCGGCATTGGATCGGGCGTGACAATATTTCCCGTAGCGGCAGAAACATCTTCGAAGATCGTGCCGAGATCCGAATGCTCGGCGCCGAATCCAACCACGTGTTTCACTGGACCATAAACCTCGGTGCCGATGCCGTCGTAGTTGATATCAGCGGCAATCTTCTCGAGCGGCCAGGTTGGATGTTGCACCCAATGCTCGGCGCCGAATAGCCCATACTCTTCGCCGGTTACGGCGAGAAAGATTATCGAGCGACGCGGACGTGCAGCCGGTTTGGGAAAAGCCTTGATGAACGCTTCGGCAACTGACGTGATTGTTCCTACGCCGAGAGCGTTGTCCGCGGCGCCGGGAAAGATGCGACCATCGCTCTCGATGCCGTAAGCGTCGTAGTGAGCGGAGTAGACTACAGCCTCCTCCTTTAGTTTCGGATCGGATCCCTCTAACACACCAACGACGTTATTGCCGGTTGTTTCTTCGCGCTTGAGGCGCAACGATAAGGTCGCGGTCTTACCGAGGTCACGAGACACCGCTTCGCCCGTCTTTGCCTTCGCCAAAGTCTGCGCGTAAGTCATGTCTGAACCAGCGAAGGCTTTTTCCATCGCTGCATCGCTGGCGAGCACGATCGGTGGAATACTAAACATTGGCGCGGCAGTAGAGGCCAGACTCACGCGACGGCGCGAGAGGTAGTTGGCGATTGTGGAAAAAGGTTGAGCCGCTGAGCCGGCGTTGGCGACAATCATGGCAACTGCACCGCGGCCAAAAATGTTCATGGCCCGGGCCTGCGGGTTGGTCGCGCGTTTCCAGGCGGCTGCATCAACAGTGTCCGGCTGGCCGTTGAGTATGACTACGATCTTCCCTTTGAGATCCAGACCCGCGAAGTCGTCGCGCTTCAGCTCCGTGGACACTACTCCAAATCCAGCCAACACCAGGCCGCTCGTAGCATCGAATTGGTCTCCGGAAAACGAGGGCAGGAGTACGAAGTCGTCGCCATGCTTCAGTGCTGAGTCGCCAAACTTGACGGAAGTTTCCGCCAATAGTTGTGCCGACTTAAACTTAATGGGTTGCAGATAGGTGCCATTTTCACCCGCAGGCTTAAGGCCGAGTTTCGCAAACCGATCAGCCAAATACTGCGCCGCCCGGTTGCCGCCTGGTTGGCCGGTTCCGCGGCCCTCAAACGTCGGTGAACTTAAAGTCGATGTGACCTCTCGAATAGTTTCGAGTTTGACGCGGGCCGCCGCCTTTCGTTCAGCCGCGGTTAGACTCGACGCTGCCTTCTGAGTCGCAACCGCTGCCAAGCCGGCGCTCTGCCACCCGAAAGCGGTGGGCGAAAGCAGGGCAAACACGAGTGCGAGGGAGAGTAGGGCGGACAAAAATCCGCGCTGACGGAAATCGTTACGAGAAAATGGATGCATCAAGTTGACTCCTGATTTCGGATCAATTGGACGTAGGAAGGAGTATACGAGAGCGAGGTAAGAATGGTTCTCAGCTTTCGAATGGTCTCAAGCAGCGCTTTAGGAAGGGCTGCTCTTACTTGGGACCGCGGGCGTCCCGCCCGCAACGTGCCGCAGGCGCGAAGTGTTTCGAACTTTCGCTTAAGAAGAAGTTCGCGCTACGCGCTCATTACGGGCGGGACGCCCGCGGTCCCAGCAAATCACATATGCTTAACTTTGCTTGAGTTGTTTACGGTCGATCTTGCCGCGATCGTTTTTAGGCAGCGATTCAACGAATTCAATCCAGCGCGGATACTTGTAAGACGCAAGATGCGATTTCACGAATGTCTGTAACTCGTCAATTAGTGTCGACCGAAGATCTGATTCCAAATGACTGACCCGATCACTATCGATAACGACTTCTTCTCGCAACACGATGAAAGCTTTCGGTTTCACGAGTCCGTCGCCGGAGTCGTAACCAATCACGGCGCACTCAAGCACCGCCTCGTGCTGAAGTAAACAGTTTTCAATTTCAGCGGGCGCTACAAAGATTCCGGACACCTTCAACATGTCGTCGGTTCGGCCGTGATACCAGTAGTAACCTTCAGCGTCCACGTGGAATTGATCACCAGTGGTGCACCAGTCGCCGGCAAAAGTCTCTTTCGATTTCTCGTGAGCGTTCCAATAGCAGAGCGCGGCAGAATCGCCTTTGATTCGCAACGTCCCCATCTCGTTCACCTGAACTTCCTGACCATCTGCATCCACAATCTTCGCTTCGTAACCGGCCACAATTTTCCCCAAACTTCCCGGCTTCACATCGCCGGGTCGATTCGTAATGTAGATATGAAACATTTCCGCTGAGCCGATGCCGTCACAAATTTCCACCTCGAGATTCTTCTTCCAGCGCTCGTAGAGTTCGGGTGGCAGCGCCTCGCCAGCTGAATAGCAGAAGCGCAGGCTCGACAAATTCCGGCTGACGGCGTCTGGGGCATTCAGCATTGCGTTGATCATTGTCGGCACGGTGGTGAGGATTGTCGGACGATAGCGCTCGATAACTTCGAAAAGTTTTTCGGGAGTCGAGCGTTCTGAAAAAAGTGCCGTGGCGCCTCCCACAGCGAAAGGGAAAAGCAAATTTGTTCCAGTCGCGTAACCAAAGAAAAGTTTGGGCACCGAAACCGTCAAATCGTTTTCGTTCACGCCCATCGTCCGTTTGGCAAAGACTTCGGTATTGAAAGGCAAATCGTGCTGCAGGTGAACGGCGCCTTTGGGATGACCAGTCGAACCGGAAGTGAACAACCAAATCGCAATGTCGTCTCGATGGGTATCGGCCGGCCTACACTCGTCCGATTGAGCGGAAAGAATACTATCGAAAGACACTTGCTTACTTCTTGAATGCAACAATTCCAACTCAGGCAGGAGGCTTGTTCCCGCTTCATCGTTGATAACCAACAGTCCCCGCAGATAGCGCGCCTCCTTAAGAGCCTGAGCGAACGTTGCTAACAATGAGTGGTGCACAACCGCAACGCGAGCGCGGGTGTAGTCGAGGTAGTATTTGTAATCCTCCGCGGGCAGTAGCGGATTCACCATCGTGATCACGGCGCCGATGCGGGCCGCGCCAAACCAGGTCCAGACAAACCGAGGACAGTCGGGCAAAACTATGAGCACGCGGTCTTCAGCTTCGAGTCCGAGTTCGCGCAACGCGTTTCCGGCGCGATTCGATTGGCGCACAGCCTCGCCGTAGGTGAAGGTCTGGTCTTCGTAGTAAAGGCAGACTTTGTTTTCACGCCCCTCCTCCACATTGTGGTAAAGGAAGTAATCTGCCATGTTGAAGCGTTCGGGAAATTGGACGTTCATCGCCTATTGGATCTGGTGGGGAATTCGTTCGTAACGCGCGGGACGCAAGCTTCAGGAAACAACCGCAACCTGCCCGGGTCAGCCTTTTACACTCAGAACTTTTTTCAAAAACAGCTCGAGCCTCGACATATCAACTTCTTCTGATGAAGTGAATTGCAAAGCAAATCCAATCTCATCCGCCTCTTCGACAACCTCGGCCCACAGATGGATTGGTTCCTCATTTGAGAGCAACAGCTCCAGTCGAATGAGTTCCTTCGCCTTCACCTTACCGCCGCTCAGAACAAAGCAACCGGTCTTGCTCAGGCTGGTTACGTCTGCCTCGTGCATGCCGAGGTCGCCCTCCCAACGAGCGCGAAGATTTACTTTGGCGCGCGGAGCTCGCCTTCGTTCGTTTGTCGGGATGCGCTTGCTCTTCGTTAGCGGCTTGGTCGGAGCCTTCGCCGGTTGTTCGGCTTCAGCAGCCGGTGTCGCCTGGTCAGTTTTGAGTCCGTCGCCTGAGAATGGGCAACCAGCCGCGCCGTGTTTGCTGTCCAGAGAGGTGCGCGCTTCCCAGAGTTCGGGGAAAAATTTCTTATCGAGCGTGGTCTGTAAGTAACCGACTCCTTCAGAGCCGCCAGTCCCGCGTTTGGTCCCGACCATGCGCTCCACCATCTTGATGTGATGTGAACGCCAAAGCGAAAAATACTCATCGTGTTCCAACAAGGCTTCGGCTAGCTGAAACTCTTCGTAGCGTCCCTCAAAATGCGTGAGGATTTCGAGGACGGCCTGAACACGTTTTCCGTACTTCTCGCGACGCTCCTTATCTTTGCCGCCATCTTCACCATCTGGTGCGTCGAGGCCACGCATCCTCAAGGCGGCATAGAACGCGTCGCCGAGCGTCGGGGCCTCGAACCGTTTCAGTAAGCGCGCGTAAGCAAACTCATCTTCACGAAATTCGTTCAGCAAACTTTCGAACTTGAGTCCGGACGAAAACTCGATCTCACGAAACTGCATTGACTGAAAGCCACTCGCTGGATTTAGTTGATCCCTAAAACCGAGGAAGCTTATGGGAGACATCGTTTCCAGAAGATGTATTTGATTGACCAGCAACTTTTCTATCTCAACTATGCGACGCAACGTTCGGCCGGCTGCAGCGAGTCGATCTTCACCCATCAAATCAATTGCTGCATCAATCTCGTGAAGGATTTGTTTGAACCAAAGTTCATAAGCCTGGTGGATCGTGATGAATAGAAGCTCGTCATGATGCTGCGGATCAGACAGGAGATCCTGCAAGCCGATCAAGTCCGGCACGCGGAGGTATTTGTTGTATGAAAGCAGCGAGTCTTTTGTCATAAAACAGAACTTTGAACTTTGTAGTTGGAACTTTGTTGGACTTGGACTTGGACTTTAGTCTTTGGTCTTAGGTCTTTGTTAACGAGCCTGATCCCCGGATAGTAACAAAGTTTGAAGTCACAAAAGCAAAGACCAAAGACCCAAGACCAAAAAGTACTAAGTTCCAAGTACAAAGCTCAAAGTTCATCACTTAGAATGCCGCGCCCGCAATTTCGTGTACAGCAAACGCGCGCGAGTCTCTAATTTCCTTCATTTCGCGAATTACGAGTTCGAGTTCCGCATCGGTCGTGTAGAAATGCGGCGAGATGCGTACTCCGGCGCCGGGACGAAAATCGACGATGAACTCGCGTCGAATGAGTTCCCTGGTGATTGCCGCCGCCTCTGCGTGGCCGATGGTGATCGTGCCACCACGATCTGCGGCGTGCTTTGGACTCGTAACGCTGAAACCTGCTTCTTCTGCGAGTTGGATCAAGAGTTCAGTTTGTCGCGTGCTTTTTTCACGAATTCTGTCCACACCAATTTCATTGATTATTCGGTAGCCGGATTGTGCCGCGTAAAGCGCCGGAATGGCCGGCGAGCCGTGAAGGAAGCGTGTGATGTCAGGCGCGTAATGCAGTTCGGTGTCGAAGGCAAAAGGCGATTCATGCGCCATCCAGCCCGTAGTCTTGGGCTGAAGTTGCTGCTGTAAATCAGGGCGAACGTAAAGGTATCCAGCGCCCGGACCGCCACAGAGCCACTTAACTGAGCCGCCGGTGGCGAAATCTACATTGAGATCCTTAACGCTGAAGGGAACCGTGCCGGCCGATTGATAGGCATCGAGCACAACCATCGCTCCTACTTCATGCGCCCGCTCGGTAATCGCGCGTGCGTTTTGCAGGAAACCGCTCTTGAAGAGGACGTGCGAAAAAGGGACCAGCAACGTTTCCTCGTCAATCGCCGCGAGAAAACGCTCGAGCGGAATCGTAATGCCATCGTCGGATGGAACAGTCTCGATTCTAAGTTTTCCCTCACGCGCATGGGCTTCATAAACATACATGACCGAAGGGAAGTTGAGTTCCGAATAGACGATCTTGTTTCTCTTCGGTGTGGGCTCAAAACAGGAAACGATTAGCGATTGGCAGATCGAAACGTTTTGGTGCATCACGACGTTGCCGGGATCAGCTCCGATAATGCGAGCGACTTCGTTACCCACCGTGACCGGCATGTTCCACCAACCTTCGGCCCACGCGCGCACGCCACGCGTCGCCCAGGTCTCCGCATACTCGTTAAGCCGGGCGTAAGTTTCCCTGGGCATTGCACCAAGACTGTGGGAAATCAGGTAGACAGTCTGGTCCAGAATTGGAAACTCACTGCGCCATTTCAGAAGCTCATCAGTCAATGCAGCACTCCGGGACGATTCTTGAGGTAAGTTTAATTTACCATAACCATCACTGATCTTTCTTGTTTGCGGCAAAGGCTGAGTTCTGGCGCGCTTCCGGTTAGCAATACTTGATATCTATTCAAGTCGCATTGGTATGAGGTCAGTACCACCTCGCGGTAGCGGGTGGGTCTCTTGATGGCGAAATCCGAAACCCATCCGCTACCGCGAGGTGGTACTGACCTCATGATACCCGTGGTAAAGTGCATGCGAACCTATGTGGAAGTTTGCCAATCCAATCCGCCACCAAATTCCGGCAACGAGTTGGCCGGAGGCCGATGAAGCCGCGCGGTCCCTTCTTTATCAACCAATCAAGATCGGATTGTTGGAAGCCGCCAACCGAACCTGGGTGCCGGCGATGGTTCCCTGGCGCGCGACCGCAGATGGTTTTGTCACGCAGGACAACCTTGACTGGTATCGACGGTTTGCGAAAGGACAGCCGGGCGTTCTGGTTGTTGAAGCAACTGGCGTTCGCGATATTCCCAGCGGTCCGCTGCTGCGGATTGGTCACGATCGGTTCATTCCGGGATTGAAGCAGCTGGTGGAAGTTGTCAGAGAAGCGAGCCAGGGACAGACCAAACTCTTCATTCAGATAATCGACTTTCTGTCGGTCAAGCGCCGTCCTGAAAAAGAGAAATACTTCGCGCGATTCCTGCAAATCAATGAACGCCAGCGGCAGACGCTGGTCGATGTCACTGAAGACAGCGCCTGGCTGGACGCACCGGAGCAGAAGGTTCGCGAGTATCTTCTGAGCGCGCCGGACGAAGTTGTCGAGCGCATACTTGATTCGCGTGAGTTGGAGTCACTTCGGTTTGGTTATCGCGAACATGTGACTGACATGCATTTGCCGCACGTGCGCGAATTGCCGCAAGTGTTGCCGAACATTTTTGCCGAAGCTGCGCGCCGCGCGCGCGAAGCGGGTTTCGATGGTGTTGAACTTCATTACGCTCACGCCTACACGATGGCTGGGTTTCTGAGCGCTCTGAACGATCGCGACGACGGCTACGGTGGCTCGCGAGAAAATCGCTTGCGTTTGCCGTTGGAAGTTTTTCAAGCGGTGAAAAGAACGGTGGGAAGCGATTATATCGTAGGCACGCGTTACCTGACTGACGAGGTAATAGCCGGCGGCAATCGCGTTGCTGACGCGATCTACTTCGGAGTTGAGTTTGCGCGCACCGGCTTCGATTTCCTTTCATTGTCGAAGGGTGGGAAGTTTGAAGACGCGCAGCAGCCGAAAGTTGGGCAGGCAGTCTACCCGTACACCGGCCAGAGCGGCTACGAATGCATGCCGACAGTTCTTTCGGATGCAACCGGACCGTTTGGTCGGAGCGTCCCGTTGGTTGCCGAGATCAAACAGGCGGTGGACCAAGCGGGCTTCAAGACACCAATCGTCGTCGCTGGAGGTATTACTACTTTTGCACAAGCCGATGTGATTCTGCGCTTGGGCCAGGCTGATATCGTCGGACTCGCGCGCCAGGCGCTCGCCGATCCTGATTGGTTCGTTAAAGTGAAACTTGGACGTGGTGACGAAGTCAGGCGCTGCACCTATACAAATTACTGCGAGGCGCTCGATCAGGCGCATCGTCCGGTTACATGTAAGCTGTGGGATCGAGTTGAGTTGAATGAAGCTGGAATTGCAACCGTTGACGAAGGCAGGCGAAGGTTGCTAGCGCCTGATTGGAAAAGGGCGGGATAGCCTAACCTCTAGTTATGGTTTGTTGCCGCAGTTGTGAGCGATTCCTGCCTCAGTAACAAACGAATGGTCCTCTTCAACTGTCAGGTCGTAAACTGCCTCTTCAGCAAACCGATTCTCCACTGCTTCGATAACCGCGACTGCACCGGTTTCGTTCAACACAACCTGAGCACCGATATACAAAGTCTCTGCTGCAAGCCAAACTCCCTCTGATGAAGTTCGGCCAAGGTGTTCGGCAATTTCATTGAGCAGCCTCTCCAAGTCGCCAAAAACTCTCTCATTCCTGAACCGTAGAATACGCACACCCGCCATCTGTATCTGCCGTTGCCGAATACCGTCCGACCATTGAGCGCGATGAGATTCGTGTATTGAACCATCAAGTTCTATGGCGAGCTGAAACTCTGAGCAGTAAAAGTCAACAATGTAGTTCGGACCGAGCGGATGTTGGCGTCGGAATTTCGCGCCACAAAGGCGACGGTCCCGAAGTTGTTCCCAAAGAATATTCTCAGCAGGGGTAGCGCTCTGCCGCAATTCTCGGGCGAGTGTTGCCAGGTAGGTAGCGGATCCTCCTAAGCGACGATAGATATCACCCCTCCCCGCCTGCGGGGAGGGGAAGGGGGTGGGGGACCGGTTGGCGCCAACCTCTCCCCCCTTCCCCCTCTCCGCTTGCGGAGAGGGGGAGAGAAAGCGGTGATCGGGTGTAACCCAAACCAAATTGTTTTGGCCGCCAAGCTTTATTCCCTTTAACCTGCCAACGTGGGGACGAGTCTGTAAACCGACAACCCGTCGCAGGCGTCCTTGATGTGTCCAAACCAGCTCACCGGCTGAAATACTCTCAATTGATTTCCATCCCTCTTCAACTTTTATCCTGGTGCCAGCCGGGAAGCAGTTCTCCCTAGCGATTCCCGCCTCATACAAAGCAACAAACTCCGAATCGCGGCGCCGTAGAGCCTCATAATCCACCTTGCCACTGCGCGTCATCAGAGTGAAGGCGAGTTCGATCGGGCTCAGGTGCATAGAGTCACGCGCATTCTCAAACCAGCGCATGCTCTCATACGCCGCCGCTTGGTACTCTTCGATGACCGGCCGGCGCGTCGCCTCAAATTCTTCAAGCGCCTCCCTGATAGACCTCGTCTTTTGAAAACAGGCAAAGAGCGCGATGGCATCTTCCAGCGCCAGCTTGGTACCCGAACCGATCGAGAAGTGTGCCGTGTGGAGAGCGTCTCCGATCATTACAATGTTCTCAAAAAACCAGTGGTCGTTCTTTACCAACAGGAAATTGATCCATTTGGAATTGTTTGAAAGCAACGGCTGGCCGTTCAGGTCCGCTGCAAACACATTCTCAAGATAGCAGCGCGTCGCGTCGTCGTTCATCGTGGCAAAGCCTGCCGCATTCCAGGTTCTCTCGTCGCATTCGATAATGAAGGTGCTGGTTGTTTGGTTAAACTTGTAAGAGTGCGCCGCAAATACGCCGGCTTCATTTTCGCGAAAGGTTAGGGTCAAGCCGTGGAACAGTCGATTCGTGCCATACCAGATGTAACGATTCGGGCGAACATCCAAATTGGGAAGGAAGTGTTGGGAGTATTGTTTTCTCGCCGTGCTGTTGACGCCGTCCGCAGCTACCAGCAGATCGCATTCGGTGCGCAGCGCATCGAGATCAGGTATTTCGTGCTGGAAAAGTATTTGAACTCCGAGTTGCTCGCACCTGCGCTGTAGGATCTTGAGGAGTTGGAGGCGAGAGATGCCGGAAAAACTGTTTCCGCGGATGGAAATCTTCTCCTGCCGGTGTACGACGTCGACATTGTCCCAGGCCGCAAACGCGCGCGTGATTTCGGCATGAGATTCTTCGTCCGCAGCACGCAGATTAGTCAGGGTTTTTCCGGAGAACACCACGCCCCAACCAAACGTGTCGTCTGGCCCGTTGCGCTCATAGACGGTGATCTCATGCGCCGGCTCGGCCTTCTTCATCAGGATTGCGAAGTACATTCCTGCCGGCCCGCCACCGATGATGTTGATTTTCATCTGTTAACGACCGGCCTCGTCGCTCGTCGCTTCCAAGAAAGCTTTGTGGAGCAGCTCACTGAGTCCGAGTTTGTCGGCCCACTGATTCAAGTAGTCAAGCTCAAGTGTTGTCGCTGACGCTCCAATAATCCCGACCACATCAGTCCATTGATTAGTTGAGACTTGGCCGCCAGAGTCATACCAGCGAAGTTTTGCCAATATGGTGTCTTCAGCGGTTGCCACGTAGATCATTTGTTCAAGGTCAGGCGCAAGTTTTCGAAGCTCGCGCCGCTCAATCTGTTTCCTCGAAAATTCATCTGACTTCGGGATAAAGATGTCGATCTTAAAAACTGAGTCGAAGTGAATTGCATTAAATGACTGCCGGCGATCAATAGCTTCGCGTACCGCATGCTCGTCGACGTAGAAGCTGCCTTGAAGGGCGTTGAGGAGGGGAACAACCTGCTCAGGCTTAATATCGGCAACGATATCAATATCAGCGGTGGAACGATACATTCCGTGAATCGAGCTGGCGAAGGAACCGACGAGAACATAAGTGATCCGCTGATGCTCCAGCACATTCGCAACCAGGCTTAAGACTTTAAAGGGGTTCTCCATCGTCTTGTCAGTAGCCTTCCAGCTTCGGATCGAAACCGTACGCACGGATGACGTCTTCGCGTGGAAGGACACGGGCGATGAAGCGTCTGCGAATCTCTGCGTCGCAAGCGTCAGGATGGCGGCGACGAATGTCAGTCAGAACTAATTCGCGCATAGCTTGAGTGAGATCGAAAGCCAGTGTGAGACGCTTCCATCCGGGAAGCCGGCGCATTAGCTCGAAATGCGTCTGTTGCGCTTCCGGTGTTGTATCAAGCGACAAAGGTTTCATTTTGCAGATTCGACTGAGCCACAATGCCGAAGGTCTGCCCTATTCCTTCAACAACTGCCCTGCAATGATCAGTTTCTGAATCTCAGAAGTTCCTTCGTAAATTCTGAGCGCGCGCACATCGCGATAGAGCCGTTCAACTACGCTACCGCGCATGAGTCCCGAACCACCATGAATCTGCACAGCCTGATCGACGATCCGGCAAGCTGCTTCCGTGGCATAAAGTTTTGCTTCGCTTGCCTCGCGAGTGATACGCGCTGCCCCAGTGTCCTTCAAGTGCGCCGCGCGATAAACGAGCAGTCTGGCAGCATCGAGTTCGGTGATCATGTCAGCCAGCTTGTCCTGGACGAGTTGATGCTCAGCCAGCAGACGTCCAAACTGCCTGCGCGTAACTGCGTGACGCACAGCTTCATCGAGGGCCCGCCGCGCCATGCCGCAAGCTGCGGCGCCAACGCTCGCGCGAAACGTGTCCATGGTGCGCATTGCCAACACAAAGCCATCGCCTTCACCGCCAACCATGTCTTCGGCCGGCACCCGGCAGTTGTTGAACTCAATTTCACCAATCGGATGCGCCCCGATCATCGCGGTGCGTTCAATGACGCTGAAGCCAGGCATCTTGGCGCCGACAACGAAAGCTGATAACGACGCTCGCCCTTTAGCATCGGTTCCGGTACGCGCAAACACCGTGTAGAAATCAGCGACTCCGGCGTTTGAGATAAAGCGCTTGCGACCATTGATAACGTAAGCATCGCCGTCACGCGTGGCGGTCGTCTTGATCGCAGCTACGTCAGATCCGGCGTCTGGCTCGGTCAACGCAAAGGCGGCAATTGCTTTGCCTTCGATCGCGCGAGTAATCCAAAAATCGCGCAGGTGTTCGGGCGCCGCCTGACTGATGGCAAAAGTTCCCAGCCCCTGCATGACAAAGGCGAGATCGGCCAGCGCCGAAGAATATGAGAGCGCTTCGCGAATCAGACAAAGAGCGCGCACGTCCAGATTTGTGCCAGGGGTGGCAACGGAGTAGTGCAAGGCGTTTGCCTTCGCAAGTACACCGACGAAATCGCGCAGCTGTGCATCGAGATCGCGCTCCTCGCTCGCTCGCGGCTCAATCTCTCGCTGAACAAACGATTCCATATCCGCAGCCAGCGTGCGATGTTCAGCCGTGAAGAAGGGAAGTTGTTCGATTAGTTTGTCCATAGTCTAAAACACTGATCTTTGTACTTCGAGCATTGAACTTTGCGCGTTGGCAAGGTCATAAGAACCTGGTTTAGAATTTCAAAGTACAACGTCCAAAGTTCAAAACAGGTCACTTGAAGTTAGGGGCTCGCTTCGCAACAAACGCCTCATACGCCTCACGATAATCCGGATGCTGCATGCAGATCGCCTGCGCTTGCGCTTCACATTCCAACGCCGTTTCGAGATTCATGTGCGCTTCGCGGTCGAGCAGCTCTTTAGTTTTGGCAAGCGCGAACGCCGGACCTCGCGCCAGACGTTCAGCAAGTTCTCCTGTGGCGGTTGCCAGTTGAGCGCCGGGCACGACGCGATTGTATAACCCGATTCGCTCAGCCTCCTGCGCGGACATGAAGTCGCCCGTGTAAAGCAATTCGGTGGCTTTAGCGAGCCCTACAACCCGTGGAAGCAAATACGCCGCACCCATATCAGCGCCCGACAAACCAACCTTTACAAACAGAAAAGCGATTTTCGCTTCTTCCGCGGCGATACGAATGTCTGACGCTAGTGCGATGCAGGCGCCGGCGCCGGCAGTTGTTCCGTTGAGACTCGCGATAACCGGCTTCTGTAACGCGCGAATGTTTGCGACCAGCTCACATGTCATCCGCGTAAACTCGAGCAAGCCTTCGATGTCACGGCTGAACAGCTCCCCGATGATGTCATGCACATCGCCGCCCGAGCAGAACGCGCGACCTGCACCGGTGATAACAACAACGCGCACATCAGTTTCATTTCTGAGAGCGGCGAAGGTATCAGTCAGCTCGCGATAGACTTCAAAGGTCAATGCGTTGAGGCGATCAGGACGGTTAAGCGTGATGGTTGCCACGCCAGCATCCGTTTGTTCGTACAGAAAACTCGTGGGTGTTTTCATACGGCGTGATTACCTGTTAGGGCCCTCTTCAACTATCTTCAGCTTTGGCAAAGCTCCCGATCGCAGAACCAAGGCCATGTCTTCCCCAGCCTGTTTGCTAAAGTTTCCAACAATCTCACCACTATCAGATATGCGCGACTTGATATAGGCGACTGACTTTACTTCTCCATTCAGTATGACTGCGAGGTACTCATTGATGTTCTTGCTGGTCCAGTTGTCAAAGTTTTGCGCTCCGTATGGTCCCAGCGTAAACCTGATGTTGTAATTTTCGACGCCTGAACTTTGATAAGCTTGTGCATCACGAAGCTCGCTGCCATCGACAATTGGCGGTGACTCAACCACAACCCAACGCTGCTGCGGCTCCGCAGTCGACGCAGGCTTGCTACCGGCGATTGGATCGCTTCGTTCGGAGTAAGGCAACACGCGGCGGTTTAAGGACGCTGATCCCCCGAGAGAAGCTTCCGCATCTTGCTTGCTTTTATAGACACTGAAAGGCGTAGGGCTTGGCGGACTTATCACGTGGGCCAATTCCAGCCGTCCCTCCGCGCTGAGCAATTTCTTTAGGCGTTCGCGATCGGCAACCGTGGGCAAGTTCACTACTATGTGGCCGTTTGGCGGTGTTCCCTGGGCTTGTACTGCAAAGTTGGAAACGCCCAAAGCATTCAAACGGTTCTCAAGAATTGTCACTGCCCGGCGCGTTGTCGTCTCGCGGTCGGGTACGCTGTTGTCGATCTCCAAAGTGATGTGCCAGTTAAACGGCTGCTTTGGACGCAACGATGAACAAGCGAGCATCACAGAAGCCGAGAGCAGGATTGCGATTGCAGCGTTGACTCGGTGTTCCATGACCTTTTAGTTCAAAACGGCGATCGCTTCAATTTCTACTTTTGCCCGATCATCGAGCAGGCTTTTCACCTCGACGAGCACCATCGCCGGAAAGTGTTTTCCCAGGTGCGCGCGATAAGTCTGGCCGACTTCCGCGCGGTGACCGAGATATTCGGCTTTGTTAGTTACGTAGATGACGAGGCGGGCAATTTGATCGGGAACGCCGCCGGCTGCAGCGACCACCGTTACAACATTCGCAAGCGCGCGATCGAATTGCGCCACGAAGTCGTCGCTCACGATCGTCTGTTTTTCGTCCCAACCAATCTGTCCGGCTACGAACAGCAATCGTCCGGCAGCGTCTGTCAACACGCCGTTTGAATAGCCTCGCGGCGCGCCGAGCGATTCAGGGTTAATTAACTTGAAAGTCATAGCAGGTTTGCCGCAAACGTTGATAGCAAGTTATTAGATTATCTGGTGTGGGGCAAGGGCAGGAAACGAAAAAGGCCGCCCTGTAGAGATGGCGGCCTTGATCGATGATTTGAAAAGGACTTAATCGAGAACTCTATCGAGCCGCTCGGCGAGTTGGCTCGCCAGATTGCCGTTCGGATCGAGTCCGCCAATCGGTTCACTGGCGCTGCCGTGTTTGTCGATGATCACAAACGAGGGCAACTGATCGACGCCAAATCTTTTCGAGGTTGTGCCATCGGGGTCGCGCAATACCGTGACCTTGAGTCCGTACTTTTGCGCAAACGCCCGCAGCTGATCATCGCTGGCATAGTTCTTCGACTTCGAATCTTCCGACTCGGTACTCACCCAGTAAACCACCACGCCGCGATCGCTGTATTCGTCCGCGAGTTTTCTGACCCCTTGCAGCTGGGCTTTTGAGAGTGGCAGCCACGACGCGCCAAAGGCCAGCACGACAACTTCGCCGCGCAGACTGTCGGAAGTAATTGTTTGGCCGTCGGTGGTGCGCAGCGTGAAGTCGACAATAGGAGCTCGGCGGTCCTGCGCAAACCCGAGCGACGAGCCCAAAATGACGAGAAATAACAAAGCCAATATGGGTTTTCGATTTGTCAGATGCATTTACTCTCCTTTGCCCAGACCCAAAAGGTAGGGCACTGCGTTAGATGAGTGGGGCAGCGCTTTAGTTGGTCACTCTGAACGACCTGTTTATTCCACCCGCCTGCTCTAAACGCCCTTGCGAAGTAGTTCTGGCGCTGCATCGCCAAAAACCTCCTGGTGCAAAGCGGCGTAATCATCCCACGTGTCCATGTCGCGCGCAATGTATTTCGAGTTCACCGGGACTCGTTTGACCTGATCTCGATGTTCGCTGAAAAGGCCTTTCAGACCATTGTTCGGATCCAAATCCAGCAACTCATCGCGAAACTTCAGATCGATCAGAACCGGATGGCCGCCACGTTCATTCCATGTTGGCTGTACTAGCTGCGCGCCTTGCTGCCATCCGTAAAGCAGTGTGGCGACTACCTCACCCGGCACGGCCGCATGGTCTACGGGGTTGACGACAACGGCGCGAATTTCCTTCCGTAACACACGGACGCCACAGGCTATCGATGCGCTCATCTCGCTCTCAGGATCGGGATTGATCGCGAAGCTAACATCGGAGTCGACCAAAAGAGCTTTGAGTTCTTCACCTCGTTCGCCCTTGCCAACCACCACAACAACATTCTCAACGCCACCGCGGCGCATGTTGTCGATGCAGCTTTCAACTACTGTTGTCGGGCCGAAAGGGAGCAGAGGTTTGAATGCGCCCATACGTTGCGAGCGGCCGGCGGCGAGGATGAGGGCCGCGACCGCGGCGGTCTTTGGACTTTGGTCTTTGGACTTTGAGTTTTGCCCTTGGGACTTTGGATTGTCTTCGGGTTTGATCATGGCTTTGGAATTATGATCTGGAGAGCAAGAATTCCAAAGTCCAAAGACCCAAGACCAAAATCGAAAGACCCAAGTCCAAAGACCAACGCGAAAATCAATCCGTGGAAACTAGCTGTCGCAGTGCGCGAAGCGTGTATTGCCTCGTCACCTGTTTACGCCAGTTCATGACAAAGTCGGTGTTGTCGAGTGGACGAGCCTTCACGTAAGCAGCTTCAGCGGCTGCTTGAATTTTATCGTCGTTGAGTGGCTGGCCGATTAATGCGTCGCCGGCTTCTTTCACTTCTATTGGTGATGGCGCGATGCCGCCGAGCACCAGTTTCGCGGCTTTGACCGAACCTGCATGGTCAACTTGCACCCAGGCAGCAACTCCCAAAACCGGGAAATCAAAGGCGCCGCGTCGACGCAGCTTTTGATACGAAGCGCGCCAGCCATTGAGCGGAGGCAGATGAATGTCAACCAACAACTCGTCCGGCCGCTTCTTCAGATAGTCGATGCCATCGTCGTTGTAGAAGCCCGCTGCGTCGATCATCCGTTCGCCGAGGGTTGAGGCCAGTCGAAACTTCGCGCCAATCGCCACCATCACCGGGACCAAATCGGAGGATTGCACTGCCCAGCACTTCGAACTTCCGGGCGCCACCCAGCAAACGTCGCCGTCCTTCTTCAAACAGAAGTTGATGCCTTTGCGCCACTCGTAGTTTTGATCGTAATAGTTGCAGCGAGTGTCGAGCAGCAGGTTGCCGCCGATGGTTCCCATGTTTCGCAGGATGGGTGTGGAGATCGTGCGCGCAGCGTAGGCTATGACCGGATAGTCACGATTGATAAGCGGGTGCTCGACTATTTCCGTGAGCGTTACCGATGCGCCGATGCGCACGCCCGATTTTCCGTCTCCCGTTATCTGGTTCAACTCCGAAACGCGCATCACCGAAATCACGGTGCGCGGCGTCTGTTGCCGCCGCTTCATATTTGGATAGAGGTCTGTGCCGCCGGCCACGAACTGCCCTTCCGGCCCGGAGCCGGCCATGATCTTCACCGCTTCCGCGATCTCTCGCGGTCTGCGGTAGTCAAATTTGGGTAGTCGCATCATGACTAATTGCTTACCGGGAAGTCCTCTGGGTTGCTATTCATTCGCGCCCATCAAGTATCCCGTTGTTAAGCCATTCGCTCTGAACCAATCCTTGACCTCGCTTTTGTTATCAGCCATGATTCGATCGATTTCGCCGTTAGGTGGCGAGCTCCAGAGCTTCCAGTTTACAAGCCGCTCCACCATTTTCTTGATGCGATCGAGATCGTCTACCGAGAGGTCACGATAAAAGGGTCTGGCCCGTTCTTCCTCGTCTTGGAGATCGAGTTTGCCTCGTACTGCATCACGCAGAATTTCGCTCCAAGCCATTATTGACTTTGATCGAAAGAGGCGTACAAGTTTGCGCTGGTTGCCGTCATTGGGGCCGGCCTTGGGATTCCAGGAACCCAAAGCAAGATCGTAGAGCATGTTCATGAGTGCTACATTGTTGGCGATCTCTTTATCACGTTTGTACGCGTCGGTAGCCATATTGTCGTCGACAGGCTCTGTATACAGGAAACTTGCGAATATTGATTTATTCAACATATCAGTGGTGAGTGGTTTCTCGTCTGTGCCGCGGTTGCCGTTCGAGACAAACTTAGTGACGCGGTTCTCGGGGTCTTCCAGAACCGAATTGTACAAGTAGCTTCTAAAACGCTTGTTCCGGTCTCCCTTTGTCATTGCTTGGCTTGGATCGCGGTCTTGATATTTCATAAAGCCAGCCTCGCTCTTGACCGAGTCGTCTTCCAAGTTCTTATAACTTTCGAAATCGGCCCCAAACTCCTTCCCTAGCTTGATCACCATCACAGATGAATAAAATCGCGTTTGAGAAAACTTGTCGTGTGCTGAAATATTTGTCTGATTCAGGAGGCGAATATCAGGATTCAAGTAAACCTTGCATTCGAATTCTCGGCGGCCAGTCCAGAGTAGGGCTGCCGTTTTGTGCTGTCCGTCAAACAACAAAACCTGTCCGTTCTGTATCCGACCAACGGACGGCTGCAATACGGGGTGTATTTGAAAATGGCGAAATAACTCGAAGACCTTGTCTTGTATGAGGAATCGCGGCTGAAGACCGACTTTGCCGTTATCATCATCATCACTGTCAAGTAGTTCAACGGGCAGTGTGGCATAGAAATATTGCCAGCCTGTAGTTGGGCATTTGTAAAGAGTGTAATTGCGTTTCTTGCCGTCGATCGTCTCGATGAGAATCTCATTATCAGAATCCTTTACGACGATACTCTGACCATATCCTCCGATATCACCTTGTTCCTTCAGAAATGCCAATAGGTGCTTGAGAGTCAGAGAGTCGCCTTGCTCAAAGAAACTGTCGAGTCGCAGTCTTACCCGAAAGTCTTCAAGTGGTAAACGGCCTTTGGCTTTGTTGTGAGTCTCACACATCGGTGCGATGTTGTGTAACTCGCTAGGGCCTTGCGTATCAAAAGCGCGGATATGATCGAACTGAAGGGGCTGCCCTTCGGCGATTTCATGACCAGTTGCGAAACAAATGCGGCCATGTCTCTCAATAATTTCTTTCTTCTCGGACTCGGTGAGTTGTCTTTTTAACGTTATCGCCATAAATCTCCGTTTGAGGATAAGGAATGTGAACTTACGAATGCACTGCCACGCGCGGCATCTCTGTTCCGTCGCCACCTTCAGCCGGCGTCAACACGCGCAAAGGCTCAGGCCACTCAACTGACGGCACAGCGCCCGGCCCGTATCGACCGTCTCTGCCGCGAGCTTTGTCCTTTAGTGCCTTCAAAACCTTTTCCGGTGTGATCGGGACTTCATCGATACGCACGCCCACCGCGTCATAAACTGCATTTGCCACCGCCGGCGGCACCGGCAACAACGGGCCTTGTCCAACTTCCTTGGCGCCGTAAGGTCCGTTCGGATCCGGATCTTCGATCAGGTAAGTTTTGACGTCGCACATCTCCATCGTAGTTGGGCTCTTGTATTCCAACATCGAGGGAAACTTGTGCACGACGTTGCGGTTACCGCGATAGGTCATCTCCTCCATCAGCGCCTCGCCCAGGCCCATATAGACGCTGCCTTCGACCTGTCCCATCACCAGCATCGGATTGATCGACTTGCCGATGTCGTGCGCCATCCAGATACGCTCGACAACCACAATGCCGGTATCGGGATCGACATCCACTTCCGCAATCGCCGCTGAATAGCTGTAAGCAGGCGACGGTCCAACACCTGCGCCTTTGTATTTGCCAGGCGAGCGCGGTGGTGAGTAGGAACCGACTGTGCCGATGGTGCCAAACTTTGATTCTGCCAACACGACCGCTTCGGCGAATGACACACCAACTTCCGGGTTCTCAACATCGAACACGCGACGCTCCGCCAACGAAAGATTCTCGATCGGCACCGACAGTTTTTCAGCAACGGCCATGACCAGTAGTTCGCGCGCGCGCTCCGCAGCTTGAATTGCCGCGTTGCCGGTCATCAAAGTCACGCGGCTCGAGTAACTGCCGAGGTCGACCGGCGTCAAATCGGTGTCGGCAGTTATTACGCGGATGTCGAACGGATCAATGCCGAGAACTTCGGCGACGATGTACGCGAGAATCGAATCAGAACCCTGGCCAATGTCGGTTGAGCCGCACATTACGCAGACCCCACCCTGTCGATCCAGGCGCAGCTGAACGCCGGATTGCGGCATGTTGTTCCAGTAGATCGGCAGTCCCGCGCCGCAGATGTAGGAACTGCAAGCGATGCCGATGCCTTTGCCATATGGAAGCTTGCGATTGTTTTGGTTCCAGCCAGAGAATTTGCTTTGCCAATCGGAACCAGCGACGATCTTGTCGATGCACTGGCCGAGACCCATGCTGCCAATGCGCAGGTAGTTTGCGGTTACCGTGTCCGGTTTGACCAAATTATTTCGGCGCATAGCCGCCGGATCGAGTTTCAACTGCTCGGCGATCTTGTCTATCTGAACTTCCAAACCGAAACGCGGCTGCGGCGTTCCATGTCCGCGCTTCGGACCACACGGCGGTTTGTTGGTAAACGCGCGCAAGCCCTGAAACTTGTAGCGCGGCACGTCGTAGGTGACCGTCTGTAACGCGCCGGTGTAAAACGTGCTGGCCACTCCGTAGCTACCATACGCGCCGCCGTCGAGGAACGTC
Source organism: Pyrinomonadaceae bacterium (assembly GCA_036009765.1). Classification (GTDB taxonomy): domain Bacteria; phylum Acidobacteriota; class Blastocatellia; order Pyrinomonadales; family Pyrinomonadaceae; genus PSRF01. The sequence goes on along the minus strand of DASYLB010000040.1, from coordinate 97,390 downwards.
TGGAAATGCATTCCGGTGATGGCGCCGTCTTTTTTGACTCCGGTCTTGACGTACATCAACACCGGATGGCGACCGCGGTGACAATAGAAAACTTCCTCGCGCGTCAATGTTACCTTCACCGCCCGCCCGGTCATCATCGAAAGCTTGCAGACGATAACTTCGTGATTAAACGGATCACTCTTGCCACCAAAGCCACCGCCGTTTGGCGTCGCAATCACGCGAATGTGACTGGGCGGCAGTTCTAAAACTTTAGCGAGCGCGCGATGAACGTAGTGTGGCGTCTGCGTGGAACTCCAAAGCGTGAGTTTATTGTCGGGATCGAAATTGCCGACGGCGGCATGTTGCTCCATTGGCAGGTGAGTGTTGCCTTCGTAGAAGAACGTGTCTTCGCGAACGAGATCAGCCTCAGCGAAACCTTCCTCGACGTTGCCGAATTCCAGCGACACTTTCTTGTGAACATTTCCCTCGTCGCCGTACTCGTGAATGCGCGGTTCGTCGATCAGGACCGCTTCCTCAATCGAGGAGATCGTGTTGAGTGGTTCATACTCCACTTCGATGAGGTTCATTGCATCGAAGGCGACGTCTTCGTCAATCGCGGCGACCGCCGCAACTGGATCTCCGATGAAGCGCACCTTGTCGATGCAAAGCGCATGTTCATCCTGGCTGACGGGAAGAATTCCGTAAGAGATGGGAAGGTCCTTGCCGGTAATGATTGCAAGCACTCCGGGTAATGCAGCGGCTTTCGAAACGTCGATGCCCTTGATGACGGCGTGCGGCAGGTGACTGCGGAGGATCTTGCAGAAGAGCATCCGCGGCAGCACGATGTCGTCGGCAAACTTCGTTTGGCCGGTGCACTTCGCGCGCGCATCCACTTTGCGAAATGGCTTGCCGACTACATTCAGCGGCTTGCCATTGTTTGAATTGCTGTCAGCCATTAAGATCCAATGAGCCTCTCGAGTTAATCAGTCTCTCAGGTGAGGAAGGGCAGCTTGCCCCGCTCTTGCTTTAACTCTGAGCAACTTGAGATCAGGAGCGGGGGCGAGCCCACCTTTCCGACCCAGAGACTTTCAAGCTTAAGAGACTAACTCCAAATACCACACTTACAATCCAAAAACGCTTTCGCGCGGCAGCTCCACTTTCTCACCACGCATACGCGCGGCCGCCAACTCTACTGCTTCGTAAATTTTTATGTAGCCGGTGCAGCGACAAAGATTGCCCGACAGTGCTTCCTGAATAACTGCGCGCGTCGGATTCGGATTCTTTTTCAATAACTCCTCGGCGACCAGCAGGAAACCCGGTGAACAATAACCGCATTGCGCGGCGCCCGTATCAGCGAACGTGTCCTGAAGTGGATGAAGTTCGGCGCCCTGGGCCATTCCTTCGATCGTCTTCACTTCCTGTTCTTCAGCGTCGAGACCCAGCATCAAGCAGGACAGAATAGATCGTCCGTTGACCAACACCGCGCAGGTGCCACATTCGCCGAGTTCGCAACCATGCTTGGTCCCCATCAGACCCAGATCCTCACGCAAAACTTCGAGCAGCGTTTTGTGCGGCGCAAACGCCACCTCAGCGAGCTCGCCGTTGAGTGTGAATTGGATGTGGTTCTTCTGCTTGCCTGGATCCGACATAAGTTTTAGCGGGAGGAGTTTAGCAAAAAGCGGGGAGGAACCGCAGGTGTGCGAGGGTTAGGCTTTGGTCGTAGCCGCATCCTTCTTGGCCTTGTTCAGCATCGTGTTATCGATCAAACGCGTCTTGCCGACATAGGCTGCGACTGCGATCAGCATCGGACGATCGTCGAGTTTGTCGAGCTTCTCGAGCGTTTCACCATCCACCACGCTTACGTAATCCACGCGGACGCGCGGCTCGGTTTCAATCGTCGAACGCGCGATCTCGATTAATTTCGCGGCGTGGCGTTCGCCCTTCTTATAAGCCTGTTTCGCTGCTTTGAGCCCCTGATGGATTACGGCCGCGGACTGTTGTTCCTCAGCGTCGAGATAAAGATTTCGCGACGAAATCGCCAGCCCGGAATCCTCGCGCACGGTAGCTGAGACCACAATCTCGGTGTCGAAAGCGAGATCACGAACCATCCGCTTGATGATCACAGCCTGCTGCGCGTCCTTTTGACCAAAGAATGCAAAGTCCGGGCGAACGGTGTTGAAAAGAATTGCGACCACGGTGGCGACGCCGCGAAAGTGACCCGGGCGCGTTTCTCCTTCGAGTAACTTCGAAAGCCCGCCAACATTCACGTAGGTGGAGAAATCCCTTGGGTAAATTTCTTCCGCGGCCGGTGCAAAAATGTAGTCGACGTTGTAATCGGTAAGAAGCGCTGTGTCTTTGGTTAGATCCCGCGGGTAATGTTCGTAATCTTCACTCGGCCCAAACTGCGTTGGGTTTACAAAGACTGAGACGACGACCACATCACACATTCGGCGGGCTTCGCGTACGAGACTAAGGTGGCCTTCGTGCAGCGCGCCCATGGTCGGCACCAACCCGATGGTCCGATCCTGTTCGCGGCGGATTTTGCGCGCGACCGAACTCATGCGCTGGCGGCGATTAATGATTTCCATAAAGGCAGTAAATCGTAAATATTAAATCGTGAATAGAAAAAACGATGGTCAACAAAAGTCGTTCGAAGTGGAATCTGAATAACGAAGCCAGCCGGAAAGCGAATACAAATTCTATTTACGATTCACTATTCACGATTTACCGGTTTTTCGATTCACTATTTACTATCTTGCTTTTCCAGCTTCAGTTCTTCAGCTGCCTCCGCCGGCAGAGCATAAGATTCATCATTCGAAGGATAGCTTCCGCTCCGGACATCATCAGCGTAACGCGTGACGGCGTCCGTAATCACCTCATGCAGATTCGCATAGGGCCTCACGAAACGCGCCAGTTTGCCAAACGACAATCCCAGCATATCGTGCAGCACCAGCACCTGAATGTCGCAACCGGCGCCGGCGCCGATTCCGATCGTCGGAATGCTGACGCTCTCAGTAATCAAGCTCGCGATTTCTCGCGGCACCACTTCGAGGACGATAGCGAAGGCCCCAGCGTCTTCCAGCGCGCGCGCGTCGTCCAACAACTGGCGCGCAGTAACCGCCGTCTTTCCCTGAACGCGATAAGCGCCGAGCTTGTTGATCGATTGCGGTGTCAAACCAATGTGGCCCATCACCGCAATTTCTTCGTCGACGAGCCGCTTCACGAGTTGCACGCGTTTGTGCCCGCCTTCGAGTTTCACGGCCTCAGCGCCGCCTTCCTTGACCAAACGAAGTGCGTTCCTGACTGCATCATCGGCACCAGTATGAAACGAACCATAAGGCATATCGGCAACGAGCAATGCGCGCTGGACCGCCCGGCGCACCGCTTTCAAGTGAATCAAAATTTCGTCAAGCGTCACCGGCACGGTGTTGCCGTAGCCCAACACCACGTTTCCCAGGCTGTCGCCCACGAGAATGATGTCGATACCCGCTTCGTCAACAATCCGGGCCGTGGGAAAGTCGTAGGCGGTCAGGCAAACCAGGCGTTCACCGCGCTGTTTGCTGGCTTTCAGGGATGGCGCGTTAACTTTTTCAGGACGTTCAGGTTTGAGATAAGGCATATTTCACCTCTATGGCCGCGCTCGGCGGTCGCCAGATCCAGCACCCTAAATCGGTAACTGCAACGAAAACAACTGAGTGCCAGTTGTCGACCGTGGCGCAAAGCTCAGTTTGCGTTGAAAACTAAAAGATTGGAAATATGTAAGGCGTGTTCGCAAGTGGGCCCATTATAGCTACAAATGAAAAAAAGGGGAAAACGCGAGGAGCGATGGCACTCTCTTCGAGTCAAAAACTAAAATTATTCTGATTGCGGACGCCAAACTTCCACCCGTGATGAGTCTTCTAGTTTATCCAACAGCTCGTCTATGGTTCTCTCCAGAACTGGGTGAACTAGTACTGGAGCGAGTTCAGCCAGAGGGACGAGCACAAAACGCCGAAGGTGAAAGCACGGATGGGGCAAGGTAAGCAGGCCGGTGTTCCTTATCTCTTCACCATAGAGAAGCAGATCGAGATCGATTGTCCGCGGACCTTTGACTGTATCGCGCACGCGACCCAGGGAGTTCTCCACTTGCAGCAGGCGCTTCATCACGGTTTCAGGTTCAGTCGCTGGTTCGACTCGCAATTCGGCCACCATGTTCAGAAAGAACGGCTGCGGAAAAGTTTCTACCGGCTCAGTTTCATAGATTTGCGATAGACGAGTCACTTCCAGTCCAACGGCAATCAGGTCCCGGACCGCGAACAGTAGGTTGCCCGCGCGGTCACCAAGGTTGGAGCCGAGACTGATATAGGCGGTTGCGTTGATTGGAGGCTGTAGCATTGACTGGGCTTGTTGAACTTTGTGCTTTGATTTTTGTACTTTGCTTTAATATAACTCGTCCAAACTTGGGCAGTTTAGGATTTTCCAGCTCGGAAGAGTAAGAATAGAGAACAAAGTTCAAAGCTCAAAGAACAAAGCACAAACCCAAGGTCGCACGCATTGTCACAACTTCGAACTTTAATCTGGCTGAAGTGGGCACTCTTTCGGAATTCGCTACGTTCATCCAAGGCGGTGGTGAGTCGCATCGCAACGGTGCTCGGGATGCTCGTTGCGCTCGGGTTGGCGCTCATGGTTTCCATGGGTCTTGGTATCGCCGCTTATGTGCTTACCGCGCCCAACATGGGGATCGAGGGATTTCATGCACAACAACCTTCCGGTACGCCGGCGATGCCTCCGGTTGAGTTTATATTTTTTTCAATTCTCGCAATCATTTACTTGCTGTGGGCGACGCTCCCACTGAGCGTTGGCAGCAGTCGTCAATTTGATCCCGGAAATCTTCTGCTTTATCCCGTAAGTTTTCGTAAGCTCTTCGCAGTCGACTTCATTAGCGAGGCCGCGAGTCTGCAGTCGATCTTTGCCATACCCGCGATCCTGGCGCTGGGAATCGGGGCTGGCCTGGCCCGCGGAAGGCTGATGGGTGGACTATTGATAGCGGTGGCGGCTGGACTCTTTGGCCTCGCGTTGTCCAAATGGATTTCGATGTCAGTTGGCTCATTGATCCGCCGCAAGCGAACGCGGGGCGAAACTTTGTTGGCGTTGATTGGCGTGGTTGCGGGTTTAGGTGGGGCTTTGTTTGGGCAAATCGCCCCCGTACTTTTCCGTCATGCGGAATCGATTTCCGCGCTGCGCTGGACGCCACCGGGAGCGATAGCCTACGCGCTATCGCATGGGTTACAGAAGGGCCACCTGGTTGGATACCTACTCGCGATTATCCTCGTGCTCGCCTATTCCATCAGCCTGATCGCATTCACTTATTGGCTCTCACGTCGCGCGATTCTTGGCAGCGACCGAAAACAGCGTAAGCGCGCAAAATCGGAAGCACCGGGTACCACCGCCTATACGGGTTGGGAAATCCCATTGATGCCGCCTGCACTTGCGGCCGTTATTGAGAAGGAGTTGCGCTACCTGATGCGCAATGCACAAGTACGAATGTTGATACTCGCGCCGATGATTCTGATTGTGGTGCGACTGGTAAATAGGCGCCGCTTCGATCGAATGGGCCCACCCAGCAGTGTCTTCGCCACAGAATTTTTCAAATACGGTGAAGGGCTGATGGCGACCGGTGGGCTCCTCTACGTGTTCTTGATCCTTGCCGGCCTATTCTGCAATCAGTTTGCACTTGAACAAGGTGGTATGCGCACCCTGATCCTTTCGCCAGTGAATCGAAAGGTCATCCTGATGGGCAAGAATATCGCGATATCAACACTGGCGCTTATTTTTTCTGCCGGCTATATGCTGGTAAACGAAATCGTCTTCCGCGATCTGAGCCCGGGCGCGCTCCTCTTCGTCGCTCTCAGTTTTCTTGTCTTCGTGTCCCTGATCTCGGTCGCGGGAAACTCCCTCTCGCTTCGCTTCCCGAAGCGCATGAAGTTTGGCAAACGAATCAATGCTTCGGGCATCGTCGGACTTCTATTAATACCGGTGCTCTTCGCGCTGGCGCTGCCTCCGTTAGCGGCAGCGGCGGCAGGCTACGTCGCGCAGAGTTTGCTTATTGAGTATGTTACACTCGCTGTTCTGGCCGCACTTTCCGTTGGGTTCTATCTGCTGCTGATCAATTCTCAAGGTGAGTTGCTGCAGCGGCGGGAACTGGAAATACTCGAAGCTGTCAACGATCCCGGAAACGGTTGATCGGGAGTGCCGGAAGTTTTGCGGTTAGGTTTTTTGACTAAACTTATTCCAGTGATGTCTTGGTTGGCGACATCCGGGCGGGCGACAGCGGCCCCGTCAATACACAAATGGCTCGCAGAAGATTTCGCAGTAACCAGCGCCACGAACCCTCCACCGAGCGTTCCTTCCAGGAGTACTACCTCTCAACCCCGGCGCCGCAAACTTCAAGGACTGAACTGCTCCGATTGATCCGTGCCGGGGAAGACACTTTCCTTGAGCTAAAGGTCAAGCTCTCGAACTCCGAAAAAATTGCGCAGGAGATTGTGGCACTCGCAAACACCGGCGGCGGCGTCATGGTTTTTGGAGTTAACGATCAATTGCGTATTGAAGGCGTCGACGATCCAGAAAGCGTCCAGGAAGAACTAGTGCGAATCTGCCGGGAAGATGTAGAGCCCCCTCTGGTGCCGTTCATCGATCGGGTTGCTTTCGATAACGGGCGTCGTGTTGTGGCGCTTGATATTGAAGGCAAGCGGCGTCCGTATCGCACCGGGGACGGTCGTTTTTATCTGCGAATTGGTTCAGAAAAACGCGAAGCGACGCGCGAGGAACTATCGGCGCTGATCGACGAAGCTCGGCCGCTTGGATTTGAAAACATGCCTGTTCTCGGTGCGATTACGGCCGACATCGACGAGGCGCACCTTTGGAGTTTTCTCAGGGAGTTTGAAGGCGATGCCTTCGAGAATGCAATCGCGAGTGGTTACCCGACCGGAGAAGTGCTTGAGCGCGATCTTCTCCTCGCAACTGAATACCAGGGCGAGGTCGTTCCCACTGTCGCCGGACTGCTTCTTTTTGGTCGTGACGAACGAGTGGCTGAACTGCTGCCGCGCTCCGCTTTAATCGCAACGAGGTTCGCAGGCGAGTCGTTACAGTCGCCTATCGTTGAGCGCGTAAATGTCCGCGGGAATTTGCTGACGGTCTATGAAGCCGCGCTGCGCTTTATCGTTCGCTACTGCGATCTCTGGGAAGCGCGTCCAAAGAATTTCCCGGCCGGTGAAGTCGCCGATAGTCCAGTAGCGGCTCGAGGAAATTACGCGCGCGCTTCGGTTAGCGAGGGTATTTGTAATCTATTGGTCCATCGAGATCTTGCACTGCGTGACCAGCCTAGCCGCATCAATATTTTTGATCACTCAATAGAGATCATAAACGCGCGGCGCACCTCAGGTTTTTCTCCAGTGGCTCAAAAAGCAATTCGCTACGGGGTGCCTCAGCGTTTGAATCCACAGCTCGCGGCGATATTCCAAAGTCCTGCTTATGGACTAAATCTGCCGCCGGGCGGACTGCCGATATTGTTGCGGGCGAGTCGGTTGTTTTCAGGCAGGCGAACGGATCTGAACGCGATTAATGATGAGTTTCGGCTCAGACTGCACGGCACCTAAACAAGAAAAGGGGAAAAGGGGAACGGGTAAAGGGGAAGCGACGAGCCCTGACTACCATGCGCACCGTTTTACCCTTGCCCCTTTTCCCGTTCCCCGTTTTCAGGCGCTTTGTCCTGCAGCGTAACCAGACGCCCAGGCCCACTGGAAATTGAAGCCACCGAGTTGACCAGTGACGTCAACAACTTCGCCAATAAAATACAACCCAGCAACACGCTTCACAGCCATAGTTTGCGAAGAGAGTTCTTCGGTTGAAACTCCGCCCGCCGTCACTTCCGCTTTACGGTAGCCTTCGGTACCCGTTGGCGTAATCTCCCAGCGATTCAAGTTTTGCGCGATGTCAGCGAGGGAGCGCGGGGTGTAGCGCTTGAGTGGTTGCGACGGAAAGTTTAGTGCGCACCAGGCGATAGCAAAGCGACGCGGCAGAAACTGGCTTAGCAAGTTTGCCAGGGTAATGTCTTTGCCCTGGTGCTCGCGCATGACTTGCAGGGCGTCGTGGTCGGGCAGCAGATTGATAGTGATGCTAAGTCCGGGCCGCCAGTACGACGACGCCTGCAGAATGGCCGGACCACTCAGACCACGATGTGTGATCAGAATGTTTTCGCGGAACTGTGCGCCATTGCAGCTAACTATGGATGGCAGCGAAATTCCACTTAGTGGCGCGAGTTCCCGGAGTGTCTCACGCGACAGAGTGAATGGTACGAGCGCCGGCCACGGCTCAACAATCGAAAGATCAAACTGACGCGCCAGACGGTAACCAAAGTCAGTCGCACCAAGTGGCGCGATCGACAGGCCCCCGGTTGCAATCACGAGCGATTCACAACTAAGCATCTCGACGTCCGTTTCAACCGCGAACTTCACAGACGATTCATTTGCTACGGAAGGCGACGTGCGAACCTTTCGCACCAGCGCCCCACAACGGATCTCCACACCGGCAGCGCGCGCTTCCGCTAACAGCATTTCGATGATCTGTTGCGAGCTGCCATCGCAGAAGAGTTGGCCCAGCTTTTTCTCGTGATAGGCGATGCCGTGTTTTTCGACCAGTGAGACGAAGTCCGCCGGGGTGTAGCGCGCAAGGGCCGACTTGGCAAAATGCGGATTTGCAGAAATGAAGTTGTCGGCGCTGGTGTGGAGGTTGGTGAAGTTTGAGCGGCCGCCGCCGGAGATCGCGATCTTTTTGCCGATACGCTCGGCGTGTTCAAGCACAATCACCTTGCGCCCGCGTTGTCCGGCAACGATCGCGCAGAAGAGACCGGCGGCTCCGCCGCCAATTACTACGACGTCCTTCTTGATCACGCGGGAGAGCGTAGCACGGGAACAGTGGGCGGTGGCCGTTAAGTAGTGGGCAGTGGGCAGTGTGCAGCGGGCAGCGCGGAAAGTCAGTGCACTTCTGCTCATGCGTTCTGCGCAATCATGAAACAAATCTGCGCAATCATGAAACAGAAAGGCAACGAACTTTCGTTCGCTGCCCTCGTTATCTGCTCCTGCTCCTGCTCCTGCTCCTGCTCCTGCTCCTGCTCCTGCTCCTGCTCACTTGCTCGGCGTTCCGTCCGGCTTCGGCGCGGTGTAGAACTGTCGGGCCTGGATCACAAATTCTTTGTCGTCGTTTGTCCCGTCACCGTTCACATCGACACTCAGTTTGATCTTGTGTTGCTTACCGTCTCGAACGTCGCCGGGATTAAATGCCAGGCTATACTGGCTGCGCAGCAGAGCGTTGATTGAACCCAGCACTTTTGGTAGTTCGCCGGGAAATGTAACAGGGAAGTAGGCGCCGCCGGTTTCGCTTGCGAACGTCTTTAAGGTGTTTTGCGCCTGGAGGAACGTCATGCGTCCGGGCATGCCGGTAATGCTGTCGGTGGCCGGCAGGAGGTCACCGTACCTCTTGAAGAACATTTCGCCGGTGCCAATTATGTAAATGGGAATGCCGGCATTCTGCGCAATCTTGCGCGCATCGCCGTAGTTGATCTTGCTAAAAGTATCAATGCCGGAAGCGACAAGCACGATCGCCCGGCGTCGTCCTTGCACAGCCACCAGTCCCGAGAAGTCTGACTTTTCACTCTTGGAATCCTCAAGCACGACCGAGTCGCCACGCCCGCCGACTAGCGTAAATTTAAGGGCGTCAAAAAGGTTCGTCTCGCGGAAGGCTGGGTAATTCCGAAGGAGCAAGCTGACGACCTGACCAATCCTGGTGGGATCGTTGGTGAAGTCGGTGAGCGTGGTAGGACGAAGATCAAAGGCCACCACCGAAACATAGTCGTCAGGCGGTTTCACGAACTGCTGCAAGAACATCGCGACTGGTCGAATGACTTCGTATGTGCCGGGGTCCCAACCTTGACCCTGGGCTCTGCCGAACACCTCGGACCACTTGCTGTACTCCACCACCATGGCGACAGTTATAGGCGCTTCCGGAGTTGAGAAGTTGGTGATGACTTGCGGACCACCATCTACGAGGATTGTAAAATTCTCTTTCTTCAACCCGGTTACAATCTGTCCACTCTTTTTGTGATAAACGACGGCATCCACGTTAACAATTTGCGTGGTAACGGAAATCTTCTCCGCCTCTTGTGGTTTACCGCTCAAATCCGGCGGCGCCGGCTCATCAGGTTTCTCACCCGGCTGACCCGTCTCAGGCGGACGCTTATTTTTCTTGTCGTTGGAAGTTGGCGGCTGGCGACGCGATTGTCCCGGCGCCGAACCCAAATGTAGGCTGGTCAGTAAAGAGAAGACGACGATCGAAAAAAAGAACGCGCGCGCCAGCTTAGAGAGTCTCATGTAAATCACCTGTCGTAGTTAGACGTAAAACTGGGGAAAGAGTCTACTTCCGGATTCGAGCTTTTTCACATTGTCGGGCTGCCACGGTGTGATGCCGAAAGACAAGGCGAAGTTTGCCTTGAAGCCGGTTCAGCGGGGGCCGCTGCCACCCGCCTCAGCCTCAATAACAACGTCATACGTTCCGGTATTGTCAGTTAGATTTCCCTCGTTGAGTCCCAGGAACAAGACTCCATCTCGCTGCGACACGAAGTCTCGCCTGGTTCCGATCAGCAGAAACTCGTCATTATCGTCGCCAATAACGGCGATAAGAGACCCGGTCGCCTCGTTGCGCATTAGTTTCTCACTGTCGGGCGAACCGGCCATGCCCGCCGGAGTCGAGAAGCGACCACCCCCCAAAGACACCCGACCCGTTGAACTGATTCGCAGGCGCTGACCCTTCCGAACCACGAGGCCACTGTTGGTCCAACCATTGGGAGCACACACCTCACCGCGTGCGGGAGGCACCGAACACTGTCTTGCATTAACCCCAACCTTGATCGTGAAAAACGTCGGCGAAGTGCTGGGCGCAGACGACGGCGTCTGGCGCGGCGGAACTCTGCTCGTGTCTATCGGCGTCGGATTTGAGCGTGGCGGTGGTTGATAGGTTGGCGCCGGATTGTTTGATGTTTGTCCGTCATCGTTCGCGAGTCCTGCAGCTGCGGCGGTGGTCGCGGAGTCAAACTCGATCGACTCAACATCTTCGACGTAAACCAACGTGCGGCTGCGACGGCCCTGGGCCCCGGAACCAACCAGGACGGTGAACTGTTGGTCGCGGAAGCCAATCACCTGACCGCGAATAACATTACCGTCCTTTAAGCGAATAGTATCGGCAAGAGCGGGAACGAAGAGCGCAAGCATCAGCGCAACCAAGCCAACGGGGCGTAGACAAATTTTCATAGGGGTATCTCCAGACCAACTTTCAATGATGAGTTTACAAGAGTCGATTGCTTTTGCAAGCGGGAGAGGCAAGCGGCAATTTGTCGGATGCCTTCGCGCCGTGAAAGGTTGTGGTTGAAGTCTTGTTAGGCAAACCGAAAGGCCTGTAAACTCGGAGGCAACAATCGCAAAATTCTACAGGGAGTAAGTCGCCTATGTTACCGATTAAGGGGCTTTACGAAGTGGCCATTCGGGTAAAGGACCTGGCGCGCGCTGAAGCCTTTTACAAGGATGTGCTGGGACTGAAGGAAGGCCTGCGCGACGACCGTAGAAACTGGCTGTTTCTATACGCGGGTGGCGATGCTGGAATGATTGTGTTGCAGGAAGACAAGGGCGAATGGCCTACGCAACATTTCGCGTTTACTGTGGCCGAAGCCGATATCAAGCAGGCCGCTCTCATGTTGAAGGAAAAAGGCGTCTCAGTTTCGGAACCCGTATTTCACGAATGGATGAACTCGGTTTCAGTCTATTTCGCCGATCCTGACGGCCACGCATTGGAGTTGTTGGCGCTCTCCAGTTCTTGAAATGATTGAGCCTAAAGATACTAGCGGCCGCCGGAGTGGCAACAGCTTTTCGCCAGTTGCCATTGAGCAAATTGCGCGATATAGTGTCTCCAACTAGATGGTTGGTGAATCCTTCCATCCACGTGGTTGCTGGGGTGAGGACAGTGACCACATTAGATTAGGCGCGACGGTCCAAAAACCGTCGCGCCTTTTCGCTTTTCAATTCAGGAAGCAAGGCAACTCAGAACTCGCCTGAGTTGAAGCTATCGCAAGTGAAGTTGAAAATTAATTTTCTTTATAGAAAGTTCGCGACAGGATCATTAGTACTAACTTATACAAAGACGGTTGCGCGATCATGGCTTTCGCGCACGGCGAAGGAAACATTCCAATGATGACGAGCGCGCGTTTCACCAATTCCTCGATGCTCATTTCAGGATGTAGTCTATTTCCTCGTGCAAGCTATTTGAGGATGAACTTCTCTTAATTTCAATTCGAGTGACGTTGGAAGCGACGTCGAGCAAGCTGGAAATATTCCCGGAGAAAAATTCTTCCGACTTGCCGCTCGCTTCCTTATCGTCTTTCTTACGAGCAGCTTGACTCCGTTTGATGCTTTCTGCATCAAGGCGGTTAACAATGTCATCAAAGGCCGACTTTCTTTGGTCTACGCGAATGACGGTTAGATCGTCGAGCGACGACGCTGACTGCCCGGCGGAAGCTGCCGGCTGTTTGGGAACGCTCAAGATTGAACTCAGGAATTCCGGGCTGTTGGCGATAATCAGATCGCTGCCTCGCTGCGCATAACAGAAATGCCAGCCTAACATTGGCAGTTCAAGCTCGCGCCAGGGTTGATTACTTTCTGAGTGATCGACCCACTTTAGATCGACGCTGGGCCCAGCGACCGTCAAGCGACTTTGCGCCGCTTTTGAAATCGCATCCTCCAGAAACTGTCGATTCAAGTTTGTCGGGGCCTGTAGTGGAAGAATCGCAATCCGCCGAAACTCAACAAAGAGCGGACCGGCCGTCGTCCGGGGACTCGTCGCCACCACCGCGGCCAACGGATGGGCCGGCGCGAGAGCCTGTTGCAGTCGTTCAGCGAATTGTCGCTCGAGTTCACTTCGTAGCGGATTTTCTCCCGGCTCTTCCTGCTGGCTAATTTTTGCGTCGCCGGGATCATCGATCACTGAATCAAACTCAGGACTTAGATATGAATAGTGATCGTCGCCTTCGTCATTGTCGTCGGGATAAAATTCGTCGTCACCGTATCGTTCCCACGACCAATACTTGCCGCTTTGGTTCTGCTTGTTCGCCGGTCGATCCAGCAAAGTCTCTTGAATAAGCGACGTTGTCAGGGCCGCGTCGTCCGCGAGCGACTTTATGTTAAGGAAGGGCACATCTCCGGGAATCTGCGCCTGTAGCCTCGCGATCTCCGCGGCTGAAATTGGCGAGTTTTTCTGGACGGCTTTGCCCGCGCTCAGATAATCGCGTCGCTCGATCCAGGTGCCATCTTTAAGTTCCAGGTCAAACATGCACGCACGGATCGCTTTCAACTGATCTACGTTCCGCATTAGCCAGTAGTGCTTAAAATAGTAGTCAGCGTTTAGCTTGGCCTGATCGACCCAGACGGTAGCAAAGTGCGGGTTAGTAATTGCGCTCAAAGTCTTGAACGCAGGATCGTCCCACAGCCGGTCTTTTTTTGACTTACCATTGATATTGGCGATCGCGCGCAATAGCAGCGGTTCGCTGGTCGCGAGGATCAACCGGCCTTTGAGCGCGGCAAAAACCAGCATCTGCTTCTGTCGTCCCCGATCGGCCTCAACCTCATGACGATAGTAGGTGGTCCCATCCGGTAACTCGGTTGCTTCAAACTGCTCTTTGCTTTTGAAAAACTCCGTGGCCATGATTTTCTCTTCACTCATCGGCGCAATGAAAATCAGATCCAAACGACCGATGTCGTAGATTGCAATGGCCACGCGATTGTCGGCAGTGCTACTTAGTGCCGCAGCGTCGAGCGGGAAACCCAGCGCGTTATTGAACTCTTCCCAACGCTCGATCAATTTCAACGCGAGGTGTCCGTGCTGAAACTGTTTGTAGTTTTCGCTTTCCAGGTATTGCTGTTTGAGGCGCGACTGGTCCCACTGTTTGATGAGCGCCGGCAGATCTGAAAACTGGCCATAGACGAGCGCACCGCGCGGAAAATCTTCCGCCAGCTCAAACGGATGTTTACTTGAACGGGTCCGGGCGAAAACAATCAAGCCGGCGCAGATGCTCAGTAAGAGCAGCAGAGAGATCCAGAACGGCTTGGATGTTAGATACGTTCTAAACTTAAGCTTTGAACCCATAACGTTCATCTCCCCTTCAGACTTTCTGAACAAGTTCCGACAAGGTTAGTTCGAGGCCACTCCTTGGAGTGCGGTGCCTTGTCACCGCTTTGGCCCAGGGCGGTATCGCTCGTGATGATTGCAATTGCTTCCTGCGAAGCGAGGTCGCGACAGGTCGCGACCGGCTAAAGCGGCGACGGGTCGCCGCACTCCAAGGAGTTGTCGCTAACTGATCCGAAGGGTTCTTCACTGAACAGTCACCAGTTTTTGATCTACCATCAACGAAGGCTTGCGCGTTCGTTCAACTTTCCGCTGCGCCTCGCGCAATCGATCGAGACGCAAGTGCGCGATTTGTTTGTCAGCGGTGTTAACCAGAAAAGCGATACGTGTCGTTTCCAGTTCTGCGGCCCGGTTTAGATCTCCGATTTGCTCCGCAGCGTTCGAAAGAAGTTCAAGCAATTCGGCCCGGGACTTTTCCTGTCGCTCTGCTGTCCGCGCGCTGAGTGTCCGATACTGCTTCGCTGGGGTTTCAGGTGTTGCTGTCGATTCTTCGTTTTCATCCGGGGCGCCTTTGCGCTGCAGATTGGTAGCTCGTTCAGCCAGTTTCAAAGCGGCACGAGGTTGGTTCTGCTTGAGATAGAGTCGAATTATCTGTTCGATCGGCCCATCTTCACTCAAACCGAAAGGCTGCCAGACTGAAGAGTCGCCGGTTGCAATCAATGCGTTGGTGAAGCTGCTTAACGAATCCGTCTCGCGTCCTTGCTGTTTCTCCAGAACGGCGCGCACAAACCACAGTTGCGGATTCGGGTCGGCAGAAGTTTGCGCGAGGATCAGTTTGGCGGCTTCGTCAGTTTGCCGCGTTGACGAAAGAGCGAGTGACTCAAGGGCAGCAGCCATCTCACTGTCTGAGCTGTTAAGAGTTTTCACTCGTTCACGCAGCCGGTTCCAAAGTTCCAGCTTTTGTTCGGTGATTTCCGGCGCCAACCACACGGCTTGCCAACGCGCAGTCCTGGTTGTCAGGCGATCGCCGATGATCGTTGCCAGACTCTCGATTGCGTCATCGGTCTTCTTACTCGCTGCTAAAAGTCTCACTAACTCAATACGATTCTCTTCGTCATCAGGCGACGAAATTAATAGCTGCTGACGGTAAGCGAGCGCGGCATCAAACTGTCCAAACTCCGCAGCCGTTCCAGCGGCAAGTTGCAAACCTTCAGTTTGTACCGCCGCTTCACTGGCCGGCGGCAATTCAGCGCTGGTCCCTTCGACCGCATGCGCTTTAACTACCGCCAGCGCCGCCAACTCGCCTTCGGTCGCTGCGCGTAAGTCTTCGTTGCTGAGGTTTACCATTGATTGCAGCCAGGCGAGACCGAGCTTCGCGTCGCCGCGCTCGAACGCCAGGCTCGCTAGTCCAACAAAGGAGGAAGGCTCGTATTGAGCCAACGCAAGCTGGCGAGCGTATGCCGCTTCGAGCAAGGAACGCGCTTCAGTGTCGCGGCCCTCGCTGCGAAGTAATGCTGCCGCGTCATTCAGTCTTTCAAGGCTGGGCGGTCTGATCGCAACCAGATTCGTGCTCGTCTTAATACCGACGAGGTGAGCGAGGTCATCGTAAGCCTGAGCGATATCTCCGGAGCGGATTTTCAATCGGACACTGGCGAGACGCAACCACACTGGGCGGGCATAACGACGTTTGATGCTCGATTCGATCTCAGTGATCAGAGTTCGAGCTTCGGCTGCCTGGTTCTGCTCGATAAGATATTCGAGAAATTCCTTCTGCCACTTAAGTTGCTCGCTATCAGGCTCGGAAAGTTTGAAGCTGGTCTCGTGATCCAGCGCTTCTTCCATCCCCGAGTCGTCCCAGCCTTTTTGTTGCACATCAGTGAAAGCGTAATCGCGATCGTAACTACTGAGGCCGGAACTGCGCGCGATGAGTAAACGGTAAAAAGGAGCGGCTTGTTGTGTAGCCACTAGCTTTTCCTTGATCAATAGCTCTGGCAGGAGCAGGTTATCGGCGGCGGATTCGCAAATTTGCAGGAAGAAAGCTGCTTTAGCCGCTTCATTCGCCGGTGTGAGTGACTTTGGTTCCACCCCGGTCTTTTCCGCAAACGAGTTAGCAAGACTACGCACCAACTCTTTCAATTGCTCGAGCTTGCGCGTCCATTCGTCTGTCGAGTAAGCGTATTGATTGTCCTGCAATTGCTTCGTCAGGAAGGGAATCACTCGCGTTCGCGCTCGCTCGGACAAGTCATGTTTGATGAGCGTGTCAACATAGAGTTTGTAGTCATCAAGCGAGGCGTCGTCGTCGAGGATTTGTTCCCATAGCTCGTTTGCCTTGACTCGATCGCCGAGCAGGAAATGCGCGGCGCCAAGATCGGCGACAACCGTCTTATTATGAGGTTGGGACTCGTGGGCCAGTTGCAGGTGCTCCAGCGCAGCCTTCGCGTCTGCCTGTTCCAGATACCAGCGCCCGAGGCGTGCTTGTTCATCAATATCCTGCGGTCGATCCTCCATCATCGCCGGTAGGAATACGCGCGACTTGGATTTCTGCTGCTCATTGGCGGAGAGGTAAAGCCACTGGCCGTAGGCGAATGAAAGGCGAAACCAGTCATCTCCGATCAATTGTTTGGTGGCCTCAGGCGTTTGCTCAGTGAGTTGACCAATCGGCTCGATTTGGAGAGCCGAGAGGAAGAAGCTTTCGTTAGGACTGCTGAATTCACGCAGGGCCAGGCTCGCCTCAGCGTTACGAGAAAATTTCCAGGCACTGGTGAGAGACGCATTCGCAATGGCTTTGTGCGCCAGATCTTTCTCGTCTTTGCGGAGCAGGAAATTGACGAGCTGAAGTTGATGCGTATTGGGCCGTTCGGCACAAGCGAGTAATTCGTTCCGGCCTGCTTCGCCGTTTTCAAGCAGAGCCTCGAAGTAGCGATCTATTAACGCGTCGGTCGAGGTTACCAACGCCGCTGGAAGTGGCGCGGGTCTCTGATAGTTTTCCCTGAGCGCCTGTAACTCCCGCTCACGATCGCCGAGCAGGCGCGCGTTTTCGGCAATCAGTTGTAAATACTCGAAGCTGTCGCGGCCGGAATCGCGAACGCGTTCCGCCTGCAAGAGTTCGCCAGACTGTTTGTAAGCCCCTCTTTCCTGATAGAACTCAACGAGGGTTTTCACGCGAGCGTGATAGGAAGGCAACTCATGTGAAGAGTAGGCGATATCTTTTTGCCGAACCAGGATTTGCTCTTCAAGTGAACCGAAGTTGGCTCGTCGACTCAGGTTCTGCAGGAACGCGAGCGTTCCGTTTTGATCTCCGGCATTGTTTCCTGACGCTTCAATCTGTTGTTTGAGGAAACTAAACAATGCTGACAATTCATCACCGGTTGCTCGCTCCACAGCCATGCCACCCACCGCTTCGGGCACGGCGCTGTCAAGCACTCCCAATAACTCTTTCGCTTTACCGGCTTGAGGATTGTTGGCGCGCAACGCTTCAGCCACCATGCGCGCGCGCAGTTCCCACATGCGTCGCATGATCTGGTCGAGCGGCTCCTCATCTCGGACAGTTTGCACATAGCCGGCGATGTCTGCCGGCTTCAATTCCTGCTTGAACGGGTCGGCCAGAAACGCGTTGAAGGCTTCACGATAAGTTGCAATCGCGCGCTTTCTTTCACTACCACGCAAGCGGCTGGCTTCGGCGAACTGATCGGCGACCGAGAGTTTCTTTTGTTCTTCGTGAGGCAGTCTCGCGCGGGCGGCCTCAGCCTCGCGATGACGGCCGGCCTTCTCCAACACTTCGATCAGGCGTTTGATGTACACCGGGTCGTCGTTGGAGAGCTCGATTGCTTTGTTGAGGGCGCGGATCGCCGCGTCATAATCCTTCGCGCGCGTATAAATATCCGCTTGCGAATCGTACAGCTCAAGCATCTCTGGTTGATTATCAAGGGCAGCGCGATATTGCCGGGCCGCGCTCGATAGATCGCCCTTCGCTTCGAAGATTCGCGCCAGCACCACGTTCCAACGATAATTTTTGTAGGCTGTTTGGGCAGTCTTTTGATAGTAGGCGAGCAGTGTTTCCGCGCCCCCGTATCGTTTGACGTAGTTAATTGCGGCCTCCACGTTTTCTTCATCCTCGGGATCGCGATTGATGATCTCAATATGTTGTTCAACTGCCGCCGGGTAGTCCTTGAGTCGAGTGAAGGCTTCGATCATCTGTACGCGCAGGTCCGCGACTTGGGAGCGAATCGTTTTTATGTCGAGGTCCTGACTCTTGACGGCTTCGAGCGTTGCCTGGAATGTGCTGCGGAGGCTTTCGCTGTTTCCGGTACGCACGTAGAGTCGAGCCAGTTCATGAAACACTTCGGTGTTGAGACGGTCTTCGCTCTGAAGTGTGGTCAGCACTTTTTCGGCGTCCGCCAATCGATTTATCTCGAGTTCCTGGGCCGCGAGTTTGCGACCGAAGAGGTAGTGAAAACGGCCCAAACCTCTTTGCATGCCGCTCCGCAAAACTGCCAGCAAATTCTCGCGTTGCGACAGGCGCCCGTAGAAATTCGCCGCCTCATTTAAGACGCCATAGTTCGTCGGATATTTTTGCACCAGGTCGCGGATCTCGAAGCCGGCTTCGTTTGTTTGACCCACCTTCGCGTAGGTTTCAGCCAGTTGGAGGCGATAAGAAATGGCGAGGCGCTGACTTGGGGCGACAGACACCAAACGCCTAAGCGCCGCGACTTGTCCACTGATTTCTTTGTTCTCGGCAAAAAGATCGCGTGCGCGTCGCAGAAACTGCTGTGAATCCTGGTTGGTGATTTCTGTCTTCAGCAGCGTCGAGGTCTCAGGCCAGCGTTTCGCGTCGTTGAGAAAATCGACGTACTCCGAGATAAACTCCCAATTGTCGTTGCGGCTGTGCTCCTCATTGAACGCGGCGACAATCTGTTCGTAGATCCCTGGTCGTTTGGAGAGCGTGACCAGACGCTTTTTGGTCCTGGCAATATCTGCTGCTCGGTCAGAGTCGGAGTCGTTATCGGCGAGGGCCTTGATGTACTCGGTTAGTGCTTCGCGAAGCTGATGTTTGCCTTCCAGGATCACTCCCACTTGAAAAGCGTATCGGGTCTTGTCGTTGGTCTGCCGGCGCACGTTTCGGATCGTGCGCAGGGCATCGTCATACTGAAAATAGTCCCAGTAAATTGTGGCGGTATCGAAGTAGGTCTCGGGCAGGCCGGGTCCGATTGCAATCAATTTCTCCCACTCGGCGCGCGCGTGATTGTAGTCGCCGAGCTCGGCCTGTATTTCTCCGGCGCGCGTACGATAGTCCACCGAAACGGGAACAGCATCCGCCAGAGCCAGCGCCGCATCGCCCGACTCTTTCAGCAAAGCGCGATCGTGTTGACCAAAAGATCGCGTGAAACTGATAAGACGTTCGGAGAATTCAGGCGTGTTCGGATAGAGCTGGTTGAGTTCGCGGTAAGCAGCAATCGCTTCCTCATAATTAGAAAGCCACACAGCGGCGTCCGCGTGGAAGAGTTTGTAGGGCAACAGCGTTGTAGTGTCAGAAGACTTCTTGCCTTCAGCTTCGCGCGCGCGGTCGTAGTAAGCGCGTAGTTCGCCGTGACTGGCAAGATGCGAAAGAAACTGATTTCTAATCTCACTCGACTCGAAATAATATTCGGCAACGAGCGCGCGCCACTGCGACTGTTCCTTGTGCTCGCTGTAGAACTTCATGAGTCCCTGAACGAATCCGAGGTTGTGTGGGAAGCGCTGGTGAGCAAGCACGTAAAGCGTTCGGTAAAGGTTGGCGTCGAAGCTTGATGCATTGGCGTTAGCTCCGGAATCGACAAACTTGTGGAGGTAGTTTTCGGCTTCGTTATCGTCGAGCTTTGCGATCAGATCGCGCGAGAGGGTTTCAAACTCCTGATTTCGTTTTTGTCGCAGGAACCAGCGAGCCAGACGATCACGCCACATCGTGGTAGGAAACTTCTTGATAGTTTCCTGGTAGACGCGCAATTGCTCTTCAGTCATGTTGGTCTGGCCCAACCATTGGAGCATCTGTTCGTAGAGTCCCTGCTCGTCGCCGTATTTCTTTATCTCAGCCGAATAGAGGGCCAGAATGTCCTGCCCGCGGTTTTCCTTATTCAACGAAGCGACGTAGCGTGCGAGCACGGTGGCGTAGTCAACGGTGCTTGCGGCCGATGTCGGCTGATCGTCAATGACCCGAGAAGCGTGGTCTGCACTTCCCAGATAATCGGTATAGCTACTTTCGGAAAAATCGGAATCGTCATTCGTAGTCGCGTCTGCGGGAATTTCAATTCCCGGGTTTGAGGCGGGAGGATAAGTTGCGAGCGATGGCTTGATGGTTGTTGGTTCTGAGTCGATAGACAGCGCCGCGATTTGCCCGTCGGCTCCGGAAGAGGTTTGTGGTTGCGCCGAACTGGGCACCAACGGCAAGTCCTTTTGTCGATGCCGGCCCAGATAGTCAAGCAAGCGCTGATACAGCGCTCGCTCTTCCGCCGTCTTGCCGGTAGCGATGTAGCTATCCGCCAGTTTCAATGCAACTTCCGGATACTGCGGCGCGTCAGCGTAACGTCCTTCGAATTCCGCCAGCGTCTCGGCCGCAACACCCGTTTCTTTAGTCGCTGTGTAAAGACGGACGATGTCGAGATACATCTGCGCCAGCTCAGGCGCCGTGGGATTTTCCTGCTTATAGGCAGTGAAGATACGAAACGCCGCAGCGCGATTGAAATACCTGGTGGCCCGCGCTTCTTCAATTTCAAATTCTGCGCTCGGATCAGTGTCTGAAAGGACCAGCGACAGAATTCCGCCGAGCAGTCCCGGATGTGGATCCGCCGTTGCGATATCCTGATAAAACTTCAGATCGCCTCGCGTGAGCGACAGTCGTTCCTGATTCGCATCCGATAAGACTTCAAAGAGTTGATATAAAACTTTCGCACGCAGTTCACTGCCGGGCTTCATCTCGCCCTGTAGATACAGGGTGTATAAAAAGCGCGAGGCCGCGTCGCCATAGTCGTCCGCAATGAGCAGACGCGTAATCGTGACTAGCTCGTCTTGCTTCCAACTGATTTTCTTCGCGGCGCGCGCTTTCTCTAGTTGGACAAATACCTCCGGCGATTGCTGGTAAGCGTTTTTCGAGTAGTGGATCAGTCTGACGGCGGTAGCAAAATCGGCGGGATTACTGCGAAAGGCCGTGCGCAACTCTTGTCCGTAAGCGCGAAAACGATCATGATCTTTGAGAAATTGGTAATAACTGTCAGACAGTTCTGCCGGCCAAAAAGGATCGAAGGCTCTAACGTAGACCGCTTCTGCCTCCTTCGCTTGTCCCATCTCATCAAGAATTGTTACCTCCTTCTGAATCAGGACGGAACGACGATCGGGGAAGCGGTCCTTGTAGCGCCGTACGAGTTTTAAGGCTTCGGGGTAGTTTTTTTCCTCAACCAACTTATCCAGGTATTGCTCGATGATTTCAAAAGCGGCCGGGTTCTGGGCGAGAGTTTGTTCGTAAAACTCTGGCGCCAGATACTTCTGCAACAAGTGCGTTCGTGCAAGCTCGAGTAGCCTTCCGAAAACTTCGGCACGCCGCTCAGGCAAAGCCGTTTGCATCAGTCGTTGAAGCGCTTCAGCTTCGTCACTGAACTTCGCCCGCCTCTCGAAAAAGGCAGCCATCGTTTCCAGCGCTTTTATCTTGTCAGACTCATGTTCGACATACGCGCGCAGTTCTGCCGTGGCTTCTGTGTCTCGCCCTAGTTTTTCGTCAAGTTGGGATAGCTTCAGTTCGATCTGCGGGTTGTCTGGATATTTCGCCTGAACTGCCGCGAGCCGATTTCGGGCTTCTCCAGTTGGGAAAGGCACCAACGCTTGCGCTCCAAAGAATTCAGCGCGCGTGCAGAGAGCTGACTCAATAAGTGCCGACCGCTCATCCACCGCAGTCTTCTCGGGTTCATTATTGGCGTGGGCTGTTCGTTGCCAATCGACTATTGCCGGCAAGAGGAATAATGCGATTACCGTTGCTCCGAGCACTCGATTGAAACTGAATGCCCTTGGCGTTTGGAACGCGTATGTCCTTCGCGGCTTTGCCGCCCGATGTGCGGAAGGTCTACGACCTTCCGAGCGGCCGATGATTCTTCGTGCCCAGTCCCGTAGGGACGCAATGTTTATAGACCACCGGCTGAGTGAAGCTTGGCAGCTCCGGAGGAGCGTAAGGTTGGTTTGCTGTTTTTGCTCGATCATTTGAACATGTCGCTCCTACGGAGCTTGCGTGTTGAATTACTCACCGGGGCTATAAACATTTCGCTCCTTCGGAGCTGTTACTCGTCACCGGGCCAGAACGTCTATTTGAATTTCGCTGGTTGATTGGTTGTGCGCGAAGTCTTCAGCTGAGACCACGAGCGTATAGCGGCCTGACGCCAGACCTGGCGGCACGCGCAGATTACCGACGTTGGCCTGTTCTTTGTTTGACCAGAAAAGCTGGACCGGTTGGGCGCCATACATGCGCGCCGCTAGCCGAACCGTGTCACTGTCGGCGCCGACGCGTAACAGAACTTCATCACCGGCACGGACCGTTTGCGATCCGACTTGCAAGTTAAGCTTCGGCGCATGGCTATCGATGACGAAGCTCTTCTCCTCCTGATAACCGTTGCCGTTCTTGTCGGTCAGCAACAAGCGGCAGCGATAACTTCCATCGGGCATCCACGCCGGCGCGAGAAAGCGAACTTCCCAAACCTTCTCGTCAGGCAAATACTTCAACGGCAGCGACTCGCCGAATGGCAACACGACAAAAACCGAGTTGATCGACTCGTCTGTCTTCACACGCAAGACGGGATCGCCCGGCTGAATCAGTCGCGGCCGCAGCAGCGCACGCGGTGCGGCAATGAACGCCGTATATGGCGTCACGAATTTGTACTTTTCTGAGAGGTAAATGATTTCCGCTATGTAGTCTTCGCGTTCGCCGTTTAGATCCATCTCACGCAGCAAGGCATCCACGCGTGCGCGCGCCCAGAGTCGGGGCAGGTGCTCGTGCGTGTCAGCAAGTTCGGGCAGGGCCACGCTGCGCGAAAGACTAATTGCGCCGGCGCCATAGTGTCCGGATAAGCTGACCGTTGTTTGCGCCGCCGGCTTCTTGTAGCGGCCGACAAACGCGAGGCTCGAACGATCAAAGCTGTAGTCCCCGGCGGCATAAACCTGGTAAAGGTTGTTCTGCTCGGCGGAGTTCAAACGCAAATCCTCGATGCTCAAACTGCCTACGTGCTCGAAAAAGAGTTGCAGCGCCGTCGTGATGTCTTCAGTCTCGCGCGCCCGCGCGAAGTAACCATGACCGGCCTTCGCGAGCGACTCGAGGAGAGTCCCGTTCGCGTCACTTCCCAAACCGAAGGCAAAAACCCGTGCCGGAACGGCAGTAGCTTTACTCGAGTTGAGTGCCTGAACTATTTGCTTCAGGTTTCTTGTGCCCAGCGTTGGGTTGGCATCAGAAACCAGGACTATGCTGCGTTCTCCGGCTGGGAAACTTTGGGCCAGCGCGATCGATTTGTTCAGGGCCTTCCGGAGATCGGTGCCACCCCCAAGCGTTGAACTCCTGATGAACTCGAGCGCGCGCTCTACATTCTCAGGCGAGCCGTCGAGCGGCGTTCCGGAAAGCACGACGGGCTCATCGCTGAAGAGAATCAGATCAAACTTGTCCTGCGGCGTTAACGAGTGCAGGAAATAGTCCAACGCTTCAACCGCGCGTTTGAGCTTCTCGCCATACATCGAAAGCGAAGTGTCGAGCAGGAGGATGATGTTCCGTGGCTGCTCGGGTCGGTTGTTGTTGGCGCCGCGTTGGTTGAAAATAGCTCGCGCTTCAAAGTAGCCATCCGGATTGTTGGCGGCGAGGGTCGGGTCTCTTAGATCGTAAGCGGAAACCTGTTCCGGCGCCCGATAAGCGATCCACGAAAGTGCGCTCTCGGGAGCGTCAATGCGATAGTCGAACGCAAAGTCTTCCTTCAAATCCAGGTCACGCGCCTGGTAGTCCCCTTCAAATTCGCCGGCCTCGGATTTCTTGATCGTGAGCGGGTAATTGTCTGTGGTTGACGCTACTCGCGTGATCGGATAATCGCTCAAGACGTGAACGTGCAGACTGAACTCTGCTACATGTTGCGGGTCACCAAATGAGGGTTTCAACGGGAAGGTGAAGTGCGAGGTCAAACTGTCGACCGGCAACACTTCGGTGTATTCCATTTCGATTCGCTTGGTGCCATAGGCGGGAATCGGAAACACTTTTGCTGAGAAAGCGGAGCTGCCTTCGTGTTCGTCGTCCTGTTGCAGCAATCCGGGATCGACTTGTTGCTGTTTGATCTGACTATAGACCGCGTTTGCCCGTCGCTTCTCCATCATCACGCCGGGAATGCGCATATCGGCGTCCCAGACGGCAAAGTCCGAAACCGAAGCTTGCGGTGGCAACGCGAACAGATACTTGCCTTCCAGCGCCTGGGTGACGTGGCTGTCGAAAATTTGCAGCACGCGCACCCTGGCGTGCTGGTTATCGATCAGCACGTCCACCTTCATCGATTGGAGCGAGAGCGTGGCTGGATTTGGTTTGTCACTGGTTGAGGGAATCAAGACCCCCGATTGCGCGGAGCTGCGATGCAGTGACCATAGGAGTGGCAGCAAGATGAGGATGAAAAGAAAAACTCTAAGCTGACTGGTTCGTTTGCGCGCGCGTTTTGTGCTCGGTCGTTGCATGTGTTTGCGATTTCCCTTACGTGGTCTGATTCCAATAACTGCGCGCTATGCGAGCAATGCCACTCGTCGTGCCGAAATAGACGTATTGTTCGTCACCCGTGATGCTGAGCACGGTGCGCGACGGCAACTCTTCAGTGACATGCGTCCACTTCTGCGAACGAAGATCAAAGATCAAAACTCCATCAAGCGTCCCGGCGTAGAGCCGTTCGCCATCAGTCCACATCGCGTTTGGATTAACTACGGACCGGCCGGCTGCCGCCGAGAAACTCTGTAACTCACCGGCAGCGGTCAATTCGAAGATGCCTCCACCATAAGTCCCTACGAAGAGCCGGGATCCAACCATGGTGAGAGCGGTGATCCAGTTGTGCGTCAGTTTGGAATTTGTGTCTTTGAAAACGCGCGTGACGCGTCCATCTTCAACCACCGCAAGACCGGCGAGTGTGCCCACGTAGATCTTTCGACCCTGGATCAGGAGAGTGTAGAGACTATTGCTCGGCAGACCCTGCACCGTGGTTAGACCGCGCAGTTTGCCGGGCACGCCGACTGACAGCCCTTTGCTGGTTGCGCAGGCGATTACGGATTTCCTTGATTGTGCTTTTTCTTCCGGCGCCGCGGGGCTTTGCGAAACCTGCAGGACCGAATTACTTAGCAGACCATCTGCGGTCGACCAGCGATCGGTCCCTCGGAGGTCTTCATTGAATCGCAGCAAGCCTTGAGAAGTCGCAGCGAGCATGCCTTTGGCTCCGCTATCTGAGACGAGAAAATTTATCTCGCGTACAGAATCAGACTCGATGTGCGCCAGTTGCTTACCGTCAACCGTCAATACGTCGATACCGTTACGGAAACTTCCCGCCCAAATTCTTCCCTGGGTGTCCAGCGTGAGCGCCGAGGTTAAGTTGGTCTTCAGTAGTTGAGCGTTAAGAGTGTTACCGAAGGCAGTAAAGGGAAGAGCACTCGCCCCTGGAGTTTCTATGGCTTCGATTGGCGCGCGATAGATTGCTTGGTTGCTCAACAACCAAACGTCCTGGCCCAGCGCCAGTAAATGACTGCCTGAAGTTTCAATCGGGCGGTTCCACCTAATTGGATTAACGCGCAGACGTGATAGGTCAGCGTCCGTCGCTAGTGAAAAGCTTTCACCGTTGTCCTTACAAAGAAAAATGTTGGAAGTTGACTGAACTATTCCGGACAACGACGGCAAGGTAGCGATCGCATGAAAGCGTTTTGCCGCGGTTGGTTCTGTTTCGGCAGATAAGCTCGAAGTAGGCGCAACGGCCAGACCGTAATCGGAAGCAACAAAGACCGATTCGCGGTTCGTTACTACGCCAACGACGCGATTTGATAACAGACCATCCGCGCTCGTGAAATGAGACCAGCGCGCCCCTTCTTCAAGCCAAAGACCGTCCGCGAACGTGCCGACGAAGAGGCTTGAGCCACTCCGCGAAAGGTAGTTGATCTCGAGCAGGCGCTGGTGATCTGTTCCGACTTTAATTTCTTTGAACTGCTGGCCGTCAAATCCGATCAACCCACCAGCGTTGGTTCCGATTAAGAGCCGGCCTGAATCCTCAAGCAGGGCAGTGATTGCCTGCGCCTTGCGATCCGTCCAGCGGTAACTTTCAAAACGTTCGCCGTCGAAAGCGACCAGGCCCTGACTTCGAGTACCAACAAAAAGCTTTGAGTTGAACGAGGCGAGGCTCAGCAAATCACTCTCCGGCAAGCCATCGAGAACCGTGTAATGTCGTAGGAGCGTACCTGAAACGTCGAACTCAACCAGCCCGCCATCGGTCGCGACGAAGTAGGAGTCTTTGAACCGCGCCACTGCTCTACTATTCCGGTAGCCCTGCCAGACAGTTAATTCCTTGCTTGCGAAGACCGAACGGAGCTGCTTCTCAAAAGGGAGCACGTTCTGACGTTCGAGCAGCGCACGTTCTGCTTCCAGTTGCCGCTCGGCCTGATTTCTAATTCGCCACAACGCCGTGGACGACGCGAATAGAATCGCGATGGTTAGAACTACTAGTGACTTGCGATTGAAGACAAAGGCTGGATTGAAACGTGCCCGGATCCTGGTTGTGAAGTTCTTTGCTGTTGAGCGCAGTAGCATGTCGGCGTTCGCTGGTCTAACTGTTGGCCTCCTAATGCGCGGATTATTCATGACTGAGGGGCGCGAGACGACGTGATGGGTCACAGCCTCAGGGTGCGGTAGCACGGTTGGATTGAAAGCGTTTCAATAACGGTGGGCGAGGCTGACACGCCTCAGGCTCTGTGGGCAGACACGTTACGTAATTTGTCGTGCGGAAAAGGCGCAAATTCTGCGACTCAAGAAAGTGCGAGACTTAAAGATGGCGGGTGGAATCGCGTAACGCTGAAAGCGTTGGCTAACGTCAGCCCAGGGTTTGCCTTGAAACCCTGGGGTCAAAAATACCCAAGCAGATTGTTCGCAACCCTGACAGGGTTGCGGTCTGGAGACGCAACTCTTTCAAAGTTGTACCTTCGAGGAATGAGCTGGCTCTAACCCAGGGTTGCCAAAACGCAACCCTGGGCTAACATTAGCGAACACCTTCAGCGTTATCCAATTTCTCGTATTTGACTTGGAAAGGTCTTATAGCCTTTCTCCCTGTTTCGTCTTATATTGTCGTCCCAATAGTTCGACATCGTGGCAACTAACTTCTGAACAAACCATGAAACGAATACTTCTTGTAGTTGCAGTCATCGCACTCTATTTCCTGCACCAGGACTTTTGGTTCTGGCGCACGGCCCATCCGCTCGTCTTTGGTTTTGTTCCAATCGGCCTTTTCTATCAGGGCTGTTTTTCCGTGGCGGCCGCATTGCTCATGTGGTTACTGGTGAAATATGCCTGGCCTCATCATCTCGAGCAGGAGATCGAACAACAAGAGACTGAGGAGGGCAGCCAGCGTTGATTCCAGCAATCTTCGTCTTCATCTACTTAGCCGCAGTTCTTTACATCGGCATCTTTGCTTTCCGCCGAGCCAAAGGAAGCGAGAAACCGGAAGACTATTTTTTGGCGAGCCGATCGCTGGGGCCGTTTGTCTTTCTCTTCTCGCTCTTTGGGACGAACATGACTGCCTTTGCAATCCTGGGTTCGTCAGGCCATGCATTTTCAAACGGCATCGTGACCTTTGGCTTGATGGCCTCTTCCTCGGCATTGGTTATTCCGATAACAATTTTCTTGATCGGCACGCGGGTCTGGGCGTTGGGGAAGAAGTTTGGCTTTATGACGCCGGTGCAGATGTTTCGCGATCGCTGGGAGTGTGGTCACATCGGCACGGTGATTTTTGTAGTGCAGGCGGCGTTGCTCGTCCCCTACATCATCATTGGGATCATGGGCGGCGGCACTACGCTCAACGTGATTAGCGGCGGTCTGGTGCCTTACTGGTTTGGCGGAGCGATCGTGGCTCTCGTGGTTATGAGCTATGTCTTTTTCGGCGGCATGCGAGGCACGGCCTGGGTAAACACTTTTCAGACAATCCTGTTCTTAACTTTCGGCGTAATCGCAATCGTCGTTATCGGAGTTGGCATGGGCGGATTTCGCACGGCGGCAAACGCCATGCTTGCTTCTCCAGCACTGGCGCCGTTGCTAACGCGCGAACGCATCTCGCCACTCTATTTCTTTAGCTACACTTTCATTCCGCTGTCAGCTATCGCGTTCCCACACATTCTCATCTTTTGTCTGACAGCAGAGAAGATGAACCACTTCAAGAAGACAGTGATCTTCTACCCGATTTGTATTCTTGCGATCTGGCTGCCGTGTGTTTTTCTCGGTGTGATGGCCAACCGCGTTACCGATGTTCCGCAAATCAAGGCGCGGCAAGAGGCGCGGCGCGTGCTGGCGACCCAGGGAAAGACTATGGCGCCCGAGGCGCGAGACGAACTGCGCGAGCAGGCTGCGGGAGACGACGTCATCATGCTGCTCTTGCAGCGATACGCGCCGCTTTGGCTCGCCGGACTGCTTGGCGCCGGTATCATGGCTGCGGTGATGGCAAGCGATTCGCAGATCCTGGCGCTGTCAACGATGTTTACGGAGGATGTGTTTGCCTTCTATGGAGGTAAACGGCGATTCGGGGAAGCAGTGCAGGTGCACACCGGGCGCATCTTCATTGTGCTGATCACGCTGGTTGCTTACGCGGTCGCCCTGCGAGCTCCCGAGACAATTTTTGAGTTGGCAATACAGTATGCCTTTTCAGGTTTCGCGGCGCTCTCACCATTATTGGTCGCTGCACTTTTCTGGAAGGGCAGCACGAAGTGGGGGGCGTTGGCTGTCACCTTATGGACCGTATTAGCAGTCGTTGCCGTGGCGCTCTTTCAACATGCAGTTCCGGCACCGGCTCCAGGGCCGCCATTGGTTGCTTGGGCGATTGGTGGGACAGAAGTTCTCTCACGCACGCCCGGAGGAACGGCGGTTTTTGGATTCATGCCGGTGGTGCCGATGGTGCTGGTTTCGGCGTTGCTGATGTTTGTGGTGTCTTTAGTAACCAGAAAGCCGCAGCAAGCGACGATCGCGAAGTATTTTCAGTTTTGATTGTGACCAGGAGCGGGGGCAAGCCCGCCTTCCTCACCCTGAGATTACGATCATGACCTTGGCCTTCGACTCGAAAGTCTATCAACCTGGAATTCTCCACGGACCTTGAAAGTCTCTAGGTGAGGAAGGGGGCTTGCCCCCGCTGTTTTCCGATCAGCCGAAGCAATACAGCCGTCCGTCCTGTGAGCCGATGACGATGCGGCCGCGCGCGATTGCGGGTGAAGCAGAAAGCGGCGCGCCGGCGGTGAACTCCCAGAGCTTAGCGCCCGTGTTGAGATTTAGAACGTAGAATTTTCCATCATTTGAACCCACAAATACCCGTCCTCCAGCAATAGCCGGCGAAGACTCGACTCGCGCGTTCGTCGTAAAAGTCCAGTCCGCCTTACCGGCGCTGTTCAAACCATGGACCATCTTGTCGCGCCCACCGATGACGATACGATCACCACTAACCGCGGCCGATGAGTAGAAAGGGAAATGGCGCTGCGGGTGTTGATACCGCCACATCACTCGATGCGTCTTGAGGCTTACCATCAGCACTTCGTTATCAAATGTTCCGTAGTAGGCCGAGTCGCCGCTTAGCGCCGGTGAGGCGCCGGTATAGGCGCCCGACGCGACGTTGAACATTTCGCGGCCATCGGAAACTCGAATGCCACGGAAGAGTTCATCGCAGCCGGCGATGAAAGCAACACCAGCTGAAATACTCGGCGTGGAGTGGACTGGCCCGTTCGTTTTGAGCTTCCAAATTACGGCGCCGTCGCTGGTGGAGAGGCAATAGAGATATTGGTCGTAGGAACCGATTAGAACGCGATCCCCAAGGACCACCGGCGAGGATTTGATTTCGCTGCCCGCCTTAAACGCCCAAAGCTTCTTTCCATTGGTCGCATTCACAGCATGAAACCAACCGCCCAAATCGCCGACGTAGACAACTCCGTTGCTGTAAGCGGGCGACGACTCACCGATGGGCGAGTCGATTTGATATTTCCAGAACACCGCACCGTTTGTCAGATTGAGCGAAAGCAGTTCGCCCTTCTGGGTGCCCACGAAAACAGTTTCGCCTACGATTGCGGCCGAAGACTCAATCGACTCGCCAGCATCGTAGGTCCACAGGAGCTTTAGTTCATTGGGAACGGCGGACTCGGATACGCCAGTCAGCCGCTGATTGCCGCGAAACTGCGACCAGTTATCAGCCGGAGCGTCTTGCGCGCGCCCAGCGACAACGTGTCCGCAAATAAGCAGCACGAGCGTTAGCAGAGTTCTCAAGGCATAACCACTCAAGCTCTTCACTGGGACCGCGGGCGTCCCGCCCGCAATGAGCGCGAAGCGCGAAAAGCTGACTTTGAGAACTCTAGGATTTGAAGACTTCGCGCCTGCGGCGCGTTGCGGGCGGGACGCCCGCGGTCCCAGTGAAGAGCTTGAATGGTTTTGCCAAAAGTTCAAAATGCGCATTGATAAACCTCCAACGCACCTTTGGAGTCGAATGGTCGAGGATTGAATCGTCCCGTCCACTGTTCGGCTGCTTCCTCTGCGAGCATCGAGAGATCGGCAAGCGGCACGCCAACTCCACCGAGTGTGCGGTTCAGTCCTCCTGCAGTAGCCAGCTCTTCCAATCTTCTGGCGAGACGCTCGCTGGAATCTTTCTCCGCAGCTCCATTGTCTCCGGTCGACAGTCTCAGCAGTTCGGCGTATCGCTCCGCGGCCACTGGCGCGTTCCACCGCACCACTGAAGGCAATAAAATTGCTATCGACGCTCCATGTGCGGTCCCGTAGTGTGCGGTTAGTGGGTTGGCGCAAGCATGAGTAGCGCCGAGCATGGAATTCTCGATCGCAACGCCGGCAAAGTAGGCTCCAAGTTGCATGGCGCCGCGCGCCTTGAGATTGTCCGGCTCGGTGATTACGCGTTCGTAGTTGCGTTCCAGGAGACGCCAGGCCTCGCGCGAGAAGACTTCGGAGAACGCATTGCGACCGGTAGTTACAAAAGTTTCGACTGCGTGCGCGACTGCATCGAAACCAGCGGTCGCAGTGATGTCAGCCGGTTGCGAAACGGTCAGCGCTGGATCAAGCAGGGCAATGCGAAATGCTGCCCCGGGATCACCGCACGCGAGTTTGACGTGAGTTTCCGCGTCGGAGATCAACGCATAGCTTTGCGCCTCGCTTCCAGTCCCCGCAGTAGTCGGAATTCCGATCATCGGCAACAGCGGCCTGGTCGCTTTGCCATAGCCGTGATAGTCGCGAATGCCTCCGCCGTTAGTCAGCAGGAGATTGATCGCCTTCGCACAGTCGAGAGAACTGCCGCCGCCCAACGCGATGATGGAATCAATACTTAAAGATGCGGCGAACTCGGAACCTGCTTCCACCATCCGAGTGTCAGGGTTGACAGCGAAATCGTGAAACTCAATAACTTCGATTCCAGCCTCGCGCAACGGGGTCAAAGCTTCGGCAACATGGCCAGACGTCACCAAACCACTGTCGGCCACCAATAAAGTTTTGCGAAAGTTCAGGTCGCCTGCCAACTCACCGAGCCGGCTAACAGCGCCGGCGCCGAAGACGACGCGAGTCCGAGGTTGATAATCGAAGCTGTTCATTGTTTCGAATGGTCTGAGTACCGAGCCTAAGAGGGGGATTGAAGTTTCGAGGGGGCCTTTGGCGAATGGCTTTCAAACAAAACCATCGCCTCCAGACTAATCTCTCAGGTCGGGAGGCTCCGCTGTCTGGCTGACACTACACTTGCTCAGACCGACTCTCGTTATGGCGTTGCCGTGGGTTTTGCCGCCGGAGTCTGAGCCAGTGCATACAACTGGTTACGATTCGAGATGTACAGGACACCGTTAGCGGGCACCGCGGTTGAATAGACAGAACTGCCCATGTTGATTTCAGCGATTACTTTTTTTGTCTTGCCCTCTTGCATGATCAAGACGTCGCCGTCTTCATCGCCGATGTAAAGTTTTCCGTCGACCAGCAATGGTGATCCCCAAACTGCGGCGAAAAGATCATGTGTCCAAAACACCTGTCCGGTCTTTGCATCCAGGGCATGAAGAAACCCGCTAAAGTCTGCCTCATAAACAACGCCATCTTTGATCGCCGGCGTTGAGATCGAGCGACGAATTTTGTCGTATTGCCAAACGAGTCCAGTCGTAGTTATGTCGCCGCGCTTGGTGGCGTCAATGCAGTACATGTGGCCCACGCCCTCGCCGTGTTCCGGGTCCTGGCCGTTCGCGATGTAGACCTTGTCTTCGTAAACAACGGGGGTGCTAATCAACTCGTTGCGTGTCTTGGGCCAGACAGAATCTTTGGGATTCGTATTAAACTCCCAAAGTTTTTTGCCCGTCAGCGCTTCGTAGCCGCGAATCCAACCATCCCCCTGCGCATGAATCAGCATATCAACGCCGCCGATCTTGCCGATCGTGGGCGACGACCATTGGCCGTGCAATATCTTGTCGAAGACGGAGTTGTCTTCCCAAACCAATTTCCCGGTTTTCTTATTGACGGCGATGATGGCGGGCGCTTTAGGCGAAGGAATATTGACGTGACTCTCGTCCTGCCCGTTTGAGGTGCTCACGTAGACGAGATCACCAAAAGAAACTGGTGACGAGTTTGCCAGGTTGTGAGGAAGTGAACCCACCTCCTCGATCATATCGAAACGCCAGACCACGTCGGCATTAAACTCACCTGTCAACTTCTCATCAGTCACCGGGCCGTCGTTTTCCTTGTCACGAAAACCTTCCGTGTCGAGACACATCAATTCGGCGCGATTTGAAACGTAGTAAACGCGATTGCCTTCAACCAAAGGCGACGAAGCCACACCCTGGTAGGGCCAATCATTCACGCGTCCGGCAACCAGTTTGTCGTGGACCATCTGCCACATAAACTGACCATCCGACTCGCGAAACGCCATCAGTACGCCCTTGTCGCCGGTGACCTTCGGGTCGCGCAAGCCTTCATTGTTGGTGCCCAAAAAAATCATGCCGCCTGATACAACTGGATTGCCGTAGGTTTGCGAACCCAGTTGGGCCACCCACTTAACATTCTTCTTGGTCTTCACGTCCCAGTCGATCGGCAGGCCTTTCATGTTCGAAACCATGTTGCGATCAGGCGTACCGCCCCACATGGGCCAATCGCCGCTGCCTGGGTCGGAAGCTAGAGCAGTGGGCAGTGTGCTGTGGGCAGTGAGCAGACAGAAGGCAGAAAGCAGAAGGCAGAGGACAGAAAACAGGAGTCTCATTTTCACCGGAGCGATCCCGAGCTTTACCGCTCTGTGTTTGACAGGTGACTTGTTACTCAAGAATCCGTCAGTAAGTTGTTTGCTTTCTTTCGTTTCGTTACGAGTCATTTCTATTGATCCTTCTGTATGATTGCTAGCCTCTGTCTGCCCACTGCCCACTGATTTCGCTCACTGCTACTTATTGGCATAGACTTTTACGTTATCAAAATAAAGCTCGGCCAGAGCGCTGCCGAATATCCCGGGTGCACCCTGTCGATTAGGAATCGGGTCGATACGTTCGATCATCCAGGCTGCGGGTTCCGTCTCAGTCGCCAGCCAAACCTTCCCGCGCGCGCGAACTTTTCCATCCGGAAGATTTTCAACTTGCAGCTTCATGCGATACCAGGTATCAGGCTTCCAGGCGAATGGAACTGTGACTGTACGTTTGATTTCGGGTTGCCATGGTTCCAGATGAAGCATCTGGCTGTTGCCGTAGAGAACGAGGTTGTACCTTTGGGCAATTACACCACCATCGCCTTGTTGCCGCCGTTTCTGCGTCGCATTGATGTCGGCTTCGACAGTGTAGTTAGACCAGTCGGAGGGCCCGAAATAAGCGCGGGCGCGACTCAACAATGAAGAACCTTCCGTCGTCTTCACCAGCACTTTATTCCCGTTAAGATCACGCACCGCAAACTTAAGCGTCGCATTCACCCAGGTCGACGGGACACTGCCAACCGCCATCGCTTCAAAGTCGTTACTCCAGGGTAACGGCGGGAAGACGCGCACGCTTGCCGAGCCGCTGATGCCGCCGACAGTCGCCTTGACCAGACCGGCTTGCGGAATCGCATCAGACGACGCGACGAATTGTCCGTTGGCTACCTCGCCCTTTAGTTGATCCAGCGACCAGGTTGCAGCAGGCTCTTCGCGAATGAACGTGCCGCGTTCGTCGAAAAGACGAACGCGGAAGTTGACCTTGTCACCGGGTTTGAGAATGAGTTCAGTAGGAACGACCTGCACGTGCGTAGCTGCTCGATTCGGATTTGGTAGGCCTTCAACCGGCGCCGGTTGGCTACTCGCCGAATTTGATCGCTTGCCAATAGCGTAGAGGTTCGAATCGCTGACGAAATAAACCCGACCGTTGGCGACTGCCGCCGACGCAATGATCGGTTCGGGTAGTACTTCGGTGCCCAACTGGTCCTCATCGAGAATCTCGCAACCAGTGGCCGACGGCTTGAGAATGAACATCTTGCCGTTTTCGGTGCCGACATAAAGTTTGCCATCGGCAAATACCGGCGAAGCTTTCTGAATAGTGCCAAGATTCTTCAACCACAATTGCTTGCCGGTGTTTACATCAAACGCGGCGAGGTTAGCGCCGTTGTCCACCTGATACATGCGGTCGCCGTCAAGAACCGGGGAAGAGAAGCCGCCTTGCCAGCCATAGGTGCTCCACTTCACCTGCTCTTTTTTGATCTCACCTTTGGCAGTAGCGTCAACCGCTACCATCATTCCCATTTCGCTCGAATCGAGATTCTCTTCGCTGTGAGTCAGGATCGCAGTTGTGCCATACACCACTACGCCGGTGTTGAGTCCGCGCTTGCTGATTTCATACTTCCAAACGGGCTCGCCAGTTTGCGGTTTGATCGCGTGGACGACGCCGTCGCTCGCACCCTGAATCAACAAGCGCGTGCCGTTTACGTTTACTATGATCGGCGCGGCGTAAGTTGTGTCATAAGGCCGGCCACCGGGCGCGCTAACCCAAACAGTCTCGCCGGTTCTCTTATCGAACGCCATGAAGCGGTGAGCACCGCGAGCGTGCTGGCCCCATTGAAACGTCACCCCGCTAATGATTACGAGATCGCCATCAATGATCGGCGAAACGGTGCGACCGCCATGCGTCGTCAATAAACCAAAATCTTCACCGAGCGAGCGTTCCCAAACAACTTTGCCATCGCGCGACAAGCCCAGGAGAGTTCCGCCAACGCCAAACGCGTAAACATTCCCGGTTGCCGGATCGCCGACAGGCGACGCCCAGCCCACCCGATGTGGCGGCACGTCGCTCAGGTAAACATTAAATTTGTGCTCCCATAAAAGCTTGCCCGTATCAGCGTTGAAGCACATCACGCGTTCCTGCTCCAACTCACCTTTGCCGGCGGTATTCTGCAGATAGACGCGGTTGTTCATTACAATCGGCGCCGAACGTCCGCCAAACGGCGCCTTCCAGGACAGATTTTGACCGGCAGGCGACCAGGAGGTGGGCAAATTCTTTTCAGCAGAAATGCCATCACGCGCAGGCCCGCGCCATTCAGTCCAATCACTGGCGGGCGCCGGCGTCAACAAAAACAAGGAGAGACCGAGATTCAAAAAAATGGAAAAGGTGCTCATTTTCGGATTCCGTTTGGACCCCTCGATCGAGGGGAGGTACGCATTCGATAAAAGAAACAAAAGACTGGCAATGCCGCAACCCTAAAGATGTACAATACGTAAAATTGAGTTGCAGCGATCCGGTTTTTTCTTTAAGCCAACTGATTGAATTTAACACTCATCACGAACTACTAAAAGCGTGGAGCCGCATATGAAGGTCAGACCGCAAATTTTCCTGGCGCTCTGTTTGTTGTTTGGATCAATTTCAGCACTTGGCCAGACTCCCAAGCAAGCGCTCAACGATCAGTTTTGGGAAGCCGTGCGCCAGGGCGATCTGGCGCTAGTCACGAGTCTGCTTGACCAGGGCGCGGATGTGAACGCGAAATTTCGCTACGGCACAACCGCGCTCTTTAAAGCAGCTGAGCGAGGGCATCTCGAGATCGTCAAGCTGCTGCTGGCGCGCGGAGCTGACGTCACGGTCAAGGACACTTTTTATGGCCAGAACGCGATGAGCTGGGCGCTCAACAACGATAACGTGGAAGTTGTGAAAGTCATTCTGGAGAAGGACCCTGATAGTGTGGGCGACGTGTTGATGACCGGAGTAAGAGAGGGAAAGCCGCCGCTGGTAGACATCGCGTTAGCCAGCGGCAAAGTGAAAGCCGATGCGCTTACGCCGGCCCTTGTGGTGGCAACCGACGAAAAGAACGCGGAGATCATCGAACTACTGAAGAAAGCAGGCGCGGTGCCACCGCCGGCGGTAGACGCGGCATTGGCCCAGTCGTTTGTTGGAAAATATAAGGACGAAGCCGGCACCGAGATAACGATCAGTTTCACCGATGGCCAGCTCTCTGCCCTCGTCACAGGCCAAAGGCCATTTGCCCTGATGGCGCTTGGCAACAACAGTTTCAGGCCGGTGGCCTTCGACGGAATAGTCATTACTTTCAAACCCGAGGGCATGGAGCTGAAACGCGGGACAAACACGAGCCAGCTAAAGCGCGTGGTGGAGGCTAAACCGTAGATCCCTGATGACAAACCGGCGAACAGTTCAGTGATAAAAAAGAGCGGGGGCAAGCCCGCCTTCCTGACCTGAGAGGCTACGTGATCGCTCGATATGACCAACTGTGAAAGCCTTTCAGTCAAAGATCAGACGTAACTTTGGTCAGCTCTCAGTTGGGAAGGTGGGCTCGCCCCCGCCGTCGTTCACAAGAATCATCTGAGGATTCGGAGGAGATCATTTTGATGAAGCGTCTCGCACTATTCTTTTCATGCATCTGTCTAACCGCCGTTGGCGCGAGCGCCCAAAATTGGCCGCAGTTTCGTGGCCCAGGCGCTGCGGGCGTTGTTGAAGGTCGGCCAGGGGTGATCGCCTGGGACGTCGAAAAGTCAGTGAACACTCGTTGGAAGACGGCGATACCGGGTCTGGGCCACTCAAGTCCGGTCGTCTGGGGCAACAAAGTGTTTGTGACAACGGCCGTAACCACGGGCGCAAAAGATGAGACGCGCTACGGACTTTACGGCGACGTTGCGCCAGTCAAGGATGATCCAAAGCATACCTGGAAGGTGTATGCCCTCGACAAACTCACCGGAAAAATTCTTTGGGAACGGATTGCTTACGAAGGACTGCCGAAGGTCAAGCGTCATCCGAAGTCAACGCACTCCGATTCCACGCCGGTGACTGACGGCAAGTATTTGGTAGCTTTGTTTGGTTCACACGGTCTTTATGCTTACGACTTAAATGGCAAGCTGCTATGGAAGCAGGACATCGGCATGCTTGATTCCGGATGGTTCTACGATCCCGATTACCAATGGGAGCACGGTAGTTCGCCGATAATCTTTCGTGATCTTGTCATCGTGCAGGCTGATATCCAGAAAGACTCTTTCATCGCCGCCTACAGTCTCAAGAACGGCAAGCTGGTCTGGAAGACGCCGCGCGAAGAGATTTCTTCGTGGGGTACACCGACTATTTATGATGGCAAGAGACCTGAACTGATCACTAACGGTTCGAAAGCCATTCGTGGTTATGACCCACTTACGGGCAAGGAACTCTGGCGTCTGACTCCGAATTCCGAAGTCACAACGCCGACGCCATTTGTGGCGCGCGAACTAATTTATGTCACCAGCGGTTACGCCCCAATCCAACCGATCTATGCAATCAGACCCGGCGCGAATGGTGATATTTCCCTGAAGGACGGAGCTGTTTCCAACACCTTCATAGCCTGGAGCAAGCAGCGGGGCGGTCCCTATATGCCGACGCCGTTGGTCTATAACGACATGCTCTACACCTGCTCAAATCAGGGAGTGCTTACAGCCTATAACGCCGATAGCGGTGAACGACTTTACCAGGAACGACTCGGTGGAAAGGGCGGAGCGTTCACGGCGTCGCCGGTAGCCTCGGACGGCAAGCTTTATCTCGCCAGTGAAGACGGCGATGTGTTCGTGGTGAAGACTGGTCCGAAGTATGAATTGCTTTCCACGAATAAGGTTGGTGAAGTGATGATGGCCAGCCCGGCCATTTCGGACGGCTTGCTGATCGTGCGCGGGCTGAATCACATCTTTGCATTCGGCAATGCGGTTACGGCAACCGCAAAAACTAGGAATTAATAACGCTCCCCAATCGAGAAATTTCCGCCCCCAAAAGGACATCAAAATGAAATTCTATTTACGCCTTAGTCTTGCCATCGTTGTCGCTACTTTCTCGGCGCTGTTTGTTATTGAGTCTGCCGGCGCCGCCGGTGGTGCGAAGTGGCCGCAGTGGCGTGGGCCATCAGGCCAGGGCACCTCTGAAGAGAAAGATCTACCAACGCAGTGGAGCCCCACGATGAATATCAAATGGAAGACGGCGATTGCCGGCCGCGGCCACTCGTCACCCATTGTTTGGGGCGACAAGATTTTTCTTACGACGGCGATCGAAGGTCCCATCGTGCCGGGTGCGAAAGCAGTCAAGCACATGTACCCCGAAGGTGAGTTTCTCCATCCCGATAGCGTCGGCGCCGATCACAAACATACTTTCAAAGTTGTTTGCCTCGACCGTGAGACGGGCAAGATTCTGTGGGAGCAGGCTGCCTTTGAAGGCACGCCCTATGACGACCGGCATCGCAAGAGTTCATTTGCGGCCGCCACTCCGGCAACCGACGGCAAAAATGTTTACGCCTACTTCGGAACCGAGGGCCTTTATGCCTTCGACATGAAAGGCAAGCTCCAGTGGAAAGCCGATCTTGGCAAGATTGGAACTGTCGGCATGGGCACCGGCACGTCGCCGGTCCTTTATGAGAACCTGGTCATTGTTCAGTGTGATGAAGAATTCGGTGAAGCGTCGTTCATTATCGGTCTCGACAAAAAGACCGGCAAGGAAATGTGGCGCACCCCACGAAATAAGATAGAAGTTAGTTGGTCGACTCCGTTACTCGTGCGCACAACCAAGCGTGCCGAACTTATTACCAGCGGCAACGAGGCGGTTGTAGCTTACGATCCGGCAACGGGTAAAGAGCTGTGGCGGCATAAGGGAGTTGAAAGCAATGCCATCCCGTCGCCGGTTGCTAACAACGAATTAGTTTTTATCTCCGCTGGGTTCCCGGCAAAAATCGCAATGGCAATTGCGCTTGGACGCAGCGGCGATTTGACTGACAATGTAGTGTGGAAATATGAAAAGGGCACAGCCTATGTTCCTTCGCCGATTCTTTACGGCGACTATCTGTATCTGACCACTGACCGCGGCATCATCACCTGTCTTGATGCGCGGACCGGGGAAGTGAAGTATGAAGGGGGCCGCGTGCCGGTACCCGCAACCTTTACCGCTTCGCCGATTGCCTTTGAAGGAAAAATTCTAATGACCAGTGAAGACGGCGACAGCTTCGTGATAAAGGCCGGACCGAAACACGAAATACTTGCGACAAATTCGGTTGGTGAACCGGTTTACGCATCTCCTGCGATCGCTGATGGAAACATCTTCATTCGTGGCGAGAGGACGCTGTATTGTATTGGTAACTGATGCTGGCATTGGCGGAACAATTTTGCCTACGAATGTTCTAATTGTCGCACTCAACAATAGCAGAGGAGGCATCTCCTTGGAGTGCGGCGACCTGTCGCCGCTTTTGCCAACGCTGACCGCCCGATGCTATCCCATCGAGGAAGTTTTAGATTGAAGTAACCAAAGCGGCGACAGGTCGCCGCACTCCAAGGCGGGGCCAGTTCTAAATCTGGAGGAATTGAGATGTTCGACACTCAAGAATCGACACCCTGGTACCGGTCGTTGACTTCGCTGGTTGCTGCGTCGTTGTTGGTTCCGCCTGTTGGCCTGGCTCTGCTCTGGGTACACCGCCAAATCCCCACCAAAACCAAACTCCTGGCGTCGCTGGGGATCCTGTTGCTTGGCACCGGGTATTTCTTCGGCTTCAAAGCGTTGAGAAAATCCAGCGCCAACGAAGCACACTACGCGGCGTTGGAGCAGCATCGAGCGCAACAGCAACTTGAGGCGCAGCAGCAAGCGGCGGCAAATCCGCAAGCGCCGGCAGGTGCTGCGAGTCCGCAAACTGCAGCGGCAGGTCAACCCGGAGTCACTCCCGGTCAATCTTCCGAAACAGCTTCGGCGCACGCCTCGAGAAATTATTGGACAAACTTTCGCGGTCCCAATCGAGACGGTCGCTACGATGAGATGGCAGTGTCGACAGCGTGGCCGGCGCAAGGATTGCCGCTGCTCTGGAAACAACCAGCCGGGCTGGGTTACTCGTCATTTACAATTGCCGACGGCCGCGCCTACACCATCGAACAGCGTCGTCGTCAGGAAGTGGTGGCCGCCTACGACGTCAACACCGGTCGCGAACTCTGGATTCAGGGTTGGAACGCCGAATACACCGACGACACGGGAGACGGACCGCGCACCACGCCGACGTGGGACGATGGTCGCTTGTACGCGCTTGGCGCCACCGGCGAGCTTCGCTGTCTCGACGCGAAAACGGGGGCGGTAAGTTGGGGCAAAAATATTCTTAGCGACAATCAAGCTCAGAATCTTAGCTGGGCGATGTCTGCGTCGCCACTCGTCGTCGATGACAAAGTGATCGTTCTTCCGGGCGGGCCTGGAGGCAAGTCAGTAGTGGCCTACAACAAACTGACCGGAGCGGCGGTGTGGAAGTCGCAAGACGATCGGCAGGCGTACGTTTCCCCAATGCTCGTAACGTTGGCGGGTCGCCGCCAAATTCTCGTCGTCAGCGCGGATCGCGTTTTCGGTCTAGCACCCGAGAATGGCGCACTGCTATGGAGTCAGTCGTGGGACACCAGCATGGGCATCAATGTTTCGCAGCCGATCATGGTCGACAAGAATCGGTTTTTCATTTCGTCAGGCTATGGCAAGGGAGCATCGCTGGTTGAAGTTACCGGGGCGGGAAACAGTCTCACGGCGCGTAGCGTCTGGGACAACGTCAATATGAAGAACAAGTTTAATAGCTCGGTACTTCATGACGGTTATGTCTACGGATTGGACGAAGGAATTCTAACCTGTCTCGACGTGAGCACTGGCGAACGCAAGTGGAAAGGTGGGCGCTATGGTTATGGACAAGTACTTGTTGCCAGCGGCCATTTGATCGTAATGAGCGACACCGGCGAGTTAGCGCTCGTGAAGGCTTCTCCCGCGCAATACACTGAAGTCGCGCGCTTCCCCGCACTCGAAGGAAAGACCTGGAACTATCCAGCGATTGCCGGTGGGCGTTTGTTTGTGCGCAATGCGAACGAGATGGCTGCTTACAAGATCGCTGAGTAAGTCGATTGGCTTTGCCCTAAAGTCGCAAACTGAGATCCCGACGCTACGCGTCGAACCGTTGCTGTCCACATCGATTTCTCAGGTAAAGTCCGCTCGACTATTTCTTCGTGAAGATCCTTTTGGCTTCATAAGAGCCATTGGGCCCGTCGACGAAAGTCGTAATCGTCAGTTCGTTCACGCTGGTAAAAATCCACTTCCTCACCATTTGAGTAGTGACTGGTCCCTTCGGAGTTTCGTTCGTTATCAGCTCCGTCAAAAGAATTCCCTTGCCATCAGGTAGCCAGCTCGCGGTCCGTTTGCCTTTGGGTACTGGCGCATCCGCGGGTGCGCTTAACGGCAACGCTGGATTAAAGTCGTGCTCTTTCCCGTCAAGGATGAACGTGTCCTTGATGGTTCGTTCCTTTCCCGCCTGGATGAGTTTAGTTTCCACTTCGATCTGTGCTTCGGCTTGCGAAACGGTCATCGTCGCTTCGAGGTCGCGGGGGATGCCGAAACTCCGGTTGCGATCCATAATCCACCCGCCGTTGAAGTCAGCTTTCGGCATAGCAACTGCGAACAGGGAAGCGACAAGTACCATCGCAACCGCGCTAATAGTTTTCCTCATTTCGATTTCTCCTTTCATTTGTCAGACTGTGTAAGACTAATTCGTTTGACTTGGCTTGCGCTAACAGTCGCAAACAGTGATTGCGACGCGTAGCGTCGGTGCGAATTTAGCCCAGCCTTTCAAGGCTGGGATCACGTCGTCTCTTAAACCCCGCGCTGCGTCAGCGACGCTTGAAGAGTAAATCTCAGCAATTTCATTCCGTCGCGACGTCGAACGTTCGCTGTCGACAACGACTTTAGAGCAAAGCCGTTCAACTCACTGAGCGCTCAACGATCTCAAAGTTGTCTCGTCTTTAATCAAGATGTGCTTGCCGGCAACGACCGGGTGAGCCCAGGTCGGACTGTTGGCAACTGTGTATTGCATCAAAGGCGCATATTCCTTCGCGTTCACCGGAAGGACTATCAAATTACCTTCATTGGTCAGCGCCAGGAAAGCAGAGCCGCCGGCATTGAGCAGCGCTGCGTTTTCGCCCATTCGTCCCGGACCTTGCCAGATGGTCTTGCCGCTTTCGGCATCAAGCGCGAAGAACTGGCCTTTCTTGAGGACCGAGAAACCCAACAGCGTGTTTCCCTGCAGGACCGGCGTGCTCATATACAGCATGTTCTCGGTGTTGTTCCAGACTTGTTTGGGGACGATCTGTCCGCCCTCGTTCGCGAGCCGTATCGCAACCAGGCCTTGCTTCTCGCGCGCAAAAATAAGCATGTCCTTGTAGGAAATTGCTGTGATGTTGTTTTCGTCGTATTCAGTCTTCGACGGCAATTTCCAGAGCAGTTTCCCGGTTGCCGCATCAACGCCGACGAAATCCTTCTGCATAAACGTCACAACCTGGCGTACACCTGCGAGCGTAACGAGTATCGGTGAAGCGTACGCCGGACCGTCCATGTCGTTAGTCCATTTCACAGTTCCCGTCTCAGCATCGAAAGCAATGAGAGCGCCCTTATCCGGTCCGCCAACGTGGGCGATAACCAGGTCGTGGTCGACGATTGGCGACATTGCGGTCCCATAAAGCGGCCAGGTTTTGGCGTATTGTTTGGAAGAATCGTATCGCCACTTTAGTTTCCCGGTGCCGGCGTCGTGAGCGGAGAGCACACCGCTGATGCCAAGCGTAAACACGCTGCCTTTGTAGATGACTGGAGTAGACTTCGGTCCCTTGCCGTGGGCAGTTGCCGCCGGATGCATCTCAAACGAGATAGGCTGACCCGATTTCCAAATCTCTTTTCCGGTGGCTGCATCCAGACAGAGCAAAGTTTCTTCTTCACCCTGACGGGCGAAAACATAAATCTTTCCGTTGCCAACCACCGGCGAGGAGTGTCCGACTCCGACAGTAACTTTCCACTCTTCTTTCAAAGTCTTCGGCAACTCAGACGGAAGCGCCGGGGCGTTGCCATCGCGATTGGGTCCGCGCCACTGTGGCCAATCCTGTGCATAGCAAGGGACGGTAAACAGAATGATTGTGCACAGCGTTAGAATTGAGGACCACAAACGAGACGAACTCATAAAACACCTCCCGAGAATCATTCAAGCCTGTCTTTGTAGGTTAATCAGCGAAAGCAGCGGCGTCGTCATAAAGGTAGTGACCAGCGCCATGATCACCATCATGACGAAGATACGCGCGGACAAGATTCCCAAATCGTAGCCAATATTCAGCACCACCAACTCTACCAGTCCACGCGTGTTCAGCAAGACGCCGAGCGAAAATGAGTCGCGCCAGCTCATGCTTGTCCAGCGAGCCATCAACATGCTGCCGCCAAGTTTGCCGGCGATGGCGACGATAATTATCCCCAGACAAATCAGCCAGTCTGAGTAATTGTTGAGCAAGCCGACCTGCGTACGTAATCCCGTAAAAACGAAGAAGAGCGGCAGCAGGGCCGCGGCACTAAACGCCTCCACCCGCTCCTTTAGAAAAATCCGGAATTCGGGAAAAGCAGGCATTACAACTCCCGCAAGGAAGCCGCCAAAGAGTGCATGGATTCCTATGATTTCTGTAACCCAGGCGGAAGCAAGTACAAATGCAAGTACGCCTGCCAGCAACCCACGAGGTCCTCGTAGATCACTAATTCTTCTTAGGACTATCCGAGCAAGTGGGAGGCGAACGATATAGAACATCGCAGCAATGAAAGCTAGTGTTAGTGCAATTGTTACCAGCGAAGCTTTGAGGCCCCCTGACTTTGCGAGG
Source organism: Pyrinomonadaceae bacterium (assembly GCA_036009765.1). GTDB lineage: Bacteria > Acidobacteriota > Blastocatellia > Pyrinomonadales > Pyrinomonadaceae > PSRF01. The sequence goes on along the minus strand of DASYLB010000040.1, from coordinate 52,877 downwards.
GCGATCACGAGCGCCAGCATGCACCAGGCGGAAACGTCGTCAATCGCCGCACAGGCGAGAGCGAGACTGCCCAATCGGAAATGCGTCAAGTGGCGATCTTGGAGAATCCGCCCCAGCACCGGAAAAGCTGTGATGCTCATCGCGATTCCCATAAAGAGTGCAAACGGGGCGAATGATGTACCGGCCGGCGCGAGTGTCGGGTAAAGCAAGAGCGCCATCGCGGAGCCAAGCAGAAAAGGAACGATGATGCTGGCATGGCTCACCATGATTGCGGAGGAGGCTTTCTCGCGCAGGTGTTGCAGGTCCAACTCCATGCCCACCACAAACATGAAGAGCACGACACCTATTTGACTAAGTACACCGAGCGTTGGCAGCGAGCTGGCTGGAAACAGAAAGTTCACCGTCTGAGGAGAGAACAGACCTAACACCGAAGGACCCAGCGCGATGCCCGCAACCATTTCGCCCATCACGGGCGGTTGCCCGAGTCGCCGAAACAGGCGGCCGAATATTCGCGCGACAATAATGATTACGATTATTTGGAGAAGCAGAATACTGAGTGCGCTTCTCAGGTTTCCCGGAGCGACAACTTCCGCGGGTTGAGGCGTCGCGGATGGACTGGCCACGGTCGTTACGGGCGCCCCGTAATTTGGCGGACCAGAGCCAGAGTCGCGACGGTTCAGATGCAGACCGGTCGACAATATGAGCCACATGCCGGCGCCAAACACGATTAGCAGGATCGGATAATAAAGCAGGCTCCGCGAATTGTGGGGGCTGGAATTGCGCAATTAGGCTCCGGCTCTACGGTCTCAGCTGAATTTCTTCTGCCAGTTTCGATCTCTTAAACTATTCTGCTGCGTCAACGTATTACTAAAGCCGGCTGGAAATAGTTTCGGGAAACGCAACGCATCTGAGTGGCAAGGCAACTTAACAGACCTGACTTAGAACAAAGTCTCAGAAACATACGTTCCGGTTCAGAAAAATGGAAAGGTTAGCCGGTAGTAAGCGATGTTTGATCACTGGTGACTCAGATGTTACTTTCGTTGATAGGTTGGATCGAAAGCAAGCGATCGAATCTTATTTTAGCGTGTAATTAAGCGGCGATTATTAATCATCCGAAATCTCGCACAGATTCCGAATTTTTGGCAGGCGGCACGGCAATATACAAAGGGCCAATGACGACCAATACGACTGGAACAAGCACTGAAGTCGGAAATTATTTTGTTTCCAACTACCCGCCATTTTCACAGTGGAAGCCGGAGTATGTCTCGCAGGCAATCGAGGCGCTCGATCAAGCTCCGCGGACGGAAGATCCATTCGGGCTTTACTTGCACATTCCGTTTTGTCGCAAACGCTGCAAGTTTTGTTACTTCAAAGTTTATACCGACAAGAACGCCAGTGAGATCGAACTCTATCTCGATGCACTGATCAAAGAGGCTGAACTCTACAGTCGCACCCGGGCGCTGCAGGGACGCCAACTGCGTTTCGCCTACTTCGGCGGCGGCACACCTTCATACATCAGCGAGAAGCAGTTGCACTACCTGGTCGACGGGTTGAACCGGCATGTGACCTGGAACAACGCCGAAGAGGTCACTTTCGAGTGCGAGCCTGGCACGTTGAGGCAATCGAAACTTGAAACATTGAAGCAGATCGGCGTCACCCGTTTGAGTCTCGGGGTGGAACATTTCGATGACGAGATACTTGCGGCCAACGGTCGCGCGCATCTTTCCGCAGAGATTTACGACGTCTACGCCCTGGCTCGCAAAGTAGACTTTCCGCAAATCAATATCGACTTGATCGCGGGAATGGTTGGCGAAACCGAAGCGAAGTGGCGCGACACAATCAGGCGCGCTCTCGAGTTGCAACCAGACTCAGTAACCATCTATCAGATGGAGTTGCCTTACAACACGGTCATCTCGCAGGAGATCATTAAGCAGGGCGCGGAGTCGCCGATCGCCGACTGGGACACGAAGCGTCGCTGGCTCGATTTCGCCTTTAATGAGTTTCACGCGCAAGGCTACCGGATCGCGAGCGCCTACACGTTAGCCACCAAGTCCAAGCCGTGCAGGTTTATTTACACCGATGCGCTCTGGCATGGCGGCGATATGATCGGGCTTGGTGTGTCATCGTTCTCACACTTCGGCGGTGTTCATTCCCAAAATGCCCATAGCTTCGAGGAATACCTGGCGTTGCTTGAAAAAGATCAACTGCCCTTATTGCGAGCGTTGACGTTGACTCCTAAACAAAAGCTCATCCGCGAAATGATCCTGCAACTCAAAACTGGAGCTATCGACCTGGAGTATTTCCGCGGCAAGTTTGGCGTCGATGTGTGGAACGAGTTCAAACCGGTATACGAACATCTGGATACTGAGAACCTGATTGAGCGGCAAAACGGTACGATCAATCTGACTCGCAGCGGACTCTTACAGGTCGACCATTTTCTGGCTGAGTTTTTTGAACCCGAATTGAAAGCAGTGCGGTACGTGTAGAGCAGTGAAGAGTGAAAGGTGAAAAGTGAAAGGCAGGAAGCAAGAGTGAAAGATGAATAGTGAAAAGCAGGAAGTAAAAGAATAGAAAGTTTTTACCTCTTACTTTTCACCTTTCACTCTTCACCGTTCACTTACCACAGAATATGGACATGAAAACTAATTATGACGTGATCGTTATGGGGGGCGGACCGGCCGGGAGCACCATCGCGAGCATCCTCGCGCGCGAAGGCCGCAGTGTAGTGGTGTTTGAGAAAGAGCGGTTCCCGCGTCATCACATCGGCGAATCGTTAATGACTGACACTTACTTTACCTTTCAGCGCATGGGGTTGCTGGAGAAGATGAAAGCAAGTCCGTTTGTGCAGAAGTACAGCGTTCAGTTTGCAAATCCAGCCGGCAAGGAGTCGCGTCCGTTTTATTTCTTTGAAGCGAACCATCACGAGTGTGCCGTGACTTGGCAGATAACCCGCGCGCAGTTTGACCTCATGCTGATTGAGCACGCGGCTGAACAAGGCGCGCAGGTCTATCAGGAGACACAGATCAAGCGGGTGCTCTTTGACGGTGAACGTGCCGTTGGCGTCGAAGCCCGGTTTATGGATGGTTCACTGCGGGAGTTTCACGCGCCCGTTGTTGTTGACGCGACCGGGCAATCGGCAATGCTATCCAATAAATTGGGCTGGCGGGTTCGCGATCCAAAACTCAAGAAGGCTGTGCTCTATTCCTACTTCAAAGGCGCCCATCGCGAACCTGATCTTAATGGCGGCGCGACCCTCGTTTTGCGTACGCCGCTGGGAAGCAACGGTTGGTTTTGGTATATCCCGCTCGAGAACGACATCACGAGTGTTGGCGTGGTCGCGGATCCGGAGTATTTGGTCCAGGGACGCGGCCAGGATCTGGCGAAGATCTTTAACGAAGAGGTCGAAAAAGTTGAGTCATGCCGGAAACGTATGGAGGGGTCGACGCGCGTTGACAAAATCTATTCGATTCTGGACTACTCCTATCGTTCGAAGAGTTGCGCCGGTGATGGCTTCATCTTAATCGGCGACGCGTATGGTTTTCTCGATCCGATCTATTCTTCGGGCGTCTTGCTGGCGTTAAAAATGGCGGAACTCGCCGCTGACAGCATTCATGAAGCATTCAGGAATAACGATTTCACCGGGGCCAGCCTCGGTAAGTATCAGGCGAAGCTGGATCAGGGCATTGAGTCGATGCGCAAGCTCGTTTACGCGTTTTACAACGAGGGTTTCAGCTTCTCACAGTTCCTGAAGAAATATCCCGACGAGCGTAAGAACATTATCAGTCTCTTAATGGGTGATGTTTTCAAGGAAGGGGTCGACAGCATTTATGGCCCGATGGCCGATTTCGCAGTGATTCCACCGCCGCTTTACGAACAACTCGACGGCGCGCCCGCACCACTCCAGCAGTCGACGCCAGATGGGCAAGTAATGTCAGCGAAGTATCAGGAGTATGATGACGCAGTGTTGCAGGAAGACTAAAGAGCGGGGGCAAGCCCGCCTTCCTGACCTGCGAGGCTTTTCAACTCGCTCGACAACTCCAGCATTGAATGCCCTTCACGTATTCATCAGGAACTCAAGTATGAAAAGCTCAGGGTCAGGAAGGCGGGCTTGCCCCCGCTGATCCAACACCACACAACTTGAAGATTTCCTACCTTCCTAGAACAACAGCTTCACGCCAAACTGCACATGCCGCGGATCGCGCGCGGAAGTGATCCGACCGAAGGTCGGCGAGCCCAGGAAATTGTCTGGTAGGTTGAAGTTTGGATGATTGAACAAATTGAAAAACTCAGCCCGCAATTGCACGTTGATGTTTTCTGAAAGACTGGTGTTCTTCAGTAATGAGACATTCACGTTCTGATACCCGGGCCCATCCAAAATATTTCTCCCCGCATTGCCAAAGCTGCCCGGAGCTGCAAAAGCGAAGGCGGCGGTGTTGAACCAACGTTCCGGCGAGCGATTAGCCAGCTGCGGGTTTCCCACGACGTTGGGTCGATCGTTTGCGCCGAAACCGAGAATGGATCGGCCGGTGCCGCTGTTATCGATGTCAGACAAGAGCGCCACGGTAAACGGCCGCCCTGACTGAAATGTGAGAATCCCAAAACTCTGCCAGCCGCTCACTAACCAGCCCCCGTTTGCGAAATACTTGCGTCCTTTGCCGAAAGGTAGATCGTAGGAATAACTAGCCGACAGGCGATGCCGAACATCGAAATTTGAACGCCCGCGCTCGGCCTTCAGGTTGTAGCTATTCTGTGGGAAGTTTGGATCGCCCGCGCTGCTGAAAAAGTTTGAAGCATCATCAATCGACTTCGACCAGGTATACGACACCAGCGAATTCAGTCCGCGCGCGAGTCGTTGCTGCAGTCGCGCCTGGAGGCTGTGGTAATTGGAATTGGCTCGCGACTCGAGCAGGTCGATGTCATCGAACCGGAAGTCAGGTCGAGGCACGAATGGCAACCCCGGAGGTAAGGCGCTGGGTTGCGGTTGGTTTATGTCGCGCGCGGTCAACAGGTTCGTCCCCTTGGAACCGACATAGGCAATTTCGATCACATTGTTTGTGCCAAGTTGTTGTTGGACGTTGAAGTTCCAGTGCTGCATGTAAGCGGTGCGCAAGTCGCGCTGAATCGCGAGCGCCGAATCCGGCAGCGGAAATGGGAAGAACGCGGGGAACGGATTTGAGAGCGTCAATGGCAAACCGGGAAGCGAGAAAAAGATGTTGTTGTCGAAGTATGGCGAATTGAAGTAGAGCGCCTCGCCTGGAGCCAGCGGCGATTGATCGTAGTAAATGCCGTAGCCGGCCCGCAGTACGGTCCGTTCACTCGAGCCGAGTGTCCACGCCAGCCCTACCCGTGGCGCGAAGTTGTTTTTGTCCGCGTGATAGCCGCCACGCGGCACTCCATTTGTGCCGACGCGCACCAGGTTGCGCGAAGCGAGGTCGAAAACATTAGCGCGATCCTCAGAATCGACTGGTGGCGAGTTGTATTCGTAGCGCAGGCCTGCATTGAGAGTCAGGCGCGGTCTGACGCGAAAACTATCATTGAAGAAGAAGTTGTAGCTTTGCGTTCGCAAGTGTTGAGTGTTATCGACGCGAGCTACGCTGGTCAGCAAAGGAAAGCCGAGCAATAAATCTGCAATCGCGTTCCCCGAAATTTGCGCGAAGGGGGAAAACTGTAAGCGACCACGCGACTCAATATCGCGAAACGCATTCTGTTGCGCATAGCGAATGTCGGCGCCGAATTTGAACAAGTGACTGCCGTGTGCATAGCTTGCGTTATCGAGAACTTGATACACGTTGGTCACGCTGTTCTGCGGATTGTTACCTTCGTCGCCTAACGGTGAAAGGCCAGTTACGGTTATGAAACTGAGGCCTGCGTCGCGCGACTTTGGGGAGACAACGGGAAGTCCGACAGTCGGGTTCAACGTGCTGGCCTGCTGCGTCACGGCCGCGGCGACGCGGCTGAGAGCCACCCGCGTCTCGTTAACAAAGTTTGGACTCAACACGTACGTGAGCGCTCCCATAACGTTTTGGCTGCGACGTTTTACTGCGTCGCCGAAGCCTGGCACCAGCGCGAGGTTGGGACCAGTAAAAGGTTCGAACAGATCGCGATCGCCGAAACTGTAGCGAAACGTGAGCTCGGCTTTCTGATTCCAGCGATGATCGACGCGCGCGTCAAAGCTGTCGTTGTTATCGCGTTGCGTGGGTGACGAGACGAAATTCTGAAACGGCACGTTCCGATTTGGCAGCGGATAAAGAGCCGCGATAGCGCGACCCACTGCATTGATGCGAAGGTCTGGAAGCAAGCCGCCGGAAAAGGGCATGCCAGTAAAGGGATCAACGGGAGCGCCGAAGAGGCTTTGTGAGAAGTTGCCCGCACGTTCCAGCGCGGTCGGAACGTTGGTGATTCGCGTGACGCCTTCGCGAGAGCGCGTGCCTTCGTAGTCCCCAAAGAAAAACGTACGATCGCGTTTGATTGGGCCGCCGAAGGATCCGCCAAACTGATTGCGCAGGTACTTCGGTTTAGGCTCGTTTGCCGGCGCGAAAAAATTTCGCGCATCAAGCGCGCCGTTCCGGTAAAACTCAAAGAGCGAACCGTGAACGCTGTTGCCGCCTGACTTGAGGACGACGTTAACCTGAGCACCCGGAGCGCGGCCGAAGGCGGCATCGTACGTGCTCGTCAACATTTCAAACTCGTGGATCGCATCGATCGAAGGACGCACGCCAAACGTATTCAGTTTCGGATCGACATTGTAAACGCCGTCGAGCAGAAAGTTGTTGGCATCTTCGCGCGCGCCGTTAACACTGAAAGCGAAATCCCCACGCACTGAACCCGCCGAGCCGGGCGCCGCTGGAGCAGCGCCGGGAACCAGCAGCGTTAACTCGTAAAAGTTTCGGCCGTCGAGTGGTAAACCTACGACTTGGCGGTTGTCGATGACAGTGCCAATGGACGACGAGTCCTTTTTCAGGTCGCTGGGAGTTGAAACTATCATGTAGGGTTCAGTCGCAACGACGCCGACCGCGAGCGAGACGTCAACTCTTAATTCCTGATTAACGTTGACCACGATGTCCTGCGAAAACGCCGCAAATCCTCCCGCTGTAACTTTGAGTATGCAGGGGCCTGGCGGCAGCGAGGAGATCGTATATTCGCCCGCTGCGTTCGTGATGCTCGTCCGCTGCTCATTGGTTTCCTTGTTGACCAGGATTATGGACGCCGCGGGAACGACTGCATTGTTCTGATCGACAACAGTTCCGCGGATCGATCCGCGATATGTTTGCGCGGATGCGAACGAAGCCAGCGACAGCAGCAGGAGCAGCGGTAAGATTCTTCGAGGGGTTGAGTTCATGACGTCCTTCTTACGCATTTTTGGATTGAAAACGAAATTACGGACAGCAAACAAGATTCCCATCATTATGAACTAAATGCCTTTGAAAATGCTTGCGGAAAGGATTGGAGGTGGAACAACCCAATCCGAGTTTTGTCTATCAAAGTCGAAAAGTTAACTGCTAGAATGCGACTAGTCATTAGAACGGCAACAACACGGTTTTGGTTTCACAGTAGTTGAGTATCTACGAGTCTTTTTGGCCGAATTGTCATCTACGTTGTTTCGTAGTTGCGTGCCGCGGTCGACTAATCTACTTCTAAGTTTGGAGGTCTCCCTAATGGTTTGGATCCTTTTTGCTCTCGGCGCCGCGCTCTCGTGGGGATTGTATGGACCGGTGCTTCATCAAGGACAAGTTGAATTGGGCAGCCCGATGCGAGCCCTGCTATGCGTCGGTATTGCCTACTTTCTAATTGGCGTTTTAGTGCCGGTTGCGAACCTTGGGTATCACGGTGAGTTGCACGGCTTCACGATGAAAGGATCGCTGGCAGCAACCCTGGGCGGCGCATTAGGAGCGATCGGCGCTGTCTGCATTATCTTCGCTTTTAAGAGTGGCGGTTTGCCCACTTACGTTATGCCGTTGGTATTCGCCGGCGCTCCAGTAGTCAACGTGCTGTTTTCGACCTGGCAGCATCCGCCGAAGACGGCGCCGAATCCGTTGCTGTATTTGGGATTCGTGTTGGCGGCAGCCGGCGCCGGGTTAGTTTTGTATTTCAAACCTTCGTCATAGAGTTTCTCTGTGCAACCTCCGTGGCCTCTGTGCCTCTGTGGTGATATTTTTCAGTCGCCTGATTTACCACAGAGACACAGAGGCCACGGAGGTTGCACAGAGAAAGCAGAAACAATCTGGCCAATAGTTGTTAAGGAGATCGGATCATGACCACGCGCGTTAATACTGCAATCTCTTCCCTGATCATCCTGCTGAGTTTGTCCGTACAAGTCGCGGCCCAGACGTCCGGCAACTGGCCACAGTGGCGCGGGCCGAATCGCGATGGCATCTCAACGGAGACGGGACTGCTGAAACAGTGGGCAGCCGGTGGGCCGCCACTGGTCTGGAAAGCTGCCGGCGCCGGAACCGGCTACTCATCGCTGGCAGTTGTTAACGGCAAAATCTATACGATGGGCGTGCGTGGTGACCGTGAATACGTCATCGCCTTCGACGTTGCTACTGGAAAGCAAGCCTGGGCAACTGCGCACGGCGGTGTGTATCGCGACAGTCGCGGCGATGGTCCACGCGGAACTCCTACGGTCGACGGCGATACCCTCTACGCATTCGGCGGCAACGGCGACCTTTCATCGATGGATGCTCGTACGGGCCGGGTCATCTGGACTATGAACGTGCTGCAGAAGTTTGGCGGCGCAAACATCCAATGGGGAATCAGTGAGTCGCCGCTCGTGATTGGCGAAAAAGTATTGGTGAATGCCGGCGGTCCCGGCGCTTCGGTGATCGCGCTCAACAAGAAAGACGGTTCCCTGATTTGGAAGAGCCAGAGCGACAAGGCCGGCTACTCTTCAGCGATGCCGGTGAAAGTCAACAACGTCACGCAGGTTGTGTTCTTTACGGATCGTCGAGCGCTGGGTCTCGATCTAACGAGTGGCAAACTCCTCTGGGAATATGGGAAAGCCTCTAACGATGTCGCCAACGTGGCCACGCCCGTCGTGCGCGGCAACCGCGTCTTCGTTTCGTCAGACTATGGGACCGGGGCGGCGCTCATGGAAGTAAGTGCAGATGGCAGCGCGAAGGAAGTCTACTTCACGAAGGAAATGAAGAATCACCACAGCACCTCGATCCTGATTGGCGATTATCTCTACGGGTTTTCGAGCGGAATCCTGACGGCCATGCGGTTTGATACAGGGGAAGTGGCCTGGCGGGACCGCAGCGTTGGGAAGGGTTCGCTGGTTTATGCCGACGGAAATCTTTACGCGTTGAGTGAGAACGGCGTGGTTGGACTCGTTGAAGCGTCTCCAACCGGTTACCGCGAGAAAGGTCGCTTCAACATTCAGCAGGGATCGTTGCCGACCTGGACCCATCCAGTGATCGCCGGCGGTCGACTCTACCTGCGCGACCAGGACACGATCTACGCTTACGACGTGAGAGAGAAGAAGTAACACTCAAGCGCTTGTCTGGGACCGCGGCCGTCCCGCCCGCAAACGCGCCGCAGGCGCGAAGCATTTCATAAAGTAAGTCCTTGGGACAAAGAATTGTTCGCGCTTTGCGCTCATTGCGGGCGGGGCGCCCGCGGTCCCAGCAAATCCCTTGAGCGTTTATTCGGCGCGCAACGCAGGCAAGAGCGGCGAGCGCATTGCCGCCCAGGTCGCAACGACGGATGCAGTCAAACCTGAGATCAATACTCCAATCAACAACAAACCCAGGGTCACACCGGGAAGTTGTGCTGAGCGCGAGAAGAACACCGGTGCGATCGCCACCAGCGCGCAGAGCGTTCCCGTGACAAGCCCGCAGCAGAGCAGCATAGCGTTTTCGGCAATCACCATCAGCGCAAAATGCGACGAGTTGTAGCCGACCACCCGCAACAGCGCTAACTCGCGCCTGCGTTCCAACACATTACGCAACAAGACCGCTGCCATTCCCAGCGTCCCCAAGACCAAACCGAGACCGCCCAACATCTGGAAGGTCGAGAGGTAAGTATTTTCCACGCGATGAAAAGCTGCCAGTCGTTCAGATGTCGCTTGTACATCAAACCCAAGATCAGAAAGCCGCTTCTCGAGTTCTGTCGTAATCGCGGCCGACTGTTCGGGCGCAGGAGTGTCGATGAGAAAGAAGCGATAGCCTTGTTGATCCGGAAAGCGCTGCATGAAATTTTGTTCCGACATCAAAAGCTCGCTTTGGAAGATACTGTCGGAGAGACTTGCAACCAGACGCAGTCGCACCGGCCCATTGCTGGTTTCTATATTTAGATCCTCGCCAAGTTTCTTGTGTAATACGTAGGTGAGCGAATTCGCATCCACGATTGTAGGTATGGCGCCGTCGGGAAACTGGCGCATGAGGAGCAGCCACGGGTTGTTTTTTTCCTCGTTAGTACTCGCCACAGAACTTTGAAATACGAAGCGGTTGCTGCGGAGGAAGTCATCGGTGGGCGCAATGATCTTTGGGTTTTGCGGCTGATACAGATTCAAACAGCTGGCATCGTCACCGGGGCGTACCCGAAAACGAGCGAACGTTATGCCAGCCAGCGGTGAATGACTATCGTCGCTGCGCAGGTTCAAAGCATCCTGTCCCTCGGTAGTGTTGGGATTATGAACCATGGGAAGCAACGACTCAGCCAGCAAGGCGAAGCCGCCGCTGCCTGATTTCTTGTCCCGCGAGTGTGGGCCTTCTCGATGTCGGAAGGAGTCAACGGCGACGATGATAAACGCTGCGGAAGCGATCAGCGCAATGCACAGCACGCTACGACCCGGCCGCGACGTAGCGTTTCGAAACCCGAGCTGGCTGATAGACCACCAACCGGGATTGCCGATCGACTTTCCTTTGGCTTTTCTCAACCAGGCCGACTGAAAACAAAGAGCGGCGCTCAGAAGTAGTGTGCCGCCGCCGAAAAAACCAGCGACTTGATTTAGTAGTTGTAGTGCTGCCGTTAGCAGCAGGCCGAGGCCAAGGATCCCCAGCACTGTTCCCACTCCAAACGACGTGAAGAAACGTCGCCCTCCGCGTGGTCCCCGCGATCGTGCTCGTGCAGCTTCGTTCGTAGCGCCGGACAATAAACTGCGAGTCGACTTCTTTCCCAAACCTCGCAACGTCCAGACAACGCATAACAGCGCCGCGATTATTCCACCGGCTGCACCAAGGCCAAGCGACAACGGCGAAACGTATAGGCGCAGCATCGTGGTTCCGACTGCGTCGACCCACCAGGTTCGTAGTCCTACGATCACGAATTCTCCGTAACCTATCGCCCCTGCTAATCCGATCAGGCTGCCAACAACTGCGAGCAGCAATCCTTCAGTGAGAAAAACTGCGCGAATTTTCGCCGCCGGAAAACCGACTGCTTGCAATACACCGATTTCGCGCAAGCGCTGTTCAATGCCAAGCTTGAAAAATAGCGCCGACAACATCAGCGCCGAGATGACCAGAAAGAAACTGAAGTAGAGAAAGTATTCGCCAAAGTCAGTCGCGCCGTGCGAAGCCTGTAGCCCTTGCGCGCGCACCGGCTGAATCGAGAGTCCCGCCTGCGTTGGGTTTATCGTTGAACGCAGGCTGCGATCAAATGCCGCGCGGGCCTGTTCCAGAGTCTGCCCGGGCGCCGGCGAGATGCGAATTGAAGTCGTCTTGCCAAATCGTGATTGCCAGAGCTTGTGCGCCACAGCTAAAGGGATGAACGCCTTCGGTGTAGTGCGATACTTCTTCCAATAATCCTCGTCCTGAGGCCGCACGTGTTTTAGATCAATGGGAAACGGCGGATTCCAATCGCCGAGCGTTGCCGACTCAGTGATGCCGGGGTAATCAGGAACAAGATCGCGATCAGCCGCGAGTCCGCTCATGGGAATAACGCATCGCAGACTGAATTCGGCGGAATGTGTAGCCAGCTTTCCTTCGTCCAACCAAACGTAGTAATCCAGCGTAAGGCGATCGCCGGGCTTTACATCCAGGTTCTTTGCCGCCCAATCGTTCAAGAAAATAGGTGGCATCTGTGCTACCGATGATTGATTGTCTGCACCAGGCAAATCCTCGGCGTAGCAGCCTGGCATCCGTAGGCCACGCGAGGGTTCCAAGATCTCCGCCGGCTCGCCTGGTATTCCAGTGACAATGGAATACGGAATTTCCCGACCGTCATCTCTCCGAATACTGTTGCTGAGGTAAGACAGAAACGAGGCGCCATTGCCCATACCTGCGGCCTGACTCGCTCGCTCGATGCTGTTAGCTACTGGTTCTGATATCAGGCCGGCTCCGGCGCCAACTGATAAAACCTGCTGTTGGTCCAAAGTTTTCAGTTGAATGCCGAAGTCTTCAAGCGCTGTCGCGTCGTGGATGATTCGATTCAACGTTTCGACTCTGCTGCCCGGAGTGGACCTGGCTTCTGAACTTTCGGCGATCAAAATCAGGTTGGCACGGCCCTCCTGTTGCAGCTCTCTTTGCAGCATTTTTAAAGAGACGAAGACTGCGCGCGTCGGGCCTTGTTGCGGCTGCACGGAAAACTCGCCGAGCGCCTCTCGTGAAAGCGCGTCGCGCATGGTGAGACGGAGCGTGCGGCCCAACTCTTCCTTGCGGCTATACAGTGACTCAACCGGAATCTGATTGGGAGTTTGCAGGCGCAAGAGCAATGAATCACCCGGGTGACTTCCTAACTCGGCAGCCAGACCATCGCTCACCAGGATTTCTCGATTTTGCGGCGCCTGATTCTGGCGGTTCTGAAACGCCCAGAACTTTTCGTCAATTCCGTAAACCCGTATATCCGAGCCCACTCGCCCGCTTGCCTCGTGAGTAATGGCGCCAGGCAATGCAATCAGCGGCACAACCGTGGCCAAACCTGCGGATGCGAACTGCTGCTGTTTTTGAATATCGGCGGCGAGTTGTTCTCTGAAGAAGCCTGACGAGGTGACAACGTAATCTGTGTTTCCTAGTTTTTGCAGAAACAAATCGCGCAAACTAGCACGCACGGAATTGCCCACGAGCAGAGCGCCGGCCAACACTGCAACGGCTATCGCCACACCAGCCACGACGGCCAGATTCGTTCGCCAATAGTGAATCAGACTTCGCTTTATTAGTTGGGCGGTCTGCATTGCTGCCTAAGACGAGCGGAGTTGCCGGTCGATCAATTCGTAGCGTTGCGGAAAACGAGCTGCAAGTTCAGCGCTATGTGTAACCACAATTAAGATCGTCTGCTGTTGTTGATGCAGATCCAGCAGCAGGGAAGAGACCACCTCCGCGGATTTGTGATCAAGATTGCCGGTTGGCTCGTCGCACAAAAGCAGTTGCGGCTTCATGATCAGCGCGCGCGCGAGCGCCACGCGCTGCTTTTCGCCGCCGGAAAGTTGCGCCGGCAGATGATCAAGTCGATCAGCCAGGCCAACTACGTTCAATAACTCGCGCGCGCGTTCTTCACGGCTGCCGGCAACTTTTGCGGCGACTTTTGCAACCAGTGTTGGCGTAAGGACATTCTCGAGCACCGAACATTGTGGCAGCAGGCAGTGGTCCTGAAAGATGAAGCCGATCTCCTGGTTGCGGAACGCGGCCAGCTCTCTTTCTTTCAGTCGATATGGATTCTGGCCTTCAAGGCTGATGGTGCCGGTCGTGGGCGGCTCAAGTGCGCCGACGATGTAGAGCAACGTGCTCTTGCCGCTGCCCGACGGGCCCATGATTGAGACTGCGTCGCCGCGCGCAAGCGAAAGTGAAACATCGGAGACGATTTTGAGCGGGCCGTTAGGCGCCGGATATTCTTTTGAGATGTTCTCAACTTTGAGCATAAGCAGTCCGGAGTATCAGTAACGGATCGGAGCGGGGGCAAGCCCGCTTGTTATGTGAGTACACTCTCATAAGCCTCAAGCGCGCGATCGGCCATTCGCGCAACGCTATAATGCTGGCGCACGTTTTCAAAACCGCTCTCACCAAGTCTGCGGACAAGCGCCGGATCGCGTTGGAGTTTTAGAATTCCTGCAGCCAGAGCTTCCGGATTGTCGGGTTCAACTAGTTCACCGCCACCAGTCGCCTCGACAAGTTCAGTGAAACCGCCGCGTCGCGGTTGTAACACAGGAACGCCACAGGCCATCGCTTCCAGCAGAAACATCCCCTTGGGTTCATCATAAGTCGCCGGCACCGAAAGGACATCGAGCGTTTGCAGGAAAGCGATCTTCTGTTCGCGATCCAGAACTCCGCGATACTGAAACTCGTTACCGAAGCCCGAGCGATTCATCTCTTGTTCGATGTCCTGCAGATAGCCCTTGTGTTCGGGAGCGAGATAGCCGGCGGCTTCGAGACGGGCATTTGGTAAATCACCCCGCGCGCGCAATCGACGGTAAGCGTCTGCCAATACGTGCAGGCCTTTCTCAGGCGCGATGCGCGCGAAAAAGCCTACAGTGAATTGTCCCGACGGTTCAGAATTTTGCTTTTCGTAACCTTCCAGATTAATTCCCAACGGCACAACGCGAATCTTCTCACGCGGGATGCCCAGATAAGTTGGCATGAACTCCGCATAGTATTCGCTGACGGCAATAAAGGCATCGATGTGTTTGAGGTTCGCCCTGATGAGACGTTTGGACTCGCTGCGATATGGTTCTTCCAGGCCTTCAAGGAAAAGATCTTCGCCCTGAAGCGTGCAGCAGATGGGGCGTCCCAGCGCTTCTGTTAGTGGTTGGGCCAAGCCAAGCAGCAGCGTATAGGGCAGACTAACAATGTCTGGCGGCCCTTCATATTTCAACCACTCAACCAGTTTCGCTATCTCTTTACGTTGAAATCCGTCCTCGCCCTTTAACATTGAAACCGTCAGCTCACCAAGCATCTGCGGGCTGGTTGAAAGCGAACGACGCGACGCCAAATTCAACAAAGATTTCGAGTCCCACAAGCGATCGATCCATTTGGGCGACTTCCGAAAGAACGGCACATACTGCTCAAGGTAAACACTGATACCGCCAAAGAAAACTTTGTCTTCACTTACATTTGCTTCATCGGTGAGCGTGGGTGTGTAAACGGGCAGGAGTGTCACATCGTGGCCGCGCGAGATGAGCTCAGTTGCGAGTGCGTTATCGCGCAGACAGCTGCCGCAATACATTTGTCCGGCGCCGCCAGTGAGATAAAGTATTTTCACCAGTTTGTAGAGGACAGACATTCTTGTCTGTCCTCCCATCGATATGGACAGACAAGAATGTCTGTCCTACTTCACACCGCCACGGCGTGATGGAAAGCTCGACGCGCGTAAAGATGTTCGAAAAGGTTCCCCTCGTGCGGCTGGTCCCAGCTGATCTGATTGGTGGGCACCGCTCCAATGTTTAGCCGATCCACATTTGGGGAGCTGACAAGCCGGTTGATTAATTCGGAATCAGAGGTGATCGCGGTGACTACCAGACTCGGCCCCAACGCTTCGGGTATTTGCCGCGCGTCTACCTTGACTACGCTGGCGAAGGGAAACATAAACTCCCGGTTGGCCATTGCGTGGGCCGCGTTTTCGCAGAGGATCACAGTCGGCAGCAAATATGGACAGCCGTTCCGATAAACAAGTCGTCCCGTGTCACGAGATGAAGCGGTGATTTCGCTGGCGCCAGGTTCACTCAAGCCTTGATCAATCAGTTGCGAGATGCGGGTCGCGACATTTGCATCGACGAATGGCGCCAATTGCGCCTCGGGATCGTCAGCTGCGCGCGGAACAATACGCGCGAGCCGTTTCGCTAACGCCTCAGCAATCTCCTCCGCGTGATTCGTAACCCAGACACTCGACGCGTTGATGCACGAGCGCCCGCCGTTGTTGGCGATAGACGCAACCATTACATCGAGGTACTTTTCCCAGTCGTCTATACAATCTTCACCGATTACGATCTTACTGAACCCTGGACCATGTATCTCAATGCGCGGATCATTGTTCCAGAGACTTGTGGAACTCGAATCGCCAAAAACAATCCCCCGTTGACACTGTCGCAAAATCTCGCCGCTGCCGGCGTGATCGGTAGGATAAAAACTGAACGCCTCGCGCGGCGCGCCAGCCCGAATGAACGCCTGAATAATCCGGTAAGGACTCCACGGCTCAGCGCTGCCGGGTTTGAGTACTAAAGGAATCTTCAAAGGAAGCGCCGGAATCCAAAGGGAGTGGACGCCGGGTGAATTGTTTGGCAGCACTACACCAAGCGCCTCAGTGCGCGGATAAAAACTTAAGGAGTTCCCGTTGCTCTGTCCGAAGCCGCGATCGAGAATTGTCCAATCAACATTCCTGGTGAGCCCGTTAATTACATCGCCAGCCTCAGCGAGCACGCCGTGAAGCTTTGCCATGTTCCCGCGCGCCAACACGTGAGGCATGCCCGTAGTCGCCGAAATCTGCCGTACATAATCTTCAGGCGACTGCGTTGAGTCGCCGAGCGGGAGCGATGCGTTGAGAAAGTGTTCAGCAGCGCGTTTGCAAATGTCGACGAGTTCGCTCGTTGTGAACGCTGCAAGTTTGTCGCGACCTGCTTTCTGATCGCGCAGATCACGCCTGATCAAACCATTGTTCGCTTGACTGACTTCGACGAACAACTCGCCAGTCTGGTGATGCGCCAGCTTGGACACGTCAAGACTTTCATAAGGTTCACCACGACGAAGAATAGGAATATGAAGCATAAGAAGATTTCGAATTTGAGATTCAAGCAACCAAGTCTCGGGGTAGGGAAGGGGGCTCGCCCCGCTCAGTCTTAAGATATTTCAAAAGAGCGGGGGCAAGCCCCCTTCCTGACGCTGAGACTCCTGGCTTAGTGGCCACCTTCAACAGTCACGGCTAGTAAACACCCTCGACGACGTTCGCCTGCAATCGCGAGAATGGGCGTACATTCCGCACACCATCCCACGGGTAAAGTTCGCAAGGCGGTTCTCTTTCTGCCTCGTCACGTTCGAGGAAGCGCGGCATGAAGAATTCCTTGGTCAGCGTCGTCAGGCGAACGCGACCCGTTTCACCATATCTAACAATCTGGTTGGGATCATCCGGGTCGACTATTTCGATCACAGCGCGCGGCACCGGCGGATAATAGATCACCGCGAAATTGTCTTCAGCCTCGCGCGGTTTGTGCACCGCAAGTCCCATCAGTGTATTCCCATAGGTCGGCGCAAAGTATGCGCCTTCGAGTAGTTCCTCCACCGCAAAGCGATGAAACTGAGGCGTCATCTCGGTGCCGCCGCAGAAGACCCCGGTGATACCCATTTTCTTAAGCGAAACTTTTTCGCAGAGCGCTTCCAGTAACTTCGGTGTGGTGAAGAGGCAACGAATGTTGTCGTGCGCGCGCAGCAACGTCAACCCCTGTTCGATTACGTGCTGTTTGTATTGCTCGGCCATTTTGGGCTGGCCCATCTTGAGCAGCTTGATAACCCAACGCGGATCGAGATCGATCATGAAGCAGATGCCGCCGCGATATTGAGTCAGATGCTCAACAGCCAGGCGCAGGCGCCGCGGCCCGGTTGGACCAAGAGATAACCAATCAGCGCCCTGCGGAAAGCATTCGTCAGGGAGAGTATTACTGAAGGCTTCGTAATCGAGCCGAAAGTCTTCGATGTTGATCCGAGATTTTGGAACGCCGGTACTGCCGCCCGTTTCGAATGTGTAGACCGGCCGGTCGCCATAGCCCCGCGGGACCCACCGGCGCACCGGGCCGCCGCGCAGCCATTCATCCTGAAAGGGCCCCAGTTGATCGAGGTCGGAATAAGAATGAATCCGATCGCGTGGATCCCAGCCGAGGTTCTGCGCGTAGTCCAGCCAAAACGGACAGCCGGTCGCCGGATCGAAGTGCCACTGCACTACCTCACAGACCCAGGCGTCGAGAGTTTCCTGCGATGATTTGATTTTTGTTGGTAACGCTACTTCAGCTGTAGACATAAGTTTTGGCCCGACGATGAATCAGCTTTTGGTTAGCAACGTAAAAATCGCTGAACGGGTTTCAAAAGATAACGCACGTGAAGGCTCAAGCTCTTCCAGTTAAGTGCTTGAGCCTGCCAACGCAGCACGTAGCGTGGCCGGAATCTCTGCCGGCTTGCCGTTCTGTAAGACCACTACAGTCATGGTTCCCTCAATTGCCAGTTGATCATCGGCGCCGAAGACCTGGTAGTCATAGCGGATCGAGGTGCGACCGAGTTTTCCCACGGCGAAGCGGAGCCGGAAGGGCGCATCAAGTTCGATTACTCGGATAAATTTGCATTCGACGTGGACGCGGGGAAAATCGTAACCCATGCTCCGGTTCATCGGCCAATTGATGCTGCGCACGAGTTCGCTTTCGGCTTCCTCGACGAGTTCGAAGATACGCGGAAAGTGCAGGCGCCCGGCAGCATCAGAGTCAGCCCAGCGCAAACGTCGCTCGAGTTCTATGGAGGCAGGCATGTGTTTTTGCGGACCTTTCTATGTTTCGGTTGCCCACCTCGCGGCTAGATTCGCGATTTAGGATTAGCTTTTGGATGTTAGCATTTATGGAGGAAAAAGTGAGGTTTGGGACAACGTGAGTAGTATTCATCTCTCTGTGAAACCTCCGTGTCCTCTGTGTCTCTGTGGTGGACAGACTCCAGCCAAAAATACTCACCACAGAGACACAGAGGACACGGAGGAGGCACAGAGGGTTATAGGATGGCCACCCAGCGCCATCTCAGCACCGCGAATTCGCTAATACACTCCAAACATAAACCAAAACGATCACACCGTTCAGACTCGGTGGCATGAGTTGTGCACCCACAATTCCCGAAGGGCGGAGAACAAGGGAATTTTCAGTAATTCATTTCCGAGTGAGTGGAAATATGCCGCCTAAAATTTGGAGGGATTCTGCAATGTGCAATCGCAAACTAAGGACGCTTGCTCTGGTTTTGACAATATTAATGTTCGCTTTAGCTTCACCTGTTGTCCGCAATGCAGTCGGCAGCCCGCAAACGTCTGCCCGGACAATTAGAGAAGTGCGGCACGAGCTTGTCACCTTGCCGTACTACGGCGTGTTCGATTGGCTTCAATTTCAAGTTCAACCTGACAACAGCGTGGTGTTAAAAGGGCAAGTGGTTCGGTCGTCCACCAGGTCTGACGCTGAAGCGCGGATCAAAGACATCGATGGTGTGGTGAAGGTGGTAAACGAGATTGAGGTGTTGCCTCTCTCGCCCCAGGACAACCGGCTCCGCACCGCGCTCTATCGCACGATCTACGGATCGAACTCGCCTTTATTCCGGTACGCGACTCAATCGGTTCCACCCATTCACATAATCGTCGCAAATGGCCGCGCCTCATTAAAGGGTGTAGTGGCCACGAAGGGTGATGCGCAACTGGCTTACATAAGAGCGCGCGGCGTCTCAGGGCTATTCGAAGTTAAGAATGAGCTGCAGATCGAAAGTGAGATGCCGGAGTAATAATTTCGCAAGCGGAATGTCGCACGGTTCACGCGAGCACGCGGATGGCCAGGAATCGGAGGAGCTATGATCAGCAAAGAGATAAAGACCTACAAGGGACAGATAGCCGTAGCCGGAATGCTGCTCTTGCTAATATTACTGGCAGCGTGCAACCGCGGTAATCCGGCACTCCGGCTCGCGTCAACTTCAGATCCGGGAATAAACAACGCACCAATTAACAACGGACCTCCAAACACCGCTGCTGGTCCACCTGTTTCTTACGCCGACATCGTGAGCCGCGTCTCGCCGGCAGTGATTACCGTCCACTCGGAAATGCGTGTGCGCGCGCCGCAGCAGTATCCCTTCATGGACGACCCGATGTTTCGCCAGTTCTTTGGTGACCGCATGCCACAGCAGATGCCGGAACAGCATCGCAGCGGTCTCGGCTCAGGTGTGATCATCAGCACTGACGGTTACATTCTAACGAACCATCACGTGGTCGATGGCGCCGAACAAATCAAGGTGGATCTGAACGACAACCGCACGATCGACGCAAAAGTTGTCGGCTCGGATCCGCTGAGTGACTTAGCGGTCCTAAAGGTCGATGCAACCAACCTTCCGGTACTGGCGTTGGGTGACTCAGATAAAGTAAGAGTCGGAGACGTTGTGTTAGCGATTGGCAATCCGCTCGGAATAGGGCAAACGGTAACGATGGGAATCATCAGCGCCAAGGGCCGGCAAACGGGCCTCAGCAGCGGCAACTTCGAAGATTTTCTGCAGACTGATGCGCCAATAAACCAGGGCAATTCCGGAGGCGCGCTCGTCAGCACCAGCAGCGAACTCATCGGCATAAACTCCCAAATTCTATCTCCTTCTGGCGGGAGCATTGGAATTGGTTTTGCCATACCTTCCAACATGGCGCGCACCGTAACGGATACGTTGGTGAAGACGGGGAAAGTGCGTCGGGGGCAACTTGGAATAGCGGTCGTAAAAGCTGGGACAGAGCCGGCGGAGAAACTTGGGGTCAAGGAAACCAGAGGTGTCGTGGTGGCCGAGATAAGACCGGGCAGCGCAGCAGATAAAGCTGGGCTGAAGGCTGGGGACGTTATTACGTCCTTCAACGGCGTCGACGTAAACGATCCTAACGTCTTCCGCAATCAGGTAGCCGCTACGGCGCCTGGCACTGAAGTGACATTCAACATCCTACGCGATGGTCGCGAACAAGCGATCCGCGCCACCCTTGGCGAACTCGTTTCGCAACCCGAACGCGATACCGATCGAGGGAGATGAGGACCGACGTGCGTCTTTAACTAACTCGGAATTTTCGGCTCCGCGAGCGGCAGATCCACCATAAGCGGCGAGTGGTCTGAGATACGATCCTTTATCGCGTTGTTCAAAGGTCGAAGCGTTCGCCCGAAGTGAGGGACGAATCTGTGTGACGCGTCTTTGGCATAAGGGTCCGTGAGCGCAGGCGGTTTGACGAAAATCCAGTCAAGCTTGTACCTACCCATAAACCCGATGGTCCGCTCTACTTCCGACGTAGTAATGAACCCTTTATCACCGCGCTGATTTGAGTTGGAAAGCGGACCGTCTTTGCCGGCGGTTGAGCGATCGGCTTCGCCGCGAAAATCGAAGGCCCCGCCGTCTGCGAAGCGAAAGTCTTTCAAACGATCAAAGAATTCGGCTTCCGGGTTAGAGGCGACCAGTGGAACGCTACGCACGGTGGGGTCCGCTTGCGTGCGATAAGTGTTGAGGCCAGTAAGCAGAAGTGACGGCAGTTTGACGCCGGTCAGGATTCCCAATCCCTGTTTCAACCAAAAGCTTTTACTGCCCAATCGGTTCATCAACAAACGTTTCACAGAGACCGGAGTCGAATCGTGCGTCGAGGTGTTCATGTCGCAGCCCATTACGACAGGCGAGTTTGTTTCTTTGATTAGTGCAAGTAGCTCCTCGAGTTGTTTGCGACGACCCTCCGGTTTGGCTTTGTCTTCGAGGTGCGTGGAGATAACCATCATCGCTCCGCCGGGAATTCGCGCATCAGAGATCTCCGCCGTCAACATCATGCGACCGCCGCGACGAACCTCGCGTTGGATCTTTTCACCGAAAGCGATTTCGCCGGCCTTGCGCCTGCCTTTCTCCAGTGGCTTCACACTTTCCAACTCTTCTTTGTACCAATCGTGTGGCTGATGCTGGAATCGTTCCAGTTTGACGTTTTTCAAGGGAAAGCGGCTGAGAATCGCGTTACCGTGCAGCCCGCGATAGCGCGATTGATCCACCTTGATTTCACTGGCAACTTCCGCGGCGTCCGCCGGCGGTAGTTCCTCAAACTTCTCAATGCCTAACGCAATCGGGTCAACTTCGACAAACTCGACACCATAGGCGTAGTTCATTCCCATTGCTGCTGCCAGATCAGCAACGACGTTGCGATATTCAGTACGTTTCATACCCCAGTCCACTTCGTTGAGCACGATCACGTCTGCCTGTTTCATTAGGGCCACTTGCTCCAGAATCTCTTTTCGCGCGGCGCTGCCGCGTGGGTAAAGCGACGAGTCGATAAGCGCGGCGAAGCGCGTGGGGTTTGTAAAGGCACTTTGAATCGCGTCGTATTCCAATCCGCGTTCAATGTTCCAGGCGACAACGCGCACAAACTGGCCGAGGTCCGGTGAACTCGGAACGAGCGGCTGCACCCCACGGGACGACGCTGCGTTACTGACGAACGGCGTAGTCAACAGGCTGTTCAATTTGTTTTGTAGCGCTTCGGGCGGGACCTTCTGCTCATAAAGTTGGACCAGTTCATTGTAGGTGAGCAACTGTGGCGGTTGTTGCGCGCCGGCGATACCGGCGGCGAAGAAACAAACAAACAAAACTGATAAGAACTTGAAAGGGATGGCACAGCTCGAGGTCTTTATCTGCTTATGGTCGGGTGTCATGCGAATCAGAGTCTCCCTATTTGTAACGCAAACTGTTAGTTTGCGATGAATGAGCGGCATTCAGCGCGAACGCAAACAGACGGTTTCGAAAACCGGATTGAACTAACCACCGGATCCGCCAGACGTGGCCAGGCCGTGTAGCCAACCGGCCCTCGCGTTCGTGCGCGAAATAAATTCCGCAGATATGCGCCCGAAAAAAGTAAGATTCATAAAGATGGCAATCAACCAAACCAACAGCTTGGCGACCACGGTGCTGAGTATTCCGATTACGACGGCCATCAACGAGAGTAAAAGAATGCGTTTGTCGCGAGTGAAGTCTGAAAGGCGATCTTCAATCCGTTCCGCGGATTCAGTCATAGCTGCTCCTCAGTAATTGCGTATGGTTTGGGAATCGATAAAAAGGGGGGAAGCTAATTCTAGCAAATGCCTCGCGCATTTTCAGGTGAGACCAGGCAATGTGTGTTAACGCACGCAGCTAACGCGTTGCGCATAGCTTCAAGGCCCGCAGGGCCGTTAGGAAATAGCCACGACCGTCAGGTCGTGGTTACGGTATTGGAAATGAACTATGAGGTCCGAAGGACCGGCATCGATTCATTCCCAGCGGTTGCGCCCCGAGCATTTGCAAGCGAACTTTGGGGCATAGCCCCATGGATCATTGAATGCTATTAGGAAGGGCAGAGCCCTTCCGCACATCGGGCGGCGCAGCCGCGAACCAGATTAAGCTTTGCGGTAAGGCTCGAGCCTTTACCGCATGGAGTGCGGCGGAGTCGCCCTACTCCCGTGAGTCGAGTGAGTAATTGTCTTAGGGCGCGAGAGTCACAGCCTATTTCCCTCATCAAAAATCCTGGACATTGATTAGCAAAAATCGCAGAATCCACGTACCGAAAGTCGAGTCCGCCCCTGAACCTTCGGTGTCGAGTTTCTTGCGGGTGCGCCCAACCTTGCATCTACTGAGCGCCAAACTGACGCTAATTCTCAAGCGCTAATTCTCAAGGAGCTGCACAATGAAAAACCTCTACAAAGTTTCTCCAGTGATCACAACTATCGGATTCGTTTGCCTGGTACTGTTTGCAGGGCTGCATTACACCGCAGGCCAAAAGCCCGCTGCCTCCAGTCCGTCCTTTGATTTCGATCGGTATACCAAACTCAAACCATTCAAACTCAACACGCTGCCGACGACGCCGTATGGTCCACCGTGGGCAGACGTTGTAACGAAGCCGGCGAACTTTCTCGAATGCACCGGCGCGGCAATCGCGCTCTGCTACTACTCCGGGCCGGGACCAACCACGCCCTGTACGCCAGACGGACTCGGCATCGCCAACTGCACCTGTTATGAAATTCCCGCAGGGCAAACTTATAAAGTTGATATCAATGCGATCTTGAACCGTGATGTGTACCTTAAGACAGTGGCTGCGTGCGGGAAGGATGGTAGTAACTGCAAACCGACCGGATCGCTTGAGGCCCCCGTATGCGAGGCCATTAACAACAACACGTTGATCCCCGGCGCGGACCTGGTCTCGACTTTCAGTCTCTATCTCGAGAAGCAGGCGAAAGCGGATCCGCAGTTCAGCATTCACCCGACAACTTGTGAGACGCCTGCGCCCTATGCCGGATGCATGACCGCACCTTGCAAACGCACAGGTAAAATAGATCCAACAACTCACTTGCCGCTGGTGCAGTGTGGCTGCCCGACTTTCACTGGTCCTTATCAAGTTGGAACAGCGATCGAGCAAGACCAGTGCGTGCTGGAAGGGAGTTATGTTTGGTCGGCAGCGTATACGCCGAAACCTGGGTCATAGCTCCCCAGATCATTCAACCCGATCCGGAAGGGCAGGGCCCTTCCGCACATCGGATGGCGGAGCCGGGAAAGCAGATTGAAAGCGTTACCGGTAAGGGCTGAGTCTTACCGCACAGGCTTCGACCTCGAATCAAGGCGTTGGTTGAGCGGCCGGCAGTTTCTTGAGACCCTTTTCCAGGGCCTTTCGCAGTCGATCGACGGCCTTGGTTGGATCGCCGGTGAAAATGGGATCCGCGTACAACAGGACCTCACCGGTTCTAGCGTCCACTATTCCGATCTCTAACCTGAGATAAGCGGGCATTCCGCCAACCAGCATAGTGAAGGCGGTTTTGCCGCCCGTCAGCTTCTTTCCTTCGCCACGAATGAAGACTATTGCGTCCGTGGTCTTCTCCAGGTTTAGGTTCAGCACCTCATCGCCCATTGTGAAGCGGCCTGTTTTAACGTCGCTACGTTTTTTCATGATCTTGGGTAGCAGATCATCAAACTTAGTTTGAAAATCTGCGACATTGTAGTTCGGTTGAGCGTCGCTCTGGCTGGATGCCGCAGATGGTGGGAATAGTGTCGTCACGTTTTTCTTTTTCGAAAAAACTTCAGCGATCATCTTTTCTACGCGCATGCTCAACTCGTCAGACTCAGCGGCCATTCCTTCCGGCCCCTTCATGCTATCGCGGACCACGTTGACTTTCGCGGGGAAGACAATAACTGTGCGAATGGTGGTTTCTTTCGATTTGATCTTAGGATGGAGAAACTGCGCGTGAATAGAGTGGGAAGTGAAACCCACCAGCAGCAGGGTTGCGACTACTAAGACTAATACTCGCAGTCTGAACACGAGAGAATTGGTCAGCTTCAATTTAAGTCCTCCTTAGCGCTTCAATGCGTTTCTTGATTCGTTCGCGATCGATCGCGGCCGGCGCCAGCTCAATGTACTTCCCATATTCGGAGGCAGCATCGTTAGCCCGCCCGAGTTTTTCGTAAAGCATGCCCAGTCCGCGATGTATCACAGGCACAGGGTTCTCAGCGCTTAGGGCGCGCAAGTAGAATTCTTCGGCCTTTTGTTGGTGCGTTTGCCAATTGTCTTTTCCTGACGGCGTCGCGAGCAGATCCTGTTCTTCTTCTTCCAACGTGCGCTTCACGCGTTTCTTCGCCGCGTCTTTCTTGGCGCTGTTTGTCAGTTCTTTATCCGTGAGCTGTGAGGAACGAGGCCCGAGAGTACGATAGGCTTCTGCCAACCAAAACAGATTTTCCGAGTCAGGATGAAAATCCACCAGACGTTGCGCGTGAAAGAGCGCCGAACGAAAACGTCCAGCCATGATCGACAATTGAAGATTGTGCCGCATCACGGGTTCCATGGTCTTGAAGTAGGCTGTGCGCTCCCGATTAAGCTCCATCTGTTGCGTCACTCTGTCGGCCCGCGCGCCGAGATACGAACTCAGATACTTAATTCGCTCTTCAAGTGATGGATGATCGTTATAGAAGAGTCTGATGTTCTCGCCTTCGATATCTTTATCCAGCAACCTCATCACGTTGACCATCTCTTCGGGCGAGTATTCGGCACTGATCATCATGTCCACGCCTTTGAGATCAGCCTCACGTTCAAGGTCCTGGCTGTAACCATATACCGTCGCCATTAAAATAAATGGAGCGACGGCGGTCACGATTGTGATCACGGCCCCCACAATGCCGCCGGGTGCAAATGTGCCGACTGCAGCCATGATGTTCATCGTGAGAAATTTCTTGCGGTTGCTGCGATTCTGGACATAGGTGTGCCGCCGCAAAACGTGGGTCATCTCATGCGCGATGATTGCAGCCAGCTGTGATTCGTTATCGACAAGGAAAATCAATCCAGTGGTGACGTATATCGAACCGTTCGGTAGAGCGAAAGCGTTCGGCTGCGGGTCGCGAAGCATGCGAAAGTTCCACGCCACCCTCTCCAGACTGAGTTCCTTAGGGACCAGCGAGAGTCCGATGCGACGCAGATAAGCATTCGCTGATTCGTCATGCAGCACGAGTCCGTCACGTTCGAGCTTACTATCGAGCAGATCCGACTGTTCAAAAACCTCCAAATCGATTTTGCCGAACTTGAACTCTTCCCTGATGGGTGGCGGGGTCGATTCAACAGGCGCAGTTTTCTTTTGCGCTATCGCTAGCGGAGAAATGGAGGTTAGCACCAGGTAGAAGCAAAGTGCCGAGACTATTAAACTTGTAGGCTTTTGGGGGAACATAAGTAGGTGAACCCCTGGAACTTGAGCGACGGCAAAACAAACTTTCGGTTAATTCCGCGAGATAGTCAAGGTGTAGGTCTCAGGCTTCGCTGTGTTTACTCAGAGGCCGCGCCGCTGCTCCAGGTCTTATACTGTTGGCGGCGGGGCCGCGGTGAACTGAGAGATGTCTGCAAGTCCCAGGCTGCTCTCGATCGCACTGATCTGTTTGACAGCATCTTCAAATCCGTCCTCGCCAAACTGCTCGTGCTCGATGTCTTCAAACTTGTCGTTCATTTCGTCGAGTTGTTTGCCCGTCAGCGTCTGTTTCCAAGCGGGAAAGATTATCGTGTCTTCACGCGCGGCGTGATTGCGATACATCAGGACGAATTCTTCCAGAGACTTTGCCAATGCAGCGGCATTACTGGTTCCCAGCTTCGCTCCCTGCGTCACGTTGATGATGTAATCCGTGATCTCACGTCCGCGATTATGTTGCGCGACGAGAATGTCGGGATAAGTCGCAGCCTCTCCTCCGACTTTTTTGACTACTGGAAAGATGTAAGCTTCCTCTAGTTTTTTCTCGTGATACTCTTCACCAAACGCGCGGAATAGTTTCGCCGTCTTCTGTAGCGCATCCGGTGCAATCGCCGAAGCGTCCGCTCGCAGCTTGATTGCCACAGCGCTGTACACCAGCAGGGCACGTCTGAGAATTCCGTGCTCACGCATCAAATCTTCAGTAGCGGTGACTTCGCCGCCCAACTTATTTTCCTGAGGCTTGACTGATGCCTGCTCGTGATTCGGTTCTTCGGTGTTCGCCCTATTTCCTCCACCACAACCAACCAACACCAATCCCGTTCCGACGATTGTTGATGTGCGCAAAAAATCGCGCCGTGTATTTGAGTGCATGCGTTTTGATTCCTCCCTAAAAGCTGATTGAAAAAGTGCGACTCGTTCCGTTCACTGTTCAATTTAGCTTACAACTACGGTCGTGGTGCACCCAAAGCCACAGAACTACGCAGCGTCATGCTTTACAACGAATGCGTCTCCCTATAGAACCCTGGCCAAAGTGTAACCGGCCCATACCAGAAGCAGACCGAGCACATTGGAAACACCAAGATTCAGAGCGGCGAACCCGAATTCACCATCTTGCAGCAGAGTAAAAGTCTGCAACCCAAAAGATGAAAACGTAGTGAAGCCGCCCAACAAACCGACTAAAATGATTGTTCGCAGGTTCTGATTTACGAGAAAACGTTCCTGCATTAGATGGAACAGCAAGCCAACCAGGAAGCAACCGATCAAGTTGACTGCGAGTGTCCCAAGCGGAAATGTCTCACCGTAACGTTTAGCTACCACGACAGATAATCCATATCTTCCCACGGTGCCCACGAACCCTGCCAGACCAATTAGAAATAATTTGCTCATCATGTTCCTCTAAAGAAAAACTCCTAACCATCTCGCGCGTAAGCGCGGCAATGATCAGGAGTCATCAACCCTTTAAGGTGGTTATGAGGCGAACTCCATCGCCGTTTTGTGATATTAGCCGATCGGAAGTGGTTACGGAAAGGAACTCGCAAATGCGAAACCTGCCACAAAGCCAGCGGCCTTTTCAAACATGCGGTCAACCTTGGTGATATATCGCTCTTTCAATGTGCCCAGCGTCACCCGAAGGCAATGATGACTGAACCGTAGCCAGATCGGAGTGAGTTGCTTCGCAAGGTTAAAGGAGAGGTCTTTGCGGAGGACGACTGCTGAGAGCCTAAGTTACGAAGGATTCAGGATGAGCGGCCTAAGAGTGATACTTGGTGGATAACCAACTGCGCTTGATCAACCACTTTGGGATTTTTACTGTGAGCTACGAGGTCCGCTATTTTTGGCAATGCCTTTAGTCGAATTTCCGGCTCATTCATGGTTGAAAGAATCTGTAATCCAACGATGATCTGGGAATCATTGGGGGAATCGAGAAGTTTTACAGCTCTTTCCAGTTCGGTATGAATGCTGAGGATGTCTTCTTGCGATTCCCTAACTTTTCGCGTTTCGCGGACTATCATCCAAGCGAATACGAGACCCAGGCAGAGAACCAAAATGGTGAGTGTGTAGATCAGAAAGTGCATCAGCCTGTTACCTCCGGCTGAGGATCAGATTCCTGCTTGAGACGTTTGATGGTAATTGTTTGCTCAAAACGTACGTTCTTCCAAAATGCCAAGACGCTAAATATCACTGAAACGACGGCGACTGCACAGCTAAAGCAAGAGTACGGCAGCATGTTGTTAAGCGACATTTCACTCAACTTCTCCACCTGTGCCGGATCGAGCTGAGGAATGCTGGACAGCTCCCTTAAGAGGCCGTTTTCATGAAGCACAACGGTGTATCTGATGGCTACATAGGAGGCGATGAAAACAATTGCGGATATTTTGGCAAGCATTCGGGCAAGCAGGGAGGCAAAACTTTGATGAGGTAGATGTTCACCTTCAATTGCTGCCTCCATCAAGATCAGCGATGAGAAAATTAATAAGTCACCTGGAGCGAAAGCTCGAATAAATGAATGCGGAAGATGAAGCATCGACCCATACAGCGGCCAAATCAGCACTAGCAAGATCAACGGCAAAAGAACTTTCCACCCCATCCAGTTCAGAAACTGTCTTTGCGTGTCGTCAATACCTTGGGTGCCAGTTCTTAGTGAGTTGACCATGGTCATAACCTCCTTGCACTACTAGCGCGTCTCATGATTCTTCAGTCGTCGATGTTTGCGCCCTGGAAGTGCCAAGCCACCTCTCTCATAAGGCATCGCCAATGAGCGCGCGTACCTTTTGCAGCACATCTTCAACCCTTTTCACTTTCGTTTTCCTGACGAAGCCTTCCGGAGGCAGGCCAAGTCTCATGTACTCGCGTTGAATTGCTTCATCGATCCTTACGGTGAGGGCGAGGACTCGCGTTCCCGCCTCACTTAGAGGTTCTTTCCAGAGCTTGTAAAAGATTAACCCGGTGTTCAGGCCCCGATTGGTCTCATCGGGCGGAAATCTCTTCTCCTCTTCTTCGCTCTTGGTTGGAATCATCGTGTCCAAAATCAAGAGGTCAAAGCGGTGACCCTCGATAGCCTCCTCGGCATCTGAAACAGTTTCGACCACGGCAACCTTGTAACCTTCGTCATCCAACAAATTACGGTAAGGTTCTATAAAAACCGGATCATTGTCTAGCCAGAGAATTTCTTTCGCCATAAGTGTTTGTGCCTCGGAGTTGTTCACCAAATATCTCGAACCGCCAGTTAAAAAACAACGGTCAGGAAGTACCAATTTAACTGACGTTAGACTGGTGCTTGGAATCTGGAAGGTGCATAACAAAAACAGACAGACGCGGATGCGATGGCGATAGATGCACCGTCAGGTCCCCGTTGACTGCTCTCATTAACTCTCTTGCTACCCAAAGACCAAGACCGACGCCACTATGATGTCTGCCTGTTTTCTTTTGGATCTGTCCTCTTTCAAACTTCTCAAATATCCTGTCAGCTTCGAACATCAAGATTGGTTCTCCCTTACTTCTGACTTTGAGAGCAGCTTCCCCAGTATCGCGTTCAAAACTACACTCCAACTCAACTTCAGAGTGTTTGTCCGAATATTTCATCGCGTTGTGAATCAGACTATAAAGTACGCTTGTGAAGACGTCTCTATCCATTAGAAACGTTGGGAAGCCATCCGCTTTGCTGTGGGAGAAAGTCAAATCATCCCTCTTGTTCGTTCTTTGGAGCCGTTCACAGAGTTTCGCCATCTCCGCTGGTGCATCTATGTAATCGGCATCAAACGAAGCCTTTTGGTTGGCGCCCAGTGCGAAGGTTGTAAAGGTGCCGTAACACAAGGCAATTCCGTCTTCAACCAACGCTTCCAACATTGCCAGTTCTTTCAAGCTCTTGAGAGCAGGTTTTGTTTGCAAGTAGGAGATGGTGCCGATCAACGAGTCGAGAGGCCCTTGTAACTGATGGGTAATAATCATCAGATCGTCCTGGCGTTGCATAGCAGTTTGCTCTGCTTTCTTCTGCTCACGATTCGCCTTTTCAGATTGTAGTTGCGCTTCCGTGCGCCCAGCCTCAGCATCTTGCTTTGCGACAATCGTTTGTTCGATAAACTGAAATTTCTCAATAATCACGTGTAAACGGAGGGCGAGCGATAATCCTAACTCTGCGTCCTCATCTCTGAACCAACTAAACCGTGAAGCCCGATTAACTACCTTGATAACCCCACGGTTTGTTTTGTGAGGTCCTATCGGAATGGCCATCCAGGAGGTGATTGGCTTCTTGTGTGCGGCTTCCATCCCCTCAAGCAAGTCAGCATCGAATTCGTCTCGGTGCAAAGCCACATCATCGAAACGGAGGGTTCTGCCGGTGGCCGCGCACACGCCGGTCTGACCCTGGCCGACCGCGTACTGATTTGTCTTTAGAAGATCCTTGGTAAACCCAACTCTGGCTATGATGTTCATCTCATTCTTGTCGGATTCCGGTCTGAAAATTACCATGCAGCCGGCAGCAACGAGATACTCCTGCATGATCTTGGCTGTCTTGGTGAACACTTCAGCTAGAGTTTCGCATTTGAAGAGATCATCCATTTCTCTTTGCGGAAACGCGTGATAGCGCCCTTCCCACTGTTCCATGGTGTTGGAGATAATCGAGCCCACTGATTTCAAGAATGCCTCTTCCTGGCGCTGCAACGGGGGCCCCTGTTCGCTGCCATATAGGGCTAACACCCCAATTTGTCTCTCGCCGCGATAGAGTGGCACAAACGCCGCCGGGGCTTCGACACCCTTACGAAAATCTCTCAATGCACTGTTGTTATCCTCGGCTTGATCCTTGAGCGAATGAAATAACTTCAGTTGAGTAAGACCAGCCAGATCGGAGACATTGATTCCCTCTTTGCAGCTCTTGGCCTCATTGAAATTGAAATGGTACATGGGAAGGAGGACCAACCCGCGATCCATGTGGTTCTCGACAAACCATAAACAAGCTGAGTGATACCAGGATGACGACCCCAGCGAACACAAACGCTTTAAGACCCTATCGATCTGTTTGCCGAATTGCTGCTCAATAAGCTTTCCTCGATGCAGATCGGTTTTGCCCGATGGTGGTTTGATGATGGGCTCAGATAGTATGTTTTCGAATTCACCAGTTAGCTTAAGCATCTCAAACGTTAGATCATGTTCGATACTTCTTAGCCAGGGAATCATTGAAACTGATAGCACCGTAAGCAAGGACATTGCGAGCACCGGTCCCACATCAATCATGATGGCGAACCAATGCGGTCCAGTTACGATGAACTGAACTCCAAACAAAAGGAAGAGAAGGGCAAGCACTGTGACAGCGACGAGAAAGCTCAGCGTAATTATTACCGGATTAACTTTTCGTGCGCCTGGAACATAGGCACTGTAGACCAACGCGTTGGCGAAAAGGAGGCAAGCAAAGAGATCAAGGCCCAGACCCAAGTACCTACCAACCAAAATTAGCAATACAACCGCACAGCAATCGAGGATGAAATACCGATCAAATAGAGGCGGGAACTCCCCGGGTATCGGGGATTTGGCCAGCGCGTTTAGTTTCTTAACGAATGATGGATGCCAGGAAACCGTTATTACCGTATCTATGAGCCAGAACCCCAGCAGAACCCATGCGGTTTCGATCATCTGGGGACTATGGGAGAAGAAGAGTAAAAGTACCCAAAAAACTATCAGATAGAGAAGCCCGCCCCCGAGAAAGATCGCGCGCAGATTATAAAAGAACATACCCAAAGGTCGTCCGAGAAGCACCTTTACTGAATCGTCATACAGCCAACCTAGAAAGCGATTGACCGCACTCTCTTGATAGAGCCTGTAAGTCTCCCGCTCCAGGAGTTGATTTAGAAAGTGCTTCTTCTTCGACATCGCAGTTTGAATCAGAGCCCGTTAGCGTCTTCCACGATTTGCTGTAGCAAGAAGTGAGGGTGGTGTTCTCGACACCGTTCCAGAGCCTCAGGCTGAAGAATAGTCCAACGCCCCGAGGACACAACCCTTCTACCTAGGTTCTCGAAGTCTCCGATTGATTATGTAAACAACACTGGGCAGAGGCAGTTTTGCTGCTTAGGAACTAACACTAGGGTCTTGCGAAGGAGAAACTAATCCATATGCAAGGTCTCAGTCAAGGTTATTTCGCATTCTGGATGTTCAAATTTGGGAAAGTGTCTAACGGGTGCGAAGGTGCAACCGGCGGCATCGAGCTCGACGTCGCAGGGCGATCGGGTAATAGCATCGAACGTTAGTATGCCCAGAATCCAAAACGCTTCCTGGTAAGTTCGCTTCGCTATTCATCTCTTTGATTATCGTGTAACTGCCTTACAATGAGCGCGTGGCCCGAAATCTATTAAATCGGAAATGGGCGAGCTACGTTGGCGCTGTGCTTGCAGCGGCCCTCGTGACGGCGTTCCTGGCGCCTTTTCACGATCAAATAAATTCAACTACGGTCGCGTTGACCTTCCTATTGGTCGTTCTCTTCGTCGCACTGTTTTGGGGAAGTGGACCAGCACTGTTAGCTTCATTGTTGGGGGTTCTTTCCCTTAACTACTTTTTTCTTCCGCCGCTTTATACGCTTTCAATCGCCCATCCCCAGAACTGGATCGCGTTGGCAGCCTTCTTTACGACCGCGCTCGCTGTCGGTCAGCTTTCCGCTCGCGCAAGACGCAGAGCGGAGGAAGCCGAAACAGGCAGGCGCGAGATTGAACGACTCTACCAGGAACTACAATCCGCGTTTGAGCGCGCCAGTTACACGGAGGCTTTGCGCCAAAGTGAGAAGTTGAAGTCAGCGTTGCTTGATGCGGTCACTCACGATCTGCGAACGCCTCTAACTTCCATTAAGGCATCGATCACGACGCTATTGGATGAAGTTCGCGGCCGGTCGCCTGAGGATCAAGTCGTCGCGCTCGACGCTGAATCAAGGATAGAAATGATGGAGGTGATCGATGAAGAAAGCGACCGCCTGAATCGTTTTATCAGCGGACTGATCGAGTTGGCGCGCATTGAGGCCGGAGAACTACACCTGCGCCGACGCTGGGGAACTGTCGACGAGATGATCGCAACCGCGCTCACCCGTGCTGAAAGTTTAACCAAAGGCCATAAGGTTGTGGTGAACGTTGAAGCGGAATTGCCCGTTGTTCGCGTGGATGAGCGCGCGGTAAGCGAAGTGGTCTACAGCCTGGTCGACAATGCGACGAAGTATTCACCGAAAGGAACAATCATAAACATTTGTGCGCGCCGTTCCGCCGGTGGCATGGTGACAATGGCCATTGAGGACCACGGAGAAGGTATCGCTGCTAATCTGCGTGAGCGCGTCTTCGATAAGTTTTTCCGCGCTACGCGTGACGGCGACATTAGTACGCAGCAACCATCCGGAACCGGGATGGGATTGGCAATCGCCAAAGGGATTATTGAAGCACACGGTGGCAGGATCTGGATTGAATCAGGCGGCAGCGGACATGGGACTCGCGTGGTCTTCACGTTGCCCATCGGTGATGAAGAATTCGCCGAGCAGCCGAACGCAGCGGTTGGGCTGCCGAGTCAACTAGCATGAACGATAAACCGCGCATTCTGGTGGTCGATGACGAGCCGCAACTCACACGAGTGCTGCGCACCGGATTGAAGTCGCGTGGTTATGATGTGCGCGCGGCGGCCGATGGGCTCGCTGGCTTTGAAACTTTCAGTGATTGGCATCCCGACCTGGTAGTTACCGACCTCGCTATGCCAAACATGGATGGACTTGAGCTGTGTCGCAAACTGCGCGCTGTATCGCAGGTTCCAATAATCATTCTCTCGGCCAAAGGTGATGAGAAAATCAAAGTCGAGGCGCTGGATATCGGTGCTGATGATTTTGTGACCAAGCCGTTTGGGTTCGACGAATTGCTGGCCCGCATTCGTGCTTCGCTTCGTCGCGCACAGTCCCAGCCAATCGCTGAGCCCGAACAAACTACCTTGCAAGGTGGAGATTTCCTGATTGAGCTGGAAACTCGCAGCGTGACAGTGCGCGGTCATGAGGTCCGCTTAACACCCAAGGAATTTGATCTGCTCAGCTACTTCTTCCAGCACTCCGGCAAGGTGTTGACTCACCATACGCTGCTGGCCGCGGTGTGGGGAGGCAACTACGTCGAGCAAGATCAATACCTGCGTGTTTTCGTCGGCAATCTGCGAAAGAAGCTTGAATCCGATCCTGCCTCGCCGCGCTACATTGTTACCGAACCCTGGGTAGGCTACCGGTTCAATCTTAACGGATAAGGTTCCCACTTGGAGGGAGTCGATAAACGGTTGTTCGCCGCGGAGCGGCGAGACGAAGGTAGCCAGACGTGAAACGTCTGGACCCCCATCGCAAACGCAATTCTGCGCGTCGGAGACGCAAAGATTCTGGGCGCGGTTCCACCGCGCAAATGAAAATGAATACCACGGCCCAGAGGTTGCACCGCTGGCTACCTTCGCTGCGCATCTCCGATGCGCGAAACGCAGCGATGCATAGTCCAGAGGTTTCATCTCTCAGGTTACCTTCGTCCCGCTTCTTCAATACGTAAGTCTCCGCTTCTGAAAGGAACGACTATGCCCACAGAGAATCTAAAGGCATTGTTGGAACGCATCCATACCCGGCTTGATGAGAGCTTCGTTGGCATTGGACAGGTGGTTGCTGATCTGGATGCAGCCGATCTTGCCGAGTTAATTAATGAACTCACGCTGGCCGAGGCCGCGACGGTTGTGTCGATGTTGCCAGTCGCTCGCGCGATCGAAATCTGCAACCAACCGACCATGCGCCGCCGCGCTGCAATTCTCGAGCAACTTGAACCAGCGCGGGTGGCAGAAATTCTTGCGGGCCTGGCGGCTGATGAGCGCACCGACGTCGTGCAGAAGATGGGGCTGCACGAACGTCATCGCGTTGTTCCCAAGTTGAGCGTTGAAATGCGCGCTGAGCTTGAAGGCCTGCTGCAGTATCCGCCCCACACAGCCGGTGGGATCATGACGACAGAGTTCGTCAAACTCGATGCGGGCATGAACGTCGGCGCCGCTCTCAAACACATCCGGGCGGTGGCGCGCGAGAAGGAATCGATTTACGCGTGTTACGTGCTTGAACCGAAGACCAGTCGTTTGCTGGGCGCCGTTTCGCTGCGCGATCTGGTGATGGCCGAATTTGACGCGCCGCTTGCCAAGGTGATGCGTAAAAGGCCGATCACGGTCAACGCTCATGACGATCAGGAAGCAGTCGCTCAGAAGATTGGAAAGTACAACCTGTTGGCCGTTCCGGTGCTGGAAGAAGATGGCAACGTCGTAGGGTTTGTGACGGTGGATGATGTGGTTGACGTCCTGATTGAAGAGGGCACTGAAGATATCCTGCGCATGGCGGCAGTGGAGCCGGGCGCTTTGGACAAACCTTACATGCAGGTGTCATTGCCGTTGATGATCAGGAAACGCGCCTCGTGGCTGGTCATCCTGTTTCTTGGCGAGATGTTGACCGCCACTGCTATGGGGTTTTTCGAAAAAGAAATTGAACGGGCCGTCGTATTAGCGCTGTTCGTGCCACTTATTATTTCCTCAGGCGGCAACTCCGGTTCACAAGCTTCGACGTTAGTGATCCGAGCTCTGGCACTCGGTGAAGTAACTCTACGGGACTGGTGGCGCGTCATGCGTCGCGAGGTGCTGGCAGGACTGGGCCTTGGTCTAATTCTTGGCGCTATTGGTTTCCTGCGAATCACTATCTGGTCCGGTTTCTCCAAGATTTATGGACCAAATTGGTTATTGGTGGCGATCACCGTGGGCCTGGCGTTAATAGGAATTGTGTTGTGGGGCACGCTGGCCGGTTCGATGCTTCCTTTCGCTCTACGCCGGCTGGGCTTCGATCCGGCCACCTCTTCCGCACCATTCGTGGCGACGCTAGTCGACGTTACCGGTTTGGTGATCTACTTCAGCGTCGCCGTTGTTATCTTGCGCGGCACGCTGCTGTAGCCGGGGGCAGGAGCAGGGGCAGGAGCAGGAGCAGGAGCAGGGGAGGTCAATGCGAGAATCGTTCTGGGTGAGCGATCATGCCGCCTAACATTCGTCCCACTTCTTCATAACCGCCTCTCAATTCAAGTGTTCTCTTTTCTGAGAGATAGCCACACGCTTGAGCGAAGTCCAGCCATACTTGAGTCTCTGTGGCTTCGCCGTCTGCATCGGCCATCTTGCTAATAAACATTCTCGGGTAACGCTTCTTTCGATAGCCCTCTCCTATGTTACCTGGGACACTGCGTGAGGCACGTCGAATCTGATCGGTGAGTGAGTATTTCTCCTCCGCGGGAAACTTCTTTGATTCGCGATAGATCTCCATCGCTAAACTGAATGCGAGTTGATAGACCTTTAAGCCTCTGAAACCTCGAAGTCGGCCACCGCTGCTCCACGCTTTTGGAAAACGATCATAAAGAGACTATTCCAGGAGAGTGCAAAACGCGAAATCAGAAACGTCTTGGACCGAAGAGTCCTCTATGCAAGAGAATTTGCCTTGATCGCTGACCTGCTCCTGCCCCTGCCGCTGTCATTTACAAACTTTTTATGAACTCTTTACACCGTCTTTATACGCGTCGGCGTAATCTCCTTTTGTTGACAATTTGTCGCCGAAGCCACTCGCGCTTGCGTTTGATCGCCGAAGAGTGGCGCGGGGGAACCAAAGGTCTTGCTAATGCGAGACACGGGGCGAATCGTGACTACACGTAGGACACTTCTTGGTCCAAGCCCGTCAGCTAACCTCGCAGGCTAGAAGAAGGGCACGAATATTACGCCAAAGGAAACGGCGCGGAGCGTGTGCTTCGCGCCATTTCTTTGCGTGAACAGGCAAGGAGCTATGACAACTGAATCTTCATTGCCAATGATGAAGCTGACTCCGCAGTCAGTCAGGGAACAAATACATCTTCATGGCTGGAACTGGAGAAGTTCGGGGGCCGTCTGCGGGCTGTGCTTTGGCATTCTCTCGCCCTTAGCCGGTTCGCTCTTGACCGCCATTGTGTGGTTCACCGGTTCACATTGGCATAGTGGCTTCATTCAGCGTTGCGGCACCTTGCTGTTGTTTCTAACCATTCCTCTGCTCATTTTTGGCGCACATTGTCTCGATTTGATCGACAAAGAGAACGAACTGGCAAAGAGCAGCAAAGTTGCGCAATTACAAAATGAGGAGAAAGGGAATGACCTGGAAGGACATTAAAAGAGCCATGTCAGAAGCTGGCATTGGTGAGGACGACGAAATCATTCTGATTCAATGCGAAAACAGCAAGGGCGATCACACGTTCCGAAAAACTAGATTGGGAAGAGCGTTGAAGCTCGTCGAAAACGTATCAGCACAAAAGTTACGTGAAGATTCGGAAGGTTGCGCGATCTAGTTTAAGTCCGAATGAAACGACTATCAGCTTATTTGTGAGGAGAGAAAGTGGCAACTCAGAAGCTTTATTTGATTAAGGGCCCAGGCCTCGTGCTGTTGCTTTTGCTAAGTGGCGCGCTGTCGTTGGCCCACAGTCAACAGACCATCTTCAACGTGCCGACAACAGACGTGCTTGATCAGGGCAAGGTATACGCAGAACTAGATGCCAGTTTGAAACCGACTGACGGCAGCGCGGTCACGAAGTTTTCTTCATTCGTCCCGCGAATAGTGATGGGCGCCGGCAACAACGTGGAAATCGGACTGAACCTAACCGGCAATATCCAGCCGGGACCAGATTCAACCACGTTAGTCCCGACTATCAAGTGGAAACCATATCAAGGAAAAGACAACGGTTGGGCCCTGGCCGTGGGCGACAACCTCTTCATTCCGGTCCGTAATCGCGGATATGACGCGGGCAATTATGTTTATGCCGAGATGAGCAAGACGTTCAAGAGCGGCACGAGAGTCACATTTGGGGGTTACGACTTTACACGCAGCGTGGTGGCGAGCGCGAATCGAGCCGGCGGTCAATTCGGTTTTGAACAACCAATAAGTAAGAAGGTGACATTTGCCGCCGATTGGCTTACCGGCAAGCATGCGGCGGGATATTTCACGCCCGGAATTGTATTCAAGGCTGGGCCGAAAGTAACCGGTTACGCGGGCTACTCAATCGGAAATACGAACGTGTCGAACGGGAACCATTTCTTTTTGTTAGAGGTTGGTTACAACTTCAATTGACGATCCGGATCTTGAATCACGATCAGAAACCAGGCGTGCTACGCAATGCGTTGCGTTGGGATGTTCTTTTGAAAGATCTGAGTTTATTGGCTTCGCTCTGGATGGCGTGGCTGATCGTTTGGAAAGCGCTTCGCCGTGAACGCAAGGGGCGCCTGGCCCGACCTCAGAAAATCCATCTTGTACCGAAAGCAGTGCAAGACGATCACTAGGCGTTTGAGCGGACGCAGGAGTTACAGATGCAAGACTTAATCTACATCGCTTTGACGATTGCCTTCTTTCTGATTGCGCTTGCGTATGTTCGCGCTTGCGAAAAGCTGAGATAGGAGCAGGTGATGAACTTTGAAACCGTAGTTAGCTTAGTCGTGTCCGCGCTGTTGCTTTTTTATCTGGTATACGCGCTGCTGCGACCGGAGAAATTCTAGGAGCAGGGGCAGAAGGCAGGACCAGAAGCAGGGCTCGAGACGTTTGGATGTTGCTGCCGACTGCTACTGCCGCCTGCACCTGAGTTGAGATATGTCTTTAAACGGCTGGTTACAAATTCTTCTTTTCATCGGGATCATAATCGCGATCGCCAAACCCGTGGGCGTTTTCATGACCCACGTGTTCAATGGCGAGCGTACTTTTATGCATCCGGTGGTGCGACCCGTGGAGCGCTTGATCTATCGCCTCACCGGTGTCGATGAGAAACGCGAGATGCACTGGAGCGAGTACGCTGTTGCGATGTTGTTGTTCAGCGTCGTCTCGTTGCTTTTGCTTTACTTCATCCAGCGATTGCAAGGCTATTTGCCGCTCAATCCACAAAACCTGCCAGGGGTTGATTCTTCAGCCAGCGCGACCGGTGGCTTTGTGGCTTCAGCATTCAACACCGCAGCCTCGTTCACCAGCAATACAAACTGGCAAAGCTATGTGCCGGAAGTGACGATGAGTTATCTGACGCAGATGGTCGGTCTGGCTTATCACAACTTCGGCTCGGCTGCGACCGGAATAGTTTTGGCGATTGCGTTCATCCGCGGCATTGCCCGTCGCGAAATGCTGACGATTGGGAATTTCTGGGTCGACTTTGTGCGTTGCAATCTCTATTTGCTGCTGCCGGTTTGCGTGCTCGGTGCTTTGTTGCTGGTGTCCCAGGGTGTGATCCAAAACTTTCGGCCCTACGACACCGTCCGCTTAATCGACCCGCAGACAATTGAAGTTGATAAGAAAGATGCTGCGGGCAGCGTGTTGACTAATCCTGACGGAACAAATCAGAAAGAAAGCAAAGTTGTAGCAGAGCAAACCATCGCGCAGGGCCCGGTAGCTTCGCAGGAATTCATCAAGGAACTCGGCACCAACGGCGGCGGCTTTTTCAACACCAACTCCGCACACCCATTTGAAAATCCAACTCCGTTTACAAACTTCATCCAACTGCTCGCGATCTTCGCTATCGGCGCCGGGCTGACTTACACACTCGGTCGGATGACCGGCTCGCCAAAACATGGATGGGCCGTTTTGGCAGCAATGGTGGTCTTGTTTCTGGCTGGTGTGCTCACGTCTTACTGGTCTGAAGCGCGCGGCAATCCGATTCTCGCCGGCCTCGGCGCTGACCAACATATGAGCGCCATGCAGTCCGGCGGAAACATGGAAGGCAAAGACGTTCGCTTTGGAATCGCAAACAGCGCCCTTTTTGCGACTGTCACTACCGATGCGAGTTGCGGCGCCGTCAACTCCATGCATGACAGCTTTACACCGCTGGGCGGTCTGGTTCCGCTTGTGAACATCATGCTCGGTGAAATTATTTTCGGCGGAGTCGGCAGCGGACTCTACGGCATGCTCATTTTTGTGATCCTGGCGGTGTTCATTGCGGGGCTGATGGTGGGCCGGACGCCTGAGTATCTGGGGAAGAAGATTGAATCGTACGACGTAAAGATGTCGATGCTCTATGTCTTGATCTTCCCGCTCATCATTCTGGTTTTGACAGGCATTTCAGTGCTAGCGCCAGGTTTCGGCACATCGCAATTGAACAACGCCGGGCCGCACGGCCTCTCAGAAATTCTATATGCGTTCACCTCGGCAACCGGCAACAACGGCTCAGCCTTCGCCGGCATTTCCGCGAACACTTACTGGTACAACACGACGATTGGCGTCGCGATGCTGATTGGTCGCTTTCTAATGATCGTTCCGATGTTGGCAGTGGCCGGCAATCTCGCGAACAAGAAACTGGCGCCTCCGAGCCTGGGAACGTTCCCGGTGACGACTCCGCTGTTCACAGTGCTGTTGGTTAGCGTGATTTTGATTGTAGGCGCGTTGACATTTTTTCCGGTGCTGAGTTTGGGGCCAATTGTGGAGCATTTGTTGATGCACGCCGGAACGACGTTTTGATTTTGGAGTGCGGCGACCTGCCGCCGCTTTGCTCCGCGGCGGCTTGGCGCCGCGTGCGATCAAGGAAAATCAAGCACGCTGCGACAGGTCGCAGCTGACGAAAGCGCTGACAGGTCAGCGCACTCCAAAGAGTTGAGCGAATGACCAAACAACAAACGAAAAAAGCAATTTGGAACGCGCAAATCGTCAAGCGGGCGATCGTTGATTCGTTCAAGAAACTGAACCCGCGCAAGATGATGGGTAACCCCGTCATGTTTGTCGTTGAAGTTGGTAGTGTCTTAACCACACTGCAACTGATGCGCGAACTCATTGCACCCATTCCGGGCGTGACCAGTACTGGATTTGAATTGCAGATCACGCTGTGGCTTTGGTTCACAGTCTTGTTTGCAAACTTTGCCGAGGCGATGGCTGAAGGCCGTGGCAAAGCGCAAGCCGACAACTTGCGGAAAGCAAAAACTGAGACGATCGCGCATCGAGTCCTGTCCGGATCGCAGACGGAAGATGTGCCAGCCCCGCAACTGCGCAAGGATGATTTGGTGATTGTTTCCGCCGGTGAGTTCATACCTGGTGACGGTGAGATCGTTGCAGGAGTTGCTTCTGTCGATGAGTCGGCGATTACCGGTGAAAGCGCGCCGGTGATTCGCGAAGCTGGCGGCGATCGCTCCGCAGTAACCGGCGGCACGCGCGTGCTGTCGGATCAAATTACAGTGCGCATCACTTCCAACCCCGGCGAGACGTTTATCGATCGCATGATTGCTTTGGTGGAAGGGGCCGAACGACAGAAGACGCCCAACGAAATTGCGCTGAACATTCTGCTCGCCGGCCTGACCATCATTTTTCTGCTGGCGGTTGTGACGCTGCAGCCTTTCGCGATCTATTCAGGCGCTTCGCAAACCATCTTCGTTCTCATTTCTCTCCTGGTGTGTTTGATTCCGACCACGATCGGCGGCCTGCTTTCGGCCATCGGTATCGCCGGCATGGACCGCTTGATTCAACACAACGTACTGGCGATGTCGGGCCGGGCAGTTGAAGCGGCCGGTGACGTGAATACGCTGTTACTGGATAAGACCGGCACGATCACGTTGGGGAATCGCCAGGCAACAGCATTTATTCCGCTCCCCGGAGTTGATGAAAAGGAACTGGCAGAAGCCGCCCAGTTGTCTTCGTTGGCCGATGAAACGCCGGAAGGGCGTTCCATAGTGGTGCTGGCTAAAGAGAAGTATGGCTTGCGCGGCCGTGAACTGGCGTCGCATGAAGCGACTTTCGTTCCGTTTACCGCGCAGACGCGTATGTCCGGCGTAGATTTCGGCGGACGCGAAATTCGGAAAGGCGCTGCGGACGCGATTCAGAATTATTTAGGCTCCGCCGGCGCTCATCTGTCAGGCGATCTGAGTGGAATAGTCGAACGCATCTCGCGCGAAGGCGGCACGCCTTTAGTTGTTGCCGAGGATCGTTTGCCTTTGGGCGTGATCCAGCTCAAGGACATCATCAAAGGGGGAATGATCGAGCGGTTCAATCAAATGCGGCAGATGGGAATCAGGACGGTGATGATTACCGGTGACAATCCCTTGACTGCCGCAACCATTGCGCGCGAAGCAGGCGTTGACGACTTCCTCGTCCAGGCCACGCCCGAAGACAAGATGGCGCTCATCAGGAAAGAACAAGCGGGCGGCAAACTAGTGGCGATGACTGGCGACGGGACGAACGATGCGCCCGCGCTGGCCCAGGCGGATGTAGGTGTTGCCATGAACACCGGCACGCAAGCAGCGAAGGAAGCCGGCAACATGGTGGACCTGGATTCCAACCCCACCAAACTAATTGAAATAGTTGAGATCGGTAAGCAACTGCTGATGACGCGCGGCGCGCTCACGACGTTTTCGATTGCAAACGATGTGGCGAAATACTTTGCGATCATTCCGGCGATGTTTGCGCTGGTTTACGCAACCAGCGGATCCAAGGCCGGGCCTTTGGCTTATTTAAATGTCATGGGACTCGAAACGCCTCACTCAGCCATTCTCGCGGCCGTCATTTTCAACGCGCTAATTATCATCGCGCTAATTCCTCTGGCATTGCGCGGGGTGAAATATCGCCCGATGAGCGCCGCTTCGCTGTTGCGCCGCAATCTGCTGATCTATGGGCTGGGTGGAATTGTCGCGCCATTCATCGGCATCAAGATTATTGACATGATCATTCATGCGATGGGGTTGGCGTGAGCTCGGCCTTGGGTCTTTGGACTTTGGTCTTTGAAGAACTGAGAACTCTTGTGGCTGGAACTTTCTACTTGGGTTTGAGAGCAAAGACCAAAGACCAAAGACGGAGAGAATTGTTGACATGAAAAACCTAAAGACAGCAATCCTAATGACAATCGTAACCACCGTCCTGCTCGGCTTGATTTACCCGCTGGTGGTGACCGGCCTGGCCCAGGTGCTCTTCCCAAACCAGGCCAATGGTTCATTGATTAGAAGCGCTGACGGTTCGTTGATCGGTTCGCAGTTGATTGGTCAGCCTTTTTCTTCGCCCGGCTACTTTCGTTCGCGACCATCGGCTGCTGGCGCCGTTGGCTATGACGCTGGTGCTTCATCCGGTTCAAATCTTGGGCCAACCAATCAGAAGCTGATCGATCGCGTTAAGGGAGATGTTGGGAAGCTGCAAGCGGAGAACCCGGGCACGGCCGTGCCCATAGATTTGGTAACTACATCGGCCTCTGGTCTTGACCCGCACATCTCGCCCGCCGCGGCTGAGTTTCAAGTGGTACGCATCGCGCGTGAGCGCCAGGTAACTGAGGAACAACTGAGACAAGTTATTGCGAGACACACTGCTGGGCGGCAATTCGGTTTCCTGGGCGAACCGGCTGTAAATGTATTGGAGCTTAATCTCGACTTGGACAGAACAGTGCCTATGAAGAAGTGAAACAATTGGTCTTTGGTCCTGGGTCTTTGGTCTTTGAATCTCTAACTCGACTTGAATAGTACGTCCAAGCCCCAAGGCCAAAGACCAAAGCATTTTATGGACCAAAACGGTACCCGTCGATCGCCGGAGTCGCTTCTTGCCAAACTAAATGAAGGCGAGCAGGCGAAGCTGCGCGTTTACATCGGGGCTGCGCCGGGAGTCGGCAAGACTTACCAGATGCTGGAAGACGCCCACCTGCTCAAGAAGCAGGGGGTCGACATCGTGGTGGCCGTTGTAGAGGCCCACGGTCGCGAAGACACGAAGGCAATGATCGGCGACCTGGAATGCGTGCCGCTACGCCGGATCGAGTATCGCGGTGTCACTCTCGAAGAACTCGACCTCGATGGTGTTATCGCGCGTCATCCGGCAATCGCGGTTGTCGATGAACTGGCCCACACCAACGTACCCGGCTCAAAAAATCGTAAGCGTTATCAAGATGTGTTCGCTTTGCTGGCGGCCGGCATCTCGGTAATTACGGCCGTAAACATTCAGCACCTCGAGTCGCTGAACGATGTTGTTAATCGCACCACTGGAGTGCGGGTTAGGGAAACTGTTCCTGATCACTTCCTCCGCCGCGCGGATGAAGTTGTGAATGTTGATGTCTCGGTCGACACGCTGCGAACGCGGTTGCGACAAGGAAAGATTTATGACGTCGTGAAGATCGAACAAGCTCTTAACAATTTCTTCCGCAAGGGAAATCTCTCCACGCTGCGTGAATTAGCCCTCAGGCAAGTGGCTACGGACCAGGCCACTAAATCGCAGGACTACCGCGAACGCGAAGGACTCGATCAAGCAGTTATCCCTGAAAAAGTGATGATTGCTATGGCTTCGCGCGGCAGTGCCAAAAAGCTGTTGCGGGTAGGTTCACGCATTGCCGGACGCCTGGCCAACGATTGGTATGCAGTCTACGTGGAAACTCCCAATGAAGAAATGGGCCGCATCAAGCCGGAAGACTACGTGGCGCTGCAGGAGAACACACGGTTTGCCGAAGAACTTGGAGCGAAGGTCATCAAGTTGAAATCTCGCCACGTAGCCGACGCCCTGATTA
Organism: Pyrinomonadaceae bacterium; assembly: GCA_036009765.1. Classification (GTDB taxonomy): domain Bacteria; phylum Acidobacteriota; class Blastocatellia; order Pyrinomonadales; family Pyrinomonadaceae; genus PSRF01. Next base: position 8,087 of record DASYLB010000040.1, on the reverse strand, counting down.
ATTTCGCCAGGCGGGAGGGAATTACACACGTCGTTTTTGGGCAAACGTCGCGGTCGCGCTGGGACATTCTTTTGCACGGCTCAATCATCAATCGATTTCTCGACGAGGTGCGGGATGCAACAGTGCAAGTAGTGCCGTTGGCGCAGAAGTCAGAGGAGAGAGATCAGAGGTCGGCGGACAGAGATCAGAGGTCAGGGGGCAGCGGTCAGAGGTCAGACAAGGGAGGTCAAGGGGGCGACCAGGCCCACTTCTGACCGCTGACCGCCGAGCTCTGCTTTTTCTTATGAGTTTAAGAATCAAACTTTTGTTGGGTTACCTGATCTTCGTGGCTGCGCTCGTAGTGCTCGGCGGCTGGGGCGCCTGGCGGCTGCGCGAAATGGGTGGCGTCTCCCGTCGCATCATCGCCAATAACTATGACTCGGTAGTGGCGGCGCAGGATATGAAGGAGAGTCTCGAGCGCCAGGACTCGGCCGCACTCTTCGCGTTGCTCGGTCAACGCCAGAAAGCGTTCGCTCAGTTACAGGAACATCGCATCCGTTTCGACGCCGCGTTTCAAAGGGCCGCCAGCAACATCACTGAGCCTGGCGAAGCCGCTGTAATCGAGACTATCCGCAGCGAGCGCGACGCTTACTACAAGTTGTTTGACCAACTGTTGACTGACACCGATATGCCTGCCGGTCCAGGCGACAAAGGTGGTGCGGTCGTTCAAAAGTCAGCGGGCGAAACTCGAGGCCGGGTTATCTATTTCCAGCTGCTTGAACCTCAGTTCAACAAACTTCGAGCCGACTGCGATCACTTATTGCAATTGAATCAACGCGCGATGCAGGGTAAATCGGAAGCGGCTGCCGGGGTGGCCCAACTATGGTTTTACCGCACGCTGTTATTTGCCGGTGTCTTAGTTGTTGCCGGCTTACTGCTGGCCTTCTTCCTTGCGAATCGAATAGTTGAACCGCTCAGGCAGCTTACGGCAACCACCGCACGAATGGCGGGCGGCGACCTTGAGGCAAGAGTACCCGTAAGTTCGCGAGATGAGGTCGGTGTGCTAGCGGTCGAATACAACCGCATGGCGGAGCGCATTCGGCAACTGCGAAGCTCCGACCTGGGGAAGCTGCTCGTGGCGCAGCAAACCACCGAAGCCGCAATTGATTCGCTATATGACCCGGTGATTGTCACCGACGGTGCGGGGCTTGTAACCAGGCTGAATCCGGCAGCGGAGGAAATATTCGGCTCAGAAAAAGAAAACACGGGCAGGCACGTTGGCGAAGTGTCGCGCGACGCGAGAGTTGCCGGGGCGGTTGCGGAAGCGCTCGAATCGCAGCGTCCGGTTGCGGGCGAGGGGATGTCTTCGGTGTTGCCGCTCGCCGTCGACGGTTTGGAAAGAGCTTTCCGCTTACGTACGACGCCAATGCGTGACAACGGTCATCGCTTACTCGGCGCTGTCACCATTCTTGAAGACATCACCCACCTGCGCGAGATTGATCGACTCAAATCAGAATTCATCGCCACTGCGTCACATGAACTTCGCACGCCGCTGACCAGCGTGCAGATGGGCGTTCATCTTTTGCTTGAAGGCGCACTGGGAGAGTTGACCGACAACCAGACCGAAGTGCTTCAAGCTTGCCGGCAAGACTGTGAGCGCCTTGATAAGTTGATGCGAGACTTACTTGATCTCTCCAGGATCGAAGCTGGTGAGAGTCAACCGCAGCTCGCCACGGTTAGCGTGCGGGATTTACTTACCGCGGCAGTCAAGGAGTTGCGCCTGCAAGTGGAGACAAAGGGATTGAAACTCGGCGTCGATGCGCCGGTTGATCTTCCGTGGGTATCGGTTGACCGGCTGCAAATCGAGCGGGTAGTCAGCAACCTGGTAAGCAATGCGCTGCGCCATACCAAGCAGGGAGGAATCAATATCAGCGCCGAACTGCGCGAGAATTACGTCGCAGTGTCTGTCTCGGATACAGGCAGCGGAATACCAGCCGAGTACCTGCCTCACATCTTCGATAAGTTTGTGCAGGTTCCCGATGCGCCTACCGGAGGCGCCGGGCTGGGGCTAACTATTTCTAAATCAATCGTGGAAGCGCACGGCGGTCAGATCAGCGTGCAATCGCAAGTGGGCCAGGGCACGACTTTCACGTTCACTCTGCCGCTCGCGGGCGAATCTAATTCGAAGTAAGGGGGTTCCGGCATGAGTAGGCGGCTTTTGATCGTTGACGACGAAGAAAACATTAGGCGCGTAACGCGTCTGACACTTCAAGCAGCTGGTTATGAAGTGGGCGAGGCGGCCGATGGCGAGCGGGGACTTGAAGCTTTTGGCGACGGATCAATCTGGGATGCAGTATTGCTGGATCAGCGAATGCCAGGCCTGGACGGACTCGAAACCCTGCGGCGCATCAATGAACGCGACCCGAGCGCCCGGGTGATTATGGCGACAGCCTACGCCTCAATTGAGCTGGCGGTCGAGGCGATGAAACTTGGAGCCACCGACTTTGTTCGCAAGCCGATGACGCCGGAAATTCTGCGTAACGCAGTCGCCGCCGCCCTGGCAAAAGAACCGCGGGCGCGAGAAAAAGTCTCAGCGACGAAAAAGGAAGCTACAGAAAAGCCGCTGGTCCAAATCATTACCATGAACGGCTTCACGATCCTGGATTCGCAGAATGGGAGACAAGATCCTAACGAACGCCGCTTCCTCGTGAAGAGTCCGACAGGAAGCGAACACGAAGTGCTGGTGGAAATCGATGACGAAGCGGTCGGATATGTCGAACGAATGACCAGAAAAAGACTCCCAGCTGAAAACTCATTTTGGACCGGCCAGGCTGAGCGCATATTGAGCGACTATCTATGGCAGGAAGGAAAGATTCCTCCTACCAGAAAGCTCACCATCAAAGACATAGACCGCGACGATTTACCGCTGGCCGCGCGCTGGCAAAGCAATTAGGGCGCGATAAGACAGTTGAAGAGATTCCGGGAGGAACCTGTGGCAACAGAACTCAAACGTTTTATCATCGGTCGCGCCCTGCGAACCGAGCAAGCCGCGCATGAGCGCCTGACAAAAAAAACCGCCCTGGCAGTTTTCTCGTCTGACGCACTTTCCTCAACCGCCTACGCCACCGAAGAAATCCTGCTGGTCCTGGCCGTTGCCGCAGCCTACGGACAGGCTGGGGCGTTCAGGTATGTAGTGCCGATCTCGATCGGGATTGGCCTGCTGCTCGTCATCGTCGCCATCAGTTACCGCCAAACAATTCACGCCTACCCGTCCGGCGGTGGAGCGTACATCGTTGCCAAAGAGAATCTTGGCATAAACGCCGGCTTAGTGGCTGGAGCATCGTTGCTGGTCGACTATGTGCTTACGGTCGCCGTTTCAATTGCGGCTGGTGTCGCGGCCATCACTTCAATGGTTCAGGGAACGCATTACGCCTGGTTGGATCAGCACAAAGTTTTTTTGTGCCTGCTGTTCATAACTCTCATTGCCCTCGCGAACCTGCGCGGTGTGCGCGAATCGGGCAGCTTGTTTGCCGCGCCAACTTACGCCTTTCTCGTCAGCTTTCTATTCATGATCGGGTATGGGCTGGTGAGTTACTACATGCACGGAGGCGCCGCACCGCTTCCGAGTGCTGAACAGATCAAGATTGCGGAAGGCTACAAGCTTCAACCTTTAACACTCTTTCTGATCCTTGGAGCGTTCTCAAATGGGTGCGCAGCTTTGACCGGGATCGAAGCCATCTCCAACGGCGTCCCGGCATTTAAGAAACCTGAAGCGACGAATGCTGCCACCACACTCGTCGTAATGGCGGCGCTGCTGACTGTAATGTTCCTCGGCACGAGCGTTTTGGCCTACCTCTACGGCGTTCACCCGCATTCGAGTGAAACTGTTATTTCTCAGTTCGCGAGAATAGTGTTTACCGGACCGATGGCCTGGTTCTACTACGTCGTGCAGATCGCTACGGCGTTAATCCTGGTCTTAGCGGCGAACACTTCTTTTGCCGACTTCCCGCGACTTGCCAGTTTGCTGGCGCGTGATCGTTTCCTACCGCGCCAGTTTGCAACGCGCGGCGACAAGCTGGTTTTCTCGAACGGAATCGTGATCCTGGCAATCTTCGCCAGCGTTCTTGTGATCGCCTTCGGCGGCGACACCAGTCGCTTGATCCCGCTCTATGCGGTCGGCGTTTTCCTCTCCTTCACGCTTTCACAATCAGGCATGGTCCGTCATTGGCTAAAAGTGCGTGGCGAACGTAAGGCCAAGCGGAAGCAAGCGGAAGAGGAGATTCACTTCACGCAAAGTACGGTTGATCGAGAAGCCTTGCCTGATGCCGAGTTGGAAGCTGCAGACAGGCGTGAAGAGACCTTCGTTACAGACGAAGTTACTGATCGCACACACTGGAAGAAATCAATCTTAATCAACGCAGTAGGAGCAGTTGCTACCTTCGTTGTTCTCTGTGTGTTCATCGCCACGAAGTTTATTCATGGAGCCTGGATTGTGGTGGTTGTAGTTCCGCTGCTCGTATTGATGTTTCGCGCTATTCACAAACACTACATTGGGGTTGCGAAACAACTCTCCACTGAGGGACTCGGAGAGATTCACCCGATTAGACACACGGTGATCGTGCCAATCTCTGGTATCCATCGTGGCGTTGTTGCTGCACTGCAATACGCCAAATCTATCGCGCCTGATCACGTGCAAGCGGTGTATGTAGATTTTGATGAGGAGGCGACAGCAAAGTTGCGTGAAAAGTGGGAACGTTGGGGAGCCGGAATACAACTCGTCGTTCTCCCCTCACCCTATCGCGAGCTTACGCGGCCGCTGCTGCGATACATCACCCGCCTGGAGCGGACGAATGGTAATGATGTGGTTACTGTGCTCTTGCCGGAATTTGTGCCGGCGCGGTGGTGGCAACACCTATTACACAACCAAAGCTCACTGATGCTCAAAGGATCACTCCTTTTTAAAGAAGGAGTAATTGTCATCAGTGTCCCTTACCACCTTAAAGGTTAAGGCTGGCCCGGGTTTTCCGGTTCTTTCCCATTCGTTACCATCGCGGACACGTTGCGCGCAGGTATGTTCACCGCGTATTGGCCACGTTCAGGCGTAAAGACGCGACGTGCACTTGGAAAGACACCGTGTACACGTGCAAAACACTCACGTGCCGTGACAAAGGCTCCATGTGCACGCGGAAAACCGCGGTGTACACCTGCGAGACGCCGCGTACCGCTGCGAAGGTCCCACGTACAGGTGCAAAGGTCCCACGTACACCTGCAAAATGGCCGCGTACACGTGCAAAACCTCCGCGTACAGCCGCAACAAACCCGCATCTGACCGCAAATCAGGCAAAATACTCAACAATAACGCCATGTCTCTCTATCCAGCAGCCCGAAACCAGTGCTAATATGCGCCAAGATCGACCTTGTCTCAGACGCCCCGGCTCATAAAGTCAGCTGTTTAGGTTGATCGGAGGCCAGCCCTCATAACGTCAGTGCTGACCTCAATCAGCGCAGTTCAAAAACTCACTCCCCGCTCCTCGCCCCGACCGGGAAGTGAAAACCTTTCACCAACAGTTTCCTCAGGAGGTTTCATGAACGACAACGAAAACAGAAAACATCAGATGTTTGCCCGGGCGCAGCAATTCCTTGCCGGCCGCGCGCCCGATTTCGCTACCGGCAGTCTCGGCAACCAACTCGCTACACAGCTAACGGCCGTCATAACTGAGTTGGACGGCCATGCAGCCGCTGAGGCTTCCGGCGGCGGCACCGCGCGACAGGGAACCATTACGCGTGCACAGGCAAGAGCTGCCCTGCGCGAAGACCTGGAGGCAATCAACCGCACCGCGCGAACTATGGATGACGAACCGGGTCTGAACGAAAAGTTTCGCCTGCCTCGCGGAAACAATGATCAGCAGTTACTCAGTGCGGCGCGGGCTTTTGCGACTGACGCACTACCATTAAAAGCCCAGTTCATCGCGCACGAGTTACCCGCTGATTTCCTTGAGGATCTGGATGCGGACATAGCCGCACTTGAAGCGGCGATTGGCGATCAGTCTAGTGGAATCGGTAATCGCGTGGCAGCGAGCGCAGCTATCGACGACGCCATGGAACGCGGCGCCGTGATCACGCGCAAGCTGGATGCGATTATAAAGAATAAGTATGGAAACAATCGTGCGACGCTCGCTGAATGGACCAGCGCCAGCCACACCGAACGCGCGCCCCGTCGCGCGCGCCAACCCGGAAACGGCGACCAGCCTCCCCCACCCGCGGGCGGACCAACTTCGCCACCACCATCGAGTCCCTCCGCATAAAGTAGGACAGGCATTCTTGCCTGTCCTAAGGGCGTCACTACCTGGCGAGGACGGTGGCGCCCTTTTGCTTAGGCTGATTCAACTTCAACAAGGCAGCTCGTCGCAACGTTTCATTGATGAAACAGAAGCGCGGTGATAAACTCCGTGCGTACGGCGGCATGCGTGGTTTCCTTCGTCGACACTGACGGCATAAGACACACGGCTTAAGTAGAAGCGGAGAGCTTGTTCGAGGCGGCGGCTCTGGCGTTGCGCACGTTAAACAGCACAACTGCGAACCGGGATTGATTACGAAACTTGCGGTGGAAATACGCAGCGCCGTGATCCACACAGTTACGCCGAAGAGAATTCACCAGTGGCTGCTCGGTGGGGCCAAGAGTCAAGGAAGCGGCGGTTAAGGACCGGTTCAAAGCGCTGTTGAGTTATGAGGTCATTGAGTTGGTTTATGGCAAAGCGGGTATTTTTTAGTTTTCATTACGATGATGTTATCCACTTTCGAGCGAACGTCGTGAGACAGCATTGGCTAACAAAGCCCGATCGGGAAGCGGCTGGATTCTTTGATGCCTCAATATGGGGAAACGCTAAACTTTCGGGTGACCTTGGCATCAAGAGAGTAATCAACTCCGGACTGATAGGTACCTCAGTAACCTGCGTTCTCGTAGGTTCTCAAACCTATGCTCGGAGGTGGGTGAGATACGAAATCATGAAGAGTTTTCGGAAAGGGAACTCAATGTTTGCAGTGAATATTAATTCCATTAAGGGACACGATCAGCTTTACAAGCCTAGAGGCCTAAACCCCCTTTTGTACCTTGGCGTCACCTTTTCAGAAGACGGGCTCACTGGGAAACTTTGGCAAGTTGTGAATGGAGTTTGGAAAGAATACCGTGACATAGAGGGCACATCCTCATATCAAACGAATGTTCCGGTCGCCTACCACGGAAAAGGATTCAACCTGGCGCAGTGGTACGCTGAATATGATTGGGTCGGAAATAACGGTTACGTTAATTTCAGTTCATGGGTCGGTTGAGCTTTTGGCCGACCTTGAATTAAAACCGAGAGGGCTAGGTTTGATTCAACTTGGATTTCAATTATGAGCACCAATAGAGCAATGGCATTTGTAGACGGTGAGAACATCACAATGAGATATCAAGCGATGCTTACTGGAAAGAGTATTCCCCTACTGAATAATATTTGCATCCCGGACGTCTTAGCGTGGAATCCGTCGGCCTTAAGTGTTTTTCCATTTCTCGAGATTATTCGAGCCACGTACTACACTTACGCGGTCGGCACTGATGAACAGCTTAGTCAATGGGCCACTCAAATCAAGGGAATTAACTATACCTATCGCAGTGATAAAGGCAGTTTCACTTACGCCGGCTATTTGTATCCGAAGGTCTTCAAAAAGATTCAGAAGTCCGCGAAAAGAAAGGGTGTGGACATAAGCATTACGGTGGATTCGTTAACGCATGCTCACAACAACGATATCGATATCGTGATACTAATGACCGGAGACGGAGACTACAAACCACTCATTGAAGAAATAATGCGAAGGGGCAAAAGAGTATACCTAGCAGCATTCTCAGACGGACTAAACCCTATTCTACCGAACTTAGTAGACTCTTTTTTCTGTTTAGACCAAAAATGTTTTGAACAGTCGAAATAGACTTGTAACCCTCCCAATCTTAGGTCCGGTCATTAGTAGAGATTTCCGGCCGAGGGGTTAAGAGATATTCCCTGGGTGTCATGTGGCCCAGAGACTCGTGTGGTCGTTCTTCATTGTATTCCTTCATCCACTTCTCGGTCTGC
>DASYLB010000039.1:0-45526 GCA_036009765.1 Pyrinomonadaceae bacterium | reverse complement strand
CGCGACCTCCAGAAAGCGGATGACATGGTGGTGGTCGCCGACGTGTTCAGCAACGGTTCCGCCTCGCTCGCTGACGTTGTCCATGCTCCACGCGATCGCCGCATGCTGGCTGACTTTGAAGTTGCCTTGAGACAAAGCGCGGCCTTCGTACCCGCATCATTGGATCGCCGTCCTGACACCATGCGAGTAGTCTTCACCGTTCAGAAGGTCGACGTCCGCGACAGAAGTTTCTGATTACAGAACCCCGACAGGTCGGGGTTCTGTAAGTTCTCATTTCCCCAAAACTCAGCGACCACGCACCAATCGATAGTGTCTGAATTTTGGAGTGCGCCGGCAGAGCGAAGCGGCGACGGCGCTGTGGACCTTGCAACCAATTCGTGAAACTAATGCGGTGTCGCGCTGCGCTTGCCGCCGCACTCCAAATTAAGACACTGCCCGCCAATCGACTCGCTTGACGCACCGCACTGCGCGTGTTAGTTTGCGGCTTCACCCTGTTTACTTAACTTTGATCAGTATCGGGCTATCGAATTAGTCTGAAAAGACACGCGTGACTGCCGTCGCTCCAGAACTCAAACGAACGCCGCTTAACTCCGTCCATCGCAGCATGGGCGGCCGCATGGTTGACTTCGGCGGCTGGGACATGCCGGTGCAGTATCCGGCCGGCACCATCGAAGAGCACCTGCGCACACGCAAACATGCCGGACTCTTCGACGTTTCACATATGGGTGAGATCGACGTGCGCGGCGCCGATGCGATCGCCTTAGTCAACTATTTGGTCTCTAACGACGCGGCGAAACTTATCGACGGCCAGGCTCAATACTCAGCACTCACAACTCCTGAAGGTACTGTCGTTGACGACTTGCTGGTCTATCGCTTCGCTTCGGATCATCTCTTGTTGGTTGTGAATGCCGGAACCACAGAAAAGGATTGGGAGTGGATCAACTCTCATAAACAACAGGGCACGGCTGAGTTCAGGAATCTCAGCTCCGATTATTGTCAGATCGCACTCCAGGGACCGGACGCGCTGGGGATCCTTGCCAAACTCACCGACGTTCCCCTTGCGGACATCAAGTACTATCATTTCACTGAAGGCAGGGTCGACAGTGTGCCCGCGATTGTCTCGCGCACCGGTTACACCGGGGAAGACGGCTTTGAAGTCTACGCCGCCGCAGACAAGGCGGAGCAGATCTGGAACAAAATGCTCGACGCCGGCAATTTCGGTAGCGCCACGGGAGTCCTTCCCTGTGGACTGGCGGCACGCAATACACTTCGCCTCGAAGCGGGGATGGCTCTTTACGGTCACGAGATAAACGAAGACACCACGCTTCTGGAAGCGAACCTAGGCTGGATTTGCAAACTGAATAAGGGCGACTTTATCGGTCGCGAAGCCTTGGCAAAACAAAAGGAAGCTGGCGTGGCCCGGCGTCTGGTCGGCTTTGATGTCACTGAGCGCGGGATTGCGCGCGACGACCAGGAAGTCGTAATTAATAGTCAGCGCGTCGGCAAAGTTACCTCGGGCAGTCCGGCGCCGTACTTGAAAAAGAACATTGGCATGGCGTATGTGCCGTCGGAGTTGGCGAGCCAGGGCCAGCAGATTCAGATCGACGTTCGCGGCAAGTTGGTTGGGGCCGAGATCGTCAAGATACCTTTTTACAAACGAGAGAAATAATCAATTCGCGTCGGCACTCGCGATCGAAAATCGCAAAATCAGTAATCAGCAATCTCAAATGTCGCGGAGGCATCATGGCTAACATCCCAGACGATTTACACTACAGCAAAGATCACGAGTGGGTACGGGTAGAAGGAAACGTCGCCGTCATCGGCATTACCGACTTCGCCCAGGATTCGCTTGGTGACGTCGTCTACGTTGAGCTGCCTAAAGTTGGCGATGACTTCGCCGCGCACGAAGCTTTCGGATCAGTCGAATCAGTGAAGGCAGTTTCCGAAGTTTTCAATCCCGTGTCCGGTGAAATAGTTGGTATCAACGAAGCGCTCGCGGACGCGCCCGAGAAGGTCAACACAGATCCGTACGGCGAAGGCTGGATGATTCGCGTTCAGATGTCGAATCCCGGAGAAGTCGACAGCATGTTGACGGCCGCCGAGTATGAAGATTTCACGAAAGCTGAGAAAGAGTAACATTGCGCTACATTCCCAACTCGCCGGAAGAGCGGGTCGAGATGCTTCATGAGGTCGGCCTAAACTCGGCAGACGAACTCTTCGATTCCATTCCCAAAGATTTACGCTTAACCCGGAATCTCAACACCACTGCGGCGCTCTCCGAGATTGAGTTGCTCGCCGGCTTTGAAAGGCTCGCGTCTCGCAATCCAGGCGCGCAGCGAACGAGCTTCCTCGGCGCTGGCGCTTACCAACACTACATTCCGACGGTTGTCGACCACATCATTTCGCGATCCGAATTTTTCACGGCTTACACGCCTTACCAGCCGGAGATTTCGCAAGGCACGCTCCAGGCAATCTTTGAGTTTCAAACCCTCGTCTGCCAGTTGACCGGAATGGAAGTAGCAAACGCCTCGATGTATGACGGCTCGACCGCGCTCGCTGAGGCCGTGTTAATGGCCGAGCGCGTAACCAAGCGTTCGAAGGTGATTGCGTGCGGCGCAATCCATCCTGAGTATGTCGACGTCATAACTACGTATGTGCAACACGCCGGAATCGAACTGGTCCATGCGCCAATCGATGCTGTGACGGGACAAACTGCTAGCGCTTTAGACCTGCTCGACGATAAAACTGCTGCGCTCGTCGTGCAATCACCGAACTTCTTTGGTTGTATCGAAGACGTCGCCGCTCTGGCTGAGAAAGCCCATGCGGCCGGAGCTTTGTTGATTGTGACCGTAACCGAAGCAATGTCGCTTGGCTTATTAAAATCGCCGGGCGCATGTGGCGCCGACATTGTCGTGGCTGAAGGCCAGGCGTTTGGTGTTCCACTTTCGTTTGGTGGGCCGTACGTCGGATTGTTTGCGACGCGTGAAAAGCATGCGCGTCAGATTCCCGGACGACTGGTTGGCGAGGCTTATGACAAGCAGGGACGGCGCGGCTTCGTTTTGACGCTCGCGACCCGCGAACAGCACATTCGGCGCGAGAAGGCGACCTCGAACATCTGTACGAATGAAGGATTGATTGCGCTGGCTACGACCGTGTATCTGGAGACGATGGGGCGACGCGGGTTGCAGGAGGCCGCAACGCAGTGTGCACAGAAGGCGGCTTTTACAGCGAAGAAGATTGCCGAGCTCGAAGGCTTTTCAATTCCCTTCACGGCTCCGCGCTTCAACGAATTTGTGGTGCGCGGCCCCGGAAACGCCAGGGACCTGCTTAAGCGCTTGGCTTCAGAAAGCAATATCACCGGTGGCTTGCCGTTGTCTCGCTACTATCCGGATCGCCCGAATGACTTTCTTGTTTGCGTAACCGAAATGAACTCGCGTGCGCAGATTGATGCGCTGGTTGAAGGACTTCACTCGCTGGGAACAATGTAACGCAAACTGTTAGTTTGCGCTTTCCTGGCTGAAGCAGACGTGACCACTTGATCAAACCGTAAAGCCGGGACGCAAACTAACAGTTTGCGCTACATCGAAATTGACTTATGAGCTCTAACATTACAAAAGTCACCAGTCACATCAACCCGAATGAGTCTTTGATTTTCGAACGCTCACAGGCCGGACGCGTAGGCTATCGCCTGCCTGCGCTCGACGTGGCGGAACAACCAATTACCGAGATCGTCCCACAACACTTCCTTCGAGACGACGACCTGGAAGGCGTGCCCGAGGTGAGCGAGGTCGATGTGATTCGCCACTTTGTTCGCATGTCCACCTGGAACTACTCGATCGATCAGGGCATGTACCCGCTCGGCTCCTGCACGATGAAATACAATTCGCGGCTGAATGAAAAAGTGGCACGAATTGCTGGTTTCGCCGCGCTTCATCCTTTATCCGAAGCCGACGATGCGCAGGGTGCGCTACAAGTGATTTACGAGCTACAGGAAGACCTGGCTGAAATAACTGGTCTACCCGGAATTTCCCTGCAACCCGCGGCCGGCGCCCACGGTGAGATGACCGGAGTGATGATTATTCGCGCGTTCATTGACGCGCGCGATGGCGAAGGCGGTTCCGCAAAACGCCGCACGATGTTGATCCCTGATTCGGCGCACGGAACAAATCCCGCATCGGCACACCTCTCCGGGTTTTCTGTGAAGACGATTCGTTCCACCGCCGCAGGCTTGACCGACCTCGATCATCTTCGTGAACTCTGCGCCGGCGGCGACGTTGCGGGACTAATGTTGACCAACCCAAACACGTTGGGTCTCTTCGAAAGAAACATCCAGGAGATTTGCCGGATTGTACATGATGCCGGCGGATTGGTTTACATGGATGGCGCGAACATGAACGCGTTGGTTGGCGTGGCCCGTCCTGGCGACATGGGCGTTGACGTTATCCATCTCAACCTGCATAAGACGTTTTCAACTCCGCATGGCGGCGGTGGGCCAGGTTGCGGACCATGTTGCTGTACGGAGGAACTGGCGCCATTTCTGCCGGTGCCCCGTATTGTCCGAAACGAGAGCGGCGACGAAGTTGTTTACAAAATCGATTTTAACTATCCCCAGTCAATCGGGCGTGTCAAAGCTTTCTTCGGCAATTATGGAATGATGTTGCGCGCGCTGGCTTACATCCAGACTCACGGCAACGATGGCTTGCGCGAAGCAACCGAGGCGGCCGTGCTCAACGCGCGTTACATCGCAAACGGTCTTACCAGCGACTACGAAAAGCCATTCAACGACCCGCCCATGCATGAAGTGGTTTTCACCGACAAACGCCAGACTCGCAAGGGCGTGCACACTCTCGACATCGCGAAGCGGCTGATCGATTACGGCTTCCATCCAATGACGATCTACTTTCCACTGATTGTGCAGGGGGCGATGTTGATCGAGCCTACGGAGTCAGTTGGGCGGCAGGAATTGGATCAGTTTATCGAGGCCATGCGCTCGATAGCTCGCGAAGCCCAGGAAGATCCGGAGCTCGTGATCAATGCGCCTCACGACACGCGCATCGGCCGCCTCGACGAAGCCGCAGCCGCGCGCAAGCCCGTGCTGCGCTGGAAGCCCAAACAGGCGGCGAGCGCAAACCCAACATAGCGATCTGGTCACTAAATGATTCCTGACCGGTGATCTCCCCGTGAACGGCCTTCAATGTGAGGCAATCGAGAAACCATAGGAGTCTCAGGATCGCGAAGGGGGCTTGCCCCGCTCTTTACGTGAGGTCAAAAACAAAAGGCGCTACGAGAAGTTCCGGTAGCGCCTTTTCGTTCCGAGTGCCAAACGCAATTACTTTCAGAAGGCCTAGTACTAAGGTCGCAAAAAGTGATTGCGACCCGTAGTGTCGGTGTGAATTAGTCCAGCCTTTCAAAGGTGGCTCACGTCGTTCCTTAAACTACGCGTCGCGACGGAGTGAATTACCGAAATTTATCTTCGTTGCGTCGCTAAGAAGGCCGGGTTAAATTCATATCCACGTTACGCGTCGAACCTTTGCTGCCGACAACGGCTTTTAAGCAAAGCCGTTGAAGACAAGAAAACTATGCGTCCCAATCCCCCTGACCCGGCGCGGGCGACGCTGTCTTTCCTGCTGACGGAACACGCAGCAACGCTAGTCGCTCTACCACGCGCCCGTTTAGCAGATGTTCTTCCACGATTTCAGGTACATCACCAGCGCGGACTTGTGCATACCAAATTCCATCCGGATAAATCATCACGGCGGCGCCAACAGCGCAGAACCCAACCGACCCGCAATCGGTAACTATCACGCTTCCCTTGGGATTCTTCCCCTTCTTCTCTTTGCCAAAAAGTAGTTCGCGGGAAAGCAGCTCGCGTTCGAATGCATCCTTAACCGCGACGCTGTCAACCGCCGAACAGGACTTCCCCGTACACACAAAGACATGGTGCTGGATAGGCGCACTCGTAATCGGCGCCAATCCTTCAAGCTTTTCGCAATCTTCAACGAAATATTTATCTGCCATAGCCGCGGAACCGTTCCTTGAAAACGATGGCATGCTACCACGGTCCGGGCGCTCGCAAAGAGTCCGGAATGGAAGTTCAAACGTTTTCTCTCAAGTCTCTTGCTAGCCCGGAAAATACCTGTAGAATATGTTTTCAAAGGGCGACCGCTCTCACAAACCGCATCATGACCGGGCGGTTTGATTCGGTCACAAAATAGTTTAATGACCAGAATCGACTGCAGCGTTTTATGGCAACCGGCCTCGTAATTCACATCTCTTCGGGTAAGGACAAGCATACCCAGGTATTGACGGACGCGCATGTCCGCATCGGCAGTGGCGAAGACTGCGCCGTACGGTTGCGCTCAGCGTCGTTGCCAAAATCCAGCGACGAGAATCTTGCCGCGCTTGAACTAGAGCGCCGAAATGGATCGTACCTGGTAACTGCTTTCGATGAATCCCTGAATCTTAAACGCAACGGCAAAGCCCTCCAACTGGACGCGGAGATCGAGGACGGTGATGAACTCCGGATCGACAATTCACCGTTGCTGATCACGTTTTACCCGATTCGTTCTCTGCCGGCCGTCGTCGGCACTTCCGCACACGAGGCCCACGTTGCACCGTTCATAGAACAAGCGGCCATTGAGTCCGCTGCGACTGCCCGCCGCGACGACGCCAAGGTATTTCTGCGTGAGTTCACGCGGGAACTCGTGAAGGAGATCAACCCCAGTACGAAACTGATTGTCCTGGCGTTTGCCATTCTCCTGGTGGGTGGAAGTCTCTACATCGGATTCTCGATGTTTAAGGAACTCCAACGCACGCGCCGCCTGATTGATGATCAAAAGGCCCAACTCGCGCAAGCCAAAGATCAGGCCTCGAAAATGAATCAGACGCTCACGGATATTGGGCGTTCAAACAAGGAGATTCGCGACAGCTTGTCGTTGGCAGTGAAGCTCCGCAGCGACTTCGGGAGCGGTGTGTGCCTGATAGCCGGCACTTACTATTTTGTCGAGGCAGGTACGGGACGGCCGCTGCGTTACCCTGAGGCGCAGCTGAACGAGAGCGGCGCCGCGGTCCAAAACAGCGGCGACCCAACCACGTTAACGCCCGATGGGAATGCCGCGGTCGCTGAGTTTCAGTTTTCCGGCACCGGCTTCTACGTTGGCGATGGATTCGTCGTCACTAACCGCCACATAGCTCAGCCCTGGCTTGCTGACGATCGCGCGCAAAGTTTAAGCACCACCGTGCGCGGGCAACCACGACTCAAGAAACTAAATGCTTATTTTCCTGACCACGCTCAACCAATCTCCTTGAAGTTCAAAGCCGCCGGCAGCCGAGACGATCTCGCGGTCGTTGTCCTCGACGGCAAGGACTTGCCCACGGACATTCCCGTGATCCCGCTGGAGAGCGACGACAATTCAGTCGCAGTGGGCAAGACGGTGGTGATGATGGGCTTTCCAAACGGAATTGATCAGTTGCTCGCGCTACTTGAGGACCAGGAAGCACGCAGCATACAGCAGCGCTACGGCGGTTCACTCGATTCCCTTTTGGGGCACCTCGCTGAATCAAGACGCATTCAACCACTAACTACGCAGGGAAATATTACTGACGTTAACAGCCGGCGAATCGCATACGATGCCAGGACGGCGGAAGGCGGCTCTGGCGCGCCTGTCTTCGGCCCGACTGGACGAGTCATTGGGGTTAACTTTGCTGTCTTTACCGAGAATGCGGCCTCGAATTTCGCGGTTCCAATTCGTTATGGAGTCGCCCTGCTCGAGCGAACTGGTTGGAAATCACCACCTGAAAACGACGCAACCGATGCGGAGAACGCCCCCTCGCCTGCGAAATAAAAGAACTGTAGTTATTCAACCGTTTTCGGCAACTTCCACATTCCTTCACGCATCGTAGGCGCATCTTTCCAGGCAGTGGACCAGCAGAATTTCAGCAATCGCTTTGAGCAATGGTATATTTCCTTTGTCTACTTCATCAGAAGGGTTCATAAGGTTGAAAACCGTCAAGGCTTGCTGGAAGATGCGCATTTGTCCCGCCAGAGCGTCGCAAAGGGCCAGTGTCCTTGTTCTTATCGTCCTGTTTTCGCTCCTAACATCGCCTGCTCTTCTGGCCCAGAACCATCAATCTCAGTCGCAACCTGATCAAACAGGCGTGTCTCAGGATCTATTTCGGCTCGAGCGCGTACAGGTACTCGGCGGCGCTGAACTGATAACTATCAAAGCAAAACTCGACGGCATTCAAAGCCTCGAAAACGACAGTTGGGTACCGCTCGTAACCGTCTTGCGAGACACTCTGGGCGATGACACTTCAGAAAACGATCGCCTGCGCTACGTTTGGCCTTTAACCTACACGCGGCCCACGTTGCGACAGCGCCTGTCAGCTGCGGTGCCTTTTCTCTATTCGAGAGTTGGCAGTAAGAAGTCCGTTTCTGAAAAGGTCCCACCCCCCGTGCTTGATCTTGCGGCCACTGACCGCGACGTTTGGAACAAGATTTTTTGGACGGCGCTGCAAAGCCTATTACTGGATCCGTACGGTATTCCCATAAAGGCCTCGACCCGTTCCTACCGACAGAATTCAAGTGACTACCGAAGGTCTCACATCATCCGTGCGCTTTCTGTGCTTGCCATTTACCAAGCGGTCGAGGGTCCGAAAGGCACGCCCGCGTTTTCAGAAACTGAGTTTGCAGAGATTCAAGCTCGTTTGAAACTCACCGATAAAACTTTTGGCGGTTTGGTGGATGATTCGCACTTGCAACGCTATGACGAGCAGCAGGCAATCGATCTGCGCGATACACGTGGACATAACTGGGAATTGCTCCGTCAACGCGCGGAAGCGGAGTCACTCGTTTTTGAACCTTTGCAGATGCCTGACGGCAGCCCTACTCACGCGCTGTTGTGGGTAAGCAGATCGGATTTGAAAACACATCAGGGAAATCCGTTTACCGGTCGTTTTCTGAACATCGCAAATCCCTGGGCCGACTCGCGACTGCTCAATTGGAAGGGTTACACGGAAACGCGCTATTTGGACTCAGAAAATCGACCAGTCTCCGCTGAGACGCCGGGCGCGCGCGCAATCGAAATGGTGCCGCTCGCGCTTTATGGGCTCGACAATCCCAAGATCCCGATGCTGCTGGTTGATTTTCGCGATACCTTCAATCCAAAGAAACGCGAAATGTCGCGACGGGCCTTGCAGGACGTCACTCGAAACCTTTTGTCCGTTTCCCGATTTGGCGATCTGCCTTACTTACTCGGCCGAACAGTTTTCGATTTTGTAACCGGCCGGCGTGGGATCGATTTCAATCAATCCTCTCGTCTGCGCACCTATTCGCAACTGAAGCTGCTCCTGTCGCTAAATCAATCGCTTGAGCCTGAACTCCGTGAGGAACTCGGCAACCGGCTCGAAAGGGTCTCGCTAAACCCTATGGAGAACGACCTGGTCGTCGAAGCCCGGTTGGCAAACGAACAATACGAAGCACTCCTTGCCTACGCCCAGAATCCTAACGGCTTGCCGCAGAGGCTTGATCGAGATCGGCGCGCCGAGATGGTTAAGCTCGAACACGGACGAGCCCAACAGACGCTCTTCCATGTCGCAAATATTCTCAGCTTCGGAAAATATACTCATCGTGAGCAGGCGGACCCGGAACTTGACGCAAGACTCGACCTCGCGCGGCGCTTCGCCTATCACACTCGTTTCCTGCACGAAGTGGCAAACTCCGGTCCCCAAATCGATGTTACCTGGGAGCTTGCCGAGGTGAAGCGGTCGCTGCAGTTCATAGTCAATCATGCGCTGGAAGCGGACTCAAAAAGCGCCACTGCGGCGGCGACAATATTCCTGCGGACTCAGGACGATGAAACCCGGCGCTTCTGCCTCGAAAGTCTGACACGTATGATCAACACCAAGGCAAAGAATGAGCTGCAGCGTCTCTCACAACGAAAGGATCTTGACCCTGCCGCAAGAGGCTTGCTCATTTCTTACCTGGGCACACCGCGTCAACCCACCGGACCGGTCGCCGTATCCACCGAGAAGTCCAGCACCACCACCAGAGCCGATCAATAGCAATGCTCGGAATCGGCACTAAACTGCTTAACCTAATCTTGAGCGGCAAGTTGCGCTGCAAGCATGCAAATTCGCGCGCTGTGGCGCCGTTGATCTTCCTGTTCCTCATTTTGGTTCCCGCGTTTTCGTATGGCCAGACCAAGCGTGTGGTCGCCATCCAATGCGACGGCTTGCCTTACGATCTCGTTGACCGGTTTGTCCGTGAACGCGACCCGCGCACCGGCAAGAGCCAGCTGCCGTGGTTTGACTACATTTTCTATCAACGCGGCACGCGCCTCGCTAATTTCTATGTTCGTGGCACCAGTCTCTCCTCGCCATCGTGGTCTCTGTTGACTACCGGCCAGCACCTCCAGATCAAGGGCAATGTGGAATTTGATCGTTACACATTACAAACCTACGACTACCTCAATTTCGTGCCCTTTTACGTCCAGGCCACCATTGGGAGGCGTATCGATATGCAGGGAGTCGAGGTGCTTGACTCGCTCGGCCTGCCGCAGCTGCCCGACGCATTTCCCCGCAACGAAACGTATTCGAGCTTCTCTCTCTTTCAACGCGGCGCGCGATATATGACTTTTGGGAAAGCTCTGGAAAACAGATTCAAGAAGGCGCCGAAAGAATTATTCGATGAGTGGACGATGAGTGGGATGGGTTTGCGTGACTCCGTCCCCGATCAACTGCTGCGCGAATTCCTCCAGGGCATCAACGACCCTGACCGGCGCTACCTCGAATTTGTCACAACCGATTTCGATCACTTCGCGCACCACAACAATGACCGCGAAGCGCATCTGCTCGCGCTGAAGACGCTCGACGGAATGTTGGGCCAGATCTGGACGGCGATTCAAAAGAGTCCCCACGCCGACGAAACTACCCTAATCGTTGTTTCCGATCACGGGTTCAACACCGACGAGCGCGTTTACAGTCAGGGGTTCAACCTGGTGAAGTTGCTGGGAAGCGCTGCGGGCGGCGGCCACCACGTGATCACCAAACGAAGATTGTTAGTTGACTACGCCATCAAAGGCATCAACCCATTCGTTCAGGAGATCACCACGACCAGCAACGACTCCTATTACTTAAAAAAGCAGAGTACAGACTACCCGACAGCAATGCTCGATTTTGATGGAAACGAGCGCGCGACGCTTCAGTTCAGAGATTCCGATCTCAATCTCCTCCATATCATCTTAAAGGAACTTCAGCTTCCAATGGTCGCAACGCCGATCAGAAAAGCACTTACAGACGAGCTATTCCGGACGCTTGACGCGAGACGAGCAGCCTGGGGACAAAATCTCGATCAAATAAACGAAGAGCTTGGCGCGCTGCGACGTGCAATCGAACGCCAGCGTCTCTTGTGTGAAGCCCAACCGAAGAAGTTTACGAAGGAAGATACCGCGGCTGGGCGAGATGATGCGGCGAAACGAATCTGTGTTTGGCAGGACATTTGGATTGGACAGGACCAAAGCTATTCGCAATATGCGCGCATAGTGAGCAACCTGCTGGCCTTGCGAAAGGAAAACTTCAACCCTGAGAAACTCAAACTGGATGACTTGATTCCGCGCCGTTCGATGGGAGAACACAACACGATTCACCAGCTTCAGAATTACGTAGCAGGGATCGCTCCTGGCGGCTTGGTCTTGCGAGACGATGGATCTCTGGATATGAATAAGAGTTTTGTCTACATCGACTACTTTTCGCTCTTGCATAATCAGACCGTGCGCAACAACGTGCAGGTCGGCGTCGGGAACCGCCCGGTTGATTTGCTTGCGGTACGGCTGCCCGCGGAGTTAGTCAAACCGCTGATTAGTGAGACTGAAATATCACCGGAGGTGGTATGGGTTAGTACGGGTCCGGAGGAACAGGCACTCATCCTTTCTCGCGAAGACACCCGGGGGCAACTCAGCTTTCGCTATCTTCCTGTCAGCCACCTGACGCAGGATGAAGCCGGACAACTGCATTTCGAATCGGCCACTTGGCATGCCGGCCTGCCGCTGCAAATTCTCGAAGATCCGCAATTGCAGGTGCCAACTGAAAATCGGATCGCCTGGCTCAGCGCCTGGCATACCGACCTGGAATGGCTGCACGCCCTTCACCAGACGAGATACTCAAACGGGCTAATCGGTTTGCATGAACAACTCGCGCTTCATTCCGTTGGCAGATTGGTAGTCGACGAACCGGGGATCTCAGCAGACGAACGTTTATTGCGGCGGCTGTTGCGGCGGCAGCGGGAGAATATTGAGTCTGATATGTTAGTAATCGCTAATGATCATTGGAATTTTGATGTTCGCGGATTCAACCCGGGCGGCAATCATGGCTCGTTCTTCCGCATTTCTACGCACTCAACCCTAATGCTGGCGGGCGGCGAAAAGACCATGATTCCGCGCGCCGCCGTTGTTCAAGAGCCCTACGACAGTCTAAGCTTTGTGCCTACAGTGCTGGCGTTAACCGGGAATTTACGCGATGATAACAACCCAAATCCAATTCTGTGGGATAAGGGTTTTCGACACTTTCCGGGCCGTCAAATAAGGGAAGTCCTGGCTCCGGCGGAAAAGCCGGCAAACCAAAAATTCGCTGTACCTGGAGCGACTGCAACTCATTGATCACTTCCGACAATCAGTTACCTGAACAGTGGCAAGGTGAGGAAGTCCGCGAGCTAGATGAACTCGTCGATGAAGGCGAGCCTGCTGGTCCCACCAACTCGCGTCGCTCCTTCATCTGGTTACAAGCGGTTGCTTTCCTGCTTGGTCTCGGCCTGCTCATCTACGTCATCAATCTTGTTGGCGTGCAGCCAATCTTCGACGCCCTCATCCGCATCGGCTTCGTTGGCTTTCTGATCTTACTCACCATTAGCGGATCGCGACACGTGTTCCGCACGATCGCGATGTCGGCTGCGGTGCCGAAGGAGCATCGTCATTTCAATTTCTTTCAAGCGTTCGCCGCGAGGCTCGGCGGCGAAGCCATCAGCTTTCTCACTTTCACCGGCCCCTTACTCGGCGAAGCAACCAAAGTCGCCCTACTCAGAAAGCGCGTGCCGTTAACCTATGGCGTGCCGGCGCTGGTAGTCGACAATCTTATTTACAATCTCTCGGTCGTCTTCTTTATTTTGAGCGGCGCCTGCGTAATGTTGTTTACCTACAGCCTGCCGCCCCTGGTCTACTACTCTCTCGTAGCAATCGCGGTGATTGCCGCGCTCGGTATCGTGGCGGCCGGACTGGCCGCAAAACGTCGCATCATGCTGCTGACCTGGGTGCTCGATCAAATGGCCCGGTTGCGACTGAGCCCGAGGGTAATACTCAAACGTCGCCAGCACATTTATCACATCGAATCGAAAGTCTACGACTTTTACAAACACCATCCGGGCGTGTTCTTCGGGATGATCGCCTGCAACCTGCTGGCACACGTGTCGAGCGTGCTCGAGGTTTATGTAACCTTGCATATGCTGGGTTATAAGCCCAACGTGGCCCAGGCCTACATCATCGAGTCGCTGACAAAAGTAATTAATTTCGTGTTCGCGTTCGTGCCTGGCACAATCGGCGTGTACGAGGGCGGAACTGAGATTGTATTGCAAACACTTCGTTTCGCCGCGGCCACCGGTGTAACGCTGGCGCTGGTGCGCAAGGCGGGAACAGTTTTCTGGACCTCCATCGGCTTGTTAATCTTGACCTGGCGCACGCTGCCGAATGCGTGGCGTCGACTTTTGGACCGCAGTCCGCATCTACAGAGACTTATGGATAGCCTCGTACTTTCAAACATCGCTCATCGACCCGCACGTACCGCCGTCAGCATTATGGGAACGGCTATTGGCGTCTTGCTCATTGTCTTTACCGTCGGCCTGGCGCACGGTGTGTTGCGTGAACGCGGACGCCGCGAGTCAAACATTGGCGCAGAGATCATGGTGCGTCCGTCTGGATCCATCGGCTTCACCGGCACTAGTTCCCTGATGTTGCCGGTATCGCGCGCAACTGACATTAATCGCATTGACGGCGTGCGAGCGGCAACAGCAATTGGCCAGGCGCTCGACCGCAGCGACGCTGGTTTCGGAACCCGATTGATCGACGGAATTCAGTTTGATGAATACTCCAGGGTTACGGGGATTGCACTCAGGGAGGGTAGTAAACCAACGCAGGGCGATGAAGCGATCGTCGACCCGGTCTGGCAGCAACAGCGACAAGCCGCGATCGGTTCCACCGTTCAACTGTTTGAACGGCCCTTCAAGATTGTCGGGGTCTACGAGCCGCCAGGCGGAGGCCGCATTAAGATTCCGCTCTCAACCTGGCAAGATCAGGAAGGCGCTGAGGGACGCGCTTCCGCGATTCTGGTCGCCGTCACTGATCCCGCCAAGCAAGAGGATGTCGCCGCGCGCATTCGCCAGCAGTTTCCCGAGGACCAAATAATTTTCACGCGCGACTTGCCGGAGATTTACGCGTCAGGCGTTCCGGCCCTAAATGTTTTCATAAGGGTCGTAGTCGGCGTTGCAACTGCGATCAGCATGCTTGTGATCCTATTGGCCATGTATACAACGGTTACTGAACGCACTCGTCAAATTGGAATTCTGAAGGCACTGGGAATGTCGAAAACCGGCATCGCCTGGGTCATTGAACAAGAAGCGATATTGGTTAGCGTCCTCGGCGTGTCAGTTGGTATCGCGCTAACGTTTGCGGCGCGCCTGGGCGTGATGCGCACCACGACCCTCGTAGTTGAAGTGGAACCGCGTTGGATGCTAATAGCGTTGCTGGTGGGACTTGTCGGCGGTAGTGTAGGCGCGCTCTACCCGGCGCTGCGCGCGGCCCGGCAGGATGCAGTTGATGCCCTTAGTTATGAATAGTGGGACAGCTGTCCTCGCCTCTGAAACGTGAGCCAAAGATCTATCGGCCAAGTGTTATATCGCTCGCTGCGCTTACTCTGCCCCGCGTGCGGCCAGGTTTCTATCGCCCGCAGCCCCTTCCGCTTAAGACACCACTGCCCGAATTGTCGGTCTCTGTTCAAACGTGAAGAAGGATTCTTCGTTGGCGCAATCCTCGCCAATATCATGACGACTGAGTTTGTAATCCTGGCAGTCTGCTTCGTGTGGTTGATGCTGATTGGCTCCAGCTATGAAACCGTCCTCGCTGGTCTAATTGTGGTTGGCCTCGTATTCCCGGTCGCGTTCTATCACCATAGTTGGAGCTTTTGGTTGGGCTTTGACTATCTTATCGAGGGACTACCGAAATACAACAAAGCACCGTCCCCAGGAGACGACTAACCAAGGTCGAGCTTTGCGAGCAGCGGAAAGTGATCTGACGCCTGTAATGCAACTTGTAAGTCCGCCACCACCTCACACTGAAGCACGCGATTCGCAAACCTCTCAGGAACGAATAAGTAATCAAGTCGCAAGTGCGGATCCCAAACCGGAAATGTGAAGCCTTTGTCGTCGGGATGAAGTGATCGATAGGCATCTGTGTATTTTGCGTCTCGCACGATTTGAATTGTCTCGCGTTGAATATCCCGACCGCTGAGCCAGACCAGTCCCCTGATCCAGGCGGGCATGCGACGAACATCGAGGAGTTCACCCGCCGCCAAGGTATTGAAGTCTCCAACGAGGACATGAAATCCGTGCTGATGCTTTTCAATGCTCTCGAGAAGCGCCCGAATCTCTCGCACGCGTCTGCGCTCCCCCCACTTCGAGAACATTGAACTCAGATGCAAGCCGAAGATCCTCGTTTCGCTGCCTTTGATTGCGATCTCCAGAAATGAGTGTTTGGCTCCGGCAGGGTAGTGCCATTCATGGTGACTAATTTCGTGGCGGCTGATATAGCCGATGGAGTGTTCACGGCGGGCGGCCCAGAAAGGCAATCCAGTCGCAGCCGCCAAATTGCTGATGACTTCCGGATCGATTGCTTCCTGAAAAACAACCAGATCGGGCGCAACGGCGTCAATCACTTCAGTCAGCTGTTTTTGACGTTTGCGTCCGCCAAATCGGATGTTGTAGCTGAGCAGCTTAACAATCACGAGGCCGGCGCCTCAATCACCGTAGTATAGGGTTCATCAAACAAAACGTCGCGCGCGTAAAGGATTAGGTTTGCGGTGGCCTGAAAGTTTACCGGCCGGTCCGCGAGCTTCTGCAGTTCCTCTCGCAGTGGGTTAAGCGCAGGCGCGATCGCAGGGTGCTCGTCACACAACGGCTTTGTATGCAGCGCGGGGATATAGAAGGCATCTTCGTTCCAAAACTCCATGACCTTGTCGCCGATTAGCGTTACGTCAAGATCGCTACTACCGCGGCCATCGGCGTCGAAAGGTTTACCGTCCTTCCAACGTTTGTTCGTGACAACGCTGCCCCGCAGCGCTACCGCTGTGCCCTCCGGCAATCCGGCTTTGAGCTTCGCACAAAATTCACGATATCGCAGCGGGTCGCCGTCAAAAGCTAATCGTACGATTCGTTCTTCAACTTTTTCGGCGTCCACATCTTCCCCTTGTTGGCTTGAATTGCATTTCGCTCTACTTTATAACGCCTCGATAAGTTCTTAGTCGAGCGAACAATTCATGGAACTACAAATCAGACTTGCAACTCTCGCAGATATCCCGCGACTTGAGGAGCTCATACGCGAGTCAGTTAACGGCTTGAGCGGGAAGCATTACACCCCCTCCCAAATCGAGAGTGCCTTGTCGCACGTTTTTGGCGTGGATACTCAACTGATCCTCGATGCGACTTACTATGTTGCTACGATCGAACAAGAGCTGGTCGGTAGCGGTGGTTGGAGCAAAAGGAAGACGTTGTTTGGCGGTGACCAAACTAAAGCCGATCAAGTCGATGAGTTGCTTGACCCCAACAGCGACGCTGCCCGCATTCGCGCGTTCTACGTCCATCCGCGCTGGTCGCGAAAAGGCGTTGGCAGCAGAATCCTAACGGCGTGCGAACTTTCCGCCAGGCTGGCGGGCTTCAGCAGAATTGAACTCGTGGCAACGCTACCCGGTGAACCGTTGTACACGGCCAGAGGTTTTGAAAAGGCGGAAGCTATGCAGCTCGAGACGCCGGATGGAGAGTCATTGCCGGCATTTCGGATGACAAAATCCTTGTAACGAATTTCTCTGAGCCGACATCGGCAAGGTTAACTGACGTTCGAGCAGTTCGGAGTTCAACCAGCGTTGCCCGACAGAACCCCAGTCCGCGATAGCGGGCTAACGATTTCATCCACAGGCTAGTTCTTCACAGCCTCCGCCAGTGAATGCCAGGATTTATGTAAGAGTTCGTCAATCTTTGCCCAGTCAGCTTCAGTAACGCCGCCCGATCGACATCGAAAGGAATATCACTCAGCTTCCTTAACGCGCCGTAAAACTTCACAAGGTCCGGCAGTGCTTTTTCATAGTCAGAGCGTTGCTTCCCTTTTTTGAAAACGAAAGCCGCGTTAGCCGCGTAGTATGCGACCTGGTTCGATCTAACCAGCGGCATGTTGTATTGAGTGCGCAGCAATTCCGACAGTTCGTTGAACAACTTCAGACGTTGTTTCTCGTAATACGAACGCCACATGGCTGTCTCGAGCCGAGCGACTTCGTCGGCATCAAATTCTCGAAGGTGGGCCGTGCGCGGCGCATAGAGATCGTAGAGCACCCAGGCCAGGACCAGTACGACGATCAGAGCGAACACCTTCAAGAAAGTCTTTTTACGCGAGGCGCCTTGTTTAGCTTCCATTGGCTACAGACTCCCGACTTGCAGTTTGATATGCCGGGTGCGTTACTATCATAGCGATCCGCAGTTTTACAATTCAGCCGGTCAATTTGTCAGCGTCCCGTTTGCCGCATTTGAGGTAACGGCGTTTTCAAACGCCCGGTCCTTCGTGGTGAAACATATGGAAGACTTTCTCAGCGATTTTCGCCAGACAATTGACAGCGCCTCAAATCAACTGCTGCAAATTTCTGTTGAGCAGAGCCAGACCCCGAGAGCGGCGGGCAAGTGGTCGCCAAAGGAAATCATCGGACACCTCATCGATTCCGCTTCCAACAATCATCAGCGCTTTGTGCGGGCGCAGTTTACCGACGATCTGATCTTTGCTGGTTATGAACAGGAGGGTTGGGTTCGGGTTCAGAACTACCAGGGTGAACAGTGGGCGGATCTGGTGCAGCTATGGAAACTCTACAATCAGCACATGCTGCATTTGATCTCGCGCGTACCCGAAGAAACGCGAATGAAGTTGCGTTACAAACACAATCTTCACCAGCTCGCGTCAGAAAGTTTGAGCGAGAATGAGCCGGTCACGCTTGACTGGTTTATGCGCGACTACGTTGACCATATGAAGAAGCATTTAAAACAAATTCTGGGATGATATTTAGAAGGAGCATTGATCACAAATGGATTACACCTACGAACAGTTAAAACACAAAACCGTCGGCGAGCTTCGTGATATCGCAAAGGACAATGAGCACGAAGCCTTGCAGGGATACACGCAGCTCAACAAGGAGCACCTGCTGGTCGCTCTTTCAAAGGCACTCGGAATCAAGCACGAGCACCACGAGGTGGTGGGCGTGGACAAAGCTTCGATCAAGGCCCGGATTCGCGAGGTGAAGAAGAAACGCGATGAAGCTTTGTCAGCGCACGATAGCAAGCAGTTGAAGGTTGCGCGACGAACGATCCATCGCTTAAAGCGGCAAATTCACAAAGCAACTGTCTAATAACGCAGCCCGTTCGATAAAGACTCAAGCGATTGTCTGGGACCGCGAGCGTCCCCCGCCCGCAGTCCCAGCAAATCGCTTGCACTTAACGAACTTTATCTTTCCCCCTCCCGCCGCCCGCGCGCGACGAAGTCTTCAATCTCTGATATCTTTCGCGGCAATGCTTCGGTCATCCACTGCACGCCGTTTGGCGTTATCAACAAATCGTCCTCAATGCGCACGCCAATTCCCTTGTACTTCTCAAACGCCGGCCTCACTGCCGCGATGAATTTTTCATTCTCCGGCGTCTTCGGTAAGTTATCCAGCGCGTCGGGTCGCAGATAGATGCCCGGCTCGTTGGTAAAGACCATGCCCGCCTCAAGCTTCGATGCATAGTCGCCCACGTCATGCACGTTCATGCCTAACCAATGAGAGGTGCCGTGCATGAACCAGATTTGATGCTGCATCGAGTTGCGATCAGTAATCAACCCCAGTCGCCATAAACCTTCCTTGATAACCTCTTCAGCAGCTCGATGCACATCTGAGATATTGGCGCCAGGACGGGCCGCCAGCGCCGCTGCTTCCTGCGCGTCATAAACAATCTGATAAATTTCAGCCTGCGCCTGCGAAAACTTGCCGCTAACCGGAAAGGTACGCGTGACGTCGGCTGAGTAGTGTTCGTATTCAGCGCCGACGTCCATCAGCAGCAGCTCACCCGGCTTCACCGGGCTCTGCGATTCTTCATAGTGCAAAATGGTGGCGTTTGGTCCACAACCAACGATTGACGGATAACCCCAGTGATCGGCATTACGAAGTTTGAAGGTATAAGCGACCTGCGCGTCCACTTCGTATTCCCACTTAGCGTCGCCCGCCGCCACCCAGGCGCGCTCGTGGGCCTCAGTGGTTATGTCTATCGCGTGTTGCAGCAATGCGATCTCGAGCGGCGACTTCCGCAATCTCATCGCTTCGAAGATGGGTGTCGCATTCTTGATGCTGTATCCCGACGCAGATTTCGCCCACTCGGATGCGAACCGTTGCTCTTGCCGGTACTCCAGACTGTCGCTGCCGCTTGGCACCAGCAGGTAGATATCGGCGTCGTTTTGGCCCGCCTCCGCCAATAACTTTTCAAAGCCCCAGGTGTTTCCCCCAACCCGGGCTGAAGCTGCTGACATCAGAATCTTTTCAGGCTTCGGTCGATAGGGCTGGCGATTCCGCAACGCGTGCAGGAAAGGTTCGAATTCAGTCGCGTCCCAAATTTCATTAATGCCGGAAACCTGACTCGCCTCTTCGGGGCTGTACATATGGCCAGTCCAGGTCTCGGCGCGAGCGTTGCGCCTTGGGAGAAAAAGAATCGCGGGTACCACCTGGTTGCTGGGCGTTAGTACGAGCGTCGCGCCTTTTTGCTTCAGATTCGTGAGGTAGTAAAGATTGTTCTCCTGTCGATATTCGTAATCGACGTCGTTTGTATAGACGCGCGGCTCGGTGCTAAAGAGAATGAGAATTCCCTTGTTGCCAATGGACTCCCCCACCCGAGCGCGCCGGTTGGCCAACTCGGCTACGCGTGTCTTCTCATCAAACACCGGAGCAGGTGGCGCCGTTCTGATGACGGTTGGCCCGGCGGTTCCGTTGCGACGCTCGCTTGCAACCAGTGGCACCGCGGTGTTCAGCAAAACGCCCAGAGCAGCGAGAGTGATCGCACTCTTCAAACTAAGTAATTTCATAAACTACTCCGCAGCGAAGTTGTGGGTTGTAGGTATAACTCAAATCAAGCAGAGGGGGCGGCAGTGGCTGGCTTTTCGTTCGAATCAATGAGCGTTTTTCCTTCGGAAATTCTTCCGCGGCGGAGGAATCACTTGAGTGCTGCCGTCTCGCTTTGTCACGATGCGAGTGCCATCCGGGAGTTGCCTTACCAGCGCCCCATCGGGACGCGTCCGGACCCTCATTTGCGGCAACGGTCTGACAGGAACAAAAACTTCTCCGTCGTTTGGGACTGGCGGTACCGGCCTGGGATTATTAGTTTGCTGGCCCACATTCGGATCAGGCTCATCATCGGAATCGTCAGGGATGCTTTGGCCCTTATCTTTTCTCTTGGCCGTCTTCTCGTTCCTTTTGGCCGGCTCAGTCAGGATTGGTGCATGGCTCACCACGACGTCCCTGTTTGCATCCTTCAGACTGCCCGAGGCGGGCTCCGAGGAAGCGTGTTCCGGCGCCGGCGTTCGAATCTGGACTGCATTGATATTCGCCGGCTGCGGCGAGCTGGTCGGCTCAACTGTTGCGGTTGAATTGCGATGTTGGTAAGCGTAGTAAACGCAAGATAGACCACCGATCAGAACCAGTGCCGCCGCTCCTATTGCCCACGGCGCAGCTCTCTTGCCTGACATCGGAGTCTTGGAACGCACAACCGTCGTCTCACCGTGCTTGAGCATTGTGGCGGTGGCATCATCACTGGCCTGTTCTCTAATCGTGGTGGCAGTCTGCGCGTGCAAGACGGTCGGCGCTTCACTTCGTCCCGACAGAGTTGCAACTTCCTCGGTTCCATTCAAAGCTGCCCGCATGCCGGCAGCGGTTGGGTAACGCTGATCGCGATTCTGGCTCATCCCTCGAGCCAGGACGCTCGCCACTTCCGGGCCGATGTTACCTGAGACGAGGTTAGCCGGAACCAGCGGATCTGGCTGCGCATTAACTAGAGCGGCCGCACGAGTCAAAGCGTCGGGCGGTTTAACTGCGGTCATCAAGTGATACAGCGTCGCGCTCAAGGCATAGATGTCACTACGGGCGTCTGTGCCCAGCCCCTGAATCTGTTCAAGCGGCGCATAGTTAGGCGTGTACCCGTAGATGCTGGCGGAAGTTGTCACTACGGACACTCCGCCTGCTTGTCCTTTTGCCAGGCCAAAATCGAGCAGGATGATCTGACCTCTGCCGGTCAGTTTCAGATTCTGCGGTTTGATGTCGCGATGGATAATTTGCGGATCCTGCGTGTGCAGATAATCGAGGGCATCGAGAAGTTGGTCGCCCCAGGTTAAAACTTGATCTGGTGGAAACGGCCCATGCTTGCGCGCCATCATTTGAGCAAGATCATCGCCAGGAATGAACTGCATGACCAGAAACACCCCGTCACCTTCAGCGAAGTGATCACTAACGCGCGGAAGCGCCGGATGATGCATGCCGGCAAGCAGTTTTGCCTCGCGTTCAAATTGCTTACGCAGGCGTTCGTCAGTGAACAGACTCTCTTTGAGGGCAACCGTGGTCTCGAGTCGTTCGTCAATCGCTTCGTAGACCGCACCCATGCCGCCCTGACCAAGTAGACGAACGATTCTATAGCGATTTTGTAAGACTGTTTCCGCTGCTAGCATTCTAAATTTCTCGGTCGAGTTCTCTGATGGTGACGGCACTTATTATACACGCGTGTACTCTCACTACCGAACCGATCGCGCTAGAGCCGGTTGTCAAAGTCAACTGCATCGAGGCCCACTAAACATTGGAGTAACGGACGAAATTTCGGTTGATCATAAACTCACAACTTATGATTTCAGGTTGACCACAGCAGCGGGCGCTACAGCACGCAGTTCCCACTTAACCTCAGCGACAAAATGCAGTTTGTCGGACATGAGAATGAGGCGTATGCTGTTTGCTCGTGAGTGATTCCAATTCTTTGCATGACGCTCCCGTCATCGACGTCGGGCCCCCGAAAAAACGGCGTTGGCGCCTTTGGTTGCTCGGCGCCCTCGTCCTGCTTTTGCTCGTACTCTCTCGGGGCCTTTCGATCTACCTGTCCGCCGCATGGTTTAGTTCACTCGGTTTCTCAGCCGTCTATTGGTACATCTTCAAAGTAAAGCTCGGCTTGTTTGTAGCATTTGCATTGCTTACCGTTGCCATCTTACGGACAGCGTTTTGGCTGCTTGAGCGGACCTTTTCCTCAGCGACACTGGGAAAGCGCACAATCGTTGTAAACAACCAGACAATTCAGTTTTCGCCGGAACCTTTCATAAGGCCAATCGCCTGGATTATCGCAGCACTCTTTGGCATATTTTACGGCTTCGCGATGAAGAGCGAGTGGCAGACTTTTGCGCTCTACTTTAATCAAGCTTCGGCCGCCAGCCCCGATCCAATTTTCAATAAACCCCTCAGCTTCTATCTCTTCTCGCTACCGGTTTACGATTCTCTTAGCGGATGGGCAGTTACACTGGCGTTTATCATTCTCTGCGGTGCGGTAGTTTATTCGCTGCTCGCTGGACCGCAAAAAACCTTAAAGGCCACAGCCAAGGAATCTCCCCGAATTTCCTGGGCCGCAGTTTCCGTAGCGCTGGCTATCTTTCTGGTGTTGCTGGCCTGGCGTACTTACCTCTCGAGGTTTCCCTATCTTTGGGAAGATCATCAGACATTTGCCGGCGTCACTTTTGTCGAAGCGCACTATCTTTTGCCGGCGCTCTATTTCGTTGCTCTGGCGTTGGTGCTGGCGGCGCTAATTGCCATCGCGAACGCCTTCTCAAAACGCGGGCTGCGCTTGTTGCTGTTCGGACTTGCAATCCCGTTGTTGGTTTATGTTATCGGCGTTTACCTGGTTCCTGCTTATGTGACCAGCTTCATCGTCAAACCAAACGAGCTGGGTCGTGAAACTCAATACATTGATTACAACATCGTTTGGACCAGGCGTGCGTTTGGACTCGAGCAAGTAGAGCTGCGCGAGTTTCCAGCCGAAGACAAAGCGGAGTCACTCGATCTGAATGCCAATAGGGCCACGGTGGAAAACATCCGCCTTTGGGATTGGCATGCACTGCAAGACACACTTAAACAGATTCAGGCGATTAGAAAGTACTACGACTTCCCGGATGTCGATGTGGATCGTTATGACGTCGACGGCGTGCGACAGATGATGGTGGCAGCGCGTGAGATCGACGTCAGCAAACTGCCGGAGGCGTCTCAGAATTGGATCAATGAAAAATTGATCTACACGCACGGATACGGGATCACGATGAATACGGCTAATGGCTTCACCCCGGAAGGTATGCCCCGGTTCATCGTTTCTGACATGCCCGTCCAATCGAATTCCCAATCCGTGAAGGTGACGCGTCCCGAAATCTATTTCGGACAGGAAACGAATACGGACGTGTACGTCAAGACGCGCCAGAAGGAATTCGACTTTCCGCAGGGCGAGTCGAACACGTTTACGAGTTATGAGGGTTCAGGCGGTATACAAATCGGTGGCCGCCTGCGACGGATGTTGCTTGCCTGGGCACTCGGCGATCTCTCAAAACTGCCGTTCAATGATGATGTCAACTCCGACAGCCGCGTATTGATACATCGCAACATTCGCGAACTCGTAAATGGCGTCGCACCTTTCCTGACCTACGATAACGATCCCTATATCGTCGTCAGCAACGACGGCCGGCTTTTCTGGATGATGGATGCGTTTACTGAGTCGTCCTCTTATCCATACTCCCAGCATCACAAGGTAGGCGAGAACTACGTCAACTACTTTCGTAACAGCGTCAAGATAGTCATTGATGCCTACAACGGTACGGCGCATTTTTATGTTTTCGACAACAACGATCCGTTGATCGCAACCTATCGCGCAACCTTCCCCACCCTCTTCCAGGATGCGAGCCAAATGCCTGCCGACCTTCGCGCGCATGTTCGCTATCCTGAGACGTTGATACGCCTGCAAGGCGAAGTTTACGGCCTTTATCACACTCAAAGCGCCAAAGCATTTTTTCAACGCGAAGACGTTTGGAGCGTCGCGCAGCAAGTAGGCCTGAATGAACAGAACCAGAAACAAGTTCAGCCGATTGATCCTTACTTCGTATTGATGCAGCTCCCGGGCGAACAGGCGAAACGGGAGTTTGTTCTCATCCTGCCGTTCACCCCGGCCGGTCGTAACAATCTAATCGGCTGGATGGCGGGTCGCAGCGACGGCGCAGACTACGGCAAGCTTCTGATTTACAACTTCCCCAAATCGCGACTGATCGATGGACCGCTGCAAATCGAGGCGCGGATCGATCAGAACTCACAGCTCTCGTCGCAGTTTACACTTTGGAATCAGCAAGGGTCGCACGTCCTGCGTGGACACCTATTGGTGATTCCGATCGGTAAGTCACTGCTTTACGTTGAGCCTATCTACCTGAAGGCGGAGAGCAGCCCCATGCCCGAGCTGCGACTTGTCGTGCTTGCTACGCAGGACCGCCTTGGCTTTGGACCAACATTCGACGACGCGATGACTAGTATCTTTGGCGATCTTGCTCGCCCACAGGATAAAACCGCGCCGCCCGCAGAAAAACCTGCGGAGGGCCCACCAAAGCCATCTGCATCACCGGCAACCGAACCGGCCGCAAACATCAAGCAGCTCATCGAAAAAGCTATCCAGGAGTTTGACGAGTATCAGCGCCTCACATCTCAAGGGAAGCTCGGCGAGGCCGGCCAGAAACTCGAGCAACACAAGCGCACCCTGGAAGAATTAAAGCGCGCTGGCGCTCGCAATCCCTGACTCAAACCGGCTCCGCTGTTACCGTAAACCACAGTCGCGATCCTAATTTTACTCCTACTCTCCAGAGGAACTGCCCGCTTTTCCGCGGAAACCTGCTAATTCACCCGCATATTGTATGGCAAGCGCATACAGTATATTTTTACGTTAACAGCAAACCGCCAGTCTAGGTTATATTGAGTGCCCACAATAACAAGCGCTCCCAATGGCAGGGCGTTAAAGAGGCTGTCATGGGTGAACTTCGGAGGGCGGTTTGGCAGCGGCGGCATTTTACGACCTGGAAGGAACGTTGGTCAGCACCAACCTGGTTCACACACTTGGCTTCTATGCCCGGAATGAGCCGGGTCTATTCCGAAGTTTCAAGAAAAGCGCTGCTACCCTTTTAAGCCTGCCGATGTTTGCCGTCACTGACCAGTACAGTCGGAAGGTCTTCAACGATCTCTATTTCAAGCGCTACAAAGGTGTGAAGGAAGACCGCCTGCGCTACCTCGCCGACGACTTATTCTTTTCAGTACTGAAGCCGGCAGTCTTCCCTGGCGCTTACGAGCTATTGGAAAAATCTCGCAGTCTTGGTTTGCGCCAGGTCGTTGTTACCGGAGCACTGGACGTTTCCGTGAAGCCATTGATGGAACACCTTGGCATTGAGGAATATGTCTCGAACCGTTTGGAATTTGTAAACGGAGTTGCTACCGGCAGATTGTTGCCGCCGGTGATGGCCGCAGCAACTAAAGCGTCTTGGATTCGTGTCTACGCGGAACGCGAGGGATTGAGTCTTAGCGACTCCTACGCGTATACCGACAGCATGAGCGACTTGCCTATGCTTTCGGTGGTTGGGCATCCGGCCGCGATCAATCCAGACATGCGGCTGCGTCAAACGGCGCTGCATCATGATTGGCCGATCCTCAACCTGAAGTAGAGGTAAATGGTGAATATAGTAAATGGTAAATGGTCAAAACTCGCTAGAAGGAGTCAAGACTATGCGTCCACATCAAAAGCTTGAAGCTTGGAGCCGAGCAATCGATCTAGTAACGGATGTTTACCAGAGCAGTGATCACTTTCCGAAGGAGGAGCGGTACGGCC
Source organism: Pyrinomonadaceae bacterium (assembly GCA_036009765.1). Taxonomy (GTDB): domain Bacteria; phylum Acidobacteriota; class Blastocatellia; order Pyrinomonadales; family Pyrinomonadaceae; genus PSRF01. The sequence goes on along the minus strand of DASYLB010000039.1, from coordinate 19,293 downwards.
TGACTTCCCAAATTCGTCGCGCCTCGGTTTCCATTCCGGCGATTCTTGCGGAAGGAGCCGGACGACGTTCTCAGAAGGAGTTCGTACACTTTCTATCAAACTCGCAGGGATCCGCGAGTGAGCTTGAAACTGAGTTAATCATCGCAAACCGACTTGGTTATCTCGATGACGCCACGTTTGTTCGCTTGACAGCCCAACTTGAGAGAATCGGAAGGTTAATAACAGGGTTGGTTCGCCACGTAAGCGGCGGGCCAGCTTTTACTCGCACAAGATAAGTGGACCGCTGAAGCACCCTGGCCGCTTTGCGACCATTTGCCATTTACTATTTTCCATTTACCCGTTGACGCTTATGGCACTGCAACTAAGAAGAAAAACGCACGAATCAGTGGTCTACATCGACCGCGACAGCGCCCCGCGCATCATGCCTTCGGGCGAGGACTTCATTCTCGAGGACCTACCGATCGGTACCAGGGTGTTGTACCCAAATCCGCCAATCAAAGGTCTGCCCAATCGCGAAGCCGCGATTCGCTACGCCTTGAATCATCCTCACGACTGCGATCCGCTTTTTGCGCAGCTCGAGCCCGGCATGCGAGTGACAGTCGCGGTTGATGACATAAGTCTACCGCTCCCGCCGATGGCCACTCCGGACATTCGTCAAAGCGTGCTTGAAATCGTTTTGGACATGTTGTCCGGCCACGGAGTCGACGACGTGCACATCATCATCGCTAATTCCCTGCACCGGAAAATGACGGAATGGGAAATGAAGCGCATGGTCGGCAGCAAGATTTTCGACGAGTACTATCCCGATCGCTATTACAACCACGACGCCGAATGGGCTGACGGATTGATCAAGCTCGGTGAAACCAAACACAAGGAGCCACTGACCCTAAATCGACGCGCTGCTGAAAGCGATTTACTGATTTATGTCAATATCAATCTGGTGCCGATGGATGGTGGGCACAAATCAGTAGCGGTCGGATTATGTGACTACGAGTCTCTGCGCGCGCATCACGAGCCACAGACGATTCGCGATTCCGACAGTTATATGGACCCTGCAAAGTCGGAGTTAAACCACAAGGTTGGACGACTCGGCAAGATCGTTGATGAACAGTTGAACGTTTTCCATATTGAGACTGCTATCAATAATCGCATGTACAAAGGCGACATGGATTTCCTGCTGCGGAACGAAGACGACTTCACGGCCATGGATCGGATGAAGTTTGAAGCTATGCGTTATGCGATGAGCAAGCTGCCGCGCCCGGCACGCCGCAAGCTGCTCCATTCGCGGCCCGCACAATACGAGATGATTGCGTGTCATGCCGGCAAGACTGAACCGGTCCACAAGAAGATCATCGAGAAGGCATTTGACCAGTATGCAATTCCGGTGACGGGCCAGTGTGACATCTTGATCACCGGCATACCTGACATTTCACCGTACAACGTTTATTCGATTCTGAACCCGTTGCTCGTTCAGGTAATGGGCCTCGGTTATCACTTCAACTTCTATCGGAACAAGCCGCTCTTGAAAAAGGGCGGTGTGCTGATCATCCATCATCCTTGCTACGACGAGTTTGATCATAAATTCCACCCGAGCTATATCGAGTTTTTCAATCGCCTGTTGCCAGAGACGCGCGATGCGTTTGTGCTGCGCGACAAGTATGAGCAGGAGTTTGCAAACAATCCGAGTTACGTAGAGATGTACCGGCGCGGCAATGCTTATCACGGCGCGCACCCGTTTTTCATGTGGTATTGGGGCGAAAACGGCCGGCAGCACGTAGGCAAAGTGATTGCAGCGGGTGCTGAAAACGCGCATGTTCCGGCGATGTTGGGCTGGGATCGGGCCGACAATCTAACTGAGGCTATTGCGATGGCTCGGAGCTTTGTCGGTAGCGCCGCTGAAATCACGATGCTGCATCAACCGATCATTGGTATTGCGGATATGGAGTAAGACTGTGAAAAGTGAATCGTAAATAGTGGAGGAGCAGCTTTCCAGGCTCCAGGTTAGGTGTACGCGGACAACTTGTGACGACTATTCACGATTTACTAGTCCAAGGTTATGAACTTATCGCCAACTGAACTCTTCAACGAGCGCAAGATCTTCCTGATCGGAAGCACTGGCTTCCTGGGAAAAGTTACGCTCAGCATGTTGCTCCATAACTTTCCCAACATCGGGCGAGTTTATGTAACCGTGCGTGCGCGTTCGCAGGAAGAGTCAGAGAATCGGTTTTGGAACAGCGTACTACCGGCACCGCCTTTTGATCCGCTGCGTGAACGCTATGGAGCGTTTCTGGAAGGGTTCATCCGTGACAAGGTAGTTGTGCTCGGCGGCGATATAGGTGATACGAATCTTGGTTACACTGAAGAGCAAGCTCAGGCCGTCGCTGACGATATCGACGTGGTGCTGAACAGCGCCGGCAACGTGACCTTCAATCCTACGCTGGAAAGCGCGCTGCGGACCAACGTAGTCGGCACCCAGAATGTGATCGCGTTCGTTAAGCGCATGAAGCGACCGGCACTGATTCACGTGTCGACCTGCTTCGTCGCCGGCAACCGATCGGGTCCGGTCTGGGAAAACGATCCGGTCGTTGGCTACTTCCCGCGGAAGCACGAACTACGCGGCGTCGAGTTTGACGCCGAACAAGAAATCAAAGACTGCGCCAAACTGGCTGAACGCGTTCGCGAAGAAGCTCGCGACGCGATGATGGTCGCGCAGTTTCGCGATCTGGCGCGGAAGCGACTAAACGAAGAGAACCGGGACGCGGATGATCCCGACGCGCTCGGACTTGCGGTAGCGCGAGAACGGAAAGTCTGGACGCGTACACGGCTGACTGACTTGGGAGTCGAGCGTGCAGCCTGGTGGGGCTGGCCGAATATCTACACTTACACCAAGTCGCTCGGCGAACAACTGGTAGCCGCGGAGACGGGAATTGTCCGCAGCATCGTGCGGCCTAGTATTGTTGAGTCAGCGCTTGCCTATCCCTTCCCCGGCTGGAATGAGGGATTCACTACCACCGCTCCCATCATTTTCCTGGTCCTCAAAGGCCAGACGCAGATTCCTGCGAACGAGAAGTTGATCCTTGATATCACGCCGGTCGACCAGGTCGCCTCCGTCATGCTGGCAGTGACTGCTCAAGCGTGTGCCGGGGAACCGCAGCTGGTGCACCAGGTCGCCACTGGCGATTCCAATCCTAACAATATGGATCGGATCATCGGGCTCGTTGGTCTCTACAAGCGCAAGCATTTTCAGGAGAAGGAATCGGGCGTTAAATTTCTCAACAACCTGGCGGCAAAAATGGAGCCGCGCGCGGTGCCGAACGCGACGTTTGAGAAGTTTTCAGTGCCGATGTTCAACTCCGCGGCGAAGAAGGCGTCGTCGCTGCTTGATCGCGCCAAGCCGCGCTGGGGCGGTGGGCGGCTGGTTGAAGTGATCGACCGCATGAAGACGACTGTGGATCGAGTCGAGGAGATCACACACGAAACGGCAGAAGCCTTCGACATCTTCAGGCCGTTCACCATCGAGAATGCCTACCTGTTTCGGGCCGACAACGTTCGCGCCCTATTCGACAGCATCAGCAGCGACGAGCGAGAGCTATTGCGCTGGCACCCGGAGAAATTTGACTGGTACGACTATTGGCTGAACATCCACTTACCGGGACTAAAAAAGTGGGTCTTCCCCACGCTCGAAGAAGACATGCGGGCGCAGCCGAAGCGTATTTACACTTATCGAGATCTGCTTGAGTTATTCGAGACATCCACCAAGCGCCACGCCACCCGCGTAGCTATGCGCATCGAGCGCGACGGCCGTAACGAACAATACACTTACGCCGACCTGCGTGAGCTTGCGACGCGGGCAGCGGGCTTTCTGGCGAGCGAGGGCATCAAGCCTGGCGATCGAGTGATGCTGGTCAGTCATAACGCGCCGGAGTGGGGCATGACCTATTTCGGCGTGCTCAAAACCGGCGCCAGTTGTATTCCCGTCGATCCGGAGAGTTCAATCGATGAAATCGTGAATTTCGCGCGCGCTGGAGAAGCGGCGGGGATTGTCATAAGCGAGAAGCTCCACGCACAGCATTCGGAACTGCAGGACAAGTTGACCGCGGCCGGGCTGGCTCCAAAGATTTGGACCTTCGATCAGGTCTTTGCGATCCCAGATGAAGCGATTGAAGCGGAGCGTCTGGCTCTGCTACCCGCGCGCGTGACCGCGCAGTCGCTCGCCTCCTTGATTTTTACATCCGGCACCACCGGCCGCCCCAAAGGCGTCATGCTGTCGCATCGTAATTTGACCAGCATGGTCTCGATGCTGTCGTCTGTTTTCGATATGACAACGAAAGACGGCGTGCTCTCAGTTTTGCCGCTTCATCACACCTTTGAGTTCTCCACCGGGTTTCTAACACCATTAAGCCGCGGCGCTCAGATCACTTATCTCCCTGAGCTGACCGGCGACGCTTTAGCGCGCGCGATCAAGAACGGCCACGTGACGGGCATGGTCGGCGTACCGGCGCTCTGGGAACTGTTACATCGCCGCATCAAAAACAAGCTTTACGAACGTAGCGACTGGATTGGTAAAACTGCCGAGGCGATGATCAAGGCAAACGCGTGGTTGCGAGACAACACGCCGTTCAACCTTGGCCCGTTTGCGTTTTATCAGATACACGAAGGCTTGGGCGGCCGCATTCGTTACTTCATCAGTGGCGGCTCGGCGCTGAATGAGACGATCCAGAAGGATTTCCAGGGACTAGGTTTTACGATCCTCGAAGGGTATGGGCTCACTGAGGCTTCACCCGTGCTCACCGTGACGCGGCCAGAAAATCGGATGCTGACCGGTAGCGTGGGCCGCCCTCTGCCGGGCGTCGAAGTAAAGATTTCGGAGCCAGACTCAAGCGGCGTAGGCGAAGTGATCGCGCGCGGTCCGAACGTAATGCTCGGATACTTTGCGGATGAGAACGCGACGCGCGAAGCGCTGATCGAGCGCTGGCTCTACACCGGAGACCTTGGGAAACTCGATGACGACGGAAACCTGTTCCTGGTCGGTCGTTCTAAAGAAATTATTGTTGACACCAACGGCAAGAACGTCTATCCAGACGAACTCGAGGAGGTTTACGCAAACTCACCTCACGTTAAGGAGTTGAGCATCGTCGGCCTGCCAGACGGAATTGGCGAGAAGGTCGCTTGTCTGGTAGTGGCTGATGACGAGTATGACATCACGCTCTCACGCGCCGAGCTGCGGCGAAAGGTGGAAGAACATTTTCGCGAGGTGTCGGCCTCACTTCCCTATTACAAACGCGTGAAAGTGCTGCAGTTCACCGACGACGAGCTACCGCGAACGGCAACGCGCAAAGTGAAGCGCGCGGAAGTTATTTCGCTACTCGAAGCCCTGGGAAGCAACAACAAGGCAGACGCCGCAACGCGTAGCGAAACTGCCGCAGACGCGGAGACACGCTGGCTGGTTGGCATAGTCGCCAACGTTACGAACCGGCCGCAGAGCGAAATTTCGATCAACTCGCGTCTTGCCGAACTTGGTTTTGACAGTCTTATGTTCGTCGAGCTGGCTGCGGCAATCGAGAACGCCGGGGGCTCGATCACAGCGCCGGAGCGCCTAAATGAAGCGCAGGATCTTAGGGAGCTTGCCAGCGTAGTTAGTCGCCGTCCAGGCGCGGCGGCAAGTCGCGATGGCTCGTCAACGCGTTCTGAAAAACGTCACAGCGATGATGAAGAGATACACGTTCCCTCGCTGATCAGTCGCGCCGGCACCAGGGCAGGAGATGTGTTACAGCGGCTCTTCTACGATCGATTTCTGGACACACATTACGACGGCCGCTCAAATATTCCTGCGCACACCAACTTCATCGTGGCCGCCAACCACTCTTCTCACCTGGACATGGGCCTGACAAAGATGGCGCTCGGTGAATCCGGCAAAGACATGGTTGTGTTGGCCGCCGCTGATTATTTCTTTGACACCAAGTACAAGCGCGCCGTGATGGAAAACTTTACTAACCTGGTGCCGATGGAACGAACTGGTTCACTACGACAGTCGCTTCGTCACGCTAGTTCGTTTCTCAATCGCGGCTACAACGCCCTTATCTTCCCCGAGGGCACTCGTTCGCTAACCGGGGAGTTGGCAGACTTCAAGCCGGTCATTGGGTATCTTGCGCTCCAGACCGGCGTGGGTATCTTGCCTGTTTACCTGCATGGCACCTACGACGCGATGCCAAAGGGCTCAAACGTTATTAAGAATCGCAAAGTCGGCGCGCACATCGGTCGTTATCTTGAAATTGAGGAGCTCGAAACATTGACTGAGGGAGTGCCTCGTTCCGAGGCGTATCGCCTGATTGCTGCGCGTGTTAAGCACGAAGTTGAGAACCTGCGCGATCAAACTCGCCACAAATTCGACGCCAAAGAATTACGGAAGCAGTGGAAGGCGGAACGGCGCGCGGGAAGAACAGAAATAAGTGAAGAGTGAAAGCTGAAGCGTGAAAAGGCGAACAACAAACTACGTTCGTTAAAGGAACTCCCTGTCTTACTTTTCACTATTCACTCTTCACTCCTTAAGCCCTATGCCCACGAAGAAGCCACAAAAACGAATCGCCCGGATGACTCCGGTCAAAGCTGAGACGAAGCGGCGCGCGGCGATCGAAAAGCGACCACGAGCGGCGACGCTGGTTACCGGCGGCACTGGTTTTCTCGGTTCGCATCTGGTGCGACAACTCGTGGCCGATGGCGCCAGGGACATTCGGGTGATGGCGACCTCGATCCCTGACTGGCTCGTGGCCCTCGGTGTCGAAACATTTGAAGGCTCGATCACCAAAGAGGGCGACGTCAAGCGCGCGGTTGAAGGAATCAGCGAGGTCTATCACCTTGCTGGGAAGGTTTCGCGCGAACGCGACGATGCGCGGGAAATGTACAAGGTCCACGTTGAGGGAACGCGGTTGTTGTGCGATGCAGCAAAAGCCGCAGACGTAAAGACAATGGTCGTCGCTTCGACTAGTGGAACACTGGCTGTTACCGAAGATGGCGAAACGGTTCCCGACGAGACGTATCCAACTCCGCTCGACATTGTTGCTCGCTGGCCCTACTACGCAAGCAAAGCCTATCAGGAAATGGCCGCGCTCGAACGCTTCAACGGTAAGGGGCTGCGCCTGGTAATCATGAACCCGAGTCTCTTGCTCGGACCCGGGGATGAGCGCTTGAGTTCAACGAAAGTTGTTCTCGATTTCATGGCCCGGAAGATTAGCGCCGTGCCCAGCGGTGGGTTGAGTTTCGTGGATGCGCGTGACGCGGCACAAGCTTTTCGCGCAGCGATGAAAAAGGGCCGCCACGGCGAGCGCTATCTTTTGGGGGTCGCTAACTGGACGTTTGAACGATTTTTTGGCCGGCTGGAACGACTAACAAAAGTCGCAGCACCTAAGTTTGCGTTGCCTGCGAAATTCATAGTGGCAGGCTCGCAGATTGTCGATTCCCTTTTCCGGCAGTGGAACTTCGCATCACCAGTCGAACCCGGTGCGATTGAGATGGCGCAGTACTTCTGGTACCTCAACTGTGCGAAGGCGTCTCGCGAACTCAACTTCCGCCCGCGCGATCCTGGCGAAACACTACACGACACCGTTTCGTATTTGCGTGAGAATTTTCTCGGCGGCGATGCGTTTGGAAAGTAACTAAACCACTCAAGTGATTGGCGGGGAGCGCGGGCGTCCCGCCCACAATGAGGAAAAGCGCGAGCTCATTTGAGTTCTGAAGACATTGCTCCCGCCAACTGCCTGGCCCATTCGCTGTAGCCAAGCTCGCTCGGATGAAAGCCGTCAGCGCAGAACAGCTCATCGCAATTCGCCCGCTCAATCAGAAATGGCACAAAGACAACTCCCTTGAGTCTCTTGACCAACTCGAGCGAAGCCCTTTCCAACGCAGCCGACCTCGCCCCCAAGACGAAGCTCAAAGGCTGCGGCAGCGCCGGAAAGTAATCGAGTGGCGGCACTCCGGCCAGCAGCACTGGTACGTCGCCAACTTCCCTGCGTATGTCTGCGATCAGCAGCTCCATGTCTGCCGCCCATCTTCGCGCAGTATGAAACTCAATCGAGTCGTTTACGCCAAGCGCAATTACAACGACGCCTGCTTACAGCCAGCCAGTTGCGGCACCAATTCCTGGCGCGACTGACGCGCGTTAATTCCCGAGCGCGCAACAACCAGCCATTCAATGCTGCGCTCCATTGTTCGATTTAGTGCAAGTGCAAGTTGTCCGGCCAGCGCAGTTTCATGAGTGCGAGCGCCGATGCCGGCGACTGTTGACTCGCCCAAAGCAATAAGCCGGAGCGGCGGGCCGGCTCCGGCGACTGTTCCTTCAAGTGGACCCGTTGCATCCGGCAATCGCGGTGTAGTTTTTCTCAGCCAGTAACCCTGAATCAGCAGTAAGGGAAATAGTGGTGCAGTAAAAATGGTTGCGAGATGTCTGTTCACCTGTGTGGTGGGTCAGTTGCGCATCGTAGATGCGCGTAGAAGGTAGCCAGAGGTGAACCTCTGGGGATCAACCCCTCAGTTTCAAACGGCGCGTTGGAGACGCGCCAAGAATCTTCGCGCGTTTCCAACGCGCCGAAATCGTGTTTGCGATGTGGTCCAGACGTTTCCACGTCTGGCTACCTTCTGCTCCGCAGCTCCGCCGCGGAAACAATTAATCTCGCCTCGTATAGACGCTTCACATCTGCCTACGATCTTGTCGCTGCGGCCGCGGCGAAAGTTTCAATGCCTTGCGTAGAATCCCTATTCGCCCAGTGCCGCGTACTTAAACAGCCGGAAGCGATACCGCTGGCTGTCTCGAATGTTCTTGGCGATCGCGCCGTGTAGGTTCTCATCCCACGATGAGTATTCATCGATAAAGCGATCGGCAGCGGCCTTGTCGCCCTGATACTGAATTTCCAACGTCTTTGCGAGCATTTTACCTACCACGTCGTGATACTTGTCGTAGTGAATGTGTAATGTTTTGCTCGACTGATCAAACGTCAGCAAGCCATTCTGCAGGAAGAAATTCCATTGCATCAGTTGCATGGTGTTGTAAGGCTGATCGCGGCGCGGTTTGTTGTTTTGCAGCACACGCAAGATGCCGCCCGCGTAAACGCTTCTGAGTTGACCTTCAGTGTAATAACCCTGCTTGCGCAACGCCTCGGCGACAAACAACGAAACTAGATCCGCTTTCATTTCTTCGAGCGCGCTGGAGTCTTCCTGCAGCACATCATCGAGATCGCGGTCATCCTTGGTGCGATCCACGCCCAGGTAGTGGCCCACTTCATGCCACAGCGTGCGGTAGAAATTTCCGTCTGGGGTCAGGTCCCTGGCAGCTTCGTCGCCAATCGCGGCTGCCAGCGTGCCTGACGTTGCCGAAAAGATGTTCTGGTCGCGCATGATGTTCGCACGCAGCAGAATCGTTCGGCCATAGCGACGTGCCAAATAGCTTTCGTTAGGAAGAATCGTCGCTGTGTTGCCGCCGCGCGTCTGGCCGAAATCTGCAACCACGTCGTAGACACCAACCGGGATATCTTCGCGCACGCGCTTGTGATGATCGTAGGGTAGCGACTCTTCGAGCGCTTGCAATCCTTTCATCGCCTGGCGCAGTGCGATGGTTTCCTGCTGTCGCAATGCAAGCAAACTAAAACCAAAGAACGTCTTCACGCCGTAAAGTTCATCGTCATAGGTTTCATACGAACCGATCTGGGCGTTTAGATTCTTGAAGCGACCGGTGACCCAGGCGGCATCGCCGGATTCATAGTCGTCGGATAGCAGGTCGCGCGCGCGGTTGCGCAAGTATTTAGCAAACTCCTCGTCGTCCTTGTGTACGTCATCGGCCGCAGCATTGAGCAGCGCGTAGACGCTCATCAAGTCGTCGGCGTAACTGACCGAATAGGGCACGGAATAAAACGTGGGGGGCTGCCACGAACGAATTCGCGCCTGGTACGAAGTCGTGAAAGCCGCGGCTTCCAGGTAGGTTTCGAGGCCCGGATGCAGGGTATTTAGCACGGGATACTTTGCAAGAGCTGCCAGATCCTGACGCGGATTCTGGCCGGTCCCTTTTCTTACTACACTGCGAAGATCCAGTATTCGATCTCGCTCATCCGGATGAGACGTCAGGAACGATTCCAGCTCCGGCTTTCTCTGCCACAACGGATACATGTTCTTGCCGGGGTCAACGGCGTCAACCGGCAGAAACGGCTCCCGTTTGTTATCGAGCGTTGTGGCGATCGGTCCCTGGTTCAAACGATACAGGGTAAGCAGATTCTTTACTGCTGCGGTTGATCCGGTGCGCGCTTCTAATTGCACCAGATCGCGGTAAGCGGAAAGCGCCTGAGGGTGTCGTTGTTTTTCATAAAGACGCTGGAAGATATTTCCTGCTTCGAGGAGCTTGGCCACAGCCTTTAGCTCACCTTCACTCAGATGCGACAACTGCGGCGCCAGACGAATCGTCTGCGTCTTATCGACGATGGGCTGGCTTTTCTCCAGTGGCCAGTATCCGGTGGGCAGTTCAGTTGCAGGCTTCATGCGCGATCTGGTTTGCGCTGTGGTGCTGGCCAGAAACGCCAGCATCGCTACGATGGTCAGAAGTTTTTTGCCCATGCATGTTCACCAATTTGTATTGAATAGATTGCCTTGCCGGAGTATACCGCCGCAGCCATGCTCGTGCGAACCCTGACTGTCTGATGGTAGTCTCCTGAATTCATTTTCTCTGTGAAACCTCGGTGGACTCTTTGTCTCTGTGGTGGATGGACCCCAAGGAAAAACTCACCAGCGAGACACTGAGGACACTAAGGACGCACAGCGATTTTCAAACCAGAACACTAACTGTCTGATGTTTCAGGCAGCATTCGTCAGTTTATTCCCGCGCCAGCAAACTGCGCGCTGACTTATTCTTTCCGAAATTCGCTCCTGTCAATCAGGCATTGAAGTTGCCGAGGGCAGGACATGTTTCAGTCATCAGTTTCAATCTCAGAAACATCCCCAGCTTATTCGGGCGGGTCTCTGCATCAGGAGAACTTCGCTTCCGATTCACATGGTACCCAGCGCAATCTTTGGTGGCTCGGAATTCAACGCCGTTTGCGCCGCGAGCGACGGCGACGCAAAGTCGGGCGCGCATATGATATGGCCCTCGAGATCGCTCGAGTGCTTCCCACCAAGGCGCGCGTGCTCGATGTCGGCTGCGGTAGTGGTTTCATAGCACATCACCTCTCTGCGATGTTGGGACAGAGTGTAGTCGGCATTGATCTTGAGCCGCATACCGAAGCAGCAATCGATTACCGGCAGTTTGACGGTAGACACCTTCCGCTCGACGATGGTTCCGTTGATGCGGTCTTGCTTTGCTACGTATTGCATCACGCGCAGAATGTGAACAAGGTAATGAGCGAATTGCGCCGGGTGTTAGGGGCTCGCGGGCAGGCGGTTGTTTATGAGGACATTCCTGCGGTTTGGTGGGATCGCCTGGTCTGCTGGACGCATAATCTGAAATGGCGGAAACGCACGGGACCTTGCACGTTTCGACGCGAATCCGAATGGCGTGCGCTTTTTACAGCGGCGGGTTTTCAGGTGATTACTGAGCGGCAGCTCTCCCGCTGGCGCAATCTGTTTCATCCGGTCCGTCGTAGGTTCTACTTATTGGAAACGCGCGGGCCGCTTACTGCTCGCGATCAAGCACATCATCAAGAATGCTGTAGTCCGCTTTTGCCTTCGTGCGGCAGACAAAGCTAACTTGCTTTGGCTTGCCAGGAGCAGTGACGCTCACGCCCTCAGTCGAAATTCGCGGCTTCTCTTCTCCGTTGTAGTCGTCAAAGATCTGATACTGGTAGCCATCGATGGCGAAGTTGATCTCGGTTAGATCCACTTGATAGCGCATGTAGTGAGTATATTGAAACTGCTGTTGAGTACCCGTACGCGAGTTGGGAAATTCAAGCTCAACGTTTCCCGGCAGTCCATAGCGATATTGGAGATAACCTTGTTCTTTCGTTAGTTCGCGAGACGCGCAAAGCGAGACGATCTTCGCCGCGCGTTTCGTAAGGCAACTGAAGACTATTCGTTCGGTCCCGGCGCAAAGTGAATTGGGTTGCAACTCTATGTTATCGGCTCGCCGCGTCTTTGTTTGTGACTTTGCTGCGGTTACCAACCCACCCTCGACAGGCGTTATCGCAAGCGTGGCCAGCAAAACCGCCGGCAAACAAATGTGAAGACGCATGTAATTGTTCCTGTGGTTTTCGCTGGGTCCGGGAGGCCTTGAGAGTTTTTAAATCGCGCCGATCTGCTTCTTCATCTGCAGGAAGTCGAAGTTGTTCCAGACTTCGACAAACATACCGTCTTTGATTCGAGCCATTGCCATGCCAGTAAATTCAACGGGAGAATCGCTGGCGGCAATGCCTAAATGATCGCCCGTGTGTTTTCCCCGAACGCTGCAACGCACCGCAATCATGTCTCCCTCAGCAATTGCGTCTTCAACGTTCACCTCGATGTCTGGAAAGGCGCCGCGAAAAACACTGTGAAAGGGTTTGAAATCGGCGGGGCCCTCCATTGTCTTTCCAGGCTCATCAGAAAGGCCATGGGCAATTCCGTCCGGCGCAAACATTTCATCAATCGCCTCGGCGCGGCCTTTGTTCCAAACTTCCTCAAACCAGCGACGGAACATGGCCTTATTTGCTTCCAGTATGCGTTCTTCCTGCATGAGGTTCCTCCAGTTTTGGGGTGCGGCAAACCAGTTACTCTTCAACTAAATCAGCGGACATCGGCGCATCATCCGGCCCGGCTGCCGCCGCAATTTGCATAAGCCAACGAAGCTTCTCAGTTTGCTCCTCGTTCAGTTCGACAAACTGAACGCCAAAACCGTTTGCGCTGTGATGCTTGACCTCACCTTCTAAATAAAGCCAATCATCGTCCGGTAACAAGACCCGGAAGCCGACAATCTCACCGCGTCTTACCTCGCCGACCGAGTCGAGATAGCAACCGCCTGCCGACAGGTCGGTGATGCGCGCGCTGTGAGCTTGCGTCGAGCTGTCCCACATCGCGTCGAGTCTGACACTGAGTCTTGGTTGTTTTCTTCGATCATCCATAGTTGTTGGCCCTCACCGGAAGCTGCGGCTGATCTCGACTATTAGACGACGGGAGGAAACTTCTTCCGTGAGAACCTGGGAGCGAGGAAGATCAATGAATCGGTCAGGAGTATCTTACACCCGTTGAGAGCTTATTCGACATGAAACTTGTGCAGCAGTCGATGAACTACCGGCGTGAGCACGATGCCCATAATCCCGATGAAGACCAAGCCGCTAAAGAGCGCGTACCCGGAGGCGAAAAGTTTTGCGCCTACGCTGTCGGGAAGTGGGTTAACTGGGCCCATGCCGCCAAGAATCATCGAAGCTTCGACCAGCGAATCGATCCAGGGCAGTCGACACAGCCAATGATAGCCCGCGATGCCAATGAACAGGACAACCGCGATGACACCACAAGCCACCACAACCGCCCCGATCACTCGTTGAGCGAAAACAGTGAGCGGTGCCAGCTTCTGATGACTGCGTTCGTATTTGGCGAAGAGTTTCACGGCCTATTCGGTGGGAAATTGAGTTATCTCGCCCGGTTTGCGCAGCATCTTGTTCACTTCGCCAAGATGCGTTTCCTCTTCGGCGATCATATTGCGAGCATACTCTTCGAGCAAAACCGATCGATCGCGAACCAAGTCGAGCAGCCGGCGATATAGTGCCAGGCCTTTCTTCTCCGCGTCGAGCGATTCCAGCAGTATGTCGTTAATGCCGTGCTTATGGGTTTCCAAAAGCGAACCAATTTTCAATGAGGGATGCTCGCCAAAATGTGTGACCAGTTCTCCGGCCGCGTTGGCGTGCGACAGACAAGTGGTGGCCTCGCTGCGGAGCCAGCTCACAATCGGAATCCGGCTGTGACCAAAGACCATAAGCGCGTAGTGTGTGTATCTAACCACACCCGCTAGCTCAGTTTCTAGAATCTCATTCAACAATCCTACCGCCGCACTCTGGTCGAAATTCAGCTCCGCCATGATTGGGTTTTCGCTCCTCTTCCTTATTTGTTCAAAACAAATCGCAAGCTGACAGTTTGCGTTACAATAATTCCATGCCGCCGAGTTCAGCTAAAGCTCACGTGATTATCTACAGTCGTCCAGGTTGTCATCTGTGCGACGAAGCTAAACAAACTATCCAAACCGCAGGCTGCTTGGGTGAATATACGCTCGAAGAGATCAATATTGAAAGCGACGCCAATCTACTTAAGAGCTATCAATACGACATCCCAGTCGTCACCATCAACGGCGTCGAGACGTTCCGGCACAGGCTAACCGCGGAGGACTTTCGGGAACGATTACGGCAGATGAGCTAGAAAGCCCGTTGCGCACTCGCTGTTGTTTCAAGTTCAATTGCCCGGAATAGTCCTCGATCGATGCAAACAGTCGTTCACGCTCTTCCTCATTGGTCGATTGGCGGTAAGACATCACCAGATCTTTGAGCGTCGCGAGCTCGCGATAGAGTCCGGCGTTCTCGATGGGCGGTGTAAGATAAGAAATCAATTCGGCATACGAACGGCGTTTTGCAATCGAGCCTTCCGATGGATTGTTGACGCTATAGATATAGATGTTGGGCAGCTCGCCAACCAATCTGTCGGGCCAGCACTCAGCGGAGAGACCAATCTGCTTGCCCGGCATAAACTCCAACGCCCCGTGTGTGCCCACGTGGACCACGGCATCCACATTAAGCACCCGCGAAAGATACGTATAGAACGCCATGAAGCCGTGATGCGGAGCGCCGCTACGCGCCAACATCAGCCTCATCGGATCGCCTTCGTAACCAAACGTCGGTTGTACTCCCACAAAAACATTGCCGAGTTGAACGCCTTGAACCAGCAACTCGCCGCCGAAGGAATTCACCGCACCCGGCGCCGGGCCCCAATCCTCAGCAACTTCGTCAACGTAAGGACAAAGACTCCGATACTCAGCGATGTTCATCCGGTACGCGACATTTGCGGTTGATGCAAAGCTTTCAGCGTTGCCACCGATGAGTATCTCTCTTAATGCATCAGCGGAAGCGGGTAGTTCGACTTTGTAACCGTCGCTCTGGAGTCTCTGCAGCGTGTCCCACAGACTCGGGAAGACATCAAGGTCGGCAGCGGTGCCAATGTTTCCTTTGTTAGGTGGGAAGCAAAAGAGCGTAAGCGCAATCTTGAGTTCGCTTCGCGGCGCGGTGCGCAAACGGTTCCAGCGTCGCAACCGCCGGGCAAAAGTCACGCAGCGATCGTCTAACGCCACCGGCTCAACCCCACTCGCGGGGATGCCGCCATAGATGAATGGCTCGGTTGCTCCATCAATTTCCGGGATCGCGATCTGCATTCCACTTTGCACGGGATTGAGGCCGATCTGCGATGAGCGCCACGCGTCAATCGTCTGCGTGTCTAAACTAACTGCCGATCGGTAGGGCCGGTTCAATTGTTGCAGAAACTCCGCGGCAGCCTCGCTGTCGTTCATCGCCGGACCGCCGACGAAACTAAAGCCAGTGAGCGAAACGATTTGGCTTACGCGGCTTTGGTCTTCGGTCTTGGGACTCTGGTCTTTGGACTTCGGTCCTTGGCCTTTGGTCTTCGGCATTTGGTCTTTGGTTTTGCGATCGGCTTTGGCATTTGGATTTTGGAATTTGGAATTCCTCCGATCGATAAAGAACGCGCCAACCGCTTCTCTATTATCCATCAACGTAGACAGTGCCGGAATGACGCTTAAGCCTTCCGCCTCGATGGCCCGAATGAGTGCGTCGTAGTGCTTCGTCGTTTTGCTAACGACCTGAGGGCGCATTAATAAGAGACCGATGGTAGTTGCGGGATCCAATGTCCGAGTTATGGACTTGGGACTTTGGTCTTTGGTCTTTGAGGAGCCGTACCACTGACTGTAGTCCGCGAACGTCTCGAATAAGTGTGTTGCATCGGGATGGTAGATGGCGACCGAAGGCATACGTTCCGGCGGCGGCACTTTCAGCTGCGCAGCTTTCAGGCGATCGTCAACTACGTATTCCTTCAACGCGTAAAGGACCATTGAGCGGATGTTGGCCGGCGTGGGTTGCAGGAAATAACAGAAGATATTCAGGTAATGCTTGGCATCCCCTAGCCCGCCCGCGCTCGGCACGAATTTCAAGATCCCCGGCAGCTTGTCGACCCATTTCAGGTACTGGCCGTGGCCGTTCTTAGATTTGCCTGGCGCTTTGCCTCGCTTGACTTGTCTTCCCACCCACGAACCTGCGGACGCGATCAGCTTAAGCGCATCAATTCCTTTCCGCTCAGTTTCGGTCTCATCGTTCCCCTCTTCGCCTGTGCGCTTTTTCCCCGCCAAGTGCGCGATATCGAGCCGTCCCATCCGCGTCCGGCGCATCAAGTCCGGCATACAGTTGATTACGATCACTGCCGCGTATTGTTGCTTGCGTGCTTCGAGTGCCGGAATCAACCGCGCTGCGTTTTCGCCATCCATGACGTGGATAACGAAGACAACATTCGCATTGCCGAGGTCGTCATGAACTGACTGCCACTCGGTGTCGGTAAGTGGCGCGCCAAAATTGTGCGCAGCTACTTGTAGATCGAGGTGGTGCTCACGGTTTAGCTCCCGCTCCGCCATCTTGAGCGGCGCCAGCAAACTCGAACCCACATAGCAAACAGTTACTTTCAAGGTCTTGTACTCGGCGATCATCGTGACAGTGGTCTTTTATAGTACTCCGGCAAACCGATCCTCAAAGTTGCCGGCTAACTCCCGAAGTTTTTCCAACACTGCCTCGTCCGGATTCCAGTAGCCGCGGTCGTGTGCTTCGATCAGTCGCTTGGTAAGCGACTGAACAGAATGCGGGTTCAACTCCAGCAACCGATTGAACATCGTCGAATCCAACAAGAACGTTTTCGAAATCTCGGTATAGATCCAGGGATCGACGGCATCGGCCGTCGCACTCCAACCGAAAGTGTTCGCCACATGGTTCTCAATCTCAGCTACGCCCCGGAAGCCATGCTTCAACATCCCTTCGTACCACTTTGGATTCAGCGTCTTCGAGCGACTCTCGAGTCTCACCGTTTCCTGTAGCGACCGGACCCTTGTTTGCGGCGACAACGAATCGGCCAAATAGATCGCCGGACGAACTTTGGTGCGCGTTTCCACCGCTTTAGAAACTCCGCCGAGGTACTCGAAATAGTGATCGACATCCGTGATGCCAACCTCAAACGAATCCAGATTTTGGAAAGTAGCTTCTACTCGCGACAGCGCGTCATCCATCAATTGCGGCGCTTCCCTGCCCTCGACGGCCCGGCCTTGTGAGTTACGCGAATATGCAAAGCACTTACGCGTCACAAACAGATCTCCAAGCGTCTCCGCGGTGTCCCACTGCGAATCCATCACCATGAAATTCACGTTTGTGCCATAGTTGCCCGGCGCATTTGAAAACACACGCGTTACTGCATCATCAAATACCGTCTCGCGTTGCTCCATACCTTCGGAGATATTCCGACGCACATAATTCATTTCCGGCGATTCGTCGAGAACCGCAACTCGCCGCACCGCTTTATCGAGTAGGGTCATCGTCGGCGCAAACAGGTCGCGAAAGATCCCGGAGACAGTCATCACCACGTCGATTCGTGGGCGCTGCAATTCTTCCAGCGGAATTATTTCGACTTCAGTAGCGCGATTCAGAGCATCGCGAACCGGGCGAACCCCAAGCAGCCATAACGCCTGCGCCACGCCTTCGCCCTGAGTCTTTATGTTGTCGAGCCCCCAAAGCACGAGCGCGATCGCGCGCGGATAGCTGCCATGCTCGTCTTTGTAGCGGCCCAACAGCGCGTCTGCGGTGAACTTCGCGCGAGAAAACGCCACCTGCGAAGGAACTG
This sequence comes from Pyrinomonadaceae bacterium, assembly GCA_036009765.1. Taxonomy (GTDB): domain Bacteria; phylum Acidobacteriota; class Blastocatellia; order Pyrinomonadales; family Pyrinomonadaceae; genus PSRF01. Next base: position 1,422 of record DASYLB010000039.1, on the reverse strand, counting down.
AATATGGATTTACTGCGTGAGTGTTCCGACCAGTGGGAAGCACCAGCGGATTCTGAACTATATCAGCGCCCGGCCCAGGGCTAATGTATTCACCGTTGAGCGCGCGCATCAAAGACTCCAACTCGCTGTTGGAATCCAGTTGTTCGGCAACGCGTGTGAGTACAGAGAATGTTGGCAGCGACTTTTCAGCGTCGACACCTGTCTTAACGTTCAGCCAGTTAGCAGCTGACTCCGCGCCGCGTTCGCAGAACCGTTGCACTGCCTCCGAGACGATGCCATCGATCAGCTCTCGGGTTTCACTGGTTGGACTCTCGTGAAGCAACTCGGCATAGCCTTCGATGCCCAATGCTTCGGCGACTAGTGTTGGCAGCGCGGTTGTCCCAAGCTCAGGCCTGTCAAAAGACGCCACCATGCGCAACAGATCTGCCTTTTCCTTGAGCTCGGCGGCGCGGCCAAATACATGCAGGCCGGTAGGGATCAGGCGCTGTTCAATTTCTATCAGTTCTTCGCTAAGCGCCATGACGCGAGCGTCGCGTTCGATGGAACTGAGTTTTTCTGTCATGGCAACACTGGAAGTGCTCACATCCGGCGATTGGAAAATATTGAACCGAGAGTGTTTTAGCTGAAAACATGAAGGCGAGCAACAGTGTAGAGCTTAAGGCGGGTGATTTGGCGACTGTGCTGGCATTCGATCCGTTTTATGTTGACAGCAATGAGTTTTCGTAATAGATTTCGCCCACCTCATTTTCATCCCGACTTCTGAATCTTGCCCGACTTTTGCTCTCACTTAACTGAGCAGAGATGACATCGTCTATCTCTTGGCGTGTGATCTTTACTCGCTAACTTTCGTCTGGTCACGATGAGACCGACGCCCCCGACCTCGTTTCGATCAGCTCTTACGAACAATCAGGTTTTCCATCGGGCTCGAGGGACTAGTGCGTTTGCCGACCGGCAGATCGCCATCCCCCAAACAACCTACCTTCAAGACTCCTGGGAGGGAAAACTGAAATGTCGAAACTCATGAAGGTTTTAGCGCTGGCTCTATTTGCGACGGCCCTGGCACTGCCTATGTGGCAGCCGAGTTCCGTCGAAGGTCAGGGAGGAACCGAAGCTCTCACTACAGACATGGACGCCAAGACTCCAAATGATTTATTCAACGGCTTCGGTGCGCTTGGTACTCCCATTGACGAATGCGTCGCGGACGCGGAACCCCCGACCGCGCGCGGCAACGGCAGATTCGAAGATAACAAGTTCATCTTCAGCGAACGCGAGACTGTTGAAGACGGACTTGGACCCACCTACAACGACGTCGGCTGCGTCGAGTGTCACCAGGCGGTTGACGTTGGTGGCTTCAGCCAGTCGATGGAATTCAGGGCCGGCCATATCAGCGGCGGTAATTTCGTTGATGCGCCTGGTGGTCAA
>DASYLB010000038.1:0-52198 GCA_036009765.1 Pyrinomonadaceae bacterium | reverse complement strand
CTTGTAGTTTCATCGCCCGCTCCACTGCGGTCACTGTCATTTGCTTCATAACAGCATCCTGTCATGCTGCTCTGACACCCACCGCTCAGATCGGACACTTCATGTGCTAATGGAACCGGACATATCATGTGCTAACGACAGGCTTTCTATTTCGAGTGTCCATCACCCTATAAGCATAGTATAAACGCGACTTCATTATAAGTTGACGCGCTTCGGCAGCCGGAAACGCCGAAGCGGCCTCCTGTTGCGCAGCATAGTCATCTAATGAAACACCGGGATCTGGAAGATCATCGAGAAAATCGGAGCCGGTTTGCCAAGCCCGCGCCAAACATCCCTCATTTTCTGGGTATTTTGATCTTCTTCTTGCGTGATGGGTCGGATTTGGGGAATATCGTCCAACCAAAATGAATTCTTGCCCCGCCTCGTCATGCGAAAATAAGCTAATTCGCTCGCTGCAATTCGGCTTTCCCCCGAACCCTAGTTTTGCAAACGCTACATTGACCAAAAACCCTTCTATCAACGAAACCACGTTTTCAGCCAGCAGGTTCTTTTCTTCGCTAAGGGTAGCGACTTGCTTCTCAAGACTTGTTATTCGTTTGGCACGTCTGCGGTTTGCAATCCAGAATATTACACTTGCTATGAGGTCAACCAGGATGACTTTGACTGCCCATTTTTTGATTGTTGGATGATATGTCTTGTCAATTATCTGATCGAGAACTTCGCTGCTTAGTGCAAGACAGCAACCGGCGAAAACGATTGAGCAGATTGCCAGTCCAGCATCAATCCAAGCGTCATCGAACCAACCGCCTAAGCGACCAAAGAACTTTGGCTTTTCATGTCCCATCACTCTAAGGCTCTTTGGCTACCTCTTTTTGTATGACTGTGATTTTGCCGCCAAAGGGAGGTAGCCTGGCTTAACATGGATCCCCTCCAACGAAACTTCCAAGCTTTCTGACTCCATCCCGACCAGCGCTAAGACGAGTTATCCCGTAAGTCAACAGGTAAACCAAGCGAGTGGGAGTCCCCCCAATTCTTCCCGTATAACGATCATGCGGCTCGCCTCATCAGTTCAGGAGTTCGCGTCTTGGTTGGGCGTGAGCCTCAAGAGGTTGAGATTAGTAAACTAGACCTGCTGCTGAGCGGCGGTAGTCTAGTCCTGGAGGATTGTTCTGTCAACGAAACCGGATTTTGGTATTGCTCTAACACCCTTTTGCTAGTGCGGTGATGTGTAGCCCACCTGTAAGTTCGTGCCAATCAGACATCCTAGGGACGTTGTGAGTATACTTGAAGGGCAATCAAGTTCTATTGCGGCCATTGCCAGTGCCGCACCTTATTAGATAGTCGGCAGAGGCTTCTCGGCGTGTTCAAAGCCTACCTCGATGAAAGCGGAGTAAAGAACGATCCCAACATCTTCGCGATGGGCGGATGCGTAGCACCGGAGAACGCTTGGAGCCTCTGGCATCCTCAATGGAAAGCCTTCTTAGATGATCCCGGCAACGGCAGAGGGAAGATCGGCTATATGCACATGGTGGAGTGTATCCACAGCCGCGAGCAATTCACGGGCTGGACAAAAGAAGAAACTAATGCGTTCGCGCTCAAGCTTGCAAGGTCTTTCAATAACCATCCTCTGATTTACAAAGTCAGTTCAGCTATCGTCATGAAAGACTTTCACGATGTAATCAAAGGCGAACTGTTGGAAAAAGTTAAGAGTCCTTACTATCTCTCTATGCTGCTTTGTGTAAAAGCGATTGCAGACAAGATGCGCCAGCTTCGGGGAATATGGGCGGCTCGGAAGGAACGAGTAGCTTACATATTTGAGGAACAGGCGGAATACGAAATTGAAGCCTCTAGACTGTTCCGGCATATCGTAGAGAAGCAGGACGGAGCAAGACGCTTTAAGCTGGAATCATGCAGCTTTGAACCTAAGCAGCGGTTTACGCCGCTGCAAGCGGCAGACATGATGGCCTGGGAAACTAACCGTGAAATGAGACGAAGGATCGGCCAAGCGAGTGATGAATTTCGCGAACGGTGGAAAGTGCTTTCAAGCACGAATTATCTTGGTTACTTTTGGGACAGGGAAGAACTTGAGCAGTTAGCGAGCAGTCCAAACGCTTTCATTGAGGACTAACGCTGAGAGGATTCGTTTATGAGTTCCTTCGAGCGATCATCTCTAAAACCGAAAGGCCAGCGTTTTTTGGACACTGGCCCTATCATCGGTTGGCGGAGGCTTTCGCCTACAAAGGTTTGCATTCTAAACTTACTCGTTTTCAATCGTGCCTAAGAGAACTTATCGCAGTATAAGGACATCCCGAAACATCCTTTCGCCGCGGCGAAGGTCACAGGTTCTAGTCCTTTCGAAGCCACGGCGATTAAGTATGCCTTCGGTAAAATTGAGTGCTGCCGCTTCCAAAATCAATTCAAAGCTCTCTATCTTGATGACGACGATAGTTGTTTCTGGGAGTTCAACTAGCGAAGGAAGGATTATAGAGGCGGTGACGCTCCCTTGGTTTAGCATTATTGAGCTTCTTGAAAAAGATCCAAGAATCGCTTTTCAAATTCCTGCGCGTAAGTGGGAAGAGATAATAGCCGGCGCTTACAAGTCGGCGGGATTTGATTCGGTAACGCTTACGCCGCATAGCGGCGATTATGGACGGGACGTAATTGCTGAGAAACGCGGAATCGGTACTGTTCGAGTAATCGATCAAGTTAAGGCTTACAAACCTAGTCTGTTAGTAACGGCGGATGATGTTAGAGCCTTAATGGGTGTGCTTCACGAAGACGGCGCTGCCAAAGGCTTCGTAACGACTACCTCTGATCTTGCCCCCAACTTGAGAAAAGACCCATTGATTACCCCCTTGATCCCGTCTCGCCTTGATCTAATCAACGGTAGTGAACTGAGAAGGCGCTTGATTGAGATTTCCAAGCAGCAGGATAGCCCCTTCAAGTAGTGTTGCACCGCTAACACACCGGCTCGCCATACCTTGAGAATGCGCCAAGCTACGTGGCCACCTTGGACAGCGTCGATGAAGGCTTGTTCGCCTTCGCGGGCATTTGGGATGAGGACGGCATAAATTAAGCCTAAGTGCTTCTTCCAATCAGAGGCGAGTCGATAATGAATCGGCCCGCCTTTTTGTCTCGAACCAATTCCTAATTAGTCTGAGTGTTCATCAGTCGATTTTCGGACAACTTGGATTGCTCCTGCAAATCCGTCAAGACATATAATTTTCCTTGTAATTGGATTTGCATTTCGTTCAGCCTAGCTTCTTGTTTTTCCAGGGCTTTGTATTTGGACTGCGTAGTTTTGCTCCAAGACATGATCTGTCCAATCAGTAAGAATGCCCCAGCAATGATAGGGAGTAGTATGCTGGCTCCAGCGAGAGCGGCCTCAAAAAGCCAGAGTGAATTGCCAGCTCCTGCTGTCCTTAATACCGTAGTCACGATTACGCAAAGAAGAAAAAGCAGGATGGAAGGAAAGAGTATGAATCGTCTCATTCGCATCAGCCCAGTACGAGGCGAGCTACCCCCAGCGAACGTCAGCGCAAAGCATGCCTGAACGACTAGCATTAGTAGGATCTCGACGGCTGGTCCAAGGAGAAGAACTAGAATGCTGCGCCCAAATACTCGTGTGAGAATAATCGTGGAAAGGGCCGACCCCAACACAACACTGGCGAAAGCGGCCAGGAAAGAAGCCTTCGCGATTTTTGTTTCCTCAGAGATCGCGAACGGCACACTTACGCTTGGGAATGTATAGTCTCCACGTTCAAGATCATGGTTAAAAAGTTCCCGTATTGCATCTTCTTCGTTTTTCAGACGTTTCAAGTGGCTACTTACTACCTCGAGATCAGCTACTATCGTCGCTTCGGCCCTACGTAAACTTCCCCCTGGTTTCGAGGCCGCTTCTTCGGTAACATCTTGATACTCTTCTAGCGTGGCTTTCCTCACTTGAGGAAGTCTTATCGCTGCTTTGCGCGTGTATGTGAGTGCTGTCAGCCCAGCTAAGACAGTTGCCGCAAAAGTTATACTCAGCCGATAAGGTGTATGGATGGCCAGCGTAGTAGATACCAGAACCAGTGCAGCAAGTATCGAGCCGGCAATCAATATGGCTACTCGGCCCAGATAGATCGCCAAAGCTTCCTTAAAAGAGTATTCAGTTGGCAGCTTATTGCCGCCCGAGAGGTTTGCCAGTTGGCCCAGCTGATTTAGTTGCATCGACTACCCCTATGACATTACTTGCATTCTGACTTGGCTCTAACAACTGAGCATCAATTTCGGCAGTTAATTCCGCCTGTGAAGCCTCCTTGGCCTTTTCAATTATCTTACGAACGATCCTTCTGAAATCCACGTAGATGAATACTAGAACTATTGCTAGGGTTACTATATCAAACCCGGCCTTTACTCCTAGGATTAGATATTCCGTAAGCGTACTCGGCTCAAGCCAGGCTTCGAGCCAATGAATCGCATATCTATGAAATAATTGATGAACAATCGCCCAAAATATAACAAAGAGTGAGTCCAGAAGGATGCAGCCGCTGATAGTTACAAAGAAGGAAAGGCGGTCCTTATAGATCTCCCACCAGCCGTTGTCGTCTTTACTCATAAGTGGATTCTAGTTCTTATGGACCGTGGCTGTTGTAGGATCGCCAGAATCCGGAGGTGAGTCTCTCATTGAGAACTCCTTTGAGGACCAGAGCAAGAGCCCCCGCTTTGTATTCCAAACGAGTAGTTGAAGTCAACACTAAAACCGAAAGGGCAGCGTTTTGGCACTGGCCCATAATTCGGTTGGCGGAGGCTTTCGCCTACAAAGGTCACTGTCCTCACCCCAGCAACCAAACGCGGATTGAGCGGGATCGCACTCAGAGGTGAGTACGGTGACGCCATTACTTTAACCGAGCCTCAAAGGCACACCAGCGCGTTGGGTTGGTTTCGGGTTTCTGGCGTGGTCATAAGAATTCCTCTAATCAAGCCTTAGCGAGGGATTGAATCACCTAGTAAGGAACCCTTGCCAGGGTATTAAGCTTCAAGCCTTCCAGAGTAGATCTGTCCATGACATATATCCCCTTGGGAACCATTCCTAAACAGTATTTCTTATCGAGGTAGAATACCGGAGTCGTCGGATCGTAAAAGATCAGATCGCCCGCTTGTATACCTGGGATCTCATCTTTGCCGCGATCACCATCCTTAGCAAACTGTTCTAACAAGCGACCGGAATAATAAGTCTCTGGATTTGTGATAACGCCCGCCTGACTGAGGACGTGCGCAACATAACCGGAGGTGTCAAGTCCTTCATTTGGGGATTTTCCCCCAAACTTGAACGGTATCGGGGGACTTTGCTCTTGCAGCCGAAAAGCTTCTTCTAACGCCTTGCGGCGTCTGCCGTCTGTCGAATTTAGAATTACTTGCTTTCGGTTTGTATCAAAGGACTCTGACTGACCTTGCGGATTTATGAGTGCTTGAAGCTGGGCCTTTGCGATTGTGATCTGCTGGGCGAGATCGGCTTCTTCTCTTTTCAATTTGGAAACTCTCAGGTAGGCGATGGATATCCATAAAATGCCAACCAGCAAAGGTACCGCTACGTAAAGCCAAGCAAGTTTACGCGCACGTGTTTCGCGTCGTTCAACGTCCGATAAGATTCTTCTTAATTCTTCTTCCCGTGGGTCCATAGCCGTTGAGTCACTTTTCACTGAGATAGCTTGGAAGGACATCAAACAACAGATCAACGACTCGCGCATCAGATTCAGGTGAGATACTTTCAGTCTCAAGAATCATTTTCATCCCTCTAAATGCGGCAAGTCTTTCACGTTCCGGTCCGATGTCCTTGTACGGCATTAATGACGCTGCAAGGGGGACCAATCCGATTCCGGTTGTCATAATCTGATTAAAGTTCAGATCGCCTTTTCCGGCAAACATCCAAGCCAGAGCGACCAATAAGATCCATCCTGAACCACTCAAAATGAGAATCTTTGCAGACTTCTCACGTGAATGAATATTCTCCTCCTTGGCTGCAATTCTTTTGTCCAGAATTAGCACAAAATCCCCCAATCGAATTGCACCATCCGGCGCGGAAGCGAGTTTACTTTGATGGGTTACGATGATCTTACCTGACATAATTTCTAGTCTAATCGTGCCGATAACTTACCCTACCAATTTCAAATCGGCAATGCGTTTTGGAAGCGAAGACCGAACAGCACCAAACCAGCTCTCAAGGTGCCGACACGCACTTGGCACGACCCGGACCGTGTAACACCCATGAGACAGCGTCGCGTTGCCGACAATTAGCGAAAATTGTACCACTATGGCAAAGTGCGTCGTTTCTTACCTGGACATTGAAGGCATTCGGCACACTCTTGAGGTTGAAGCGGAGAGTTTGTACGAAGCCGCGGCGTTAGCAATCGGAGCATTCAAGCAGCACGATTGGGAGCCCGGCGACCTGGCGAAGTTGGAAGTTGAGATCCGCAATGTGATCACTCACACGGTTACACCGAAACGGCTCCAGGAATGGTTGAAAGGAGGGGCGAGGAGCCCGAAAGAAGGAGTGACTAAGGAGCGGTTACGCGCCTTACTTTCGTAATGCAAGGCTTCAAGTCGCCTGAGTCGTGGGCTACTGATAGAATCACACCTGAAACGATCGAGTCATTCATCTACTCAAAGGCAATCAAAATGGCGAAAGCAGCAGAGGCGGCAGAATCGGCACAAACCGAAATAGGAATCCCTGCGAATGTGTTGTGGCAATCAAAAGACGGTAAGTCCCAACTGTATCAAGGGGACTGCTTTGAAGTGATGGCTAATCTACCCTCCAATAGCATTGACTGTGTTTGGACGGATCCTCCCTACAACTTATCAAACGATGGTATGACCTGTGTCGCCGGTCGGATGGTGAAGGTGAACAAAGGCGAATGGGATCGGAGCAGAGGCATTGAGGAAGATCATAGATTCAACAAAGCCTGGCTTTCCGAATGTTATCGGCTACTAAAGCCCACCGGGACGATCTGGGTTTCTGGAACATTGCACGTACACCCCTCGGTTGGATTCGCGTTACAGGAATTAGGGTTTCGTATTTTGAATGACATCATTTGGGAAAAGCCAGCACCACCACCTAACTTGGGTTGTCGCTGTTTTACGCATTCCACGGAAGTCATTTTCTGGGCCACCAAAGCCGCGAAGGGTAAAGACAAGTACACTTTCAATTACGAAGAAATGAAAGCCGAAAACTCCGGCAAGCAGATGAAGAACGTATGGCGCTTCTCGACGCCAAGCCAAGACGAAAAACGGCAAGGCAAGCACCCTACCCAAAAACCAGTCGAGTTGATTGCTCGTTGCCTGAGAGCGAGTACCAAAACGGGGGATACAGTGTTTGACCCCTTTGCCGGCTCCGCCACAACGGGCGTGGCAGCTCTCGGCTTGCATCGCACGTTCATCGGTAGCGAGATGGATCCCGATCATGCCCAACTGGCAATACGCCGCTTAGCAAATGCTGTTGGAGATTACATTCCTAAATCTGGTGTAAAGAAAAAAGAGTTACTGTGGGCGGAATAAAGTCCACTGTTCATCCGGCGCAGAGGGTTCCTGTGACGTTGGTCGACTTCATTAAGCGACTAAATACTCAACTCGGCATAGCCTTGCCAGCGGACTGGCAACTGCTCTCTGATGTTCAGATCTCTCAACGGTTTCTTAAAGAAATCAATAAGTATTTTTATCAGACCTCATCTGGAATAGGAGTAACGGAAGTCGGCGGGGAAACTTTCCAATACTTTTCCGAATTTCACAGATTTTGGCAAGATCATCATCGGGAGATCTTAAATCCACGAATCAACAGCTCACAGGCCAAGAAGGCTGCCGAGGGTTTAAGCCGGGCAGTTCGTCAATTTGGAACCGCAATTCTAAGCGTGACGCATGAAACCCACGGCCTTCCATCAGCGGCCATGGCTCAAGTGCGATTTTTTACCGCCAATCAAGATTTTCGAGAACCGCCCAAAGACCCCTATGGAAAATATTTGGAAGATGCAACGAGGTTTGATCCTGGCGATATTTACAATGACCCCGAAGGCTTTCTTAAATTCATTGGGGCAACAAAGCTTTCCCAAAATGACAAACGAATAGACTTTGCCAAGAACGCAGCGGGATTTCTTCTTGAGAATGGCATCGATGCTTTTCAGATCGCAGCAAAGTTTGGCAATGATGCTGTCGCTGTCCGTGAGGCACTGATTGGCGCACGTAACATGGGATATGGCGCTAAGAAGGCCAATATGTTTATTAGAGACATGGCCGAACTGAAAGTTTGGGGCGGACTCAGCAAGTACGAGCAGATTGATGTTGCGAGTGACATCAACACGATGAAGCTCGCTCTGCGCGCAAGGATTTTGGAGACTGATATTCCCTTGCTGTCCAGCTTCCTCGATATTTTCTGTTACCAATACGGCTGCATAGATGAGATGAGCGCTCAAGCGTGGCGAGCTGTATGGGAAGAATGGCGCAAGATTGACGAGTCTACCGCGCCTGGATCACCTTGCGAGTTAGACTTTTTGCTCTATCGAATCGGACGCGAATACTGCAAAGACAACCTGTTTGAATATGAGTGCGAGTTCGGACATTGCTTTTTTTGGTTTGGGGGTAGCATCCGACGTTGTACGGTCTGCAACAAGAAGAACCGAGGGAAGGCAACGCCACTGAGGCGCATGTTGCCCTGCCAAGTTGAACTGGCCCAACTGCCTCAACAGGACGGTAGTTTTCTGATTCCAGACCTGCTGCGCCTCTTTGGCGGCATGTGCATTTTCGAGCAGACCTGTGATCCTAAGAATCCAGAGTTCACGATCTTCGATCCTCCAAAATCCATCTCAATCAAAGGTCAAACAAGTTGGACAAATTCAATGGCTAGGCGAGAGAGGGGCGGCGGAGGCATGATGGGATGACGGCATTGCGTGGTTTCAAAACTCTGACAACGGAAAACTGGCTGCACCCCGACCCTGCTTCGGTTCCATTTGTGAAACTCTCACACTCCGATGGAACCGTTAGTGAGATGTCATCCGAAGACTGGTTATCGTGTTTTCTTGATCCGACGCTCTCCGAGAAAGTCCCCGAAAATGTGCGCTCAATGTTTGAAGTTGCGAGGGGTTCGTTGGCCTACGGCTATTTTTTCTACCCTCTCTATACCTTGGCTTGCGAGCAGTTGTTTCGCATCGGTGAAACAGCAGTAACCGAAAAATGTAAAACCCTTGGAGCGCCGAAGAAAGTGAAGACGTTCAAGGACAAAGCTCAATTCCTGATGGCAAGACAAGTGATCTCCGCTGAGCAATTCGCAGATTTGAGCGCCGTTCGGATGTTCAGAAATGCGACTTCACACCCAGAGCAACCAAATATTTTGCCGCCTGGAGCAGTCGTCAGTCTGTTGTTTGGGATAAGTGAGGCGTTAAACGAATTGTTCGCCTGAGCATTTCTAACCCCGAGAGCCGCGTTCGACTAAGGAGCGTTACTTAGGACTTCAAGAGGTTGCCGCTTGTGTTTGGCAATAGTATGTCCAGATACTTTTGGAACTGGCGCATACGGATATCAGACCGCTCTGCCGTTAAGACCCGTTGGCAGAGGGTTAGCGCATCCCTTAAGTCTGACAAATCCTTCACGTTCTCGACGGTTATCCGTCGGGCGTGGTTATTTTTTAAGAGTGTATGATCAAGATAGTGGACGACATTCATCATTATGTTTTTAGCATCATGAGCGGCAGCGCCAGCCGTACTTGGCAAGCCCGCGCCCGCAAGACCGTAAGTATCTAAGAACTTGGACGTAGCATCGTCAATGCGGCCAGATATGGCGGCAATTAATTCTTGCTGAACTATCCTTCTCTCAGATTTCATTATCAGCGCTATCTCAATCCTTAACTGTTTGTATGAGCGCCCAAAGAGTCGATAAAGAGGCTTCTATGGGACTTGAGTCTGCGAGAGCGACTTCAAAAGCGTCCTTGGATCGAGCCTGTTCCGCCCTAAACGATTCTATGGCAGCTTGCGTCCGGGAGTTGATAACGGCCAAGTGCTCCTGCGTCGCTGTCTCGATCCTTTTTACCCGTTCGGCCTGCCGCCACGCGAATAAGGCACTTAAGAGGCTCACAAGTCCAGTTATGAGTGTAGCTCCGATGAGCATGACGTTTGTCCTCCTTTGACTCAAGAACTTGCGCGATTATACTCCCGCCCCTTGGTACGGGCCGGTTGGCTGAACTCTGTGCCATCGACTGCCACGCTCGATGTTATTTGGGAGCCCTCTTTCGGGGGCGCTTGCCGAGAATTTACCAAAGAGATGTTGCCAGAAATACAGCTTTAAGGTATCGCGTAGACAATTCCTTGACCGAGTGAAGAGGGAGCTCGCTCTCGTCTGTAATGTCGCCGTGAGAGAACCTATCTCTCGCTTCTTTGGCCTTCTTGAAACCGAGAATGTCGTCTCCAGCGGTATCGGGACTTAACCCGAGTGCCACAATGCAAAACTTTGCGACGAGTGGTAGCCGCTCTTCACTACCAAACAGATCAGCCATTGGGAATCCAGGCAAAAGTTCGCCGTCTGATTTTGTAAACGCAAATGAATTCCTAACCCTGCCGTAAAGTCGCTTGCTCACCTTATGAATAAGGATTTCAAGGGACAGGAATGCCCACTGAAAACTTTTCCAATGGTCGGGCTCGTTCAGTGTGGCGGCATGCCAGTAAACAGCACGTTCGAGCCATCGATTCCTCGCGTAAGGCTGCAACCGCTCAGAAGATAACAGTGCGCGAAGAGTCGATAGGTCAAGGGAATCCATCGACCTGGATACGCTGGCCCGCGCTGACATTTTGAAATCGTTGCGTTCCGGAAGTCGCGTCACAACTCCACTCGGCCCGCTGAACAATACCTCATCAAGCAGGACTTCCTCAAAAAACTCAGTTCCTGCGACAGTGGAAACGATCGATGCGACGTGGTTAATGTAAGGGCTGGCGTATTGTCGAAATTCTCGAAATCTAATCGTCTCCGGTATTCTGACCAACGGATAACCGTTTGCGACTATTAACTCATCATCGACTTCGATCTCGCGTTGAATCGAGATCGTGATATACCACGAACAATTCCTAATAGTAGGAACAGTTTGTTCGTTTGCTAACTGATCCCTAATGGCATCATTGAACGCGTCGTCGTCAGTAATTTGCATACCCCCGCCGAAGGTCATATCTAATCGAATGTTCGCCAACGCCGTCTTACGTCTATGGGCCTCGAACATGAGTTTTGGCGGCTCGCCTAGTAAAACCTCTGCCACTTCACCTTCAACAGGAAAATTCTGTAGGGCGATTGGCCCGGAATAAGGATTCTGCTGCGGCTCTTGGCCGAAGCTACTGTCGGATCCATAGACTCGAACTGCATGCATTGTCAGAATCACTTTTCAGGCTCCTTTGTTCACTTCTGCTCTGGGAGGCCCAAGGGTATACCTCGAATCAATAAATCACTCCTACGCCGCAAGACCCATCAAATGATCAGGGTTTGGGCGAACGTGGAGGACACTGAGAGCCTTACGCTGCCTCTGCTCTATTGTCAGGTTTGGCAGCTTTCGGGCGTTGATGGCAACTCTCAAGTCCTGCGCGCGACTCATCGCGTTTTCGTGTGAGACGAAGACCACTGCCTCACTATCGCCTTCTTGAGTTACCTCGCCGCATCTGAATCTCTTCAATACTTCCTTGAGCTTCCGGCGACTGTCGAATATCAAGGAGACGTAATATCCATAATCGCCCGAGCGCGTTCCTTCAACTATGTCGCCCTGCTTTCCAATGATCGACCTGTCGCCGGATTCGTCTCGTCTTACTTTGGCTTTCATCTTATCTGCTAGAATTCTAATCATCCTGTCATCCTCGTGCCGCGGCTATTACTTTTATGGGCTGAGACTCGCCAGAACCTTTGGCCTTCTAGTATTGAGGACTCGTCTGGACACACTAAGGGCGATCCCCCGTCCTATTAGTTAGTAGCTGTAGCTAGTAGCTAGTAGTGCCGAGCCTCTTCAATGTTACGAAGTAACGATTAAGTTAGTTATCGCCGGGTCAAGATAGAGCCTTTGGTATTACAACTCGCAGATCGTATCCACTTAAGGAATAGGATTTCCGAGCAGGACGTACGACCAGGACGCTGCCCTTGTTGCCGGATCAAGTACCGGCGCGTTGCCTGGGTTTTTCGCTCTACGCATCGCCGCCAGCGCCCCACGCTGGATCATCACAAAACGATACCTAATCAAAAAGCTACGTTGTTTTGCCGGCGTATGCTGCCGGACTCTGAAAACAGGAATGCCAGATAGTGGCAATCCCCGAGTCTCTATCGAAAGTCTTTGCCGGACAGCGTAAGAGAGTTCGGAAGGAACCACTATCCGGCACTGTTAGATCCTACCGCGGTATTCTCTTCGTGGATACAGTTGTGTCACAGCGCGCGAAGGCCGAATAACTCCCCTAAGCAGTTTTTGTTTATCTGCTGAAACACCCGCCTGGTTCTCGAACGGGTGATCCCACACGGCCTCATGAGGCGAAACCAATTCTTGACGTTCGACTACTTGACAGACATTTTCGTCACGAGCTTTTACCTCTGGGAGGATTGAATGGTTGACCGGCTTTCAAACGTCGGTAGCGATCGGCTGATCGCCTCCGGCCACAAGCGCGACATGCGCGGAAACTGTCACGCCGAATCAGAGTGTTAGCGAGATCAAATTGATGGCCGCGAAGGCAGTGCGTTTTGGGCTTAAATGTGCCATAGATCGAGAATAACGCACGTCTGAGGGTTCGTACATAGATGTGGCTTGCGAAGAAATATGCGGTTCCTTCACGGGTTCTGCTGGGCCTATCGGAAGTGGGGAAATCCGAGATCGACCAAAGCCTGCATGGCAAAATTCCGATTGCCACAAATCTGCCACAGTTCATAAGCAAGCCGGCTTACCGTGAAGGACAAAAACTAAATTAAGGACGTGCAACCTGTTCGCTTTTATTGGGTTATAAAGAAATCGGAATGATGTTGTTAGCGGATCTTAGGATTCATAACCCCAAGGTCGGCAGTTCGATCCTGCCCCCCGCTACCAATCTTCTCCTGAGTTTTCAATCACTTACAAAACAGCGGCTGATTGCTGTGAACGCCGCTATATCCCATTTTTCCCGAGATTTTGCCGAGGATTTCGACGACAGCTGAGTGTAAGCGGCTACCGCTTCCATCGCTCGTTCCAATTCCTCGGATGAAGCATGAGTGTAATCGCCGGTTATGCTCGATCGAGCTATGTCCGAGAATGTCACCTCGTACATGCTCGGGAACTCCCATCTCAGCAGCCCGCGAGGACCACGACGTTGGCCCAGGCGGTCCGATGACTTTGTAGTCGCTCGTGTTCCCTGTTTGATTCGCACTTGGCGAGCGCCCAATCAATGTTCGTCTTCTAATGCTCGCCTTCGCTATTAGATTCATCTGGTCTAAAGTGTATGGACCACTACCTCCTGCTAGTGATTTGCGGCCCGACCCTTTCTCCAGAAAATTCTGCAGCTGGACCCCACTCCAACCGGTTTAGAAATAGTTAGCAAACAATTAGGAATTAATTAAAGACTCCAACTACTCCCCTACCTATATTCCTTGCTTCAAGGAGCTATATAATCGTGCCGGCCGATGGTCGATGGCCGCATTCCAAAAAGCGTTTCGGCTAGATACGCCTGCCGAGACAAGGCGTCCAGAGTGGTTCAACTCTAAAAACCCCCAACTTACGCGCTCCTTAAAAACATTCTTGTCCCCCTATTCAATGTGTTGACAAGGAGTACGCTATGGCCACCACAGCCTGGAACGCCGCCGGCCCTTTATCTCTTTCTCTTTCGGTTGTAATCCTGTTGCAAAATGTATGTTGCATGACTACGGTCAGCGCTGGTCCACGGGTGGGCCAAGCTGACAGTGCCCTAGAGATCAAAAAGGCAGTTAAAGTCGCTCCAGGTTTGGAACGTGGAAGGCGCAGCTTGCATGAACGAGTCTCGGTGATTGTCGAACTCGTTGGGCCTATCAGCAGGCCTCTCAAAGCTCTCTTGAATCAAAGTGAAGTTCGTCTCGGTCGAGAGATGAAGACCCTCAGGGCTTTCGCTGTAACTCTTCCTTTCGGGACGATTTCTGAGTTGGCGTCTTTTCCAGAGGTCTTTCATGTCTCAATGAATGAGCCCGTGAAGTCTTTTGGCCATGTTTCGACCACGACAGGCGCGGATGCCGGCCGAACTGCAGCTGCGAGCGCAGGTCAGGGCGCGATCGATGGAACCGGTATTGGCATTGCCATTCTCGATTCAGGCATTGATCTTAATCACGCGCAGTTCCGTTTCGCTGACAATACTTCTCGCGTAGTGGCGAGCGTTGACTTCACTGGAGAAAATCGCGTGGACGATCCGTATGGACATGGCACGCACGTGGCCGCGGCGGCAGCGGGCAATGCAGATGCCGGGGCCGCATTTATGGGGATCGCACCTGGTGCTTCTTTGCTGAATGTCCGCGTCCTGGACAGCAATGGTGGGGGAACTGTTGAACACACACTCGCGGGGCTCGACTGGGTCGCTGCACATGCTCGCCAGCACAACATTCGCATAGTGAACATGAGCCTGGGAACTCATGCCGTCGAGTCTTATAAATATGACGTGCTGTGTCGTTCCATTCGCGCGCTGGCGAATTCCGGCATTCTGGTCTTCGTAGCAGCCGGCAACGATGGCAAAGACACTGACGGTGAGAAAGTTTTTGGCACCATTCACTCGCCCGGTATTGAACCCTCAGCCTTTACCATCGGCGCCGTTAACACGTTTCAGACTGATGAGCGCTCCGATGACGGCGTTGCCACCTACAGTTCACGTGGTCCAACACGTAGTTACTGGGTAGATACGGCGGGGGGTCGTCATCATGACAACCTGATGAAACCGGATTTGGTAGCGCCCGGCAACAAACTGGTCTTTGCAGAAGCCCATGACAATCTCCTGGTGACCTCGCATCCCGCCCTGCATGTAGAAATTCCCAATGAGAGTCCGACCACAAGAATGATGCAAATGAGCGGAACTTCCATGGCGACACCCATTGCGGCTGGCGCGGCCGCTCTTATGCTTCAGATGAATCCGAAAATGACGCCAAA
Source organism: Pyrinomonadaceae bacterium (assembly GCA_036009765.1). Lineage (GTDB taxonomy): Bacteria > Acidobacteriota > Blastocatellia > Pyrinomonadales > Pyrinomonadaceae > PSRF01. Next base: position 37,095 of record DASYLB010000038.1, on the reverse strand, counting down.
TATGGTCAAGGCTCTGATGGAGTACTCGGCAGAGAAACTTGCCGGCTTCGGCGACCTGGAACAGGGGGCCGGTCAATTGAATATTGAGGGCGCAATGAAGCTTGCGGGGTTGGTTCGACAGGATCTCAGTTCACCGGTTCAAGTCGGAATGCCCCTGCTCACTGGTCCATCTCCAAATTCCTCCTCCTTCGGCGGAAACAGTTTCTCGTGGGGCGGTACGATCGTCCGTAAATTCAATACCATGTCCGGACCCGGCTTGATCACACGTTTGCAGGGACCATACTGCACCGGCGAATTGCTCGGCGACGGCTTCCTGCTTTCCGATGGAGTGATCATCAATAAGGGCGCACTTTTTTCCGGAGGAACACAAATCCCGGGAGGCGGCGCCCTCTGGACCAACGACGCTTTCCTCGCAGACGGACTACAGGTCACTGCTGACACGTTGATTTCCGATGCGGTCAATATTTCATCCGAGGCGATAACTCTGGACGGCAGCATTCTGTCTGACGCGTTGATGAGGGGCCAAGGTAGCGTTCAGGATACGGGAACCTACGATGGAATACTCCGGCCATCCGGCATCCTGCTCTCGACAGGCGAGGTGATCGCCAATCCGTCTTTCATTTCCCCCGGCCAATTGAAGGGTGATGGTCTCCTAATTGGCGACGGCGAACTCGTCGCGAACGGCCTGACAATTTCTGATTCGATGGTCATAGCCCAGGGAATTATCTTCGGCGACGGGATTATTTTCGGGGATAGCATCGTTTTGGGAGATGGGTTCATTTTTGGCGACGGCATCATCTTCGGCGACGGCATTATCTTCGGCGACGGCATTATTTTCGGTGATTGAACCTCGCGATGAGAATTCCACGCTTAAGAACAAATTGGATCTGAGTGGCTGGATTCTCAGCGAACTGAAGGTTGTAGGAAATGACTATGACAACCCTCGGAAAACACTCTAAGGCTTACCCGTTGAAAGTCTTTCGGGAGTTTGCGGGCTGGACTGAAAATCTCAACAACGCCAGGAAGATCAAAAAAGAAGTCGGCGCGGAAATAGTGGAAATCGTAAGAGAGTTAGACGGTTCCGATTATCTCTATCTGCAAGAGAATTTTAACGTGACCGACGGCATCTTCCTGGACGAGAACATTATTTTCAGCGCTGTCACTCCGGCCTGGATTGATTTCTGCGTGAAGGTCCTGGGCGTAAACTTTTCCGACGGTGATTCTGGAGCCGATTGAAAACGGTTGACGACCAGAAGACTGCTCAACCAGGAAATCCCACTCGCCTCAATAGATCGTGGAATGCGACTTCGTGACGCAACGGCTTTAGTTCCGGGCTGACGTTGAGCCAGACCAGCCAGTCGTTCCGCTCTGCATAAAGGCGCTCGAGCGTTTCAAACAACTGTTCTTTCTGTCCGAGTCCCAATTGGATTACCCCGATGCTGTAAGGAGAAACATACTTTCTGATTGAGATGTCTTTGAGGATGTCCAACAGGTTCTTCGCTTCGGCGAGTCGGCCGGCCAGGGCGTGAGCATAACCCATGAAGCCGAGCGCCATGTAGGCCTCCTGATCCAGCTTATAAATATACTGGAACTCTGAGATCGCTTTCTCCATCTCGCCCTGTTGAATGTAGGTGCAACCGAGAACGAAGTGCGTCGGCATGTAATCCGGTTCGAGCTCGAGAGTCTTCTCCAGTTGATTGATCGCTTCCTCGTACTTGCCCGTTAGATAATGATTGGTGGCGACATTGACGTGGAGCTGCAGAGAAAACGGATCCAGTTCCAGGGCTTCCTTGTAGTGGACCGTGGACTCTTCAAAGCGACCGAGGTAACACAGATAAGAGCCATACCGCTGAAGGGCTGAGATGACGGCCGGATTTAACTCAAAGCAACGCCTGTATTCGCGTTCAGCTTCAACCCAATCGTGATCATAGTAAAGTCTCACCAAACCTAATGATGAATGGGCCTCCACCAAATCGTCGTCAATCTCCACGGCCTTTAGCGCGGCGGCTTTGGCTTTGGGCATAACTTCGCGCGGTGGGAAGTGGATGTTTGAGAGTCTGACATAGGCGTCGGCTAATCCGCTATAGGCCAAGGCGTAAGAGGCGTCAATGTCGATCGCCTGTTGGAAAGTCTCAATACTCTTCAGTACCCATTCCTTCGTGTACTTGGCCCAGAAATAGCGCCCTCGCAAGTAAAGATTGTAAGCTTCGATGTTCTCGGTATATCGCTTGGCAAAGCGTCGCTGCTGGTGAGGAGTCAGTCTGAGCTTCAAGTTTTCAACGATAGCTCCAGCAATCTCGTCCTGGATCGCGAGCAGGTCGGAGCAGGTGCGTTCGTACTGCTCGCCCCACAGGTGCGATCCGTCCGCGACCTTGACCAGTTCGCCTCTGATGATCAGTTTTTCACCTAACTGCAGGACCCGGACCAACGTTACGGCTCGGACATTGAGCAATGTACCCACCGCCTGAGGGTCAACCTCTTCTCCATTGAAGCGTAACACTGTACTGAAAGCCAGTACGCGGAGGTGGTGTATCTGAGAAAGCATATTGATGATGCTTTCGGTAATTCCGTCGGAAAGATATTCGATCTCCACTCGGCTGTCGGTGCCATGAATGGGAAAGACTGCCAGAGAATCAAGTAGTGTTTCGGTCAGACTTGATCCACCCACTGCCGCGTCTGTCGAAGTCGCAGCCGTTTTGAGATTGGTCTCCTCGGAAATCTCGGTTACTTCTGCAACGAAGCGATAGCCATGACGGGGCACAGTCTCGATAAACTGTCGGGCAACTCGTTTGTCGCCAAGTTTCTTCCGCAGTATCGACATACTGACGGTAATGTTGTTCTCTTCCACAATCGAGTGGGGCCAAATCTCTCGCATTAACTCCTCTTTGTCGACAAGTTGACCACGCTTCTTCACCAGATAAACCAGGAGGTCAAACACCTTGGGCTTAAGCTGAACCTGCCGGCCAAGATGCAGCAGAAGACGCTGCGCGCCCTCAAGGCGAAACCCTTTGAACTCGTAGATTTTGTTATCAGTGTCTTCCTTCATCAAGATGTCGTGTGTAGCGCTGCTGGCTGGGCCAGCGATTGCGAAACACGCTTTGTGACTAACGTTAATCACTCTTTCCTCGAGCAAAGGCAGAGTCGGAAACGACTACTTTGCCTTCAGCGCTCGAGGGAGCGTTCCGAAGGGGAGTTCTTTAAGGGGAGAACGAGGAGGAAGCCAAATTGGCGAATTATGGATTGCTGCGCTAGGGGATAGCTTGAATAATACGAGGAACTTCTTTATGAAAGCAAACTAAAAGAAGTTTGGCTTAGAGAATCCTTTTCCGAAATTTTGAAGCCATGCGCCATAGCAGCGCAATTCTGAACCATCCGCAGGAGGTGTACGCCGGCGTTTGCCTGTCAAATGTTAGGAATTAATTAGCAAGTAATTAGTAAGTAATTAAAGATTCGCTCGCCTAAAATTTTGTATTGTTTGCCTCACCGGCCCCCTAAATATTTTCTACTGTTTGCCCGACCAGTTGGCCCTCCCAAATCATTGCGAAGGTGTTATGCAACGATCCGAAAGGCCTGGGATGAAGTTCACAAACGCAGTTGAAGAACCACGCTGGTATGCGATTCACACACACCCCCAACAAGAAGAGCGAGCTGACGCAAACATAAGAACTTTGCAGATCGATACGTTTGCGCCGAGATTGAAAGAACGCCATTTTCAACGCTACACCGGCAAGCCTTTCTACAAAACGCAGCCATTATTCCCCAGATATATTTTTGCCCGGTTCGCGTGTGCCACGATGCTGTCCAAAGTCTCTTTTACGAGAGGGGTCAAGGTTGTGGTTAACTTCGGCTCTGGTCCTGTCGCGGTTGAAGACGAAATTATTCAACTCATTCGTTCGCGTGTCAGCGAGGATGGCTGTTTCGTTAGGCCGCAGGAAAATTTTGAACCCGGCGATAAGGTTACATTCTCCAACGGCATATTCAGAAAGTTAACCGGTGTATTTGAACGAGAAGTGAAACCCAAAAACAGAGTGATACTTCTGCTTGCGACGTTGAGCTACCAGGGCCGAATCGAGATTGATTCCGAGCTCGTGCAAAAGGCAGTTTAGGAAAACTGAATACTTTAGTCGGTTAGTTTCGTCAGTTAATAGCTACTGTTGCAAGACGAGGATCGCCCACAGGGATTGCGCACCCACTGGTTTCATGTGGGAAAAGGGTTCCCTCATCCGTATGGCGAGGAATCCTGTCAACTAGGATGGCCCATTGGGTCAGGTGGCCACACTGGGCGGAAAACATTGCAAGCTAAACGGTCAGAAAGATCGAGTAGTTCAAGCAAATGGCGGCAGCCTATTTAGCTGGTCGTTTATTAGCAGGGGCGGCAGCCCATCCAACACCTGATAAAAATTTTCTCTTACTCCAGTTCGATGAGGACGTCATTACCTTCGACTCTAACCGGAAAGCTCCGCACATCTGCGGGCGCGGGCGGACAAATGGCCGCTCCGGTCCTGACGTTGAACTGCGCACCGTGCCAGGGACATTCGACGATGTCCGCACTCAAGTCCCCCTCGCATAGCGGGCCGCCACTGTGCGAGCAGATGTTGTTGATTGCAAAGAACTCGCCATCGACGTTGAAGAGCGCAATCTCATGATCATCGACTTGAACCACTTTGCCTGTTCCCGGCGACAGTTCTCGGATTTCTGCTGCCTTGACCGTTTTCGACATTCCTCAGAACTCCTTTTGTGCTTCTGTGTGAACCAATCACCACCAGGGAAAGCTCCTCGTTATTGTTGGGAGATCTTATGGCCAGTTTCGAACAAATCCAAACGGCGCCGGTGAGCCTCGGCCAGTCGCCTCCCGCCCTGATGCATGGGCCTCCTGCGATGCCAATTCTAGGCTGGCACGTGGAAGCAATGAGGTGGTCGCGTGACCAGATCGGTTACATGACCATGCTTTACCGGAAGTATGGTGTGTTGAGCACCTGGGGAGCATCCCCGCCCCTGAGAGTATTCGCATTTGCACCAGAGCACAATCAGCGTTTACTAAGCAGTCCTGATCTCTTTCATTCTCAGGTGGCGCGGGCCACGCGCTTGCCGGCCGATTCGGCAGTAGTCAATTTGCGGTCCGGACTTCTTAACCTTAACGGCCCGCAGCACAAACAACATCGCCAATTGATGTCACCAGCCTTCCATCGTAAACAGGTTGAAAACTATCGCAATGATATGGTTGCGCTAACGCAGAAAGCGTTAGCGAGCTGGTCGGTTGGCGCGGTGCAAGACATGGAGCAGGAGATGCGCCGGCTCGTTCATAGCATAGCTATGAAGACCGTCCTCAACCTCGAGCATCCCGAGGACGTCGACGCACTGACCAAGCTGATTGCCCGGCTCTTTTCATCAGTGCCTTTCGCCATGTTGTTTCCATTTGATGCGCCTGGAACTGGTTACCGGCGGCTGCTCCGCACCTCCGAGGAGATCTCAGCGTTTTTGCAAGCGATGATTGATGAGAAACGATCCCAACCTGTCGCGCACCAAGATATTTTGGCGATGCTTATTGCGGCCCGCAACGAGGACGGAACTGCGATGACCGACGCCGAACTGATCGCCGAAGGCTACAACGTTCTGTGTCACGAGGGTAGTGCAAGCGCCCTCACCTGGACGCTTTTCCTGTTAGCTCAGCACCCGGATGTGCAAGCAGATGTTCTCGATGAATTGGCGGGTGAGTTGGCGGGTGATCCGCCAACCAATGAACAATTGGGGCGACTGCCTTTATTGGAGCGCGTGATCAAAGAGAGCATGCGCTTGTTACCGCCGGTGCCATTCGGAAGGCGCTTCGCTGTCGAGCCGTGCCAGTTCGGTCGATACGAGTTGCGGAAAGGCACTCCGGTGTTCTTCAGCCATTACATCACCCACCGAATGCCCGAGATCTACGAGCAGCCGCAACGGTTTCTGCCAAAACGATGGGAACGCTTAAAACCTACTCAATACGAATATCTTCCTTTCGGAGCTGGCACACATAATTGTGTCGGCGGAGCCTTCGCCATGATGGAGATGAAGATTGTGTTGGCCATGCTGATCCAACGCTTTCGCCTGTCAACGGTGCCGGATACTCGTATCGATCGCTGCTTTCGTTTTTCACTCAAACCACTGCACGGATTACCAATGAGGATTTTGGACCAGGACCGCCAGTTCGCATGGAGCCCGGTAAGAGGGAATATCTGCGAGATGGTTGAACTCCCAGCTCGCATTCAGAACTAACAAAAGACCTGCGAAGGAGAAGACAAATGAAGAACTTTTCCCAAACGATCTCGCAAGCACCGTCTGCATCACCGGTCCCGGACTACCTGCAGAGAAGGAAATCTCATGAGCGTTTGATCGTTCAGCGGTACGAATCTACGGCACGCCAGGATTTTAACCCTACTGAGAATACTCGCTACTTGAATATAGGTTACTGGAAAGAGGGCGCGCGAAATCTGGACGAGGCGGCTGAGGCAATGACAAGACTGGTTGCAGAAGCCGGGCAATTTGGCGCCGGAGATTCTATTCTCGATGTGGGGTGCGGTTTTGGGGATTCGGCACTCTTTTGGGTCGAACAGTTTGACGTTCGGCACCTCACGGGAATCGATATCAACCCTAACGAAGTAGCAGCTGCCAGGAAACGTATTGACGAGCGTGGCCTCTCAGATCGTATTGACCTTCGGGTTGGCTCTGCGGTCGAGATGCCATTCGAGAATGACAGCTTCGATAAAGTCGTGGCGCTTGAGGCCGCACACCATTTCCTCACGCGTGAAGATTTCTTCCGCGAGAGCTATCGCGTACTGCGGTCCAATGGACGCCTCGTGACGGCGGATGTGATTCCGCTGTCGGGACGAACCTCCGGCGCGTTCTATAACCCGCTGAACGCTTATTCGAAAGACGTATATGTTGAGAAGTTAAGAGACAAGGGTTTTACAAATATTAGCGCCGTCTCCATCCGGGACCATGTATTTAGACCCTACTCGGATTTCATTCGCGGCCGGTTGCGATTCCCAAACTTAAAAGGGGCGTTCAACGTCGCGCTTCACAGGTTTGTCTCATCGCGGCTGGATTACCTTCTCGTCACCGCTGATAAACCCCCCGATCAGCCCAACTAATACCTCGCGTGAAAAGAACGCGACTCGCGTCCCCCCTCCGGGCGGCCAATCTTCCCCCTGTTACCGCGTGAGGATCTGAAGCGGCGATTTTCTGAGCTCCGTTCCATTGAAGTTACAAATGAAGTTACAAATCTACTGTGTGAGGTTCAAAGAAAATGAATGACGAGGAAGCCGAAGACACGACCAACTATAAGGTCGTTGTGAATCATGAAGAACAATACTCCATCTGGCCCGCGGAGCGTGAGAATGCCCCTGGCTGGACCGACGTTGGCAAGAGTGGCCTTAAGGCCGAGTGCCTGGGCTACATCAAAGAAGTATGGACCGACATGAGGCCGTTGAGTCTAAGAAAGCGAATGGAACAAGACGCTGTACTAGTCGTCGCAGAACAGTTGTTTCCACGTGATGACAAAGAAGTTCAGGAATACATCGGGAGGGACTAATGTTAAACCGAACGGAAATTACACCAGCAATCTATGACTACGTGGTGCGGGTCGGCGTTCGCGAGCCGGACGTGTTACGCCGTCTTCATGAGGAAACGGCTGCGATGCCCGAAGCCGAAATGATGATTCCTCCTGAGCAAGGCCAGTTTTTGAATCTGCTCGTCAAGATGATAAACGCGAAGAAGACGCTCGATGTTGGTGTTTTCACCGGCTACAGCTCTTTATGGGCCGCGTTGGCGCTCCCGGAAAACGGACAATTGTTTGGCTGTGACGTCAGCGGCGAATGGACCAGCATCGCCCAACGATACTGGCGTGAGGCCGGCGTTTCGCACAAATGTCAGCTGCTGCTCGGTCCCGCTTCGGCAACACTGGACAAACTCATCCGCGAGTCACACGAAAACACCTTCGACTTCGCGTTCATTGACGCCGATAAAGTGAACTATGACGACTACTATGAAAAGGTTCTGAAATTAGTTCGCAGCGGCGGCGTAATCGCCATCGACAATGTGTTCCGCTCCGGAGAAGTGCTCGATCCCACGGTCGACGAACCGGGCACCATTAGCGTCACGGCGTTGAATGAGAAGCTGTCTCGAGACGAGCGCATCTCGCTGGCGATGTTGACCGTCGCTGATGGCTTGACGCTCGCAGTCAAGCGGTAAACGCAGACCATGGGCAACCCGGAAACACAAACGGCACGGATCAAGGAGGAGCAGGCAATGAATTTTCTATCGCCATTTATGAGGTCGGAGTTCAGCGTTTTCGGAGACAGCGCCACCATACCTTCGGCGCAACTCCCGGAGCGCGCTTCTTACGAGACCCAGGTGGTCCAGGAGGCCGTCAGGCAATCAAGCACCACTTTGAATCCGCACGGAAAGACGCGGTTCCAGAATATGGGTTATTGGGCCGGGGGCATATCCACGCTTGATGACGCCGCGACCGCGTTGGCAAAAGTTGTGGCCGAGGCTGCCGAGTTTGGTACCGACGATCAAATTCTCGACGTTGGTTGCGGATTCGGCGATCAAGATTTCCTTTGGATGGAACAGTACTCGCCCGAGCGACTGGTGGCGGTCGATATTGATAGCGCCCACATCCAGACCGCCAGAGACACGGCAAGAGACAGGAGCGTTTCTGGCTCGCTTGAATTTCGGGTCGCATCGGCGATAGCCCTGACTTCGTTGAGAGAAAGTTTCAATAAGGTGGTTTCGCTCGAGGCAGCGCACGAGTTCATGACCCGTGAGGATTTTTTCCGCGAAGCCTATCACGTCCTGGCTCCGGCTGGTCGTTTGGTGACAACGGACATACTTCCACTTCCGGGGCAGCGAGTACAACATTTCACGATGCATCCGGCAAACAACTACTCGAGAATTGTCTACGCGGAAAAGTTGCGGGATGCAGGATTTGTAAACGTGAAGATCCGGTCCATCCGTGACCTGGTCCTGAAACCATTCACAAAATATATGGAAACCCTCAGCAACGCGCGCGGCCTCGGCGGGAAATTGCGGATGTTCAAGCGCCGGAGACTGTCGTCTCAGTTGGACTACGTGCTGGCGACCGCCGATAAACCGGCACCTTTGGCGAGTCCAGCAGAACTGCGTTGCCCGATGGGTTCTTTTTGAAATTAGGATCCAGCCTGAAAATCGCAAGGAATGATCCGTGGATACACAGCAGACACTCCAAAAACAATTTGGTGATTATGTTTCGCCGGAAACTGTCTCCCTGCCGGCTTCGTATGCCGGACCGGCGCCGTCGCCACTACTGGGCTTTAGACTCCAGCGGAGTCGATTCTGGCGTGACCCTGTTCCTTACCTTGATGCGACTTATAAAAAATATGGACTTATGAGTTCGCTTGGCTCGGATCCGCCCGAATGGATCTTCACCTTCTCTCCCCAGTCCAACCAACAATTAACCGAAGAGGTGGACCTGTTCCATTGGACGTCCGGGAAACGTTGGGCCGCGACTGATTCCATTTTAGGCATTCTTCGTTCGAACATCAGCAATACGGACGGCGATGAGTATCGCCGGCGACGAATCCTGATGACGCCAGCATTCCATGGAAACTGGCTCGGAGGCTGGCGGGATGCAATGGCCGCTCAAACTGAGCAGGCGGTCGCGAAGTGGCAGACCGGCGAAGTGAAAGACATTCATGAAGAATTCAACAGACTGGTCCATGCGATCTCGATCAAGACCGTACTGGGCGTCGATGATCCAGCGGTGGTCGCGCGATTTTATCACCTGGTGAAAAAACTCTATGCCACGAGTCTGGGGTTGGGCACCGCGCTGTTCCCCTATGATCTACCGGGAACTCCATACAGACGGATGATTCGGACGGTGACGGAATTGCTCGACATTTTCCGAGTGGTGATCGCAGACAAGCGAGCTCGCGGCGGCGCGCCGACAGATATGCTTGGAGCGATGATGTCGGCCACGACACCGGATGGTTCAACCCTGACCGATACTGAGCTCATTTCCGAGTCGTTTAACATCATGGGCCATGAAACCACGATGGCAGCGCTGATTTGGACGTTGATTTTCATTGTGCAGCATCCGGAAGTGAATGCCGGCCTGGTGGACGAACTGACCAGCGTTCTGCGTGGTGGGGCGCCCACCCTGCAGGATTTGACCAAACTTCCCTTGCTTGATCGCGTGGTGAAGGAGAGCACCAGGTTGATGCCGCCACAATTATTTACTCGCCGGTTCAACACGGCGCCTTGTACGTTCGGCCCATACAATTTACAAAAAGGCGCGATGATCGTTTACAGCAGCTACATAACGCATCGCCTGCCGAGCATCTACCCCGAGCCGCAGCGTTTTCGCCCGGAGCGTTGGGAAACCATCAAACCGAGTCTGTACGAATACTTCCCGTTTGGAACCGGCATCCACAGCTGCATCGGGCGGACGTTTGCGACGATGGAGATCAAAATCATACTGGCGATCGTGTTGCAGAGATTCCGGCCGCAGCTGGTGGATGGGGTGCGAATCGACCGAATGCCTCGCGCTATGCTCCTGCTACGGCCCAGCGGTGCGATACCAATAAAACTGTCGGCCCCGGATCGACAGTTCCGTGCCTCTACGATCACCGGCAATCTTCTTGAGATGGTTGATTTCGCTTGAAGCTTTTGTCCCTTGATTGTTTGCGTCACTCCTGACAAGCGTCACAATAGAAATCAAAGTGAGGAGATCCCAGATGTTGGACAGCTTACTAGCAGACGTGCGCTATGGTATCCGCTCGCTGAGCCGAAAACCGATCGTTACGCTCGTAATCGTCATCGCAATTGCGGTAGGCGTGGGTGCCGGCACAGCCGTATTTACGGTCGTCGATGGAGTTCTGATTCGGCCGCTGCCGTTCCATCAACCTGAGCAACTGACCGCCATCTGGACTTACAACACTCAGCAGGATCAGGCGAAGCGCTACGTGTCGTATCCGGATTTCACCGACTGGCGTAATGGGACGCGGTCCTATGAAAACATGGCGACCTGGTATGTCAGTGGTTTCGCCATGACCGGCACGGCGGAGCCCGTTCATGTCAACGCTGCGATCGTTTCACCGTCGTTGTTCACGGTGTTGCGGGCCCAACCTCTAATCGGGACAGTCTTCGATGCGGAGGAGGGAAAGGGTCTGAACAGTGTGGTCCTGAGCCACAACACCTGGAAGCGATGGTTTGACACCGATCCGAACGTAATTGGGCGCAGCATCTCGCTAAACGGCGCAAGTTATACGGTCAACGCGGTAATGCCACCGACGTTCCAGTTTCCCATTCAGGCTGAAGCAGTCGACATGTGGGTGAAGATGCCTGTCGAGCAGGGCGGTCTCTTCACGCGCCGCGGGGCGCGAATCCTCTATGCAGTCGGACGGACCAAACCAGGTGTGACTGTAGACCAGGCGCAAGCTGATATGACTATGCTCGCGAGTGGGCTGCAACAGGAGTATCCGAAGACTAACGCCGCGATCAACATCAAAGTAAATTCTCTGGCCGAGGAATTGGTCGGAAGCATTCGACCGTCGCTCCTTATTTTGTTTGGAGCCGTCGGTCTGGTCCTTTTGATTGTTTGCGTAACGGTGGCAAATCTGCTGGTCGCCGACGGCCTGACTCGAGGCGGTGAGATTGCGCTGCGCATGGCATTGGGCGCATCTCGCGGCAGGATCGTCAGGCAACTGTTGACGGAATACATACTCCTTTCACTGGCCGGCGGTCTCGCCGGAGGACTCTTAGGTTTCCTGGCCTCTAAGTTTTTTGTCTCGTTGAGCCCCGTGGAGCTGCCGCGTATCAACGAAATTCAATTAAACGCGCGCGTCATGATCTTTGCCTTGGCGGTGTCGGTGCTGACCTGCCTTCTATTCGGATTGATTCCGGCTTTGCAGGCATCCGGCACCCGTCCTGGACAGGCACTCAAAGACCGCACCCTGGGCGCCGGAGGGGGCAGCAGCAAACGGTTAACACAGAGGCTTTTGATCGCAAGTCAGATCGCAGTGACCCAGGTCCTGCTCATCGGCGCAGGCCTGCTGGTCAATAGTTTCTGGCATATGCAACGAGCGGAAACCGGACTTGATCCCAACAAGGTACTAAGTCTGAAACTATCACTCCCCGCTTCCTACAGTGAAAACCAATACAACGATTTTTTCCAGCGCCTGAAACAGCGTTTGGAGAGCCTGCCCGGTGTAGAAAGAGCAAGCGCCGTGACCCTGCTACCCTTCTCGGGTAAAGACAATCTGAACGTTGATTTTGAGATCGAGGGTCAGCCCGTTTCTGAAAGTTCCCAACCGACTACCAGCTTGCAAGTGGTCCAACCCGATTACTTCCGCACGATGGGCATCCGCCTGATCGGCGGTCGAGATTTCGACGAGCGGGACAACGCTGACGCGCAGGGCGTCGCGCTAATCAATGAAACCTTCGCCAAGCGATATTTCAACGGGGAGGACCCGCTGTCAAAACGGATCAAGCAGGGACCGGCAACGCGCACCATTGTCGGCGTGGTTGGCGATGTCAGAGATCTCGGACCACAAAAGGAGCCGCGAGCTGAGATGTATGTGCCGCTGGCGCAACTCCCCATTGACGTCATGGCGGTGGTGGTGAAGACAAAGGTGGAACCGGGCAGTGTAATCCCCGCGGTGCGCGGCGCGATTAAGGAGTTGGACCAAAACCTGCCGATCTATGACGTGCAAACTTTGAATGAGCGTTACGCGTCCGTTTTTGCCAGACAACGATTCAGCATGACCTTGCTTGCAGCGTTTGCCGGAGTCGCCGTGTTCCTGACGATTCTCGGCCTCCATGGCGTTGTTTCGAACTCAGTGGCACAGCGTCAAAAGGAGATCGGCATACGCATCGCCCTGGGCGCTTCTCCGTTTGCCATCCTGCGGCAGGTGGTCGGGACCGGGATGATCATGGCTTTGATCGGCCTGGCGGTCGGGAGTGTGGGGGCGATCGTCCTGACCCGATTTATGGAGAGCCTGCTTTTCGGAATAACCGCGACTGACCCGCTAACTTTTGCGGCCACCACCGCGTTGCTCGCGCTCGTCGCCCTGGTGGCGTGTTACTTGCCGGCGCGCGTGGCCACGCAGACCGATCCCCTCAGTGTTCTCCGTGCTGAATAGCAAATGATTTAGCCCTACTCCCGTCGCGAGGAGAATTATGTTAGAGCAACAGAATACGGGACCGCTCCTGGCACTTTCGGAAGTGAACCTTGCTCGTGAGCCGGCGGTGGGACCGGCGCCCAAGCCGCTGCTCGGCTATTTCCCTGAGCAACTCAAGTTTGGCCGCGATCCACTTGGTTATCTCACCAACGTATATCGCGATTATGGAGGCGTCAGCGCCTGGGGCGGAAACAAGCCCAGTTTCGTTTTTAGTTTTCTGCCGAATCTCAACGAACTGGTCTGCGACGCAGATCAATTTGATTGGGCGCAAAAACCCATGGGGCACTCGCCTACCGCTACAGCCATGGATGTCCTTAGCTCTGGCCTCTTGAGGAAGAATGGCGAAGAGTACAAAGTCGGGCGCCGGTTCCTGCGCACTGCGTTCAATCAAAAACTCATGGAAGGCTGGCGGGAAAGTATGGTGGTGCTGACGCGCCGCATGTTGGACAACTGGAAGGACGGACAGGAAATAGACCTGCACAAAGAGATTCGTCGCCTGGTTATTTCGATCTCAATCAGCACAGTCTTCGGCGTTCAAGATCCGGAAGCAGCCCGGACGCTTGACGATTTGATTAGTAAACTCTACCTGACGGGCGCCAGACCCACGACCTTGCTCTTACCATTCAACTTTCCCGGAAGTTCCTATCGGAAGATGCTGGAAGTTACTGACCAACTCGTGACAGTAATGAAAGGCTTGATTCAGGAAGCGCGCCGCAATGAGTGCATGCTGGGAATGGTCGCCGACGCGAAAGATGAGAACGGAGTTGGCCTGACTGATACCGAGCTCATTGGAGAAGCGTTTCAGTTAATGAACCTGGATAACCCTATTGGCGGAATTACCTGGGCACTCTTTTTGCTGGTGCAACACCCAAGTGTACACGCGGATGCGTTGGATGAAATGGATAGTGTTCTGCACGGTGAGGAACCGACTTTCGATCAGCTTGGAAATTTGCCCCTGCTCGAGCGCGCTATCAAAGAGTCGCTGCGTCTCATGCCGCCGTTTGCCTTCGCTCGTCGCTATGCGGCCGGCGTCTGTCAACTCGGCCCGATCCAACTGTCTGCCGGCTGCAGAACCATCTTCAGCCCGTACATAACGCACCGGATGCCTGAGATTTACTCTGAGCCTTTGCGCTATCTGCCGGCGCGCTGGGAAAAAATACGACCCTCTCAATACGAGTATCTGCCGTTCGGCGCGGGCTCGCACTTCTGCCTCGGCATGCGCTTCGCCATGCTGGAGATGAAAATTGTATTGTCGTCAATAATTCAAAGGTACAGATTGACAGTCCAGCCAAACGCCCGGATTGATCGCGTTGTCCGGATCACAATCCAATCGAAACGGGGCCTGCCGATGCGCATCAACCGGCAAGACCGCAAGTTTCGACGGAACCCGATCGTTGGCAATATTCATGAAATGGTAACGTTTGCTTAGTCTAAGCGGCGGCAAAAACCCGAGCCTCTTCAAAGCCCGTCAGTAGTTTCCTTATCGGCAGCACATATTAAGGAGTGTGACGCAAATGAAATTAAGACTGGAGCCAGAGGGTATTCGCGAGCGGATAGTCTTTACAGCTGGACTTTTCCCTCGGCTGCCCATGTTGTCGCTGATGGGAACCCAATTGAGTCAGGTCATCATTGCCGGATGTAGTCTGAATGTGTTCAATCAAATGTTGGACGGACCGCAGACTGCGAATGCAATAGCGGATCGCACCTCATGCAGTCAGCAGGGAATGGAAGTCCTGCTGGACAGCCTGAACGGTTTTGGGATCCTTCATCGCCGGCAGGGCCTCTACAGCTTGACGCGTGAAACCCGAAAATGGCTCACGCGGGAATCCAGTTACGCGAGCTCGCTTGAATCCATTGGCCTTAATCGGGAGATTGGGAAGCGTTTCACTCAACTGGAGGAATGTGTCAAGACCGGGCACGTAGACAACATTCATTTAAGCGACACGAACTCTGCCTGGTGGCCGAGCTATTTGAATGCACTTAAATCAGCCGGCCGATTAAGTGCGCCTCGCCTGATTAAGTGGCTCAAGTTGCACAACATCAGTCCGAAGCGATTCCTGGACGTCGGTGGCGGACCGGGGCTGACGAGCATCGCCCTCTGCAAAGAGTTTCCCTCGTTAGCGGCGACAATCATAGAGCTGCCGAGCTTAGTAAAAGAAGGTACCGCGGGAATTGTTGAGGCGAACCTGCAGGATCGTATTCGCTATATTGAAGGTAGTGCCCTTGAATCCGACTTCGGAACCGGTTACGACCTGGCGCTCATGTCGAATTTCCTACACGTTATTACTGGAGTTCAATGTCGAGAAGTAATTCAGAAAACGTACGATGCCCTCGCTCCGGGTGGGATTCTGGTCATCCAGGACACCTACCATCCGGGTGAGGACGGAGATGTACCACTGCAAACTGGACTGGCATCGCTTATGTATTACGTCACCGCTGGTTCACGAGCCTGGCCCATCAAGACTGTTGAGAAATGGTTGCGAGAGGCAGGCTTTGAAAAGACACAAGCGGAAAAACCGAAAATGGGGATCTTTGTGGCTGGTCACAAATCATTGGGAACGCCTGCGGCGACACAGAAGTAAGCTAACCCCCCAAGCTAATCAAGTCCGGCGAACCGCCGACCTCCCGATAAAAACAATTACGGATCTCGTCGTTCAGGCGCAGCCCCATGACGCTGCTGGTACTGATGCAGTTTCGAGTACGAGCTTGCGGTCGCGAAAAGCGCAGCCCAAAGGCTGTAGTCTGAACTTCGAATTTCAAACTGCACCACTACCACGCTTTTTGGCTTTAGAAATGTGAGACGTATGGAAGTAGTAAATACGGTTACTGGTAACACTGACAGCGAGACCCAATCCGGAAACCCGGGGATCTATCGTTTTGTTGCAGTTTGCTGCAGCCAGATTCTCTCTGCCTCCGGCACAGGCGTATTGGGCTTCGGTCTTATTGTTTGGGCTTATCAAACCACGCGGTCAGTTACTTTCGTGTCGATGCTGGCAATGGGTTCAGCGCTCCCGAGACCCCTCACGTTGATTTTCACAGGCACGCTGGTTGATCGTTATGGACCACGATGGGCCATCCTGGTTGGGAATCTCGGGTCGATATTGAGCCTGGCGCCGTCAGTTGTTCTATTGTGGAGTGGACAACTTAAGCCCTGGCACATCGTTGTTTCGTTCACGCTTGCCTCAGCGTGCCAATCATTGCTTTGGCCGGCAGCTTTATCGTCAGTTGCGGTTCTTATTTCTCGACAAAACCGGATGCGTGCAAATGGGATGCTGCAGGCCGGGATTGCAGCGACAGGAATCATTGCGCCCTTAGTCGGCGGTTTGGTTTTGCTGCGTTACAGCATCACGACGCTGCTGGCCATCACCATCGGAACCTATGCGGTATCAATGGTCGCCCTCGCCTTTTTTGAGATACCGAGTCCTCCGTCAAGCAACGAACGCCCGGAAAAAGAGTCCTACCTAAGAAACATGGCCGAAGCCTGGGCCTTCCTGCGCTATGAACCGACTCTGCTAAGGTTGACCATCCTCTTCGCCCTATGCACGTTCCTGATGACGACAGCGAGTGTGCTCTTGAAGCCGTTGGTACTCAGTTTTGCATCAGCTCCGACGCTCGCGGCAATCTTATCGGTGGGCGGAGTGGGCATGTTGCTGGGGAGCGTCGCGGTGACCGTGTCTGGCAAGGGAGCGACTAATCTCAAGCAGGTGATGCTCGTCATGATGATCTCAGGCCTTTGTATAGCGATAGCCGGCACGCGTCCTGTGATTCCGCTCATTCTGATCCTTACCTTCATTCATTCGTTCTCTATGCCGATCACCGGCAGCGGGGTTCAGAACATTATTCAGGGCAATACACCAATTCATTTACAGGGAAGAATTTTCTCCACCACGTCTGCTATTACATTGGCGACTATGCCACTGGCTTACCTAATCGCAGGTCCGCTCGCGGATCATGTCTTCGAGCCCCTGGTGGCGCCGGGGGGCATGCTTGCCGGCAGCGTTGGGCAGGTCATAGGTGTCGGAGCAGGGCGGGGAATCGGATTGCTCTTTATCATTTCCGGCTGTCTGGTCATATTGATTGCGCTGTTGGGCCAGCTTGAGCCGCAGAAAGAGATCCACGCAAGACAAATGCTTTCTCAGGAGGGTTCATGATTCCAGCCTTGAGCGCTCAGCCAACAGGATCGTGGCCGCCGGCGGGCCCAGCGGGTTCGGTGCAGGGATCCGTTTTGCATAGCACCGACCTGGTGGAATCAATGGCGCGTCTCATAAACAGCCATCGCATTACCGGTGTACTTTGCGCTGCCGCCAGGCTCGGGTTGGCTGATCTGATCGGAAGCACAGCGATCTCGGTCGCGGAGTTAGCCTCGGCAACCGGCTGTCAGCCGAATGCGTTATACCGCCTGCTGAGGGCGGTCGCTTCCCTTGGAGTTTTTGAGGAGACTGGCGACGCCGAGTTTCGCAACACCGAGGCCTCGTTGCTATTGAGGCGCGACGCTGAACCTTCGCTCTACGGCCTTGCTTGTATGACGAGTCGGATGCACCTTTACGCCTGGCCACAGCTCCTTCACAGCCTACAAACCGGCCAGTCCGCTTTTAACAAAGTCTTCGGCAGTGAAATTTTCGAATACATGGCGGAGCAGCCGGAAGCAAGTGAGGCCTTCGATCAGGCAATGGCCGGATACACCGAAGTGGTCGCGGACGCAGTTCTCGATGCGTACGATTTCTCCCCGTTCGAACATGTCATTGATATCGGTGGAGGCGCGGGCGCGCTCTTGAAAAAAGTTCTAACGCGCTACCCGAACGTACGCGGCAGCATCTACGATCTCAAGCATGTCGTAACTCGCAGCCTCGAATCCATTAAAGATACAGTTTGGGCAGACCGGCTCTTTGGCCTGCCTGGAAATTTTCTGGAAGCGGCGCCGCCTGGAGGCGACCTTTATGTAATCAAGATCGTGTTGTGCGATTGGCAGGACGATGATGCTCGACGCATTCTGGCGAACGTGCGAAAGGTGATCTCAAAAGGGAAGCGGCTCTTGATCGTGGATGCAATTCTTCCGCCGGGGAACACGCCGAGCTTCGCCAAACTTTCTGATATCAATATGATGGTTATCACCGGTGGAAAAGAACGGACCGCAGAAGATTTTCGGCAGCTGCTTGCGGCTACCGGGTTCGACGTGGTCTCGGTGAATCCCATCCACGAATGGGTCGGATTAATTGACGCCGTTCCGTGCGATTGAACAAACCTCAAATTCATCTCGTCATAAAAATCATGGTATTCGATTCTGGTCACGTTGCGATCATAGGTATGAGCGGCCGATTTCCCGGTGCGTCCGATCTTAAACAGTATTGGACCAACCTGGCCGCCGGTGTGGAATCAGTCTCGTTCTTTTCGGATGAGCAGCTAGTCGCCTCAGGCCTTTCGATGGACCAGTGCAAGGGTGCAAATTATGTCCCGGCGAAAGGCATGGTGGACGGCGCCTGCGACTTCGACGCCGGAAGTTTCGATTTCAGCGAGCGCGAGGCGTGCTTGATGGATCCGCAGTTTCGCGTGTTCCTCGAGATCGTGTTGACGGCGTTAGAAGATGCCGGAGATCCAGGCGATGCCGACCGCCGCACCGGCGTGTTCGCAGGGGCCGGTCCCAACACTTACCAGGATTACCTTCGGTCAGATTCAGAGCTGGTTGCTCGGGCCGGTGTCGCCCAGGCGGTGGTAGCTAACCAGGTTGATTTTCTTTCGGCCTGGATCTCTTACAAACTTAATTTGACTGGCCCCAGTGTGACGGTACAGTCGGCGTGCGCCACTTCGCTGGCAGCCGTGCATTTAGCTGCGCAAAGCCTGCTCAATGGCGAATGCGACATGGCCGTAGCCGGCGGCGTCTCGTTGACCTTCCCGCAACAGGCTGGGTACTTATACATGGAAGGCGGACTTTTCTCGCGCGATGGACATTGTCGCGCTTTCGACGCCAAAGCCAGCGGCTTCGTCCCTGGCGAAGGCGCCGGCGCCGTCGTGCTGAAACGTCTCGGAGATGCGATCGCCGAGGGCCATACGATCCACGCCGTCATCAAAGGGTCCGCTATCAATAATGACGGATCCAACAAAATCGGCTTCTCCGCTCCCAGTCAGAGCGGAATGGCCGCGGTCATCGCAGAAGGCATCGCCATATCGGGTGTGCCTTGCGAGAGCATTCGCATGGTGGAAGCACATGGCACCGCTACCACCCTCGGCGACCCTCTTGAGGTCGCGGCGCTTACACAAGCTTTTCGCACGCAAACAGATCGAAAACAGTTCTGTTCTATTGGCTCCGTTAAAACGAATATTGGTCATGCAAATGCGGCTGCCGGAATCGCGAGCCTGATTAAGGCCACGCTCGCGGTAGAGAACGGCGTCATTCCGCCCAGCCTGCACTACGACCAATCGAATCCTGTTCTCAGCCTGCCGCGGACGCCGTTTTATGTAAATTCGAAAGCCGAGAATTGGTCCGACGATGGGTTGCCAAGACGGGCCGCGGTTAACTCATTCGGCATCGGCGGCACCAACGTGCACGTCGTCATTGAGCAGACGCCACCGAGAGAGCCTTCCGGTGATTCGAGGAGCGATCAGCTAGTTCTACTGTCCACGAAGACCCCAAGTGCTCTGGACCAGGCGGCGCGGCAACTCGCAAATTACCTGGAGAGCACACCGACCGCGTCTCTACCGGACGTGGCCTACACCCTGGCGACTGGCAGACGATCACTAGAGTATCGCCAGGCCGTGCTGGGCGAAAGCAGCTCAGACATCATTCAGGCGCTCCAAGGCAAGCGACCCTCTCACACTACTACGCGTTGGGACGACGGCGACTCGCGCACGCTGACTTTTCTGTTCCCGGATCGGGCGGCAGGGTATCCAAATGCGACCGAAAGCTTATATCGCGACGAACCGGTTTTCCACGATGCGATGGATTGCTGCGCGAACGCGTGCCTGCGGTTTATCAAACGAGACATCAGAGAGATTCTCTATCGGCCGTCCGAGAACGCTCGCGTGTCTGGGCTGAACCATGACGAACTAGGTCGCGCGATCACAGTCGCGGTGCAGTACTCGCTCGGGAAACTGCTCATCTCCCTGGGCTTAAGCCAGCCGCGGGCGTTCTCCGGCCTTGGTATTGGTGAGTTGACGGCGGCTAGCTTCTCAGAATCGTTGCCGATCGAAGAGGCGTTGTCATTGGCATGTCAAGGATGTGAGCCTGGAGCTATCCCTCAAACCGACAGCCCCGTTAAGGGCGCGACTGAGGCGGCGCGGTCCAATAAAGGGATCGCCGCAATCCTGGACTCATCGGAACAGGCTGTCGTGGTTTTCAGCGAGAATGATCCGCTTGAGGTGATGGGTGCCGAGCAGGCTCCTCGAGATCTCGTGTGCGTGTCAGCCCTTCGACCCGTCGCAGCTTCGCTCACGGATCGGCAGTGGCTATTAATGGCGCTCGGAAAACTATGGACCGCGAATACGCCGGTGGACTGGAAAACCTATTATTCCGCTGAGAAGCGCCAACGCATAAGCTTGCCTACTTATCCATTCGAGCGCCAGCGATACTGGGTGAACACGGCGAATAAAGAACCAGCGCTGAGTGCACCGACCCAAAGTAACGGTAGCGTTGGATCGCCATCAGGATCCGGCAGAGCCGCGTACGCCGAACCACGGAACGATCTGCAAGCCGTCGTCGCTTCCGTCTGGGAATTCCATTTTGGCCTCGACAAGGTGGGAATTAACGAAAGATTCCTCGACCTGGGTGGAAATTCAATATTGGCCACCAGGATCGTCACAACGCTACGGGATACATTGCAGACCGACTTTCCTTTACGCGTTCTGCTTGAGAACCCAACAGTTCTTACCCTGTCGGAAGTCATCGCAGAGGCTGCTCGGGAGTGGGAAACCGATGTACACGCGATCGCTACAGTCGTCAGAGAGATCCAGCAGCTGCCGGCCGTAGCTTGAATGAGTTCCCAGATTCGGATCCATAGAATTCAACGAAAAAGCAGAAAGACTATGTGGTTATTCTCTTCGGAGCGAGTCCCTGAACCCGAAGTAATGCAGACGCCGGAAGAAGCGCTGGGTTACGAAGAGACAGCGTCCAACGCGTATTTGGATCGGATTGACAACCAGTTCGTGGACCAGGTGGTTTCGCTGGGAATCATGGGCACGATTCTGGACCTGGGAACAGGGCCAGGGCAGATACCCATTAAGCTCGCGCAACGTGATCCGCGTATCAAGGTAATAGGAATTGACTTGTCGACGGAGATGCTGAGACTCGCTACCGAGCGCGCCAAGCGAGAGCAAGTTTCCTCGCGCGTTAGCTTCATGCTGGCATCGGCGAATTCTATTCCGGTTGAGAGCAGCAGCATCGATCTACTCATCTCCAATTCGACCCTGCATCACTTCTCGGACCCGGTTCAGGTCTTTAATGAAGCACATCGCGTCATCAAAGAAGACGGAATCGTCTATTTCCGCGATCTGCGCCGGCGTTCCCGCCTGCTGCACGGTTTGCACGTTGCGTTCTTTGGCCGAATGTATAAGGGCCTGATGCGGCAGTCGTTTGAGGATTCGGTGCGCGCGGCTTATACCCGGCCCGAACTCCGTCAACTCATTGCAAATTCCAACCTTTCGAATGCGCGAGTCTTTTACCCCGACCTCAGTCACATCGTTGTCGAAAGTCAAAAATATTCGGCGTGCGATTGACGAACGACCCCTTGAAGTTCTTTTTTCATGAGCCACTCAGAACCTAATCCTTTGGATATCGCGATTGTTGGATACGCCGGGCGATTCCCCGGTGCAGACAATGTCCGGGAGTTCTGGCGCAACCTCTGCGCCGGGAAGGAATCCGTGTTGCCGTTGAGCGATGCGGATCTGCTTGAAGCCGGAGTGTCCGAGGAGTTGATTCAGCATCCGAATTACGTCAAAGCCGAAGCACCTTTAAGCGGTTTCGAATGTTTCGACGCTGTCTTCTTTGGTTACGGAGCGCGCGAGGCGCTGCTCATGGATCCCCAACAACGAATCTTTCTTGAAAGCTGCTGGGAAGCACTCGAGGATGCCGGGTACGATTGCGACAGGCTCGATGGGCTCACCGGTGTTTATGCAGGCGCCGGGCCGAGCAATTACTCATTCCAATATCTCTATAAGAACCGCCGCCAGTTAGGGCACGCCGGGGGATTTGAAATCGGAGTAGGAAACGCCCTGTCGTCATTGACCGCGCGTGTATCACACAAGCTCAACCTCAGTGGTCCAAGCATCGCGGTCCAGACGGCTTGTTCCACGTCACTGGTCGCCGTGCATCTCGCGGTGCAAAGCCTCCTGAGCCGGGAATGTGATCTAGCGCTGGCGGGCGCAGTTTTTCTGAACTTCCCAGCGCACGTGGGATATCTGTACGAAGTCGACGGCATTCTCTCTCCAGACGGGCACTGCCGCGCGTTCGACCACCGAGCCCAGGGAACAATATTCGGCAGTGGTGTTGGCGTAGTTGTCCTGAAGCGATTCCAGGATGCGATCGCGGCGGGCGACTCGATCCGGGCGGTGATCAAGGGAACTGCGGTGAATAACGACGGCGCGTTGAAAGCCGGATTCACTGCACCTAACCAACAGGCCCAGGCGGGCGTGGTTGCGGAAGCGCTGGCCGCCGCGGGGGTGGAACCCGGAAGCATAAGCTACGTCGAAGCGCACGGTACCGGCACCGCGCTGGGCGACCCAATCGAAATCTCAGGTCTGAAGCAGGTATTCGCCAACGGCGCGGGCCGTGAAACTTGCGCCATCGGTTCAGTCAAAACAAATATCGGACATCTCGACGCCGCCGCCGGTATGGCGGGGCTAATCAAAACCGTGCTTGCGCTCGAGCATCGCGCCCTCCCGCCCAGTATTAACTTCGAGCTACTCAATCCGAATATCGACCTGGACCAGAGCCCATTCTTCGTCAATACCACCCTCCGCGACTGGGACCTGAATGGCGCTCCACTTCGCGCCGGCATCAGCTCTTTCGGTTTGGGCGGTACCAACAGTCATGTGATCGTAGAGGAAGCTCCGGCTACGAATTGCCGGGATGAGGCAAGAACGTGGGTGCTCATCCCGCTCGCAGCCAAGAGCCCAGCGGCGTTAGAAGCGTTAACCACGCAAGTCGCCGCGTTCCTCGACGAGAACGCGCGGCCCTACCTTTTGCATGACCTCGGACACACTTACCAGGTCGGCCGCAAGCAGTGGGAATACCGTCGTTTCGCGGTAGGCCGCAATACCGATGAAGCATCACGGCTCTTGCGAGACGCAGTTACGGAGCCGTGCAGCACGGAACCGGTGGTCGCCCGGGATGGGGTCTTCATTCTTCCCGCTCACGCGGATTGTCTTGAGCTGGGTGTAGTGATCTATAACGAGGAGCCGGCGTTTCGCGAACAGGTTGAAAACTGCGTGAGTGCCTGGGAAAGTTACTCCGGGATTAAGTGTCCGGTAAATTTTGCCGCTGCGACGCAGGTCGGCGACAAACCGCTAACAGATCACGATAGCGACCTCGCGTTGTTTTTCTTCGAATACGCTGTTGCGAAAACTCTGATCGAGTGGGGCATCAACCCTAAATTGATCATCGGCGACGGCGTGGGCCGGATTGTTGCCGATTGCCTTCGCGGATCGATCAGGTTGTCAGATGCCTTTGCCTTGCTCAGCCGGCAAAAACATGTGAGCGAGAATGCGCCCGCTGGCTCGCGCAATGGTCACGGCGCAAGCTCCTTTGCCGAAATATTCGCCACGCTGAAAGACTCGCCGCAGGTTGCTGTGGAGCTTGGCGGTTCTACAGTTACAACCCTGGCGTCCGAACAGCCGGGCTTTCGCCGTGATCAAGTAATCTCGCTGTCTGGCTCAGACATTGAACGTGGACATGTTAACTATCTGATAGGAAAGCTCTGGGCGAACGGCGCGAAAATAAATTGGACCAGTTACGCTGCTCGCCATCGACGTCAGCGTGTCAGTGCGCCTACGTATCCGTTTGAGAAAAAACGGCACTGGCTGGACCAGGAACTAAAAGCCACTGCTCGTCGCGAACCCGCACAAAAAACCGCAAGCCTCTCGTCGCTACCCGCTACTGGGACAACTGGAAACGTAGACAAGCAGGTGAAGGAACTGTTTCAGAAGCTGCTGGCCGTGGACGAAGTTGCTCCGGAAGATAGTTTTACGGATCTTGGCGGCGACTCGCTGTTGGCCACTCAATTAACTTCGAGGTTGAGAGACACGTTCGGCATTGTAATCCCGCTGCGAGAAATCCTGGCAGCGCCCACGATATCGGGCATAGTCCGACTTCTCAAAGCGGCCCAAAAGACAGGCTCCAGCGAAAATCCCATCCAGCGAGTGTCACGAACGACGGCGATGAACCTCTCGTTCTCCCAGCAACGATTGTGGTTCCTCGATTCGCTTGACCCTGGAAGTCCTACTTACAACATAAGCTCGGCAGTACGACTGCGAGGACCCCTCGACCAGACCACACTTGGGAGAAGTATCGAGGCAGTAGTCAGCCGTCACGAAGCATTACGCACGGGCTTCCGGGTTGAGGGAGGCGAGCCCGTTCAGTACATCGAGCCTCAACCAGACGTCTCGCTGGCGCTATTCGATCTGCAAAATCTACCCGGAGGGGAACAGCAGCGCGTGCTCCACGATTTGATGCATGCGGAGTCTGGGCGAGGTTTCCTGCTTGATTCTCCGGTGCTATTCCGCGCGAGTTTGTTCCGGCTGGCGCCGCGTGAAAGTATCCTGCTGTTTACGATTCACCATATCGTTGCCGATGGTTGGTCGCTCGGTGTGCTGACTCGCGAAGTTGCGCACAATTATCAGTTGCTTCGGGAAGGTCGTCCGGCGATAAGCGAATTGCCATTGGTTCAATATGTTGACTATGCCGAGTGGCAGCGCAATCTATTGCAGGGCGAAACTCTGCAAAAACTTCTCAGTTATTGGCGCGACAAGTTGGGCGGAGAATTGCCCCAACTCGAACTCCATACGGATCATCCCCGCCCGCCACGGCTAACGCACCGTGGGGAGCGCCAATTCGTCGCGGTTCCGGCGCACACTCTACAGGCTCTCCATGAATTGAGCCGGCGTGAAGGAGCCACCTTGTACATGGTGCTCCTCGCAGCCTTCTCGGTGCTGCTTAATCGATACACCAACCAGACAGATCTGCTCATCGGCTCCCCCATCGCCAATCGCAATCGGATCGAATTCGAAGATCTGATTGGCTGCTTTGTCAACGTATTAGTCATGCGTATTGATGCCGGCGGAAATCCGAACTTCTCCGCATTGTTAGAGCGCGTGAAGGAAACGAGTCTCGCGGCGTATGCGAACCAGGATCTTCCTTTCGAACGTCTGGTCGAGGAAATCCAGCCGGCGCGGGATCTCAGCCGCACACCCGTCTTTCAGGCGCTCTTTGTCTTGCAAAACACGCCGGCGCCCGAGTTTGAACTGACGGAAATGGCAATCACCCCGTTCGATTTTGATCCTGGAGCTGCGGTCTACGATGTAACGCTATCGATCAAAGAATCGGAAGACGGCCTTGGAGGTTGGCTTGAATACAACGCTGACCTGTTTGAGCCCGCTACGGTGCGAAGAATGATTGGCCACTTTCAGACTCTGCTTGAAAGCATTGCTTCGCACCCGGACTGTTCTATCGGTGAGTTAGAGATCCTGTCTGAGGAAGAGCGGAGCCGGCTGCTGAAGGATTTGAACGCCACTGGCGCCGACGAAGTCCCCTGCACGCTTCAAGAGATGATCCGTTCGCATGCACTCCAAGAGCCGGAAGCGATTGCTATTTGCTATGGCGACATGGCAATAACCTACGGCGAACTTGAGCGCCGTGCGAATCAGCTCGGGAACTACCTGCGACGTCTGGGTATGCAGCCGGAAACGATCGTCGCCCTGTACATGGAGCGATCAATCGAGGCTATCGTCAGCATATTAGGCATTCTCAAAGCCGGAGCCGCATACCTCGCGCTTGATCCTGGTTATCCGGCGGCGCGACTTGACGCGATCTTGAAGGATGCGAAAGCGCCACTGGTCGTGACTACTCAAAGCCTCAGCCAGAATCTTCCGCTCACGGGTGCACGCCCAGTCTGCATCGACACCGAATGGCCGGAGATCGAGCGGGAGCCTGAAAGCCCGCCGGAATCGGGCGTCGTCCCTGCCAATTTGGCTTACGTCGTTTATACCTCTGGCTCCACTGGAAAACCCAAGGGTGTGATGGTGTCGCACACAGGATTGCTCAACCTGATTCGAGCTGAGGCCAGGGAGTTTGGGGTCACTCCCGATGATCGAGTACTGCTGTACACGTCTCTGAGTTTCGACGCGTCTTTGTTCGAGATCTGTATGGCGCTGGGCCACGGAGCACAACTCGTCATCACGCCGTCGTCCGAGCTGCTGCCCACCCCGGCCTTTGTGCCGATGCTTCGTAGATTTGCCATCACGAACTTGTCCATCTTTCCGTCGGCGCTCGCCCTGCTCGACGACGACGATCTGCCGGCGCTGCGCACGTTGATCGTTGGTGGCGAGGCCTGCCCGAAAGCCGTGGCCGATCGCTGGTCCAATGGGCGGCAAATGTTCAATACCTATGGAACGTCAGAGACCACAATCTGGGCGACCTCTGGTCACTGCGATCAAACCGAGGAAAATATGTACATCGGGCGGGCCCTGCGAAACACACGGATTTACGTGCTCGACCCATTCATGAATCCCACTCCTGCAGGAGTCCCCGGAGAGATCTACGTTGGAGGCATCGGAGTGGCGCGCGGCTATGTGGAAATGAGCGATCTGACCGCCGAGAGATTCGTCCCGGATTCGTTCTCGGAAGAACCAGGGCAACGAATGTATCGAACCGGCGATGCGGGGCGTTTATCGATGGAAGGAAACATCGAGTTGCTTGGCCGCCTGGACCATCAGATCAAGGTGCAGGGAGTCAGGATCGAGTTGCGAGACGTTGAGGCTGCGGTCCTCAGTCACCCAGCGGTGAAGCATGCAGTAGCGCATACCAGCGGCGAGGCCGCCAATAAGTTACTGGTTGTTTACTTCGTATCTTCGGAGCGGGATGGCAGCGATGCTTCTGATATTCACGACTTTCTTTCACACCTGCTTCCCGCATATATGATTCCGTCCATCTACATACCATTAGAGAAGCTGCCACTGCTGCCTGGCGGAAAGACTGACTACCGGGCGCTTTCACTTCTCGATGCACCGCGGCTGAGATCTCAGCCGCAATACTCTGCGCCTGAGACGGATCTGAAAAGACAGATTGCCGCCCTGGTCCAGGAGACGCTGGGAGTCGCGCAAATCGGCACTCTCGACAATCTGTTCTCACTGGGAGCGCATTCGTTAAAGATAGTCCAACTGAAGAGCAGATTAGACTCCACGTTTGGATCAGATCTACCGATTATCGATCTGTTTCAGAGGCCAACCGTGAATGGAATAGCAGAACTGATAGACCAGGCCCCCAAGCAAGACACAGTAGTAGCCTTGAGTCCCTCCAGAGCACGGCTTCGTCAGCAGTTGCGTGAGCAGCGGACGAGACTGACGACTTAACGCCGTAATTCCAACCCCCGCAAATCAAAAGAGCGGTCCGCGACGCCGCTTGCAAGGACTTTTCAACTAAGCACCTCGACTTTTGCTTTGATCGTGAGGTAACAATGACGGAAATTCCTGCTCTTCTACTCCTTAATCCCGAGGAGCTGCCAAAAAGCTATCGTGAGTTGCAGCAGCGCCGAACAACGCAAGTCTCGAGTCTCCGCAACTTTTCGCGGCCAGCCTGCACTTCGCTCGAACACGTTCTGCGCGAAGTTTGCTGCTCTCTTAGCAGTCTGGGCGAAAGGGAATTTCCACCGGCGGAGCTGCAGTCGGTTTGTGAGGCCGCCGATTCCGATTCGCACGACGAGTATTGCCGGATTCGCCGGGTAGAAGATCCGGACACTCTTTATGTGTTCACGAGATCTATTCTCAAAGCCTACGAAGAACTCCTCGAAGATACGGTCTCGGGCGGATCCTCGCTCACGCCGGACCAGTGGATTGCTCTGCGTGCCGCGTTTGAGCGCCTCATTCATTTAGTCGCCGGCCCAAAATCAGCGGCCCCGGTCCGGCCTGAGCTACCAGGGTTCGATATCAAACAGGTCGACGCAATTTGGTGCGATCCATTGAGCCGGTGGATTCGAGGCCACCATGTATTTCTGGTTCTAATTCAAGGACTAATTGTGGCCATAAATTGCCTTATCAACGCTCGCGCGGAAGAGTCTCTGGAGGATGCGTTTAGCGCACTTGAAGCGGCTACGTTGCTCATGGACGGATCGAGCGCCTCTTTGCACTACGCCGGAGATTTCCCAACTAGCGAGTACGACGATACCGTTCGACCAACCATGATGCCTCCGAACGTTCCGCCTGGAATGAGCGGCATATTGGCTCGGGACCACCGCCATCTCATCAAGCTGCTGCAATCGCAGCGGGACCTATTTCAAGTCATCGAACCAAGTTTGCGAAGCAAGTACGAGGAATTCGTAACCGCTTTCGGATGCACGTATGACGCTCACAAGCTTGTCTGCGCTCATTTCCGTGGAGACGAAAGACCAAGCCTACTGAACGGCAACGCCGCAGAAAGTGGCGTTGAATTGCTCGACGATCTGAAGAGCGTGCGGTTGAGAAGCCTTGGCCAAAGAAGTGTGATCAGAAAAGTAGGATCGAATCTGCCAGTCGGCGGGGAAATCGTTGTGAATACGCATCGTTGAAGTCGGCGCCTGCTGCCCCGCTAATCAGACAACAATCTACACACTGTCAACGCAGCGTCAAAAGCGGGCGCCGGCTACTGCGAGCCGTCCTGGATGAAATCACCGATGCAGCCATACCAAGTGCATACCAACACCGAACGCAAGTGGGATCAGATCTTCGTGTTCAGCTTACCGCGCGCGGGGTCCACTCTGCTGCGACTTCTGCTGGACACACACCCATCCATTTGTTGCCCAGGCGAGCTGGATCTCGGCAACCTGGTTGAGCGTCTTCACCATTCGCTTTATTTCAGCAGCGGTCAACTGCTGGAGGGTGACGAGACCGAGCGATCTGCCTGGACCGCTCGACAGGTGCGAACGACGATCGAGGGCTTCATGAAGCCATACGCGAAAGCTAAGGGAAAACAGCTTTGGGCGGAGAAAACTCCCGCGAATCTTGCTCATGCGGAGGCGTTGAAGCGCACTTTTCCCGATGCTGCTTTTCTCTGTCTACACCGGCATCCTCTCGACTTGATCCGCTCCGGCTTCGAATCAACTCGCTTCGGCAAGCTGAAGTTTGATCTTTGGGACTATCAAAGCGGAGTCGATTTTTGTGTCGAACAAACTCAGGCGTTGTTGCAGTTTGAAAAGGCCAATCCAAATCGTTGTTTCCGTCTGCGCTACGAAGACATAGTTCAAGACGGACCAGCCATCCTGGCCCAGGCATTTCACTTTCTCGGCCTCGAATCCGATCCCGAGATCGTGAACGCCGCATTTATGACGAAGCACGAGCGCGGCCCCGGTGATCCCAAGGCCGAATTCGCCGGCCGGATTTACAACACCTCAATTGGCCGCGGCGCTGAGATAGTCACGCTCCTGTCGGATGTCTCCAGCGCGTCGAAAAATCGACTCAAGGATCTGATTGTGGAGTTGGGTTACCCACCCACCGATCTGCGTCCCGGACCTCCGGTCGAGAAGGAGCGAACGAGCGACAACGGTCACACCATGCCGGCCACTTTCAGATCCGTTGAAGAATTGTTCCTGACTCATTTCCCCGCGCGGTTGCAACGTAAGAACGATCTTCAAGGTTCGGTGAAGTTTCTGGTCAAAGGAAACGGTGGCGGCACCTGGACCATAAAACTCGACAAAGATCCGGCAGTTTTCGCTGCCGTAAATGAGGAATCGGACTGCACCATCACCATCAGGTCCGACGATCTCTTAAAACTCGCCACCGGCGAACTCAACGTAGGTGAATGTTATCTCCAGGCAAAATTGCGCGTAGCCGGTAATGAAGCGCTCGCTATTTCTCTTGGGCGCAGCCTCTTTGCCTGAGGGACATTTGCAATGGTCCGAAATTCTAAGACTCGAAAGGTTCAAGCAATGCGATACGTACTGTCGTCGAAGATTCACAAGGCGACCGTTACTCAGGCGGAGCTGTTGTATATCGGAAGTATTTCCATCGACCAAGCTCTGATGGAGCGGGTTGGTCTTTGGCCGGGCGAACGCGTCCTGATTGTAAGCAATACGACTGGGGCTCGACTCGAAACCTACACCATCCCCGTGACCGAGCCGGGCACGATTTGCATGAACGGCGCCTGCTCGCACCTGATTGGAGTTGGCGAAGAGATTATTATTATGGGCTTCACGCTGTCTGACCGTCCCCTCAAGGCGCAATCGATTCTGGTGGATAAACAGAATAAGTTCGTGCGCGATCTGGAAGACGGGAATTCTGAGCTCGTCTCATTCGGGCTGGGCCTGGGCCAGTCGCCCACTTCATCACCTGAACCTCCTCCAAAAGAAAGTTTCCAATAAGCGCATCCAGCGATGGAGTTGAACATGATTTCAGGTTGCACCGTTCGGGATTGTCTTAACCAAATGCGTTTGGAGCCGCTGATGGAAGTGCAGTGTTGCGTTGGACGCCAATACCTCTTCCCAAGCTTTCGCACGGAGTGGGCTGCCGCGCATGCGTTTGCAACCGCGATTGCCGAGGATCCAAATCGCTCGGAGCTAACCCGCGACATGGGCAGAGTCTTGTCTGCAGCCACGTACTTTGTCGGCAACGTCGCTGTGGGCAGGCAGCCTAACTATTATGAGTACATGGATGGCCAGCTGCTTGATTGGTATCTTGGACCAGAGAGCGAACGCACTGACAGTTTGGTTCGGCGCAGTGTAGTTGGCATACACGCGCTGTTGAAAGCGTTGCGCCGCTTTGAGACTAACAGTCTCAAGGGTTGGGCTGGTCACAACCTCGAGGACTTTGATGAAACGCAAGTCCAGCTCAGGATTTCACTCATTGACGAGGTTTTGGATAAGACGCGGCAACTGGGCGCCCCCGATTTTGACGACCCGGTAAGCTTGAGCGATCCGCTCGAATCCTTTGCGGTTTCTCCATCGCGGGTGAGTGCGCTAATACACCTTTCGGGTGTATCGCTAACGCAGAGTCACGATGAAGTGCTGTTTGTGCGAGTGCTCCAGGTCTCAGAGCTTTGCTTTCTTGGAATTCGCGTCAAGGTCGGCCTGGCGATTGCAGCGATAATTTCTGACTCACCTCGGGTGGCTGTGCAGGAACTGCAAACGGCTACTGGCTTTGCGGTTTTACTGCGCGACCTGCTGCGAGTGCTGCGAACCATGCCGGTTGCCCACTTCGCTACGTTCCGGGAACTCACCGGAAAAGCGAGCGCCTTGCAATCGGTTGGGTTTCATTTGATGGACACTCTGCTGCACGGTCTCAATACCGAAAAGCTGGAACACTTCCGCCGGCTTGAACATTTCAAGCCGGTGCTGTCCTTCTGTGACAAGGGCTTCGTCAGTCTCAAGCAGGCGATGCTCAGCACCAATGAACGGCGGCCGAAGTGGCGAGAAGTATGGACCGCGTGCCGCCAACTCGACCGGGACCTGCTCACCTGGCGCGGGCTGCATCTTGGGTTTGCGAAGCGCTATATCCCACACGGCGCGCCCGGCACGGGCGGAACTTCGGGAGCGAACTACTTGTTGCAACATCTTTTCCGCGGGGTCTTCGATGACCACCAACCTGATTGGGACTCGGTCCACGAGATGTTCCCTGAAATCGCATGGTTGGACCACACCCGCGAAACGCGCAGCGTTCTGATTGTTCCTTAACGCTCCCTGTTCCTAGTCGCTGAGTGCGTCTCAGCTATCACGACCAAAACCATAGGAGAAAAGTATGAGTGAACTGGTGAATAAATTAGCCGCCGGCAAACATCCGGTCGAAGCAGTACTACGTCCCAACCGAACGCCCACAGCCTTCAAAGAGTCTATTGAACGCGGCTACGTCCACCTCAAGTTCACCGACACGCTCGGAGGGACCGAACTGGGGGTCAGCCTGGAGACAGACGGCGTCGATTTGCAGCAGGCCGACTTTGAAACCGGCCAGGGACAAATCACGGTGAGGGGATCGTTGACTCTCGACTACGTTCCGGTGAAATGCTACGCCGTGATCGCATTGCCTGACCTTAAGGGTCACGGATGGCTCGAGACGCAGTTGACACATTGACTTACCTCGAGCAGCGGGCAAAGCGCGAGCTGCGATGGCGTTTACAAGAATGATATCTGAAGAAACCATCACGAGATCGGCCGTTAGCGGTGGCACGTTCGTTGACTTGTTACGGCGACGGACCGAAGAGCGTCCCTTCGAGCAGGTATACACCTTCCTTGCGGACGGCGAGCGGGAATCCGAAAGCCTCAGTTATGCAACCCTCGACCGAGAGGCGCGAGCCATTGCGCGCCGGCTGCAGCAGGCGGGCGCCGGTGGTCAGCCGGTGTTGTTGGTCCTGCAACCAGGCTTGCGTTTCATCTCAGCGTTTTTCGGTTGCCTCTATGCCGGTAGCATCGCGACACCCGCGTATCCGCCGGCCTCAGAGAAGAATGCCCAGCGCCTTTGGTCCATCGCCGCAGATGCAAGTCCACGTATCGGGCTGAGCACCACTTCGGTCATGACCAGTACGCGCCAGCCGGCGGGAGATCTGTTCACGAAGACGGATATCAACTGGTTGGCGTTGGACACTTTCGATGACGATCCGGTTGTTGACTGGCAGCCTCCAGCTATCGATGAAGGCGCCGTTGCGTTACTCCAATACACTTCGGGTTCCATCGCGGCTCCCAAAGGCGTGATGATCACGCACGCCAATCTCCTGCACAACCAGTCGCTGATCCAGGACGCGTTCTGTCAAACCGAACAATCGATTATCGTGAGCTGGCTGCCGGTGTATCACGATATGGGCCTAATCGGATCGGTGTTGCAACCGCTGTATGTCGGCGCGAAATGCGTGTTGCTGCCGCCCATATCCTTCCTGCAACGTCCGATGCGTTGGTTGGAAGCGATCTCAGCTTATCGCGCAACCACTAGTGGCGGTCCGAATTTCGCATTTGATCTCTGCGCTCGGAAAGTTACTCCGGAGCAGAAGCGTGGACTCGATCTCAGCTCGTGGAGCGTGGCCTTTAACGGAGCCGAACCCGTTCTCGCCGAAACATTGGATCGTTTTGCGTTGGCGTTCGCTGACTGCGGTTTCCGCCGGAGCGCATTCCGACCGTGTTACGGCCTTGCCGAAGCAACGCTTTTGATATCAGCGGCCGGGTGCGATGGCCCAACCATAAAAGAAACCGACACGCGCGCCCTCGAACGGAACGAAGTCGCGGCGCCGGCTTCGCCCGCCACCACGCGACGATTGACCGCCAATGGCTTTCCGGCTTTGGGCCAAACTGTCGCGATCGTCAATCCGGAGACTGGCGAGCAGTGTCAACCCAATCAGCTCGGGGAAATCTGGGTTAGCGGCCCAAGCATTTCAACCGAGTACTGGAACCGGCCGCAGGAAACTGAGGAAAGACTAAGGGCGTCGTTGCCCAACGATCCGGCCACCTACCTGCGCACGGGAGATGTGGGTTTCCTTGATAGCGACGGCCTGTTCGTCAGCGGTCGTCTTAAGGACCTGATTATCGTCCGCGGCCTCAACTATCATCCGCTGGATATTGAAATCTCAGCCCAGCGAACGCACGTTGCGCTGCGACCAAATTGCGGCGCGGCATTTTCGATCGGAGCCGGCAGCGAACAGCGCCTCGTTCTCGTTCAGGAGATCGATCGAGGTGCAACTGCAATCGCCGAGACACTGTTTGCCGATATTCAAGCCGCGGTTGTCCGGGATCACGAACTCGCGCTAGATGCCATTGCCCTGATCTTACCCAACTCTCTTCCCAAGACTTCGAGCGGCAAAATTCGCCGCGCTGAGTGTCGCGAGCAGTTTCTTAAGGCCATCCTACGAATATTGGCGCAGTGGGAGAAGCCTCGCGCGAGTACCGCAACAGCAGTTGAGCATAACGTCAGGATCGAGAGCGATACCTTAACGGCGCTGGAGGCCAGGCTCGCGGTAATTTGGTGTGAAGTTCTCGAGCTTGATGCGATTGGTCCACGCAACAATTTCTTCGAGTTAGGGGGTGACTCCATATCGGCGGCCCAGCTGATTGCGCGCACCGGCCAGGAGCTGGGGTCGGAGATATCACTCCAGATCCTCTTTGATAACCCCACCATCAGACAGTTGGCAGCGGCACTCACTCAGATGGAATCGCAGCCGGTTGCAAAACCCGCGCTACGGCGGTTGGGCCAAAACGACGCCGAGCTGTCTTATGCGCAGCAGCGGCTGTGGATTGATGAACAGTTGCGCGCGGGTGAGACTGTGTACAACGTTCCCATGGCACTCCGTATTACGGGCGCCGTTGACGTCAGCGTCCTGCGATCGAGCCTCAACCAGATCGTGCGCCGGCATGAAGCCCTCCGCACTCATTTTCTCAGCGCCAACGGTGAACCGCGGCAGGTGATCGTGGATCAACTGCAAGTCGACCTGCCGCTCGTGGAGCTGGGCCGCGTGACACCCGAGGTTGCTGAAGGCCGCCTCCAAGAAATTTTGCGGGTCGAGGCAGCGAAGCCTTTCAACCTTGAAGAGGCGCCGCTGGTGCGGGCTTTACTGGTGCGGTTGTCCGAGCACCAACACGTCCTGCTGCTAACGCTTCATCATCTGGTCTGCGATGGCTGGTCAGCGACTGTGATGTTGCGCGAGTTGTCGGCAATCTATCCCGCCCTGGTGCAAGGTCAACCGTCGCCACTTGAAAATTTGCCGATCCAGTATGCGGACCTGGCGGTCCACCAACGCCAGACACTGCGAGGCGACGTGCTGCATACATTATTAAACTACTGGCGCCGGGAACTGGCGGGCGTGCCGTTGAATTTGCAGTTGCCGACCGATCACTCGCGTCCGGTCGTGAACCTACACCGCGGGGCACGCTTTGCCTTCGCCCTCGATCGAGAGTTGAGCCTGCGTCTGGCGAAGCTTGGGCGCGACGAAGGAGCCACACCGTTTATCACCCTGGCCACGGTGTTCCAGATCCTATTGGCACGTTATTGCAGCCAGCAGCAATTCCTGCTCGGATATCCCGTAGCCAATCGCGAGCAAGCGGACACCCAGGGTCTGATCGGCTTCCTCGTCAATACGCTCGTGCTCCATTGCGACCTGCGCGGAAACCCCGCCTTTCGATCGCTACTACAGCAGGTGAGACGTGCGGTGTTGGCAGGTAACGCGCACCAGAGTCTCCCGTTTGAGAGGCTGGTCGAAGAGTTACAGCCGGCCCGCGAGGCGGGCACGTCACCGTTATTTCAGGTGATGCTGCTGTTGCGACAAGCACAGCCCGTCATTGAGGTGGGCGGATTGCGGCTGGAGCCGCTGAAGGTCGAAACGCAAACAGCGATGTACGACCTCACGCTGGAGTTGACCGAATCGGCAGACGGCCTGCGAGGCAGCTTTGAATATGATGTGGACCTGTTCGAGCCGGCTACGATCGAGCGGATGGCAGGGCACTTCATGAATCTGGTGCGAGCGGTGGTAGCGGAGCCCGACACCCCAGTCTCACGCTTGTCGCTGTTGAGTAAGAGCGAGCGACGGCGTCTGTTGGTCGAGTGGAACGACAGCGACCGCGATTACGGCCGCGCCGCCTGTGTGCATGAGTTGGTCCGGGAACAGGCCAAGCGCTCTCCTGAAGCAATCGCCGTCAGCAGCGAGCAAGGCCAGATCAGTTACCGCGAGTTACAGACGCGCGTCGACCAACTCGGAAGCTGGCTGCACAACCGAGGGGTCGGACCGGAGAGTTACGTCGGCGTGTGCATGACGCGGTCGGTGGAGATGGTCGTGGCGCTGCTCGGCGTGCTGGAGGCTGGAGCGGCGTACGTGCCGTTGGATCCCAGCTACCCAGGCGAGCGACTGGCTTATATGGCAGAGAACGCCGATCTGCACATCATTCTCACCGAACAGGCGCTTGCGACTAAAGTCACCTGCAGTGCGCGGATACTCTGTTTGGACAGCGAGTGGCCTGAAGTTGCGGTTGGTAATCAGGGGAAGAGAAGTCCCGCCATTCCCGATAACGTCGCCTACCTGATTTACACCTCCGGCTCCACTGGCCAACCGAAGGGAGTCATGAATGCTCATCGCGGCATCGTCAACCGCCTGCGGTGGATGCAGGTCCATTACGGACTGACTGCTGATGATCGGTTTGTGCAGAAGACGCCGTTCACCTTTGACGTTTCGGTGTGGGAGTTTTTCGCACCGCTGATTAGCGGAGCCTGTTTGGTGATGGCACGTCCGCAGGGTCACCGTGATCCGGCTTACCTGGCCGAATTGATCGCCGACGAGCAAATCACGATCGTACACTTCGTTCCCGCCATGCTCCATCCTTTTCTGGAGCAAGCTAATCCGAAACACTGCAGCAGCGTGCGTCAAGTGATTTGCAGCGGCGAGGCCTTGTCAGCCGAGTTGCAGGAGCGGTTTTTCGGAATTCTTAGCACCCCTCTCGATAACCTGTACGGACCAACCGAGGCGGCCGTCGAAGTGACGGTTTGGCGCTGCCGTCGGGAACTCTCGCCGCGCGTGCCAATCGGGAAGCCAATCGGCAACCTGCGCATGTACATCCTGGACCGCTCCGGCGAGCCGGTGCCGGTGGGCGTAATTGGCGAACTATACATAGGCGGGATCGGTGTCGCGCGTGGCTATTTGAACCGGCCAGACTTGACGGCCGAGCGATTTATTCCGGACCCGTATTCCAGAGATGCGGGAGCGCGGTTGTACCGGACCGGAGACTTGGTGCGCTATCGCGCCGGTGGCGAGATCGAGTTTCTGGGACGGGCC
>DASYLB010000037.1:0-24243 GCA_036009765.1 Pyrinomonadaceae bacterium | reverse complement strand
TGCGTTCTGGTCCGTTTCACTCCATCAATGCAGAAGCGTTTTTCCTGAACACCGCCGGCCTGAAGATCGTGGAGCCCTCGACAGCTTACGACGCGAAAGGATTGATCAAGGCGGCGATTCGCGATCCCGATCCGGTTTTGTATTTTGAACATAAAAAGCTTTACCGGTTGCCACGCCTGCGCGAAGAACTTCCGGCGGACGACTATATCGTCGAGATTGGCAAGGCGCGGACGGTGCGCGATGGGCGCGATCTTTCAATCATCACTTTCGGCGCTATGGTTCTGACGGCACTTGATGCCGCTGAAGAACTGGAGAAAGAAGGACTGGATGTTGAAGTGATCGATCTGCGCACGCTGGCGCCGATGGACAAGCCGGCGATACTCGCGAGCGTTAAGAAAACGAGCAAAGCCATTGTGCTGCATGAAGCGTCACGCACCGGCGGCATTGGTGGTGAGATTGCGGCGACCATTGCGGAAGAAGCGTTTGAATGGCTGGATGCTCCGGTTCTGCGGGTTGCCTCGATCGATACCCCGGTGCCGTATTCGCCCCCGTTGGAAGATTATTACTTACCGCAGACGAAGGATGTGTTAGATGCAGCAAGGAAGTTGGCTGCATACTGACAGACTGCCGGTGAGCGGGGCGATTTGAATGATTTTGTTTTGATCCGGATCTGAGATCGCAAATCTGAGATCTCAAATCTAGATCTGAGATCGGTCACTTGAGATTTGAAATAAGAGAGGTGAACTCATGCCGAAGTATCTAATCGAACGCGAGATTCCCGGAGCGGGAAATTTGACGCCACAAGAGCTGCAGGGAGTTTCGCAAACGTCGTGTGCAGTGTTGCAAAAGATGGGTCCGCAGATTCAATGGGTGCAAAGTTACGTAACCGGCGACAAGGTGTATTGTGTTTATATCTCGCCGAATGAAGAGATGATCCGCGAACACGCGGCCCAGGGCGGCTTTCCTGCGAATCGAATTTCGGAAATCAAGTCCGTTATCGATCCGACCACTGCGGAGTAGAAGAAGAAGTAGTCAGTAGTCAGCAAACAGCAGCAGGCGACTCGTGAATTAAAGCGCATCAGAGTCGGGTTAAGTTTTGGAGAACTTATGAGTACTGAAGTTGTAATGCCGCAGATGGGTGAGTCCATCGCGGAAGGAACGATAACGAAGTGGTTGAAGCAGGTGGGCGATCGGGTCGAACGTGATGAACCACTGTTCGAGATTTCCACCGACAAGGTTGACGCGGAAATACCATCACCCGCGGCCGGCACCTTAACCGAGATTCGTTTTAAAGAAGGTGACACGGTTGAAATAAACACTACGGTCGCGGTGCTTGATGGCGGTGCAGCCGCGCCGGCGAAGGCTGATGCCGCCGCGGAAGCTGCGCCCGCGAGCGCGACACCGGCGGAACAGCGCCCAGCGAAACCTGTTGAAGCCGCGCCGCAGCAAGCGCAAGTTGAAGCAGCCGCAGCTACCGGAGCGGAAGTTCGACAGTCAGATCAGCCAAAAGCTGACGCTGCCGGCGCGTCGGCTAAAGAAGAAAAAGCACCAACTTCGCCGGAGAACGGTGGTAGCGCGTCGCAAACCGCCGAGGATCTTCGTCGTACGAAGTCGAGCCCACTGGTTCGCAGGATTGCGCAAGAACACGGAGTTGATATCGCCGGGCTCGAAGGAACCGGCCTTAGCGGACGTGTTACCAAGAACGACATCCTGAGTTTCATTGAGTCGGGCAGTCCGGCATCGGCAAAAGTTGGCGCGCCGGCGGTAAGGCCCGCGCTCGGGTCATCGGTGTCTATGGCAGCTCCGGTGGCGCCTGCGCTGAAACCGGCCGAGGGCGATCGCGTCGAGCAGATGTCGGTAATGCGGAAGAAGATAGCGGAACATATGGTGCAATCGCGCCGCACTTCAGCGCACGTTACCACTGTTTACGATATCGACATGACGCGCATCGCTAAACTGCGGGAACGAGAGAAAGATTCGTTTGCTGAACGGACCGGAACCAAGCTCAGCTTCATGCCGTTTATTTTCCAGGCAGTTAATAATGCGTTGCGTAAGTTTCCGATTTTTAACGCCCAGGTAAGCGGCGACCAGATCATCTATAAGCGCGACATCAATCTCGGAATGGCAGTCGCGCTGGACTGGGGTTTGATTGTTCCGGTGATCAAACGAGCGGACGATCTTTCAATTTCCGGACTCGCCCGGGTCGCCAATGATCTGGCGGACCGCGCGCGCACCAAACAACTAAAGCCGGATGAAGTGGGCGGCGGCACGTTTACGATTACAAACCCCGGCGTCTTTGGTGGTCTATTCGGCACTCCGATCATCAATCAACCGCAACTGGCAATTCTCGGCGTAGGAAAGATCGAGAAGCGCGCGAAGGTTATGACTACGGCTGAGGGAGAAGACTACATTGCGATCCGCTCGCTGGCTTACTTCGCGCTGAGCTTCGATCATCGTGTGATAGACGGCTCCGATGCAGAACGCTTCCTCGCGTATCTAAAGGAGCAATTGGAAGCGGGAGAGTTTTCGCTGTAAGCAAAACTTTGAGGTCTCAGATGGAAGATCTCGCAGTCAACACAGTAGTTCTACTAGTCGCGGTGACATGCCTTTGTGTTAGGTTTGTCACCGCGATTTGACTATTAACTAAGGGGTTATTGCGATCGAGTGGCAATTGGATGATGAATAAGAGGAACGAGTCTAAACACCTTGACTTAGATTTCTGAGCGGTCTAATAAGGGAGGGTCTTTTAAAAGAACTACCCAGAGGCGGGCAACAATTCAGACTAAATGTTCGTCAGAAACTAAACGTCCCGAGCTCGCGTGCGTGTGAGCCGTACCATCAAAGAGAGAAGGAGAAAGTTATTTATGGCAATCCCGAAGTTAAGAAATTTGTCCTCGCTGATGCTTGCAGTTCTTCTGCTGGCTGCTTCAGCTGCAGTTAGTTTCGCTCAGGATACTACGGCTCCTGCTGGATCGCGTACTGTTGCCAGTGGCGAGAAAGTGAAAGTCAAAGGTGTCGTGACGCGACGTGACGCCGACACGTTTACAGTCCGCGACATCAACGGCGTCGACACCATTGTTCGTCTCGAGAACAACACCAGCGTTAAAACCAAGGGTGGTTTTCTGCGCGGTGGTTCCAACTATGGTCAAACGCAAATCCTGCGAGGCCTGAACCTCGAAGTTGAAGGCAGGGGCAACGCCTCGGGCGAGTTAGTAGCCGATAAGATCAGGTTCAATGATTCGGATCTCCGGGTCGCACGCGCAGTTGAATCACGGGCCGCGCCGTTGGAGGATCGAGCCTCCACCACCGAAAACAAGCTCAGCCAGGTGG
This sequence comes from Pyrinomonadaceae bacterium, assembly GCA_036009765.1. GTDB lineage: Bacteria > Acidobacteriota > Blastocatellia > Pyrinomonadales > Pyrinomonadaceae > PSRF01. The sequence continues at coordinate 20,913 of DASYLB010000037.1, read as the reverse complement.
AACAGAATGCGCAGCGTCTCTCCGGACAATTGGATGAGCTCGCCGCTGTCGCCAATACCGCAAAAGGCGGCGCCAGGGCCGCACAGGAAACTGCTGATTCGGCAGTTGCCGGTGTGAACGCTACCAATGATCGTATCTCGGCCCTTGACGACTACACGCCGCAAACTGTTTTGGCGGTAAACTTCAAGGTCGGCAGTTCGGTGTTGTCAACAGATTCGAAGGCCAAGCTCGACGAGCTCGCCACCAATGCGCTAAACGCAAAGGGCTACGTGCTCGAGGTCTCCGGTTTTGCTGACGCGAGCGGCAGCGTTAACCGCAATCGCGCTTTGAGTCAACGACGCGCCGACACTGTGATTCGTTATCTGGTTGAGAACCACCAGATTCCATTGCGACGTATCGTTACGCCGTACGGTTATGGCGAATCGAATCCGGTTGCGGAGAACACTTCGCGTGACGGCCGGGCGCAGAATCGCCGGGTCGAAGTGAAGTTGCTGGTCAACAAGGGCCTGATGCAGGAGGCTCCGAAAATGACCACCGGCACCTCGAGTGGTGAATAGCTCGAAGCCGGGGTGTTTGCAGGAAATGTGCAATCGCTTTGGGTGCGGTGCAGCTAAGGCCATGAATCATGCCGTCGGAAAAGTTGTTAAGATAACAAACTAGGCCAGCAACTGCTGGCGGCATGAGGAATGGTTTTATGAATCGCGAACGTAGAAACAAATTGGGGACAGCGTTGCTGCTCGCAGCGCTGTCTCTTTTTTGCTGTTTCGCTTCAGCGGCGGCGCAAAAGATTATCGATATGCCGCCACCGCCTCCGTTGCCTACTCCTAAGCCAACTCCGACTCCGGCTCCTCCCAAAGATGATGACTTTGAAGTGATTAAGGTCAGCTCGAATCTGGTGATGGTGCCAGTTTCTGTAGTTGACGCCACGGGCGCAGCTGTGCGCGGTTTGCAAGTCAGTGACTTCCGCCTTGAAGAAGAAGGACGCGAGCAACAAATTACCGAGATCGGCAATCCGGATGAGGTGCCGCTCGACATCGTCATCTTGTTTGATGTGTCGAGCAGTGTTAGTCAGAAGGGCTTCTTTGAATTTCAGCAAAGTGCGGCAGCGAGTTTCCTGAAACAGGTACTTAAGCCGGTGGACCGAGCGGCGGTCTTTACGATTTCAGATGCGCCGAAACTGTTTTCACCGCTCGCTCCCGCGGATGTCACCGCCGCAAAAATATTGAGCATTCCCGCCGCAACCACGCCTGTGCCGACGGCTTTTTACGATACGGTTATGGCGGCATCGAAGTACCTGATGGACAACTCTGCGGAGCGTCACCGCCGCGTCATCCTCGTAATTTCTGATGGGGACGACAACTTCAGCAGCCTGGTCAAAGATTTAAGTGTGGCTGAATATCGAGCTAGTCAGAAAGGGGAAGTTACTTCCCAGGCGGCCCATACCAATCTGCTGAATCGGCGACAGCGTGCCGTTTTGGAAGTGCAGCGCTCAGTGCAAACGTCTGACGCTGCGTTTTATTCGATCAATCCGGGTGGACCCTCGATACACTTGAACGAAATCAGCACGCGAGCGCAAAACGCGATGGAGTCAATTGCGCAGTCGACCGGAGGCTCGGCTTACGTGCCGGAGGCTGAGAGAGATTTGCCCAGAGTATTCAATCAGATTGGCGCGGAACTTCGTGGCCAATACCTGGTGCAGTATTACTCGAATTCACCGGTGGCCGGAGTGCAATTTCGTCGCATCGCAGTTGCGCTTCCCACCCACGCGGAACTCCGCGTACGCGCCCGCCAGGGCTACTATCCGAAGAGCAAGTGAAGAGTGAAGAGTGAAAGCCGGAAGAGATCAAATTCACTTCCGGCTCATGCTTTCACTTTTTACTTTTCACCTTTCACTGTTCTAGCGCATTTCCAACAATACGTCAGTGAGATGATTGACTACTTCGAGTAGCGTACGCCCGGCTTTATCAAACTGATTGGCTGCGGCCAGTTCTTCTGCGTTGGCAGCGCCGGAAGCGACTCCCGCAAGCTTGATGTAGTAGCGTTGTAACTCGGGCGTGCCGCGAAAATCGATCTCGAGTTTGTCGAGTCCCTCTCTTACGCTTTGAATACTGGCCCGGACCGTCGCTTTGCTCTGTTTAGCCTGATCGATAATCGCCGGCGATGCCTCATTGCGCCGGGTGGCATCGTCAACCCCTTCGAGTCCTTTAGCAACACCACCAAGCAGATAGATAAAGCGGGTCAAGATCTTTATCTGATCAGCAACCCGAGCCGCTCCGGCGCGTTGCGCGTCGCTAGCTTTCGGTGCGGCGGTCGTGCGGCTCGATTTTGTCGTCGTTCGTTTGCGTGTTTGCGCGACGCCGGAAACCGGAAAGAGGATTAGCGTCACCATGAATAAGCCAATGATTCTTTGCACGTTGATGCTCCTGTGGTTCGTTGTTGAGCGATTATAACGGAAGAAGTTCAGGGTTCGGAAGAACTCAGGACTCAGAACCCAGGATTCAGAACCCAGGACTCAGGATCGAAACTTCTTTCCTTCCCCTGTTAGAATGACGCGACAGGTGGCTAAGCAGGTTGCACCAGTGAACGAGAAAAGAATACTTGTGATCAAAAAGGTCGGCCGCGTCGAGTATGGGGCGGCGCTGCAGCTACAGAAAGAAACGGAACTGGCCGTTAAAGACGGCCAACAGCCCGACACGCTGTTGCTCCTGGAGCATCCACACACTCTGACCCTGGGCCGTCGCGGGGAGCCCGCCGGCATCTTGATGTCGCCCGAGTTGCTTGCGGCTCGCGGAGTAACTGTCTTCGAAACAAATCGCGGCGGCAAGATTACTTATCACGGGCTGGGCCAGGTGGTTGGGTACCCGGTAATTAGTCTGAAGCCGGATCGAGAAGACGTGCATCGCTATGTCCGCGATCTCGAGGAAGTATTAATTCGCACGCTGGCAGACTTTGAGATCAAGGCATTCCGACTTGAAGGTTTTACCGGCGTGCACACTGCGCGCGGAAAGGTCGCAGCTATCGGCGTACATATTGCCCGCTGGGTGACCACGCACGGTTTTGCACTGAACGTGAATACGGATCTTAGTTTCTTTAATTTGATCATTGCCTGCGAGGGTGAGCAAGTAACTTCAATGGAAGATCTGCTGGGCCATGACGTTAATATGTCGAAGGTCGAAGATCGGTTGGCAGTTCGTTTTGCTGAAGTGTTTGAGATGGAAGCAATAAGCGGTGAGCAGTAAAAAGCTGTTTTTACTTCTGACTGCCGACGGCTCACTGCTTACCGCTCACTACTTTGGCGTTTCCGGTGCGTTGGCAGTTAAACTCACTCGATGCTGACAATTGAACTGATCAAAGAAGCCGCCGCCCGAATACACGGTCGCGTTCATCGCACACCTGTTATCACGTCACGTTCCTTCAATGAAGCTACCGGCAAGGAAGTTTTCTTCAAGTGTGAAAACTTGCAGCGGGCCGGCGCGTTTAAGATTCGCGGCGCTACCAACAAGATTCTCTCGCTAACTGACGAAGAGAAAAAGCGCGGAGTGGCGGCGTTTTCCTCGGGCAATCACGCACAGGCAGTAGCACTTGCGTCGCGCGAAGCGGGGATTCGTGCGGTGATAGCAATGCCTGACGATGCGCCTAAAGCCAAGGTCGCTGCTACCCGAGGCTACGGCGCCGAGATCATTTTTTACGATCGGTTAAAGCAGGATCGTGAAGCCGTGGCGATCGAAATTGCCGAACGCGACGGTCGTGTGCTGGTCCCGCCTTACGACGACTATTCGATACTTGCCGGACAGGCAACCTGCGGTTTGGAGTTCCTGGAAGAGGCGCCGGATCTCGATTGCTTGCTCGCGCCGTGCAGCGGCGGTGGATTATTTGCAGGCGTGAGCACTGCCGCCAAGGCGTTCAATCCGAAGATTCGCTGCTTCCCGGTAGAGCCAGATACGGCTGACGACACGCGCCAGTCGTTTCTAAAAGGTGAACGCGTGTCGATTCCGCCGCCACCCACTATCGCCGATGGTCTGCGCGTTCAGTCACCGGGAACACTGACGTTTCCAATCCTGCAAAAAACTGCCGAAGAAGTATTGACGGTCTCAGATGACGAAATAATAGAGACGATAAAGTTCTTCCTTTTCAGAATGAAGTTGCTGGTTGAACCATCAGGCGCCGCCGCCGCTGCAGCTGTCTTCACGGGCAAGCTGCCCAGGGACACGAAGCGTGTGGGCGTGATTGTATCGGGCGGGAATATCGATTCAGATTTGCTTTCGCAGTTTCTGTCTCAGAATGGCCCAGGGGAGCGTGGATGAGTTCCTTATTTCTGTTTGACGTGCCCGCAGATCCAGTGAGCCCTCTTCCCTGGGCGGCTCTGATCGTCTTGCTGCTTATAGTGTTTGTCCTGGCAGTGGCTTTTGTTGCCGGGCTGGTGGTTCTGCTGATCAGGATCAAGCGGCGCAAGGTAAAAGCTGCTGGCGGCGTTTCATCCCAGTAATCCAAACCAATTCCAGGCGTTGATCGCCTCGCCGATTCCAAACGAGGCAAGGTTAGCCAGGATAATGGTAATGAAGTCCCGCCACATCGAGCTTTTCCCCAATTCTTCTTTCGTTCCAAATGCCAGCCAGAACAGCGCACACTCGACGACGGGTGCAAACGTTTCCGCTACGAGCAAATAAATCACGCGTGAGTTCGCGTTGAAAAGAAGCGGCAAAACCAGCGTGACAATTGGATAAGTGCACCCTGTTAGCCAGACTCCCGCGAGCAGCTTGCGGTTGAGCGAGTGGCGACGCGACAGGCCCACGCACAGTACCGGTGTTTCAATCAAAATTGTCAGCAGATAACCAAGGGGCAAGAAACGCCAAAGTTCGGAAGGGGACATAAGGAAGTAAACAGTAAACAGCAGTCAGCATTCAGCAAACAGGGTTCAGCCAATCGGGCTGATCTGACTGCTATTTCCTCGTCACAACATCTTCAGCAGGAATGGCGCTACCTCCGGCTGATTGCTGATTACTAATTGCTGTGTGCTTCTCACAACATTTTCAACAAGAAGGGCGCCTCTGCCAGCACGTGTGCGATCGCGATCGTGAAGTAAACGTCGCGAGTGGTTGCGTAGTCTACTGAAAAGCCAAACCAAAGAATCGCGACAACAAACAATCCGAAAGCCAATGCTGTCGCTACCAATCGAGGGAAGCCACGCGGATGACGTGCAAGCGGTACAGCGTTGACCCGCCAGAACGTTATGCGTCGACGAACTGGCCGCTCTTCCGCGTCTCCCTTTTTAGTTAACGGTGCAATCAACGGCAGCGCCACTAACCACACACCGTAATGCAGCATTTCTAGAAACACGTGCGTGGCGACCAGTACGTGGCTGGAAACGTTTGGCAATAATTGAGCGCCGGCGTGTTGTGTAATTCTCCAGAACAGTCCGTTGTCGTCGGGAAGCGCTGCGGTCCGAGAGAGTTGCCAAAACATTCCGCCCAGGAGCAATGGCAGCAGGCACAAACAACGGCGATAGGTCCGTAACCAGTCGGGTCGCGTGCGTGCGAGGTGTCGATCCAAAAACCACAAAGCTACCAACGGATGTAAGTAGACGATCCCGAGACTAAAAAACTCTGGCGCCAACCAGTTCGCCGCACACAATCCGAACGTGATCGGAAATGCCCACGACCAATCTCGCCTTACTTTGTTTTTTCCTCGCAGCCAGACGAGCATTCCAATCCAGAGCAGCAGCAGCGTGTTCCATGAGGCGAGGATTGTTGGCCAGAGGTGGCCGGGAAACAGGTTGAAGCTGTAAAGCACCGGCAGCGAAATATAGGTCGCAGTCAAAAAGCCGATGCCGGCGAAAGCAGTCAGGAAAAAGTTGCGCGACCTGCCGAAGCGCAGCGGCAGCCGCATCAGGAAATAGCGCAACTCAAACCAGTTGTGCGGTCCGGCAAACAGAAAGACCGTGACGATGGAAAACTGCAACGGCAACCAACTTGCGAACAGGGCAGATACCGAGGCGCATCCGATTAATATGCCTGCGAACGCCCTGAGACTAAGCTGGCGATGAGCGAGCGACGCGCGATCTGCGCGCCACCCGGCTAGATCGAGGTTGGCAGTTCGTTCCACTTTCGTTTTCCAGTCTTTCCCAGTCTTTTTTAATTCGGCTTGATCGGTACGACTAGCTGCATCCCTGACGACCCGATGGTTTCGTCCGAGACGATTTCAATGTCGACGCCACCCGAAGTCGGCTCACCCTTGCTCAGGTTCTGCGGCAGTTTTTTCCAGTAGTACGATCCCGGCGGACCGGCATTGGCCTGGGCAATGATTGCCCCTGCGCCAATCACCGCGGTGCAGAAGAGCAAGGCGGCAACGGCTTTCTGCCCTCGCGTCTGCACCGAGCGCGCGAGCCAAACCCCAGCAATCGATAGCGATAGAAACATGAACACGCCCGCCATGATTGTTCGTGTCGAGTTGTGCGTAAGGCTCCGCACCGTCGATTCGTTTCCCGGTGCGTTTCCCAGCGCGGCCCGTAGTTCCTGCAAACTGCTTTGCGAAATCTGCAAACGTGCTTCCCAGGCTTTGCTGTCGGGAACCACGACGAGTCTGGTGTGCAGCACAATTCTGGGGACTTCAGGAGACGGTGACTGGGCTGGGGATGGTCTAGGTTTAGCGATATCTCCGAACACAGGTATCGCCAGCGCCAGCAGTAAACAGATAGCGCAGAGACTTAAAAACTTTTTCATGTGATGCCTCCGATATTTGAGCAAGCTTACTTGCCGGGGTCGTGAATTGGTGCGCAGTATAACAGACGATCTCTTTGGAGTGCGGCGACTTGTGAGCGCTTTGTTTGCTCTCGACTCGCTGGGCATTCCAAAGCTGCGACAAGTCGCCGCACTCCAAAATTCGTCCCTTCCGGCGCCGTCTGTGTCTTATCCATTATCGCGATGTTAGAATGGAACGCAGTAATTAACTTGCACTTGAATCCAGAGGAAAATCCTTGTCTCGCGAACTTAAAGTAATCAGCAACGTTCCGAAAGTCCGGCTGCCTAAGCCTGATTGGCTGAAGATTCGTCTTGGTGATCCGGCCAATCAAAACAACGTGTTGAAGCTGATTGAAGGATTAAACCTACACACGGTTTGCCAAGAAGCGCGCTGTCCCAACATCTTCGAATGCTGGTCAGATCGCACTGCAACGTTCATGCTCGGCGGCGACATTTGCACGCGCCACTGTGGCTTTTGCGCGGTCGGCAAGGGCGAACCCGGATCGCTCGACGCGGAAGAGCCGCGGCACGTTGCTGAAGCAGTACGGCAACTCAACCTGGCCCACACAGTAATCACTTCAGTTAATCGCGACGATCTAACGGACGGCGGCGCCACACACTGGGCCGAAACTGTTCGGCAGGTGCGCGCGCTCAATCCCGAGTGCCGAATTGAAGTGTTGATACCTGACTTCAATGGCGACGAAGCAGCGCTCGATACAGTTTTGGATTCGCAGCCAGACGTGTTGAATCACAACACTGAGACGGTAGCGCGACTTTACCGTCGCGTGCGGCCTGACGCGGGTTATGAACAGTCTTTGACACTGTTACGACGTGCTGGGGCCCGACGCGATCTCGAAGCGCGCGGCATGAAAACCAAGAGCGGCATCATGGTTGGACTCGGCGAAACCTTTGATGAGGTTGTTGCCCTGATGAAAGACTTGCGCTCTGTCTCTTGCGACATCATGACCATTGGCCAGTATCTCCAGCCCCACGCGCGCCGGTTGCCGGTCGAACGTTATGTGACGCCGGAAGAGTTTGAACGTTGGCGCGTTCTGGGAATGGAAATGGGTTTCAAGCACGTTGAATCAAGTCCCTTAACGCGCTCTTCCTATCACGCCAGGCAACAGGCGGAAGATCCGGTCGTCGGGGCAGCTTCCTAACAACTCACCGCATCAGACCTTCGCAGACTTACGACTCCTCGCGAAAGCGATAGCCGGACATTTTCGCCGCGGTAGCGGCGAGACGAAGGTAGCCAGACGTGAAACGTCTGGACCACATCGCAAAGATGATTCCGCGCGTCGGAGACGCGCAAAGAATCTGGGCGCGCCCTCCGGCGCGCAATGAAAATGAATCGGACGGTCCAGAGGTTGCACCTCTGGCTACCTTCTACGCGCATCTCCGATGCGCCAAGAGAAAGACGCGGAGGTATTTCATGACCAGTACGCGACTAAAAATCTTTGCGATGACAGCTTTGCTGTCGGTTGCCGCCACCGCTTTGGGTGACAACGGAGCGGAGCAAACGCTTAAGCAAATAGCCGGCTATCGCGAATGGACGCGCTTGACCCCCAAGCCGATTGTTGTGGATCTCTCAACTCAGGGCCTTTCAGTTGGCTCCAGCGGCGGTGGTTGATTCTCGGTTGTGTTTACGGACACCTGGCGCGTCGGCGACGCGCCCACCATCACAACATCCAAGGGAACCACAAGAATCTTTTTGCCGGGAGATATATTTGCCCAAGCGCCTCCCGAAGCTCCCAAAGAAAAGAAAGCAACAACGCATGACGACGACGCCAGAATTTTCGGAGTCGTTTATGCTAATGCGCTTGCTACGGACGTCATGAATACGCAAGGTAAGACCGGAGGTAAGGAGCGTTTTCCAATTGGCTCGATCATTGTTCGCGAAAAACTGGCCAAAGCCGATGATATGCAACCGCAGCTCCTGGCGGCGATGATCAAGCGCTCGCGCGGTTTCAATCCAAAGGCAAACGACTGGGAGTTTCTGATGATTGACGCAACGATGACCAAAATCCTCGAGCAAGAGAAACGGGGAACTTGCATCAAGTGTCATGCAGCACAGAAGAAGCGTGATTTCGTTTTTCCAGTGCCGGCCCAGTAAAATCTGTTGGTCTACCATCGGGGTTTGCAATCTCACCGCAAGCCCCTAAAATTGCCTCATGAAAGCTGTCATCTTCAAACAACACGGTGGTCCGGAAGTGCTCGAATACGCCGACGTTGCTGATCCGACCATCAATGCGAACCAGGTTCTAATTGAAGTGAAAGCGTGCGCGCTTAATCATCTCGACATCTGGGCACGTGGCGGCATACCGGGAATCAATATTCCGCTGCCACACATTCTTGGCAACGACATCGCCGGCGTGGTGCGTGAAGTTGGTAGTTTAGTTTCATGGGTGCGCGCCGGAGATGAAGTGATGCTGCAACCCGGCGTCTCCTGCGGTCATTGCGCTGAATGCCTGGCTGGTCGAGACAATCTTTGCCGCGAATATGACATTCTCGGTTACGGTCGCGATGGCGGTTATGCCCAACTTGTGGCAGCGCCGGCAGTGAACGTCATACCGAAACCGAAGAATTTGAGTTGGGAAGAAGCTGCAGCGTTACCGCTGGTCACTGTGACGGCCTGGCACATGTTGGTAACGCGCGCGGCAGTTCAACCGGGCGAAGACGTGCTGGTGCACGCAGCGGGAAGCGGTGTGGGCTCGATTGGAATCCAACTAGCAAAGCTGAGGGGGGCGCGGGTAATTGCGACCGCGAGCTCAGACGACAAACTCGCCAAGGCCAAAGATCTGGGCGCCGACGAAGTAGTGAACTACAGCGACGAGACTTGGCCCAGAGAGGTGAAGCGGCTGACTAACAAGCGCGGAGTTGACGTGGTGTTTGAGCACACAGGTTCTGCGACCTGGCCTGGTTCAATCGCCTCTTTAAAGACCAATGGCCGGTTGGTTACTTGTGGCGCCACCAGCGGCTTTGCGGCGCAGACTGACCTGCGCCAGGTTTTTTACCGTCACCTAACGATTCTCGGTTCGTTCATGGGTTCGAAGTCAGAACTACTTGAAGCGATGAAGTTTGTTGAGAGCGGAAAGATTCGCGCCGTAGTGCATCAAGCGTTGCCACTTACTGAGGCCCGCAGAGCGCACGAGCTGATGGAAGATCGCGCGCAATTTGGCAAGCTGGTGCTCACGCCCTGACCGCAGCCTCGCGCGTTGGCAAAACCGCCGGCTACCTGCAATCGCGTCAGGTTAGCCGCGCGCCGGACAACGAGTTAGCTGGGCGATTGAACAATTATCTTTTCATCGGACGAACGCTCGGGTTTGGCGCTGATCTGGACGCGAAGATCAAAGCACTTACGCCGGAACAGATCATCGCAGCCATGCGCCGTCATATCGATCCGACAAAGATCACAATCGTTAAGGCCGGCGATTTTGCTAAGAACAGTAGTCAGCAGTCAGGAGCAGGACCAGGGGCAGGTGGCAGGACGCTCGTCTGAACGGTTCTGCCTGCCGACTGCTCCTGCTCCTGCCTCCCGTTCACTTTCCCGTGTAGTCTTCGACGACAAACCGCTTCTTCAGTAACTCCAGATTTCCTTTTGCGAGATCAAAGTTGGTTCCAGCAACTATATATTTCTTAGCGGGATCGCTGGTGACCCAATCAACAACCTGGGGAGCGTTTGTCTTTAAGAAAGCACTGTCGTCTCCGTCGAGCGACTTGCCATCCTTCCGCGAAAAAACCAGGACGTAGGTGAACTGGCCTTTGCGAACGTATTCCAGGTCTGCGTCGAGACCTGACTTGGGCGATGGTGCCGGAGACGATTGCCCAGTCGACGATCCACCGCTTGAGCTTGAGGTGTTGCCAGCGCATGAGGTGAATGCCATTGCGGCACACATCATTGCGATGAGCATAAGTTGCTGACAGAAGAATTTGTATGACATGGTGGATTAAATACTAATCCAAAACTACCGGGTAAGGAATCGAATTAGGGATTGGGACTTGGAGAATTCTGTGGATCCGACTGGTCTCCGGAACTATCGTCGGTCTCCTCATCAGGCTCTTCAATCTTCTGATCACGGATGTAGAGAATCGTGCAATCAGTATCTTCGTAGACAATATCAAACCAACCGCTTGCGCGCGCATTTCCAAAAAACTCATCGTGTGAATTGTCCGTAAACACGTAGCGGGCGCCAAACCGATCACGAATCAATGGACCGGGATCCTCTTCTTTACCTAGCGTGATGTGCTCATAAAGTTCGGAAAGACTCTGGTCTTTATCGTATAGATATCCCGGATCAAGTCCGGATACATAGGCGTGACTGGGGTCGTAATAGAATAACCGGGGGAAGTCGTCCCAATCTGTGTTGAAGATCATTTGCCCTGGCGGAACGTTTGCGTGCATCCATTCAGCACCGGCACGGTAATATTCGTGCGGGTCACTACCCTCAACGTCTTTCTTAGTTACGCGAAGGTTGAAAAAGAGAACCACCGCCAGGAAAACTGCCACAAGGGAAACGGCTATGGTCTGCCAGAGTGCTCTTATTTCGGCAGCCCCTGGCGACGGAGCAGTCGCGGACGGCCGATCAAGAAACGGTTGCAGTTCGTTGAGTATGTCGGTGGAGAGCCTGGTCAACGTCGAACTGGCGCCTTCTAGCCAGGGCTGTAACGCGAAGGCAGAAAAGATCACCGCGAAGGGCGGCCAGTATTCGGCGATTCGTCGCCAGCGCGCCGTCATGATCATGAGCGCCGTCGCAAAAATCAGAAAGAACAACGGATGGTGCGCGCGCTTTCGATCTGACGGATCGAAAGCCAGGTAACCTACGACCATTGCGGCGCAGGCGACTATCGAGTTGACAAGAAACTCCCAGGAATCGTAGGGATACCATTCCTGCCCAACCTTGGTAGAAAAATCCGACGCGGTAAGTTTGATCTTCAAATGCTCAAACAAAAGATGAAGGTTGAGAGGGAAGTAAGGATTGATAACCAACCCGGCGGCAGTTCCCAAAAGGACCCAGACAATTGGTCGCCATTCAAAGCGCTGATCAGTCCAGCCAACCACGGCCGTCCAGATGACGACAGCCATCACCAGCAAGACGAACATGTCGTAGGTTTCTGTAAAGATAAAACCGAGCAGCAGTAGCGGCCAGTACTTCTGCGAAAACAACAGATGAACTCCGATAATGAGAAAGATGATTGCGAAGGGCGGCGCTTTCGCCATGTTTAGCCGGTAAAGAAACGGCGCTGAACACGCAAGCAACCCGAGCAGCCAGATAAGGGAGTAGCGAATTCGGTAACGAACCAGGAGCCAGTAGCAGGAAAAAACTGCGAACCCCGCGAAGATAGTTGCGGAAATTTTAGCGCCCAGCCTGAGATCACCAAACCAGGTGAAGGGCATCTGGAAAAAATGGAACAGCAGGTGATGATCCACGTAGTGTTTCGGATCGAGTGTGGTTAGCGGGAGCCAGGTAAATGGAGGCGGAAAAGTGTGAGCGCGCAGCGACTCCCAAAGCATGCGGCTCCACTTGATGTGATAGTAACCATCGAAGTCGCCGCAGCAAATCGCGGAAGTTGAAAACTGAAGTTGCCAAAAGATCCAGCCAATGATGATGGCAGCCACGCCTAGTTGCACCGCGCGCACTGCAGATTCAGATCGAAAGACGGCAGGAAGATGTAGCGATGTTTTCATCTACAGATAAGGTTTGACGTTTTGATCGAGACCTGCTGCGGTGGCTAATGACGAAACGATCAGAAAATTATCAGGGGAAACTAAATGTAGCCGAAAGGTGAATGAGTGTCTAGGAATTCTATTTTTTCGGCGGAGACCCTAACTCATTTTCTCTGTGCAACCTCCGTGTTTTCTGTGCCTATGTGGTGGAAAAATCTCGGCAAACACTCACCACCGAGACACAGAGAACACGGAGGGTGCGCAGCGGATTTCAAATTAGCACTGTCGATTTCGGGCGCCCACGCTTGCTGGACGCGCATATACCTGTGGTACGTTTTGCTCAATGTATCCAGCGGGCAATCTCTTCATTCCGGTAACACACGGCCAACTGGAGGCGATTCTTAAGGAACCGGCGCGTGGCGCGCCTGTAGGAGTTGCCCTGGTTCTGCATCCGCATCCGCTCGGCGGCGGTACGATGCATAACAAAGTGGTGTTTCGCGCGGCCAGCGCCTTAAATGATGCTGGGCTGATTGCCTTACGAATAAATTTTCGTGGCGTGGGACAAAGCACCGGAGTTTACGATGAAGGACGTGGTGAACGTGAAGATGTACGCGCCGGCCTTGATTACCTGGCGGAAAAATATCCAAAGCAACAGATCACGCTTTGTGGCTTTTCGTTTGGCTCCCGTGTTGGTTTGGAAGTTGGGCTCGGCGATGATCGAGTTCGCCGGCTGATTAGTATCGGCACGCCTGTCGACAAATACGATTTTAGTTTTCTCGAGGCCTGCCCTAAGCCGATTTTTTTTGTTCACGGGGACCACGACGAATTCGGCAGCGTCCCACGGCTACAGGAGTTGGTAAAGCGCATCGAACAACACAACCCGAACGTTGAGATGCACATCATCAAAGGCGCCGATCATTTCTTTGGCGGGCGCCTCGATGAGCTGAAGCAGATGATTGCAGACTGGGTAAACCGTCAGAGTCTCAGGGATTAGCTTTCACGCGAATGATTCACCGGAAGTTAATATCGCTTGTTTTGCTCCTGGCCTGCGTGCCGGCGGTCGTCCTCGCCCAGAAGATTTCAAAGGAAAAGATTGTCTTTGAAGGTAAGAAGCGAACTTACTATCTCTACGTCCCTAAGACTTCGCCGCCGGGAGTAGCAGTTCCGTTGGTCGTGCTTTTACATGGCTCAAACCACATCGGGCTTTCTCTGGCTGAGAAGTGGGATGACTTGGCGGAAAAGGAAGGCGTGATTATTGTTGCGCCAGACTCAATTGATTCCGATCACTGGGCAGTGCCTGGCGACGGCCCTGCGTTCCTACATGAATTGGTAGAGTCGCTCAAATCCAAATACCCGATAGACGCGAAAAGAGTTTATCTCTTTGGACATTCCGGCGGAGCGGTTTTCGCGTTGTTGATGTCGCTCTATGAGTCGGAATACTTTGCGGCCACCGCGATTCATGCCGGCGCACTCTATGCTGCCCATGAGTCGTTCATCGATAGCGCAAAAAGAAAAATACCAATCCATATCCAGGTAGGCACAGTTGACGGCTTCTTCCCGCTGGCAACGGTGAGAGCAACACGCGATCGGATGAACGCCAGCGGATTCTCGGTGCAGCTCGTCGAGATACCAGGACACGATCATTGGTACTACGATCTCGCTCCGAAGATTAATCAGACTGCGTGGGAGTTTCTCAAGGCGTTGCAATTGCCAGGCGAACCACGTTATGAGGAATACAACTTTCGAGCGGAAACGCGAACGTCCCAAGAGGCTACTGACCAGTATAACCTGGGAGTCAGCCGTCAAACGGCCGGCGATCTCAACGGCGCCATTACGGCTTACAGCCGCGCTATCGAAGTGGATCGAAAGTATGCCGACGCCTATAACAATCGTGCTGTCGCCTACCTGACTCAGAAGAACTATCCGGCAGCGCTGGCCGACCTTACACAGAGCATTGAGCTCGCGCCTTCAGCGGCCGCTTACAACAACCGGGCGGGCATCTACTTTTCTCAAAACAAGATTGAAGAGGCAATCGCTGACTTTACTGCCGCCCTAAAACTCAAACCGTCAGCGGAAGGATATGCGAACCGTGGGGTTGCCTATCAACAAACCAATCGCGACCAACCGGCGTTAGCTGACTATGAAGAGGCCATCAAGTTGAACCCCAGTTTTGGGCGCGCGTATGTGCTGCGCGGGTTGATATTATTGAAGCGTGGCGAAGCCGAAACTGCGCAGAAAGATTTCGAACGAGCGTTTCAGCTCGACTCAAGTCTCCATGCGGAATTTGATCCGATGATTCAGCAACTGCGCCCGAAACCCTGAATACTAGTCTCCGCTCGCTTTCTGAGGCGCTTCATCGGACGGCGTTGCAGTTATGGAAATGAACGTCGCGGACGGCTTCTTGTCGCGCAGGCGTAGTTTGACTACTGTGAAGGTAATCGCGAACGCGACGCCGACGATGAAACCGCCGAGGATCTTTCGGCCCAGATCGTTGAAATCAGAACCGATCGATTCCTGAAGAAATATGAAGGAACCAAGGCATGAGAGAGCAAACGCGAGCATGGCTTTCCGACCTTTCGTTTGAACGGAATAACGCGGCCAGCTGAAACTTAGACACGCTCTCAGCAGTTTTGTTCCGTAATCGCTCGGACCTTCGATGGGCGCTACGGGTTTGCGATTTACGATTTACTATTCACCTTTCCAACAGGACAACAAATGAGCACCTACCGTGACCCAGCTATTCGCATTACGCTTCTGCCACGAGACACCAATTCGGCGGGCACAATCTTTGGCGGCGTCATCCTCAGCTACATCGACATGGCGGGAGCGATCGAAGCGCACCGGCATACCGGCATGGATCGATTTGTCACGGTCGCTATGCGCGAAGTTATTTTTCACAAGCCAGTCTTTGTTGGTGATCTCGTAAGTTTCTACTGCGAAACAGTAAACGTAGGGAATACTTCGATCACGATTCGAGTAGTTGTGGAAACGGAAAGAATTGGATTAAAAGCGGAACAAGTGAGGGTGACCGAAGCTGAAGTTGTTTACGTCGCGGTCGACGCGCAGAGGCAGAAGACGAAGATAGTAAATCGTGAATAGATCAGAACCGTGAGTTGTGGATGTTCGACTCAACTCAAGAGATGCGGCCGCACTATTTACGATTTACTATTCACGATTCACTAGTTCAGCAGCGCTTGCATGCGGTGCAGGCCGGCTTTAGCTTCGTTGAAGCCGGGCTGTTGTTCGAGCGCCTTGCCATAGTGTTTGGCTGCTTCGAGATATTTCTTCCGCGTTTCGAAAACCCGGCCGAGATTGAAGTGCGGAAAAGCATAGGACTCATAGCGCGGGGCGTACAACGCGCGTTTGAACCAACGCACGCTGCTGTAGGCATCGCCCTTGGCTAAGAGATAACTGCCGATATCGTTGTAGGGATTCCCCAGGGTCTCATCGACACGAATCGCTTCCAGGCATTCCTCGATTGCTTCGTCATAGCGATTCTGAAAACTGTAAACCCAACCGAGAAAGGTGTGCGCTTCAGCAGTCGGATAGGTTTCGATGGAGCGCCGGTAAAGCTCGATCGCCTCCACATAGTTCTCCGCCAACTGGGCCTGATAGGCCTCCTGAAAAAGCTCTTTGGCTTCATACTTCGCTGCCGGCGAAGCATCATCTTCGTAAGCGTCGTCGTCCATTATTTCTTACGGGCAATCGCTCTGTTGTTTCTGGTTTTGATCCAAACGCTTGATGCGCCCGTCGGTCTTTGGCGCCACAACTTTTTGCTTAACAATCGCCGCCTGCACCAGGTCGGAATCAAACTGTGCGCGCTCGCGCGGAATCAGCACACGCGCGGTTTTCAACATTGCATATCCGTCGCCGCCATCAATCGCAATGTAATCACTAGCAGCGAGTGTGTACATTTTCTTTTCATCAAGCGGCTTGGCGTTAATACTGAGGTCAACGATTCGCGATCCAGCTGGACGTCGCGCATCGAAGCTGAACCTTACACCAGACACCTGCGGAAACCGGCCTGGCTCGGCATCTTCGGCGCTGCGGGCCACGCCGTGCTCAAGCATTTCGCGAAGAACTGCGCCGCTCACTTCCACTTTGACCACCTTGTTCTTGAAGGGCAGGATCGACAGTATGTCCCTTCTTGTCAACGGGCCGGCCTTTATTATCTCGTCAGCGCGAATTGATCCGCCATTCATCAGAGCAATGTCTGCCCCGGTGGCAAGACGAAAGACGTCGGTTAAGAAGTCCCCGACGTTTGTTTCCTGGACACGTCCCACTGCGCTTCTGGCGTCGAGATCAACGCTGCTACGGCCTACCACTTGAGCGAGTTCCTTTAGCAGCGCCCCGTATTTGCTATTGATCGCGGCGAATGCCGGATCGTCGGCAGTCTTGTTTGTCACCGGCGTAATTTTCCAGTCAATGCTTTCAACCGCGCCGGTCGTCTTCGAGATGTTCAGATCGATCTGTCCGAGTTCGCGGGCGTCGGCGGTCATTTTGAAAATCGGCGCGCCCCCTGAAGCCGATTCAAGCAAGGTATGTTCATGGCCCCCGATTATTACGTCGATGTCGGCACAGCGCGCCACCTGCTTGTCTTCGCCCATTGAAAGGTGCGTCAACGCTACAATTGTCTTGATCCCCTGAGCGTGAAGTTCGTCGACTACCTTTCGCGCTGTGTCGCAAGGATTGAGAAACTCAATATCAGGACCGGGTCGCGAGGTAACTTGTGTTTCCTCCAGCGTCAGTCCGAAGATGGCTACCTTCACACCCTCAAACTCGCGAACAACATATGCCTCGGCGCCGCCAAATGGTTTGCCGGTCTTCTTGTCGATTACATTTGCGGCGACCCACTTGAATTTAGACTCCTGTATTCGCTCGCGGAGCACGTCAGGCCCGAAATCAAACTCATGGTTGCCGAAGGTTGAGTAATCAAGCTGCGCCGTGTTCCAGGAGTCGATCATCTGCGCGCCTTTGTAGGTGATTGACTCAACCGAAGGCGAAATCGTGTCGCCTGAGAGCAGAAAGAGCGTGTGGGGCGATTCTTTCTGAACTGCCTTTTTCATGGTTAACAGCCGGGCCAGTCCTCCGCGCGCACCTTGATCCACTGGAGCGAATTGGTAGACGTCGTTCACCTGTAGCAGAGTTACGCGTACTGTGCATTCAGCCTTCTGCTGCCCGGACAGCGAGAGGATGGCAGCGAGAAGGATTACTGCTGCCAGGAACAGTCTGCGCGTCGCGCGTCGGTCGATTCTCATTTTGTTTTCTCCAGTTATGATGAGATGCTGCGCTGAATTATACTCGGCCTACTATGACGAGGCGATAGCGTTCACCGATAATCCGTGGACGGTAGCGTGATGTAAGTAATGCCGGCAAACGAAACGGTCTTTTTAACAGGATTTCCCGGGTTCATTGCGAGTCGACTGCTGCGGCGACTTGCCCGCGACGGCGGCCGCTTCCTCCTGTTAGTGCAGCCGGCATTCGCTGAACGCGCGCAGTTGGAACTGCAGAACATTGCTGAGGAAAACAGTAGATCAGTTTCGGATTTCGCGATCTTGTCGGGAGACATAACGCGCCCCGATCTCGGCATGTCGCCGGCGGATTTGGCAACCGCTCGTGCGGAATCAACTATTGTCTTTCACCTGGCAGCGCTCTATGACCTCGCCGTGAAGCGTGACCTGGCACTGCGAGTGAATGTTGAGGGCACGCGCAACGTTAATGAGTTTATCCGGTCACTGCTTCATCTCCGCCACTACCATTACATTTCCACCTGCTATGTTGCCGGCAAACGGACCGGCCGAATCCTTGAAGACGAACTGAAACACGAAGCGGGCTTTCGCAACTATTACGAAGAAACCAAATATCTGGCGGAATTGGAAGTAGAGACACTGAAGTCAGACCTACCCGTCACCATTCATCGACCTGCGGTTGTGTGTGGCGATTCGCGCACCGGCGAGACCGCAAAGTATGACGGCATCTACTACTTGATCCATTACCTCTTGAAATGGCCTTCTGGTCTGTCTACTTTCAATATCGGTAACAGTGAAGTAGCGCTGAATCTGGTGCCGGTGGACTTCATCGTTGAGGGGATGTCGGCGCTGACTCGAGACTCGGCGGCGATTGGCAAAACGATTCAACTTGCAGATCCGGCACCGTTGTCTACACGTCAACTCTTCGATTCAATCTCACGTTGCATCGCCGGCAGGGAATCACGGATTACGCTGCCCGCGAGGTTGGTTCACACGTCGCTAATGCTGCCGTTAGCTCCGAAGGTCACCGGATTGCCCCATTCCGCAGTTCCTTATTTCTTCCTGAAGCAAACCTACGATAGTGCCGAGGCTAGTGCCTTACTCAAGCCTCACGGCGTCGCCTGTCCGCGCTTCGAGAGTTATGTGCAAAAGATAATCGACTACGCGGCGAGCCATCCGCTAATTTGAATCCTCTGGCACAGAGACAAACTGAAATCAGGTTCCTACCCACTATGAACCCCGGTTGACAAATATTTAGAATTAGTCTAAATCTATAACTGTGGCTCAACTGAAAGAAAATAAGACTGAAGACAAGTTGACGCGTCAGCGGGACGCGGTGCTTCAGGTCATTCGTTCGCGGGAAGACCACCCGACAGCGAATGAGATTTTCCAGGCGGCGCGCGAGCATTTGCCGACCATTAGTCATGCCACGGTCTACAACTCGCTCCGCTTTCTAAGAGAAGCGGGTCTGGTGCACGAGATCAAGTTTGGTGACGGCGCCAGTCGTTACGATCGAGAAACCGATCGCCACGACCATGCCATCTGTAACGAATGTGGGAAGTTAGTCGACTTTGATCTGCCACAAGCAGCCGATCTGATTCAGGCGGCCGCGCGCAAGTCGAAGTTTCAAGCCGCGTCGGTTCATCTGACGCTCAGAGGGATTTGTCCTGATTGCCGCAAAGCGTAGCCGTCGGGAAGTGAATTTCGTAACGCAAAATCATTAACTTAAAAATTGGAGGATTCATGACAGCAGCGACAGCAACAGCAACTGAGAAGGCGATGGTGGGCCAACCCACGCCGAATTTCGATATGGCCTCAACCAAAAACATTGAGAAGCTGAACGAGAGCGTCAAGCTGGAAGACTACAAAGGCCGCTGGCTGGTTCTTTTGTTCTACCCGTTGGACTTCACTTTTGTTTGTCCCACGGAGCTGACCGCCTTCAGCGATCGCTACGAAGAGTTTCAGGGCATCGGCGCTGACATCATCGGCGTGTCCACTGACTCGGTGTTTTCGCACCGCGCCTGGATCAAGACGCCGCGCGATAAAGGTGGCGTGGAAGGACTTGTTTACCCGCTCGCCGCCGACGCCACCAAGAATGTCTCGCGCGACTACGGCGTGCTGATTGAGGATCGCGGCATTGCGCTTCGCGGCCTCTTCATTATCGATCCGGAAGGCGTTTTGCGTTACAAGGTCGTGCACGATTTGAACATCGGACGCTCGGCCGAGGAAACGCTGCGGGTCATCCAGGCATTGCAAACCGGCGGGCTCTGCCAGGCGGAATGGAAACCGGGACAGAAAACGCTTAACGCGTAAGGAGACGGACCGACGATGGACGATGGCCGGCGGCCGATCGAGAGACTCACGATGATGTGAGTTAACCGGCGGTCGGCGGTCGTCCGTCAGCGGTCTCTTAAAAGCCATGGGAATGAGAATCGGAACAGAAATGCCGCGACTTGACGGCGCGACGGAGTGGTTTGGCGGCACGCAGGCCCACGCTGAAGCTGAGGCCGCGGGCCACCCGACGCTGGTTCACTTTTGGTCGTTGAGTTGTGGGATGTGCAAGGACAATTTGCCGCGCGTCGCCGAGTGGCGCGATGAGCTACGGGAGCGCGGCCTGCGCGTAATTGCGGTTCACCTGCCGCGCTATGAAGCGGACACTGACATTGAAGCCGTGCGTGAGGCGATTGCGGCCAACGGGATCACTGAACCGTGCGCCGTCGACAACGAACACAAACTCAAGGACGCATTTCAGAACGATCACGGTTACGTGCCGGCGTATTATCTTTTTGACGGTGCGGGAAAGTTGCGCAGCTTTGCAGCCGGTGAACGCGGACTGGACTTGTTAAAGGCTACGCTTGACCGCGTGATGAATGCCGCAGCGGCTGTGCAGTCAAGCTAAGGCTAATTGGCCGCGTTAATCCGCGGCCAAACTCGTGCTAGCGCCCTACTGCTTGTGAGAACTGGCCGGCAATAAGAAACAACAGGTAGACACTCACGACAGCCGCGCCAATCGCCAGCCCGGCGAGCAGAAGAATAATCAGAGCCACGAACAGCCAGTCGCTCAGTGTGCCCTGGCGCGCTTCGTCCGCGGAAACGGTGGCTCGCTTGCTCAACAGTTCGAGGTTCATCTGATTCGATTTCCACCACGCATCGAAAAGATCGCCGACCAGCGGCAGCGAGCCGACCAGGTAGTCGATGGCGAGGTTTAGTCCCATACGCAGCAGCGTGACTTTTGGAACGCGGTAGCGCACGGCGGAGACGA
>DASYLB010000036.1:0-220188 GCA_036009765.1 Pyrinomonadaceae bacterium | reverse complement strand
TAGTCCCAACCTTCTGCGCCGCAATGATGCGATTCTCAGCGTCGTAGGTCCGATACCCAGCAGTCGGACTGTCGGCGGTGAAGTTATCTCGGGTCTGATTTCCGGCCGCATCGTACTCATGCACGTACCCGGCAGGCGCCACCAGACGGTTGTTTCCTGCAGGATCGACGGTGTACGCCGGATGCGGTACGTTCGTTGTCGTGTGTGCCTGATCGATGGTGCGGTTGCCGAAGCGATCATAGGTGTAGGCCTGCTTGAAGCTCTCGCTGCCCGTGCCATTGAGCTTCTCACTGATCGATGTAAGGCGGTTGAGCGAGTCGTAAGCAAAGCTGTCCTGGAAGAAATCGCTGCCGGGAATATTGATTTCCTGCCGCAGTAGGTTTCCGTTATTGTCGCCGCCACTGCCGCCGGGAACGAAGTCGTTGCTGTAGTAGTTCACCAAGGAGCCGCGATCCCCATTGTTGGGATCGTTGGGGTCACTCAGGGATTTAGTGCTCAACCGCATGTCCCAGAGTTGCCCGCGCGAGTTGTAGCGTTGCTTGTGATAAAGCGCTGTATCGGTACCAAACTTCTCCTGCTGCAACGCGCCGCTGGCCGTGTACTCAAACTGGTTGGCGTAAGTGCGCCAAACGCCTTCGCCCAGGTTGCCCGCGAAGCTGCTGGTTCGGCCTGCGCTGTCATAGGTGTAACTGGTCATGTGGCCGGATGGATACATCAACGTAAGCACCTGACCATTTAAGCCGTAGGTCACACTCATTGTGAAGGCCGCGCTCCAGACGCCGCTCGCATAAAACTGCTGGCTTTGGCTGGTGGGACTGCCGACCGCGTTATAGGCGTTGATGGTTGTGCGCGAGCCGGCCGTGCCGCTCGTCTCTGTTTTCCAAAGCCGGCCTTTGCCATTCGTGGCGCCGTCATAACTGCGCGTCACCATGGGCGTGGCAGCAGGATCATTGGTGTAGGTAACGCTCGTGTTGCGGTTGAGCGCGTCATAGGTGTAGGTGGTAACAACTAGCCGCGCGTCGGTTTTGGTCAACAGGTTGCCGTTGTCATCGTAGGTGTAAGTGACGGTTCCGCTTTCCGGGTTCGTCGCACTGCGCATTCGAGAGAGTGAGTCGTAGGTAAAGGTGCGCGTTTGCGTATCCTGAATCACTTTAGTCAGATTCCCAAACACATCGTATTCGTAACTGGTCGCCTGCGCCGGAGCGCTGGTTGAGCCGAGACTGGCGTTGACATTAGGGTCACGGGGTTCGTCAACGCGTACCAGCCGGCCCAGCGCGTCGACTTTGCTACGGCGTTGCTTACCGGCCTGATCCGTCACCGTGGTAAAGACGGCATCATAACTACTACAAACCTTGCCCGAGTAACCGGCGACGCTCGCCTCGTTCAGGCACGGAGATGGAGACGGCGCGGGCGGCTGATTCGAGCCGGCAAAGGTTGCGATCTCAAGCGTACGGCCAAATTCATCAGCGTTTGCCCGCGCCCAACTGTCGGTGCCAGCCCCGCCGCTGCGAACCGGACTCGAGACATAAGTTATCTTGCCAAGCTGCTGATATGCCTTCTGCGAGGAGATGGTGTAGGTGGTTCCGTCTTCGCTTTGCTCCGAAAGGATGACACGGCCAAGCGTGTCGGTCGTGGTGCGACTCTTTAACAGCTTGTCGTTCTCACTATTGAGATCGGAGGCGATAACTACCTGACGGGAATGGTCGAAATAAGTGGTGGTGGTCCGATGTCGTGGGTTAGCGCCGCCTATGTTTACCGTTGGGTCCAGAGTTATGCCGGGACGGCCGAAGGGATCTACCGTGCCGAGGAGTTGGTTTGTATAGTCGATTGACGAAATGCTTTGGTTGGGATCGGTTTGACTGGTGACCAGCCCGGTGGCGAAATCGTAGGCTATTGTCACTATTTGCTGGCCGGTGCCGTTCTCCGGATTCACTTCAACTCGATTAGGCCGAGCATGCGTGGCATCGTCATAAAAGAATTGCGTCACCTTTCCGCGTGGATCAGTTTTGGTGGATAGGTTGCCGTACTGCCCGTATGTCTGGCTGCTGGTGATCCATTTTGCGTCAACGTCATCCCAAACACTTTGGCTCGTGAGATTCCCGAGTGTCGGTGGCATGTCGTAAGCCTGCAGGTCGTAACCAAAGCGCGTGATGCTCGGGCCAACCGTGATCTCCCTCGTGGCGTTAAGAATTGAAGGCACGCCGCTAACCAGGCTCCGGGTCATATAGTAGTTTGGCGAGTTGGTATCAGCCGCGGAATTGTAATAGCTCGTATGTGTCTCTCTCAGTAAAGTCGCAGTGGCCGGTACTGCGGTGGGTACTCCTTCGTCACTTCGCGCTATGCCCGTCGAATCAAACCAGTCATATTCTTTTACCTGGTTCAGATTGCCGTTGTAATCGTACTGATAGGTTTTTGCCGACATCAGGGTGGTGCCGACGTAAGAGGTATATTCGGCATCCACGAACGAGTTGACGGCACTCGAGTGCTCTGACCCGCTGGCGATTTGTACTCCACGGTTCGTCCAATGCTGGTAAGTCTCCGTAAGTCCATTGCTGGTATGAAAGACACGCCCGGCGCGCGGGTTGTCCGAACCAATCGTCAGCGCAAAGCCGGGATCCGTGGGATAGAAATTCTGACTGACGATAGAACCGTCGGGATTGTCGACCGAGGAAGTTGCGGCGTCCGCATTGTTCTCGATGTGGTAAGTCCACGTCTCGGCGGTTCCGTCATGGGTTAGAGTCTTGGTGGTAAGCGTGTCCCTTACCATTCCATCAGTGGCCTCAAGAAAGATGAAGTTGTGGACGTGATCAAGACTGTAGTGGTAATCGACTGCCGATCCGCTCGGCGTTTCCATGTGGCTGATAGCGCCCATCCCGATGGAAGCGTCGCGTGTGTAGGTCGTAAGAGTCCCACCACACTCCAAAAACGCCTTCGCTGTTGAAGTAGCCTCAGTGTGATCGGAGTTGTACTCGAAACTGTAAGTCCGTCTATCTGGATTTGGCTCACCCGGATCAGTGAGCGGAAAAACAATACTACGTACGACGGACACTGTGGTCGGTTGCAATGGCTGGTGATGTACGCACTCAACGCCTGGCTCACCTGTTTCCGACTGTCCGCCAGGGTTCCAGTCATGCACGCGGTAGAGCTTGCCCTGCACAGTTGTCTCAGCGAAATTGATGTCAATATGTTGCCAGTCGATTCCCCCCACGGTTTGATACCAGACTTGCATCTCCGGATATCCATTTGATTGCGTAGTGCTGGTGACTCGAATCTCGCGTCCGGTTTGCTCGTCCTGGTAGTGAGCGGCAGCGTCGGCCGAAAATATCTTAATAGAGTTTCCATTGTTATCGCGGATGCGCTGAAAGGCGGCGGCGTATTGGATCACTTGCGTCCCGTCAGGAAGAAACATGGTCCAACTGATGCCGCTGGAGTGCCCTGCCGGATTTATGATTGCTGAAAGATAAGTGCCGTCGGTTGAGTAGTATCGCATCGGCGACCCGGTTGAATCCGGAGAGTCCTTGAAGTAACCCCAGAGATAAGAGCGTGGGTGGTCCACCCCCTGGTACATCTCGTGATTGCCGATTGGTCGTAACTCGTGTTCGGCGCCGTCCGGCGTTTGCAGCACGAGCTTGTACCAGGGATGTTGCAGACGCTGCCATTCGGCCAGCTCGGACGAACCAGGTTCAGGTGGAGGAGGAATCGCGTAGTCGAAGTCCATGCTGGCGACGCGGGTGAAGAGCCGATAAGAACCGCCAATCACCCAGCCGCCGAAATCGGGGCTGTCGCTGACATCACTGATCGTTGGCACATCAACAGTGTAGGTACGATAAGGCAGTGCACTGCCTTCCTTTTCCTGGCGCATCACATTCCAAATTTTGCTGTTGTAATTGGCGGTGAGGGTCAACCCCAGTTTGCCGCCTGCAATAGGCGGCAACGATGCCAGTGGTATTGAAAGGTTAACGTTACCGTTCTGTAGGTTGATGTTCTCAATGTCTGAAACTGAATAGACGCCGCCCGGACTTACCCCGCGATCTGGGCGCGCGCCTGTTGTCTGACAAAACACTGTGGCTACGAACACGGTTAGTATAGTCAAAACAAGAAACACAAATCGGGAGAAACAAGTGGCGATGGGATTCGACATGAGGTCTCCAGTGATCGAGTTATTGAGGGCGATCTAATATCTGTTGAAGGACTCGTTAACGTGAGGCTTCGCGAGGCGGTGAGTCACACGTAAACGGAAGGTTCTGGGAAGTACGCGGCGGACTTTAATTGAGGTGCAGGCCACTGTCAACAAAAAGGGCGGTGGATGAGTTTCGCAAAGATGCCAAGGTTCTTGCATGAGTTTCCAGTTCCTGCAAGAGTTCTTTTAACGCCGCTAGTTGTTACATTGAACTGTAACCACTTGCGTTTGTGGATACAACTATGTCCCGGTGCCAGCAGGTACAATCGATAGCCTTTTCAACGCGTCGGTTCTGCTTCAGCTTTCCACTGTGGGCATTTTGTAAACTATTACTGGTTCACGAGCCTTGGTTGTAAATTTTTCTATCGGGACAAGGATGTGCTTCTCAAACGTTTCGACGGCGTCGGCACCTGCGGGCCAGCGCAGCGGTGGATCATCCCTTTTGATAAGCTGCATTAAAGCGTTTGCGAGTTTTGCCGGATCGCCGCTCTGCTGTCCGCTCATGCCTTTCCACGCCTTAACTGTTTCTCGCGTCTTCTCGGCATAGTCATCTATCGAAGGAACGGGATAGTTGGTCGAATCCTCGGTCAGCAGCTCTGTGTGCGAAAGAACCCAGGCTCGATGAGCATCGTTCGAATTCCGAAAGGCTCTACTTCCGGTGCAAGCGACTCCCTCCATCCCTCAACGGCGAACTTCGACGCGGAATAGGCCGAGACGAAAGCCTGGCCGACGATGCCGCCCGCCGACGATATCGTTACGATCAGCCCGCTCCGCTGTGCCCGCAATCTGGGGCAGGGCTGCACGCGTCGCATTTACCGGCCCGAAAAGATTCGTTTCGATCTGTGCCCGAAAATCATCAGGCGTTATCTCCTCAAAAAAGCCGGCGAAAAAGTTTCCCGCGTTATTGACCAAAACATCGATCCGCGCGAACTTCTACGGCCGCCTTAACAGCCGCTTCCGCATCTGCGGGGTTCGTCACATCAAGTTTTACGACCAGCAGGTCGTCCGAAGCTCCGACGGCCTCGGTCACCTTTTCGACATTCCGACCGCTTGCGATCGTTTTGCATCCCGCTGCTAGAGCGGCCTTTGCGATGTCCGTCCCCATGCCCCGTCCGGCGCCTGTGATAAAGACCACTTTCGCATCGTTATTCATTGGTTCGTTATCCTTTTCATTGTCACCATATTTTCAGTTCCTACAAGGACTACGTATTGCGCTTTGCCTCGCTGAGAAATTTAACCATCGCTGGATCGCGGTGATCGAAGAACAGGCTTTTTAGCCTTGATATTGTTCGTCGCTGACCTTCTCCATCCATTCGACGACCTTGCCGTCGAGAGCTTCGGCTATAGCGATGTGCGTCATAGCTGTGTTTGGCGTCGCGCCGTGCCAATGTCTCTCGTTCGGCGGACACCAGACAATGTCTCCTGGCCGAATCTCTACTTTCGGTTGACCTTCGCTCTGGACCCAGCCATAGCCCGACGTCACGATCAAAGTTTGCCCGAGCGGATGACGATGCCATGCTGTGCGTGCACCCGGCTCGAATGTGACGATAGCGCCGCCCACGCGCGCGGGCGCACCGCCCTGAAACGGCGAGTCAATCCGCACGTTGCCGGTGAAATACTCTTCCGGGCCTTTCTGAGAAGGCGCCGAACCATTTTGTTTGAGTTCCATTTTCGAATCCCGTCCCGTTACGAATTTGGTTTGTTAACGCCCAGGTTCTTGCGAGCGTATTGTTCCGGGGAGTCGATAGTTTTCACAATATTCGGCTTTGTCTCACCGAGGGGCAAGTTCGCCATACCAATAAGATGCGGTCACTCCACCGTCCATCAAAAAGTCGCTGCCAGTGATGAATCCACCGTCGGGTCCCATTAGCAGGGCTGCGACACTTCCGACCTCGTCTGGAGTGCCGGCGCGTCCGGCCACAGACAGCTCGATCATGCGCCGATATCCTTCGCCGCGCGGCCCCGTAAGTTCGTCCTTCGCGAGCGGCGTCATGATGATGCCCGGACTGATTGTATTGAGCCGCGCGCCGCGCTTGCCCCAACGAAGCGCTTCGGACATTACGCGTAGCGAGTTCCCTCGCTTGGAGAGCTGGTACGCGTGAAGCGAGTCCGTCAGTTGGTCGGGCTGCAGAAAAGGCAGGCTGAGTAACTCCTCCACGGGTGTGGTTGCCAACGCTTTATTCTGTTCCCCCGTAAGCGGTGGCAGACGATGCCCGGACTGCGATGCGATGACGACACCCGCGCCACCGCGAGCGATGACGTTGCCAAATTCTTCCAGCACGAGCGCAGTGCCGTACAGATCGACTTTGAGAATCGTCGCCGGTGACGCCTGCGACGGCGATACACCGGCAGCGTGGATAAGCCCGGTAACCTCGCCTAAACCCGTTGCTTTTTCCACGAGCGCATGCACATCCTCGCGCGAGGATGCGTCGACGGTCGCAACGCTCACCTCATACCCGGCATTGCTCATTACCTCTGCCGCAGCATTGGCGTTGTCCTGACGCATATCGGCGAGCACGACTTGCTTACCAATGCCAACTCGCCGTGCGATGGCTTGACCGATCAGTCCAGCTCCAATGAGGACAAGTACCTCTGTCATAGCTTCCCTCCCATTTCAGAACTTAATCATGACCTTGATCGACTTGCGTTCGTTCATGGATCGATTGCCGTCCGGGACGCGATCGATATTCGTAGTCCGGTCGAACACGCGGCCCGGCTCGATCCTGCCTGACAATTGCCCGCATTTTGAAACTACCTTTCGAATCGTCTTCGGAGCGCACCTAAATACCAGTTCTCTTTTCCAACGCTTCGGGATAGCGCTCCCCTTGCACGGGAATCCTTGACGCCGCGTCATCAATTTCGCTGAGGTCGTCAGCCGTAAGTTCCAGCGATGCGCCGATGTTCTCTTCAAGGCGATGCAGCTTTGTCGTTCCCGGAATCGGAACGATCCACGGTTTCTGGGCCAGCAACCAGGCGAGCGCGATTTGACCGGGCGTGGCTTTCTTCCGTTCTGCGAATTGCCCGAGAAAGTCCACGAAGGCCTGATTCCCTTTTCTATTTTCTTCTGTAAATCTAGGAACGATATTACGAAAGTCTTTCGGATCGAACTTAGTCTCTTCCGTAATTTTGCCAGTGAGAAAGCCTTTGCCGAGAGGACTGAATGGCACAAAGCCAACGCCAAGTTCCTCGCAGGTCGGCAAAGCTTCCTCTTCAGGCTTTCGCCACCACAGCGAATATTCGTTTTGCAGCGCGGTAACCGGCTGGACGGCGTGCGCGCGCCGCAACGTTTGCATTGCTGCTTCTGAAAGTCCGAAGTGCCGCACCTTGCCTTGCTGAATAGAATCTTCACCGTGCCGGCAACGTCTTCGATCGGAACATTCGGATCGACGCGATGTTGATAAAACAAATCTATCCTGTCCGTCCGCAGCCGCTTGAGTGATGCTTCAGCAACTTCCTTGATGTACTCGGGTCGGCTGTCTGTGCCGGATTGGCCGCCCTCGCTATTGAACGCGAAGCCGAACTTTGTCGCGATCACAACTTGGTCCGCGAAACGGCGCGACCGCTTCGCCAACGAGTTCTTCGTTTGCGAATGGCCCATAAGCCTCCGCCGTGTCAAACAATGTGACGCCGCGTTCGAAGGCCGCGCGGATCAGCGAGATTCCCGTCTGCTTATCCACTGCTGGGCCATAGCCGTAACTGAGACCCATGCATCCGAGACCCAACGCGGACACTTCCAGGTTGCTCTTTCCCAGTTTTCGCTTCTGCATCGCAAATTCCTCTCATTTGAAGCTGGCCCAAACCTACGAAGTGGCAAGCTGTCGTAAAGCACGGCTTAAGATTTCTAGGGGTTGTGTTGGGGGTGAGCGGCGACTGAGGGGTATCGCCGACGTAGTCGCTGGGGGGTAAACCTCAGTGTACCGAAGCGGCTGGAATTTGTATAACCGGCGCCAGAGCAACATCGAGTGTGTTCTGTTGGCCCGGCAAAGATCTTACGCTCAGTTTGAGTCGGCCCGGGAAGAAAGGCAGATGGCCAAGTAGTTCGACTTCCCGAAAGAACAATATGTGTCCGTAGACACGGTTGTCGTCGCTACTTAACCATGAGATGGGCTACGATCGTGGCGAGATGTGTTGATACGTAACTCGACGAAGCGATACCTTGACGACCGTCGAGGACACCTACTATTGAGGAGGCTAGAAAATTGCAGGTTCTAGGATCGTCGAGACAACTGCAAATGCGAGACGCTAGAGGAGAAACCAAAAATGACGAAACGGACGGACCTTGGCGGCAGCTTCACGCTACCCGGCGCCGCAACGCCAATTCACCGCATGGGCTATGGTGCGATGCAACTTGCCGGGCCGGGAGTGTTCGGACCACCTAATGACGTCGACGTTGCGACGGCTGTTCTGCGAGAGGCGGTTACGGCCGGCGTCAATCATATCGATACCAGCGACTATTACGGTCCACATGTCACCAACCAGATCATCAGAAAGGCTCTTCATCCTTATCCGGATGACCTTGTAATCGTGACCAAGGTGGGTGCTCGGCGCGGTGAAGACAAGTCCTGGATTCATGCGCTTTCCCGTCAAGAACTGATCGATGCCGTGCATGACAACTTGCGAAATCTCGGTTTAGACCAGCTAGACATCGTCAACCTCCGGGTTGGTGGAATCGTGGGACCAGCTGAGGGATCCATCGCAGAACCGCTGACCGTGCTAGCTGAATTCAAGCGTGAAGGACTGATTCGTCATCTCGGTCTGAGTAACGTCAGCGCCGAGCAGTTGGCTGAGGCACAGAGAATTACAGAGATAGTCTGCGTGCAGAACCTGTACAACGTCGCGCACCGGGACGATGATGACTTCATCAATCACCTCGCACGTCTAGGGATCGCTTATGTGCCATTCTTTCCTTTGGGCGGATTCAGTCCGCTCCAGTCGTCGAAGCTCGAAACAGCGGCAGTCTCGCTACGAGCCACGCCGATGCAAGTTGCCCTTGCATGGCTGCTGCAGCGTTCGCCCAACATCCTGCTGATTCCCGGCACATCTTCAGTCGAACATCTTCGTGAGAATCTCAAGGCTGCAACGCTACAAATTCCTCCCGACGTGGTCGCCGACCTTGACTCAATCGGTAGCGGCTCTGGCCTGTGATAACGCGCCTTAAGAATCTGACATCGTTTTCACGAAAGCTTCGGCGAATCGGGAGACGAGCTAACCGGAGATACCCGTCATAGTCTTGATGCGATCAGCATGGGCGAGCTATTTAGGAATTGAGGCGCATAGCACTTGAGCCCCAGAGCTTCTGCCGTGTCAAAGCAGCGTTCAACCGCTGGGGTGCGCACCTTTTCGAATTTTGTCGGGCCGCAGCGAGGTTTACGTGGTGTCTGTTTCACGTGTTCTATAGACACCAAGCGACATGTGTTGGCTGTAACTATTTCCTCTATTGGCTTTAGGGGCGGCGTTGCCTAGAGGGCGAATTCGAATCCCCGCGTCCGTAATTTATTGATTTTAAGGTTCTTATAGGATGGTGCCGAAGGGGGGAATCGACTCCCCTTCTCTCTCTAACTTATTAACAGCAAAGGAGTTTCGTTTAAGTCCTTAACTCGGCCCTCCTTAGGAAATTTCTCTAAAGTCTCTCTGTTTCTCTGTAGTCTCTCTGGTGCTCTCCAATAATAGACACCAAACAGACACCAAAAACAACTTTAATCCATCTCTCGTCCTCCCCAATTACGGCTTCTGCCCACAACGGCCATCGTGGCAAATCCAGTTCTCATTCTTATCATTTCGCTGCTACTAGTCTTCACCGTAGATAGGTTCAGCACCGAGTGAAGATCGAGTTTCGTTCAAAGCGCTTTTCAGGTAAGAGAAAGTTTCTGCTCGTTCTTGTTCGTCGTATCATTCGAGTTCCGCAAAAAGGCTCCTCACTGCCGCCGAATCGAGTGATCTGACAACCAGACCGGTCCTGCGTGACACCGGCAAGATCTGGACTTGCATCTTGCTCCGACACGCGGCCAGCGAAGGAGTTGGCCGAGGGGCAACCTTCACCGTAACCCTGCCGCTGATGACACAGACTGCGGAACTCGGAATGCGCAGCGAAGCTAACGGAGAGCATGAGAAATCCGAAGCCTTCGATCTGCGATCTGGAAATTTGGCTGATTTGCGAGTGCTTGTGGTTGATGACGAACCGGACGCCCGTGATTTGTTGGCTTTGACGCTGACGCACAGCGGGCGCCGAGGTGAGAGTATCGGCTACAGTCAGTGCGGCCCTCGAAATAATAAACCAATGGAAACCAAATTTATTGGTGTCTGATATCGGAATGCCGAGCGAAGATGGATACGAGTTAATAAGAAGAGTGCGCGCACTGGGACCCGAAAGCGGCGGAACTACCCCAGCGATTGCGCTTACAGGTCATGCCAGCGAAGAGGATGCAGCACGCGCTCGCATAGCGGGTTACGAACTGCAGCTGGCCAAGCCAGTATCGCCAAGCGAGTTGGTGGCAAACGTGGCCGATCTGATGATGAAAGCGCTCAAACGTTAGCGTGACACCCAAGTGTCTGCAGACTTGCGGCATGAGTAGCTTGCGCTCGGCCTTTAAGAATCTCTTAAGAAAACTTTGAGAACTTTCTAAGGACATTGCCAGCAGGAAGCGTAATACTGAGCCCAGGTTAAAAAGGGCGAAGTGAATCAGGGGTCAGTCTTTGGACTGGCCTTTTGATTTTCCGATCTCTGTAATGAACTTTTGCGCTTCCCCGGCGTGCCAGCTCGCGGCTTTTAATTCGCGCCTACCATCCCGAAGTTCATCGCCTCAATAGAGCTTTTGCTGCTTCAATCGTTCTAACAAGGTCATTCAGTGAACTGCCTCAGGCAGTCTTTCTAGCTCTCACCAAACCTCATGTATGTGAGTGAATCTTTCAGCAGGCTGATCTATAAAAAACGGATTAAGTGTTTTCTAATATCGCCTCAACATCAATGGTGATATCGATTTCATCACCGACCACAATCCCGCCTCGATCCATCATGTCTTGCCAACTGACTCCAAAGTCGTGACGATTGATACGAGTGGTTGCCAGGAAACCCGCGCGCGTCCTCGGTCCCTTATCAACTCCGTCTTCCCACCAAGGCGTCTTCCATTGTCCCAAGTAACTGACATTCAAGGTTGCCTTGCGAGTAACTCCACGAATCGTCAAATCCCCTGTGACGGCATAGTCGTGTTCGCCCTTCAGGTCGACTTTAGTGCCGGCGAACGTAATCTCAGGATGACGATCAACATCAAGAAAGTCTGCGCTACGTAAGTGGTCGTCACGTTCCTTCACTCCCGTCCAGATTCCCTGGGTATCAATCTGTACTTCGACGGAAGAGATGCTCGGGCTTTCTGGATCAAACTCAAGCGAGCCGTGAACGTTCTTAAAGTGTCCACGGACGTAGGTCACCATCATGTGCCGTGCACGAAATTCGGGCACTGTGTCCAGGTTCAAAAATCCATTTAGCCATCGCTCAAACCTCTGTGGAAATCGAACTCACACTTCATCGTTCATTACGTTGTTTGAAAAAATATCCCTGAGAAGTATTGGCGATGCCCGTAGAAGACAATGAACCACAGGATTGTCACGACAAGCGCCAACGCTATGCCCGTTGGATTCAAGAACACGTGATAACAAAGAATGTTCACAATCACTGGCCCAAGCAGCACCAGACCAAGGGGAACGAACCGATTCACCAGGAGGAAGGCGTCGCCTGCGACTTGTAGCGCAGCGACTACCCACATGTAATGAGACTGGATGAGTGCGCCGATAAATTGTCCTGCCAATCCTGTCGGCATCGGTCCCATGCTGATGAAATTTAAGAAACCATTGAGGCCAAACACAACAAAGATCAGCCCAAGTAGAAGACGCGCTATCAAGGTTAAGATTTTCATTTCGAGTTTCCTTTCAAGGTAGTTATACAAGCGTCTAGCTGATGAATCGTTACTTCTCGAAAACACCCAACTGTCGAAGACCACTCATCCAATCCTCCGTATGCCAGGTGCGAATGATTTTCCCGTCTTTGAACTCAGGAACGTCTACGACCTGAATGTTCATTTTCCTGTTTTTTGATGGGAAGCCCATGAAAGCTTCTTTCTGTGTGCCTGTCATTTCGGCACGAACGACGACCTTGTTTCCATCCTGGAGAATGTCCTTGATCGTAAGGTTCAGATCAGGAAATGTAGTTGTGAGGCTCGCCAGGAGCGGTTTCACACCTGATGGGCCAGCAGGTGTACCGGGAGATGAAGGAATATCCACCCAATCCTCGCTCAGGATTCTGTCGAGGATAGCCGGATCTTTTTTGCTGAATGCTTCGTACCAAAGTGTGGCTTGCTTCTTGTGGTCGTTCATTTCTTTCTTCCTTTTAGTGTTCCCATCTTGGGCATAGGCACACGAAAATAGGATCAGACCAGCCACGATCAGAGATCGCCTTATCATAGTGGCCTTTCGTAATTTGCCGTCTGTTGATGTGCGATGTCTGGTAAATTCTATTGCCTTCATCGTCATCTCCTTACTTCAAAACCCTTCTCTACGCGGTACATGTTCGCAGGCATATGTCCAAATAATCCCTTCGTGCGTTGCGGGCGCAAACGAGCACATGAACCACGTTTGAAAGCCATTTCAGGTCGCGCTGTTTTTCTGCTGAGGAAAGAGATCCTGCGGTGGCTTAATGAGGTAGCGCCGCGCTCCTCGACCACCGTGCTCAATAATGTCGGCACAAGTGTGCTCGCGTTTACAATCGCCGCCAAGGCCATATTCGCAATAACCGGTGCGCTACTTCGCGGTGCTGTTATCGTCTTGTCTCATGGAAACTAGTTTCCGGCGGGGTTGGACGTAGAAGTACATTCGGTTGCCCGCCTTAAACTCAGTGCTCCTGTCACTGATCACCGAAAGATACGCCTTGGGATATTAGATTGTTGCCGCTCGTCCAAGGCGCGTATAATCGCAGCGCCCGGCCCAGCCGACGTTCGGTGCCCTTCTTGCTTTTGAGGCGAAGAAAATGAAAAAAAACCAGGAACTCTCCCGACGACAAATGCTCACGGCCATGGCTGGATCTGCGCTCGGTGGAGTTACGGCCACAGCGATGACCAATAAAGCAGCCGCATCCCGCTCCTTTAATTCCACGAAGAGCAGGCTTACCAAGATCGACGCGAAGCCGGCATCAATCGCGATTGATACCGCAAAGACGGCCGTGGTCGTCGTCGATATGGAGAACGACTTTGGCAGTAAAGGCGGCATGTTCGATCTTGCGGGAATCGATATTTCAATGATTCAAAAGGCCGTCGGCCCAACGGCGAAAGTCCTCGCGGCCGCGCGCAAAGCGAACATCAAGATCGTCTATCTCAAAATGGGTTTTCATCCCGACCTCTCCGACCTTGGCGCTCCCGACTCTGTGAACCGGACGCGTCATCTGCAAATAATGCATGTCGGGAAAACGGTCCAAGCACCTGATGGCAGCGCGAGCAGGATTCTCATACGCGACACGTGGGGTACGGACATAGTCCCACAGCTCAAGCCCCAAGCCGAGGATGTCGTGATGTATAAGACGCGATTCAGCGGCTTCTATCAAACGGACCTGGACAACGTCCTCAAAAAGCTCGGAATCAAGCACCTCATCTTCACCGGATGTACTACGAGCGTGTGCGTGGACTCAACGATCAGAGATGCGATGTTCCGTGATTATCAACCCGTCTTGCTTGCGGATTGTGCGGCTGAGCCGATCGGGTATGGACTACCAAGAAGTAATCACGAAGCTTCTCTATTAACTATTGAGGTGTTGTTAGGCTGGGTATCAAGCTCGGACGAATTCATAAAGGCACTCGGTGCCACTTAATTCTCCTGTCGCGCTGTCGAACAAATCGGACGAAGCGCGGCGAGCGTGTTTCTCAACTTAGCAACAAACTAATATCCCAACACCGAAAGATAGCCATCGACGTTACGAGCTTGGGAGAGCAACTGCAGATGACTCTGGCCCTACCCCTCGGATATGACAGACTCTCATCCGGCGCGTACCGAGCATGTAAACCCAGAACTGCAGCGTCAAAGGCAAATCGTTAGAGTGACAGCGGTCGTGACTCATTAGCAATACCCGTGTGAGGCGCTCTGACACGACGTGCAGACGATTACAAGCGGCAATTTGGGATGTCTGCAATAGCAGCCCTGCGTGTAGTGCAACGGTCGCTCCTGCAGCTGGCGTCTATTTCTAAATACTTTAACGACGCGATCTTGCACAGCAATCTGAACAAGAACGATAATCCGTAAGTCATGGAAGAAGTGGGTGCCGAAGGTGGGAACTCGAACACCGTTACTGGAAGGTTTTCACCCGTAAGTTATTGAATGCCAAAGGCTTGGGGGGACAACCACCGAAGTTGGAAGTTGTTCCACTACCCAAATGGATTCCTGTAACTGCTTGACACTAAGGATTTAGGGATTGCCGAAGGGGGGCCGAGCAAGCCTACGTCCCTTCTCCGCTTTTATTTAGCAATTTTCAAATCACTGAGGTTTCATCGTTCCTTTTCACTTCTCACATGGCCCAAGGAGTTGACGAGTGCCTTATCGTTGGACACTAAAATGGACAGCAAATACGTTGCCGACTAGCCGAGACTTCTTCACTCAATATGTGACAATAAATAATGATGGATCAAGAGGTACCTGCTTCGCGAATATGGCGCAGACCCATGCGAGTAGATCCACCTTCAATGAACCCGATCTTAGTTTTTCCCACTGCGTCCCCCAATCCCATCGCACTTCCTCACACATATTACCGCGCCACCGAGAACCTAAGCTCTGCGCCCTGCGCGAGCGCACCCGCACCACTGCATGGACTCAAATACTCGAACCCCAAAGCGCGTTTTGGTTGTCTCCAACATCAAATCGTGATCACCTGCCTAAGTTATCGTGGAAATCTCCGTCGATACTCACGTGAGAGCAGGAACGCTTTGACCATCTCAGCCTCCCGGAAGTCCCCACCAAAGGTGTTCAGCTTACTCAACCAGAAGTTGTAACCACTAAAGTCAGTATCTGGTCCGGTATTGGCGTCTCTGCAGAGGTAGCCGAAGTATTGCATCAGCACAAATGCGTGATTGAATTCAAGTTCAGCTAGTTGTTCGTTCTCGGCCACGGTTCGCAGCGCTTGAGCCCGTGTCTTTGTATTAGTCGAAATATCACTCACCAACTGGTCGCGCTCAATTTGAGACAAAACGGACCCGGCATTTTGGTTGAGCGTATCCACGAATTGTCCGTCGTTCATACTCGCGTAGAGATTGGTAAACCTCGCGCGCTGCACAAACTCTTCGACAAAGGCACGTTTGTTATCTTCCAGCCTGTCCTGCCAGCCGTTTTGATTGACAACGACATTCCGGCGAATCGCCTGCGTATCAGGATTGAATTCATTAAAATTGATTGGTACTGGCGCACCGGAAAGGTCGCCATAAGCCGCTTGGTAAGTTCTGTAGGCCAGGTAGCCCGTCTGCTGGAACTCAATTGAAAGGAAGAAGGCCGCCGAGGTATCCGTGCGTTTGATTGCGCGACAATTGGCGTCTTCTCCACAAGTCTCAATATTGTTGACCCAGAAGTTAAAGCCTGGCTCGTCGGGTTCGCGACCGAGGAAGTCTATGTATTGCTGTCGCACGAAGTACTCGGTCGTATCCAGTGGGTTCGAAGTAGCGCCCGTGGACGTGGCGTTGAAAATGGCGTCAGTATTTTGCCCGAGCTGGCTGAACGAACGCTGCGCTGGACTGAAGACGAAGTTTGCGCGCGAAGGCGCGATGGTATAGAAGCCGTTGGTTTCGACATTGTCGAAGCGGTAGTTGCCTTGGGCATCGGTAACTGTCAAGCGGTTCTGCATGCCGGTCAGTTGCACCCCCGCACCCTCGACGGGATTGCCGTTGCTCTCAATGATCTGCCCGCTAATGGTAGACTCGCTCGCTGTGGGAGCAGTCACCTGGCCCAACGTCCAATCCGAAAAACTGTTGACGCCCGTCAAGGTCCCCTGGTGATTTGTCGTGTTTACCGTGCTGGCAGGAAAAGCCACCGCGGTCCCGCCGGACACGCGGATGACTTTATAGGCCGCCTCGATACCCATCACATCGCCAACCAGGTAGTTGAAAGTCAGGTCCGTTGTCAGACCGGCGCCGGTCAGAGTCCAATGTCTGTGCAGAGATGTACTCGCTTGACTGGCGAGGGCAGGTTGCACTCCCTCAATAGCCGTCACTGCAAGGCTGGCCGGATTCGTCGCCAGCGATGTGACATTCACATCAACAGGCGAGTATTCGTTTGCGGTCCCGGTCGGATAGGAGAAGGTGGCCGCAGCACAGTAAACTTTATTTACATTGCCGATAACATAGCCCGAGCTGGAGGCGTCACTAACTATTCCGGTACAAGAGAAGCTGACCAGATTGCTACCCGTAATTAGTTTGTTACTACTCACAACCGAAGCAGAAGGGGGGCTGCTATACCCAGCCTCAGACCCGGACGAGCCAAAGCTCAGCGTGCCATTGACGTTCAGGTTAGTCGCCAGCGTGTGATCGCCGCTGATAGTCAGTGTGCTGCCGAAATTAACGCTAATACTGAAGGCCGACGGATCGACATCCAGAGTTATGTTCCGGCCGGATTGAATGACTACTGCGTCGTTGGCGGTAGGCAGATGTCCGCAACCCCAAGTGGCTGGGTTACTCCAATTGCCGTGAGCCACGACGGCAGTGCAGTTATTTGGGAGGTCCGTAACCGTAAGCGTGAGTTGGCTGTCGGTAGTCGCGGCGCAGTTGTCGGTGGCGCGTATCGTGATGTTGTGTGTGCCGACTGGAGCCGCATTGCTGATCGAGACCACGCCGGTTGTGCTGTTGACTGAAACATTTCCTGTGTATGTTCCGGGCGACTGCAGCACGATTGACTCGACCGCTCCGTTGTCACTTGGGCCAGTTGCGGAGTTGATCATGATGGAGCCGCCGGATACGAGCGAAGCATTGTTATAGATTAACGTCGGCGAGGTATTGGCAATGACCGTGACATCGAGCGTCGCGTCTATCCACCCGTTGGCGTCGGTCGCCCTCAAGCTAAAGCTGGCGTCGCTGGCTGCGCAATCAGCAATGACATCCGCAGTGATGGTTCCCGCATTGTTGACGATGTTGGAAATGGTCACGCCATTGGATGGATTCGCACTGGTAAGCACGACTGAAACGCTGCCTGGTCCGCTTGCCGGATCATTGACGTTAGCAATGGTAAAGTTACGCGCTGCGCTGCCCTGTTGCGGGCTGAGTGGTCCGGCGACACTGATCGTTGGCGGCGGCGGAGCTTGGCTGTTAATGAAAAAGACTAACGCCTGCATCTGCCCGATCACTGGACCGCTGCCATTGCTGCCAAAGAAAGCCGGAGAGCTTGTGGCTCCGTCACCGCCGTCGGTGGCATAGGCATAGAGGATGTGTGAGCCGTCTGACAGCGGCCCAATGGTAGCGCTCTGCGTGTTATTGCCGGAAGGTGTTGCTGTCGACCAGGGATTGATCCAGGTGTCGACCTGGTAATGAATCTGTTGCACCGGCGGCGCCGTGGGAGAAAACGTGCTGCTGGCGTTGAAATTGAAAGTGCGCGAGGTTGCGTTCGGCTGAAAAGCCTGCGAAGTAATATTGACCGTGAGCGGAACCGGCTGAACGTCTTGTTCGGGGTAAACATTAATGTTATTGCTGCCATTGTTAGCGACGTAGACTGTATTGGTTACTGGATTGACCGCGATCGCGATCGGCGTCGACTGGATGGTGTCCAGTGTATGCAGCGAGTTGTCCGCGCCATTGATGACTCTCGGCTTAAAACTTGTGGAAGCGACGTAGATCTTATTGGTTGCTGGGTTGACGGCAATAGCGCCCTCATTACCTGGGACTGATGTGGTTGAATTGTCGACGCCGTTGATCACCGTCGTGCCGCCGGTTTCACCCGCGACATAAATCCTATTGGTCACTGGATTAACTGCGACGACTTGCGGCCTCAAGACAGTCGTGATCGTCGTCTTCGAATTGTCCGCGCCATTCATGACAGTCACATCACCATTGCCTACTCCCGTACAAATCGACCCACAGTTCGCGACATAGATTTTGTCGGTCGCCGAATTGACCGCGACGGCTTGCGGAACACTGCCGGTCGCGATGGTCAGTGTCGAGTTATCCGTACCGTCGAGCACTGTCAAATTGCCGCTGCCGCTGTTGGCAACATAGATTTTGTTGGTTACCGGATTGACGGCGATGGCCACGGGGGCAGTTCCGACCGTGACTGTCGCCGTAGAGTTGTCGGCGCCATTGATGACGGTCACGCTGCTGCCGGCTTTGTTAGCGACATAGATCTTGTTGGTCAAAGGATTGACGGCAACGGCGAACGGACCATTGCCCGCCGCAACTGTCACGGGCGAGTTGTCCGCGCCATTGACGACTGTTACATCGCCACCGCCGGCTCCCCCGCAGGTCGCGCCGCAGTTAGCGATATAGATTTTATTGCTCACTGAATTGACCGCGACTGCTTGCGGAAAACTGCCCGCCGGGACAGTCGCCGTGGAGTTGTCCGCGCCATTGATGACGGTGACGTTGTTGCTTTGTTGATTGGCGACATAGATCTTGTTGGTAACCGGATTGAGGGCAACGTCGATCGGCTTGGCGCCGGTCGCGACGGTCATCCTTGGGTAGTCCGAGCCGTCGATCACGGAAACCTGGCGCCCAAATGTATCCGTTACATAGATCTTGTTGGTGACCGGATTGACCGCCACTGCTTCGGGATCAGTTCCAGTGGTAAAGCTCGACGTCGAGTTGTCCGCGCCGTTGATGACAGTCAGCTTGCCGTCGCTGATGTTGGTCGCGTAAATCTTGTTGGTTGTCGGATTGATCGCAAGGCCCGAAGGAGTTTGACCGACGAATATCTGAGCCTGGGTGTTGTCCACGCCATTGATGACCCTCACACTTCCCGCGGAGAGAGCATAGATCCTATTGGTTACCGGGTTGACCGCGATGGCCCAGGCAATGCCGCTGGGGACCAAGACAAGTGTCGTCTTGGAGTTGTCGGCCCCATTAATGATCGTCATAGCCCCACCAATAGCCCCGACATAGATCTTATTGGTCGCCGGATTGACCGCGAGAGTAGACGGGCCAATCCCGCTAAGCACAGCCGTCGTGGAGTTGTCGACGCCATCGATGACCGTAACATCGTTGCTGCTCTGATTAGCTACGTAGACCTTGTTGGTTACGGGATTAATTGCCAGGGCAAGCGGTCGAGTCCCGACCGGCACTGTCACAGTCGAATTGTCCGCACCATCGATGACCGTGACGGTGTTGCTGGTAAGGTTCGCGGCGTAGATTTTATTGCTCACCGAATTAGCCGCGAGCGCCTGCGGACCAATGCCGGCGGAGACTGTGGCGATCGAGTTGTCCATGCCATTGATAACCGTCACGCTGTTACTGCCGGAGTTTGCTACATAGATCTTGTTCGTCACTGGATTGATCGCGAGCGCAACGGGCCGAGTGCCAACCGCAACTATCGCGGTCGAATGGTCAGCACCGTTGATGACCGTCACGTTATTGTCGTCACGGTTCGCAACATAGATCCTATTGGTCAGCACATTGACCGCGGTGGCAAAGGCGCCATTACCCACCGGGATGTTGCTTTGCAGGGCAGCCATGCGCGCCCGGCTCGCACCCAGCCAGAGAAGCGCAGCCGAGATCATCAGGCAAAGCAGCATCTGCTGCGCCCGCCGGCGAGTAAACAGGCCACGGCCGGCAGTTCGATAATCGGACGTTGATGCGGGAAGAATGAAGATAGAGGATTTCATGATTTAACTCCTTGCAAGTTGTGGGTCGTGCCACTACCGACTTGTTCTATCGCCTCTGTTTCAGGAGTGGCCTTGATGATTACGCGCAACTCGAACAGTTCTTCTTTAAGGACGTAGGCGCAAGCCCCGGCATGCTGTGCAGCTTGCCGTAGAAGGGCATCGTCGTAGTCCGTGACGATTACTACTTTCGCTTCCGGATGGGCCGCTTTGAGCATAGCGGTGACAACAACTCCGTCGCTCTCCTTGAGTCCGATATCCATCAAGACCCAATCGGGCCGGTGCGTCCGGTAAGCCGCCAGGGCCTCGCTGCCGTCTGCACATTCAAAGACTTCATGCGGGAGCCCGGCCAGCAGGCTGCGAATCGTGCGTCGCATGCGCGGACTGTTTTCGACGATCAAGATGTTCATAGCTAACTCGATTGCTATGCGCAGGAGTGTGAGCTTTCAGCGGCGAGTTGAGAATCGCCCTTTGGCAGTATTCGAGGTACTCCTTCGGGAGTATTTTTTGGAATGGGCGTTTAACGCGGGGCAGTAGCCCGCGGGTAAGCAAGGGTGTCGCTTAGTTGCTGTGCCCCTTGAGTGGCGCGCTACGCCCTCCCAAACGGTCGGGCTACTACTTTTGCATGAGGCGAGAAGTAGGGGAGGAAGTCTACTTGATCAGGGCTAGTTAGAGTTTAGCTTTATTATCCAGCGCAAACTTCATCAGGGTGTGTTTGCCCTCGAGGCCGAGCTTGATACTGATGTTTCGGCGGTGCGTTTTTACGGTCAGCGGACTAACGTAGAGTTCTTGTGCGATTTGATTATTGGTTTTGTATTCGGCGATCAGCTGAAGCACTTGCCGCTCTGTTTGCGTAAGCTGTTCGAGGGCGGGGCGATCCGTTTTAGTCACGTCTTTTCTCTGTTGGAACAGATAAGAGGTCAACAGCGGACTTACGTAATTCTGCCCAGCGGCGACTGCGCGAATGCCGTTCACAATATCGGCCAAGGCGCTGTCTTTTAACATGTAGCCTTGCGCGCCAAGTTCCAAGGCCCGATTGAAAAAAGCTTCCTCGCGATGCACCGTGAGCATGATCACGGCGACGGCAAGCGCCCGCTCGCGCAGTACGCGCAGCAGTTCGAGGCCATCCATCAGCGGCATATCCAAATCAAGCACGGCCACCTCGGGCTTTAGCGCCACGATCTGTTCTAGCGCCGCTTCGCCATCCGCGGCTTCTGCCAGGATGTTCAAGTCGGCTTCACGCTCGATAACCTGGCGCAAACCCTGCCTGACTATCGGGTGATCGTCGGCAATGATGATTCGAATCTCAGACATCACTTCTCGCCGGCGCCGCATAGGGCCACGGTACTCTCAACCCTGCGCGCTCAATTTGTCGGCTTGTATGGCAGCTTGATTTCAATGCGCGTCCCCTGGCCAACTGCTGATTGAATGACAGGCACTGAGCCTAGGATGCGAGCGCGCTCGGCGATACCTATCAGTCCGAAACCGCTGCCGCTTCCCGGTTTATCGGAGCGGGCGGCGTTCGTGTCGAAACCCCGGCCATTGTCTTCCATCGAGACCTCTATCAAGCTACGGCTGCGTCGTATTCTAATGACGGCTTTGGTCGCCGCGGAGT
The DNA here is from genome assembly GCA_036009765.1 of Pyrinomonadaceae bacterium. GTDB lineage: Bacteria > Acidobacteriota > Blastocatellia > Pyrinomonadales > Pyrinomonadaceae > PSRF01. The sequence goes on along the minus strand of DASYLB010000036.1, from coordinate 198,579 downwards.
GCTTGATGATGTTATTGATGCCTTCCTGCACAATACGATACAGGTTGATTTCCATTTCCGGCAGCAGCAGCTTGTCAATGTTTTCCAGTTCAGCCGCGAAACGCTGGTCGGGCGAGTCGACCTTCGCGGTCAAAGATTCAATCGCGCTGGTCAAGCCCAGACGGTCAATCTGAAACGGGCGCAGATTATAGGCAATTTCCCGCACTTCCCCGAGCGATTGGTCGGCGGCGTCAGCGATCTCTTCCATTTGTTCGAGGACGTTATCGTGATTATTCGGTTCCTGTAAACTAAGCCAAGCCCGGTTCTTGATGACTACCAGATTTTGACTGAGGCTGTCGTGGAGTTCGCCCGCAATGCGTTTACGTTCGCTCTCCTGCGAAGCGATTAGCTGTTTGGAAAAATCCTCTTGTGTTCGACGCGCGCGCTGCAGTTGACGGATGCGCCGCCGATACAAGCTCAGGATGACCGAAGCCAGACCCAGCACCACGAAGAAGCTAAACCACCAGGTGCGCCAAAATGGCGGGATAACCGTGAGCTGAATGGTCGCATCCTGCGTGCTCCAGACGCCGTCGTTGTTAGCGGCCTTCACTCTGAAAGTGTACGTGCCGGGTGCAACCTGAGTGTAATAAGCCACACGCCGCTCCTTGGCTTCCACCCAGTCCTTGTCGTAGCCGTCCAACTTATATCTAAAACGCACCTTCTGCGGCGCGGTAAAGCTCAAACCTGCGTAATGAATCTCAAGGTCATCTTGCCCAGGCTGAATCTCTAAGGGCTGACGCCAATCGACGGGTCGCTGGCTGATTAAGACCTGCTCGATATGAACGGGAGGCGGCAAGGGATTCAGCATGTCGGGGTCTATCGCTACGACGCCCCTGATAGTCGGAAACCAGAGCTTCCCGTCCGGGGTCTTCCACCCGGCAGGCTGTGAGCCGCCGTTCGTTTCGTTGATCTTCATGCCGTCTTCTACGCCGTAGGAGATAGATGTGATCGAAGATACGCGGCCATCGGCGAAATCGTTGAGCTCTCTGCGGCCTGTACGATAGATGCCGCGGTTGCCACTCATCCAGAAGTTGCCATGATCGTCTTCCAGAATACGCGAGACGATGTTATCGAACAGACCATTCTTAGTAGTGATGGCGATGAAGCGGCCGTCTTTGAAGCGGTTCAATCCACCGCCGTACGTGCCAATCCAAAGTATCCCATCAACATCCTCGTGGATTTCCCGCACGAAATTACTCGACAGCCCCTGCTCGGTGGTGTAATTGGTGAACCGTTCGTCTTTGAAGCGGCTCATGCCGCGAGTTGTGCCGACCCAGATCGCTCCCTGATGGTCCTCCATGATGTAGCGAACGTCATTTGAGACGAGACCTTCCCGCACCTGGAATTTCGTGATTCCTCCGCCACTAATCCGATAGAGCGCGCCGTCTTGTGCCTCATCCCGGCCCGTCCCGACCCACAGATTGGCGCGACGGTCTTCATAGATTGCCTGTACTACCGTGCCTTGATTCATCAACGAGTTTACGGGATGGGCTTTGATAAGTTGCCCGCTCTGGAGTCGGTAGAGACCCTTATTAGTGCCGATCCAGAGCGTGCCGCTATGGTCACGGCAAAGCGAGCGCGCCTGATTACCGATGTCGTAGGGCGTGAATTTCCCGTCCTGAAAATGATATAGCGAGTTGATCAGATTCGTGCTTCCGAGCCACAACCCACCCGCTCCATCATCTGTAATCGGAATAAAACCTTCATCCGACAGTCCCGTCGCTGCCGTGTAGGCTGTGATTTGGCGCGCCCTGAACCGATAGAGTCCCGATCCACCCGAGCCCACCCAAAGGTTGCCTTCCCGATCCTCGATCACAGGACGCACTATCCAAAGCGCCATTTTGAGTCCTGACAATTCATGAAAAGGAATCCGAGTGTCAACAATGACTTTGCCGTCCTGGTAGTGGGCCAGACCGCTGGGGGTAAGAAAGCGAAGACTACCGCTGCGGTCTTCGAACGTTGTGATCACGAACTCACTCGGCATCACGGTCGCGTCCGGAACAGCGGTGTGTGTGTTAAAAAGGGTGAAACTTCCGTTCTGTAGATGTACCAACCCGTATTCTGTCACCAGCCACAGGCTTCCATCTCCGGCCACAGCCATAGTGACAACCTTGACGATCCAGTCCGTGGGCAGGTCTTTAGTCGAAAATCGTTCGAAGCGCCCATCGTGAAAGTGCATAATGAAATCGCCTGAACGAAACCAGATGCTGCCGTCCGGGGCTGCACGAATATTTCCCGAGCCATTGGACGGCAGACCCTCACGAGTTGAGTAGAGAGTGAAATTACCGTTAGTCAGGCGCAGCAGTCCGCCAGGCGAGAGCCAAAGATTTCCGGAACGGTCGGCTTCAATGGAGAATACGCTTTCATCAGGCAGACCGTCTTTGGTGCTGTAGTTCTTAAATTTTCCGGCGCTGTAGCTGGTCAGGCCACCGTTCTGGGTGCCAATCCATAGCGTGCCGTCCCGGTCTTCAGCGAGCGCCAGAATGCGATTGCTTCTTAATTCGGGAGTGTTGCCTGAATCGAAAATAGTAAACTGGAGACCATCGAATCGAACCAAGCCACCATTGGTACCCAGCCAGATATAGCCATCGCGCGTCTGGATCAATTGCGTGACATCATTTTGCGGCAGGCCTTTTTCAGTGGTCCAACTATCGGCCAGATACGTGATGGGCGCACTTTGGGCCAGAACTTTCGGCTCCCAAGCGAAAAAAGAAGCCAAGCTAGTCAGCGCCAGCAGTGTGATGAGAGACCGCCTCACGCGCATCCTAATTTCTTTCGAATCCCTTTTGCGTTTAGACAATGACGCTCTCAGGTTAGCGGCTTCATTTGTAGACCACAAAAACACGAACCGGCCCCAGGAATGTGAGTATAGAGCGACCAGCTAAAACTGGCGAGCCTCCTTGAAAATCACCAGGCTCAGATAGGAGTCTGTGTGCCTGTTGTGGGCCGAGAGAGCTTACTTCCCTTCCCCCCGTTTACTCAGCAATTCTCAAATCACTAAGGTTTCATCGTTCCTTTTCATTTCTCACTTGGCCCGCCGAGTTGACCAGTGCCTCATTGTTGGACACTAAGTGGACAGCAAATAAATCGCGAACTGCATGAGATCTTTTCATCAAAATCCACCCACGAATAATCATGCCACTGAGGTGCGAATTTGCTTGTGAATGTCGTGCAGGCCACCCATGGTTAGCCCCAGCATAATTGAACTCGACCTCGTCTTCCCTCGCGGCGTCGAATCTCGCCCGCGAATTGGTCTAAAACAATTCCTCTTCTAGATTGCTTCAACATCAGCAGCACGGTCGAGTCCGACTCTGCGACAGGGCTACGTCGTGCATCACGCCTTGAATCTAGGGCTTACGCTGACCGGTTCCTGTATGTTGTGGGTCCGTTCAAAGACTCTTGCAGATAGATGAACTGCGACAGGAGTTCGCGTACAGGCTTCCGCTCCTTCGCCAATTTGAGCGAGCGCTTCCCCAACTCTTCAAGGAAGTGTCGCCAACTCGGCACGCTCACCTTTGGCGCGCTTCACCCGCGCGGCAAATCCTTCATCGCTCAGCATAAAGTGCTCGCGCGCGCGCCGCGTTTCGCCGGACTCAATCTCAGTGCTGCCGTTTCGAGTTCGATACTCGTTCCACTACAATGGCGATGCTTATCATAGGTATGAAATAGTCCAGCGGATGGGTAATCTGAATACTATTACGTTACGGGTCTGTTCTAAACCAGAGGGGTTTGAATGCGAGGGAAAGATTCATGGCAGCTTTGACTGATGCAGAAATTCCATCGCCTTAAGCACACGAGAGGGTTCTTGTTGTCTTTAGCGGGTTACTCCTGGTCATGCTGCTGGCCGCTCTGGACTCGACCATTGTTGCCACCGCTCTGCCGACAATCGTCGGCGAGTTAGGCGGACTCGCGCATCTCTCCTGGGTCGTCACTGCGTATCTGCTTGCTCAGACGGTTGTCACGCCGCTTTACGGTAAATTGGGCGACATCTACGGGCGGAAGAGTGTTCTTCAGTCTGGCATCATACTCTTCCTGCTGGGCTCCGCTCTTTGCGGGATGAGCCGGACCATGACACAGTTAATTCTGTTTCGAGCCATTCAGGGTCTGGGAGGCGGCGGGCTGATGGTGACGACACAGGCGGTCGTCGGAGACATCGTCGCGCCACGCGAGCGCGGGCGGTATCAAGGCATCTTCGGCGCGGTCTTTGGGGCGGCCAGCATCGCCGGGCCGCTTGTTGGAGGCTACTTCACGACGCATCTCTCATGGAGATGGATCTTCTACATCAATATTCCGCTCGGTGTGATCGCACTGCTTGTGCTCGCCGCCACTTTACCCGCGCGCGGGCGTCGCGTTCGGCGCTCGATTGATTACGTCGGCGCAGGGTTACTCGCCGCGGCGCTCTCCGCAACTATTCTCGTCACCGATCTGGGCGGCACAGAGTACCCATGGTTATCGCCGCTCATCATCGGATTAGTTGTCGTAGCTATCGTTTCCCTCACCGCCTTCGTCTGGACTGAGGGGCGTGCTGACGAACCTGTACTGCCGCTGCGTCTATTCCGAAACCGCGCCTTCTGGGTTACTTCCGCAGTTGGGTTAATCGTCGGCTTTGCTTTATTCGGCTCAGTTACTTACCTGCCGCTCTTCCTGCAAGTGGTAAAGGGGGCAAGTCCCACCGCGTCGGGGCTTCAGATGCTGCCGCTGATGGGCGGCTCACTCGTTACCTCAATCATTTCAGGACAACTCATCAGTCGGACAGGTCGCTACAAAGTATTCCCTCTCGTCGGGACGGTTTTTACAGCTCTAGGGCTTTTCCTGCTCTCGCGCATGAGTATGGAGACCAGCACCATCATGGCATCACTCATCATGCTCCTGCTCGGTCTCGGGCTGGGTCTTGTAATGCAGGTGCTCGTCATCGCTGCGCAGAACGCAGTCGAGTACAAGGACCTTGGCGTAGCAACATCGGGCGCGACCCTTTTTCGCCTTGTCGGCGGCTCTCTCGGCACTGCTGTCCTGGGCGCAATCTTCGCCAGTCGGCTCGGCGTGAATCTCTCTCGCCTGCTGCCACCGGGCGCGGAAGGTGCGAATCTGGGAGCGGGCGTTAATCAGCAGTTGCTCTCGCAAATGCCGGCGGCAGTACGTGCTGCTTACGCGCAGGCGTTTACCATTTCGCTGGGCACGGTCTTTCTTGTCGCGACCGCCATCGCACTGCTTGGCTTCCTGCTCACGTGGTTGCTGCCGGAACGCCCGTTGCGCGAGACCATCGCGGCTGCCACCGAGGGTGACATCGGCGGAGATGTCGGCCAGACGTTTGCCATGCCTACGGATCCTGATCCGCTCGTGCACATACAGCGCGGACTCTCAGTGCTGGCCGACCGCGATGAGCGCAGGCGTTATGTTGAGAAATTAGTTGCCCGCGCTCACCTCGATTTAAGCCCGGCGGCGGCATGGCTCTTGGGACGTTTGGAGAAGGACTCGGAGCTTGATCCCGTAAGACTAACGCGGCACCACAAAATTGAGCCTGAACTTATCAGAGCGGCTCTCAGCGAACTCTTATCTAAGAGGCTTATCGCTGAGACCAATTCTGAAGACAGAAAAGGGCTGAGGCGTGCCTTAACAGAAGAAGGATGCCGTGTATTCAACCAGTTGGTTGCGGCTCGTCGTGAGCACTTGGCGGAACTCTGGCCGGAGTGGTCGCCGGAAAAGCGCGAGGAAGTCGCAGACTTAATTCGCCGTCTGGTGCGCGAGCTAGTGCCTGAAGCGAACACTGACAGTGCCACAAATTCAGACTCTGGTTACCCGAAATAAGATCTGATTTGGCAATTACTTAAGATCATAGGCGGAAAACGAGCAGCGGCTAAGTCGAGCGTTCTGGAGCAAAGAAAAACGTGCTCGTACGGCGTAACTTATTGAGAGGAATGGGCCGCTTTTAACTAGCAATTCCAAAACCATTGCACGTTCCCATCTCTTTTCATTTCCCACATGGCCCATTGAGTTGACCGATGGACCGCCATTGGGCACTAAATGGACAGCAAATAACTGCTAACTGAGTGAGACCTTTTCGTCAAGATGTGGCCACCGTAGTGACGGGCCAGAAGGTGAACTTTGCTTGTTCAAGATGGAGCAGACTGGCCTGAATAACTCCAACAGCATGACCTGGAAAACCTGGTTCGTTTCCGTTGTGTCGTGTGGTCGCCATCGTCCTTTCTCCCACAATCCCGCGCACCTAAAGACCTAGCTCTCCACCTTGCGCTAGTACACGCAGTGCCACTCCCTTGACTCAAATACTCGAAACCCAACGCGCGTTTTGGTTTCCTATCCAAAATGAACTCCCTGGTCGCCTGCCTATTCTGCCAAGCCCTTAAGCACAATAAATAAGAGCAATCTGCGTTACCCAAGATAAGAAAAGAGATTAAAGGATAACCGCGATCCTAACTCTCTGTTTGGACCTAAAACACGCACCAATTAAAACCAAGCCAAGCTGCACCACTGGTTCGACCGTTGAATGCTAGTGATTGGTTCGACTCGCGACTACAACAATCATGAACGTGCCGGGTTTTGAACGAGGTCTCGTTCCAGGTGTGGCTTCTTCGAATTCTGATGTTGGTAAGTAGATCCGGTGGGTCGTTGTATCGACCCCCATCGTTTTGGCCCCCGTTGGTGTCTTCACAGTCTGTACGATCTCGAATTTGCCAGGAGCGGTCTCGCTCGCCACCGCCAATGAACCATCAGCGCAGCTCGCAAACGCCAAGGTGCCGTCAATCTTCGTCGCATCGACGCCCGCCCCAATCGGCAGATCCGCGAGAACTTTTCCGTCATTTGCGCTCATGACGATCAGTTTCTGGGGATTTCGGCAGCCGATGAAGAGAAGCCGTCTTTTCGAATCAATGGACATCCCCACTGGTGCACCCCCCGGAGCCACGGACCATCGCCTGGTTACTCTTCGCGCCTTCATGTCGACCACTGCGACCTCGTTTTTGTCGACCAGATTGATATAGATGGTCCCCTTGCCGTCGGAGCCGAGAAACTCCGGCTTTCCACCCAGTTCGATCGGTGGATCCAGTTTTCCTGTTTTGGGATCAATGTCCGGCTTAAACGACATCAGCACGCCCTTGTCGCCCGAAACGACCAGGACGCGTCCGCTCGAAGAATCGAAGATAATGCCATCGGCATCCGGTTGAGCGATGATTGTGCCGAGCACGGCGTTCGTCTTCAAATCGAAGACTACGACCGCGCCTTCACCGCCGCCATCACTGATGAACCCGCGGCCGACCTCGGGAACAACAGCCACGCCATGAGCACGTTTCTGTCCAGGAATATCTGCGATGGTCTTGCCGGATTCGGAATCGATCACCATTGTGTGAGTACTTCTGGGAACGTACAGGCGATGTGTTTGTGGATCAACCGTGAGATAGTCCCACCCACCTTCACCGCCAACGTGAACTGTCCTTGTAACAGACCATTCAGTCTGCGCCCGAATCGGAAACGAGCACGCAAACAGAAGAAGGGCCGAGGCTAGAACGAGTGATTTCGTTATACGCATATCGACTTCCTGGTTGAGAAAGTTGTCTTCTAGAGACCGCGCGGGGAAGTTGTCTCTTCGATTCTACTCCGGTCGAACCAATTTCTCGCCGTTCGGTCCGACTTGGATTTCAGAACGCTTCGCTCCAGTCTTTACGTGTCCTTCATAAGCGACAAGCTTACCACGCTTGGTGAGCGACTCGATCTTACCAATCGTGCCTGTACCCGCAGCTTTCCGAAGTCCTTCCTGAACCTCTGTCGGAAGAGAATCCATCGCCACTTCTTCTTCGATTTCGACGATGTTCCCGGTCTTGTCCATCGAGATGTCCTTGCTATGACTATCTAAAGTCAATTCGACTTCATACAGTCTCTTGCCATTTTCAATCTCCGTCGCAAAACCATTGATGGTTGCGCCCTCGCTTTCCCGCGCCACCGTCTTCTCGACAGCCGCCGGCAACTGTGCTCGCGTGATTTTCTTTTCCTGTGCAGCGACGACAGAACAAATCGCCAACGCTATCACAACTGATCCGATCCAAAGTCTGATGTTCATCGTCATGTCGTTTCCCTCTTCTGGTAATGTCAAACATTCCACCGGCCTTCATGGTTGGAGTTTCGTAGCCACATTGGAAGACAGACCAGCAGTTCAAAGGCCCAATGCTTGATTCCATTATTCAATATTCGGCATTAAGGAATGGTTAAGAGATTATCGACGTCCATTGGCTCATAGCAAGTTGGCTCGCACCGGATGATGGGGGGCACTGCCCACGTTGGAGTGGTCAAAAGGAAACGCCCACTCGGCCTCCATCTGGCCGAGTGGGCGTTCCTTGTCCATTGCATACACTTTAGTGTCGAAGGACGAGTCTGAGAATCGTGCCGATACCGTTGCTGCGAACATTTCGGCGGTCATTGTGCTGCCAGGTGTTGCGACGGTTAAAGTTGTCATACTCATTTTGTCTGCGTCGTTCCATCTCGTAGCGGTTATCACGCCGATCGAAGTTACTTCGTCGGTTGTCATTCCGGCGAATGTTCGTCGTCTGATTTTCGCGGTTCCAACTGCGTCCCTGCGCGGCAGCCGGCAGAGCCATCGCTCCCATCAACATCAATCCCATTAAGCCAACAATTACTTTTTTCATGATCCTTACCTCCACGCTATGCACTACAAGCGTTGTGCCATCGCACAATCTATTTGAGATCTCGAGTCATCATTTCTGATTCCCCATTAAAACTGTTCTCTATTCTTGAAATTGCGAGAAGTACCAATGCCTCAATAGCCCGGATGCGAAGCAAAAGGGTTGGAGACGACGTATTTGCGCCGAGCGGTCTGTGACCTGTTCATTGTTCGAATCAGGTATTAATCATTTCTTAATGAAGAGAAATTGATAATACGCAAGTGACTGCTTTGGGAGCTCTGCGCTTTGACTTCTATCCGGTCTAACGTGTAAGAATCGAAAAACCATGAGGGTGTTACTGGTTGAAGACGATCTCGGAATCATCAGCTTCCTTGAAAAAGGATTGCGCGAGGCGAAATATGCGCTGGACGTTGCCCAGGACGGAGACGACGCGCTTTATAAGACATCCCTGAATGAATACGACGCTATTATTCTGGACATCATGATTCCCGGCCGAAATGGTCTGGAGGTCTGCCGCGAGCTCCGTAGCCAGGGCTCGAAGGTTCCGGTGATCATGCTGACCGCACGCGACGATGTGCAGGATCGAGTTCTGGGTTTGGATGTCGGCGCCGACGATTATCTGACCAAGCCTTTTCAAGTGTCCGAGTTGCTCGCAAGACTGCGAGCGTTGATGCGCAGAGGGCCAGCCCTGAAATCGACAGTGATCGAGATTGGCGATCTACGAATCGATACTTCAGCACAGACGGTCAATCGTGGCGGCCGGGCCTTGTCGCTTACCGCAAGGGAATATTCCTTAATCGAGTATCTCGCGCGCAACGCCGACCGCGTCGTCAGTCGCTCTGAACTAACCGAGCACGTCTGGGACGATCGGTCTGACTCCTACTCCAACGTCATAGACGTGCATATTAATCACCTCCGGCAAAAGATCGATCGCGAATCAGAACGGCCTTTAATACACACCCGCAGGGGCGTCGGCTACATCCTTTCAACTTCTGCGCCTGAAGCTGATGCGAACTAACAAAATCTCCAAAGTGCGAAAGATTGAGGCGGCGATGCACTCAATGCGCGCAAAGCTTACACTTTGGTACACGGGAATTCTCGCGCTCGTCTTGATCGCATTTGCCGCAGCAACCTATATCTATTTTGTCAGAGCCAGTGCGCAAAAGACTGACGATGCACTAATGGACTCATCGGACCTGGTCGTTGCCAGCCTCAAATCAGAATTGAGTGAGGGCAAGGAACGGGGCGCTCAAACCGTACGCGAGGTCGTTAACGATTTTCGGTTTAGAGATCGCGAGGTCGTGGTGTTCGATGAGAATCGTCAGATCGTGGCGTCCTCCGAGCCGCGCGACAAGGAACGAGGCTCGAGAACCTGGCCCGCGACCGAAAGCCTCGCCAATCTTCCTGATCTCACATCGAACCCCGAAAGAGCATGCTCGACATTACCAGTCGGTCATGGAATCCGGTTTTGCGGGGTGGTACTACAAAGTGCTTCAGGAACGTTTCTGATCGTCACCGCAAAATCGCTATTCGAAGAGAAAGAGACTCTTGAGCAAGTGCAGACCGCCTTCGGAATAGCAATTCCTATCGCCCTCCTTCTTGCCAGTCTCGGTGGGTTTCTGATGGCAAAGCGAAGTCTCGCGCCGGTGGCTGAGATGGGCGATCAGGCTGCACGAATTTCGGCGAACAACCTGCACGCACGTCTGCCCGTGAAGAGCGAACAGGACGAAGTGGGGCGACTCGCGATTATCATCAACGATCTCTTGTCACGATTGGACCGATCTTTTGAGCAGCAACGCCGGTTTATGGCGGATGCTTCACACGAATTGCGAACACCGTTGTCGAGTGTCCTCGGAGAGGCGGAGGTAGCTTTATCCAGGCCCCATCGAAATGAGGAAGAGTACCGGCAGTGTCTCAATGCCGTTTACAACGAGGGCACCAGGATGTCAAGAATCGTTGCCGACTTACTCAGCTTGGCCCGCGCCGACTCCGGGCGATATCCAATCAACGAAACAGATTGTTCGCTCGGACCCCTGATCGAAGAATGCGTTCGGGCACTCAAGCATCTTGCCGAGAGGCGCGCGGTAGCGCTTTCTTTCACGTCGCCCGCGACGGAGATAGTAGTCAAAGGCGATGCGGAACTTCTGCGCCGCCTGTTCATGAACCTGCTCGACAATGCGATCAAATATACGACATCAGGAGGCGCGGTCAGGGCGGAGCTTTCTCAAGATCCGACCAAATGCGTATTTACAGTTAGCGATACAGGCCGCGGGATCGCCGTCGAAGCACAACCACACATATTTGAGCGCTTTTATCGCGAGGATAAGGTTCGCAGGAGGAATCTGGACTCAGAAGGCAGCGGCGCCGGATTGGGACTGTCAATTTCGCAGTGGATCGCGAATCTGCACGGTGGGAGCGTTACTCTTGAGGAATCAACCGAACGAGGGAGCACCTTCGCTGTTCGGCTGCCGGCTTCAAGACCTCTTTAATCAAACCTTAATCCGCAATTCCTTATGATTATGTCAGGTGCATTGATGTGTTGGTTCGGAGCTTTTGCTTAATCCTGTCGGTAGTCGGGGTCTTTTTCGTCGGCTGGGAGATTGCCGGTCTCTTTGAAAGGCTGAGCAAGACTCCCAAGCGATAGGTTATTGCCGATCGCATTTTGATTTGCAGATTTGTTAATTCACCGCCTGCGAGGGGGAACGTCATTTCAGTGAATCGAGTGGCAGGGATGGCGGCATTGGTTCTCATTACGTCGTTGATCGGGTATGCCCAATCACCGTCTGCGCGCAACTCGATGTCGGGGCAAGTCCAGGATCAGGTGGGTGCGGCTATATCCGGGGCCAGTGTAGAGTTGGTCACGGGAAGCGTCACGCAAGAGTCGACCACTACCGATCAGTCCGGTACCTTTCGCTTCAATCGGCTCGTCGCGGGCAAGTACCAGGTGAAGGTGATTTCTGTGGGATTCGCTACGGCTACAGTTGATGTGGTAGTTGGTGCTCAGCCATTGCCGCCATTAAAGGTGGTCATGGCCATTGCGAGTCTGCAACAAGAGGCAACCGTCACCAGCGAGCCCGCCACAATCTCCACCGAAGCGACTGACAACAAAGACACCGTAGCGTTGAGCGAACAATCACTGAGTAACCTGCCGGTCTTCGATCAGGACTACATCGGAGCGATGTCAAGGTTCCTCGATCCCGGCAGCGTCGGCACCAATGGTGTATCGCTCGTCGTCAACGGCATGGAGGTACCGAATCTCGGGGTTTCACCTTCCGCAATCAAAGAGATCAAGATCAATCAGGATCCATACTCGGCAGAATATCAACGTCCCGGTCGTGGTCGCATCGAAGTGACCACCAAACCCGGCTCGCCCGAGTACCACGGCACTTTCAACTTCATCTTCCGCGACGCACATTTGAACGCTCGCGATCCATTTGCCCTGACGCGGCCGCCCGAACAGCGTCGTATTTATGAGGGCTATCTGAGCGGACCAGTCGGGGGCAGCAAGAAGACTTCCTTCCTTCTTTCAATCAGCCGGAAGGAAGAGGATCTCCAAGCCGTAGTCGTTGCTGAAGGACTGGCCGGAGCAATCAGGGCAAACGTCCCCGCGCCCTCTCGCACGCTCCAATTCAGCGGTCAAATCACGCATGCAGTCAGCGATACCAATACTTTTTCTGTCCGCGAATCATTGCTCATCGAGAGCGTGAATAATCAGAACGTCGGCGGTACAACTCTGGCAGAAGCCGGCATTAACTCGCGCAACATGGAGCAGGAGATCACTTTCAGCCACCAGATCGTGCTCTCGCCCAAACTCGTAAATAACTTTCGCCTACTGCTCGGTGTGGAGCGGCAATACAACGAAAGCGTCAATGACAATCGGCGAATAGTCGTTCAGGATGCCTTTACCGGCGGGGGCGCGCAGGCTAACTCGCTACGCACGGAATATCATGCCGTTCTGTCGGAAACGCTGTCCTATTCTAGCGGCAAGCACTTGATCAAAGGCGGCATCAATATTCCCGACCTCAGCCGTCGCGGCTACGATAACAACATTAATACTGCGGGCACTTTCTTCTTTTCAACTTTGGCGAATTATGCTGCGGGAGTTCCCTTTTCTTTCGTTCAGCAACAAGGAAACGGCCACGTCGTATTCCTGGAAAAGGTCATCGGGTTATTTGTTCAGGATGAATATCACCCGCGCAAGAACCTAATGTTCTCTGCCGGGTTGCGCTATGACTGGCAGAACTTCTTTCATGACCACAACAACTTCGCGCCCCGTCTTTCATTTGCTTATTCTCCCGGCAAAACTCAGAAGACAGTCATTCGCGGTGGCGCAGGAGTTTTCTACGACCGCTCCGGCGCCAGACCGATCCAGGATATTCTCCTTTTCAATGGAGTGAGGCTAAGACAATTTGTCCTCGTCAATCCGACTTATCCTGATCCGTTCAGTTCGGGAGTGCCGTTAAGCAGCCAACCCGTCAGCATTGTGCGACTGGAACCAAACATTCGGATCCCTTACCTCCTACAGTACAGTTTCAGTTTGGAACGTCAGCTGCAAAAATCAACGACTTTGGCGGTTACCTATTTGGGTTCGCGTGGTTTCGCTCAATTCCGATCGCGTGACATCAACGCTCCCTTGCCGCCCGCTTTCTTAAGGAGGCCCAACACATCGATTGGTGTGTTGCGCGAGATTGAGTCGCAGGGTCGAAGGGCTACCGACTCACTCGAATTCGCTTTGCGAGGCAACGTCACTCGCTTCTTTAGTGGCATGGCTCAATATCGTCTGGCGTTCGCGCATGACAACACCAGCGGCATCAACTATCTTCCGCCGAATGCTTATGATCTTTCGGGCGAATGGGGGCGGTCGGATTTTGATCGTCGCAATCGCTTTGAGTTGCTGGGGAACATCAATCCCGGAAAATTGCTCAATCTCGGTGTTTCGGTCTCAGCCTACTCGGGCCAACCCTACACGCTGATTACCGGTATCGATCAGTTTCATACCGGCACGGCCAATGGCCGTCCGGCTGGAGTCTCAAGGAACAGTCTGCAGGGGCCGGCCTATGTTGATCTCGATCTGCGCTGGTCAAGAGATTTCATCGTGCGGAAAAGCAAAAAGAAAGATGGGGACATCAAGGCTACCCTGGCGCTGGACGCATTTGATGTTCTCAATCAGGTGAACTACAGCAGTTTCATCGGAAATCTTAGTTCTCCATTCTTTGGACAGGCCATTGCCGCGCAGCCACCCCGCAGACTTCAACTCTCTTTTCGACTGAAATTCTAGGTAAAACGAATGTGCTTTGCCGTTGCGAAAAAAGGACCTAACCATATTCGGAGATCGTCACGAGCAAGGCTTTTCTTTGAATTCATCTCCGTCCCATGAAGAACGTTTGGGCAACAACTCGGGTTCAGTATCTAATAAGCTATGACGATTGAACCGAATTGGTTTTTCTGGGCCATTTTGTCGGCTTGCTTCGCGGCGCTCACGGCGATTCTCGCGAAGATCGGACTTGAAGGAGTGGACTCCGATTTGGCCACGTTGGTTCGGACAGCGGTGATCATCGTCGTCCTGGCCGCTTTCGTTTCGTTGACTGGCAAGTGGAAGAGCCCGTTTGCACTCTCGTCCCACACCCTGATCTTTCTCGCATTATCGGGACTAGCAACTGGCGCATCCTGGGTCTGTTACTTCCGGGCACTGAAGATGGGCGAAGCATCGAAAGTGGCTCCCGTCGATAAACTGAGTGTCCTACTTGTGGCGCTGTTTGCGGTTGTATTTTTGCACGAGCGACCACTCCTTCGAGACTGGATCGCGATTCTCATGATTGGGGCAGGTGTTTTAGTTCTTGCGGTGAAGCGATGAGGTGCTGCCCAGTTCCGCTTCCGAGGAGGTGGCCCTCGCAACGTCGGTTACCTGGTGGTGAGATGCTTGTTAAGACTCCGCGAGACTTACGAAATAGTTGAATCGCAACCGAAAACGTAAGGACAGAATTATGCAACTATATGACCAAATCGTGAATCTTATAGTCGGTTTTCTTGATAGGACTTCTAGTTTGTAGTAGCTGCCTCAGGTAGTTATCTTTTGGTTCCCTGAAGAGGGAAAACAAGCAATCCCCCGACAACTTGTCCAATCAATACTTCAGAGTTGCCCGACGATTAATCAACTTGTGTCTGACTACTTGAGGAGATTTTAAAATGAAGTTTATTAGAAAGTTTTCGATCGCTCCCATCGCAGCGATTGCGCTCATAATCGGACTTGCCCAACTCTCTTTTGCCAAACCGAAAGAGAACGGCTTTCCCAATATCAAAATTGATAACTTCGGCAAAATGGATGAACTGTTTTACCGAGGTGGTCGGCCAAAACCGGAAGACCTTAAGAACCTTGCAGCTTTGGGAATCAAGACCATTATCGACTTGACGGACAATTCGCGCGACCGCGAGCAGCCTGCGGTTGAGGCAGCCGGCATGCGCTATGTCAACATTCCAATCGTCGACAAAAAGAATCCCAGTGATTCGCAAATAGAAGAATTTTTGAAGGTGGCGAACGATCCGGCCACCGGCAAGTTTTACGTGCACTGCGCGGGCGGACGCCACCGCACAGGGGTCATGGGAGCGATATACCGGTTCAATCACGACCACTGGAATTATGACCAGGCATACGCTGAAATGAAGCAGTTCGACTTCTACACCAGCAATGGTCATGGAAAGCAGCTGGATTTCGTTCAGGCCTACTGGCAGCAATTCCAGGCGAAGCAAGCCAATTCAGCTGTTTCAGCCACTTCGAAACGTTAACCAAACCTAACCAAGCCGTGTTTCGAAGAAGGGCTGCTCAAGATGAGCAGCCCTTCTTTCTTCTTACGGTGCGCTGCCAGTAATATGATTCGCGCCGTTCGCCCTGATCAAGCACAAGGAGCTGACCAATATGAAGTCAAAGAACACGATCTGCCTCTGGTTCGACAAGGACGCCCAAGTGGCCGCGCGTTTCTACGCCGCCACCTTTCCTGACAGTGAAGTGACCGCTGTACATAAGGCTCCCAGTGACTACCCGGGCGGCAAGAAGGGCGATGAGCTGACGGTGGAGTTCACCCTTCTGGGTATTCCCTGTCTCGGCCTCAACGGCGGCCCGACGTTCAAGCATAGCGAGGCCTTTTCCTTTCAGATCGCGACGGAAAATCAGGAAGAGACCGACCGCTACTGGAACGCGATCGTCGGCAATGGCGGCCAGGAAAGCCAGTGCGGTTAGTGCAAGGACCGCTGGGGTCTCTGCTGGCAGATTACTCCGCGCGTGTTGACTGAGGCGATGGCGGCTGGTGGCGATGAGGCGAAGCGCGCTTTCGAGGCGATGATGCCGATGAAGAAGATCGACGTCGCCACCATCAAGGCAGCGCGGAAGGGCTGACCTGAACCGTACTCCGCGACTGACATTTCGAAGGACCTTACCAGCCGGCCTTATACCGCTGCACGCCCGCTCGTTAACCCGTGCCCGCGGGTAGATTCGATTTTCTTCTCGGAGCCAGTTGGCTTTCGCTAACGGGGAGCGCCCGCTGTCCATTTCAGGCTGAATCAACACATGCGCGACTAGGCTGCATTCTTGAGTCTCGCCCACTTCCTTCATCTTTCCTTCAGGTACGTCGCTTTATGCTGCTGCTGAAGCTGCGTCGAACTCTGTTGAAGCGATGCTTCTCGCAGTGTCTTGCTTCGAGGCAAACGGCCAGACTCCGCCCAGCGCAGCATTAAACCAAGTTGGTTCGTAATTATAGTTGTCGGGAGGCACGAACGAACTGTATTCGAGTGGGGAGGTACGAAATGGGAAGTAATCGCAGGGTGAAGTATCTTTTCGGTGCGCTTCTCTTCGCAATTCCTTTGTCAACGGCTTTTCCGACGCACGCACAAACACCCGATCCAACGCCGTCGCCGACTTCTAAGAAAAAGGAACTAAGTCTTTGAAAGACAGTTTTTCAAGAACGTCCTGCACGATCAGGAAGCAATCTGGACCGCGCCTTTCCACATGCACCAGCGCGACGCGCGCTGGCTGGTGCCGGGTGTGTGGGAACGACCGCATTAATTGCCATCGATCGCCAGACGGGCGATGAGATCGCTGAATCAAATGGACCATTGAACGGTAATAATATGCTTGACTAACCAAGCCCACGACTGGGGCCTTATAGCACAGCGGCGGCTGAAAGGTGAGAATCATACTATCGCGCTATTAGCTGAAAGGGCTTTGTTGGGCTCCGAGGAAGCAAAGTTACTTAGGTAGTTCGGACACCCTCAGCACAACCTTCGTATCGGCACTGTATCGAAACCAATTGAGCCGCTTATCCGAAGCGTTAATCTCATCAACGCTCTGGGAGGAAGTGGGGGCAAACTCATAGCCGTAGTCCTTCTCCGAATGTCCGTAGGGCCACATATATAAACTTCCAGGAGCATCGCTCTCGAACGACCACTCTCCAACTTTGACCTTAGTCTTTCCAGTTTGAAAGGCAAGTGGGTGGAAGCCTCTTAGTGGCTTCACATTGATTTTACCAGTTTTTTTGCGAACATTTGGTGAGCGGAATGAACCAGATCCGTCGCCTTGAAAATAGGACTCGTAACGGGCCTTCCCCGTTCCCGGGTTGCCCCCTTGTTCGATGCTGGTGAATCGGATCGCCCCGATCTTCCCTCCTTTCCTGATGAGCAAAAACATACCCGGAGGCATCAGCATGGCGTACGGCCCGACGACAAACTGGCCCACTACTTTCTGCGATTCGTCGTTCTGACCAGCGGCTGTGATAGCAACGGTGCTGAACAGAATCACACCAAGGACGCCTCTAACCATTAGTCGCTGCTTCATGCGGTTCTTCTTCACAGCCAAGTGCCCAACGATAGCCTTCAGTCTGCGGCGTGCGATCAATATTCAAGCGGCCTTCTTTTTCTAGTACTCTGCCTGCCGCTTCTCTATCCACTTTTCGGAACTGAGATAAGCTGCTTTGCTAGTTTCTCAAAGTTTGAGTATTACTCTGACTTTGGTTTAGTTGCTTAGTCTTTTTCATTCTTGCCCTCCACGCGGTCGCTTTCGTGTTGTGCTACCCGTTCTATAGTTCTCGTCCGTTGTAATGGCTCCGTTCTTACTAAGCCGCGCACAGCATGGCCGCTTAGCATCCTTTGCTATGTGCTTAACTAGCCGTTCGAGCCCGAGTTTGCCTTTCTATCAACGCATCAACCCAAACGGCAATAGGCTCATTATTACTCTGGGTCGCAAGCATGACAATATCCTTTTCTTTACCGTCTCAATATGCGTGTAGCAAAGGTTCTTGTCAGCTGTTATGAGAACGAAGCCGTGCTCATTGCAATGTCGAATAATGCGAGGGTCTTTAACGCTTTCTTCGGCGTTACCTGGATTCGACAGGCTCGGGAAATCGTACCGAAAAGAGCGCCGCTGAGATCCAACACGCCCATTTGGCTAAGCGCGATGTTTTATTTGCGGCGACGCAGGACCGCCGAACTTTCAACCACGGTGAGACAGACACCAAGAGCCGAGTCCTAACACCACAGATGCTGTAGGTAAGAGATCCTTGGTGTCTATATTCTGGGTGGGTGCCGAGTTTCAGGTTCGACACCCTATACAAACTATTGACACTATTAGACTTGCGGAGTTGGATTGCCGAAGGGGGGACTCGAACCCCCACGAGTTGCCTCACACGCCCCTCAAACGTGCGCGTCTGCCAGTTCCGCCACTTCGGCTCAAGTACTCAACCGCAATTCGATCGCAACGGCGAGTTGCAATCTCGGGCATTTAGCCCGTCGAACTCCTGCTACTTAGTTGGCGACGCAGATTGCGAAGCAGTTGGTGAATTTCCCGGCGCTGCTGCGGGCGAGGTCGGGGGAACTGCCGTTGCTGCGGGTGACGCCGCTGGAGTCGGGGTCGACTCCGGCGCGCCTGATTGCAATACCGAATGCGAACCAGTAACACCTGGCAACGAAAGCATCAACGCAAAAAGCATAAACCCGGCGGCGGCGCCAATAGTAATCTTCGACAAAACGCTTGCTGTTCCACGCGGGCCAAACGCGGCGCTCGAAACGTTACTGGAAAACAAATCGCCAGCGCCCGATTTGCCAGGCTGCAAGAGCACTACGACAACCAATATTACGCATGACAGAATAAAAAGTCCGTACAGAAGGTAGCTTAACAAATCAATTCACCTCGTAAACCGTAAATAGTAAATAGAATCAAAACTCTGTCTCTTCTATTTACGATTTACAATTTACTGCCTTTCGTAATTAACAATCTTTGCAAAGCTTTCGGCCTGCAAACTCGCGCCGCCCACAAGCGCTCCATCGATATCCGTCTGCGACATCAAACCTGCGATGTTGTCTGGCTTGACTGAGCCGCCGTAAAGAATCCGCAAGTCGTTTGCAGCTTGATCGGAGTACCTATCCGCGAAAACGCGCCGGATAAACGCGTGCATTTCCTGCGCTTGCTCCGGCGTCGCTGTGCGTCCGGTACCGATGGCCCAAACAGGCTCGTAAGCAAGGATGATACGGTCGAGGTCTGAGGCTGTCAACCCGCTAAGTCCGCCGCTTAACTGCCCGTTAACCACTCGTTCGGCGATTCCCTCTTCGCGTTGCTCCAGTCTTTCGCCAACACACAGGATGACAGTCAGATTGGCAGCGAGTGCGGCCCGACACTTCTTGTTCACCATCGTATCGGTCTCCGAATAGAATTGCCTTCGTTCTGAATGGCCGACAATCACATACTTAGCGCCGACATCACGAAGCATCGACGCCATAACCTCGCCCGTGTGCGCGCCCTCTTCAGTCTCGGTCGAACAATTCTGGCCGGCTACTCCAATGTTCGATCCCTCGAGCCGATCGGCGAGTGTTTTCAGCGCCGTAAACACCGGCGCGATTACCACTTCGCAATGATTAGCATTGGCCACCAACGGCTTAAGCGCAAGCGCGGTATCAACTGCGTCGGCAAGCAGCTTGTACATCTTCCAGTTTCCGGCAATTACAGGTTTTCTCATAACACGTTGGTCTTTGGTTTTTGGACTTTGGTCTTTGGGTTCCTCTGGTCCAGGGCAAGCAAAGACCAAAGGCCTAAGACCAAGGACCGAAACATAGGTTTAGGATTTGTCACTCAACGCGGCAACCCCAGGCAATTCCTTCCCAGATAGAAACTCAAGCGTCGCGCCGCCGCCAGTGGAAATATGCGTGATCCGATCAGCGACGCCCGCTTGCGTTACGGCCGCAACTGAATCTCCACCGCCAACGATCACCGTCGCACCACGATCGGCCGCTTCGGCGACGGCGCGAGCAATGCCAATAGTGCCTTCATTAAAAGGCGGTTCCTCAAAAACTCCCATCGGACCATTCCAGATAATGGTGCGCGCGTCGCGAAGTGCGTTGGCAAAGTGCGAGATTGACTCGACTCCAATGTCCATGCCCGCATGGCCCGCATTCGTGAATTCGATGGGAATCGTCTTAGCAACGATCTTGTCGCCTTTGATCGGCTCATAACTGTCAACTACCTGGTGATCGGTCGGCAACAGCAACTCGACGCCTTCAGCTTCCGCACGCTGTTTGATCTGCAGCGCCGTCGGCATCATGTCGTTTTCAACCAGTGATTTGCCAACTGTAAAACCCTCGGCTTTGAAAAACGTGTAAGCCATAGCGCCGCCGACTAGGAGTTTGTCGACTTTGCGATCTATGAGCGCATTAATCACCGGGATTTTGTCCGAAACTTTCGCGCCGCCGAGTATGGCGACGAACGGATGCTCGGGATTACTGATTACGCGTCCGAGATATTCGAGCTCCTTCTCCATCAGCAGCCCCGCTGCCGCTTGCGAAACATACTTCGTTATTCCCGCAGTTGACGCGTGTGCTCGATGGGCCGCGCCGAAGGCATCGTTTACGTAAACATCGCAAAGGCCGGCCAGCTGCCGCGAGAAGTCGTCGTCATTCTTTTCCTCTTCCTTGTGGAAGCGCAGGTTTTCGAGCAACAGCACCTCGCCATCCTGCATTGCCGCCACCTTGGCTTCTGCCTCTACACCAACACAGTCCCTAGCAAAGGCAACCGGCTTGCCGAGTAACTCCGAAAGATGTTCAGCGACAGGAGTCAAACTGTATTTGTCCACTCGCTCGCCCTTCGGCCGTCCAAGGTGCGACGCGAGAATCACGCGCGCGTCCTGGCCAATGGCATAACGGATTGTAGGCAACGAAGCCCGGATACGCGTATCGTCGTCGACTTTCCCGTCCTTGATCGGCACGTTAAAGTCGACGCGGATGAAGACGCGCCTACTTTTCAAGTCGAGATCTTTGATTGATAGCTTAGGCATAGTGAGCGTTGAGCAGTGAGTAGTGAGCAGCATCAGCGATCTGCTTACTGCTCACCGCTTGCTGCGCACGGTATTACAATCCCTTTCCCGCGATGAATTTGATCAGATCGCGGACGCGGCAAGAATAGCCCCACTCGTTGTCGTACCAGGAAAGCACCTTAATCAGGCGGCCGCCAATGACCTTGGTGTACTCAGCATCGACAATCGACGAGTTTGAATTTCGCTTGAAGTCGCTCGACACCAACGGTTCTTCGGAATAGGCAAGAATCCCCTTCAAGTTTCCATTCGCCGCACTCTTAAGCGCGGCATTCACGCCTTCAGTAGTCGTTTCCTTCTCAACATCAATCACCACGTCAACTAGCGAAACGTTAGGCGTGGGCACGCGCACCGAAATCCCGTCAAACTTCCCCTTCAATTCAGGCAGCACGAGAGCAACCGCCTTGGCCGCGCCCGTCGATGTCGGAATCATCGAAAGCGCCGCGGCGCGCGCGCGACGCAGGTCCTTGTGCGGCAGGTCAAGCAGTTGCTGATCGTTTGTGTAGGAATGGATAGTCGTCATCTGGGCGGAGCGTATGCCAAAGTTTTCATGAATCACCATGGCAACTGGAGCCAGACAGTTGGTCGTACACGAAGCGTTTGAGATTATGTGATGCTCTGAAGGGACATACTTGTCCTGGTTAACACCGAGGACGATTGTTATGTCTTCGTTTTTGGCGGGCGCGGAGATAATGACTTTCTTGACGCTACCGTGCAGATGCTTTTTGGCGTCTTCGGCTTTAGTAAAGATGCCCGTCGATTCGATCACAATCTCGGCGCCAACCGACTCCCAATCGATCGCCGCCGGATCCCTTTGTGAAAAGACGCGAAACTCATCGCCCTCAACCTTAATCCCATTTTCGGTAGAGGTAATCTCATGATCGAGATTTCCGAGTACCGAGTCATACTTCAGCAGATGCGCTAGCGTTTTCGTGTCCGTCAGATCGTTAACGGCAACGAAGTCGATCTCCGGATCACCAATCGAGGTGCGAAAAATGTTGCGTCCGATGCGCCCAAAACCGTTAATGCCAACTTTCACCGCCATAGTGAATTGCCCTCCTGCTGATTTTTCCAGAGTGCCTCGAGAGCCTCAAGCAGCGACCAGACACACTATGCTCCGCCGCCTGCCAAACTAGGATCGAAACTTGCTGGGAGTAAAGAAAGCCAAGATTATGCGGCGTAGCTTTGAGTGTCAAGCCAGCATCCAGAGCATCTTTTTGAAACTGACTTGGGCCGAATAGCGTAGTAAAGACTTGATCGAATGGGACTTGTTTGTTAAGTGTTGGTGATATTTTCCGGATTAGATATCTATAACTGTAAGGAGTTTTGGGTGTAATGCTTAAACCTCAGCCTCGAGCGCTGTTCAAGATTGTGTCACTATGCGGGTTTCTCTTTATTGGGAGCGGTGGGGTTTTTGCGCAAACACCAACGGCTACTCCGCCACGCAACCCCGCGCAGCAGGATGCTACGAAACCTCCGGGAAGTGAGACCCAGAATCCCAACGTTCCACCGGGAACTCAGCAAACCGCTCCGCCAACGGCTCCGCCCGGAACGCAACAACCGCCAGCGCAGGCGCCTCCGGGTAATCCGACTGTAGTTCCACAACCGCCGGGCACTCAAGTGCCTACCAACCCCGAGCCGTCGCAACTCCAGGAGCCGCGCGAGCCGGTTTTCCCAACGGTCGAACAGAGGCCACTGCCACCAATACCGAACATGAGCCGGTTGGGAGTGACCGCTGACAACGCGCTAACACTCTCGTTGAATGACGCGATCAAGCGTGCGCTGGAAAACAACAGCGACATCGAGATCGCGCGCGACGACGTGCGCTTCGCAGAGACCCAGTTACGCTCGCTGGAGGGAGTCTATGATCCGTTCCTGAGCTTTACGCCGCAGATCGATAAGCGGATCACTCCAGTGCAAAACGTCTTTGCCGGCGGCGGTAACTCAGGACAGGTTTCCACTACCACATTTTCGCTGGGCCCAACTCTGAACAAGTCGTTCTCTACCGGAGGCGGCGACTATCAACTGAGCTTTAGCAACTCCAAAACCAGGACCAGTGCTGGCAACAGCACGCTGAATCCCTACTATTCATCAAATCTTTCGTTGGTGTTTACGCAGCCGCTGTGGCGCGATCGCTCGATCGACAATAACCGTCGCCAAATTCGAATTCAAAAGAAACGGCTGGAACAGTCAGATGCGGACTTCCGGCTGCGGACGATTTCGATTATTTCGCAAGTGCAGCAGGCATATTGGGAATTGGTTTTTGCCTTGCGCGATCAGCAGAACCAACTTGCGAATCTCAATCTGTCGCGCGAAAGCCTGCGCCAGGTCGAAGCGCAAATCGCCGTTGGAACCAAGGCCCCACTTGAGCGCGCCGAAGTTCAGACAGAATTGGCCAACCGCGAATCCGCATTGCTTATCGCGGTACAGAACGTCTCGATAGCTGAAAACAATCTCAAGCAGTTGATCTTCAAAGACCCGTCAACGCCTGAGTGGTCCGCGCAGGTGACGCCAACTGAGACACCAAAGTTTGACGCTACACCTGTTAATTTGAACGACGCTCTGCGAGAAGCGCGTACGAATAGGCCGGAGCTTCATCGCCTCCGTCTGCAAACTGACATCAACCAGATAGACCAGAAGTTTTTCCGGAACCAGACAAAGCCTCAGGTTGATATCCAATCTACTATCGCGACGACCGGATTGGCAGGAACTCCCGCAACCCTGGCTGTCGCGCCGGGAACACTGCTACCGATTATCGACGGCGACCCTTTACTCGACCCTGACACTTTTCTGTTGCGCCAAATCCAGGACATTCAGCAGCGCGCTGGGTTTCCAATCGCGGTAGTCCCAACGGCTGCCACGCCAAATCTCGCTCCTTCGGCGCTGGTCGGTGGTTTCGGACAGACGCTGAAGAACCTGGCGAACCTAAATACCTACAACGTGGTTGTTGGTGTGGCCATACAAATCCCGTTGCGGAATCGGACTGCGGAGGCGAACCTTGCCGGGGCGCGGATCCAGGGCGAGCAACTGGAAGCATCGCTTCGTTCGCAGGATCAGATCATTGAGGTTGACGTGCGCAACGCTGCCCAAGCCGTGGAGACCTCTCGGCGCCGCGTGCTCTCTGCACGCGAGGCTCGCGTTAACGCAGAAACACAACTTCAGGGCGAACAACGGCTCTATCAGGTGGGACGCTCAACGACGTTCCTCCTGTTCCAACGTGAAAATGCCTTGACTAACGCTCGCGCCGCTGAGCTTCGCGCTGAAACTGATTACAACAAGGCGCTGGCAGATCTGCAGCGCGCCACGTCAACAACTCTGCGCGCCAATAACGTAACGGTCGAAACACGAACGCCGTAAGGCGCGTTTTAGTTTGCGATCTTCGATTTGCGATTGCTAAGGTACGCCCTGGCAATCGCATTTTGTTGTAACGCAATCTGTTAGATTGCCCTGATTCGCACGCAAACTAACAGTTTGCGCCACACAATGAAGATCTCCGCCACCATCATCACCCTGAATGAAGCAGCGAACATTGGCGACGCTTGTAATTCATTGGCGTGGGCCGACGAGATTGTGGTTGTAGACTCCGGATCAACCGATCAGACTCGCAAAATCGCTGAAGACCATGGCGCTCGAGTAATAGTCAGAGATTGGCCGGGCTTCGCCGCCCAGAAACAGTTTGCCTCCGAACAAGCCTCCCACGACTGGATCTTCAGTCTCGACGCAGATGAGCGCGTCTCCGACGAACTAGAAGCTTCAATAGCAACCCTGCGCGCACAGTCTGAAACAGATCTTGCTGACGGCTATCGCATTTCGCGTCGCTCGTATTACCAGGGACGCTGGATCAAGGGTGGTGGTTGGTATCCCGATTGGCAGTTGCGTCTATTTAGAAAGTCCCGCGGTCGTTGGCCGCCGCGGCATATTCACGAATCGGTAAAGTTGGAATCAGACGCATGCGTTGCCAAACTTTCCGGCGACATCCTGCACTACAGTGTCCGCGATGCTGCTCATCATCACCGCATGATCGGCGAGCGTTATGCACCGCTCGCCGCCCAACAAATGTTTGATGAAGGCCGCCAGACGTCCGCCCTCAGGATTGCGACAGCCGCGCCGGCAGCGTTTGTTGGTAGCTACTTACTCAAGGGCGGATTTCGCGACGGGCTGGCGGGAATTAGTATTGCCAGCTTCGCGGCACATCATGCGTTTCTGAAACACCTGATGCTCTGGGAGAAGCAGAACAAAAGCAGTGAGCGGTGAGCAGTGGGCTGTGGGCGGTAAGAAGAAACAGCCTAATGCTCACTGCTCACTGCTCACCGAATAATATACAATGCCTGCCGATGCATCTCTCCCTGACAGCTATTCTCCCGAATTTCAACTTACTCCCTCAGTCGTTCATCTATGTGGTTGCCGGCATCTTTGGGGGTATCATCGGCAGCTTTCTAAATGTAGTTATTCATCGACTGCCGCGTGAAGAGTCGATCGTCTTGCCCAGCTCGCGCTGTCCCGCTTGCGGCGCAGTGATTGCTTTTTATGACAACGTTCCCGTGCTGAGCTACTTAATGCTCGGTGGCCGTTGTCGTGCATGCAAGGTCCACATATCCGCACGCTATCCGGCAGTGGAGGCATTGACCGCCCTGCTTTGGGTCGCCGTTGCCTGGCACGACGGCCTCAGCTACGCTCTCCCGTTTGATCTCGCATTTGTAACGGCCATCATTGCACTCATCTTCATCGATGCAGAGCACATGATTCTGCCAAACGCCATCACCTATCCGGGGATTGTATTTTCACTGATTGCTCGCGTCGCGCTTCCCTTCCTCATGGGCGAACCACACTTCGACGATCTCCCGATGCTGCTAAACGGAGCACTCGCGGGAATGCCGATCTGGGGTGCGTCGCTGGTAGGCGCGTTAATTGGCGCACTTGCCGGCGGTGGTTCATTGTGGTTGATGGGTTGGACCTGGGAGAAACTCCGCGGCATCGAAGCGATGGGGCTGGGCGATGTAAAAATGATGTTCATGGTCGGGGCTTATCTGGGCTGGCGACTCACCATTCTCAATATCTTCCTCGGCGTGTTCTCCGGATCGCTGATTGGCGTCGCCCTGATGTTGCGACAAGGCAGGCGCGACATGAAGATGCTCCTGCCGTTCGGCGTCTTCCTTGGCATTGGGGCTATCGCAGCGCTGCTGTTCGGTTCGCAGATCATTAGTTGGTATCTTGGGCAGTTTTGAAAAGAATGACTGGCCTTAGGACTTTGGTCTTTGGTCTTTGTCCTACTAGTTGAATCGAGCCGTGGTTGTCAGACCTCTGCGATTGCACAAATCCAAAGACCTAAGTCCCAAGAGCAAAGACCAAAATCCATTTCACTGAGATCAGATTCACAGTTCGCATGACGAGGAATCGCTATCAATTCGGACTAACCCTGCTGACCGGATTCTTCTTGTTGGCAACCCTGATTGCCGTTCTCCTCTATTCAGTCACGCCGGCAACGCCTTCCGCCCGAGGTCCTCTGCTACTGACCGCCTTCGTAGCGATACTGCTCGGCACGCTCGTCTGCATTCTTTTTTTCCTGCGCTGGGCCTTTCGTCCCTACAGACAACTGGTAGGCGAAGCCGAGAAGGCCACGGTTGAATCGAAGGCCCCCAAGTCGAGAGACGAGGGCGAGTTTGTGCTTGAAACGTTTCAATCTGTGGTGGCCCAGCTCCAGGAGCAACGTAAGGCCCTCGAGCAACTGAGCAAACAGGCCAGCAAGCGCGCTGATTCCGCGGAAAGATTTAGCGAACGAATTGTGGCCAGCGTGCCGTCAGCGCTCATTGCTTTCGACGGCGCCGGGCAATCCATGGTCATCAACGGTCCCGGTCGGGCCCTGCTCGGCACCGATGGCGAAGGACTTGGTCAACCGGTAAACGTGCTGCTGCGGCATGTTCCGCAGCTTGCTGAGATGGTGGAAGATTGCCTGCAGAGCGGCATGCTTTACCGGCGCGAAGAAATTGAAACGGATGAAACCTTGCCGCGTCGACTCGGCGCGACCGTCGCTCCCATTGAACTGACCTCCGATCGCGGACCCCGCGGCGCGCTGTGTCTCTTGACTGACATCACTGAGGTTACGCAACTACGTGAGCAAGTTGCCCTGAAGAAGAACCTCGAAAGCCTGGGTGAAATGTCAGCGGGACTGGCGCACGAATTCAAGAATGCCATCGCCACGCTGCATGGCTATGTGCAACTGCTGCAGAGTTTGAATCTTGATGACGAAGCAAGCGGCACCGCAGCGTCACTGCTGAAAGAAGTACGCAATCTTTCCGACATGGTTACTTCGTTTCTAAACTTCGCGCGACCCCAACCACTCGAACTGGACGAAGTTAACCTGGAGGAACTCCTCAACGATTGCGCTGCGGAACTCGCGCCACTGTTCCAACAGCTGCAGGTCGACTTAACGTTCGATGAAAGAAGCAAGCAAGCTGCCGATGCAGCGGTTGTTATCCGGGCTGATGAGCGCATGCTGCGGCAGGCGCTGCTCAATCTTATTCGCAACGCCGCAGAAGCAATCCCGGCCACCCGAACCGATCGTCGAGTTGAAATATCTCAGTCAGTTAACCGTGGCAAATCAGGCAAGGGATGGGCCATCGTTGAAATCAGGGATACTGGGGAAGGCATTCCCGCTGCAGACTTGCAACGCATCTTTATTCCCTTTTTCACAACCAAGGCGACCGGACACGGAGTGGGTCTCGCCCTGGCGCATCGCGTGATCACGCAACACGGCGGGACGTTGACAGCTGCTAACGGAAAAGATGGCGGCGCTGTGTTTTCATTACGATTGCCAGTTTGATTAGAGACCTCTCCTTAGCAGTGCGCCGACCTGGCGGCGCTTTCGCCTCAGCTTGACCTTTCAGTTTTCCGAGTCGAACTCACAAAACGACTGGGCCAAAGCGGTGACTGGTCACCGCACTCCAGGGAGTTGACCGCACTCCAAAAGAGTTGCCGCAAATGAAAGCGTATTCCCTTGCCGCTGAAAGAGTTTTGCTACGCGCTCCGACAATTAAGCACCAGGCGGAATTCATTGCGCGCAACCGCAGCAGCAAGCCAGGTACCGGTCTCTATGTCGCTTTGCCCGGCGCACCGGATCAAAAATTGATTCCTTAAAGAGCGCGGCCATCGCTTTGCTCTGCCGGCGCGGGAGACAAAACAACCGCCGACACCGCCGCTAGCTGGCCATGAGAACACCAGGCTCGGTATTTAACCTCCTCAAGAAACGTTCAGCTCTCCTCGCTTGAAAACAAAATCGCTGGTGACGTAATATGTGCGCGTTCCTCATCTCAAATTCCACCGCCCGCTGCCAAAGGAGCATTACTCACTATGGGAAAAGTTAAAGCACGACGATTTGGATCCAACCTATTGACAGTGATCGAAACAACTTCGCAGCCTTATCACACGGCTAATCACACGCCGGCAAATTCTAAATTCAAATACTCTTACGCTACAAAAACAACTTAGACGAAGCAAGAGCAGTATCAGCACGGGCGGTTGTCGACGATCAGAACATTGCTATCGCGGCAAGTGCGTCGTCCGTAGTTTGTTGCTGCGGGTCAAACGCAGCGAGTGCCACCTAACTCAACCTCGAGCTTTGCGAGGTCTCAGCTTTCTAAAATTCTTACCCCAGGAGAATAACGATGAAAGAACTTCACTTCCTCCCGCAGTACACAGAAGCTGCTCGGGAATCCACAGATCGAACGCGAAAGATCCTCTTAATTATGATCATCGCAAGTATTTTGATTTTTACTGCCTTTTGGAATACTCGAAACGAAGGATGGGTAAATTCTCGACTGGCTCTCGCAAAAGCCAACCTTGATCTTTGGTCCAACAAAGACGCGACACCACCGACCGGACAGGAGGATGTATACCGGCAGGCGAAACAAATGGAGGTAAGGACGAAGTATCAAGCGGAGGAGACTTTCTTCTGGATACAGAAGATTCGGGCTGAGCAGGTGAGTCAAATTCAAGTCCCGGTTCTGGGTATTAGCTTTGACGTCAATGATCTCGGACTGATAGGTGGTGTTACATTCGCAGTTCTTTTGATGTGGGTCAATTACTCCCTTTGGCACCATTCAAACAATCTGAAATTAGCTTTCGACTTCGCCCGAGGATTGGATTCTCAAGGGGCAAACGGGGAGGGTGACCAGCGACTGCTTTACCACACCTACCAAAATCTGGCCATGCGTCAGGTGTTAACCATCCCACCGAGACCAACCAGCACCAAGCCGGCCGACACACAGCCCGATAAGTTTAAGCACGGCATACGGCAAGTCTCCAAGTTGTTGTACGCCCTGCCATTGCTAGTTCAAGCGAGGATAGTATTCAACGACTGGCAAACAATTGCCGTAGGAGAAATGACAAATCCCAAGGCTACCAAGTTTGTTTTGGCGATGGGAACGTTTTTCTTCATTCTTATCGCAGCCTTGACGGTCACGTGCTACTACCGCTGGAGTAGGACTTACGAAACCTGGAAAAATGTGGCCGAAGAAATCTAAGTACGACTCAACTTCAAAAACACAACAAGCATGCGAACAATACGCTGTGCCTCTCGGCTGTTTGATCGGTTCGGCTGCTGAATTAGGGCACCGAGCTCACCCAGAATTCAATGTGAGGATCACGATCTCCGGTGGCACTCGGAAACGCACCGGCAGAATGCTGGTTCCAATACCGCTGGTAACAAACAAGTGGTGATCGTTTTCAAAAATATGGCCGGCAGCGTAACGCTGGCCATAATCTGACGGTGTGACGGGAGGGCCTATAAGTGGCAGATTAACCTGGCCGCCGTGAGTATGTCCTGCCAGTAATAACGGCACCGCTTTTGGAAGTTTGGGAAAGATATCCGGATTGTGCGTCAAGGCGATCATAGTCGAGCCCGATGGAACCTTCGCGACTGTCTCGTCAATGTGTTGAGGTCTGGTCCACTTATCCGCTAAACCCACGAGCCAAAAAGCACCCTGCCGCCACTTAACCTCCACGACCTGGTCTTCAAGTATGCGTATGCCCTCGGCAGCAAAAGCGCGACGGACCTTCTCGCCGTTGTACCACCAGTCATGGTTCCCAAGGACACCGTAAACTCCAAGTGGCGCTCGCAGTTGTTTCAAATTCGCGGCGATAACTTCCGGAGCGACTTCATGAGCATGCCACGTTTTCTGCGACATGTAGTCGCCGAGCAGGAGAATCAAGTCCGGATTGAGTGCGTTCGTTGTAGCAACAATCTGTTGCAGCTTCTTTTCATCGATAAACGGTCCACCGGCGTGAATGTCTGAGATCAAAGCGATACGCAAGCCACTGAGTTCCTGCGGCCAGCTCTTGATCTCAATAGTTTGCTGCCGGACGACCAAACGGTTGGGCTCGATGAGAAAGCTCCAAACGCCGGTGGAAACGATGAGCAGAAACACCGCCAGCAGCGCGATCCTGATTATTGTCTTTCGTCGTTCAGGCATTTCCGTTTCTCGAACTGATTATCGGACGACGATGCTAAATCCCCGCAGGAAAATATTTATCCCAACGCCGGTCGACTAGCGCAGCGATGTCGTCGCGAACGATTAGCTCTTTCGGAAAGCCGGGCTTGGTGCGCGCATCGATGACGATCGGTCCGGTGTAGGCGAGATGATGGCGCACAACTTTTGTAATGGCGGCGTAAATGTCGCTGGCAGGCTCGAAGCGCGTCCAGGTGGACCACAGAAAATCCTTGCTGGAGCTCGCAGCGCTCGCGTCGTCGTGAAGCACGATAAGCGGCCAACCAGCGAGGCTCGGATCTTGCGCCAGCCTCGCCGCCTGTTCGGGATCTTCCGCGTAAGTCCTTCCCTGGATCACCAGACAACCAGCACAAAACACCTCTGCCGCGGCAACACCGGCAGGCAGTTCGTGTTTATGTTCGCGCGGGAGATCTCGGCGCGCTTCGCCCAGACCTAGCATGATCGCTTTACTGCCTTCGTTCACTTTGCCACTGGTGTAATCAAGCGTATCCATCGACACGTTTGAAAAGATAAAGAGATCCGTTTCCGGATTGAACCGCGCGAGTATGTGTTCCAACAGGCGGGGAAAGTCACCAAGGTCCTGCGGCGTATCAGTGAGCAGGAGAAATTTGGTCAACGACAATTGACCTTCGCCCAGAATCCGAAAGCCCGACACCAACGCCTCGCGGCCATAGCGTTCTCTTACGACCGCCGCGCACAAAGAATGGAATCCAGTTTCGCCATAGGTCCAGAGATCGCGGACGCCGGGCATTACTAAGGGAAACAGCGGCGAGAGCAGCTGCTGGAGGTAGTCGCCAATGAAGAAATCTTCCTGACGCGGTTTGCCGACGACAGTCGCCGGATAGATCGCATCGCGGCGATGAAAGACGGCATCGACCTCAAACACCGGATAGTCATGTTGCAAAGAGTAGTAACCGTAGTGATCCCCAAATGGACCTTCGGGCCGGCGTTGATGCGGCGGCGCTTTCCCGACTAACGCAAACTCTGCTTCGGCGGCGAGTCGATGCGCGCCGTCGAGCGGATTCTTTGCCAGCTTCAACTTCTCGCCCGCCAACAACGATGCCAATACCAACTCCGGAACGTCTTCAGGGAGCGGCGCAATCGCGGCGAGAATCAACGCCGGTGGACCACCAAGAAAGACTGTTACCGGCAAAGCCTGCCCCAGTCGCTCGGCTTCGTTGTAATGAAAGCCGCCGCCCTTCTGAATCTGCCAGTGGAGTCCAGTTGTCTGCGCGTCGTAGACCTGCATTCGGTAAATGCCGAGGTTATGTTTCCTGGTAACCGGATTTTCCGTGTACACGAGCGGCAGGGTTATAAACGGTCCTCCATCTTCCTGCCACGTTGTGAGCACCGGCAACTCATTGAGTCGCGCCGGCTGATCGCGAACCTGAGTAACTGGCGAACGCGTGGTGTTTTTGGTTCCAAGTTTAAGAACGTCAAGTCCCAGACTGCGATGCTTCCAGAGCTCGGCAGGACGCGGCGGAAGCAACGATTCAGCAACCTGCACCAACTCGCGAACGAGCGCTTCAGGCTTTGGTCCAAACGCGAGTTCGATTCGACGCTTCGTGCCGAATAGATTTGTAACTACCGGATACCGACTTCCCTTCACTCGCTTGAACAGCAATGCCGGCCCCTCGCGATCAATGACGCGGCGGTGAACTTCGGCCAATTCGAGGTAGGGATCCACCTCGGCTTCGACCGTCACGATCTCGTTTTCTCGGATTAATAGATCGAGAAATGTGCGGAGGTTGGGATGCATGGGTAAAGGCAATAGGGGAAGACGGGAAAGGGGAATGGAAGACTTTAGGAGAACAAATTAGGAATGATGTTGAGTGTTGCCTCGCTCATCACTCGTCCCTTCCCCTTTTACCCTTTTTTCCCTCGTCCCCTTAGCTTTCCCCGTTCAGTTCGTTGGTTGTTTCTTTCTGAGCAGCGCGCTGTTCAAGTCCAGTTCCGCCATGGGAATCACTTCAACTTGTGGATACTTCTGCCGCAGCTCCGGTAAGAACTCTTTCGCGTTGCCGACAATAACTACGCTGGTAGTTTTAGCATCGAGGTGTGAATCAGCAAAACTCTGTACATCGCTCGCGCTGACGCCTTGTGCATTCCCGATGTACCGGTTGATCTCGTTGAAATTAATCCCGTAAACCGCGAGCGTTGCGATCTGGGAAACCAGGCCGGCGTTTGTTTCCAGATTCCGAGCGAAGTTTCCAACCACCACCGCTTTACGTGGATTCAATTCAATATCCGGCACCGCGGCAGTCGCTAGACGGCTGACCTCGCCAAGAAGCAGATCAGCGACCTGCGCGGCCGACGGATTCTTGGTTTGTGCGGAAGCGACAAATGGTCCGACGCCACGGCGCGTATCAAGTTGACTACTGGCGCCGTAACTGAGCCCACGCTTTATGCGAATCTCTTGATTCAGACGACCCGAGTAGCCGCTGAGAACTGAGTTAGCAACGACGCCACGAAAATAATCCGGGTTGGTTCGTTCGATGCCGGTTCGCGCAACCATGACCGCAGCTTGTCCCGCGTCGGCCTTGTCAACAACGACTACGCGTGACCCCGCATCGGCTACAGGTTTCGGCGCCGGTAATATGGGCAAGCTCTCCGCGGGTCTCTTCCAGTCGCCAAAATAACGTTGTGCCAGCGCGAACGCGTTAGTCGATCTAATGTCGCCTCCGATAACCAGGATTGCGTTGTCGGGCCGGTACCAACGACCGTGATACTTCAGGAAATCGCCGCGGTCAATTCGCGCGATAGTTTCAGTGGTGCCGGCGAGCGGTTTGCCATAAGGCGAATCACCAAAAGTTACCCGCGCCGCAACGTAGCGCGCGATCGAACTTGGTTCGCCAAGTTCTACAGTCAGATCATCCAGAGTTTGCTGGCGTAGTCGATCGATTTCATCTGCTTTGAACGTAGGCCGCCGCACCACGTCGGCCAGGATATCGAGCGCTGGGCCGATTTTGGACGACATCACATCAACGCCTATACGCGTTGAGTCCCAGCGCGCTGATGAATAAAGGGAGCCACCGAGCGCCTCGATCTCTTGCGCGATTTGCGTCGCATCGCGTCGTGCTGTGCCCTTGGTAACGAGGTCAGCCAGCATGTTGCCAATGCCCGCAAGTTCGGGCGGATCAACTTCAGCGCCATTCTTGATTACAAGCTGCGCAGTAACTAACGGTGTGCCGGGTCTATCAATCACTACGACGCGCAAGCCATTGACTAATGTTTTCTCGATCGGTTTCGGAAACTGTGCCGAACGTGTCGCGGCCGGCGGTGGCGGCGTCGCTTGCGGGACTTGTGCACGAACATCGCATAACGCAAACGCTCCCAGCGCGAAGAGCACTAGAAAACCGGTTGAGAAACCCGATGCCAGAAGTTTGCAGCGTTTCATTTGCTCTGCCCTCCACTGGCGCTTGTTTTCGCCGCTTCCGGTAGGTAATAAATCACCAGGCGATTGTTGGCGGAGAAATATTTCTTCATCACTCGTTGCACGTCAGCAGCGCTCACGGCTTGGAGTCTCGCTAGATCGGTATTCACCCGATTCGGATCGCCTAATAACACTGCTGACTGGCCCAGCGCCAGGGCTTTTCCGCTGCTGGTTTCGCGTTGAGTCAACTCGTTAGTCACCAGCTGGTTCTTGGCTTTGTTGAGTTCGGCCAAGCTGACGGGCGCGTCCTGGATCTTCTTAATCTCAGCGAGCAGAGCCCGCTCCACGTCCTCAGGCTTCTTCTCGCTGGCCAGCACAACGTTGAAATAAAACACTCCCGCATCTTCGCGCAGGTCGGTGATTGCGTTAGCACTTTGCGCCACTTGCTGATCGTAAATGAGAGACTTGTAGAGCCGCGACGAATCGCCTTCGCCGAGAATCGTAGCCGCCACTTGCAGCGCTTCCGAATCGGGATTCTTTTCAGACGGCGTCAGGTAAGTAATCGCAATCGCCGGTAACGGCACATTAGCACCATGGTGCGTGATGCGCCGCTCAGCAGTGCGCTCAGGTTCCTTGACGTCGACGCGCGGGAGCGGAATCGCCGGCTTGGGAATCGGAGCTAGATACTTCGTCACCCAGCCATCGAGCTGTTTTGGATCGAAGTCGCCCACTACCACCAGCGTCGCATTGTCTGGACGGTAAAACGTTTCATGAAACTTGCGTACGTTCTCCAGCGATGCCGCCTCGAGGTCTTCAATACTGCCGATGGTTGGTCGCTTGTATGGGTGCACGGTAAACGACTGTTGTTCGATCAGATAGTCGAGCATCCCGTATGGCGGCGCCTGATAGCTCTGGCGATATTCTTCCTGGACCACACTTCTTTCGGACTTGAAGTTGGGTTCGTCCACGGTCAAACCGGAAAGCCGGTCAGCCTCGGCCCACAGCAGGGTCTCCAAATAGTTTGAAGGCACAACTTCGTAATAAACAGTTACATCAGGATTGGTGAAAGCGTTATTGAAGCCACCGACGTCTTCTGTCAAACGATCCATCATTTCAGATTTCATGTTCTTAGTTGCTTTGAACATGATGTGCTCAAATAAATGCGCGAAACCGCTGCGCCCTTCGGGATCGTCCTTCGAACCCACGTGATACCAAACC
Organism: Pyrinomonadaceae bacterium; assembly: GCA_036009765.1. GTDB lineage: Bacteria > Acidobacteriota > Blastocatellia > Pyrinomonadales > Pyrinomonadaceae > PSRF01. The sequence goes on along the minus strand of DASYLB010000036.1, from coordinate 163,454 downwards.
TGAATCGCAACGGTAGGACTTGAATGATCCACGGCACTAAGCACGCGCATACCGTTTGGCAGAGTCTGCTGCTGAAAGTTGATGCGGGCCATCCTGACCTGGGCCTGAGAAGTTTCGGCGTAAGTCGATATGCCAAGCAGCAGCGCGACGAGCGCCAGCCAAACTCCGAATCTTCGTTGTATCATTAGTTACTCCGAATTCTTGAATCGTTGGAAGGATTGCTTCTATTTGCGGAGGGGTTTCAGGTGTTCGTTTCAAACCTGTGTTCAGCTTCAATCGAGATCAAGCGGGTTCCGGTAGGGCTTATCCTTGTCCTTTTCCGCGCGCTTCATCGCCTCCTGGAATTTTTCTTCAAGAATGCGATCGCGATCCTTCATGGAGCTCAGCTCCTGGGAAAAAATCTGCTCGCGTACTTGTTTCTGTTTATCCAGTCCCTTCACCATCTCGTCAAACGAAGCCAATGGTCTTGTCTTCTCCTCATGAGCAAGAAGTGCTCCCGTGTGCGAGTCGACGGTTAGCGTCGCTTCGCAGCAGGGACAAATAATTGTGAACCGCGTTGTGTCTGCCATGAATGGCTCCTGAGCCAGGTTATCGCAAACTGCTTGATCAGGCTGCAGTATAACACCAGAAACGCAGAAAGGACGGTCTCCCAAGAGCCGTCCTTCCCGAAACATATCGTTGTAATAACCGCCTAAGGCGTGATGACTTTTTTGATTGCCTTGCCAGTCTTCTTTGCGCCTGATGCAGTCTTCTCACCGACGGTCTTGCCCACTTCTACCGTCTTGTTGCCAACTTTCTTCGCGCCTTCGGCAGTTTTCGAGCCGACGGTCTCGGCGCCTTCTTTGGTCTTATGCGCCACGTCTTCTGACTTGTCGGCGACCCATCCCGCTCCGTCTGCGATGGCATCGCCAGTTGCCGACAATCCGTCACCAACCTCTTCCTTCAGATCCTTTGATTCGCCGTTGTGAGCGTACACCGTCGTGGTTCGCTTGCCGTCTCGCGTGACTACGACAACTTTCGAGACTCGCGCGTTGTTATGAAAAACTCGCGTCTCAGTTTTCACTCCGTTGACATCCGTCGAAGTTGTGATTTCTGATCCGTCCGGTCCCGGACGGGTTATGTCACTCGCTACGGTGACGTTTGTATTCGCGTTTGTATTCGCATTCCCACTAGCCCCCTCGCTCGCGCAAGCCGCGCCGCCTACTGCCAGAATTGCAATACTCAATAACATCAATAGCCTTTTGTTCACGTCCGCATCCTCCCTAGATTACTTGGCACTCAATTATTTGACTAAAATCGGCAACCAACGTGCCAACCCTCGCTTTGACCCCATAACTTAACCCTATCAAAGTGAAACCGACCAATTAATCTGGCGGCCCTGACAAAAGCATACGCCTTAAGGTTAGCGGCGTTCACTTACCGTACGAACCCGCCCGTCCGCATGTTGACATTCCCCCGGAATTCCACTAGAAGCACGGTCTAACTTATTTCTCCCGAGCGACAATCAGCTGGTGGAAATTTATCAACTACCGGCACGGTTTTGGGCTACACTTCTAGCCCTGACAGTAGCTATTCATTTTTGCCAAGGAGCAACGACCAATGAACCAGAGTTTAGTAATGCTTGGATTTCAGGCTGACGACTCTTCCATGTGGATTATTATCGGAGTTGTTTTAGTACTACTGTTTTTGTTCGTCGTAATTGTCGTTATCGGTCTGGTGATCTTTTTCGTCATGCGCAAACGCAAAAAAGCGCAGGCGGCAGAATTGCAAATGTCCGGTGGATTGGCCAGTGAACCACTTGCAGATTATTCCGGCGAAGCAGCGGCTATTCCAGATGCCGGAATGCCGGTCGACGCGGCAGTATACGAACCGTCTATTCCAATGGAGGAAGTCCGAGCCGACGTTGCTGAAACTCCTGCATCACTGCCCGACGCGGGCTCGCTGGAATTTGATCCGTCCAGGACCGTTGCCATCACGCGAGAGAACACAGTAACCATCAGTTATGGTCACATCAAATTTGTTTCCGGAGTTCTGGCAGGCGAGGAATTCGCGGTTGAGGCCGAAGGCGTATACATCGGTCGCGAACCAACTCTTTCACAGATAGTAGTTTCGGACCCACGAATCTCGAAACGTCACCTTTGGATCGGCGTAAAGGATGGGCAAGTAAAGATTATTGATCAGGACTCCCGCAACGGGACCTTCGTAAACGATCCGAAGTCGGAGCGAATTACTGAAGCGACTTTGAATACCGGCGATACGGTAATCCTTGGTGAGTCAGACGTCGCCCGCTTTGAATATCAAATGTGATTTGATTCCGCTGATAACGATCAGCTGCTGAAAAGGCGGAAAGGGTAAGGGGCAAGGGGACACGCTTTAGCAAGCCCTTTTCACCCTTACCCTTTCCCCTTTTCCCCAAAGTTTTCTCTCTGATCTACAACCCTCGGCACATCGTTCCCTGTCCCCATGGCGTGGCGATGGCGCGGGCGTAGCTGAGACGAACTTCGCCAAAGTTCCAATCCTTCCGCTGCCAGATCGATCCATCCACAAACTCTACCCGGTTGATCACGGCTTGTTCGGTTCCCGGCGTCTCCGGTTTCTTTGCCAGAATGTTCACGCTGATTACATCCTGCGGCCCGTTGAGACTAAAAGCTTTGAGTTCCCAGTCTTTCTCAGGTCTTATCGCAACGGCGCATAAGAACTGTCGCCGCACGAGCGGCGTGCTGCTCGCGGATTCCTTGAACTGATATTCCCAAAAAATGAATTCGACCGGCTTGGTAGTCGCGTTGTGAACTTTGGCCCGGTAGGCAAAACCGTCGAAGGGTTTCGGCGCGCGCGAATCCTGCACAGCCTTGTCGAGCGCCGCGCTACGCCCATCAATGGTGTCGAGGTTCGGATCTCGCTCGCCGGGCGAGGCATTGGCGCGCCGATTTCGTTCGTAGTTCTTGTTCTGAGGAATCATCGCTGCCGCTGGAGCGCTCGAAGCTGTTTGTTCGATCTCCTGCCGATCCCTGAACCATTTGACACTGAGAACCGTCACCGGCAAGCCATCGCGCGAAATTGCCGGAGCTACGCTCGTCTGTCCTTGTGGGACCGCCATCAGCAGAAGCGTCAAAAGCAGAAGAGTTTTCATAAGCGTCTCCTACTGCGAAGGGGCCACGCGCTTCGCAAATCAAATCTTAAGGAGGTTTACAACTGGGGAGGCGCTTCATTGTAGTTGAAGCGAGAAACCAAGGGAATGTTTACTCGTACTGGTTCCGACAAGTTCCGCACGTGCCGATTAGTCCTTCGCAGACAAAAACACATCCCGCACCGACGCATTCAAAACGTCCATGGCCATCTTTTCTCCCTGCCAACCCTAGCTCAGTTGGCCGCCGATGACCATTTACACAAAACTTCTTACACCCTCCCGTGTAGCGCGCAAACCTTCCGCATACACTTGCAAAATATCCACGAACACGCACGGACCTTGCACGTACACGTGCAAACCTTCCACGAACGCGCGCAAATCCTCCGCGAACACGCGCAAATCCTCCGCGTACACGTGCAAACCTTCCGCGTACACGCGCAAATCCTCCCGCGTGCAACGGCAGAGACACCATGATTTACTGGCGAATATCGAGAATCGGTCTAAATCATGCTAAATCCGCGCCCATCAAGCGGGAGCAGTGCCCAACGGGCCTCCTCAGTCCGTCGCAAGCTCAACTCACTCCTCTCACTCGCCCGGGCGGAAGTAAAAACCTTTAACTCGTAACACTCTTACGGAGGTTTCCACCACAATGAACGATGACGAAAACAGACGATTTCAAATGTTCGTGCGGCGTGCGGGATTTTGGCGTCGCCCATACAGCCGTTAGATAGTCGACGGCACAGAGAATCTGGAGTGAAGAATGTACTCGGTAAATTTTGGAGCGGGCGACGAGGATCGAACTCGCAACTTTCAGCTTGGGAAGCTGACACTCTACCATTGAGTTACGCCCGCTTGAGTGAGATGACGATGAAAGTATGAATGATGAAAACTTTTACTTCAAGTAGTCGTCTACCAGATCGTGCCAACGTCCCTGCGACTTCAGAATCAATTCTATTACTTCGCGGACGGCGCCTCGCCCGCCTCTTGCTTGCGTAACGTAATTCGCCGCGGAACGCGTTTCCTCAACCGCGTCTGCGACTGCAACCGAAAGCTCGACACGGTTCATGAGCGGAATGTCCGGGAGATCGTCACCAATGAAAGCGACTTCGCCTTCGCTGACATCCGCTTGCTGCAGAATCTCTTCGAAGGCCGCGGTCTTGTCGGGCTTGCCCTGGTAAACAAACTCAACACCCAACTCCCGCGCGCGTCTCGCCACCGCTCGCGAAGTACGGCCGGTGATAATTCCAGATTTGAGCCCGGCCCGATGCAGCAGACTCAGTCCCAGGCCATCATGCGTGTTGAAACTCTTCTGCTCGTCGCCATCTTCAGTGAGCCACAAGCGGCCGTCAGTAAGCACGCCATCGCAGTCCATCAAGAGTAACTTGATGTGGGAAGCGCGTCGTTCGATTGAGGCGGAGTCGTCCATGGTGGTATTGGGTCTTGGGTCTTTGGTCTTTGAACTTTGAACTTTGAACTTGGTACTGTGAACGTGATGGTTGGAACAGATTCGAACCAAACACCAAAGACAAAGCTCAAAGTACAACGTACAAAGTACAAAGACCCACGACCACAAAGAGAGTTAATTCACTTCGAAAAGATCTATTCCAAGCAACTTAAATGATCCGGCGCTTCGAACCAGCAACAGAACCGCTGTACCCGCGCGTTGCACACCCAGCTCCTTCGTGTCGAGGCTAACATCTACCGAAACCAGGTTTGCGTCTAGTTGTTCTGTCCTCAATACGCGAGTCTGCCAAAGTTCAGGTTGCGTGCCGATGACTCCGTTGACAAAACGCACCAGTTCGCCTGAAACAACGCGCGGTTCGAGCTCGGTTTTTTTGCCACTAAGGATCGCCTGATCCAGTTGACCAATAAAGGTGCGAACTGCGCCGTCCACCTGCGAAGTGTTTGCGGCTGTTTCCGCTTTGACGCGACCTGCGCGTGCTGCAAGCGACGAAGCATATTCAGCATCTGCGCGCACGGCTTCGTTAAACCGCTTGGCTGCTTCCCCGGCCTGCCCTTTCCGCAAAGCTATTTCACCAAGTCCGATGTTGCCCCATGCCAATGCCGCGGCTGTGGGCACTGGTTCGTCGAGCACGGTGCGGAAAAGTTTTTCTGCTTCGTCGTTTCTATTTTGGCCCAGTAAAGCTCGCGCCAGAATTATGCGCGCTTCCTGGAGATTTGGAATCGCCGCCAGGATCTCGTGCGCGATTGTTTCGGCCTTAAGATAATCCTGCGCGCCAAACAGTCGTGCCGCTTCCGCCAGGCCCTCCTGAACATCTCGCTCGCGCGGGCTGCTGTCGTTTGAATAATCCAACTGCGGATAGAGTTTGTCAGGATCAATCTCAACCCGAACCAGCTTCGCCGCCGTCTTAAACACCGCTTCCCCAAAGTTGCGCGCCGGCACCACCGCGTCAACCGAAAGTTGTTCACCACTAGCGGTTCTTGCTCGCACCGTTGTCAACGCGTCAGTCGATCCCACATTTCTAAGCGCAACAGCCCATTCGCTTGTGCGTTGCTGAGGCGCACCAATCAACAGATCCATATCGGTAACCTGATCGAGTTGTTGCTCGAGTACCGTTTTCAACTTCTCGCCGCCGCGCGCAATTAAGGCGGCACGGAAGGCGGCGAGATTCATTCCGGCGACATTGGTTTTGCCGGCTTGTAATTGATCCCGGACAATCGCTATGAACGCATCGGTGCCAATACTGCTGGCTGCCAGTCGCCAAACCATCGCACCCTTGTTGGGCACTGAACTGAAATAAGAACCTTCGACCGGCGTCACGCGTGAGAGTGGGCCATCTCGCTTGGCAACGGTGCTGTAGGCGAGGCGCTCCCTTAGCAACTCCGCTTTGGCAGCTTCACGCCCAAACTGCTTCTCTATGAACTGCGCCGCCAGGAATCGCGGTAACGCTTCGCGCAATAGACCACTGCCTTCGCCTCTCACGGCGGTTTGCCCGCCAACCCAGAGACGTGAAACTGCTTCTGAGATCAGGAGCACCGTTGCGGCGTCAACCTTGGTTCTTCGCAGGACGCCCGGCTCAACTAAAATTACGCCGCTATCGCTGAACCCAGCGCCACGCCTGACTGTTACCAATCGAACCGGAACTTCTGGAGCAGGACCCAACAGTCCTGCGTAGTAAGAGCGCGCGGCGCCAGCCAGGTTGATCAGTAGTTCCGCCTGTTTCTTTTCTTCTGGCGTGACCCCACGCGGAACCAGCGCCGTGATGTTTTTCGTGTCGCCATTGCCTTCAAGTTTCTCCCAGTCGCCCTGAACAAAAAACGCTTGTGCAGCTAAAGACTGTTCGTAAACTGTGGAACCCGCCGAGCCGCTCTTTTCGACGCCCGAACTCACAACGTTTGCGCCGTTAACAACCAGCCGAAACGGCGCCGTGTCAGCACCGCGGACCGTCAGCGGCGTGTTAGGCAATGGATACCAAAAAGCGAGTGGCAGAAACTGTGACTCGATCGATGAAATCGCTGCGAGACCGGTATTGCTTTCAACCGGCAAACTGTAATTGATGGTAATCACGAGTGGACCACCGGCAGGCACCGAGGTCGGCAGCGTGGCCGTTATTCGTTGCAGGTTTCCGTAGCTCTCCGGCACCGCACGAAAGTTGGCAGTCGCGCCGGCTACCGTAACAGACTTAACCGCAGCTTTGGTCGCAAGCCGAAAAGTAAAAGAGGCGCCCGTACCGCGACCGACGTTGCTGGCACTGAGAACCGCGGTGGCACTCAACGTTCGCTCCGCTTGCTGAATGTTTGCGGTGATATCAAAGTTAGTGACCTGCCAGGCAGCCCTCGCTTCTTCCTGGGCGGTGCTTACCGACGAAAGAACGAAAAGGATTGTTAAGATGACGCCAATGATCTTCATATTTGATTTTGCTTCGATGATTGTTCCGGCATTGAACGCCGGGGTAAATTTAGTCGCCGCTGCGCGGCAGGCTCACTAGCTGGTGAATTTCGCGAAGCATCATCAACAATGCTTCCATGCGTTCGAGCGGCAGCGCATTTGGTCCGTCTGAAGGCGCGCGCTCGGGACATTCGTGTACTTCCATAAAAACAGCATCGATGCCGCAAGCAACACCAGCGCGCGCGAGCGGTTCGATGTATTCCGACTGCCCGCCCGTTGCATGTCCGAGGCCACCCGGCAATTGCAGCGAATGAGTTACGTCGAACACAACCGGGACACCAAACTCGCGCATGATCGGAAAAGATCGCATGTCCACAACGAGGTTATTGTAACCAAAACTCACTCCGCGTTCCGTTAGCAGTAATTTCTCACAACCAACCGCGCGAGCTTTGTCAACGATATTGCGAGCGTCAAGCGGCGCCAGAAATTGTCCCTTCTTGATATTCACTGCCCGACCTGATCTTGCCGCTTCCAACACCAGGTCCGTTTGCCGCGAAAGGAATGCGGGAATCTGCAGCACGTCTGCCACTTCCGCCACCGCCGCAACCTGCGCTACGTCGTGGACATCAGTCAACACCGGCACACCGATTTCCGCTTTAACGTATTGCAAGACCTCGAGTCCCTCTTCCATCCCCAGACCCCGAAAACTTTTGATCGAAGAACGATTCGCCTTGTCAAACGACGACTTATAAACAAAATCCAATCCGGCGTTGCGAGCGCGCGTCGAGCATTCTCGCGCCATCATCAGAGCGTGATCTCGCGATTCGATTACGCAGGGACCGGCAATGATCGTTAAGCGGCCGTCACCAAACGTCGCGTTGCCAACTTGAAAAGGTTTTATCTGCTGGGTGGTCATGTGTTTGTGCTGATTCTAAAACGGGTTCTTCAGGAAGCGCTTAAGTTTATTAACGATGGCTTTTGCTTTCGAATCCTTTTTTGGCTGGACCGCGGGCTTCTTCTCCGGGGGTTTCGGCGCAGGTGACGGCGACGGCGTTGGGGTTGGGCTCGGTTCCGGCGTGGGAGTAGGACTAACTGCAACCACTGGGTCCGGCGCCGCTGCATTTCGCGAGCGAACCGCAAGTACCCCTGCAACTATAACGGCCGCGACAATTACAACCGCCATAAGCTTCAGACGTATTTTTGAGGAGCCGGATTCGAGAGAAAAAGAGCGCCGCGGAAAAGAACGCTTCATAGCTTCCGCACTGGTGGCCGCGCCAGAAGTTTCGATGTTCTGCGCAGATCGCCCAGGACTAATTGCGGTCAGGTCCTCCGAACTATTAGCGCGCGTCTCTCGTAAACGCGAAATGTCTATGATCAAACGTCCAGACGGCGACTCAGTGCCCACGCTACGCAATGCAGCAAGGTCCGGAGAACTTGTCACCGCAGCGTGTTCAAGTCCCAGCCGTTCAGCCGTTGCAATTAGTTCTTCACGAAACGCCGCCGCGTTTGCCGGTCGATCTTCCGGTCGCTTCTCGAGCGCGTGAAGCACCGCTTGTTCGAGCGCCGGCGGAATGGAGGAAACAAATTCGCGCGGGCTGCGCGGAATCTCCGAGGTTTGCTTTACTGCAATAGCCAGCGGTGTCGATCCGCTAAACGGCACCGTGCCGGTGATCATCTCGTAGAGAATGCAGCCGAGACTGTACACGTCGGCTGCTGGAGTGAGATCAACGCCGTCACACTGTTCGGGAGACATGTAACGAGGTGTGCCGATCATGACGCCAACTTGCGTGAGCGCCTGTCTCTCCTCCTCTTCTTCCTCGAGCAATTCCGCGGCAAGTTTGGCAATGCCAAAGTCTAAGACTTTAACAACGGCGGGGACTTCCGCCCGCTGCACGATGAAAATGTTGGCTGGTTTTAGATCCCGGTGGATGATGCCGGCTTCGTGCGCCGCCGCCACCGCAGCGGAAATCTGGACCATCAACGCAACTGAACGGGCCACGTCGAGCGGCGCTTCTTTCGCAAGTACGTCCCGGAGCGTTCGGCCTTCCAGCAGTTCCATCACCAGATAGACGTAGCCGTCTTGCGACTCGCCAAAGTCCGTAACGGTGACTGCGTTGGGATGTTGCAAGCGGCCCGCAGCTCGGGCTTCACGACGAAATCTGGTGCGGGCTGCTTCGTCTTCAACAAAGAGCCGGTTCAGAACTTTAACTGCGACTGGCCGATCGATCAGCAGGTGTACTGCGCGATACACCGTGCCCATACCACCTACGCCTAAACGCTCATCAAGACGATATTTTCCGTCGAGCGTGTGGCCCAGCAGCGGATCGGCTGGCGTCGCACCCATGATGGTCGAGTCGGCCTGCAACGGTGATTGGTCCTCAGGACAAATCTCGAAGTCGGTGGAATACTGCAGGCCACATGTGGGGCAATGAAGCATATGAATTCGATAACTGAGGAGACAATAGCATTATTACCTAAACCTAACGGGAGCGGTAGCGAGGGGATTGTGCGGTATCAGTTCACTTTCAAAACACAGGCATCTCCTTGGAGTGCAGCGACCTGTCGCCGCTTTGGCGCACGGTGACCGATAGACGCTATTCCGCAAGCAGATTCATCTAAAAAGCTCTTGATGGAACCGCAGCCGACCAAAAGCGGCGACAGGTCGCCGCACTCCAAGGCGGGGCTAGGGATTACAGCATGAGATTCCGAATAGACTTATAGAGGTCGGGGAGTTCATTCAGCGCTTACCACACTCGCGCGTTCGGGGATTAGCGGTTCGGCTTCGGCGCTCTTGTCCATCGAGGTTTCGTTCCGCATTCGGTTTTCATGAGCGGCGCGCACGAAAGCAGAAAACAGCGGATGCGCGTTCAACGGTTTCGATTTGTATTCGGGATGGAACTGGCAACCAAGAAACCACGGATGTTCCTCGCGTGAAAGCTCGACTATTTCTACAAACTTGCCATCGGGCGAAACACCGCTGAAGACCAGCCCGGCACTTTCCAGTGTCTGGCGAAATTCAGGGTTGAACTCATAACGATGACGATGTCGCTCGCTGATTCCTTCAGTTCCATAAACTTCCCGGGCCAGCGAACCCGCCGCTAAATTACAGGGCCACGCGCCTAAACGCATCGTGCCCCCGAGGTCTTCCACACCGACCAGATCTCGCAACTTGAAAATCACTGGTTGCTGCGTTTTGTCATCAAACTCGGTAGAGTCCGCATTCTTGAGTTCACAAACATTCTGCGCAAACTCCAAACAAGCCGTCTGCATTCCGAGGCAGATACCGAAGTAGGGCGTATGACTTTTCCGCGCGTAAGTAATCGCGCGAATCATCCCCGCTATGCCGCGTTTGCCGAAACCGCCGGGCACCAGGATGGCATCGAAGTCGCGCAATCGAGACTCGTAGTCGTCGTCCATCAGATCTTCTGATTCAATCCACTTCACACTAACGCGTATATTGTTAGCCACACCGCCGTGCGTCAGCGCCTCGCGCAAAGACTTGTAGGAGTCCTCCAGTTCAACATACTTTCCGACGATAGCGATCGAAGCTTCGCCACCGGACGGTTCACGTATTGTTCCAACGAGGTCGCGCCACTCGGCCAGGTCCGAATGTGAGGCGCGATCGCCAAAAGCAAGTTGCGTCACGATCAACTCGTCCAATCCCTGCTCGTGAAACGCCAGCGGCACGTCATAAATAGTGTCAACGTCCATGGCGCTGATCACCGCGGATTCCTTCACGTTGCAGAAGAGCGCGATCTTTGAACGCAGATCGTAAGAAAGCGGTTTTTCAGAACGACACAAAAGGATGTCAGGAGCGATACCAATCTCACGAAGCTCCTTAACCGAGTGTTGCGTGGGCTTGGTTTTTAGTTCCTTGGCCGCGGCTATGTACGGCACCAGCGTCACGTGGATGTAGAGCGTATTGCCGGCGCCCTCCTCGTTACCCATCTGGCGAATCGCTTCCATGAATGGCAACGATTCAATGTCACCGACGGTGCCGCCAATCTCAACGATGACTACGTCGGCATTGTCCTTTTCCGCGACCGCTCGGACAGCAGCTTTGATTTCATTGGTAATGTGCGGCACCACCTGAATTGTTTTTCCCAGGTAATCACCACGTCGTTCTTTCTCAATAACCGAAAGGTAAATCCGGCCAGTCGTCCAGTTGTTGGCCTGCGAAAGCGGAGCGTGTGTGAATCGTTCGTAGTGGCCAAGGTCAAGATCGGTTTCAGCGCCGTCATCAGTTACAAAGACCTCGCCATGTTGAAACGGCGACATCGTTCCGGGATCGACGTTGATGTAAGGATCGAGTTTTATCAGCGAAACAGTCAGCCCGCGCGCCTCCATCAGGCAGCCAATTGAAGAGGCCGCCAGACCTTTGCCCAAACTTGAAACAACGCCGCCGGTTACAAAAATATATTTAGTCATGATTGCCTTTCATCGTTCTGCTTACTGCTCCTGCTCCTCGTTGTGCTCCGGTCCATCGCCCTTGGCTTGCTCACTGTCGAAACGCCCTTCCCTAAAGTCTTCCTGGGCTTCAACGGCCTTCGTCGTCGCCGGATCCAAAAGTTTTTGCAGACTGACGAGACCGGCGCTCATTAGACTCGGGGCCTCGTGCGCCCGTTTATCAAACTCTTCGATGCTAATATCGTAAGGTCGCGAAAGCCACCACAAGAAAAGTAGCGCGCATAAAACAATGAACCCGATTACTGCTAAACCTATCCAGTCGTTCATGAAAACTAGTTCTGAGTTGTGGGTTTAAGGCGAAACTTGAAATTCGAAACTCGAAGCTTTCTTCATCATTCCTCGAACCTTTTCTAAATCCGACAAAGTATCAACCCCGATTGAGGATGTACTCGCCTTTATCGCTTTGATAATCACGCCATGTTCCAGCGCCCGCAGTTGTTCAAGCGACTCTGTCCGTTCCAGTTCCGATTGCGACCATTGCGCAAATTCGAGAAGAACTTCGCGCCGGTAAACATAAAGCCCGGTATGTTTGCGGAAACCTGCTAACAAACCGGGCTCATGTTCTAAAGCCGACTTAATTGAACCGTGCTGTCGAACCGCATCACGCGGGTAGGGCACCGCTGAGCGAGAAAAGTAGATCGCACGTTCGCCTTCATCTAATACAATTTTTACTACGTCGGGATTGAGTACCTCATCGGCGGACTCAATTGGTTCCCAAGTCGTAACGATGCCAGGCGCGTCATTTCCTGGTTCGTCTTTTCCGCCCTCTCGCTCTTCCCACATCGCCGCGACGGCAAGCTCTATCGTCTCCGGCGATATCAACGGCTCATCACCCTGAACATTCACAACGATGTCGACGTCATCGAGCGATTGCGCGACTTCAGCAATTCGATCAGTGCCGCTACGGTGATTAGCGCTCGTCATTACCGCCTCGTAACCGGCAGCCTTCACCGCCGCAACTATGCGAGCATCATCAGTCGCAACGATGGCGCGAGCGATATTTCCGGCGGCGAGCACGCGTTCCACCACCCGGCAAATCATTGGCTTGCCGGCAATTTCGAGCAGCGCCTTACCCGGCAAACGAACAGAATCGTAGCGAGCGGGGATGATTGCGACAGCTTTTGTTTTGGGATTAGGAGAAGGATTTGCGCCCGTGTGATTCACGGGGTAACAGATTAACTTGGCAAGCAGCCACTGTCAACGTTGAGACGGTCTTGGGTCTTTGGGATTTGGTCTTTGTACTTAGAACTTTGTACTTTGAACTTTTATCTTTGCTTTTAGTTAGAATCAAAGCTATCCAACGTATTCGAAGCTCGAACAAGTTGAAAGTACAAAGTTCAAAGCCCAGAGACCTAAGAACAGGAACGCCTTCAGTCTTGCCCGCCGTTAGTGGAAGCCTTGGCGGTGGCAACATAACTTTCGCGCGCACGCACTACCAGGTTTGGAACTCGTGTCTGCACCTTGATGTCGCGTTTTTCACCGGGCTGTGCCTGACCCTTCGGATAGTAGCCAAGACTGTATTGCCGGCCGAGTTCGTCGGTGATGTCGCTGAACATTTGCGGCACGTCAGCGAGATCGTCAGCTCGATAAATGCGCCCGCCTGTCTTTTCGGCGAGGAACTGCAGATAGGTTGAGCCTACGCCATAATCCTTCACCATCTTAGTGCGCACATGTTCTCTCGCTTTGAGATTGCTGATTTGACTGAGACGCGCGGGAAGCTGCGGCATGGTGTTGTACTGAACGGTGTAGATAATTACGTTTGCTTCTTCCGCATCGCGCAGGTTTTGCTTCAGCGAAGCCTGCCTGCTGCCGTTGTCAACGCCGTCCGTCATCAACACAATCGCTTTACGCCCGGGAATGGCGGCCAGCCGTTGATTCAAGACAAACCCTACCGTGTCGTAAAGCAAGGTGCCGTCGTGAATGGCGTCCAGACGCAGTTTCTGCTTACGTAACTCCGCCAACGTCACGGCTTCTGTCAGAACATTTATTCTGCCGTCAAACGAGACGAGCAGCAGCCGATCATTCGGACGCAGGCGCTTAATGAAAGTATTGGCAGCGGTACGGATGGCCTGGAGTTGTGATTGAGTTGAACCGCTAACGTCGAGCAGCAGCGCGACGGTAAACGGCTGTTCCACTGAAGCAAAATAAGATAGCTGTTGTTCAACGCCGTTTTCGTAAACGCGAAAGTCGTTTTTTTGCAGACTGCCCACGTTGCGGCCGTTGCGATCGATAACTTCAGCCGGAACAGTTATCAAGTTCGTGCTGACTCGCACGACGTCATTTTCCTCAAATTCCGGTTCTTTCTCTGGAGCGGTTGTCGCTGGTTGATCGACCTGCGGCTTTGCGGCTGGGCGCAACACTGGTGGCGGAGGTGGCGGCGGCATATCAATAATTTTTTGCGCTCTGCCGCTGTAAGCACTGCAGCAGACCAGCAGCAACAAGGAAACTAAACCGAACGCCCTCTTCATAAGCAGACTTTCCCCCACAACAGACCCGCCTCCGTTAGCAAGCCTGAAGAATTTAGAAACTGTTAACCGAATGTCGTGAATTAGAAAAACCACTAAAGCGACCTCCATCCCAACTTTTCGTCGCATTGAATGAGATTGGGACTGCCGAAGATGTCGCCAGACCACAATTGCGGGTGGGGCAAAACTGGTAATCGACGCGAACCGCCACGGCGTGATGCCCCATCGTCAGCCAACCGTGCAGCAGATAACACTGCAAGCGGTCGTAAGCGCATCTGCTATGCCGCTCAGCCAGCTAGCGGTAGTGATTTAATTTGGAGTGCGCCGACCTGTCGGCGCTTTGGTCGCTGCGACCTGTCGCAGCAGGTTGACGAAAACAGTCCCTTAGCAAACGGCGCGGCGTCGAGCCGCCGCTGGTGAAAGCGGTGACAGGTCACCGCACTCCAAAGTTAGGCCACTACCTCGCGACCAAGCTGATTGACACTGCTTGATGTGCGGGCTACCATGCCACGCTCCGCGCGGGTCATCGCCAGCTCAGGTTGCGTCGCAAAACTGCGGTTTGTTTGACCGGCGCGTTTTACTATTTACGACTCAGGATTTACGATTACTACTTATGGGTTTCGCAACTAAAGCAATTCACAGCGGACAGGATCCCGAACAGACCACCGGCTCCGTTACCGTCCCTATTTATCAAACTTCAACTTACGCGCAAGAAGGACTCGGAAAGCACAAGGGTTACGAATACGCGCGCACGCAAAACCCTACCAGGAGCGCGCTGGAACAAAACCTGGCGGCGCTCGAAGGCGCTCGTTTTGGTTATGCTTTCGCCTCCGGGATGGCGGCGATCGATGCGACCTTGCGATTGGTAAAGGCCGGCGAGCATGTGGTTGTTTCCGATAACACCTACGGCGGCACCTTTCGCCTCTTCACGAAAGTACTCGCAAACTACAACATTGAATTTGATTTCGTAGACACCTCAGACGCGCTTAACGTCGAAGCCGCAATCAAGCCAAATACAAAAATGGTGTTCGTTGAGACGCCGACTAACCCAGTGATGATCGTTACCGATTTACGTGAAGTGTCGGAGATAGCACATCGAGCGGGAGCGCGCGTCGTTTGTGACAACACTTTCATGTCACCCTACCTGCAGCGGCCGCTGGAGTTTGGCGTTGATATCGTGGTCCATTCGACCACGAAGTATTTGAACGGACACTCCGATGGGATTGGCGGCGCAGTTTTATTGAACGACGAAGTGGATGCCGCGTGGATCGGGTTTATTCAAAATAGCGCCGGCGCAATTCTCTCCCCTTTCGACTCCTGGCTGGTCATGCGCGGAACCAAAACGCTGGCGCTCCGCATGGAGCAACACGACAAATCGGGTCGGGCTGTGGCCGCGTTTTTGGAAGAGCATCCGAAAGTCAAAAAGATTTATTATCCGGGCTCGGCATCACACCCGCAGCATGCTTTGGCAAAACGGCAGCAGGATGGGTTCGGTGGCATGGTCGCGTTTGATGTCGGTTCGCTCGAGGCCGCGCGGGTCGTGCTTGAGTCAGTAAAGCTGTGCACGCTGGCGGAGAGTCTTGGCGGCGTAGAAACGCTCATTTCGCATCCGGCAACAATGACGCACGCGTCGGTTGATATCGAGAAACGCGCCCGGCTGGGTATTACGGATGGACTGGTGAGAGTTTCGGTTGGGCTCGAAGACACGGATGACATAATTGCCGACCTCGATCAAGCTCTAAATAGTATCTGAACGGAACGTCGAACAGATTTCTCCGGGAAACGTCTGTGTGCTCTGTGTCTCTGTGGTGGATAGAGTCTAAGCAAAAACCAACCACCGAGACACAGCAGGCACAGAGAATTTCAAACTAGGAGACAGCCTGACAGCAAATCGGAAGTGACAGCGAAACTCCAGACAGGTTAGAATCCGAAGCGAACTTTGCCTTTTCCTGAATCGCCTTCACGCGCCATATGATTGTTGAACTGCACGCAAAATCCGACGTAGGTCGCGTTCGCCGCGGAAACGAGGACAACTTCCTCGTCCTCGAGCTCTCCAAAGAACAAACCTGGACCGCCACTGACGGGGCCGAAGAACCAACCAATATGGGTAACTTCGAACTAGGCGAAAAGGGCCTGGTATTGGTTGTTTCCGATGGCATGGGCGGCGCGCTCGCTGGCGACGTTGCCAGTCGCATGGCGGTGGATTCGGTCCGCGACATGATCCTTGGTAAAAATTCCGAGGTATGCGATCCAGACGCGACGCTGGTCGAGTGCTTGAAGACTGCGACTGTATACGCCAATCGCGCGATTCACGATAAGAGCCAGGAAGACTCGCGCTGCGCGGGCATGGGCGCGACCTTCACCGGCGCTGCCATACACGGCGACCTGTTGGATCTGGTTCAAGTCGGTGACAGTCGCGGTTATCTCATGCGCAAGAACCAGATTCGCCTAGCCACCAAGGACCAATCTTTAGTTCAGCAGTTGGTGGATGTGGGCCAGATCAGCGAAGCGGAAGCCGAGACTCACATGTTTCGTAACGTGATCCTGCAGGCACTCGGCGCTCAAGGTGATGTCACGCCGGTAACCGGACGCATTAAGCTGAGACGGGGCGATACGCTGCTGCTTTGTAGTGATGGTTTATCAGGAAAGTTGCGTTCTGAAGATATTCAGAACATCGTTGGCAGCAACCATGATCTGGCAAAAGCCTGTGATGAGTTGATTGCCGAAGCGAACAATCGCGGCGGTGAGGACAACATTACGGTTATCCTGGCTCGCTTCACCGGCAATGAATTGGAAGAGCCTTCCGCCGAAAAGATAACGGTCGAGTTACCTCTGCTCGAAGACGATAAAACGCTCGACGACAGCTACGACCCGGATACGGAACCCCGCTAATTACTTCAGATTTTCCATGTTTCATTTTTCATTTTTCATTTTCCAGTTTGCCGGAAAAGCAACCGGCATTTCTTGCAACGACAAATGAGAAATGAAAAATCAGATATGAAAAATCCTCTCAGAACCGTCGCTTACTAGCTATTCTCGTCCGGCAACGCTTTGCCGCGCCAGTCACTGGCTTCGTCGATGCGTCGGACATAGATCGATGACCCCTCAATGCTTTCCACTCGCACGCGTTCGCCCGCTTCCAATGCCGATTCACCATCAGCCGGGTAGGCTGTCCAGGTAGAACCAAAAACTTTCACAGCGCCTTCCTGCATCGCGCCACGACTCGAAGAAACGACCGTGCCGATTTTTCCCGGTAGCGAGTCGACGCCGGTGCGCAGCGAGTCGCCAGTCTTTTCTCGTGAGAAATAGTTTACAAAGATCGTTCGCGAAGCCGCCGTAAGTCCGATTGAAACGAGAGCGAAGATTAGAAACTGAATTCCCAGGTTGTTAACGCCGAGAACACCTGCAAGCGCCGCGGCCAGGGCGCCGATGCCGAACCACAACAATACGAAGCCGGATGTGAACACTTCGGCAACGATTAGAATCGCGGCGAGTATGCTCCACAAGATCCAGTAGTAGTTTTCCATTCAGATGTGGTCCAGAAATACCAGAGTTCGGGACAGGCAGGAATGCCTGTCCTACATTAGCCCTTGAGTAGATTTTTCAGAACGAACCAAATGTTTGCCGGGCGTTCCGCCAGCCGTCTCATGAAGTAAGGATACCAGTGTTTCCCGTAGGGAACATACACCCTCATGTTGTAGCCGTCCCTGGCGAGCTGCCGCTGCAGATCTCGGCGCACGCCGTAAAGCATCTGAAACTCAAACGCCTCTTTAGGAATGCCTTCGCGCTGCGAAAAAGCGACGGTGGCTTCGATCATCTTTGGATCGTGAGTCGCGATACCGTGATAGGTTCCGCTGGATAACAGTAGTTGCATCACCCGCACATAGTTTTCGTCCACGTCCTTCTTATCGGGAAAAGCAACTTCCGGCGGCTCGTTGTAGGCCCCCTTGCAGATGCGAATGCGCGCCGGCAGTTTCACTAGCTCTTCGGCGTCCACATAGGTTCGCCGCAGATACGACTGTAGCACGATGCCGACATCGTTCAGCTCAAACTCGGAACGCAAGCGTTTGAATATATCGATCGTCACCTGCGTGACGCTCGACGACTCCATGTCGACCCGCACGAAGTTTCCGCGTTGCGCCGCTTCAGCCACAACAGCGCGTGCGTTTTTATATGCGAGCTCCGGATCAAGTTCCAGGCCAAACTGCGTTAATTTAATCGAGGCGTTGGAGTTGATCCCGGTTTCGTCAATCCGGTTCAGAATCTGCAAGTACTCGGCGACCTCGCCCTCGGCTTCAGCGGGACTGGCGACCGACTCGTTGAGATGGTCGAAAGACGCGGAACAACCTTCGGCGTTCAACTCTCGAATGAAAGCGACGGCTTCGTCGATTGTTTCGCCCGCAACGAAACGTGTCGTTAGTTTCTTAAACAGCCGAAAGCGAGCGGCAAAATCCTTCAGCCCCTCCTGGCGCGAGAGATAGATTAATGCGCTTCTGGTAAGCATGCTTTAATGTAACGCAAACTGTTGGTTTGGGGCGACAACGTTAGCTACCTGTTAGTGGTGAAAGCCATGCGCAAACCAACAAGTTTGCGTTACAAACCGGAGAAATTGAATGCTGTGGTATTCTTGGGTTGCTCAATCGTAGTACTGCTTCCGTCAGGGCGAGTTTCGCGAGATTTCCGCTTCGCCCAAAGGATACAATCAAATGCGCCTGAAGCTGGTACTTATTTCTTCGTTCATCGCTGCGTTAGTTGGCGCTGGTTCCGCTATAGCCATCATCCTCTCGGTCTTCTCGTCGATTCATCCAATCACCACCCCAGGCGCGGTTGTGTTTTCAACCTACCTGCTTCCGCTAGTGACAACGCTGCTGGCCTCGATGTTCGTCTATCGCCACACCGCGCGGCGCCGCAGGTTGCAGGCGTTTCTAACCGCAATCATCGCCCTGTTCCTGACGATCCTGATTATTGTCGTCGCTTCGATCGTCATGGCGCGGCGCGAACCAGTACAACCTCAACCTGGTACGCCCGGTAATCTCAGTTCAGTTTAGTGGGCATTAGTCGGTGGTTCATTCCAACGGATTGAGTCCGATTCCTTTTTGCAACGGTCGTAAGGCATCGATCACAAAGCGTATATGCTCGTCGAGATCAACGCCGAGCTCTTCAACTCCCTGCCTGATGTCGTCCCGATTTACTGAACGCGCAAACGCATTGTCTTTGAGCTTCTTCTTCACTGAAGAAACTTCCAGATCATCGAGACTCTTGTTTGGCCGCACCAGCGCACACGCGACCAGGAAGCCACAAAGTTCATCAGTTGCGAAAAGAGCCCGCGCCATAGCGGTGTCGCGGGGCACGCCGGTGTAAGTGGCATGGCCCATGATCGCGCGAATAAAACGCTCCGAATAGCCGCGGCCGCAGAGTATGTTTGCTCCCGTAAAGGGATGCTGATCGGCGGTCGGAAACATCTCGTAATCGAAGTCGTGGAGCAGTCCAACTAGTCCCCACTCATCCTCACTATCCTCGGCCGACCCGTATCGCTTCACGCACGCGCGCATCGCGGCCTCGACGGCGAGTGCGTGCTTCCGCAAACTCTCGCCCTTGGTGTATTCACACAACAACTCCCACGCTTCGTTTCGATCAGGCATACGATCTACTACTCAACGTTCCAAGTGGATTTTTACAGGCGAGCAAACTAGCACGAGTGAAGGATCGCAAACAAGACGTTGCTTAATATGAGTGGGGGAAGAGGTAATGGGGAAAGCGTCAAGGACAAGAAGAGACTAAGGGTCACGGAACTGAGCAACTGCTCCTATTGCCCTTTCCCCGTTACCCTTTGCCCCTAATCCTCTGCTCAAGCTTCAACCACCGCTCGGGGCGCGGTAACCGGGACGGGCGCGGACGACGACGTTCTTGCGCGTCGCTGTGACCTTAATCTTGCGATACTGGCCGTCTCGCGTCTTGTTGGTGGGATAGTAGCCAATCGCATACTGGCTTCTGAGTTCAGCCGCGATCTTTTTGAACGCATCGGGCAAGGAGTCGAGCGTATCAGCTCGCAGCAGTCGACCTCCAGACGCGTTTGCCAGCTGGGCCAGGTAGGCCTCAGCGGTGAGGTACATTTGATCGAGCATTACATCTACTGAATCACCTTCGCGCCGACCACTTCCTCCGGATGGCGGTAGGCTGGTGGTACTACCACCTCGACCATTGCGATCGGGTAAAGGGTCATTCGGAACACGCCCGTTGGGGTCGCGATCAGTGCGTTCGTCCGGTTGTCGCGTTGATCCGTCCGACGGCCGGCTGCCATCAGGAAAGGGTTCGGGATCGGGATCCTGGCGAGGTCGTCTCCTCATGATTTCGTCCGGGCTTGGTAAACCAAATGGGCCGGTAGTCTTTCGCTGTCCGGAAGTAGGCACAGTTTGCGGGTCGTCGCTCGGAAAAGTGGGCGCGGTAGTTCCGGGAGGTTCGCGACGGATAACATCAATGGTGGGAAGTTGTGGCCCCTGACTCTCGGTCGCATCGCGAACAATGCGCTCGGTCTGGGCACGCGTTTCGTAGCGAATGGGATATACAATCACGCCTTCCTCGTCGAGCCCTTTGAGCGAACTCGCGTAGGTGGCGCGATCGCTGTACATATCAACGCCATCAGTGAAAAGCACGATCGCTTTTCGACCTTTGATCGTCCTTATGGAGTCGAGCGCCAACTCAAACGCGTCGTAGAGCCTGGTTCCCTGGCCTGGAGTGGTTTTGTAGATGGCGTTTGTCAGCACCGTCCGATCATTTGTGAACTCGCATAGATCACGCAGTTCAGTATCAAATGAAATGACTTTCACGCGGTCAATCTTTTGCAGTTGCTCGACGAAGGCCACCGCCGCTTTTCTAATGTCGCGTAGTTTGTTCTCGGTACTCGCGCTGGTGTCGAGCAACAGCACAACGTGAAACGGCGCACTCACTGCCGCGAAGAAGGCAATCTCCTGCTTCTTTCCATCTTCCTCGATGGCAAACTCCGCCTGAGTCAGATCAGGAACATAGATTCCCTCTCGCGTGGCAGCTATGACCGGAACCGTGACCAGGTTCGTATCTGTCTTCAGACTTTCGACGTCTTGCGGACCAACCTTTTGATCGGCAGCATCGTCGACTACGGGGACTTCCTCGGGCGATGGCTCGGGACTAGGCGTTGCGGCAGGCTTGGCTGTCTTAGGCGGTGTGGCTTGCCTGGTTGACTCGTTAACTGTGGTCGGTCTCCTGACACCGCGCTGGGCTCTGGTGGTTAACGAAAACCCGCCGATCGCAGCCGCTAAACAGAGCGAGCAGATTAGGCAGATACGAAGCATCAAGGCCGATCTCTCTCCAGTTATTTACTTGAAACAAGCGAAGCTTACCCGCGGACGTGTCGCTACGATGACTGAAGCAAGAATAACGGTTGCCACCCGCAATGAGAACGCCGAGGAAATACTTACGCTAGCCGATACAGAACTGGGCGCGGTAGCGCCGGATCCTACATTCACCAGCGACTCTTGAAGCCGTCAGAACTCGTCGCTTCTTCACGCTAACGCCAGCATCCGGCGCTACCGCGCTCGGTTCTGTGGTCCCATCGCATCAAGAGTCGTCCCGCCCGTGGAGTGCAATCATCGCGGCCAACGTAGCGTCTTTTTGATCCTTTCCCCACGGTGCTCCAACCGACTTTCCCAGTGCAGCGATCGTCTGTAGTAGAGTACTCGCTTTGGTAGCAAGCGCCGACTCAGCGTGCTCGAGTAAAGCCTTTTCAGGTACTTCCGCGAGTCTCAGGCCGCAAGTAAGCGCCGCATCCCGCAGCACCTCTCGAAAAAGAACGCCTTCTGCCTTATGCATGCGAAAGTGCACCGCGAGAATTTCAACGACGCTCCAGTTTGGCATCGGACTACCGACGAGCAAGCCACATCCTCGGACTTCGAAACCGTATTCTCGCGCTTGCTGGACAGCCCGCTGCACTTCGCGGAGCGCAATTCGTTTAGCGGCTTTGATGCCGCTTTTGACAACTGTTAGAGCTTCAGCCGCATTCACCTCTTCCGCCGCGTGGTAAGGCTGTTTCTGCCACTCCTCTTCAACCAGCTCCAAGCGCCTTCGCTCGAGCACCTGCAGATTGCCGTCGACCGTACCGAGGACCACCAGCGCAGTCCAGCCCGAATGCGCTTTCAATCCGAAAGCGGCTTCAGGAGCGTTCGTTTTGCGGCTCGCGTTTCGTTTCAATCTCGTTCGAGGCTTACGCCCTAAATCCCTTGGGTTACTACTTCTTTTCTAAGCAGCCACTTTGCGATGAACTCGTCATCCGCTGCGATTCTCCCAAGCACTCGATATTTTGAAGCCTGCAGATCTTCGAATCGAGCGCCTTTTCATTCACCACCGCAAATGGCTACCCATACGACGAATGAACAAGTTATACCTCATTGCCATTGTTGACTATGAATCCGGTGTGAAGATCCAAACCCACCACGAAAATTTCCTGTCGAACTCTCTTGCAGTGAAACCTCTAAAAATGCCGAACTTCACTTTCAAAAAAGAGGCATCTCCTTGGAGTGCGGCGACCTGTCGCCGCTTTGGCCCACGATGAGCGATAGGCGCCATCCTGTAAGCAGATTCAGAAAACTCTGGATGGAATCGCACCGACTAGAGCGGCGACAGGTCGCCGCATTCTAAAGCGGCTACGTTGAAACCGACCCACTACCGAAAAATGCCCTGCCTTGCCGCCTCCTCAGTCCTCAACTAGAATTGCCTGCGTCACTTTCATAACCAACTTAAGCAAACATGAGATCGCTATTGCTGGCCGTTCTGGCCGCTTACGTCATTTCCGCAATACACGCAGTGCTCGCGTTTCTGAATAAACGGCGCGCGCTTCAGCGAGTCTCTGAATACGCGATGGCTGCCGGCTTTGTGCTGCACACCGCAGCCCTGATCGCCGACTGGGTAATCGACGGTCACTATCCGCTCTATTACCGCCGCGAGACGCTATCTTTTTTAGCCTGGACGTTGGTCGCCAGTTACGGTCTCGTTCTTTACCGCCATCTCGCACGGCAGCTTGGCGTCGTCACTATGCCGATCGTTGCTTTGCTCGTTTTTATCGCAGTGATTAGCGGTTCCGCAACGCCCGATCACGCCGAGGCCAGCATCCGCTCGGCAACCTGGCTGTTTCCGGTGCACACGACGCTACTGCTGTGCGCTTACGCCGCGTTCTTCGTGGTGTTTCTGGCGAGCATCATGTATCTCATGCAAGAGCGCGAACTCAAACTCAAAACATTCGGTGCTATTTTCCACCGCCTGCCTTCGCTAACAACAGTTAACGAAATTGCAACCAGCTCGGCAGCAATTGGTCTTACATTATTAACGGTCGGCATCGCCACGGGCATGGTCTGGGCGTCGTCACGCGACGGCCATTTGTGGCACAATGATCCCAAGGAGATATTTGCAGCTCTCACGTGGTTGCTCTACCTGTTGCTGATTCTTTACCGTTCAACTTCGAGTTGGCGCGGACGCAAGGCGGCCTGGATGGGCGTAGCGGGATTCGCTCTGGTCCTGCTGACATATTTCGGCACCAGTCTAATGGGTGGTTATCACGTTTTCGGCTAAGACATTAACGCCGCTCCGAAGTAGCAATTCGCAATGTCCATAGTTTTAGTAGGCATCAATCATAAATCTGCGCCGGTTGAAGTGCGCGAGCTCCTGGCGTTCACTGAAGAAGCGTGCTCAACCGGACTGCGCACCCTCGTTGATGGCGAGATAGTGCGAGAGGGTCTGATTGTTTCCACCTGCAACCGCGTGGAGGTACTTGCCGCAACCGCTAATGAACGACTGAGTGAAAGTATTGAACGCGTTAACCAGTTTCTTAGTAAGACAGATTCTCTTCCCCGGTCGGCTTTCCAAGCCCATCTCTACCAACACACTGACGACGAGGCAATTCGTCATCTCTTTCGCGTAACGTCATCGCTCGACTCGATGGTTGTCGGCGAGCCACAGGTACTTGGCCAGGTGCGGCGCGCTTACTCAATCGCGGTGGAAGCCGGCACTGCTGGACGAATACTCAATCGCCTGGTCCACCACGCCTTCCGGGTCGCGAAACGGGTACGAACGGAAACTGGCATTGGAGCGAACGCGGTTTCAATCAGCTACATGGCCGTGGAGCTCGGAAAAAAGATCTTCAACTCCCTCGAAGGGCACACAGCGCTGCTGATCGGCGCCGGTGAAATGGCGGAACTATCCGCTCGTCACCTGCTGCACGCCGGCGTCTCGCGTGTATTGCTCGCCAACCGCACCTTAGATCGCGCTGAACGGCTGGCGGGAGAACTTGGTGGGGAGACAGTCAACTTTGAAGAGCTACCACGCCATCTGGCGGAGGCAGACATTATCATCTGCTCGACCGCTGCTGATCAGTACTTGATTACCGAACCTATGGTCCGCGACGCACTCGGCAAGCGACGAAACCGGCCTTCTTTTTTCATCGACATCAGCGTGCCTCGTAACATCGATCCAGCCGTGGGCAAACTGCCCAACGTTTTTGTGTTCGACATTGACGATCTCGAGGCAGTGATTTCCTCAAACATTCGCGAACGCGAGCGTGAAGCTGAACGCGCCGAGTTAATAGTGGAATCTGAGATCATGCAGTTTCAGCAAACGCTGCGCGTGCTGGACATCGGCCCCACAATCGGCGCCTTGCGAAATAAACTTCAGGACATCGCCAAATCAGAACTGACACGTCAACGGACTCGACTAGGACCACTGACCGCAGAACAGGAAACTGCAATTGAAGCCTTGTTGGTGTCGACCGTTAATAAGATTTCCCATCCACTGTTGAGCCACATGCGCCGTTCATATGACTCCAGCGATGCTGAAACCATTCAGGCATGGCGCGACATCTTTGGCCTCGAAGAGTAGTTCACGTCCCCGACCCCACTCATGAAAGACCAACTAGTAATCGGTTCTCGCGGTTCGAAGCTTGCGCTGACGCAGGCGGGTATGGTCAAGACTGAACTCGAGCGAATCGAACCTTCGCTCGAAGTGCGAATTGAAATTATCAAGACTGCGGGAGACACGAACCCGGATCCGCTTTCACTTATAGGCGGCAAAGGAGTGTTTACCAAGGAACTAGAAGAGGCGCTGCTCGATCGGCGTATCGATGTCGCCGTTCACTCGCTAAAAGATCTACCGACGATTGTGCCCGAGGGGTTGGCGATCGCCGCAATTTGCAAGCGCGAAGATCCTCGCGATGCGTTGGTGTTGAATCGGAAGCGGTCAGGATCGCAGTTCACCATTCTCTCGTTGTCGAAAGGCGCCACCGTTGGCACCTCGAGCCCGCGACGCTTGGCGCAGTTAAAGCACCTGCGCAACGATTTAGTCATCACGGAGCTTCGCGGAAACGTTGACACCCGTCTCCGCAAACTTGATGAAGGCCACTATGATGCGTTGGTCCTGGCTTGTGCTGGTCTACGCAGGCTGGGAATGGAAAACCGGATCAGCGCCGCCCTGCCGGCAGGTGAAATGCTTCCCGCAGTGGGGCAAGGCGCTCTCGGTATTGAAACTCGCGCGGGCGACGAAGAAACGATTGTCGTCGTTAACAAACTCGATCACAAGTTTACGCGGCTGGCGTGCACCGCCGAGCGCGCCTTCCTACGCAGCCTGGGTGGCGGTTGTCAGTTGCCAATCGCGGCCTATGCAATAGTACGCGAAAAGCGTATCAGGCTTGATGGGCTCGTAGCCGCTCCTGACGGAAGTCGAATTGTGCGAGATCGCATCTCGGGCGGGTTGGACGAGGCAGACGAGCTGGGTATGCGGCTCGGGGAACAACTGTTAGCGCGCGGCGCACGCGAATTGCTGATGCCGGAATAGACGAGGTTTGACCATTCAACGAGCCAGCGAAGCTGGCTTTCGCTTGCTTCGCAAGCTCGTTGAGAGCTTTCCGTCAAACGGATTAAGTTGGACCATGGATTCCAAACCAACTGAGTCAACACCTATCCACGAACAATCCCTCGCCGGCCGCACAGTCGTGATCACTCGCGCTCAGGATCAGGCCGATGAGTTCGTCGCCGCACTTGAAAGATACGGCGGCAAGGTAGTTGTCTGTCCGACAATAGAAATTTGCGCACTCGAAAGTTATGAACGGCTTGATGACGCTATCGAACATCTCTATGGTTACGACTGGCTGATCTTCACCAGCGTCAATGGCGTCGACTATTTTTTCCAACGACTCAGAATGAAAGATCGTGACGCCAGCAACCTGGACGATCTCAAGGTGTGCGCCATTGGCGAAGCAACCGCCGACAAGCTGCGCGATCTACATGTTCACGTAGATGTGATTCCGGAAGATTTTGTCGCCGAGGGAGTTTTCAGCGCGCTTAAACGCTTCGTCGGCGGAACTGAAGCCTTGCAAGGCCTTAATATCCTGCTGCCACGCGCTTCAGTTGCCAGGGATTATCTGCCAAAAGCGCTGGAAGACGCGGGCGCGCGCGTTGATGTCGTTCCAGCATATCGCACGGTGCTACCCGCCAATCTTGATCGCGGACGCGTCGGGGCGATGCTTTCCGGCGACGCTGACTGTATCGCGTTTACCAGCTCATCCACGGTGCGAAATCTGGCCCGGCTTTTCGACACGCAGGACTTGAGCAGCGCGCTCAGCGGGGTTGTGATTGCATGTATTGGCGACATCACTGCGACAACTGCGAGAGATTATGGATTGACCGTGAAAGTTCAACCACAAGAATTTACTATCCCAGCGCTCGCTCAAGCGATTGCGGAATATTTTTCTGCCGACGAAAATTAGCGGCGTGTTATTGTCAGGTATCGTTGAGCAACTCAACCAGCGTCCGATATGTCAACAGAACCCCAGCAACCCGAACTAAACGAGGCCAAACGTGAGATTGAGGTCCTGCGCCGCCAGCTGCTGGATCGCGGCGCGTTTGGCGAGTTAGTGGGAAACTCCGCGGCGATGCGTGAGATCTATTCGCTCGTAGAGCAGGTCGCTTCATCGTCTGCCTCGGTTTTGATCACAGGCGATTCCGGAACCGGTAAAGAACTGGTTGCACGCACGATTCATCAGCTCAGTCTCAGACGCGAAAAACCATTCATCGGCATCAACTGCTCGGCAATTCCGGAAAGCTTGATGGAGTCGGAACTTTTCGGACACGAAAAGGGCGCCTTCACTGGTGCAGCATCAATGCGCGCTGGCTGTTTCGAGTTGGCCGAGGGTGGAACCTTGTTGCTGGATGAGATTGCGGAGATGCCGGCGCTGTTGCAGTCCAAGTTGTTACGCGTTATCGAAGAGCGATCGCTGCGACGTTTGGGAAGCCGTAAGGAGGTTCCCGTTGACGTGCGTTTGCTGGCGGCGACTAACCAGGATCCGCAGGCTGCGGTCAGTAAAGGCACGCTGCGCGAGGATCTACTTTATCGCATCAACGTTTTTCGCATTCATTTGCCGTCGCTAAAGGAGCGTAAGGAAGATATCCCGCTGCTGGCCCAGTATCTGGTTACTAGTCTCGCGCAAAAACACGCGCGGCCGGCGCGGTTTCTGAGTCCAGCGGCGCTTTCGGCTTTGCAGTTTCACGCTTGGCCCGGCAACGTTCGCGAACTGCGTAACGTGATCGAGCGCGCGGTTGTTATCTGTTCCGGCGAACAAGTAGAACGCCATCACTTCGCGCCGTACCCGATCGACCAACGCGAGCGCTTAAGACACGAAGACACGATTACGTTTCCGGTCGGCACGCCTATCGAAGAGGTCGAACGTCAGATGATCATTCGCACGATTAAAAAGACAAAGAACAATAAGACCCGCGCCGCTGAGCTCCTCGGAATTAGCCTCAAGACCCTTCACAATAAACTGAACCTCTATCGCGAACGCGGCCAGCTCGACGAGGATGGCGGACAATCGAACTAGCTACTGGGTGCTCGCGGAGTTTTAGGAACTCTGAACTGCCGGCCTTAAACTTAACCAAGACCAGTTACTGTCCTCGTCTACCGAACCTGCCGCCGAACCCGAAACCGTTATTAGCTGGCGCCGCTTGCGGCACGCCCAGTACGCTACGCACAATCGCCAACTGTGTCATCAAGCGCGGCTCAGCCAGCTGGAATTTGCTTGCCGAGCTTTCGGCGCGTGCAAAGTCCAACTTTGCTAACTGCCCCAGCTCTTGTCCGTAGCGCTTCACCATATCACTTAGCCCACTGCCGCCTTCGAGTGGCATTTCGCCATCTCTGAAGATGTTCACTTCGAAACCGCTTAGTAGCGCGGCGGCCGACAGCAGCTCGTTGATTTGCGAAATACCAGGGTCCAGCACTTCAAAACTTCGCGGCGGTTCGACAGTCGCAAACGCGTCGGCGACCCGCAGCTGCTGTTCAAACTGGCCGTAGTTAGTAGCACGACGATTAACTAAACGCTGTGCCTCATTAAGGTAGCTAAGCGCTAGTTTCCTTTGGTCGTTGGTATTCGCTGTGGCTTCATCCTTAGTTACCTCTTGCGCCTGATCAGCCAACTGAAGTAACAAATCAATTCGTTCGTCGTCGGAGTGTAAACTTGCAAGGGTTTGGCGCAACTCATCGAAGTTCTGGGCTTGCACTTTTTTCGCGGTGACCTGGAAATCGACTTTCTGCAAAACTCTATCGCGGGTCGTCGCATCAAGATGATCATTGGCGATCTGACGAGCTCGATCCGCATTACCTTCGTCGAGCGCCTTTTGCGCTGCCTGCTGGTAAAGCCGCGACTGAAGCGGTGCCGGCGCGCTGGGCGCTGCAGCCAGCAGGGTGTCGGCGGTCCCCTGTTGCATTAGAGTGCTGATTTGGTCAAATCCCATTCGTGAGTTATTGCTCATGCCAAGTTCAGTCATCTTGTTGCGGACCGCAGCCCCTCGAGCCGGCAGATATTGATCAATCTGCGGCAATAGCATTTGCAGTCCGGACAATAATCGTCGGCCGTTCTGTTGTTCTATCTGCCCGTCGGTCGGCGCGCTCTGATTGGCGCTCTGTTGAGCTCCGAAATTTCCGCGACCGCGGCCATTATTTCCTCCACCGGTGGTGTTCGCAGGTTGACGAGTAGTCCTCAGCGCCGCATCGATCACTGTGTTCATTAGGTTCTGGAACGCAGTCTCGCCGAGCACTGGTTGCGCACGAATTGAACTCGACTGGCCGACAACAGACGGCGCGGCGCTTGAAACCGGAGGAGGAGCCGGGCCGGAACGCAAAAGAGTCAACGCCAAAGCCGCTGCCTGTTGATTAGCCGGCATGTTTTCCGACTGCAGCTTGCTCACGACTTTCGCAGTTAGCTTTGAGGCTGCGTCCTTGTCCTGAGACTGAAGCGCAGCCAGCACCTGCGGCAGGCTGCCTGGATACTGGCCGCCCGCTAGTGCTTCTTCAACTTTCTGCGCAGCCAGTTTTGGATCAGTCGCGGCCACGCGCGCAAGTAAAGTCTGTTCCAAATCCGCATCCGGACTTGGCCGGCGGAAGTTACCAGCGGTTTCGGCCGGCGGTGACAGAGATTGAGTTGTCGCCAGCAGTTGGTAGGCAAGTGGCGCATCGTGCTGGGCCGCAGTCAACACTAACTCTTGCCGCAACTGACCGGCCCAACGTTGCGAGCCATTGTCTGTACTACGCATCACTTCAGCCAGGCCGTCACCAGCCAGCGAAAACATTGAACGCGCGCGTGATTCGTTGCGCTTCCAAAGCATATCGGCGGCGGCGATCTGTACGCGAATGCGATTCTCGGGAAGCCGCAACATCTGCACTTCGCCGACTATTTGTTCCAGCAAAGCGGTTGCCTGCTTCTCGGCCGCTTCCTTTTCCTTTTGCTGTTGTTCCTCGGTCTGGGCGCTGGTCGGCGTGACCTGTGACGCCGGCTCCTGCGCGCTGCTAACGTTCGCGCTCAAAATCAACAGACTGGCTACGAAAGCCATGATGCGTACTTTTGTCATTGTGGATACCCTCAGGAAATTAAAGGAAGAGGACGTTTCGATTCGGTAAATAGTAGCTTAGTTGCTTGAGCCGGAACCAACGATTAGCGCCTCAAACTGGCTTGAACACCTGGCTGTTCTCGGAAACGCTGAAGCTTAGACGTTGGGAAACGGTGGATTGGCGAAAGGAAATACTTGCGCGGCGCGGTTGCGAGTGATATTCATCCCGCTTGTGTCTGTATTACTTTTCTTCATCGACGGCCTTGGCATTGGCAGCCGTGGCCCGTTTAATCCGCTGGACGGACTGGCCGACGCGGAGCCCCTGGCGATCTTTCGCGACGAAATTCTAAAAACCCTGTTTGATGGAGTCGTTGTTCCGACCGACGCGTGTCTTGGGACTGAAGGCCGGCCGCAAAGCGCTTCCGGGCAAACCACAATCCTCACAGGCGTCAATGTTCCGGCCTTGCTCGGTTATCACAAGCAGGGATTTCCCAACGCCGCGATGCTGGAAATCCTGCGCGAGCATTCTCTCTTTCTACAGTTATCCCGCGCCGGCGTAGAGCCAATCACCTTTGCAAATACCTATACGCAGAAGTTTTTCGAGGAGCGTCCACGCTGGGTTGCTGCCACGACGGCGGCGGTTGAAGCCGCTGGTTTGCCCTTCCGAACCGTGCCTGATCTTGTCGCGGGCCATGCTGTTTATCAGGACTTTACCAACGCCGTTCTCATCGAGCGAGGCGAAGATGTAGAGCCACGCACAGCTGATGAGGCCGCGAGTGTACTCGCGCGTATCGTCAGCGAAAATCGTTTCACACTTTACGAATACTTCATCACTGACAAGGTCGGGCACAAACAGGATATGGTAGCGGCGAAGGCTGTGCTCCAGAATCTTGCCGCCTTGATTAGAGGAGTGTTAACAAGAATTGATTTAAGTAATACATCCGTTATACTCACCAGCGATCACGGCAACATAGAAGATCTTTCTTCGCGCAATCACACTCTGAATCGGGTTCCCACTATCGTTTGGGGGGCTAACAAAGAACGGATCGCCGGCCGGATCCAGAGTCTCGCGGACATCACACCGGCAATCGTTGAAACTCTGACTGAGAAAGCAGCTGCGCACCTATGACCCCAGAAACGCACCCTGCGAAGTCCCATCCAGTTCATCACGGTGATAAAAATAACCCCCGCGAAGTATTCGGTTGGAAGATGTACGACTGGGCCAACTCTGCCTTTTCAACCACGATCGCCGGCGCCCTGTTCGGACCATACCTCACGGAAGTAACCCAACGTGTGGTGGGTGAAAACGGGACCGTCTTGAGTCTTGGCCCACTGGGTGCGATTACTTCGAAGTCGTTTTTTCCCACCTGCGTTTCCGTTGCCGTATTTCTGCAGATCTTTCTCCTGCCGATCTTAGGCGGTATTGCCGATTACTCGAATCTCAAGAAAAAGATGATGGCCTTGTTTTGCTACATAGCAGTAGGGGCGACGTGTCTGTTGTACTTCGTCGACGGCAGGCTCTATTGGCTTGGCGGGATACTCTTCATCGTAGCGAATCTTGGTTTCGGTGCAGCTGTAGTCTTCTACAACGGTTTTCTCAACGACATCACTACGGAGGATCAACGCGATAAAGTTTCGAGCCGTGGCTTTGCTTACGGGTATCTTGGCGGTGGCTTGTTGCTTGCGCTAAATTTCCTGTTAGTGAAGAGTGCGCCTCGATTAGGCATGGATCCATACCTGGCTGTCCGACTTTCCCTTTTGTCAGCAGGAGTGTGGTGGGGCGCCTTTGCCCTGGTTCCTTTCTTCACCCTTAAGACGCGGGCCGCCGAGAAATCAATGCCTCCGGGAAAAACTTACTTGACCATAGGTTTTGCCGAGCTGGGCAGAACGTTTCGAGAACTGGCGCGACTGCGCCATACCCTCAAGTACCTGATTGGCTATTTGTTTTTCAACGATGGCATCTCAACGGTGATCAGCATGGCCGCGGTCTTTATGGCTCAGGAGCTCTTTACCTCGCGTGGACTCAAAACAGACCAGTCGTTCCTGTTGCTCATTTTTCTGATGGTCCAGTTTGTTGCAATCTTCGGCGCGCTAGGTTTTGAACGACTCGCTTATGCAATCAATACCAAAAACGCCATCCTGGTTTCCCTGGTTTCCTGGGCGGCGGTCGTGATTTACGGCTACGGCTTTCTGCAGACCACCAGGGACGCATGGCTGATGGGCGTGGTAATTGCGATAGTGCTGGGTGGTTCCCAGGCGCTCTCGCGCTCGCTTTTCTCACGGATGATTCCAGCCGGACGTGAAGCTTCGTTCTTTGGAATCTATGAGGTTTCGGATCGCGGCACTTCCTGGATGGGCCCCCTCGTGTTCGGCGCTGTAGTAGCGGCAACGAATTCCTATCGCCAGGCTTT
Source organism: Pyrinomonadaceae bacterium (assembly GCA_036009765.1). GTDB lineage: Bacteria > Acidobacteriota > Blastocatellia > Pyrinomonadales > Pyrinomonadaceae > PSRF01. Next base: position 131,241 of record DASYLB010000036.1, on the reverse strand, counting down.
GCTCTCACTAATCCTGTTCTTCGTAGTCGGCGGGGTCATTCTCTATCTGACTGACACCGACAAAGCCATCCACGAAGCGGGCAACTTGCTCCCGAAAGAAGCAGCCAGCAGTGAATGAACAGGTGTCCGCCAGACCTTAGAATCTCTCATCAAGATTGAATCGCACCAACGTAGGTTCGAACGGGCCGGCATCAAGTAGCCGCGCAGGTGAGGGCGTGGATCACTGACTCACAATCTTCGAGCGCCGAAGGTGCGACATAAGGGTCGGCCCTGTGGCCGGACCGAATCGAAAAGAGGACGTCAACCCGCAATCTTTCGCTCTTTCCCGTTTGAACTTTTCTCGATGCACTCACGGGAGCAATAGACGGATGAGCCTGCTTTGTTACCAAGCGCACGGTTCGCGGGTATCCAAGTCCCGCAACTCACACAGCGTACCAATTTCGCACCCGACTTCACCGTGGAACCGCTTGAGGGTGGACCAGTAGGCGAGTTGGTTATGGTGCGCGCCGCACCGAACACTTTTTTCAAGACCTGCAGATACGGATAGATGCGGGAATATACAAGTAGCAGGAGGAGGGCTAACAGCGCCCCAATGACAAGGAATTTCAAAACTGACTCCAGGCTTCTTCGGACTCGAACTAGCTTCGGTCGTCGCCAGGCTTGTCGGTTCCGGGTGTGTAAGTTAGATCAACATTGCGGCGACGCGGAGCTGGATCGGTTGAGCGCCGGCGTGGGACTGATTCGCGGTTGCGGCGATCCACGCTTCCAGTCGGCAAGCCTTTGCCGTGCACCGCCTCTTCAAGAATCCGCGTGATCTCCTGCGAGAGCGTACGATGCTCTGCCGCTGCTCGCCGTCGCAAAGATTCCTTCAAGTGGTTAGGCACGTACGCGCCAATAAAAACTCCCTTACGATTCGCCATCTCCTGGGGCCCTCTCCTTCAGCGGTTTTTAATTAAAGCGGTGAAGCCTGGAATGTTTAAATGCTCAGCAAGCGGAACCGGTCTATAAGCCGAATTCTGTCCTCCGATCTCAGATCTGAGATTCAAGATCTGCGATTTGAGATCTGAGATCTCAAATCTGAGATCGGAGAGGCGATCATTCATCTAGTCCAACTGTTGCCAGATTGGATCAAGCGATCTACCCGGAGGTCGTGGCAACTTCCGATTTCTCGAAAGCTACTTCGGGCGGGCAGCCCTGTTGACGCCTCCCTATTTGATCTTGCACTGCGAGGAGTTTGCCTGGCCGCATGTGTCACCACACGCGCCGGTGCGCTCTTACTTTAAGCCCTTGCGGGCCGCACCATTTCACCCATCACCGTTTTGAAATCTTAGATCTCAAACGGCTGGTCTTTTTTCTGTTGCACTTGTCGTCGTCCAACAATCTGAGATCTCAAATTTGAAATCTCAAACTCTCGAACGCCCCGCCGTTAGCGGGCTCGCTGCCCTGAAGTGTTCGGACTTTCCTCTCCTGGACCGGCATTTCGAGCCTGATAATTTCAGATGTAATCCAAAATTGAGGACTTGAGACTGGGTTTCCAGCAGCGACCGCCCGACCTGTTCCACTCGCTGAGCCCGCAGAGTATACCAAGCCGTGTTCAACAGGTACAGCCGCTGAGCAAAACGCTTTAGACCAAAGCAGGACAGGCATTCTTGCCTGTCTGCCTTTCGCTGAAACAGCCTCAGAAAGCAGGGACAGACAGGAATGTCGGTCCTACTAGCCGAAGTATTTGAAGCCTACGCGTAAGCTATCGAGCAGCTTTGGCGAGACAGTTAGCGCCAGCGCGAGCGATGACAAGGCGTGCGAAAGAGCGAGCGCGAAGAGGTTTGGCTGGCGTTGATAGATCGTCGCCCAAATCAAACCGCCGGCAAAAGTTAAACCTGCGAGAAGCGGATTCGGCAGGTGAAGTAAACCGAAAACGGCTGCGACCAACAGGATACTCTTCGGCCCCTGGCCCAGCGCCACCTGCGCTCGACGATTGATGAACCCATTCAGAACGTATTGCTGAAAGAGCGCCCACAGCGGGAGCAGCAAAAACCGGTTGCGCCACGGCGCGAGGTATAGGGAGTGTTGGGTAATCCAAGTCACGCTAATTGCCAGGAGCACCACAACAGCGGTGGGCAGCAGCAGCAACCGACAGGCAGCGAGAAAGTTGTCAACCCGAAAACCAGTATCTCTAACAGTTTCCCCGCGCTCACGGTGCGAATAGAGCATGAGCGCCAGGGCAAGGAGGACTGGAACGGCGGCGACGAACTTGCTTCCCCCCGCAAACGAAAACACCACCCACTCAACCAGAAGACACGACGTAACGACCGAGGCAATCTCCCAAAGCGCAAGTGTTTGCCTTGGCCTGGGAATCGAAGTGGCGTTGTTCGTTTGCGCTTCCATTACACGAAACCTGGTTGGCTACCTGACCAGATCTGGCCCGCTACCAGATTGGTTGCGCTTCACTAGCCTGCCGTCGTTCGCAACTATAAACAGAATTGGATCACCGAGTAATTGCAGCGACTTCCGCGTCCCTCCGCCACTATCATGCACGGAATATACGCGCGCTTCATGACTTGAATTTGCGGGCGCCCCGGCCATGACTTCACGAACGTCGAAGGTGTATCCGTGCCACTGATCTTTTGCCCAGCCCGCCGCGTAGACGTCAGGCCGTGATTGGTCCGCAACTCGAGCAGCAACAAACTGGTCGTCAATAAAAAGCTGCACGTTCACACGTTCCCACGGCGAAGCATTATTGACGGCCCAACCTGAAATTCCCGTTTCAGTCACTTCTCCCCACCCATGAAAGTACGGAGGAAGCACAGTGATGAACGTGAAAACCGCAAGTGCGCCAACGACCAGCGTTTCCGCGATCGACTTTCCGATCAGTAGGTGGACCAGCTTGTTTGATGGAAGCTTCATCTCTTAAAGGCGCGACATTGTAACGCAAACTGTTAGTTTGCGTGCCTTCCGCTTTGGAAACCCATTTTCAGCTTGCGTCCCTGGTCCTTGTGAAGAAGAACGATTGGCAAGTCGTTATCGCAAACTAAGAGTTTGTGTTGCATAAAAAAAGGGCGGCCTCGCTAGGCCACCCTCTTTGGATTTCTAATCCCGAGGCGATCAGTTACTAGTCGTCACTTCGATACGATCACCCTTTTGCAAAACCGGATCGGGAGTCTTACCGCTCTGGATCTTTCGTAAGTTGAACTCTTCGGTGGCGAGTCTGCCGTCAGCGCCTTGTCGCGATACTTTAACTTTTGGACCCGCACTCGTTTTTGTTCCACCGCTGGCAAGAATTGCCTGCGTAAGCGTCAGGCCGGTGTGGAAGGGCTTCTGGCCCGCGGAGTTAATCTCGCCGCCGACGAAGAAGAACTCGGTCGGGACCGGCGGCGCACCAGCAACCTTGATACTATCGCCGGGGACTACCAGCGTCGCCGCCGCATTACCATTCTTGAGCTCAACAACGATCGGCGCCTGGCCTTCTCTGGTTATCGTCACACAGCCCGCCTCGGGAAGAACCAACGCCTGAGCAAGCATTGCATACAGCGGCATCGCTTCGCGTCGCAGGATTTTTGTACCGGGCGCGGCAACCAACCCGTTGATGGAAACTGTGTGACTGGCAAAGTCGCGCACGTCTACCTTGACGCTGGGGTTTTCGAAAATCTTAATGCGCTGCCCTAACAACGTAGATATTTCAGCCGTAGTCATCCCGCCAACGACAATCGGATTACCCGCCAGCGGATATTCCAGCACGCCGTCGTCAAGCACCGTGAAGAGCGTTGAATTTCGGCCGGGATTTTCGGCAAGCTGTATGTCCAGCACATCGCCGGCGCCAACGCGGTAAGTCTGCGTCGCGGCCATAGCCGTCGGAACAGGAGCAGCCATTGCTGAATTAGCAATCGGGAGGATGGTCTTGGTGGCGGCGCCAGCCGGTTTCAAACTACTGTGGCCAATGCTCGACGAATTATCCGCAGTCTTGTTCGATTCCGCGGGTGGCGCAACGGTCGTGGTTGTCCGACGAAAACGATTGGCTTCCGAGTGGTTATTGAAGTCGGCTTTCGCCTGGGTCTGCGCTGTGACAACGGCCGCCGTCTTGGCAGTCGTTGACTCTGAATTTGAATTCGGTCTCAGAATACGGGCGCGAGTTGCGCTCGACGGTCCTTGATCGGATGCAGATTTGGAACTGGGTTGGTTATTCGCTGCGGCCACCGACTTCACCTGCGCAGATGCGGTCATCGCCAGGGAGGCACTCAGAACGAAGGCGGCAAAAATAGGGCTTCTCATCGTCGTTCTCACTTTTCCCAATGATCTTCTAGCAAGCGTTCGGCTGGGGCATTCAGCTTCAACGCCGCTGAGCGGGGTGCTCCGCTATAAATAAACTACCAACAAGGCGGTTTTCTCAGAAGAATCTTACAGATGTGTGTAGTCCGATTGCTTCAAGGCGATTGGTTGACTAAAGTCTTCTCCTTTGAGTGCGCCGACCTGTCAGCGCTTTCGCCTTTGTCTGCGTGCCGGACTCAAAAGAAACGAGTAGGCCAAAGCGGTGACAGGTCACCGCACTCCAAGGAGTTGGCCTCTGGCACGATTGGCTGATAACTACGCCGAAGAGGCGGGGTTCTGAGTTGGTCTGGGGGTTGGTAGATTGCTGGAATCAAACAAGTCTGGCCAGAGTTGGGTGAAGCGCTCACGAACGAGCGCTTCCACCTCATCAGCAGTGTCACAATTGAGGCAATCCTCGACCACGCTTCTGGCGCTCGCCGCATCGATTCCTGAGATGGCACGACGAACGCGTGGAATTGAAGACGGCGTCATACTCAGATCCGTAGCACCCAGTCCCACGAGCAACACCACGTACGCGGGCGTGGAAGCCATCTCGCCGCAGACGATCACCGGAATCCCAGCCTTGCGTCCCGCTTTGAGACTTTGATCAATGCTATGAAGAACGGCGGGATGGAGCGTGCGAAACCAATCAGCGACCTCATCGTTGCCGCGATCTACGGCGAGGGTGTATTGCACCAGGTCATTCGTGCCTAATTCAAGGAAGTCGACAATCCGTGCAATTTTGTCGGCCATGAAAACTGCCGAGGGAACTTCAATCATCGCGCCCACGCTAACCTCACCAAACGCCAGACCGGCAGCGCGTAGATTCTTCGACTCGTCCTGGATGATTGCCAGCGCGCGTTTGACGTCACTCACGTCCGCAACCATTGGCAGCACAATTTTCAGGAGTCCGTTGGCGGCAGCTCGCAGGATGGCCCGTATCTGCCCGCGCATGACGTCTTGATTAGCCAGCACAAAACGAATAGCGCGGAGGCCGAGAGCTGGGTTCTTTTCCGGTTCTTGAAACTGTTGGCGCAAGTTGTCGCCACCCAGATCGAACAGTCGAATAACCGCGCCCTCGTCTCCGGCAACCTTTGCGATCGCTTCGTAGGCGACACACTGCTCATCCTCAGAGACCAGGCCGCCGCGCCTGGCAAGCAGGAACTCAGAACGATAGAGACCAACGCCCGAAGCCCCGTATCTTTCCACGGCGTCAAACTCGGAAGGCACTTCGACGTTAGCACGCAGCGTCACCTCAACACCGTCCGCGGTGCGCGCCGGCCCGGTTTGATTAGCGTCTCCCGTTCTTCGCCGACCGGCGCGACTCGAAGTCGCGGTTTGATAACGTTCGAGCGTAGCGGGCGCGGGATGTAGTATTACTTCGCCGCGGCTTGAATCAACTATGATGCGATCGCCGGTTTTTGTGCGGCGGTAGAAATCCCGCAACCCAACCACCGCAGGAATGCCGACACCGCGCGCAAGAATTGCTGTATGTGATGTCCAACCGCCTGTGTCTGTAGCGAGCGCCAGCGTGTGATCAAGATCCAACTCCGCAACCACTGAAGGCAGCAAGTCCTGAGAGACTATTACCGCGTCTTCTGAAAACTCGCGATTTTGCGACTGCGCGCCGCTCAGGGCCACGAGCAAACGTCGCATCACGTCTTCAATATCAGAACCGCGCTCGCGGAGATAATCGTCCTTGATCTCCGAATAAAGGTAGAGCAGGCGATCGCCGACGACTTTCACCGCCCATTCTGCATTCACACGCTCCGTGTGAATGTGCTGCTCAATATCTCCAATTAGCTTTTCATCTTCGAGCAGCAGCAGGTGCGCGTCGAAAATGTAGGCGTGGTTCACCCCAAACCGCTCCTCTGCCTGTTCCTTGATTGTTAACGCCTGACGGATTGCCAGACCTACTGCCGCGCGGAAGCGCACACACTCTGCTTCTATCTCCTCGGGAGCAATTCTCCATTGATATATCTGCTGAGTACCGTCGTGCATCCGCAGCACTTGCCCGATCACAATGCCTTCCGAGACTCCCAGGCCCTTGAAGCGAATCTCCTGAAGCGCTTTCGTCATAGCGAAGTCTCCGGTTCGACTTCACCGAACCCGCCGGCAAAAAACTGTTCGATAGCATCCATCGCCGCTTCTTCATCAACGCCAACGGCCTGGGCCTGCAGTTTGGTTCCACGACTGGCGGCAAGCATAAGCACGCTGAGAATCGACTTGGCATCGGCTGTCACTTCGCCTTCGAGGCGACGCAATACCACCTGACTCTGAAATGAGTTGGCCACGCGAACGAGTTTTGCTGCGGCCCGCGCGTGCAATCCGAGCCGTCCCTTAATCAGAAGAATGCGCTCGACCATTATTTTGCGCTGCTTTTTGCGGGCGGGGCGAGCAAGTCGCCAGCGAGATAAATTCCCTGGCGTCCGAGATCGCAAACACGTCGGGCCGTTTCCACGAGTGGTTCGCTGCTCGTTTGGGCCGCCAATTTTATTACCATCGGCAGATTAACGCCCGTTACGACTTCCACGTTGCCGTCGTCTAAGAACATCGATGCGATGTTGGTAGGTGTGCCGCCAAACATGTCGGTTAACAGCAGGACGCCGGCGCCTTGTGAAACTCGAGTAATGGCACGCTGCACTTCGTCACGAGCTGCGTCTACGTCATCGTGCCAGCCGATTGAGACTGCAGTGATAAAGGAAATGGGGCCGACGATCATTTCAGCCGCAGCAAGCAGTTCGCCCGCCAGGTGTCCGTGCGTGACTATTACACCGGCTATGCGGCGCGTTTCGTCTTTCGTGCCTGATGGTGGGTTACTGGTCATGAGTCTGTTCTCCTCAACCTGAAGATACGGTCAAGAAGTTCAGAGTTCAACCTGCAGGCTGTCTTCGCGTCAGCGTCACAAGCTAAAGGTTGAACGCTGAACTTCTTGACGCGACTGTTAACGAGGCCGATTTGATTTTCTAACGTCGCGGTGAACGACGTGGGCATCGAATCCGGCACGCCGCAACTTACGACCAAGTGCATTGGCTACCATCACCGAGCGATGCCGGCCACCGGTACATCCTATTCCCACTGTGACATACGATTTCCCTTCCCGTTTGTACTGCGGCAGGAGGTATTCCAGAAGATCGTAAAAGCGACTCAGCGTCTCGACAACATCGGGCTGCGCTTTCAAGTAGTTCACCACACGCTGGTCATGGCCTGACAATTTTCTTAACTCCGGAATAAAGTGGGGGTTTGGCAGATGTCTCACGTCGAAGAGCAATTCCAGATCACCGGGATTGCCATACTTGTGTCCGAAGCTCAGGACCTGAACGCGCATTGCGCCGCCTTTGAGGTCGGGACTAAACCTCGCCAGCAGCAGACTGCGCAACGTGTGGACCGTATGATCTGAAGTGTCGATGATCTGATCGGCCAGAGAACGCAACCGCGACATTGCTGCACGTTCCGCAGCTATCGATTGCAGAAGTGTTTGTCCGGTGGCGGGGTGGGGCCGGCGCGTTTCACTAAAACGATGCTGCAATACGTCATCAGAGGCTTCAAGAAAAAGAACGTGAACAGTCAGTCCAGCCGCTCGCAAGGCATCCAGCTGTTTACCGAAGTCAGCTAAAAATGTTCGTTCACGAATATCGATGACCAGCGCTGCGCGCTCGATGCCTTTTTCATCGCCGGCTGCGGTCACCAAACGCGCAAACGTCGGCAACATGGTTATGGGCAGATTGTCTACGCAGAAGTAACCAAGGTCTTCGAAGGCGTTAGTGGCGGCCGACATGCCCGAACCGCTTAGGCCGGTGATAATGACGATATCAGGAACCGAGTTGTTCTTTTCCGGCTGGTTCTGGATCGTCCTCTCGGTGGTCTTTTTCATCGAAAGTTTTGGGCGCATCCACCGATCGTGAAAGGAACGAGCCGCACGGTCTCCTCATGGTTCGATCAGGCCGTAGTTGCCATCCTTGCGTTTGTATAAAACGCCGACGCGATCCGTATCGGCGTCACGAAAGACGACGAACTGATCGGGATCGGCGGCCAGACGCATCGCCGCTTCTTCGGCAGTCATCGGCTTAATTGAATATCGTCGCGCGTTAATGATCCGTGGCGGACTCGGACTTGCCTCCACTCGTCCATCTGGAGGAGGCGCCACCTTTGACGCCTTTGGCGCTCCCTGTTTCCGGTCGATCATCTTGGTCTTCAGCTTAAGTGCTTGTTTTTCAATCTTGCCGATTGCGCGCGTTAACGCGAGATACATGTCGGCGTTGATATCTTTGGCAGTCAAGGTGTGATCGCGCCAATGCACTATCAACTCTGCCTTGTGCCGGTTCTTTTCCACATCAATAACGGCATGGGTCCAGCAATCATTGGTGCCGTTAAAAATGTATTCGAGCTTCTTGAAATGATCTTCTACGTGTTTGCGGATGCCTGGTGAGACTTCAACATGACGACCGGTGTACTCAAACCTCATGGTTGCGGTTCCCTTCTCAACCCTCATAGGGATAGTAATCCTTGCCAATCCTGGAGACCCGGGACTGGCGAATTATTAATAACTCCAGGGGGCGAAAACACTCGACCAGTTTAACGCTGCGGAGGTTACTCCTAAACAACAGCGCGGCGCTCGCGGGAGCCGGGGATGCTCATCTGGTCGCGATACTTGGCGACCGTGCGGCGCGACAACTTGATTCCGTCTTTAATCAAAATCTTTACAACTTGATCGTCGGTAATCGGATTGTGGGAATCTTCTTCTTCAATAAGCTTCTTGATTTTCAATTTGATAATGCGCGTGGAAATCTCTTCCCCGTCTTCATTCATCATGCCTTCGGTGAAGAAACGCCGCAGCTCGATCACGCCTTGGGGGGTGTGCGCATATTTTCTGTTTACTACCCGCGAGACGGTCGACAAGTGCATGCCGATGTCTTCGGCAATATCCTTCAACATCATCGGCTTAATGTACTGCACGCCCTTGTCAAGAAAATCCTGTTGCCGGTGCACTATTGACTCGACTACTTTGTAAATAGTTTGTCGTCGATGCTCGATATTGCGCAGTAGATCGACTGCGGAACGCATCTTCTCGCGAATAAAACTTTTGGTTTCATTGCTGACGTCCGTCTTGCCCAGCATCTGCTGATACTGATGGCTGACACGAAGGCGCGGGCTGCCATCGTCCGCAAAATAGATTATGTATTGATCGTCAGCCTCATCGAGTTTCTCGATGTAGATCTCAGGCGAGATAAGGATCGGCTCTTCCGACGAGTAACGCCGTCCCGGATAGGGATCGAGCGTGCGAATGAATTGCAATTCGTTTAGCAACGTATCTACGTCGCTGCCAATCTGTTTCGCCAGGTGCGGCAGCTTGTGCTGTTGCAATTCAGGGAGGTGCTCGCTGATCAACTTCGCTGCGAGCCTAGCGCTTTCGCCTTTGACATCGAGCTGTATCAGCAGACACTCCCTGACATCACGGGCGCCACAGCCGATCGGATCCAGTTTCATGACGGCTTGCCTGGCAACTTCTACCGTCTCCACACTCCAATGGCCCATTGCCGCGATCTCTTCGTTGGTCGCGTTTAGTCTGCCGTCCGCATCGAGGTTGCCGATGACGCTAATCGCCGCTTCACAAATATCCTGAGCGATCGGACTCATGTGGAGTTGCCACTCAAGATGATCGGCAAGCGACGGCGCACGGGTCAAAAATTGTTCAAAAGTCGGCGCATCACTTTCCTTGTATTCGATTTCCTGAGTTTTGTAACCAGGGTCGAGGTAATCCTGAAACTCCCGGCCAAAATCGATTTCCTCAAAGGCATCGCGCGAGGCTTCATCACCGACCATTTCATCGCCAACCGAGTCCTCGCTTAGATGCTCAGCCGCTGCTTCGTGTCCCTCATAGTCGCCCGCTTCGCCGCCTTCGGCTTCACCTTCGTAGACGGAGGTCGCTGCGTCGGAGTCAGCTGACCCATTGGAGGAGGGGCTGCCTAATTCAGGTTCCGCAGCCTCGATTCGCTGCGGTTCATCAGCCGCAGCTCCAGGATCGGCGCTAGCGAGATGGTCGAGAATTTTCTCCGCCAGCTCGCCGACTTCTTCCTGTGTCGCCACTTCCTCAAGCACCGGATTCTCGAGAATCTGCTGCTGGATCAAATCAGTCAGCTCAAGAGTGGTCATCTGCAACATCTCGATCCGCTGCCGCAACTGCGGCGTCAGGACGAGACGTTGAGATAGGCTGGTAGTTAGTTTTAGAGACATTCCTTACTTCTAAACAGGAGCTCTTGATTGTTGTTTTTGCGACTGTACTTCGCGGGGAGATTATACTCGATTGGAGCGGATTGCGTGTACCAGTTTCGCTTTTGCGTTTAACCAGCAGATTACATGCGGAATTTTTCGCCTAGATAGAGCCGACGCACTTCTGCGTCTTCGGTCAACTCGCGCGGAACTCCGGCGCGGAAGATACGACCGTCGGCCATAATGTACGCGCGGTCGGTGACTCCCAGGGTCTCACGTACATTATGGTCCGTTACTAAAATTCCAATACCACGATTGCGTAAATAAAGTATGACATTTTGAATGTCATCAACAGCTTTGGGGTCAATACCCGCGAAGGGTTCGTCAAGCAGGATGTATTGCGGTTCAGTTGCAAGCGCGCGCGCGATCTCGGTCCTTCTTCGTTCACCACCAGACAATGCGTCGCCGCGTGTATTACGAACATGCGCAATACCAAATTCTTCCAGCAACTCCTCCAATCGTGAGAGCCGCTCGCGCCGGCGCAGGCCCATAGTCTCAAGCACCGCCAGAATGTTCTGCGCTGCCGTCAACTTGCGAAAGATCGACGGCTCCTGAGGCAGGTAACCCAGACCCAGGCGCGCTCGCAAATACATCGGCAACTTTGTGACATCGCGATCGCCGAGACTTACAGTTCCCGTATCCGGACGCTCGAGTCCGACGATCATATAAAACGTCGTCGTCTTTCCCGCGCCGTTCGCTCCCAGCAGACCGACCACCTCACCTTTTTCAACATGGAGACCAACGTCGTCTACTACGCGACGTTTTCCATATCTCTTTTCCAGGTGAGCCGCGGCCAGTGCGGTTGGGGACGGGGACGAGCCAGCCTGTGGTACAACACGAGCACCATCAACTACAGAATCTTTGCTGCGACGATCTTCGTTATCGACCCCTGTGCTCATGACAAATACAACTCAATTTCTTTTGGAGTGCGGTGGCCCGTCACCGCTTTGATCTCGGGCGGCTTTACGTCCAATTGCCTCAGTTCTGATTTCAAAAGTGGTCGCGACAAGTCGCGACCGACTAAAGCGGGACAACGCACCGCACTCCAAATTTATTGCTTCTTAACTTTATGCGTAGATTTTATGCGTCCCGGCGCTTGCGAACCTCTCACGTCATCGGCGACGACTCTACCGTCTCGCATATAGACCGTCAATCGATTGCCTTCAGTACTGCCCTTCTCCGCATCTTCAACCCGGGCGGGATTGCCCTTCAGCACCGCAACCTCGTCCACGCTCGTATACTGCACCCAATCGCCGGTGCCTTTTCGGTTAGGCTGCGTCATGACGACGTTTCGCTGCGCAATTGTTTTCTCCACCTCGCTGGACTCTTTCTGCAGATACACATCAGCCACTTCGCTGGTAAGTCGATCGGTCCCTTGCCGGATGTCCACGTTGCCCTGGTAATGCAACGTGCGAGCAACATCGGAATAAGTCATCGAATCACCGGTGGCAAATACCGGTATCGTACTAGTGGCTCCTTCTACTCGGCGCCGCGCGTTGTAGATCTGACTCTGCACGTGTCCATTTCCCTCCATTCGCTTGTCGTTAACATAGATCGTCAACTTGTCAGCCCGCACAAAGTTGTCGTCCTGCCAAGCGCGCGCATTGCCCGTGTAAATTGCCAAGCCGCTTTCACTATGAAACTCACCGCGATCGCCGACGACATAAACCGGGCTTTTGACTTTGGAAAAAGGCGTGGCGCCGTTGGTCTGCTCCTGGCTGTAATACGTAGTCGCCGTTTTACCTCGGCTGTAGGAAACTTTATTCGTCAGATCTGAATCAAGCTCATCGCCCTTGGTGCGCGCGCGTGAATCCCAAACAGTTGGTTCACCGCCACGCAGGCGCACGGTGTTATCAGCGGCCGTGTAGGAAATGTTTGTCGCTACGCCGTTGCGATCGTTCTCATTAAACTTCGCGTCAGTTTGAGCGTCCATGCGCTCGAGGTCCTGCGTACTCGGCACAAAGACCCCGGTCATCTTCTGCGACGTTAGTGTGCGAGTGCCGCGGTCCTCCACTTTCTGCACCGGTTGAATAACGGCTTTGGCGCCGCCAGTGGCCACAGCGGTGCGCAGGATATTACCGCTGTCAAAAAAGTCGCAGTCGATGCGTGGCGCTGTCAGTGTTTTTGTATCGGCGGCCGCGTTTTTAACGACGGGATCGACGAACAATTCTGCATTGCCTACGGCTTCAGCCTTGTCTAGGTCGCGACCGGTCACGCGCCAGTTGAGTTTCACCGCGTCGGCGGTGAGTCGTTTGCTCGCAGCGCGTGGGTCGCTTGCTTTGGACTTCGGCGCGGAAAGGTTAATTACTGAGCGGCCTTCGGTGCGCATCTGCTGCAACAGACTACGATCACCCTGCGCTTGGAACAGGACTTCAATCAAGTTGGCGCCAGCCAGCTGCAAGTCTGAATCGGCGTCGAGCGTTTTGCCGCCGGCATTGCGCATGGCGACGGCGCGTTCCAAACGCTGGTCTTTATCGAGAAAGAAATCCATGTCGACCGAGTTCACTTCCGCAGACCGCCCTTCGGTCATCGTACGCAGGTAAGAGTTAGTGCGAACCTCGAGCTTCTGTAGATGTTTCTGCTCGTTGAGAGTGGCGTAGAGAGTTTCGCCGCTCATGAGATCGCGATCCTGCTCGGCAGTAACACCGCCCGAGAAGGTCATCTTCATCGATTCTTGTTCAAACAGAGCGTGAGCCGAGCGGATAGTTACGGGCTGCGATCGACTGGTCGCAGGCTTGGGCTGCTTTGAATCCTTAAGCGCAGCAGGCGCCACGGTAATCTCGACGTCGCGCTTTAGTTCGAGCTTCTTCGTCTTCGACTCAACCACCGCGCCGGTTGAGTGGCCGGAAACGTTTTCGCGGTCAAAAGAAATAGGAGCTTCGGTTTGGGCGACCTCACTATTCTGATCGTATGCAATCGTCTCCGTGCTGACCTTCAGTGCGTCTTTGGTTTCTACTTTTACGTTGCCAACGAAAGTAATTACCGAAGTCTTTGGATCGTAGATCGCTTTGTTTGCCGTAATCTGATCGGGTTTTTCACCGACCGGAGGATAAACCGCGAGGTTAACCTGCTCGAGTTCATGGTGATCGTCTGTAAACGTAATGTCGCGCGCTGCCCGCAACCAGAGATACAACCGGCCGTCCTTCATTAAGCGCTGCTCGTAGCCTTCAACAATGCCTTTGATCTCTTTGGAAAGTTCGGGCGGCCCTGAAACCAACCGGAAAGGTTTGTTATTGCGAAGCCGGTAATAGGAGACCGCTACAAAAATGAGGGCAGCGGCAAGGATCAGCAACGCACCGGCGCGAACCACGAGCGGAGCACGCGCGCGCAGCCCGATAGCGATCGCTCTCTTTTTTGTTATCTCCTGCATAGTTTGGCCAGCAATCAGCAATCAGCAATCAATAGTCACTAATCACTAGTCAGTAGTCACTAATCAGTAGTCAGTTGTCACTAATCAGTAGTCAGTAGTCGCTAATCAGTAGCTAGTAGTCACTAATCACTAGTCAGTTGTCACTAATCACTAGTCAGTAGTCGCTAATCACTAGTCAATAGTCACTAATCAGTATTCAGTAGTCGCTAATCACTAGTCAGTAGTCACTAATCACTAGTCACTAATCCTTAAGAGCAAGCACTAAACTGAACGGCCCTGCTGATTACTGATTGCTGACTGCTGATTACTTTCCTTCACATCCGCCACCGATAACTGCAAAAACGTTTCGCCCGTAAAGTTGCTAGTCTCGACCGTGTATGCCAGATCGACACCATTTTTCAAGGTCGTTATCCGCTCCGCTCCATTCCACCAAATCGTTTCCAGCGGACGGCCGCGCGGACCAGCAACAGCCATCTTTAGATGCCGTTGTCCAATTAAACGCGGTTCGGAGACTATGCACAAGTTGCGGGCCAGGAAGACCGGGCGAGAATTGCCGGCTCCGTAGGGCTCTAACGCATTAAGTTCGCCAATGAGTTCAAACGTGATTTGTTCCGTCGGCAGCTCGGCGTCGATATAAACACAAGGCTGCAAATCTTCTGCAGTTAGATGCGCCGCCGCATGTTCATTCAGCCTCCGACGAAGTTCGCTAATACGATCCGGTCGGATCGTGAGACCTGCCGCATGCGAATGTCCGCCAAATTTCTCGAACAGATCAGCGCATTCGGTTAAGCCGTTTAGCAGATGATAGGGCTCAATACTGCGGGCTGACCCATGCGCTACGTCACCTTCAATCGACAACACCACGCAGGGCCGATTGATGCGTTCAGCGATTTTCGAGGCTGCAATACCAATCACGCCACGATGCCAACCTTCACCAGCAATTACGGCGACGTATGAATGCGCCGGCTCGGCGGCTGCGTTTTCCAGCTCGGCGAGCGCCAATTCCACAATTTGCTGCTGCACTTCCTTTCGCTCGCGGTTACGGGCATCGAGATGTTGAGCCAACCGGCGCGCCTCGCTGATGTCTTTCGTGCTGAAGAGTTCTACGACCGCGCGCGCCGCATCCATCCGACCCGCAGCGTTGATTCTAGGTCCAAGCCGAAAGCCAATATCGTAAGCAGTCATTCCCTGACCACAGTCCGCTACTTCCATTAGCGCGCGCAGACCAGGGTTCGTCGCTTTCGGCAAATCCTGCAAACCAAGCGAAACGATGGTGCGATTTTCTCCCGTTAACTTGGCGACGTCAGCGACCGTGCCAATCGCAACAATTTTCAGGAACGCGTTCACTTGCGATTCTCGTCCCTGTTTACGAAACAGCGCAGCGACGAGCTTGAAAGCGACACCCACGCCGGCAAGATTCTTGTCTGGATAGCCGCAACCGCGTTGGTTTGGATTCAGGACTGCGTACGCTGGCGGAACACCTGCGCCTTCATCCGGCAGGTGGTGATCCGTAATAATTACGTCGAGACCGTTGTCGCGTGCCCAGTAGAGCGGGTCATGCGCGCGAATGCCGCAGTCGACGCTAATCGCAAGTTTGTAACCTTGTTCGACTGCCCGCTGCAGCGCGGGTTGCTGGATGCCATAGCCCTCAGTGAAACGATGCGGAACATGAAAGCCCGTCTTCGCCCCCAGCAGATTCAGTGCACGCAGCAGTACAGCGGTTCCGGTTGTGCCGTCTACATCATAGTCGCCGTAAACGAGGATAGGTTCGCCCTGCTCGATTGCCCGGAGCAAACGAGGCACAGCTGCGCTCATGCCAAGCATCAAGTCGGGGTCGTGAAGTTGATCGTAGGAAGGTTTTAGGAAACTTCTGGCGGACTTCTCGTCGTCACAACCGCGCGAGAGAAGCAACGCAGCGATTGTAGGCGAGACACCTAAAGCGCTGGCCAACGCGGCAACACGCTGGACATCATGCTCTCGCACGATCCAACGTTTAGCGCTCATGTGAGGTTCATTGATAGCTCAATCAAACTCACTAAATACTTACTCGGCAAACCAGCCATCTTCGTCGAGTAGTTTAACACCAATCCGCCTGCGGCCATCAATCGCGTCGGTCCAAACGCCGTTAACTTCAGCGTCCAACTCGCGGCCGAATGGAGGAGTTAGTGTGAGATGAGATCCCAGGACCACCTCCGCGTCAACCAGCAGAGTGGCGCCGGCTCGGCTTATTTTGATGGCTTGCGCCTGGACCTTGAAAGGCTCGCCGCTGGGCGTTCTGCCTTCGACACCAAGAGCAAACTCTACCGGGACGCGCGGGCTGCGAGGCCGTTGGGAGGGCAGAGCCGCGCCTCGGAGATCTTTGTCAGTCATTAAACTCACCGCCTTCGAAAAATTATGGGAGAACCCCGCATTCAGGGTCGGGAGGAGGGAGGGCGAAATTAGTTTACCTGAAGTGAGATGGTTTTTGGTAGCGATTTGATTCTGGAAGCGTTGTGGCCAGGTTCCAGAACTTCAGGTAACGCAAACTGTTAGTTTGCGGGGTCGAAGCACTCTTAAC
Source organism: Pyrinomonadaceae bacterium (assembly GCA_036009765.1). GTDB lineage: Bacteria > Acidobacteriota > Blastocatellia > Pyrinomonadales > Pyrinomonadaceae > PSRF01. The sequence continues at coordinate 114,742 of DASYLB010000036.1, read as the reverse complement.
TCTTAAGCACTGGCTGACATATAGCCGCCGATTAAAGCGAACAGAATCGCCGAACCAACCAGCAAACGATAAACGATGAAGACTCCGGTGGAGTGCGTCCGAAGGAAGCGCAACAGAAACCAAATTGAAGCGTAGCCAACCACTCCAGAAACAATAGTTGCCACGATCAAAGGAACGTGCGTTCCGGGGGGAAGTTTGTGTGTCGCTTCCTTGAGTTCCAGTAGACCGCTCGCAGCTATAGCCGGAATCGAAAGCAGAAAAGAAAACCTTGCCGCGGTCTCACGCGTCAAGCCGGTAAATAGACCACCCATAATCGTTGAACCAGATCGGCTCGAGCCCGGAATTAGAGCTAACACCTGCGAACAGCCGACCGCCAGGGCATCACTAATTCCCAGCTGCTCCATGGAGCGTTCCCTCTTTCCAACAAATTCCGCAACAGCCAACAAGATCGCAACCACTATCATCATCGTGGCGATTACCCAGAGGTTCTTAGTAAACGTTCCTTCGATCTGATGTTTAAAAAGTAAACCAACCACAGCGACCGGAATCGAGCCGAGAATCACCAGCCATCCCAACCAGGCTTCCGGCGACAACTGCATACTGCCATTCACACGGCGTTTGCCGCGGAGCAACGCCAGATGGTCGCGTACAAAAGCCCGCGTGATGTTAACAATATCTCGCGCGAAATAGACGAGCACAGCCAAAAGCGTGCCTAGTTGAATCACCGCTATCGTTGCTGTGGTCTGTTCCGCTCTAAGAGCTGCATCGACGCCGCTGTAAAGTCCAGTCAACCGGGCCGCGAAAACGAGATGAGCGGTTGAGCTGATTGGAATGAATTCGGTTAGTCCCTGGACTATGCCCAGGATGATGGCTTGCAGGAGGGTCATGAAGAGTCGTTGATAAAGGAAAGTCTTTGGTCTTTGGTCTTTGGTCTTTAAATTCAACCCGGCGGCCCACTCAGGTCCAAAGGCCTAAGCCCAAAGACCCAAGTCCGTTTTACTCCCTATACGAATTCGCCCGGGAAATTTGGTCGTACATCCAAAACGGCATGACCATTCCCAGGCGAACAATCGTTGCCAGTTGCCAGGGGAACGAATAACGCTTGCGACGCTCCGCAATGGCCCGCAACATTTTATTTACTGCGTCATCCAATTCCATTAAGAACGGCATCTTCGCGTCTCGACCTGAGGTTAGCGGCGTCTTTATGAAACCTGGATGAATTATCGTAACTGCAATACCAAGCGGCATCAGATCCAGTCGCAGGCTTTCGAAGAATGCTGAAACCGCGGCCTTGCTGGCGCAATAAGCCGCCGACTTAGGCAAACCCCGATAGCCGGCTAAGCTCGAGATCACAACCAACTGCCCGCTCTTTCGAGCTACCATTTCAGGGATCACTGCCGCCGCACTATTCGACGCGCCGATTACGTTCACGTTAATGACCCCGGCAATCTCTGCGGCGTCGATTTCAGCGGCGTGTCGGGTGGGTCCAATTCCGGCGTTCGCGATCATTATGTCGATTGGGCCTAACTCACTGCGCAGTTTCTCTGCCGCTGCTGACATCGAGGCTGCATCCTGCACGTCAGCCGGCACCGCAACCGCCTTGCTCCCGGCGGCCTCAATTTCGCGGATCACTTCCTCGAGTAGGTCGGCCCGCCGCGCGACCAAACCAAGCTTCGCGCCACGCCGGCCAAGTTCAACCGCCAGCCCGCGCCCGATGCCGGACGACGCGCCAGTAATCATGACAACTTTATCCCGGAAGGAATTCATTTTCGGTTTCAAGTACTAAGTGCTGAGTACTGAGTTGCAGATCTTAGGTTAAAGTCAACTATTACAAATCGTGTGATGCTTGAACTCGGCACTCAGGACTCAGAACTAAACCTGTATCACCACCGGCAAAATTACGGGCCTTGCACCCGTTGACTTTTGGATAAAGCGTTTCAGCTCAACGCGCACATGTTCTTTCAAGAGACTCTCGTCGCTGAGGGTTTGGCGAGAGGCGCCGGCGATAGCAGCGGCAACTACTCGACGTGCATCTTTCAACGCTCCGTTCGTGGTGCCAAAACCGCGCACGCCACGCGGGACAATTTCGGGGTCGCCTTGAACTTCGCCTGTCTCCGCATCAACGGTCACGATCAGCGTCACCAGGCCCTCGTAGGCCATCTGTCGCCGCTGTTTCACGGTCTCGCCGGTAATTTCTTCAAAGCCGGTATCATCGATAAACGTCCGCGGCACTTCCCTTTTTTCGACTACCGACGCCCGCTCGCCATCAAGCTCCAGCACGTCGCCATTTTCGATGAGGATGATGTTCTCTTCAGCGTAACCCAGGTGGTTCTTTACGAACTCTTTGTGACGAAACAGCATGCGATACTCGCCATGAATGGGAATCACAAACTTCGGACGCACCGCTTCGGTCATGATCCGAATATCTTCCTGAGATGCGTGTCCGCTCACATGCACTAGCCGCCGCTTCTCCTCAATGATATTGGCGCCGCGTTTATAGATAATCCCAATCATCCGAGAAATCAGCCGCTCGTTACCGGGAATGATACGCGCCGAAAGCACCACCGTGTCGCCCTCGTCGATCATCATTCCTTTGTAGCTTTGCGATGCCATCTGTGAGAGCGCTGCGCGCGATTCGCCCTGCGAGCCGGTCACCAAAAACACGACCTCATGATGCCGTGCCTGCTTGGCCTCGTTTAGTGGAATTAGCAGGCCATCGGGAATGTCCAGGTAACCCAAACGATCGGCAATCTCGACGTTCTTCAACATCGAACGACCCAGCACACAAACCTTTCGATTAAACTGCTGGGCAATGTCGAGAACGATCTGGAGGCGATGAATTGATGAAGCAAACGCTGCAACAATAATTCGCCCGCGAGCTTCCGCAAAAATTTCTTCAAAGGCGGGGATCACCGCACGCTCAGATGGAGTACGTCCCGGCACCGTGGCGTTGGTGGAGTCAGATAGCAGTGCCAGCACGCCTTCCTGTCCATAACGTCTGAAGGACCGCAGATCAATCGGCTCGCCAATCACCGGTGTTTCATCAACCTTGTAGTCGCCAGTGTGGATGATGGTGCCCACCGGCGTCTTAATCGCCAGTGAGAAACAATCGATCAGCGAGTGTGAAACACGAATGAACTCCACACTGAATACGCCAATGTCGACCACCTGACGCGGCTCGACGCGGTGCATCAACGTATCGTCCAGCAGGTCGTGCTCTTCCAACTTACTTTCCGCCAGCCCAGCGGTGAAGTGTGAACAGTAAACGGGCACGTTGAATTTTTTCAGGATGTAAGGCAGCGCACCCAGGTGGTCTTCGTGCCCATGAGTGAGCACAATCGCCGTGATGTTGTCGCGATACTCTTCGAGAAAATCGAAGTTAGGAATACAAACGTCTACGCCATAGGCCGACTCTTCAGGAAACCCCATGCCGGCGTCGAGGACGATCATCTCATCGCCGTAACGCACCGCCATGCAATTCATCCCAAACTCGCCGATGCCGCCGAGCGGGATGATCTCTAAGACACTACTCACCTTTAGTTATTACTCACTCTCAGGGGCTTTAGGCCAGGGTGTAACGATGCAGACGCCCATTGGAAGAACGCCGGAGTATAGCACGCGCCGGGCAACCTGCGGATGTTAGTGAGGATGTTTAGGGTAGGCCCCTCTGGGGCGAAGCACAAAAACAGTTCGATGCACTTACAAGTTGAATTCGCGCAAATGATAACTAGTTGATCTCGGTCGCGCAGCGTGTATTATTGTTTCGAACCTGGCAGCCCCGTTCAATTTGGGGCGCCTTTTCACGAAGAGGCGTTGCGCCCTGACGTCTTCAGCGACAAAACTCCTACGTCTCGCAGTGTTAACGATGACTGACGAAAAACGAAAGCATGACCGTGTTGCTCTGGTGATGGAGGCTTCCTGGGAAGGCTCGGGAACTAAGTCTGTAGCGCGCACCACTGACATCAGTCTTACGGGCTGTTTCATTGATACGCTCGGACAAGTTGGCGTTGGAGACGTTCTCAATTTGAGATTCACGCCGCCCGGCGGTGATTACATCGCGGTTGAGGGTAAGGTTATGTATCAACAGAACGGCGTCGGTTTTGGCGTGCGCTTCACGAGGATGGCGGATGCGGATCGCCGTCGCCTCGAATCTATCCTCAACCCGGAAGCCGACCCCTCGAAGTCTAGCGACTACTAACGCAGCTCACCTGCCTAAGAAATAGCTCCTCCCATTCGACGAACTAACAACATCTGCCGCTTTTGGCGAGCTCAATAAAATCACCAACCGGATCGTTGAAAACTTCCTTCAAAATCAGCACCGCGGCATGTAGAATACCCCCCACCCCAGACCAGTCAATCTACTCGCGCCCGAAAGATCAACAATGAGATTGTTTCTGTTATTCGTCGTCGCGTGCGCTCTTGCCACAATCACGCCGGCGCAGCGCCCGACCGCAACGCCCCCACCCGCCGAAACGCCCGGCGATGTAGTCACCACGAATACTGAGCTCGTCCAGACTGACGTGATGGTGTTTGATAAATCAGGTCGCCTGGTCGAGGGACTTTCACCAGATGAGTTCCTATTAACCGTTGACGGAAAACCTCAGCCGCTCTCCTTCTTCGAAAGCATCCAAACCGGAAGTTCTCGAGAAGCAGCCCAGATAAGATCAACTTCGGCTGAAGAACATCGAAATGAGAATGCAGCGCTCGGCGGGGCAACCAGGTCCGGCCGCGTCATTCTTTTCTTTGTAGATGATGTCCATCTGAGCAATGCGAGCCTAATCCGCACGCGTAAGGCTTTGAATGAGTTCATTGACAAACGAATGCACGACGGCGACCAGCTGGCAATCGTATCGACCAGCGGCCAGATTGGGTTTTTGCAACAACTGACCAATAACGAAGCGGTCTTGCGAGAAGCGATCGAGCGACTCAACTACAAACGGAATCCTGAAACATACGCCGGCAGGACGGTAATCAGTGAGTACCAGGCAAACCAGGTAGCCGAGCACAACGATCGGGCGCTATTTAACTATCTTGTCTCCTCCACCCTTAACGAGTACCAGTTGGTTCCGCCCAAAGGCGGCGATCCCCGCGGGCTCTCGACGATTGCGGTGAACAATGTAAGGAACCGGATCAGGCAGATTGAAGTGAACTCGAGGTCGGTGGCGGACAATACGCTCGCTGTCTTGTTGAGCCTAATGCGTTCATCAGCGCCGCTGCCCGGTCGTAAGCTGCTCTTCTTCCTTTCAGATGGGTTTATTACGGATACTCGCGGCTCAAACGCGCTGACGATGCTCAACCGGGTTACAGAACTGGCCTCGCGTGTCGGCATTGTCGTCTATACGATGGAAGCGAGCGGCATCTATTATGATCCGGCTGTTGACGCCTCCACAAATTCTTTTCCCGATGGCCTCGGGTCTGGTAGTTCAGCTCGCAACTGGACTGGTGAAAGTTCCGCCATGCGAGAGCCTCTGCGCATTTTGGCGGACGACACCGGTGGTCGCGCGTTACTGAATTCAAACTCGATTCCAGATAGCATTCAGGAAGCGCTTGACGAAACTTCGTCCTATTACCTTTTAGCGTGGCGCCCAAATGCAGAAGCAGAGCGGAGTGGCAAAGCACAACTACGAGTCACTCTGAAAAACCACCCGGAGCTGCGAGTGCGGATGCGCCGCAACTTCTACGTTCCGGCGAAAACAGTCAAAGCATCTGATCTGCCCAAGAAGAGTCCGACGAGCAAAAACTCCACGGCAGATTCGGCCAGCTCTGCAAAAATCGTCTCCCAGCCCGAAACGGAACTGTTGGCGGCGCTTGGCTCGCTTTACCCGCGTCAGGCCCTTCCGGCTTCACTCACGGCTGGCTATGTACAAACGTCTGATCAGGGACTACTGCTCAGGCTCTCAATGCAAATTGCGCGTTCGGCTTTCGCTTTTGATTCTGCTGATGAGAAGAAAGAAGTTGATGTGATCGGCGCCGCCATCGACGATCGAGGCGTCATAGTCAGTTTCAAGCAAGTGCTTACCGTCACTCCAAATGCCGAGGCTCAGAAGATTGGACTGCCCGTACAGTGGAATCAACAATTGCGCGTACCAGCGGGTCTTTATCAGGTGCGGATCGCCTTGCGAGAACGTGGCACTGGCAGGACCGGCGGTGTGCAACAGTGGATCGAAGTCCCTGAGATTGCCAGGGAAAAGTTGCAGATGAGCAGCCTGTTTGCGGGCGAGCGCAAGGCGACTGACGAAAAGTCAGGCGGCGCACCTGAGTCTTTGCTGGTAAACGTGACTGGTCGATTCGCGCGCAGCTCGGCGCTTCGCTATCAAACCTATCTTTCACACGTCGCTGGTGGTCCGTCGGCAGACGTCGACATCGAAGCACGTATCTTGCAGGATGGCGAAACCATCGTTGCCCTCCCTCCAGCGAAAGCTCCCACCGCTGCACTCAACGACAACGCCCTGCCCTACTGGTCCGAACTCGCCCTCGACGGCTTGCGACCCGGGTACTACCAATTGCAAGTTACCGCCACTGATCGAGTATCGAAGAGCACTGCCGTGCAGCGAATGCATTTCGTTGTGCAATAATTTGGTCTTTGTAGTTGGTCTTAAGGCCTGGGTCTTTGGTCTTGGGAAAAAGCAGCGGGGGGCAAGCCCGCCTTCCGGACCTTTTGAGATTTTCTAATACCTGGTTAGAGAGTGTGTTGATAGCCTTTCAATCACGAATCTGAGGTCAACTCAGAAAGGCTCAGGGTTAGGAAGGCGGGCTTGCCCCCGCTGCTTTTTCCAAAGACCAAAGACCCAAGCCCCAAGACCAATGCCTTCATACGCATTTGGCAAGTTTTCGACGGCTGCTGCTACAATCCCGCCATGATCAAACATCTACCTTTTGCGCTGCTGACAGTCGTCTTCTTCGCCTCCGCAACTCTCGCCGCGCCGCAGACGATGCGGTTGGACTACTACCACACCGGAAACTCGAAACAGGAATTCTTCAGTGTCGACCGAGTCCAAATCGAACCGTTGCCCTGGCCCGGTGATGTGAGCAAGGCAATTGACCAGAGCAACCTCGGGAAATATTTTTTCGAAGTTCGCGATCAAAAGTCTAAGCGCGTGCTCTATTCGCGCGGCTTCGCTTCCATCTATGGCGAGTGGGAAACTACCGATGAAGCCGCAGCGATGATGCGGACCTTCAGCGAGTCGCTCCGCTTCCCAGCGCCGAACGCTCCAGTTGAAATCGTCTTGAAAAAGAGAGACGCAAAGAATTCATGGCGCGAAATCTGGTCGACCGTCGTCGATCCGAAAGACATGTTTATCGATCGTTCCAGGGTTCCAGCGCCGGCGCGCCTGATCCCGATCCAGAAGATGGGTGATCCGGCGACGAAAGTTGATTTCGTGATTCTTGGCGACGGCTACACCGCGCGCGAACAGAACAAGTTCGCAGCCGACGCGCGCCGGCTCACGGAAGTACTCTTCTCCACGTCACCATTCAAGGAACATCGTCGCGACTTTAATGTTTGGGGGTTGTGTCCACCGGCTTCTGAGAGCGGCATCTCCAGACCGTCGACGGGTGTCTATCACGATTCCCCGCTGGGCGCGACCTACGACGCTTTTGGCTCCGAACGCTACGTGCTCACTTTTGACAATCACGCGCTCCGCAAGGTGGCGCAGTTTGCTCCTTACGAATTCATCGAAGTTTTGGTGAACAACAGAACTTACGGGGGCGGTGGGATTTTCAACCTCTACAGCACCGTGGCTGCAGACAATGCGTTTGGAAATTACGTTTTTGTTCACGAGTTTGGTCACCACTTCGCCGGACTCGCGGACGAGTACTACACTTCCTCGGTCGCCTATACAACGCCCGCCGAACGCGTCGAGCCCTGGGAACCAAACGCAACGGCGTTACTCGATCCGTCAAAGTTGAAGTGGAGTGATCTAGTCACGCCCAATACTCCGATACCGACGCCCTGGAGTAAGGAAGCATTTGAAACCTATTCGCTGGGAATTCAAAAACGGCGTGGACAACTACGAAAAGACAAGCGGCCCGAAAGCGAGATGGAGGCGCTCTTCCACGAAGAGCTTAAACACGAGCAGACGATGTTTGCGCAGGAGAAGTATGTGAATCACGTCGGCGCCTTTGAAGGGTCGATCTATGAATCGCGAGGCTATTACCGGCCGGAAGTTGACTGCATCATGTTCTCGCGCACAGATCACTTTTGCTCGGTCTGCCGGCACGCGATCGAGCGCATCATCAAGATGTATTCGCGCGGCTAGCGTTTGGGATATCTCGACCATGCGCCGTTACAAACCGCCAACAGCATTGATAAAGTTTCTCAAGCCATACGATCGCGAGGTGCAGAAACTCGCGCTGGAAGTGCGCGATCTGGTGCTGGAAGAAATGGCCCCCTGTCACGAGAATATTTACGACGCCTACAGCGCCGTTGCAATCGGATATGGTCCGACTGACCGGGCGAGCGATGGGATTTTTCACATCGCGGTTTACACGAAAGGCGTGAACCTCGGATTTAACCACGGCGCCACCCTCGATGATCCTGACGGCATCCTCGAGGGGGCCGGCAAGCAAATACGCCACATCAAGATCCGAACCCCAGCAGATCTCACGCGTCCTGCTGTTCGCGCCTACCTGCGTCGCGCTCGCAAGGTCGCAATCGATGACGCTGACAAACTTGGCGAGTCTGCTCCGGAGGTTAATGGCGTGGTCTCTACGGTGAAAGCAATTTATGCGAAGAAGCGCCGCCCAACCCAGGCGTGAACGCGTATTCGCTGTTTGCTGAAGGCTTATTGCTGATTGCTCGCTTCGCAATCCAATTCGCTGAGCGCGACGTATATTAGGTTCAGGGGGAACAGCAGAATGTATAAATACGTTTTCTTAACTGCGGCAATCTTTCTTGTTGCCGGCGTGATCGCGGCCTGCAGTTCGGTGACCGCATTGGGTGTCACAATTCCGGATCCAACGGTTGACGCACCGCTCGCGAGCTCCAAAGGCGCGCAAACCGCAGTGCTTGCCGGTGGCTGTTTTTGGGGCGTTGAAGCTGTTTTCGAGCATGTGAAGGGAGTCACTGACGTGAAGTCGGGTTACTCTGGCGGCTCACCTGATAAAGCTCAGTATGAAGAAGTTGGCACTGGCGAAACCGGCCACGCCGAGTCAGTCCAAATCACCTATGACCCCTCGCAGGTTTCATACGGTCAACTGCTGAAGGTGTTCTTTTCAGTAGCGCACGATCCCACAGAGCTGAACCGGCAGGGTCCTGACACGGGCACACAGTATCGCTCGGCAATCTTTTTCGCTAACGATGAGCAGAAGCGCATTGCGGAGGCCTACATCAAGCAACTGGACCAGGCCAAAGTTTTCGGGCAACGGATTGTGACTCAAGTTACCGCTCTCAAGTCTTTTAATGAGGCTGAGGCTTACCACCAAAACTACCTTGCCAATCATCCGGATGAACCGTATATCGTGATCAACGATATGCCCAAGGTCGAGAATCTGAAGAAGCAGTTGCCGGGTTTGTACAAGGCGAAATAGAGTTCTGAAAATCCGCGAATGACGCCACCCAGCTTCAACAGCCGGACGTCAGCAGCAATCAAGAAGCTCTTTGCTCATGCTAATCGTGGCATCTTGCTTGACGTGATCGTGTTTGTCGTCAACTTGATGCTGCTGACGATCCTCTCACGACAGCTTGTCACTCTCTTTCGTCAAGCGAACACGCCGGAACCGCAAACCATTCCAAAAACGGCAGTCGCAGTCTTCTGTCTGGGGTTGGTTTTCCTGCAACCCATCGGCGCGATCTTGAAACGCCGGAGAGCGCACTTGCGGGAGCCGGCCCTTTACGAAGTGCCGGCAGGTTGTTTGATACTGCCAGCCTATTTCCTAACTCAACTCATCTTCTTAATCGCCGCGAGCGGGCAAGTAGTGGATTTGGTCTACGGCAGTGAACCCAGCCCACCGTCTGCAGATTACTTCGGCTTACCCAAAAGCGTTTTCATGTTGCTCTTTTTGGGGATTCCCGCACTCGCGATTGCCAACACGTTTGTGATCTACTTCTATTTCCAGCCACCGAAACACAAACCAATCTTGCCGTGGCTTGCAACACCGCAGGCCGAAGCGGCTGGAGATCTCGTCCTCTTTCTCAACATGATTGGCTTCCAGGCGTTTTGGGGACTGCTCATGGCTGATCTAGTGAACGATTACACGACAATCGCCGGCCGCCTCTCGATGTTTCTCTTCGTAACCCTGCTCATTTACATACCACCCAGGCTCTTTTACCTGGCAGAGGACGGCAAACGCCCCATAGTTTGGCTCACAATGCTGCTGGCGAACTTTCCCGTGCTGTTACGAATTCTCTTTACGACAAGTACGAAGATTACGGCTCTCTGGTAGTTTGATCAGAAGGGTTCTGTCCCAGCTTAAGGCCCTCCCAACACAACTGCCTTGCGTCTCAACGCACCTGACTGCAAACTGCTCACCGCACCAATCGAAATCTAAATCACCTGGTCGGAGAAACCGATGACCTGCAAAATTCTTTTTCGCGCCATGCTTCCTTTGCTCTTCCTGGCGTTGCTTTCAACCGAAACGGCCAAGGCCAACTCTGGTTCTGCAAGAGACCGCGTGATTGCCGAAGTTACGAGGCTTGGCGGTAAGATCGAGTTTGACGAGGCGCGCTCGAATCGCCCAATCGTTAAAATAGATCTCCACGGCACAAACGTCACTGACGCTGAACTCGCTTTTCTCGTTCACGAAAAGCAGGGTTTGAAAGAACTGCGCTACCTCGACTTGCGGCTTACGAAGATCAGCGATCAGGGCGTGGCTAACTTAAAGAACTTGATCAGTCTCGAAACCTTGAATCTCTTCCGCACTCAAACTGGGGACAAGGGACTGCAAAGTTTGAAAAAGTTAACCAACCTCGAGACCTTGCTAATTGGCGGCACCATGGTGACTGACGCAGGCCTCGCTAGCTTAAGGCCCTTTAAGAAACTGAAGAAGCTGAGCCTGTTCCAAACCCAGATCAGCAATGATGGGATCGCTCAACTGAAACTCATGAGCAGTTTGGAAGTGCTGCTAATTGTTGGGTCAAAGATTACGCCGGCTGGGGCAGAAGAACTGCAAAAAGCGTTGCCCAAAGTGCGTTTCAGCGAAAACACCTAGGCGCCAAATTCAGGCACCCTCGCTTTCCCTGCCCCTGCTCCTGCTCCTGCCCCTGCCCCTGTCTCTGCCGTGCGCGCGCAAGTTTTCCTCTCTCAGGCGTTCCTCTCACAACGCTCGAAGCGGCGGAAAAACTGAACTGAGTGAGGTGGACCTGACCATGAGAACTTCTTTCCTAATCGCGATTGTCACAACGATGTTCTTTGGGGCGCTGGTTGGTTATGCGCAATGGCCCGGCGGCGACATCCCGCCGGTGCGACCGGTTGGCCTTTTGCTTGTAAAGAAGACTATGACTCCGTTTAGTTCGGAGCGAGAGCTGGCCAGATACTTTCGCGAACTCGCAGAGAAGCAAAGAAGCGAGCGACAAAGGGGAACGGTCCCTAATGGTTTGATGGCCCAAGCTGACAGTGTGGCGGCGCCCGCCCCCAGCGTAGCGACCAAGGATAAAGCTGGTGAGTCGATCACAAACAGCCAACAGGCCGGCGTAGACGAAGGTGGCATCGTTAAGCTTCACGGCGACCACCTGGTCGTTTTGCGTCGCGGTCGCCTATTCACCGTGAAAGTCGGCGACGGCGCGCTGCAACCTATTTCGGCGGTGAACGCATTTGGCCCGGAGATAAACCCAAGTTCCACCTGGTATGACGAAATGCTTGTTTCCGATGACACGATCGCCGTTATCGGTTACAGCTACGAACGCGGTGGTACAGAAGTTGGCCTGTTCCACATCGACGACTCCGGGAAGCTGGCCTATCAGTCTACCTATCATCTGCGTTCCAACGATTATTATTCTTCACGCAACTACGCCAGCCGGCTCATTGGCAACAAGCTAATCTTTTACACCCCCCTCTATTTGTCCGTTGACGCCGCGGACCCGTTTCAAGGTTTTCCTGCCGTGCGCAAGTGGCACAAGGGTGCGAAGCCCGATGAGTTTCAGCGCATAGTCTCGGCCACTCGCGTCTATCGCCCGGAACATGAGTTTGAAGGTGACTACGGTACGGCGCTGCATACCGTAACTACGTGTGATCTGTCGAATGGTGGCTTTGCTTGTTCAGCAACCGCGGTAATCGGCCCGGCGGGTCGCGTGTTCTACGTATCAGAGAATTCAGTTTACGTCTGGGTGAGTGACTGGGCCCGTCGCGGTAAAGAAATGCATACCGAGTCGCTGCTGTTTCGCATGCCGCTTGACGGTTCTGCGCCAACCGCCCTGGGCGTTTCGGGTAGTCCTGTCGATCAGTTCTCATTCCTCGAAAGCGACGACAATCATCTAAATGTGCTGGTGCGATCCGACGCGTCCGGCGACGGGATGTGGGGCGCGGAAACTGCTGCCGGCGACGTTGCCCTGCTGCGTGTGTCGCTTGATAGCTTCTCGGATGGCAGCCAGCTTGCGCAGTCGTCAAACTATCGCAAACTGCCAAAGCCGGCCGGCTACACTTTCCAGAATCGCTTCGTCGGCAACTACTTGCTGTATGGAACGGGCAGCGGCTGGGGAGCACCTGAAAACAGATATCACTCTGATCTGTTTGCAGTCGACTGGACTGGCGGCGGCGTGAGCCGGATTTCGCTGGTCCACGGAGTGGATCGCATTGAACAAATGGGAAGCAATGCAGTTGTAATTGGGACCGACGGGCGAGATTTGCATTTCACCGCGATTCGCCTCGACGACCAGACTCCTGCGATCGCGGACAGCTATGTGCGCAAGGAAGCATCGCAGGGTGAACTCCGCAGCCATGGCTTCTTTTACAAACCAGACGGTCCGGATTCAGGCACCTTAGGATTGCCGATAAGCAGGCCGGCGCGTGCTGGTTACCGTCATCTCTTTGAATCGTCTGCGGCGATTCTCTTCCTGCGCAACGACGGCTTGCACTTCGAGGAAGCTGGCGAACTGGCGGCGAGGTCTGAACGAGCAGTCGACGATGCCTGCCGTGCTTCGTGCGTAGATTGGTATGGCAATGCGCGGCCAATTTTCGTTCGCGGTCGCGTGCTGGCGTTGCTTGGTTATGAAATTGTTGAAGGTGCAGTCGACGATGGCCGCATGCGCGAGCTGCGTCGCGTCAACTACGCGCCCCTCCGCCAGGAACTAACCCGCCGATAGTCAGGGGCGGGAACAGGAGCAGGAGACGGCAGAACAAGTTTCACCGCTTCCTGCCCCTGCACCTGCCTCCTGATGCTACAATCCGCCTCACAAAATGGACAGCAGCCACTTACCAACAATCAACACTAATCGACTATCTCTGCGCTGGATCCGCATGGAAGATGTTGACGATTTCTACGCCGTCTATTCGAACCCACAAGTGATGCGTTATTGGAGTACACCACCACTCGCCGACAAAGAAGCCGCAAGCAAACTGATCAGCGAGATTCAAAGAGACGTTGAAGCGCAACAAATACTTAAGTGGGGTATCGCGCTGCGCCCCGACGATAAGTTCATCGGAAGCATTACTCTCTTCAACGCGGACTTCACCCACCGCCGGGCAGAGATCGGTTATGCGCAGGGCCGCCCTTATTGGGGAAACGGCTACATGCAGGAAGCGCTCACAGCTGTAATCACCTACGCCTTTGCAAAACTGAATCTTCATCGAATTGAAGCCGACGTCGATCCTCGAAACGATGGCTCGGTCCGTACCCTGGAGCGTCTGGGCTTTCAGCGTGAGGGCTATCTGCGCGAACGTTGGCAAGTTAATGGTGAGATACAGGACGCTTTCTGGTATGGCTTACTGCGACCCGATTGGGAGACGGCACAAACAGCTGGCCGTAAGTGAATTTCTGCGCGGCGCTTTTTAGTTGACGACCGCCGCGTCTCCGGTTTTGGTTTAAAACAATCTCGATGCCTGACCTGCTCGTAAATCTCCTGAAGTTACCGCCGCTCGAGCCGGCTCTGTTGGAAGTGTCAAAAGCTAATATCGTTTTGCGACGCGCCCAGCCATTCGAGCTTACTGCAGTGCGTTCATTCATTGAGCGGGAATTCAGTGCGGCGTGGGCAGATGAAGCGTCTGTAGGGTTCGCCGCTAAACCGGTTTCTGTGTTCATAGCCATCAGCGAAAAGCAAATCGTCGGCTTCGGTGCTTACGAGTGCACCCGTCGAGCTTTCTTTGGACCAACGGGAGTTAGCGCGCCTGTGCAGGGACGAGGCGTTGGCAAGGCCCTGTTGCTTGCGAGTCTCTGGGGTCTGCTCGAGCTGGGTTATGTTTACGGAATCATAGGGCGGGCCGGGCCGATCGAGTTTTATGAGAAGGCAGTCGGCGCGGTGGTGATCGCCGATAGCGATCCCGGCATTTATACCGATCTGCTCGCAGGTTAAGTTCTTGTCCAAAACAACCAATAACGTCCCACCCGGACCCAAAGGCAGTCTACTGCTCGGCGTGATGTCTGACTTCAGCCGCGACACGTTTGGTTTCATCGAGCGATGTCGCGATTACGGTGATGTCGTCAGCATGCGTTTTCTTTATCTCACCGCTTACTTTCTCTATCATCCGGATGATATTGAATACGTGGTTGCCACGAACGCGAAAAACTTTATCAAGTCACGAAACCAACGCTCCCCTCTGTTCCGGCGACTCGTTGGCAATGGCCTCTTAACCAGCGAAGGTGAGACCTGGAAGCGACAGCGCCGGCTGGCGCAACCGGCGTTTCATCGCCAGCGCATCAGCGCCTACGCTGAAACGATGGTGGACTTCGCAGGCCGGCTGATCTCGACGTGGAAAGCCGGTGAAGTCCGAGACCTTCATCGCGAGATGATGCGGCTGACGCTTGAGATAGTTGTGAAGACTCTCTTCAATGCCGATGTGTCCGAGGAGGCTGACAAGGTGGGACGCGTGCTCTCCCGCATTGTTCATCCGTTTGCGGGACAGGCAACGCTCAAATGGATTGCAGATAATCGTCTGCCTACGCCAACCCACCGGCGATTCAATCTGGACGCCCGGGAAATCGACACGATTATTTTTAGAATCATCAATGACCGCCGTCGCAGCGGTGAAGATGAAGGCGATCTGCTGTCGATGTTATTAAAGGCGAAGGACGACGATGGTAGCCAGCTAAACGACCGGCAATTGCGTGACGAAGTGATGACGATATTCCTAGCCGGACATGAAACGTCGGCGCTGACGCTATCGTGGGCCTGGTATCTTCTGGCCCAGGACCCTGAGGCCGAAAGGAAATTTCACGAGGAGCTGGCGCAAGTTCTCGACGACAGATTACCCACGATGGAAGATCTGCCGCGGCTGCCGTACACGGAAAGAATCGCGAAGGAGTCGATGCGACTATACCCGCCTGCTTATGCGTTGGGCCGTGAGGCGATTAAAGAGTGCGAGATTGGCGGATTTCGTGTACCGGCAGGCGCCCAGATCTTCATGTTCCAGTGGGCCACTCAGCGCGATCCACGTTTCTTTCCAGATCCCAACCGCTTCCAACCCGAGCGTTGGACGGAGGAATTCAGCAACAGTCTGCCGAAGTATGCCTACTTCCCTTTTGGCGGTGGGCCACGCGCTTGTATCGGGAATTATTTTGCGATGATGGAAGTCATCCTACTACTTGCAACCATCGGCCAGCGATTTCGGTTTTCGCTAGTTCCCGAACATCAAGTCACCTTAATGCCGGCGATGTCATTAAGGCCAACTGACGGCATCAAGGTGGTTGTTGAGATTCGCTAGAATTGAGCGAGAGGCAAAAATGAAAGTGAACTTCACAATGCGTTCAGGATCCGAGCAACGCCGTACGCGCCTCATAGAAATCTGCAAGTCGTTTCCTGAAGTTGTCGTAGACCCTGCCGGTGAGTCGCACCTCGCCTTTCGCATTCGCAAACGAATATTCGCCTACTACCTCTTCGATCATCATGGCGACGGCATGATCGCCTTCACCTGCAAATCGACCTTGAGCGAACAGCGTCGCCTGATACAAGAAGATCCCGTCAGCTTTTTTGTGCCGAAATATTTGGGATCGAGAGGCTGGATAGCGATCCGACTTGATTTGGATGAGGTTGACTGGGACACGCTAACAGAACTCGCGCGCCGTGCTTATCAGGAGACCGCGCCAAGGAAGCTAGCAGCGCTATTGGAGTAGAAAGCCCGCTCGTCTTGCCCGCGTAACGTTGCTCGTTATACTCTCACTATCGTGATCAGGAGCTTTCGTTGCGCCGATACGCAAGCATTGTTCGAGGCTGGAAAATGTAAGAAGTTTTCCGGCATTGCGAATATCGCGATTCGCAAGCTGGCCCAATTAGACGCTGCACAAACAATTGAGTTTCTGCGCTCCCCACCTGGCAATCACCTTGAGGCCTTGAAGGCCGGGCGCAAGGGACAGCACAGCATTCGAGTGAACGATCGGTTTCGGATTTGTTTCCGCTGGACAAGAGAAGGTCCTGAGGAAGTGGAGATTGTGGACTATCACTGAAGGAGTAGGGGAATGTTCAAAAATGGCATGCGGCCCGTGCACCCAGGCGAAGTACTTCGCGAGGACTACCTAGTTCCCCTGCGCCTGACTGCGAACGCGCTGGCTAAGGCCTTGAGTGTCCCAGCGCCGCGCATTAACGACATTGTGCGAGAAAGACGTAGCGTTACTGCGGATACGGCTATGAGACTAGCTCGCTACTTTGGTGGAGATGCGCGTTCCTGGTTAAACTTGCAAGCAGCATATGACCTGCGTGTCGCGGAGCTGCGAAACGCTAAGCGCATCGAGCGCGAGATATCTCCGGCGGCCGCGTGAGCATCCGTTCAAGGATTGAAGAGTGTCACCATCATTTAGTTTCGGCATCTCTTGTCTAGCCCTGTTGATATCAGGAATCACAGCCTGGCTTACCTTCTTCCGCAAGGGTAAGCTCGTAATGACGCAGCCCACAGTTGTGTTTTTCGGTCCAGACGGATCTAGGTTCGATAGCAAGAAAAACAAGATCTATCTCCGCACGCTGCTCTACAGTACCGCAAAGAGGGGACAGGTAATTGAAAGTCTTCATGTCTCATTACACCGGAATGAATCGAAACAGAACTTTAACATTTGGGTGTATGGTGAGAAGGGAGATCTAAAGAGAGGCAGCGGTTTGTTTGTCGGACAGGAAGGGGTCACGTTTGATCATCACTTTCTGTTGCCAGAAGATGGAGCTAACTTTCAATTTCTGGCAGGAACCTACCGACTGGCTATCTTCGCTAAACTGGTTGGCGAGGGAGCACCAAACGAACTGCTGACCATAGCCCTTGCCATCAGCGAATCTCAAGCTTCACAGTTATCTGAACCCAACACTGGGGTCTACCATGATTGGGGACCAGATCAGCAAACCTACCATTCGCATATTGATAAAAAGCCGGAAAGAGAGATAAGCATCGAGGAACTACTCGAGCTTGTGGTAAAGAACAGGGTCTAAGCGAAGAATACTCGCGTCTGATTTGATGCCCCGTATTATTCAAGCTCTTGGGCAATGCGTACCCACTCCTCCAGTGTCAACGTCTCCGCGCGTCGCTGCAAATCAACTTCAGCCTGACAGAGAACAATGCAGGCGCCACCGTGAGCCTTGACGTTCTCTTGTAAAGGACTCGGTGCGTTTCGCAAGTTATTCAGCATAGTCTTGCGCCGTTGTGCAAAGCCCGCACTCACAACCTGCCACAGCAATTTCTCGTTGCTCACTTCGGCGGCAGATTTGGATCGTGGCGTTAGCTTGATAACGCTGCTCCAAACCTTTGGCGCCGGACGAAACGAACCAGGTGCAACATCAAATAACTTCTCTGTCTCGCAGTGGGCTTGGACCAACACCGAAAGATAGCCACGCTCAGGTGTGCCGGGCAACGCAGTGATGCGTTCAACTACTTCCCTTTGCAACATCACCACAAATTCGCTCAAACAATTCCGCTGTTCAATCAGTCTCTGCACAATCGCTGTCGCCACGTTGTAGGGAAGATTGGCAACGATTCGCGCCTTAGACGAGGGCCGAATCACCTCACAGAAGTCCACTGTCAGGGCGTCGCTTTGTATCAAGGTGAAGTTCGATTTTGCGTTGAACTTATCGGTGAGGATTGGAATTAGATTCTCATCAAACTCAATCGCTACCAGTCGACCGGCGCGTTCCAACAAAGGCGCAGTAAGGGCGCCCTTACCGGGACCAATCTCGACTATAGTCTCGTCCGCCCGCGGATCGAGTGCTTCAACGATGCGCTGAATGATTCGTTGATCGGCCAGAAAGTTTTGTCCCAAGCGTTTGGAAGGAGCGAAGAACTGACGCGGAGACTCGGAGACACGGGGACGCGGTGACGGAGGAGTCCCATCCTTAGGCTTCATTCTTCAGCCTTTCATTCGCGGATATCCGGTGAACTCGACGTCGCGACCTCGCTGCGTCACTTGAACGTCCAAGAGCTCGATGCCTTCAGCGAGTTTCTCAACACCCTGCCCGCCAACGGCAGTGGGTGCATCACTCCCGCCGATTATTCGGGGCGCGATGAAGAATGACACCTTATTCACCAAACCAGAGTCGAGAAACTTCCCGGCGACATTCGCTCCACCTTCGACGAGCACGCTTTGAATCTCTCGCCTGCCAAGTTCAGCCAAAACCAGGGCAAGGTCGCGGCCGTTTGCTGCGTCTCTAACAACCTCGATCTGGCCGCCCAGTGAATCGCTCGAGGCATTGCCGGAGAAAATCAAAACGGGTGACTCACCTGCTGTCTGGACTAGTGCTGAGTCGGGAGAAAGCTCAAGCTTCTCGTCCAACACCACACGTAGCAACGGCCTTCTGCGTTTTTTGTCAGAACGATCTGTCAGCATAGGATTGTCTGCACGTGCGGTGCCAACTCCGATCAATATCGCGTCATACTCGTGCCGCAATTCATGCACTCGTGCTCGCGATTCCGCGCCGGTAATCCAGCGCGAGTCTCCGGTTCGCGTGGCGATTTTTCCATCCAATGAAGAGGCGAGCTTTAAGTGAACAAACGGACGTCCAGTGCTCATGAAATGCAGGTACTTTTCATTGAGCCGCTCCGCTTCCGATTTCAAGAGGCCCACCGAGACTTCCAGTCCGGCTGATCGCAAATGCGAAAAGCCCTTTCCCGAGACTTTCGGATTCGGATCCTCGATGGGCGCAACCACGCGCGCAATTCCCGCCTTGATCAGAGCGTCGGTGCAAGGAGGCGTGCGACCGTGATGCGCATGTGGCTCAAGCGAAACGTAGGCAGTAGCTCCCTGGGCGCGAGTTCCGACCTGCTCAAGAGCGTAGGTTTCGGCGTGCTTTAGTTGTTCGTAAACGTAAAAGCCTTCGCCGATAACATCGCCCGAAGGAGTTGCAATGACGCAACCAACCAGCGGACCCGGACTGACCAGCCCGTTGCCTTGTGCCGCGAGTGCCAACGCGCGGCTCAGCAGACGTTGGTCTGTTTCCATGCTATCGCTTGCGGCCTCAGATTTCGCTTTGGTTTGTTGCAATATGTTCTCTCGTCACCCGTAAAACGCCCGACAGACAAGAATGTCTGTCCTACTCGAACAAGCCGTTGACGTAAACCTCCGGATCAAACACAACCAGGTCGTCAACCTTCTCGCCGATACCAGCGTAACGAATTGGCAGGCCTAGTTCGTTTGCAATCGCTACCGCGATTCCGCCTTTAGCAGTTCCGTCGAGTTTCGTCAGCACGATTCCCGTCACGCCCGCAACCTTAAGAAACTGTCGCGCTTGCTCAAGACCGTTCTGACCAGTTACCGCATCAACAACCAGCAATGTCTCGTGTGGTGCGCCTTCCACCTCGCGAGCCGAAACACGTTTCATTTTTTCCAGTTCCGCCATCAAGTTTGATTTGTTGTGCAGCCGGCCGGCAGTGTCAACAATCAAGACATCCGAGTTACGAGCTTTAGCGGCTTTAAGAGCGTCAAACAAAACCGCGGCGGGATCGGTTCCCTGCTTCTGTTGAATCAAGGGCACACCGGTACGCTCGGCCCAGATCGCAAGCTGATCCGAAGCGGCGGCGCGAAACGTATCGGCCGCGCAAATCAAAACATCGTTTCCCTCGGCCTTGATTCGCTGTGCCAATTTTCCAATCGTCGTGGTCTTGCCTACGCCGTTTACGCCAACGATCATCATCACATAGGGCGAGACGTTTGCTGCCACACTAGTCTCAGACGCAACTCCCTGCTGCTCCGACTGTCGCAGGATCTTCAACAGCTCGTCTTTAATTGCAGCTTTCAGCGCATCGAGATCGTTAATCTGTTTGCGAGCCACGCCGCGCCGGACCGTTTCTAAGATATGTTGTGTGGTAGCGACGCCGATGTCTGCGGCAATCAACGCCTCCTCGAGTTCGTCAAGGAGGTTTTCGTCGATTTGCTTCAAACCCTGGAAGACGGTATCGAGTCGATCCGACAAAGACTCGCGCGTGGCGGAGACCGCGCGACGGAATCGCGCCGAGAACTCCTGCTCGAGCGCAGCCTCCTGCGCTTGGAGTTCCGCCATCGAGAGATTCAGGCCAAGGACTGAAGTTGCAAAGGGTGATGAACGCGGAGGAGCGATGGGTTTGGGCTGGACTTCTTCACGAACTATTTCAGGCTCTGCCAAACGAACCTTTGGGGGCGGTTCCCCAACTCTCGCCACCGAGACTTCAATAGGAATTGGAGTGGGGCCAGCGCCGGCGGGCACAGGTTCAAGCGCCGGAATCACGGGCGTCGACGAAGCGGGTGGTGCAGTTGTAAATTCCGCTGCGGGGGTACGTTTCCCAGTTTGACCGCCGTTGGTTTCTGCAGTTTCTGCTGCGGACGTCCCCGTTTTTGCAGGTAGCGGTTCGTTTAATTTGAGCGAGACAAACTGTTCACCGCTCTTACGTTTCCAGAAAAGCCCCATAGAATTGATCCATTAAGTATTAGTGCTGAAACGGAAATGATGATTATATGCGCAACAACCGCGTCCTAACAAAAAGGGCGCGGCTGCTGACTTCCAAGGGTTCTGTTTGGTAAGTTATGAAACCGCCACTGATTCGCGCTCGCTTACTTCGCCAGACTTAACAGGCGCTTTCGCTCCCGGAGCGTTGCGGCTTTTGAGCTTGACTGAGCCAGGACGGATTTGTCCTTCCTCACAAGCCGCTACAAACGCGGCAACTACATCAGCGTCGTAACGAGTATCTATGAAGTCTTTTATTCGCCCCACTGCATCTTCAAACTTCATCGCTAGTTGGTAAGGCCTGTCAGTCGTCATCGCGTCGAAGGTGTCGGCCACCGCAACTATTTTTCCCATCAGAGGAATCTCATCGCCTTTCAAGCCCTGCGGATAACCCTCGCCATTGACCATTTCGTGGTGCATGTACATGCCAGGCAGAAACTCCTTCATGGCCCGGATCTGCGACATGATCTTGTAGCCGCGCTGCGGGTGCGTCTTCATGATGGTGTATTCGTCGTCAGTCAAAGCGGCGGGCTTCTTCAAGATGTTGTCGTCAATCGCAATCTTTCCAATGTCGTGCAGCAGCG
Organism: Pyrinomonadaceae bacterium; assembly: GCA_036009765.1. Taxonomy (GTDB): domain Bacteria; phylum Acidobacteriota; class Blastocatellia; order Pyrinomonadales; family Pyrinomonadaceae; genus PSRF01. The sequence goes on along the minus strand of DASYLB010000036.1, from coordinate 93,187 downwards.
CGCTTATTCTGATTTTTTCACACTCATCATCCGGCACGCCCATGCGCTGTGCTATGGCCACGGAGATTCTTGACACTCGCTCCGAGTGACCACGCGTATAAGGGTCTTTGCCGTCGATCGCGGCCGCCAAACCTTTTACGGTGCCCAGAAATAACTCCCGATTCTCAGCAGCCGAGTGCTGCAGGTCTTTGATGTAACTTTCGAGGTGATCCGTCATTAAGTTGAACGAATTTCCAAGATCGCCAATTTCAGTCCTACTTGACACTTCGATGCGTTGGGAGAAATCTCCAGCAGCGATGCGTTGAGCACCTACTGCCAACGCCTGGACTGGCTGCGTCAATTTTTTCGCAAAGAAGAACCCGATCAAAACCGTCAGCATGGCCGCCACCATACTGATCCAAAGCGTCTGCCGTCTCATGTCGCTTACTGAGGCGAGCGCAGCAGATTCGTCCTGAATTGCAATTACACCCAAGCGCGAGTTCTTATCCAATTCGGCGCTGGCGTATGACCCAAGCATGTTGATGTTGCGCCCGTCGCGCACCAGCGTGAAAGGCTCGAGAGCTGACTGCACCTGCTTACCAGATTCCTGCCAATCGCGGACGACCTTCATGTCAGTCATCGGTTTCTCTGAAAACGCCACGCTTGCTTCCGGGTGCGCAACCGCGCGCCCATTTTGGTCAACTACAAAAACGACGGGAAGGCCCGCATCCAATAACTCGTGCTCGCTTTGCGATGTCGATTGGTGTACTGCTTTGAAAACTTCCTGAAACGAAACGATGGCCACTACTGCAGCTACCACCTCATGTCCTGAATCGCCACCCATCACCGGCGCTGCAACTGTCATGGCCATTTCCTGACCGGAACGAATAATCTGCGGCCGGCTAACAACCATACCGCGGCCGCTCATTTTCGACAGCACTTCGCTCACGCGCTGGTCAACTTCCTCGCGCTGAATGTAGTCGGGTTGGAATGCTCGGTGTAGTTCACCGCTAACCGGCCAGATCGCCAAGGCAATTAAGTTAGGATCTTCTTCGAGCGTCTTCTGCAGGCGCGAGTCGTAGCCAGTATCATTCAGGGATTTTATTCCACCAGAAATCTCAAATGCTTGCGCCAGGCCGTTCACCACGTCCCGATAGCGCTGGCCATAGAGTTCGATTTGCCTGGCCTTATCCTGTACTAACTGCGCCTGGTAACGGCCTTCGATCGATCGCAGCTCTTCGGCGCTGCGCCCGGAAAGCAAGGTTCCGGCGAAGGCCAGCGGTAGCAGGCCAACCACCAGCAAGACGGCAAGGACTATGTATAGCAGGCGAATTCGCCCAATCTTTTCCAGCATTGAGATCGAAGAAGGGTATGGATCAGTCTGAGAAGTGGTTTACCCTCGGAAGGGTCGCGAAGAATCGGCCAGATTGGCCGCTAGGTCATTATGTCTAGTAAACTTAGGCCTGTCAACGCGTTTGTTAAACTGCGTTGGCACAGGATGAGTCATCCGACGGCGCTCAAAAATCTTTGTGTCTACACGCCTTCGGATGTTTAGACTCCGCCTTTTATAGACTTAACCGCAAGGAATGGCGTCTAAAGTCTTGAACGCAGCGCCTTAAGGGCGACCGATGTCAGGGAGCTCGGGCTGCCAGGCTTTGCAAAAGCACAGAGGATGGGAACGACTACGAGCGACGAACAGATCGTAGCGCGGGCTTTGACGGGCGACGCGGAAGCTTTCGGCGAGATTGTGCAGCGCTGGGAGCGGCGCATCTTCGTGCTTTCATTTGGCATGCTCGGCCGCGAGGAAGATGCTCGAGATGCGACACAGGAGACTTTCCTCGCGGCGTTTCGAAATCTGCGCGCTTTCCGAGGCGAGGCCAAGGTTTCTTCCTGGTTGCACCGGATTGCAGTCAATCAGTGCATCACGCGCCAGCGCCGCGCGAAAGTGAGAAGCGAGAGCGCGATCGAAACGGAAGAGGAGAAGGATGCCTCCAATTTTGCGGCGCCAATTCAATATTCTCCGGCGCGTGTGGTTGAAGGCCGGGAGGTTAGTTCGGCAGTAAGGATAGCGGTTAATAGTTTGCCAGTTGAACTGCGACAGATTGTGTTGATGAAAGAATTCGAGGAACTGACTTTCAAAGAGATCGCCGATGCGCTCGACCTGCCGTTAAGCACAGTCAAGAGCAGGTTGTATACGGCACTAAAGCAATTGCAAATGCGGCTAAAGAAATTCAATGAACACGCAGCGTGAACGCGGGAGTGAGTGAGATGAGAGAAGTAAATGCACCAAAATGTGGACGAGAGAACGACTTGATCGGATTTCTCTATGGTGAGCTTGAGCAGGTTGAAGCCCTGTCTTTTCAGCGGCACCTCAACGACTGCGCGACGTGTGCGACCGAGCTGTCCGACTTTGGCGCCGTTCGCGAATCGGTAGTCGCATGGCGCAATGATTCGCTTGCCGGAATTGGTTTGCCTGCTCAGGTTGCGGAATCAATTCCCGCCCGGGTGGCAAAGGCGCGACCATCAGCGATTGCGGCTTGGCGCGAGTTCTTTAATTTGTCACCGTTGTGGATGAAGGGCGCAACAGCCTTCGCCGCGATTTTGTTTTGCCTGTTTGCCGGCTTGGCGGTGACGCGTTTGCGAGATAAGCCGCAGCCCGTGATAGCGATGAATCCGGCCGCGCTCGCGCCCATTCAGTCAGCAGATGAAGTCAACGCAATTGTCGAGCGCCGCGTAAAAGAGGAACTGAACCGCATAAAGGAATCCAGTGCCTCATCTGCTACTCCGACAACTGCGCAGAATTCAGCGTCAGCGAACAAGGAAGAACGAAGCGTGCGTCGCAACAACGCAGAGACTGCTCTGAGTCATGGCCCGCGGCGGCCGCTTTCGAAAACTGAACGTGAACAGCTGGCTGCTGATTTGAGGTTGGTATCAGGCAAAAGCGAGGCCGACCTTAGTCTGCTCGATGATACACTCAATCAGTAAATGAACTGGCTTGGACGCCCTTGGAACTTAATGAGGCTTACAATGAAACATCGTGCGAAACACAGTGGGAAGCACAATACTCGTATCTTGACGTTGCTGGCGTTGCTGGCAGTACTCGGTGTCCCCGCGGCTGCGCGCGTTTCCGCGCAGAATATTCAGCAACCAGCTACAGCGCCGGAAACTCAGCCGAATGCTGATCCCATTCGCCAACTAAATCTTAGTCCCGAACAGCGAGAGCAAATACGCTCCATTCGCGAAAATAATCGGGCCGAGCGGCTCGCAATCAAAAATCATCTGGACAACGCCAATCGAGCGTTGGAAGAGACTCTCAACGCTGAATCGCCTGATGAGTCGGTGGTGGAGGAACGTCTGCACGAGGTGGCCGCAGCACAGGCCTCCGTGATGCGCATGAGAATTTTGACTGAAATCAGAATTCGACGAGTATTGACTCAAGAGCAAAGAAGGCTGTTGCAATCCCTGCAACAGCAGGCACGGCAAGAACGACGAGAACGCCAGTTGGACAACGTGGAGCAACGAAAAGAGCGCCGCGACGAGCGTTCACGCGGCCTCAATCAGAGTAACGGACTGCGGCCAGCCCTGCCACGTCGACGGCCCTAATCTTGGCGCTGGTTCAATGATCGCTTCCAGCCTCAAGCTTCACAATTCAAGCCGGTCCGGCTCCAGCCTGGCCGGTTTTTTGTTCTCAGCCTCCGGGGCCGGGCTTCCGCTAACAACTACTTCTAATATCAGTAGTGACCTAATTTCAGTTCTTCTCTGTGCAACCTCCGTGTTCTTTGTACCTCTTGTGGTGGAAAAATCTAGGCAAACACTCGCCGCCGAGGCACAGAGAACACGGAGGTTGCACAGAGAATTTCAAAATTAGCTCACTAGCCTAATGTCTTCAAGCTTGACGCATTGCGCGAATTTTGCGCATGATAAGCCGCTCTTTTCAGAGGTGACCCTCGTCTCGGCAAATCTCAAGCGTCTTGGAGATTCCGAAGGCGGTTACCGTTCTCAGTCGTCGCGATAGCAGTCCGAAAGCGTCTCCAGTAACAGGCAGGACTTCTAACAGCTAGCTTCCCAAATAGCCTCTAAATGAATTTCGTAACGCGCTCTATCTACGAGCTGCAAGAAACTACGCTGATGACCGCGCGCGCGGTTGGCGGCCTTTTTAAAGGACCGCGCTATCTCTCGGAAGTAGTCACGCAAATGGACGTGATTGGCGTAGGTTCGTTGACGATCATTCTTCTGACCGGGTTCTTCACCGGCGGCGTCATGACCCTGCAAACTTTTCCAACCCTGGCGGCCTATAGCCAGGGGGCGCAAACCGGAAAGCTGGTTGCGATCTCCCTGATACGCGAGCTTGGACCAGTGCTGTGCGCGCTCATGGTGTGTGGCCGCGTTGGTTCGGCCATTGCGGCTGAACTCGGTTCGATGACGGCATCACAACAGATCGACGCGATGCGCGCCCTCGGCACCGATCCGATTAAGAAGTTGGTCGCCCCGCGGCTGATTGCTTTGATTATCACTTTACCGCTACTCACTGTCGTCGCTGACGTAGTCGGCATCGGCGGTGGCGGCATTGCAGCGACTACTCTGTACGGACTCTCAATAAACGCGTTTGTGACATCGGTTCGAGATGGAATTACTGCCGATGATATTATTGGTGGCATAATCAAACCTGTCTGTTTTGCAGTCATCATCGCTTCGGTGGCATGTTACAAAGGGCTTACTACTGAAGGCGGTACCGTGGGTGTGGGAAGGTCGACGACCAGGGCGGTTGTGACAGCATCGATCGTGGTGATCATTACAGACTTCTTTCTCGCGAGGGCGCTGCAATACCTGCTCGGGATGCCAAATTAGTTAGCAGTCTACTTAGTTATGTCGACTTCAAATATCCAATCAGAGCTTTACCCCGACCCTGGACAGGTGAGCCGCAATGCAGCGGGCTCGACCTTTGCCGAAGTCGATGACAGCCATCGGATCGTTCCCGCGATTGAATTCCGAGATGTGGTACTGGCCTTCGATGAACGGATAATCCTGAACAAACTTAGTTTCAAGGTGCTCAAAGGTGAGACCAAGATCATTCTTGGTGGATCCGGCGGCGGAAAGTCTACGATCATCAAGCTGGTGCTGGGCCTGCTCAAGCCCGATGAAGGCAGGATTCTCGTCGACGGCGAAGATATCACCGACTACAACGAAGTGCAGATGATGAGCGTGCGCAAAAAGATTGGGATGGTATTTCAAGAAGGGGCACTGTTTGACTCGTTGTCGGTTTACGATAACGTCGCCTATCGTTTGCACGAGCAAGGTCGCCGTGAAGACGAAGTCGAGCCTGAAGTGCGGCGCATGTTGCGGTTTGTTAATTTGGAGGACGCCATCGACAAAATGCCGGCTGAACTATCGGGCGGTATGCGGCGTCGCGTCGGTATTGCCCGGGCGCTCATTGGCGATCCGAAGATCGTGCTTTTCGACGAACCAACCGCCGGGCTCGATCCGCCAACCGCGCGCACTATTTGCGAACTCGCCATGAAGCTACGCGACCTGGAAGATGTGTCGTCTATTTTCGTCACGCACGAAATGAACAACCTGCAATACCTTTGTTCCGAGTATGCGGTCGTAAACGAAGAGGGACAGGTCGTATTCGAGCGGGAAGGCGAACGCCTTTGCCTGATCAATAGCAAAGTGATGATGATGAAAGACGGCAAGATAATATTTAGCGGCACTGATGAAACTCTGCGGAAGGCTGAAGATCCCTACATTCATAGATTTCTTCGCGGACACTGATAGAAAGGATGAAGATGAAGGCTGAGGTATGAAGCAAAGTGACCAAGCGCGGCTGCGATATCCGCTCCGCTTGGTTCCTGGTTCATGCCTCATCCTTCACCCTTACTGAGCGCCATGCCAAGATCAACGAAGTCAGTAGGATTAAACCAACTGCGCGTCGGCATATTCGTGGTGGTTTCTATAGTCATTTTGATCTTTCTAATCTTGAACGCCTCCGGCGACATCAATCCGTTCAAGAAACGACTTCACTTGAAAGCGCGCTTCGCTGACGCCAATGGCCTGCGGGACGGATCAGAAGTCAGACTCTCGGGCGTTCGAGTAGGAAAGATTGACAAGATAACGCTGCTGCCACCGTCAACTGAACCGAATCCACAACGCGTTGAGGCTTTAATGACTATCGACGCAATGATCGATGGCCGCCCGGCAACCGAACGAATTCGCCAGGATTCGACTGCCCAGCAGGGATCACCCAGCCTGCTCGGCAACGAGATGCTCATTAACATCAGTCCCGGCACAGCCTTGGCCCCACAAGTGAAGGACTACGACATTCTGCGTTCATCGAGCTCGAATACGGTGAACGACTTCGCCACTTCAGGAACCGACGTGGCCCAGCGACTCAGTAAGCTTTCTGATCAGCTCAGCAGTATTGTGAAAGACGTGCAGGACGGTAAAGGGACGGTAGGGCGACTCTTTAGCGATGAAGCGCTCTACAACAACCTCAATGCGACAGTGCGCGAAACCGAAGAAACACTGCGTCTGATTAAGTCTGGCAACGGCTCAGCCGGGCGTTTCGTGAACGACCCGGCGCTTTACAACAATGCGAACCAGCTTGCCGAGCAGTTGCGAAACCTTGCCGATGATTTACGCGCCGGCAAAGGCACGGCCGGCAAGCTGCTAACAAACGACGAGCTTTATAACCGCGTAAATCGAACCGCCGATCGACTCGATCATTCAGTCGATCAGATCAATGGAATGATCGCTGAGATCAATGCCGGTCACGGCACGCTCGGAAAACTAATCAAAGACGAGCAGATGTATAACGACGCTCGTGCCGCCATTGCCCGTTTCAATACCACCGCGGGCCGAATTGATAACATGGTGGCGGCAGCTCAGCGCGGCGAAGGTACGGTTGGCAAACTCCTTACCGACGACGCGCTCTACTCCAACGTCAATCAACTCTCTTCGGAAAGCGTCAAACTAATCTACGATTTCCGCCAGAACCCGAAGAAGTACCTAACAATCAAGTTCCAGTTGTTCTAATCCTGGAGTTCATCATCGTCGTCCTCATCTAAAACGGACTCTCGTCTGCCGACGGACCGTAGATTGAAGGCACCGCAATGTCGTTCAAGCGCAGGTAAACGCCGAGTTGTGCGCGATGATGAATCAGATGGTTCATCACAAAACTGCGCAGCACCGCGACCTTCGCCAGCGTCATCAGCGTATTGCCGTTCATCATCAAGCTCCACTGCTTGAACAAATCCGCGTCGCTCGCGCCGGCAATTGCCGCTCGCGCCTTCGCTACGTTGGCATCGAAACTTGCCAGCAGCTCCTCCCGCGACTTAGCGATTTCCATCGGCGGCATTGGTTTGCCCCCGGGCGCAAGGTCAAGTGAATCCTGATTAATTGTGTAACCAACCCACGTTGGGATGTTACTCAGGTGCGTGGCCAGTCCGCCCATGGCCGCCGACTTTTCGTGCGGCTTCCAGTCCGACTTCTCAAGCGGAACGCGCTCCAGCGTTTTGCGCGTATTCGCCATTTCGTTATCAAACTCCGGCAACATTGATTCGGCTATTCCCATTTTGATTCTCCCTTTAGTTTGGTTGCTGATCTCCCGAAAAATAGCAGGTGACTAATTTTGAAATCCTCCTGTGCACCCTCCGTATTCTCTGTGTCTCGGTGGTAAGAGTTTGCCTGGATTTTCCACCAAAGAGGCGCAGAGGACTCAGAGGTGGCACAGAGAAGAACTGAAATTGGTCACTCGTGGAAAATACCTCTGGCTAAGATGCCGGCACGACACCAAAGGCGCGGATCGGAAACGTGCCCATCCCCTTCACTTTTACTGGCACCGCAAAGAACTTGAAATCCTCATCGGGTAACTCACCCAGCCCACAAAGATGCTCAACAATTGGAATGCCGTGCTGTAGCAGAATTGAATGGGCCGGCCGGCTGCCCTCTTTCGTGTCATCGATGTTGTACGAGTCGATACCCACCAATGCGACACCGGCCTGAGCTAGCTGCTCAGCAACCTCGGCGGTCACAAAAGGATGATTACCCTCCGAATAACTGTCGGTGCGCCAGCGTAAATCCCAGCCGGTGTGAAACAACACGGCCTTCGCATCTAGATCCAGACCTGCCAACAGGTCGCTGGTAATGCCACGCTCATCCGCATTGACGCAGCGCACGATCAGTCCGTCGAGATTCGCTAATGAATAGAGGTCGAGGCTGGCGAGGTCAGTGCCGTCTGCGTAGCGATGAAACGGACTATCTAAATATGTTCCAGTGTTAGCGACCATTTCAATTTTGCCAATCTGAAACGTGGTTCCGGGCAGGTACACTTTCGCCGACGCTGCACGTGTCAGGTGATCGGAAATCACTGGCGCGGGCAAGCCCTTGTAAGTAATCATGCCGTCTTCAACCGTATGACTGACGTCGATTATTTTGTAGTCTCGTTTCAAGGGTTCCTCATTCTTCAGTAAGTAGGACAGGCATTCCTGCCTGTCCACTTGTGTTTGAATTGTGACTGCAGAAAACAGGGACAGACAAGAATGTCTGTCCTACTTCTTCCGTTGCACCAGGACTTGAAAACTCGCCGCCATGCCGGTTGGCAGGATCATTTCTCGCGCGGCGGTACTCAGTTGCAATCGCGCGGCATCGTCGTTGGCGTTAGCCGATTCAAGCTCAAGCTCTTCGAGCAGTCCGTTGGCGAGCAGGAACCGATCCTGACGACTAAGTTCTACAAATTCAAGGCCAAGCCTGGCGCCCACTGATTTCACAAAACTCCAATTTACAGTGGCAGTGAGATCGTGCTCGCCGGGTTGGGCCAAAAGGTCCGCAACAAACTGGTGCCGCTCGAAACTTCGCAGAGTTCCCTCCCGCTCGGCCAACGGTGAATACAAGTCTTCGACCAAGGCACCGTAGTCAACGGTGACGATATATCCGCTGTGCAGCTTCGCTGTTGCCCTCCGCAGCCAATCCTCGATCTCGAGATTCACTTCGACAGCTTGTCCGGCAACCGGCTTTGAGCCAATTTCCGCGAAGTATTCCTGCAGGCGTTCGGAGAAGACGCGACTCGGCGACTCAGGCAACCACTCAAACTTTCCACTTTGGCCCAGGGTCACGTAATACTCTTTGAACTCATCGTTATCCAGAACGATCCGATGAACGGGAAAAGCATCAAATAACTCATTCGAAAAGATTACGCCGGCATTCAAGTCCACTTCATCAAGACTTTTGAATTGAATTCGATCCTGAAACAACAGTAACTTTTCGCGCGCGCGTGCGATCGATGCTTCACTTACCTCATCGATGACATAGGTAAGCGCGGCGAAGGCGCTTGCAGAGAACTGCTGCAGCCCGCGCAAGAGGCCGAGCGCGAAATGACCCTCACCAGCGCCCACTTCAAGAATTGTCCACGCCGCCGGTTGGCCAAGCTGGTCATACAGCCCCGCAAAGTAGCGCGCAAACGTCGCAGCGAATAACGAACTGCGTTCCGGGCTGGTGCGGTAGTCGCCTTCCCTGCCCCAGCGTTTACGATCGGTCCGACAGTAGTAACCGTCGACCGGGTCATACAACGCGGCTTTCATCCAATCGTAAAACGTAATTGGACCGTCACGCTTGATCCGTTCTTCCAAACGGTTGGCGAGTGTCGAAGGGTTTGCAAGTATCTCGATCATCTCTGAGCGAAGATGGCGATCTCGATTGGCTATTCGGTTGAATAATTATCGCAGGGGTAAACGCGCAGACCAAATAGCATATTAGCGGTTCTTCTGTTCATCTTTGTCCAACAGCCGCGTCGTATTCTCGGTGACGCTGGGCGGTTGATAGATCTCAGCGGTGTTGGGCCGCGAGCGCCACGCCGCCGTGTTGACCGACGCCGGTGGCAATGCGGGATTCTGCATGGGTCGAGAGAAGTGAGGCGTGCCGGACTGCGTATAACCGGCCATCGACTCCGAGTTTGGAGGCGCTACCGCCTCTTCCATCAAGAGCGCGTACAGAATTCGCAGCAAACCACCGAGGGCGCACATCACTGCTGTAATCCCCACAATGTAGCCTGAAAGATCTAATACACCCACACCAATGATCGCCACCAAAGGTACGAGCAACAAAGTGCTCAGCATCATTAGAGCTCCCTGTCGGACGCCCTTGCTGCGTGGGGAGAGTTCCTTGTAGCTGGGCTGAGCATAGCGGGTCGTCACTGCTCCGCCGGTCGCCAACAATGTCGCAACGCCGTCAAGCGGAAACCCACACCGCGAGCAGAATCTGGTTATGTCTGACACTTGCTGCTGTCCGCATTGAGGACAATACATTGAGGACCTCGTTAGCTTTGGTTTCTACGATCCGAACCGCGTTAAGATAAGAGCTAGATAATAAACCCAGGTGGGGTAGTTCCGGAAAGTATCTTGAACGTCGACAGCGCCCGAGCCTGATAACCGGCGGCGGCGACAAGTGTTTTTTGCAGCAGCTCGATCAGCGGTCGCGTCTCGCCCGCGGGCAACGCAATGTGTTTCCCGAGACAGCTGTCGTCGCTGAAACTACTGAAGGCCCGCTTCCGCATTGCCTCCACCTCTGCGAGGTGTTCCGTGATTTTCGTCGGCGTCGACAAGTATTCCGGCAGCGTCCACTCAAATGGATCATCCCAAAGATTTGCAGTTATGCCCCCGAATGCCTGCTCGATTGCCGCGGCACTTCTTAGCACGCTCTCGCCAATTGAAGGGAGTTGGTTATGGAGTGACGCCGGCTGATTCGGAACCGAATATAAGTTCTCAATCGACGTGTGTTCAATCAGCGCGCAGGAGTTGAAATACAAACGCGCAAACTCCCGGTCAAGGCTTTCAACAATTTCATGCAGCCCGGAAGTCTGCGCGCTTGCTGGTTCATCCATACTCTGGCCTACGCTGGCCAAGGCCAGTGTGAGTCTATTTATATTTTGAGCGTCGATCAGTCTCTTCCAACACGGTGCCGTAGTTTCTGCCGCCAAAGTTGAAACCGGTGTAGACATGGCCCTTGGCTCCTACACGCGCGCCACGCGCAGGAACACCACGCTTGGTCACCACCCAAAGCCGGCCAGTGCCGTCATCGATTTCATAGGCGCCCTGGCCTAACGCTCCGTAGCTGTCCCTGACGGTCCCAACGATCGCGATTTCCTTGTTCCGATAGCGGGCCGGGTCGGCGTTTATCTTTGAAATTGTTGTTTGACTGGGACAAGCGGTCAGCAGCAACACTGCGATGAGAACGAACGATGCGGCCCCAAGTCTTTTTAGCAAAAGCATAAGCGTCTCCTTTTCGATTCCTAATGTACTAGAGGGAGAGGCGCCGCATCTCAGTTGGAACCTACCATGTTAAGCGAACCGCGGCATTTAACGGATGCTGTTAATACCAGGAGGGTTTTCCGTCAAATTCACGACTAGGTGGTAATAAGTAAGAAATTCAGAAGCGGTACATCTAAGCAGCAGTCTTCTCATACGACTCGATAATCTGACCAATCGATTCGGAGTTCCCCTTAAGATCATTCAACTCGATTACTCGCAGATTGCCGAATTCTAGAGGAATCCGATGGACAACATCCTGACTAGTTACTATAGGTATAATGAACTTATTCAATCCCCAAGCCGCTCCTAGTTCAAATTGAACCCATTTTGATAGAACAGATGTTGGCGAAAGTAGTACGAGGAAGTAGTCACTCTTCGAGAGTTCTTTCTTTATCTTGGATTTCCAATTCTCACCTGCACTCATCTTACTAGTGGTATATATATGAAACTTAGGCTGACTACGCAATTGACTCATGAGCTCAGCAGCTAGACCGCTATCCTCCTTAGCATAACTGACGAAGATTCTTATGTTGTCCTTAGTATTGTCCCCTTTCTTTGAACTCATTAACTCACTCCTTTGAGGCCCGTTCTAATGCCTGCTTAATATATTCCTCGAGATCATTAAGATCAACCGCCTTGTAAGGAAGCATTATCTCAGGCATTTCCTCAGGAGCCACCTTGTCTACAATAGCTATGATGCGCTTTCCTTGCCCCCACGCAGCACTAATCTCGATCAAAACCCATGGACGATTGGTTGAATTCTTTGTCAATAAGACCAAGAACTCACTGCATTCTTGAATGTTCTTTCTAATGGACTCCGGTATTGAGTCCCCAATCTCAATATCTCTCTCATCAAGAAAGGTCTTGATACCCACCGCACCCAAAAGGTTTGCAATCTGTCTCGCGATCCAGCGATCCTTCGTCGAATGGCTGATGAAGACAACAAAGTTCGCCTTAAGCCGCTTAGCGACCGTAGATTTAGCTTTGCTCTTGACGGAGCTCTTCTTCTTTGATGTTCTACTTGGCATGCTGACGGCACTCGCCTGTAGTCGCACGAACCAACAAACCCTTCGAATTAAAATTGACTGGTAGAGCTGGTTCAAACCACTCTATCACTACAGTCTTCCGAAGGCTTTGCCTCACAACCTCGCCCTAACCTCACTTTCCAAACCAACCAATTGGTTTGCCTGACAAATCAACCCACACGCTCTTCACGTTGGTGTACATCTCGAGCGCATGCTTGCCCATCTCGCGGCCGTAGCCTGACTGCTTATAGCCGCCAAAGGGCGAAGCGGCATTGAACATGTTGTAGGTGTTAATCCAGATGACGCCCGCCTTGATCGCTTTTGCGAAACGATGAGCGCGCGTAATGTTGTTGGTCCAAATGCCGGCAGAAAGGCCGTAGATTGTGGCGTTAGCCTGCTTAATCAGTTCATCTTCGTCTGCAAAAGAAATCACCGACATTACCGGCCCGAAGATTTCTTCCTGCGCGATGCGCATCTGATTGTTCACGTTTGAGAAAATTGTCGGTTGATAGAAGTAGCCTTTTTGAAATGCCCCTTCGAGCGCTGGCGACTCGCCGCCAGCAACAACCGTCACGCCCTCAGATCGCGCGATGTCTGTATAGCCTTTGATCCGATTGAGCTGCTCCTGGGAAACCTGGGGACCCATGTTGGTCGCTTTGTCCATCGGATTGCCAACCACGATCTTCGCTGACTTCTCTTTCAGTCGTTCGAGAAACTGGTCCTTCACTGAATCCTGCACGAAAAGACGTGAGCCGGCACAACAAACCTGGCCCTGGTTAAAGAAGATTCCCATCATCGCGCCATTAACAGCCTGCTCGATGTCCGCGTCTGCAAACACGATGTTAGGAGCTTTGCCGCCAAGTTCGAGCGACACCTTGGTCAAGTTGTCGGAAGCCGCTTTTGCAACCATCTTGCCCACTTCGGTCGAACCTGTGAAGGCAACCTTGTCGATGCCCGGATGTGCAGCCAGCGCCGCGCCAGCGGTCTCGCCGTAACCAGGAACGATGTTAACTACACCATCGGGAAAGCCCGCCTCTTGAATCAACTTGCCAAGTTCCATCGCGTTGACTGGAGTCTGCTCCGCGGGTTTCAGGACTACGGTATTGCCTGCAGCCAGGGCTGGCGCGAGTTTCCAGGCAGCCATCAGCAAGGGAAAGTTCCAGGGAATGATCTGACCGCAAACACCGACCGGTTCGCGCAAGGTGTAATTAAACATCTCACCCGGAACGGGGATCGTTTCACCTTCGATCTTCGTGGCCCAACCCGCAAAGTATTCAAAGTTTTCAGCGACCTGCGGGAGATCAACGTAGGTTGACTCCTTAATGGGTTTGCCGTTATCAGCTGTTTCAAGCGCCGCTAATTCCTGACTGTTTTCTTCAATCAACTGCGACAGCTTGTAGAGCATGCGTCCGCGATCGCGGGCACTGATCTTCGACCACTTACCTTCGAATGCCCGGCGGGCCGCTGCCACTGCCCGGTCGATATCTTCCTTGTCGGCTTCCGCTACCTCGGCGAGCGTTTCGCCGGTGGCAGGATTTGGTGTCGCAAACGTTTTTCCGGATGCAGCATCCACCCACTGTCCATCGATCAGAAGTTGGTACTTGCGTGTGGTGTTCTCTTCAACTGGCTGTACTGATGACATAATGGCTCCTCTTTGGAGTGCGGTGACCTGTCACCGCTTTCTCCTTCCTAACTTATTGCGATCCGATTAGTTGGAAAGTCAGGGAAGACCTGGCGGCAAGCCGACCCCTGGCCACAGCGGTGACAGGTCACCGCACTCCAAAACGTACGAACGCTCAAAAATCCGTTGTACCTGCGAGCAACTGCCGCAGCACGTACGGCAGAATTCCCCCGTGTTGGTAATAATCGATTTCAATCGGCGTGTCGATGCGCAAAGTAACCGGCACCTCTTCCGTCTTGCCTGAAGCGCGGCGGATTACCAGCGTTAGGTCCTGTTGCGGTTTGACTTCCTCCGCTTCGAGGCCAATGAGGTCAAACGTCTCCGTGCCGTCCAAACACAAAGTCGCCGCGTTTATTCCTTCCTTGAACTGACAAGGCAGCACACCCATTCCTACCAAATTACTGCGGTGAATACGTTCAAAACTTTGCGCGACCACCGCCTTCGCTCCCAGCAGTCGTGTTCCCTTTGCCGCCCAATCGCGCGAACTCCCGGTGCCATACTCCTGGCCGGCAATCACGATCAGCGGCACGCCCTCCGCCTGATACTTCATCGCAGCATCGTAGATACTCATGCGTTCGCCGCCGGGTTGATAAATCGTCACACCACCTTCGACGCCCGGCACCATCTGGTTCTTAATGCGGACGTTGGCAAACGTTCCGCGCACCATCACCTCGTGATTTCCGCGACGCGAACCGTAGCTATTGAAGTCTTCTACGGAAATACCCTTAGCCTGAAGATACTGCCCGGCCGGACTGTTAGGCTTGATCGCGCCTGCGGGACTGATGTGATCCGTCGTCACTGAGTCGCCAAAAATCGCGAGCGGTCGCGCATTCCGCACGTCGCGCCAATCCTGAACTGCATTACTAAAGTTTTCGAAGTAAGGCGGCTCCTGGATGTAGGTAGATTCAGCGTCCCACTTGTACACACTGCCGGTGCTGGTCGGGATATCGTTCCACAAAGGATTTTGCGCTTCGAAGTCGCTGTACAACCGGCGGTAAGTGTCCGGATCCATCGCTGCACTTAACAGCGAATTGATCTCCTGAAGGCTCGGCCAGATTTCGTGAAGGTAAACGTCTTTGCCGGAGCTGTCTTTGCCCAATGAATCTTTCGAAAGATCGATGTCCACTCGTCCGGCAATAGCAAAGGCAACCACCAGCGGCGGACTCATCAGAAAGTTTGCCTTGATGCTTTGATGAACTCGCGCTTCAAAGTTTCGATTCCCGGACAACACGCTGGCGGCGATCAAATCATGATCACTGAGAACCTGCTCGATGTTTGGATCGAGTGGTCCCGAATTGCCGATGCAGGTGGTGCAACCGTAGCCCACTAGATTGAACCCCAGCTTGTCGAGATACTCCTGCAGACCGGTTTTCTGCAGATACTCAGTTACCACGCGCGAGCCTGGAGCCAGCGAATTCTTAACTGACGAGCGCACGGTCAAGCCACGCTCGACAGCTTTCTTTGCCACTAGACCAGCGGCAAGCATCACGCTGGGATTAGAGGTGTTGGTACAGGAAGTAATTGCCGCGATCAAAACGTCGCCATGACCGAGATCAACTTCCGCATGAGGAAACTCGTCGGGATCAACCTCCACCAATCGATCGGGAGTGGGACGGTTGTTAACCATTTCCGTTTCGCTCCAGACACTGGTGCTCTGCGGCGTCTCGCCGTCCTTAGCCACGATCGGTACAGTCTCAGGTCTTTGTTCACCACCGCCCGCCAGCGCTGCCGCCGACAGACTCACTGTTCCTATCCGCGTGAAATACCGGGCAACAGCTTCGTCGCTCGTCTTACCGTAGCCGCCATCGGCAACTGGTTTCAGCAGGAGATCGCAAAACTGGCTCTTCAAATTTGGGAGTTCAATTCGATCCTGAGGACGTTTGGGACCAGCAACACTGGGAACAATCGACGCAAGATCGAGATCGAGCAAGCTGCTGTATTCACACTCGCCTTTTTTCGGAATGCCAAACATGCCCTGCGCCTTGTAATAGTTGCGCACGGCCTCGATGTGTTCATCGCTCCTGCCGGTGGCCTTGAGATAGACGCAGGTCTGTTCATCAACCGGAAAGAAACCCATCGTCGCTCCATACTCGGGCGACATGTTGGCAATCGTCGCGCGATCGGTTACCGAAAGACTGGCCGCGCCGTCGCCATGAAACTCAACAAACTTGCCGACGACTTTTGCTTTGCGCAGCATCTCCGTTACGCGCAATACAAGGTCGGTGGCGGTCACTCCCTCCTTCAAACTGCCGGTAAGATTTACGCCGACAACGTCAGGCGTAAGAATGTAAACCGGCTGTCCCAGCATTGCCGCCTCTGCCTCGATGCCGCCGACGCCCCAACCCACAATTCCCAACCCGTTAATCATCGTGGTGTGGGAATCAGTTCCCACCAGGGTATCGGGATAGTAATAGCCGTTACGTTCCCAAACGCTCTTTGCAATGAACTCGAGATTCACCTGATGACAAATACCAATGCCTGGCGGAATCACGCCAAAGCCGCTGAACGCCTGCGTGCCCCATTTCAAAAACTGGTAACGCGAGTTGTTGCGCTTAAACTCCATCTCCATGTTTTTTGAAAAGGCGTCCTTCGTACTAGCGAAGTCAACCTGGATGGAATGGTCGATCACGAGATCTGCCGGAGCCAGCGGTTCAATCATCTCCGGATTCTTACTGAGACGTGCAACTGCCGAACGCATCGCCGCCAGATCAACCAGCAACGGCACGCCGGTAAAGTCCTGAAGCAGCACGCGCGCAACGACGAACGGAATTTCTTCGGTGCGCTCACCATTCGGCTTCCAGTTTGCTAAAGCACGGACATCGTCTTCCGTAATCTTCTTGCCATCGCAGTTACGCAGCACTGATTCCAAAACTACCCGAATGCTTACTGGAAGTTTTGAGATTGGTCCGATGCCTTCTTTTTCGAGCTGGGGCAGCGAATAGAATTTGCCGGTTTGGCCGGAATTTGCTTCGAATGTTTGCAGAGAGTTGAATGGACCTTGTGGCATAGAAACTCGAAGAATGCGTGCTCCTGAACGAACAGTGGCTAGCTGTCGTGGTTGAACATCACGCGGTGAAAGTTTGAATGTTTAGTAACAAACTCAAGTGTAAAGTCCACATCGGTTATCGTCAAGCAAGCGTCTTTTGTGGTGCCGGTTCACCTTAAAAACGAACCTCTCCTTGGAGTGCGGCGACCTGTCGCCGCTTTTGCCTGCAGCGACCTGAACAACGGAGACGGAATAAAGAGTATAGAAAAGTGGCGCTGGTTCAGCGCCGACCAAAGCGGCGACAAGTCGCCGCACTCCAAGGAGAAGCGAGTTCAAATCGAAGTATCGTGGGAGAATATTGTTCGCCTCATCTTGTAATTCAGTAGCTCACAGACTTGTTGCCGACGCTCAGATCGTTTGTTATAGTCCCTGCATCCCCTGCAGTTCGCCCCCCGTTTCAGGCTTAAAGACTCGAAAACAGTTTACGATATTGAGTCGAATTGCCTTCAGATCAATTTGGGTTGAGGAGAGTTTAAATGGCAAAGAAACAAGACGATGACGGCTTCGAGTATCTGAGCAATAATCCTGACTTCGTTCCGAATCCGGAGATCGAGGAATTCATGGAGGAAGAAATTGCCAGGGCCCCGAAGGATCCCGACCAACTTGCGCAACGCCTGCGAAATAATACTGCCGCCTCGCCAAAAGACGCTGGTGGTGATCTGGATGCGAACTGGGAAGATGTTAACGAAAGCGGCTCAGAAACAGTTGGCGGCGACAATCCAACTCCCGATCAATCCATGGTGGAGGAAAATGCAAACGCGATGGGCGTAAACTTCGAGGACAATGAGGAGTTGGAGTTTATTGACAAGATCGAGCGGCGTGATCGCGAACGATTTGAATTAGACGAAGGCTCGACAACCGATGGCATGATTTGAGACGCCGTCGCTTACTGCGCATTTGCAGCGTATTTGGATCTTGGCTGCAGCGTAACGCTCTTAACGACAATCCTGTCGGCAGGTCGCTCGCTATCCTCCACCACCGGAGCGTGCATGATTATTTCTGCATTTGCGATTCCTGCGATCACTCTTCCGAACACAGTGTAGTCTTCATCAAACTGCGGAGCCGGCGCTAGCGTAATGAAGAACTGGCAATTGGCAGTATCACCAGCTTGTTCTTCCGTCACCGCCGCGCGTCCGTTGAATTCCGGCGACGCTCCTCGCCGCGCCGCACCCACTGTCCCACGCTCATAGGGAATGTCGCTAAACTCGCCGGGCACGTTTGCGTACGACGAATCTCCCATACCATCGTTTTCCGGATCGTTGTCCTTTGAAAGCGGATCTCCGCCCTGGATCAAACGTGCTGCGGCGTTTATGCGGTGGAAGGATGTGCCGTTGTAGAACCCCTCTTGAATCAGTTTCTTAAAACGCGCGACCATCTGCGGTGCGATGTTTGGATAAAGCTCGATGACTATATCACCGTAGTCGGCGGTTGAAATCACGGCTACCTGCTCGTCGGGTTCCGGCTTGATTCCCTTCTTCAGGTTTTGTCTGAGATCGGTTTTGGCCGAAGAGGTTTTGCCGGCGTCGAAGTCTCGCACGCCGGACGGCGGTTTGTTACAGCCGAAAAAAGTGAGAACTAAAAGTAGTCCGACACCCTTCTTCCACTCAAGCGATTTTGGAAGCCGAGTCCTCCCGTACAGAAATGCGGTCGAGTGAAACAGATTTGTTCGCCTTCGGCTCATTGCGGGCGCCCGCGGTCCCAGAAAATCGCTTGAGTGTTTATGAATCAAAATTGCTTGCGGCTGTCGAGCAGGATTGTTACCGGTCCGTCGTTCACCAGCTCCACCTGCATTATGCTGCGAAAGCTGCCGCATCCAACTTCATCAACCAGCTTGGCCGTTTCCGCAACGAAGTATTCATAAAGCGGTTTCGCCACTTCCGGCGCGGCTGCTTCGATCCAGGAAGGACGCAAACCGCGGCGCACATCACCGTAAAGCGTAAACTGCGACACTATCAACACACCGCCTTTGAAATCCTTGACTGAGCAATTCATTTTCCCCGCCTCATCATCAAAGATGCGGAGCGCGGCGATCTTCGCGGCAAGGTAATCGGCATCGGCCTCAGCGTCGTCACGCGCGACACCTAATAAGACCACCAGACCCTGTCCGATCTCGCCGGTGACTCTATCGTCAACGGTAACTTTCGCGCGCATCACGCGCTGCACCACAGCTCGCATACAATTTACTGTCTGACGAAGTCATAAGTGATAACACCTGTTACCTGCTTTGGTTTGCCGCCGAACGTAGTTGGCGTAAACCTGGCCCCGCGAGCGGCGGCTTCGGCGGTCTCTAGCAAAAGCGGTGGGCCGCCGCAAACAGTCCTGGTGTCAATAACCTTGCCCTCTTCGTCAATAAGGACCGCGACAAAGATCGTTCCTGAAGCTCGCCCCTCGCGTGCGGCCTGCGGGTAGGCCGGCCTGGGTAACGAGAGCGCGCGGCCATTAACCACATCGAGCTTTTCGGAACTCTCCGGCGGAAACATATCGCAATCGGCTCGGAAGCCGTAAAGCCAACAAGTCGCTCGACGTCTCAGCTTTCTAGCAGCAGCTCCCGGATCGTCAGTTTCCGGCTCTTCCTGCGGTCCCCCTGGATAGGGAGTTCTCGATCGAAGATCGAGGCATGCATAGTCTTTCATCATCGAGATCGTCTCAGGATCTCGCTTGCCTAGTCGCTGCTCCGCTATGGTCAACGAGCGCAGGTAAATCGGCCCCGCCTGATCGAATTTCCGTTGTGCTTGAAGAGTATTTGCGAAATGATGCAGCAGCGGAATTAAGGCTGGATCATCCTTCCCGACGGCTGCCTCTTTTAGAGCCAGGGCTCGATCGAGAAATGCTGCGGAGCCCTTGTAGTCGCGCTTTTCAAAAGCGAAATCCGCCAATCTCTCCAGGACGTCAATCAGTGATTGCGAATTCGCGACAGGATCGCGTTCGAAAATCCCGAGACTGCGCGCGTATAGCCTCTGAGCTTCGTCATGCTTATTTTTGGCTCGGTATATTTCAGCGAGGTTGCTCAACGCCCTACCTACGCCCGGATCGTCGGGGCCAAGTATTTTCTCTCGTAATTCGAGCAAACGGTTGGCTACCAGCAACGCTTCATCAAACTTTCCCGCCTTGTAAAGCTCGACCAGCGATGCATTTAGTTGTGACTCTTCTGCGACTTCCGCGGGTGAGGCATGCTGGCTGGATTGCGGAATCGTCTGCGTCTGCTGACTTAGCACTACGAAACTGCAAAGTGAGATCGCCAAAGTCGAATGGGTGACAGCTTTCGTTAGCGCCATCATAGAGATGCTTCTCCTACTTTTTCGGCGGTCTGCTCGGCCTGATCTCGACCCGACTGGGAAGACTGCGCTCATCGTGGTGAAGCAGGTCGATTACAACTCTGGCAATATCGGCTGGTTGCAACTGCCAGGAGTTTTTATCGCTCGGCGCATCTCCGCCAAACGCAGTGTTCACCGAACCCGGCATCAGGTAGCTGACCTTGATACCGTCATGTCTCACTTCCTGCATCAACGCTTCGCTGAAACCGTTTAGGCCAAACTTCGACGCATTGTAAGCGGCCATGCGCGGATGCGGGTTGGCTCCGGCGAGTGACGAAATGTTGATGATGTATCCGCCGCCACGTTTTCTCATGAGCGGAATTGCTTCGTGGCAACAGTAGAAGACCCCGGAGAGATTTGTTTCCAGTATCGCGCGAAAGTCTTCTGGTGACATCTCTTCAACCGGGGCAAACATCCCGACGCCGGCGTTGTTGATGAGAATATCGATGCCGCCAAATTCAGCTGTTGTCCGTTCAAAAAAGGACTTCACCTGAGCGTAGTCGCGCACGTCGCAAACAAAGCCCAGTGCCTTGCCGCCATCCAGTCCATTCAGCGCCGCGATCGCCGGTGCGATTTCATCGCCGGTCCGCGCGCTAATACAAACGTTGACGCCTTCACGCACCAGCGCCTCCGCGATTCCGCGGCCGATGCCCTTCGTGCCACCGGTGACGGCAGCGACTTTTCCAGTTAAGTTCATAGGTACAAATGCGGCGGCTGGATAACGCAAACTGTTTGTTTGCGCGCAGCCGCCGACCCGTAAACACGCAAACTAACAGTTCGCGTTACGCCAAAGCCTAACGCACGGTGGCCGCCGGCAACGACACGGCACGATTGAGAATCACGCCAAACTCGGTGCCTGACTTCACTTCCGCTTCTTTCTCCTTCTCGAGCACGCGAGCTCCTGTGCCTAATGCGCCGCCGAGGATTCCACCGATGAGCGCCCCTTTGCCGCCGCCGGCAATGCCCCCAATGATGGCCCCAGCGCCAACGCCACCGCCGATGAAGACAGCGTCGCGTTTCTTGTTGCTGGCGCCCTTGACGGTGCCTTCGTTATCCGCATTTACATTATCAGCGTCAAGGGTTGTTAGTGATCCATTGATCACGGCAGTCCTGCCATTCGGCAGTGAAACTGAGTTGAAGGAAACTGTGATATTGCCTGGCTTCCGCTTCTGGGAGCGAGCTACCGCAGTGACCTTGCCCCAAACTTTACTGCCTACCGGGATTACCTCCACGCCATTGCCGGCGAAAACAGGCTCTACCACGTTGGTAGAAAATCGATCGCCGATGCGCGCGGTGCCCGAATTGAGCGACTCGTTTAGGCGAACGCGAAACACTGTGTTAGTCGGAACCGTGTAGTACTTAACCGCCGGCGCCGGTACTCTTCCTCGTCCTCGTCGTCGCCTACGTTGCGCGGAGGCGTCAAACGCTGCACCCGCTACTATCGTCAACAAAACAAGAATGGTCAGCAGGCGCGTGACCAGCTTGCGATTAATCTTCATCATCTTTCGATCCTCCAATAGAGTCATAGATTGTTTTGATCGTTGAACTGCCGACCATTTCATTTCGCGCAAGCCGCATTCTAGGACGCTTGCAATTTGCTCTTGAGCCTTTCGTTTACAACCTTTGGATTCGCCTTGCCCTTTGAAGCCTTCATAATCTGACCAACAAAAAAGCCAAACAAGGTTTCCTTGCCGGCGCGATATTGCTCGAGTTGCTGCGGACTCGCCGAAATTACTTCGTCAATAATTCGATCAATTTCGCCGGTGTCGCTGACTTGAACTAAGCCCTGTTCGCTGATAATCGTAGCCGCGTCTTTACCGGACTTAAACATTTCAACGAGCACATCTTTGCCCTGTTTGCCACTGATCTTTTCTTCTTCGATCAGCCGCACCAAAGCTCCTAAATTTTCGGCCGAAAGCGGCGACGCACCCGCTGACAACCCGGCGCTTTCGAGCTCGCGCAACAGTTCAGAGCGGATCCAGTTTGAGGCTGCGCGCGCGTTACCTGAAACCTCTGCGACTTTCTCGTAGTAATCTGCCAGGGACCGTTCGGAAGTTAATTGCGACGCATCACTGAAGGACAAGCCGTATTGATCCATGAACCGGCGTCGCCTCGCCTCAGGCAGTTCGGGCATACTCGCGCGCACGCGCTCGATAAACTGATCCGAAACCGTTAGTGGCGGCAGATCGGGTTCGGGAAAATAGCGATAGTCGTGGGCTTCCTCCTTTGAGCGCATCACGCGAGTTTCACCGGCGCGTTCGTCCCACAATCGCGTCTCCTGCTGCAGTTTGCCTCCGGCTTCAAGCACCCCAATTTGCCTGGTCACCTCAAACTCGATCGCGCGCTGCATATGTCGCACCGAGTTTAGGTTCTTCACTTCAACTTTTGTACCGAAATTTTCATCACCGATTCGTCGGACTGACACGTTAGCTTCGCAGCGCAGGTTACCCTTCTCCATATCGGCCTCAGAAGCTCCCACCCATTGCAGCGCCCGTCTGACGTGATTCACATAATCGTACGCTTCCCACGAGCTGCGGAAATCGGGCTCGGTAACAATCTCGGCCAGCGGCGTACCGGCGCGATTAAGATCGATGTAGGAATAACGATCAACGTCCGGCAGCCCTTCGTGCACATTCTTGCCGGCGTCTTCCTCGAGGTGCAGACGCGTGATCGCGATCTTCTTGACTTTCCATTCGACTGGATGGCCGGCTTCATCGCGCTCAGTCGTCATGATCTCAAGTGCGCCATTCGCAGAAAACGGTTTGTCGAACTGCGAAATCTGATAACCCTTGGGCAGATCCGGATAGAAGTAGTTCTTACGCGAAAAAATAGACTCGTTGTTTATCTGCAGACCTAATGACAGGGCAGCGCGTGCGCCAAGTTCGACGGCGCGACGATTCAACACTGGGAGCGCGCCCGGTAGACCTAAACAAACCGGACACGTATTCGCGTTGGGCTCGTCGCCAAATCGCGTCGAGCAGGTACAAAAGATCTTCGATTCGGTGTTCAGCTGTGCATGAATCTCTAATCCGATGATTGTTTCCCAGGAAGTCATTGATGATCTTTGGTCTTTGGTCTTCGGTCTTCGGTCTTCGGTCTTCAGTCTTTGATTCCTGCTCCTGCTCTTTACCGCCTCAGCCATCCCGGCGGCGCGCCGGCGCGACGGGCCTCGTCTTCAAGTTCGCGCCATCTGGCGTTTAGCCCAGTTCGTGCTGCAGACAACTCGTTGAATCGCGTTATGAGCACACTGCGCTCGTAGGTGTAGTCATAGCCCGAGCCGAGAACAGCGACGGGTGCAACCAATTGCGAACCGAAGGATCGCGCACGAGGAAATCGCCCAGGGTTCACGAGCACTTGCCCTTGCGTTGCGCCACCGCCAAAAGGAATGCGGCCAATAACCTGCGCGCTGCCACCGGGAGCACCGAAAACCTGCGGGCGCATTACTCTTTGAGGAAACGGGCCACGACTAACGCCGCCAAACGAAACAAGCGGAACGCCGCCGAGGTTCGTATACGAACCACTGATGCCGGCATAGAAAGGCTCTTCAACTTGCCGGCGAACGTAGCTGAGCTCAGCATCAACGACAGCAATCTCAGTCCTCAAAGCAGCTGCACGCTCACGCCAGTAGCTTTCCGATTCTCTTTCTGCAATACGCGTCTCTTGCAAATCCTTGCCGATCGACTCCGCCTCCGCGGCAGCCTGCCTGCGCGACTCCTCCAAGGTAGGCAGCCCGAGTTCTTTCCGCCTGCGCTCGTACGTAGTCTCGCTATCGAGGCGACGCTTCATCGAAGCCTGTAAATCGAGATTGGTGATCGTGCGCCTTGCCGCGGGTGGTTCCGCGCTTGCACGTGGTGCAGAAGTAGCCTGAATGCGTCGCAGCAAACTTCCAGACACTTCGTGGTTCGCGTTCTCCGTCGCCGCAATGTCTATGGCCGCGACGTTGATCGTAACCTGAACCCCTGGGGAAACTTCGTAAGTTAACGTAGACGCGGTCAAAACAAACTGCGAAGGAATTTCAACTTGCCGCCCGCCTCGCAGTATGACGGTGTAGGCGTTTGCCGCCACAGATAAGATTCCGACAAACGCGACGACAGCAAAGATTCGAGATAGAGTCAATTTGTTAAGGTGATATGAACGCATAGCTATCGCCTCCAAATTCTTCTGCAAGGCTTCTTATTGGGGAAAGTACGAAATTAGTATAACACTCCCCAGACGAAGCGGCTTTGTCGGCTTGCTGCGTTAGGGAAAGTTTTTGCGGTCCGGTGGCTTATCGACAAGTGGTTAGTCGAACGAAAGGCACGAAGGCTTGAACCGTCATCTTGCTGGAAAATCTTTCCGCCCGCGCGGCGCCAAAAAACCTTCCCAAACAGCGAACAGTTTGATATACAGAAGCTGCATTCCGATCCCCTCCTCGCTTATTGAATGCGGACCCAGGTTTTGCTAGCAGCGGCCCGCGCGGTGTCAACCTTTTTTGAAGGAGACAGAGACAAATCATGGCAAAAACAATTGCTAAGCTTTTGGGCGTAATATTGCTGTTGGTAGGTATATTGGGGTTCACTCACTTGCTGGATCCTTTAGGCGCGCACCTTTCTCCGGTCCACAATCTCATTCATATTGTTTCCGGAGTGATTGCGCTTTACTTTGGCCTGGCTGGTTCACTCGGAGGCGCAAAAGGCTTTTGTACCATCTTTGGCCTCGTCTATTTGCTGCTGGGAATTGTCGGACTCGCTAAGGGCGATTTAATGATTGGGCCACTAATGCTGGGGAAAGTCGATCACGGTATTCATCTGATCGTGGGAGCCCTGTTTCTCGCCGGCGGTTTGCTTACGAAAAAACCTTAGGGACGCCGTCACTAGAAGTGCGGGCCTAAAGTTTCAGGTTGCAAGGACAAGCTCGATAAGTAGCGCTCTGGCGCCCGAGAGCTTAGAACCTTGCAACCTGATTTTTGTTGGTGATGGGATGCAGAGCGTGATCTGAAACAGAGCCAGAGCTTGAAAAGAAGAAGTTCAAAACTGATCGCAAAAGCCCCAACTTCAGAACTTAAACTTCACGCCACCTCTTCCGACTATACCCGGCGCAAGAAACCCATTCTCGTAGTAGCGCTGTGCAAAAATATTCTCTGCGCCCGCAAAAATCACCATCGTTGAGGTTTCAGACAAGCGGCGCTCGTAGCTGCCAAACAAGTCGCCTTTCGTGTAGCCGTCAAAGGTCAGTTCGGCAGTACGAAAGGGGAAATCGTTTTCGAACACCGGAGCGATATGAGATCCGGTGTAATTAAGATCAAAGTTCACCGCAAACGAACGATAACGCTGATTCAACACCAGCCCGAATGCGTGACTCGGAGTTACATATTGAGGCTGCAGTCCTCTAAACGGCACCTGGCGATCGCTGTTCGTGTAGGTGTACGACGCCCGAATTTCCCCTCCTCGCCAGGGGGTGGTTTCGAGGAAGGCTTCGACTCCGCGCGCAATCCCACCGGGGCGATTCACGTAACCACTGAATCGGCCAAGCCCCAGTGGATCAACTACAAAGAACGACTCGAAATCAATCAGGCGTTGGTGGCGGGTGTAGAAATAGGTCACGCCCATAAGCACTCGATCGCGCGCCAACCGTTGGTCGAAACCAGCATCGACACTGATCGACTGTTCCGCTCGTAGGGTTGGATCGCCAAAGCGCTGCAGGCCCAAACCGGAAAATGTCCCGGCGCCAAACCTCTCGAAAAGCGACACGGCGCGAAAACCATTTCCTACATGAGCGCGCAGTTTTGTGTTAGTTGAACGTATGAAATAGGCGATCGCGCCATCGCCGGTGATCGACTTCTCAGCATTGACACCACTCAGCACGCCGGGACGATCAGCGGCGCGGATGCGATAGAACTGGCCACGAATCCCGAGCGATAGTTGCAGGCGATCGTCCAGGAGAGAAATTTGATCCTGGCCGAACACCGCAAACGTGCGCTGCCGATCGGTCGTATTGTTGAACGCGCTGAACGACGGAAGCGCCTGCTGAAATAGCGACTCGTTTTCATATTCGAAGCCAATCGTCGCCAGATTGGAACGCACCGGCTGAAGGTTTAGACGGGCATCAATGGTGTCAGTTGTGCCTTTGTTGACGCTAACAAATTCAAAGTCGCCGAACGGATAGAAGGCGGCAAATTGAGGATCGATGCGGCTGCCGTTGTAATTCCGCCGGTGACTCGGAACTCGCTGATAAGCAACTGAGTAAGAAACGCGCTCGTTTAGTTGGTGCGATAGTTTGACCGAACCAACCAGCAGCCGGTTTCGCCTTCCCTCATCAGGATTGTTGAAATCGGGATGAAAACTCACGCCCGCAACCGCGCGCGGAAATGGCTGACTCCCGCTGAACGCTCCCGGCAAAGCGAACGGGCTGTCATTGAGACGCGCGTTTGCGATTGTGCCGTAGAGGTTCACCGCGATCGTGATGGATGAAGAAGGAGCAAACAGAAACCGGCCGGTGCCCGCAGAGTTTCCATATTGATCTTCGCCGTCTACGCCTCGTCGCACGTCGAGCCGACTAAGACCAAGACTCAATCCCGCGTGTCCATTACCTCCGGACACTTTGACGCGTTCGCGAAAGGTCCGTAGTCCGCCACCTTCAGCACCTACTTCAAAATGCAAACCTGAGGTGGGCGTTTCCGGAACGATGTTCACTACGCCGCCGATCGCGTTCGTACCGTATATCGATGAACCGGAGCCGCGCAGGATCTCAACACGATCCGTTGCAACCGTAACCAGATCGGAAGTTAAGGATGCTGCCGAGCCGCCAATGTCCGAAGCGTCGCGCACTCGTAACCCGTCGAGCAGAACTGCGGTGTCGAATTGCCGTTGGCCGCGCAGACGTATTGACGTTACTGTGCCCGGCGAGCCTTGTTGTTGCACTCGAACGCCAGGCGTCCCTCGCAGCGACTCCCACAACGCGAGCTCGCGCTTTTCGTCAATCTGTTTGGAATCAATAGTGGAAACAACTTTTGAAACTTCGTCCTCGCGTTGGGCCGTTCCCGCCGCTGTGACGACGATGCTCTCGTTTACTCCGGCGACTTTCAGCGTGACATCTAACTGTTTTGTCTGCCCGCGCGCGATAAGAATTTCGTTGGAGGCAAACGTCGCAAATCCGGCAGCCTGAACTTCAATTAGATATTGGCTTGGAGGCAGGTTTTGAAATTCAAAGGCCCCGTTGTTATCGGTTGCGGTACTCAATTGGACTCCGGTGCGTGAGCGCAAACGAACATCAGCAGCGCCGATCTTTCCGCCGTTCTCATCCGTAACCGAGCCTTTGATTGCTGTGGTCGATTGTCCGACACTGACGATTGAAAGAAGCAGTAACAAAGCGCCGAGCGTAATTGCTCTTGATAGACAGCGCCTGTGTGGAAGTTGTCGCCTGTCGCAATTCTGTTCGCGAATATTTTGTTTGATCATCTTAGCTTCTCCTGCCCGACGCAGTGCGAGCTGAAATTGACGCGGCCGAGAGGTTTCCTGACTTGCGGTTGTGATTCTTTTACTAAGAATCGCCTTTGCCTTCGCCTTCCCAGAAAGTTTGGATCCTTCCAGTGGCTTACGAAAGCATCGTGGCCGCTTACAGTTGCGCGGGCAGTGACGGCATTTCCCCGTCTTCCCTCACCAGCCGTTCATGGTTAATAGTTACCAGAGCACTTCATGCACCGGCGTTATCCGAGGCACACCTGAAATCGGATGTGCGTCTACCAACACCTTTACTCCAAAAACCTCCTTGAGTAATTCCGGAGTTAAGACTTCATCGGGCGTACCAAACGCCGTCGCCTTCCCTTCCTTCATTAACAAAACGTGATTGGAAAACTCCGCGGCGAGATTGATATCGTGCGTGACTACAAGCGCCGCGGTTCCGCGACTATCACATCGCTTCCTCACTAAGGCGAGAATGGTTGCCTGGTGCGCCAGATCGAGATTTGCGGTCGGTTCATCCAGTAACAAAATGCCGGCCTCGGTTGCCAGCGCGCGGGCCAGCACAGCTCGCTGGCGTTCACCACCGGACAATTCTGTCATCAAACGATCGTCAAGCTCTTCCAGTTGTGTCTCGCGCAGGACTTCATTCGCGACCGCTATGTCGTGGGAAGTTTCCCAACCCCACCCGGAAGTGCTGGACCAGGCGTAGCGCCCGCCGAGCACAAATTCAAAGACCGTAACCGGAAAACGTAGATCGGCTTCCTGCGCGACCACCGCGATCCGCTTTGCGATTACGCGTCGGGAAAACGAATTCAAGGGCCGCTCATCAAGCATGATCTGGCCGGAAAACAACGCGATACCGGCGTTAAGAGTCTTCAGAACGGTAGACTTGCCCGCACCGTTTGGACCGATGATCGTTGTGACTTCATGCGGCGCCAGGGTCAGCGAGACGTCGGACACAGCTAGCCTTGAGTCATACTTGACGGTGATGTCGCGTGCTTCAAGCATTCTCTTTGGAGTGCGGTGACTTGTCACCGCTTTGGTTAGTCACGACCTGTCAACAAATCACCGGACTCTAAAGTTGACGTCGCCTCAACAGGTAAACAAACAGCGGCGCTCCGATAAGCGCCGTAATCGCACCAACCGGCAATTCACGCGGCGCAATGATCGTGCGGGCGACAGTGTCGGCAATGACTACGAAGATCGCACCGCAAATTGCCGCCGCCGGCAACGTCACACGATTGTCACTGCCCAACGAAAGCCGAACCAGGTGCGGCACTACCAAACCGACGTAGCCCACGGAACCACTCGACGCAACTGAACTACCCACCAGTAGACTGGCAACAATAAACACCACCAGCCTGACCCGCGAAACTTCGACGCCGAGATCAAAAGCGTCTCGCTCGCCGAGCATCAAGAGATTCAACGAACGCGCGTGCATTGCCAGCACTATCGTTCCGGCCACGGCAATGAACAACGCCAGCCACAACAAATTCGCGGTGTTACCCGACAAGTCGCCGAGTAACCAAAACGTGAACGATCTGATCCGCGTCGCGTCCATTAAAGTTGTAACGAAGACGATCGCCGAAGAAAGAAATGTCGTAACGATTACGCCGGACAGGATCAAACGTTCTGGCGTCGCACCAGTGCGTCCCTGCGCCAGACGATAGACAACAAACGTTGCGACTAACGCCCCTGAAAAAGCCATAAGCGGACGGCTCCACTCGTGCGCGCCCATAAAGACCAGGGCGATCATGGTTCCCACCGCCGCTCCGTTTGAAATACCCAGCAGGTAAGGCTCCGCCAGCGGATTTCGTAGCAGCGACTGATAGCTCGCTCCCGCAACGGCCAACGACCCGCCGACCGCGGCCCCAAGCAGAATGCGAGGCAAACGAATATCAAAGAGTATTGCTTGCTGGTCGCCGGTCAGGCCGCAAGATGATTTGCCAAAGGTAAGGAGCGCGCAGAGTGACGCTTGTGTCGGCAGTTTCTCGCTGCCCAACAATAGCATCAAAACGATCACGAGCAGCAACGCGACGAACAGAATGGTACAAACAATCAGAGTGCTCCTGAACGTCGCGCGCGTTCCATCAATTCCGCGCCGGGCGCGTTGATTCCGAGGGACTGTGGCTGAGTCGGCAGTCGTCATTTTGCGAAAGCTTCGGGATGAAGCGCGTGGGCCAATTCCTCCAGACCATCAACAGCGCGTGGACCCGGACGTGAAAGATGATCGTCGTTGATTTTGTAGACGTGACCGCTGGCCACCGCCGGTGAACGCTTCAGCGCGCTTGCCACGTTGGAGTTTGCATTACCCATCGAGCCGCCAGTCGGCAGCACAATGGCTTCTGGTTTGGCGGCCAGCGCCGACTCTGCGCTGTACCTGGGCCAGGCGCCGGGAACGTCAGCAGTCACTGAAACTCCGCCGGCACGCTTGAGTAGATCAGTGATGAAAGCATCGCGGCCGATCGTATAAAGCGGTTCATCTGAAACTTGATAGAAGACTCGAACCGGCGGCCGCGATTTAACTGCCTCTTCAACTACGCTCACGCGGGCCCGCAGTTGCTTTAACACTTCGGCAGCGTTCGCCGGCTTGCCGAGGACGTCGCCGAGTCGCTCAATTGAACGAAACACTCCCTCAAGATCGTGTGAGTCGGTGACGTAGACGGCGATGTGGTGGGCTTCCAGTTCGTTGGTAAACGCCTCCAGCTGTGACGCAGTAGAGACAAAAACAATCTGTGGTCGCAAAGCGATAATTCGTTCAATGCTTGGCTTGAGCGTGTCACCAACGGCTTCAACCTTTTGCGCCTCGGCCGGGTAGTTGCAATAGCTGGTGCGCCCGACCAGACCGTCGCCGGCGCCAATCGCGAAAACAATTTCAGTCAAACTCGGTGCGAGCGAAATATATCTGGTGACCGTCTCCGGAACGGCGACCATTCTCCCCGTGTCATCATGGATTCGTTGAAATTTGATTGGACTGCCGGAAGGACTGGCGGTCGGGCCGCCGGGAATCGAACAACCAGCGAGGAAAAGGAATCCGAAACAAACGACGAAGTTGAGCACGCGTCTCGTTTGCTGTCGTATCGCGATTTGTAAAAGGTGTGTATTCAGCAAGAATCCCGCCAATCCAGCCTGTAGCAAAAGGGACAGGCGGTCGGCGGGACTTGAAATAGTTTTCCAATTCCGGGGCGGCCCGAACGCCTTTCGCGGGCGTTCACAACTGCAAAGCATCGTGGGCAGGTCTCCTGGCTTAAAGAACTTTTGCTGCTGTAACCGAAGCCAGCAAAAGTCTCATCACAGTGGCGCGACCGCGCGGGATTTTCACCCGTTTCCCTATTCTCCCCATCCCCTGGGGCACCCAGATGCTTTCAAATACAAAGAACAATTTCTTAATTGCGCGGAACTTATCATGCGCTTGTCGGCAGTGTCAAACTTGAGGCCTGAGGTTCCGTCTCCGCGACTGTCGCGTTGCTTCGGCAATTCGCCTCCAGTAAGATTCTCCGCAACTTCAATCCCGAGAGAGTCACCAATACCAAATGATCAAAACTATCGAATGGACCGATGAAGGTATTCGCATGCTGGACCAGCGACTGCTGCCGACCGAAGAAAAATACCTGATGCTGCGGTCGTATGAGGAAGTAGCGGAAGCGATCAAGAAGATGGTTGTGCGCGGCGCGCCAGCCATCGGCGTTTCAGCCGCGATGGGTCTGGCGCTTGGCGCCAGCCAATCAGTGGGCACCTCAGTCGCCGATCTCGAAGATGACTTCGACTACATGTGCAAAGTCATGTCGGAGACTCGTCCCACCGCAGTCAACCTTTTTTGGGCGATTGAAAGGATGCGGCAACGGCTGCGTAAAGAGAAATCTGCTACTGACGATCCGCTGGTAATCAAAGAGCGCCTGGTTGACGAAGCTCTGAACATTTTTCATGAAGACATTGCGGCCAACCGCGCGTTGGGGCAGTTTGGCGGCGAACTACTCAAGGATGGCGATACCGTGCTCACGCATTGCAATGCCGGCGCGTTGGCCACAGCGGGCGACTACGGAACCGCGCTCGGCGTAGTCCGTGGCGCAATCGCTGCGGGGAAACGCATCGCGGTAATTGCCGATGAAACCAGACCGTTTCTGCAAGGTCTCAGGTTAACAGCCTGGGAATTGTCGCAGGACAATATCCCTGTCACCGTCATCACCGACAACATGGCCGGGCACGTTATGAAAAGCGGACAGGTTAACGCTGTCGTGGTGGGCGCAGATCGAATCGCGGCAAATGGCGACGCTGCAAACAAGATTGGCACTTACATGGTTGCCGTTCTGGCGCGGGAACACCATATCCCGTTTTATGTCGCGGCGCCGATTTCGACGCTCGACCTCTCGCTAAAGTCAGGCGATGAAATTCCGATCGAAGAACGGGATCGAAAGGAAGTAACGCACATCAAAGAACATCAACTCGCTCCGGACGGAGTGGGAGTGCAGAATCCTGCGTTTGATGTAACGCCGAATAACCTGATCGCGGCAATTGTGACTGACAAGGGAGTGGCGCGCGCGCCTTACACCGAGAGTTTGCGGGCGTTAGTTGACGGGGCTTCCGTTGGCAAAAGTGTGTGAATTATTAACGCGAAACAGCGCAATTGAAAATTACTTCTTCGCGAACCGGCTGTTTTTCCACCAATCGATAGTCAATTCCAGACCTGGACGTAAACCAACCCGCGGCTCAAAGTCCAGCAGCTCCCGAGCTCGTGTGATATCGGCAAGGCTGTGCTTCACATCGCCCGCCCGCGGTGGCTGGTAGTCCGCTACCACATCGGGTTTGCCCGTCAAATTCTTCAGCTCAAACAATAGTTGATTCAGGGAGATTCTCTCGCCGTTTGCCACGTTGATGACCTGACCGATGCCTCTAGTGCTTTCAGCCGCTTTCAAATTCGCGTCGACCACATTTTCAATGTAGGTGAAATCTCGCGACTGCTCGCCGTCACCATAAATTACCGGACGCTGTCCGCCCAACAGATCGCTAATGAAACGTGACACGACTCCCGAATACTGCGAACTCGGATCCTGTCGAGGCCCAAACACGTTGAAGTATCTAAGCGAAAAGGTTTCAAGACCGTAGACACGAGTAAAAACCTGACAGTAATGCTCGCCAACCAACTTGGCGACGGCATACGGCGAGAGCGGTTCCGGTAACATCGTCTCAACCTTCGGCAGCGTCGGTTGATCGCCGTATGCCGAACTCGACGCCGCATAGACTACACGTCGTACTCCATTCTTTCGCGCCGCCAATAAGAGTGAGAAAGTTGATTCGACGCTCGCAATATGGGTCTGTCGCGGATTCTCAACCGACCGTGGGACTGAGGGAATCGCCGCCTCATGGAAGACCAGTTCGACGCCTTCGATCGCCTTTGCGAGCACCGCTTCGTCAGCTAAGCTGCCCTGAACAAAATCCAGCTCACCCTTAATTCCTTCCAGGTTCTCGCGGTAGCCGGTTGATAAGTCGTCGATAACACGCACCCTGGCGCCGGCCGAGGCAAGCGCCGAAGCAATGTGCGAGCCGATGAAACCAGCGCCACCCGTTACTAGTGCAATTCCACTCAAGGTCATAAAGGACTCGTCTGCTTGGGTCGTCAGAATATCGCAGGAATTGGATTGAGTAACTTACGATCGGCCCACGCCAACATACTCAAAACCCAACGCTCGGATATCGGCCGGGTCATAAATATTTCGCAGGTCAGCAATTCTTGGAGACTTCATCAGGTCGCGAATTCGGCCCATATCAAGGGCCCGAAACTGATTCCACTCCGTCATGAATACCAGTGCGTCAGCCTCCGTGACGGCCTCATATTCGTCTCCCGCAAAAATAACTTTCGGTAGGACCTTTGCAGCTTCGTTCATCGCCACCGGATCGTAAGCCCGGATTTTTGCGCCGCGTTCGATTAGGCCGTTGATGATATCAATCGCCGGCGCTTCACGCATGTCGTCGGTTTCCGGCTTAAACGCCAGGCCGAGAATCGCGACCGTCTTCCCATTCAGTTCGCCGACCAGCTTTTCGATCTTTGGCACCATAGCTTGTCGTTGCCGTCGATTAACTTCAATCACTGCGTTCACAATCAGGGATTCGCGACCGAAGTCGCGGGCAACAGACGCCAGCGCCTGGGTGTCCTTCGGAAAACAGGAACCGCCAAAACCGGGGCCTGGATGAAGAAATTTGCTGCCGATCCGGCGATCCATTCCGATCGCTCTGGCCACGTCGTGCACATCACAGCCGATGCTCTCACAGAGATTTGCTATTTCGTTTATGAAAGAGATCTTCGTAGCTAGAAAAGCATTGGCCGCATACTTGGTTAACTCAGCAGCCTCCAATGATGTCACCACAAAGGGCGCCTCGATTAGATAAAGTGGCCGGTAAAGATCACGCATGATAGCTACGGCCTCTTCATCCCGACTGCCAATAACCACGCGATCGGGTCGCATGAAATCATTAATAGCTGCGCCTTCACGCAGGAACTCGGGGTTCGACACAATTCCGAAGTTCAAGTCGGATTTCAACTGTTCACGGATAAGCTTCCGAAGATACTCTCCGGTCCCAATCGGCACAGTCGATTTCGTGACTATGACCTTGTAACCGTTCATGTGATCTGCAATCGAGCGCGCTGCAGTCTCTAC
Source organism: Pyrinomonadaceae bacterium (assembly GCA_036009765.1). Lineage (GTDB taxonomy): Bacteria > Acidobacteriota > Blastocatellia > Pyrinomonadales > Pyrinomonadaceae > PSRF01. The sequence goes on along the minus strand of DASYLB010000036.1, from coordinate 58,750 downwards.
AAAACTTAGATCAGGAGAGCCGTCGTCCTTTGGTGGAGTACCAACTGCTAGAAAAATGACCAGAGCTTGTTCGACAGCATCCTTGAGATCCGTTGTGAATCGCAACCGGTTGGATTGCGTGTTTTTGGTGACCAGCTGTTCGAGCCCCGGTTCATAGATGGGCATTTCCCCGGCCGTGAGGCGAGCGATCTTCGCGGAATCGATATCGACGCAGGTAACATCGACGCCGAACTCGGCAAAACACGCACCGGTAACCAAGCCGACGTAACCAGTACCAATAACCGCGATATGCATTCAGGAATTACCTTTAGAGAGCGAAGGGAGGAACTTCTGTGGATACGTGCAAAACCTTGCGGGTCAAGCACGACGCATCGTCGCGTGACCCGCAAGGTTTCACATAGTTGACCGCGAGGCTCATTAAGGGCGCGCGCCCGCGGTGTTTTTTGAGAGCAACTCGATTACTTACTTCGCCGGGCTGACTACGATTACGTTGCCGCCGAAGTTAAGATCGTTGTTGTGCATCGCTGCATAAAGGATTCCGGCAACCGCACCGGCGCCAAGCAGAAGCAGGGCAGCCAATTCACCACCGCTCATCTTATCGTCATCGTCGCCCGGATCATTCTTGGGAGTCGGTGTTCCAGCACTCGCGCTCTCACCAGCCGCGACCTGCTTCACAACACTGCCGACGTGCAACTGCGCCACGCCTGAAGTAGTTGTCAGGGAAGTGACTCCCTTGAGCACGTTGATTGTGAGCGAAGTCGCCTGGCTTCCGTCTACAACCACCACGCCATCTTTGGTGGTGATGTTGACTGAAGTTCCAGCCAATGTCGAGATACGAGCAGTACCGTTCTCAAGCAATCCCATGATGCTCTTCTCTGTGAAGCTCAACTTCAAATTCGAAGTGGGCGACAACTCAACGCGGCCCAACTTGCTGAGGTTCACAGTCGCGGTGCTCCGCTCGGCTGTGGTGATGATGCTATCTGAAAACACAGTGCCGCCAGAAACAGCAGTCTCGCCGTTTACTGTAACCTGGCCGGCGATGGACAACTCGCCCGACGGGGCCTTTGCTGCGGGCGACGCTAAAACTACCATCGAGTAAACACTCAAAATGGCGACTGCCACCAAGGCCGCTATAGGTTTGCGGCTCCAAGTTTTGCTAATCATTAACTTTCCTCCCGTATTGTGAACAATTTCTTAAATGCGTGCCGCGACGGCCAAAATGTCCGGAGGGGCGCACTCAAATCCCCTAACCCTTAAACTAAATCCTAATGTCCAAAGGCCTAAGTGCCGTCTGCAAAGCCTAAAACACGGGCAAGTTATTACATGAACGACAGCACTCTGTCAACAGACTTTTGGCCGGATTTGCCACAAAACTGTGCTTTTTTCCGTTGGGCGTGAATTTACCACACGGACCACGGGCAGTCCAGAGTTTTTTGCTTGCCGGCAGCCCAAACTCAGCGCGCTGCCAGGCGTCAGCAAAAACGTCTTTATGTTGGGAGAAGGTGCGAGATGGCGGCTGTCAGACTGCGCGAGCTGACTCTGCGTTTTCGATTCTCGAACCCGTAAACTTCAAGGCGTGACACGGCGTGCGCGCGTCGTGGTCACCTTCGCGCCGGACATTGGGTTCGAGACAATCGTGCCGGCAGCGTTTTCACGACTCAAGTTAGTCTTCTGTAACAACTCTGCCTGTTCGTAAGGATCGAGTCGCGCAAAAATGTAGAAGGAGTCTCCGCTCCGGACTGAGCCTAGAAACCTGAACCTAGTCTCTATGACTTCACCGACTCTGAGTGTTTGTGAGCGGGGCGGACGCTCGAACAGCAATCGCAGTTCATCTGCAGCCACCGCTTCGAGTTCCGGCAAATAATCGTTTCCAGTTTCGCGGGCGATTCTGGTTGCCACTTGCCGCAATGCCCGGATCCGATTTGAATTCCGTCGATAATAGACCGCATTTATCTCTCGTCGGCTGGCCCGATCATCGACTACCTCCTGCTCGTTTCGCAGGTAGCCCAGATAGGCGCGAACCACCGGCCCGAACTCCTCCGTTGTTTGAGCGGGCACAACAAACTCGGTACTCATAATCACTAGTAAGGCGACGAATGCCGAGCGTATTAGTCGACGATCAAGCATGGATCGGAACCTCTCGCCGATAATGGAAGAGCTGGAAAATCACTTTACGGGAACGGTCGCGGATTGTATCAAGACTTGTCTCAAACTCCATTGCACCCTCGTTTCAGCAATGTTACATTGATCTTTAATTTCAGATAAGTCGATCGGGCAAGAGGCTCTCCTTGGCAGGCTCATCCAGGCAAAAGAAAGTGGCGCTGGGAATCAGCGGCGGAATAGCGGCGTACAAGGCAGCCGAAGTCTTGCGTGGCCTGCAGCGCGCCGGCTGTGAGGTCAGAGTCGGGATGACTAGGAGGTCCTGTGAATTCATACAGCCATTGACCTTTCGCGCGCTTTCCGGGTCACACGTCATAGTAGACGACTACGCCCCTGACAATCCTGATCCCATTGCCCACATCACTTTTTCCCAAACGGTCGATCTGTTTCTGATCGCACCAGCGACTGCAAATATCATTGCAAAGTTTGCCAACGGAATCGCTGACGATTTCTTAACTTCGACCTATCTCGCCTCGACCGCCCCGGTCTTGATAGCGCCGGCAATGAACACTTCGATGTGGCACCATCCCGCCACGCAGCGGAATCTTGAACAACTGCGAGCCGATGGCGTTTTCATTATTGAGCCGGACGAAGGCGAAATGGCGTGCGGAACCGTTGGGCCGGGACGTTTAAGCGAGCCTGAACAAATTGTGGCAGCGGCCCTGGAAATCTTGCAGAACTCTGGAACGGAAAAGGCTCAGGATCTCGCCGCTGAGCATCTGTTGGTGACCGTTGGTGCAACCCGAGAAGCAATAGACCCCGTTCGTTTCTTGTCAAATAATTCTTCCGGGCGCATGGGATTCGCAATCGCTCAGGCCGCGAAGCAACGCGGAGCTCGCGTTACGGTCATTGCTGGGGCCACAACCACGGCCGCGCCGGTTGACGTCGAGGTTATTCGAGTGAATTCCGCCGAGGACATGCGTCGTGCGGCCATGCAGGAAATCGCAAAGGCATCCGTCTTCATCGGCGCCGCGGCTGTAGCCGATTATCGTCCCAGCAATCGTTCGTCGGAAAAAATTAAGAAGACGGAATCTTCGCTAACCCTTGAGCTGGAGCGTACGCCGGATATCCTTCGCGAAGTGGCAGCAACAAAACAAGCTGGACTTCTGGTCATAGGATTTGCTGCAGAGACCGAGAACGTCCTGAGTAATGCGCGCGAGAAGCTGAACGCGAAAAATCTTAACGCGATCGTTGCCAACGATATCACTCAGGAGGGCGTCGGGTTTGACAGCGCGACCAATGAAGTAACAATCATCAGCCGCGATCGAAAAGCGCCAATACATGTGCCGTTGATGGCGAAGACAAGCGTCGCCAATATTATTCTGGACGAGGTTGTTCGGCTCCGTGCCCGCGCAACGCCGTCGACAGTCCCGGCCGTTTCACAATCGAGAAACGCTTGAATCCCAACACGTCGTTCCAGTCATCTAATCCAGATCAAAATGTCTAGTGACCGTGAAAATGCAGAGTTGCTCGCGCTGGTACAGGATGCCAGAGAGCATCTAATTTTTTTCAAAGAGCTCGGCGTCGAAGGTCTGGAGAAGAAGTCGTCAGCAGTTGCAGCTGCAACCGCGCCGGAAACGCAACGAGTGGTCAGTCCACCAAAGCCAGTCGTCACCCCGCCGAGAGAAACTCCAGTCGCTACCAAAGCGCTCACTCCGGCCGCCGACTCGCTCTTTGGTGAACTGAGTGCGCCACCCGTGAGAATCCCCAAATCTTCAGAAACTTTTGAAGAAATCTGGGCTGACATTGGCGACTGCACGCGCTGTCCGCTTTATCAGGGTCGGAAGAATATTGTGCACACGAACGGCAACCGCAAAGCGCGGCTGATGTTTGTCGGTGAAGCGCCAGGCGCCGATGAGGACCTTCAGGCGAAGCCGTTTGTCGGACGCGCCGGCCAGTTGCTAACAAAAATTATCGAGGCTATCGGATTAAAGCGGGAGGAAGTATTGATTGGCAACGTCAACCGCTGTCGCCCGCCCGCCAATCGACCGCCAACACCAGAAGAAGCCAACATGTGCAAACCCTTTCTGTTGCGCGAAATTGCGGCCGTTCAACCGGAAGTAATCGTCGTACTCGGGAACACTGCGATGAGAAATCTCCTTGAACTCAAACAAGGGATTACTAAGGTGCGCGGTCAGTTTCAGGACTACCACGGGGTCAAAGTGATGCCGACTTTCCACCCTGCATATTTGCTCCGCGACCCCTCCAAGAAAAAAGAGACGTGGGAAGATCTTAAGAAGGTGCGCGACTACCTCGACAGTACAAGAAAACAGGAAAGCTAATCCGCCTGCTCTTCCCACTCCAGACTTTTGCAATTTCAGCTTTCGCGCTACCTTCTCAGCCGTGGAACATGCCTCGGAATCTTCGCTACAGAATTCGTCAAACGCGCCTTCTGTGAGTAGCCTTGATGCGGACACTACCGACGGCCCTCAGTATGCCGAGGTTGCAGTACCAGTCCACGTATCTTCCACGTTCATTTATCGGATTCCAGTCGCGCTGCGTCAACTCGCCCAAACTGGTTCGCGGATTGTCGTTCCGCTGGGGCGAAACTTTGTGACCGGCTACATCGTTGCGCTGCTTCACGAGTTGCGGTCGGGCACCAGCCTCCAGGAATCGGACATCAAGGAAGCGAGAGATGTTCTCGATGTTATTCCCCTGGTCACGCCGGAACTTCTCCAGCTCACGCGTTGGGTCGCCGAATACTACCTCGCGCCTTGGGGAGAAGTGATCAAGGCAGCGCTTCCTCCCGGAATCAGCCCTACGATTGATCAGTTTCTTTCGCTTACCGATCAGGGCCGAGCTGAGATTCGCAAATGGTCTTCCGAGGAAAAATTGACCAGTAAACAACGACTGCTCAGGCTGGTTGGCGAGTCGGACGAGACTGACCTGGCTGCGGTGATGGACCAACTGCCTGGCGCCCAAACAGCAAAACTGGCAAGAGAACTCGAAGAGGAAGATCTGCTCGAGATCAAACAACGTCCGGCCAGCGACTTCGTCAAGCCGCGGTATCAGCGACGTTTTCGCCTGGCGGCCAGCCCCGCGTCAACTGAAAGCGATGGACGCAAGTTAACGGAAGTCCAGTTAAGAATTCTCGATGTTCTCAAGAATCATGAGTCTCTTCCCCTCGCTGAACTCCTGGCGTTGGCGAATGCGAGTTCCTCCTCGGTCAACACTTTGCAGAAGCGAAATCTGGTCGAACTCTTTGAACAAAGGCTGCGACGCGATCCGCTCGGCGATGCAACCTTCGACACGTTTGCTCAGGAGAAAGACTATGACTTAACCGACGACCAGTTGCGGGTGCTGGCAGAACTGGATGCGCCCTTGCGAGCGCGCGCGTATGCCGCCTTCCTGCTCCACGGCGTAACTGGAAGCGGCAAGACAGAAGTCTACATTCGCGCTATGCGAGTAGCGTTGGGACTGGGCCGGTCAGCGCTGATGCTGGTTCCTGAGATTGCACTGACGCCAGTTTTCTCCCGTCGCTTGCGTATGCATTTCGGAGATCGCGTCGCAATTTTTCATTCTTCATTGTCACGAGGCGAACGTTTTGACGAGTGGACCAGGGTGAGAAACGGTGAGGCGCGCATTGTGATTGGTACGCGCTCTGCAGTCTTTGCGCCCATCAAAGATTTGGGACTGGTAATCGTCGACGAAGAGCACGAGTCGACCTATCGACAGCAGGATTCGCCCCATTACAACGGGCGCGACACCGCGATCGTGCGTGCGCAAAAGGAATCCGCGGTGGTGATTCTGGGTTCGGCAACGCCATCGCTCGAATCGTTTCACAACGCCAATACCGGCAAGTATTGCTACCTGCAAATGCCTAATCGGCTGGGAAACCGGCCGATGGCAGTGGCCGAGATCGTCGACATGCGCGCCGTGTTTGCACGTCATCAGAAGCCACAAATCTTTTCCGATGAACTGCTGACAGCAATCAAAGAAACACAACGCAAACAGGAGCAGTCGATCATTCTGTTGAACCGGCGCGGCTACTCGAGTTTTGTGCTGTGTCGTTCATGCGGCGAAAGCGTCCAGTGTCCGAATTGCGATGTGACGCTGACATATCACCGCAGCGAAAAAGTGATCATCTGTCACTACTGCAACCACCGCCAGGCTGCTCCTAATAAGTGTCCGAACTGCGACGGGAAATACATTTACTACGTTGGCGAGGGTACCCAGCAGATCGAAGAACAACTGCGGAAACTCTTTCCCGAGCTGCGGATTGCGCGCATCGATCGCGACACCGCTTCACGTCGCGGCTCCTTTGAAAAATCACTGGGCGATTTTGGCGAGGGCAAGCTGGATATGCTGGTGGGCACGCAAATACTGGCGAAGGGGCACGACTTTCCCAACGTCACACTGGTGGGTGTGGTGTCAGTTGATGCCGGTATGGCGCTTCCGGATTTCCGCGCCGCCGAGCGCACCTTTCAATTGCTAACCCAGGTTGCGGGCCGCGCCGGCCGTGGTGACCGGGCCGGTAAAGTTTTGATCCAAACTTATCATCCGTATCACTACGCGCTCCGCCACGCCAGTGCACAAGACTACGCCGGCTTCTACGAAGAAGAAATTCGTCATCGCGAGAATCACACCTATCCACCATTCGTTGCCCTGGCGTCGCTGCTGGTTCATGGAACCGATCTGGCACGAGTGCGATCGGAAGCAGTTGAACTAAGAAAAGCACTTGACCTCGCAAATGTGGTGCGCACCGCACGCATTCTGGGTCCGGCGCCGGCGCCGCTGGCGCGATTGAAAGGCGAGTATCGCGTGCAGTTGATCATGAAGTGTCGCAACCGGCGTGAGTTGCGCCGGATAATTGACGAAGCGCTGAAGACGCTCGGTGAACAAAAAATAAATTTGCGCGCGATCAACGTCGAGATCGATCCGGTGTCGATCATGTAGTGCCCACGGTTCAGTGATTATTAACTTTGGTTACTACGAGCAACCTCTTACTGGAACCGCGGGCGTCCCGCCCGCAACGCGCCACAGGCGCGCTGTTTTTGGTCAATTGATTTTCGCGCTTCGCGCTCATTGCGGGCGGGACGCCCGCGGTCCCAGCAAATCGCTTGAGTGTTGCGATTTGCGCTAAACTCCTCGTATGAAAATTTCTGAATTGGCTGCGTTAACCAACGCTCGCGTTGACGGCCCTGCAGGCGAGATCGAGATCACTGGCGCCGCTGGCCTTGATGATGCGCGTCCTGGCGATGTCTCATTTCTCGCGAATCCGCGTTACACCGCCAAGGTGAATACAACCCTGGCGTCAGCGATTTATGTTTCGGACGACGCGCCAATCGAACGAGAGATTCCGATACTGCGCGCCAAAAATCCCTATCTCGCATACACGCGCGCGCTACGTCTTTTTCATCCCGAACCAGAGTTTGCGGCTTTGATCCACGAGTCTGCGGTCATCGATCCTTCAGCTGAAGTTGCTGAAAACGTTTGGATAGGCGCAGGTGTGGTGATCGGTCCAAACTGCCGGATCGCTGAAGCTGTGCGCCTTTACCCGAACGTGACAATCTACGAGAACGTCACAATTGGTAAAGATTCAACTATTCATTCCGGAACCGCAATTCGCGAACGTTCACAAATTGGCGCACGCGTTGTGATTCACAACAATGTGGTAGTCGGTTGCGATGGCTTTGGTTACGCCAAGGACGAGCAGAAGAGTTGGCTGAAGATTCCCCAGACCGGCCGCGTGGTCATTGAAGACGATGTCGAGATTGGCGCCGGTACAACAATCGATCGAGCATCAGTTGGTGAGTCTCGAATCGGTCGTGGTACGAAGCTGGATAACCTGGTTCAGATCGGCCACTCGTGCACCATCGGCGAAGATACGTTGTTGTGTGCGCAGGTAGGCCTGGCTGGAAGTTCGCATATCGGCAACCGCGTGATTCTGGCAGGTCAGGCCGGCGTCGCCGGTCATCTCACAATCGGAGACGACGTGGTGCTGACGGCAAAAAGTGCAACTAGCCACGACGTGCCGGCCGGAAAAGTCATTTCCGGGATACCAGCTTTCGACAATCGCGACTGGTTGAGATCGACCGCCGCGTTTCGACGATTGGGGGAGATGCAGCGGAAGCTGCGCGAGCTGGAGAAACGACTAGCTGCAATCGAAGGATCGCCTGTCAATGAATAACGAGCTGTTTGAAGGGCGAGTCTCAATAACTGAGAGCACGCAAAAACAAGACACAAATTAGCAATCGTCACCGGGTGCTACGGGCCCGCGCAATCCACTTCCAGGAGCAAAAATGAAACCCTCAGTCACTAGCCGGCTCGCCAAGCTTATCGAAGAAGGTGAAAACATTTCCAACGACTATGTGGGCGATCGATGGGCTTCCCAGGTTGCTGCCTTTCTTCAGGCAGCAGACGCCAGTGACGAGCACGACAGCTTTGCAAGTCTCACTGCGGAAGACTTCTGGGACGCCCACGCCCTACGAGTGGGTCATTTGCAGGGGCTCGTGGCCAAAGCAGAAGCCGATGAAAAGGTGCCGGCCACAGCATCGGGGGCGTCATCCGAAGTCTTCGATCCGTCAACGCCACCAAGTTCACGACGGGTGTTCGTGGTACATGGACACGACAACGATGCGAAGGAAGGAACGGCAAGATTTCTCGAACGACTGGGACTCCAACCTATTGTTCTTCACGAACAACCAAGCGCTGGGCGAACAGTCATCGAGAAGTTCGAAAGCTACTCTGGTGACATTGCGTTCGCCGTCGTCCTACTCACGCCTGATGACGTTGGAGCAGTCGCCACCGCGGCAAATGACCTAAGGGCTCGGGCGCGGCAGAACGTTATTATGGAGCTTGGTTTCTTCATTGGCAGACTCGGTCGGGTCCGGGTCTGCGCATTGCACAAGGGCGGAGTCGAATTGCCATCAGACTATCAAGGCGTGCTGTATGTTGAAATGGATCCGGGTGGAGCATGGAAGGCAAAGCTCGCGCAAGAGTTTGTACAGGCAAAGCTACCAATCGACCTCAAAGCGCTGATTGGAGGTTAACCGCTCTTCCCTAAGTAATCGCACCGCCATCAACAATTACAACCTCACCGTTCATGAAGCTATTGCGATCGCTGACCATGAAGGCGGCATACTCTGCGAGTTCTTCAGGACGACCCGCGCGACCTGCTGACGCCCAAAAATGATGCATCTGCAGTAGACGTTCGGGAAGTTGCTGCGCTAATTCCGTGTCAAAGATTCCGGCGGCAATAGCGTTGACCTTAACTCCAAACGTGCCCGCTTCACGCGATAAACACTTCGTGAATCCAATCATCGCCGCTTTGGAAGTCGCGTAGTGAACAGCGGTGGGCAGCGCCCGCAAGGCGCCTATCGAAGTAATGTTGAGAATACTTCCCTGGCGCTGCCGGATCATCTGCTTGTAAATGGGTTTGGTTACCGCGAAGAGACTACCGACGTTAGTATTAATCACTTCGTCCCACGCTCGATCGGTGGTGGTGGCAAAATTATCGCCGCGATTGATCGCAGCGTTGTTAACCAGAATATCTATGCCGCCCCACTTCTCAACTATCTCGCGAGTAAGCTTTTTCAGTCCGAGGCGATCCGTCACGGAAATCTTGTAACTAAGCGCGCGCCTGGCGTGCGCTTCGATCTTTGCGACAATGCCGCCGGCGAGATCTTCTCGCGAGTTGTAGTTGAAAGCGACATCCGCGCCTTCGCGCGCAAAGATTTCGCAAAGTGCCGCGCCAATTCCGCGCGTGCCGCCGGTTATGAAAGCACGCTTACCTTCGAGCAATAGGCTCACAGTCTATTTTGTCTCCTAAAAAACCCGCTTCGCGGAACGCAAGCGGGCAACTTGTTTGCTAGATCTACTTGACTAATGAAATTGATTGCGGGGGAATTAGACTCTGAAAACTGCGAACAGTCAACGAGCGAGAAAGCGGACTCGATAGCTCAGGCAGATGCGACCTCGGCCAGCGCAGCTTGTTCCTGCAACTCAATCGCGGCCGGGATCAGCGCCGTAATCTCCTCAACGATTGACCGCGTGGCGTTGGGAATCGCGAGGCCAATTGTTGCTGCGCGCATCGCCGAGTAGTGGGCCGTGTCTTCAACCATGCGACGAATTACCGGAACAATATCGCCGGCATGCTGCAACAAGACTCCGGCGCCGCGTTTCACGAGCAAGCTGGCAGTGCCCGCTTCCTGCGGCATCGGCGTGGTAATTCCGTCAGCGATGATCGGCAGGCGACAGGCAAACGCCTCGAACGTCGTGAGCCCGCCGAGTTTCGAGATCATGACGTTAGCCGCACCCATCAATTGCTCGACGTGTTCGGAGTAGCCAATTACCTTCACCGGAAACGAAGCGCTTTCAGCGAGCGACTCCGCGTCGGCCCTGAGCTCTTCATTTTTCCCGGCCAGGAAAATCGCTTGCACCTCAAGTTGTCCCCGCACTAGTTCTCGGAAAATCTGCGGAATGTTGCCGCCGCCTTCCCAGCCGGCATTGACGAACACCGTAAACTTCTCGGGATCCAAACCGAGGGCGCGGCGGGCGGCGCGGGCGGCGTCCTCGCCCGGATAGGCGAACTTGTGATGAACGGGCATTCCGGAAATCTTGATTCGCTCTGGCGCTACGCCGTAGTCGATCAACTGTTGGCGAGCTTCTGGGCTGGCTACCAGATAGAGTGTCACGGCGTCACACGCCCAACCTTTCCAAAAACCATATGAAGGATCGGTTACCACTGATACCAGCGGAATTCGGTCCGACAATTTGAGTTCTTTAAGGACGCGAGCAAAAATGTGTTGCGTCAACGGATGCACGCTGACCACGACGTGCGGGCACCAGCGCTCAAAAATTTCAACGCAGTAGCCAATGCATCGCTTATGAAAAAACTCTCTGGTCTCCGGACGAAACCTGTTCATCACCCAGTAGAGATACTTCATCCACGATTGCCGATTTCTGAGCACCCAGTTGTAGACCCCAACCAGCTTCGCGGTGATCGCATGTGATTCTTCTACCGCTCGGACTACGCGAACCGCATACGACTGCCCCTCAAAAAACTTGTGCACTCCAGCCACGATTGCCGCGGCCGCAGAACGATGCCCGCCGCCCGTGTCGGACGAAATGATCAGAATTTTTGGCATCCGCTGCATAGCTAAATCAGTGTAGCGCAAACTGTTAGTTTGCGTTTATGACTCACTCAAATCGAAGAATCGTACACAACGCAAACTAACAGTTTGCGCTACATCTTACGCTCCAACCGTCATGCCCTCCGGCTCCGGTTGCATTCGATCCATTTCCTTGCGGGCCTTCTTCATTTCTTTTTCCAGTTTCTTGATCTGTATCAAGTGGCCCGGATTAAACGGCAGCGACGGGTAGTAACTGTTTGACTCGTGCGTACAGAAGCATCCGTCCAGCGCTTTCTTCCGTCGTTCCTTCATTGCCGGCGAGAGCCAAAGCTTCTGGAAGTTCCAATCAAAATCTCGCAGGTTGGCGATCGGCGCCAGGTTTTCGCACGAGGAGACGGTCCCCTCGTCGTAAATTACGCCGCCCGCCGTGCCCGCGTAACATTTCATCTGGGCGCTCTGCGTTTCCTGGGCCTTGGCGATCAGGCCATGCATGTAAATATCGATCGCTGCCTTGAAATAACCGGCGTTGCCGCCATAGTTATTCTTGATCGCCGCGTGACGCGAATCGTCATCAATCATCGCGGCCAACTGCTTATAGCGCGAGTGGTCGATATTGAGTTCCACCGGGTCGGCTGACGGTGGGCGAATGTAATTAAAGTTCACCTTGTCCGGCCTCAGGTCATACTTCAAGAAGTCGTACCACTCAAAAATCGTGTCCTGATTAGAATTCATGAAGCAGGTGCAGGTCTGCACGTCGAGCTTTGGATACTCTTTCTTGATCGCTTGCAGCTGCCGCGCGGTGTCGATTGCGATGTCCCACGACCCTGGCTTCTGACGAATCTTTTCGTGCGGTGCTTTGACGCCATCGATACCCAACGCCACGGTGACGTTAAGCTCCGGACACTCCTCGAGAATGCGCGTGATGTCAGGGAAGATTCGTTTCTGAATCTGACCGTTTGACATTATGTAGATCGACTCGAGCCGGTTGTTCTTGTAGAAAGCCTGCGCGATCTCCGGAAGATCTTTGCGCGTGAATGGCTCACCGCCGGCGAGGATCAGAACGCCAAGGTTTCCTCCCAGCGTCTCGGAAATTTTTTCAATCTCGTGCGTCTTCATCTGCAACTTCTTGCGCGGGCGATCGTCAAGCTCGTCCGTGAAAAAGCAGTGCGTGCAGCGCATGTCGCAAACGGACGTCACCAGAATGTTCAGCAAAATCGGCGAAAACGGCTGGCCGATGGCCAGTTTCGCATACCGCTTTAATAGCTCTCGTGTCGTGTAATCCATATCAACCTCAAATTAATAACGCGCACCATTACAGATGTCTGATGCGAAACAAAGATTAACAGATAAGAACTTTTAACGTAACCCCGGGCCTTTAACTGTAATAGTTTTGTAATCGCATCCAGAAGCGCTGCTCGCATTGAACCCGAAGGGTTCCACGAGAGTAGCCGGTGGTCGAAGTGCAGCGCAGACCACCGGGGAAGGTCGCTCGTTTGATCGCACCCCGCGCCGGAGTGCAAGATGATCCCTCCTTCTCTCCCCTGCGGGGGTGAAGATCATTCCCCAACTTCCGGTGGTCTGCGCTGCGCTTCGACCACTGGCTACTATCTGCCAGCCTTCCAGGCTGAAGAAAAGCTGTCTTCGATCCGGAGACGTTGCCAAAACTAATTGGAATTTAGAAGAAGAAAGGAGGAGTTACAAAACGCTAGGAGACGCCCGTGCGTTCGCTGCGATTCGCGATTCCCAATGCGCGCATGCGTCGATATAGATGGCTGCGGTCAACACCCATCAACTCGGCGGCGCGTGAAACATTGCCTTCGGCTTCGTCGAGTTTTCGTTGGATAAACTCACGATGGTAGGCATCGGTCGCTTCTTTGAACGAGGGGAAGCGGAAGGAGGCGACGGGCGCTTCGTCTTTGCCGTGCGGAGGTAGGTCGCCGGCAGCCACTATGATTCCAGGATTCATGATCACCACGCGCTCGATGGTGTTTCGCAACTCGCGAACATTTCCGGGCCAGGAATAGTTTTGCAACTCTTCTACAGCTTCCGGAGCAAATTCCTTCAACAGCTTTCCATAAGCCTGCGAAAAGTTTCGATTGAAATACTCAACCAGCAACGGCACGTCTTCCAGCCGGTCGCGCAACGGCGGCAACTCAAACGGAATCACGTTTAGGCGATAGAAAAGATCGGGGCGAAACTTTCCCTGATCGATCTCTACTTCCAGACGCTTGTTTGTAGCGGCGATGATCCGCACATCAACCTGGACTGAGGTTCCACTGCCAACCGGCTCAAACCGCTGCTCCTCAAGCACGCGCAGGACCTTTGCCTGAACGTTGGCGCTCATATCGCCAATCTCATCGAGGAAAAGCGTGGCGCCGTCAGCCAATTCAAACTTCCCTTTCTTGGCCGCAGTCGCGCCGGTGAAGGCGCCCTTCACGTGACCAAACAGTTCCGACTCGATCAACTCTTCCGGTATCGCAGCGGAGTTAACCTCCACAAACGGCGCGCCGGCACGGCGAGATTTCGCGTGGATCGCGCGCGCCACCAGCTCCTTGCCCGTGCCCGACTCGCCATAGATCAACACGCGTCCGTCCGTCGGGGCGACGATCGAAATCTGTTTGCGCAGTGCGCGCATCGCCACCGACTCGCCCACCATCGTGTACTCTTTCGCGAGTTCCGCTGACATCTCAGCGTTGATGAGTTCAAGTCGTTGCTGGCGTAATGCATTGCGAACCGTCAGAAGCGTCTTCTCAATTGAGAGTGGTTTTTCGATAAAGTCGAAGGCGCCCAACTTGGTAGCGCGAACTGCGGTTTCCACATTGCCGTGTCCGGAGATGATCACGACCGCAGCATCAGATCCGGCAGAACGTAACTTTTGCAGCGTCTCGAGGCCGTCGATTCCAGGCAGCCAAACGTCAAGGAGGATGCAGCCATAAGCGCGACGCTCCACCGCTGCGAGACATTCTTCACCGGTGGCGACGGCGTCGGCACTGAAGCCCTCGTCTTTCATTACGGCGCAAAGCGTTTCGCGAATGCCCGGTTCGTCGTCGACTATTAAGATTGAATCCATTGCCAGTGGCGTAGACAGTAGTCAGAATACATGAGTCAGTAGGAACATTTTCGTCGCCTGCTCCCGTCTACTGTCTCCTGACGACTGTCTTCTGTCTACTGCCTTTCTGCACACTGCCCACAGCCCACTGCACACTGCTTTATGTATTCACGGCTGGCAATTCAATTACGAACCGCGCGCCACGCGGATAGTTCACGCCCGCGCGTATGCGGCCGCCGTGTTCCAGAATGATTCGTTGCACTATTGCGAGCCCAAGACCTGTGCCGCTGCCCCGCGTCGAGAAATAGGGTTGAAACAGTCGTTTGAAATCTGCTGGTTGAATGCCGTGACCAGTATCGGCAATCTCGGCAATCAACAGGCTGCGGTCGGAATCAAAATTTGTGGAGATATTGATTTGCCGTTCGCCATCAAGATCCGCCAGAGCATTGCTGGCATTATCGATCAAATTAACAAACACGCGACGCAGCTGTTCAGTATCCAGCATTGCGCTGGGCAAGTCCGCGTCGAGTTTTGTTTCCAGGTGAATGTCGTCAAAGCGGTCGTCGTATAAGCCCACTGCATGACGAACCACCTCATTGAGATCCGCGACTTCCAACCTGGCCAACGGCAAACGTGCAAAACGCGAGAACTCGTCAACCATCGCCTTTAACCCGGCAACTTCACGCGCGATTGTCTCGGTACACTCCTCAACAACCTTGCCCACCTGGATTTCATCCGCAATCAACGAGCTTTGTCCGTTTGCACCATTTTGGCCGTTTGAGTTCGCGCGCCGGTAACTTTTGGCGATGCGTTCGGCGGAGAGTTGGATCGGCGTTAGCGGGTTTTTGATTTCGTGCGCCATCCGCCGCGCAACTTCGCTCCAGGCCGCCACACGCTGCGCCGCAAGCAATTCCGAAAGATCTTCAAGTACAAGCACGACGCCGCGTTTCTGCGCGGCCGACGCTCGCAAAGCCGTCGCCGTGAGCGCTACAGGCAGCGGCGCACTTTCCGGGTCGTCATTGTTGGCAGTCAGATGTGCTTGCTCGGTCGCTTGCCCGGTACGCCGCGCCCGTCGAAGAATTCGATCTATTACCGCCCAATCGTCTGCGCCCATCAAATTTTTTAGATCGCGCGCGTCGGCCGTAGACGAACCGAGTCTCAGGATTCGCGCGGCTGCGGCATTGATCGTGGTGACGCGATCATCCTCGTCAAGCGAAACAACTCCGGTTGAAAGCGACTGCAGGATCGTTTCGATGTAGTCACGGCGTTCCTCGAGCGTGAGATTTTTCTCGCGGAGAGCAGCGGAGCCGGCTTCAATACGGCTACGATTGTCTTCGAGCTGCGCTGTCATCTGATTAAACGAATGCGCCAGCAATGCCAGCTCGTCTTCTGCAGTGGTTGTCACCCGGTGCTTCAAGTTGCCCCGCGCTATTTCCTTTGAAGCTTCGGCGAGCGCTTTGATCGGCGTGGCAATCCCGCGTGCCAGATAGATGGCGACCCAACTCGAAACGAACAGGAGCATCAGCGTCATGAGTCCTAACGTTGACAAGCCGAGCGAGCGAACGCGCCGCTGCCGCGCTACCAGTTTTTGATACTCACCCTGCGAGCCGGTGATCGTGTCGCCCAGCCCGCTTTCCGCGCGGCGCAATGGCACCACCAACAATCGTTGAGTTTCAGAAATGGACACGACGATCGCGTCCAAATCTTTGCCGTCAGCGAGGCTGTCGTCGCCGTGCTTCAGCGCCCGCGCCTTTTCCAACAGGCTTTCGAACTCCTGAGCTTCACTCGTTGGGAACGTACCCCTACTCTGCGCAATTACCTTGCCGCCGTCATCGATGACCTCCACCGCCGACAACTGACCACTCGCCACCACGCGATCGAGCGTCGCCTGCTTTTCCGTGTCAGTCTCCGGCTTTAGAACCACCGCCAGCAGCGACGCGGTCTGGCGTAAATTACGAATCTGCGTGTCGAGAGCTTCGCGCTGAACTTCCTGTGCCTCATTAACAACTCGAGCTGAAAGTCCGCCGAACCATTTTTCCAGCGACCGATTAAGGAAGAGGTACGAAAACACTGCCATCGCCATAACCGGCAGAAAACTGATAGCAATAAAGTAGACGAGCAGCCGCGTCTTTATTTTTGATCCCAACTGCAGTTCGCGTCGCTCGCGTCGCAACTTCAGCAGGTTGCGAACAAAAATAAAGGAGAAGACTACGAACGCGACGAAGTTCAGCGTCGATAAGGCGTATAGCAGAAGCGTGTCTGAAGCTGTGTCAGGCGGGAGAACGGTCCACAACCAGGTTTGTTGCGAGATGATGATCGAGAGTAACAACAACACGGTTATCCCGAGGCCCCACAACAGCGCACGACGGCGCCGAGTCAGTTTGCTGGGGCGGGTTTTTGCTGATGATTCCGCGGGATTTTCGTTCTCGTGTTTCATTAAGAAGTGAGGCAAGTTTAGCATACTGACCTGATCTTGGTCTTTGGTCTTGGTTTAGGTCTTGGGTCTTTGGTGTTCACCAGCAAACATTCAACTGTAACAAGATATTCAAAGACCTAAGGCCAAAGGCCCAAGTCCAAAGTGGTTTCGGAAAACTTCAAGCTTCGTCTAGAATGCCCTCGCACAACTTTAGTCGGTTACTCTCCAAATCCCTGGCCCATGAATATCAAACAACTTTTCATCAACTCAGCCGGCCGCCTTCGCAGTGGTTGGCGCTTGCTCATTTTTGTCCTCCTCTTCCTGTTCATGTTGTTTCTCCTGGGTTCGGCTGTGCGGGTCGCATTTGCTTTGGCGCCGCATCGCAATCTACTTGGACCACTGGTTGGTGAGTATGTTCAAAACCTGATCTTCCGACTGTTGCTCCTGATCGCAGCTTTGGCGGCTGGATACGCCTGCACGCGTTGGCTTGAAGGTTTGCCATGGAAGTCGCTTGGTTTGACGCTGCATTCCGGTTGGGCCCGCGACTTCCTGCTTGGGTCAGCAGTCGGAGTTGCCTCGCTGGCAGTGGCAGCTGGAATCGCAACGGCTGGAGGCGGATTACGTTTCACAATTTCCGGACGCGCTGTGTTGCTTCAGATGGTGGGGACTCTGGTTTTCTCGGCCATCCTTTTCGTTTTTGCCGGCCTCGCCGAAGAGGCAATGTTCCGCGGCTATCCCTTGCAAACAATGACGCGCGCAAACCTGGCGTGGCTCGCCGTCTTCCTGACCTCCGTCCCTTTTGCCGCATCACACTTGCGGAATCCAAATGTTGCTGCAGGGTTCACTTTCATCAACACCACCCTGGCAGGAATTTGGCTGGCCGTGGCTTACCTGCGAACCAGGAGTTTGTGGTTTCCTTTGGGGGTCCATTGGGCCTGGAACTGGGCGCTCGGATCACTTTGCGGACTACCCGTGAGCGGCATCACCAATCTGGCCCCGCAGCCGCTGCTTCGTGGCGTGGATCTGGGACCCGCGTGGTTAACAGGCGGCACCTATGGACTTGAAGGCGGGTTGGCGGGCACTGTCGCGCTGATCGTATCGACCATATTCATCCTGCGAACCGGCCTTCTTAAGGCGACGCCCGAGCTGATGACCCTTACCTCGCAAGAAAACCCAGCGCGGGCGCAATAGGGGAAGAGGTTAAGAGGGTCAAGGGGGAAGGGTCAAAATAGAAATGGCCGATTCGCCAGATGCCGGGTCAAGTTCCATCGGTAGCGAGTGGCCTGCCCGGGAGTGTCCTGTCCCTCTTCCCCGTTCCCCTCTTCCCCTTTGTCTAGTCCTGTTAACACTCTTCCCAGCTTTCCCGTCTTATCGGTGTCAGCGGATCAAAAGGCCGCGAAGATCGCCGACTTCCGATGAGACAGCGCAATGTATGAACTCGAAGCCACAGCGGACCTGATTCCAATGACCGTCCCGGGAAAAGCTTCGTTTGATCGACGTAACCTCGAGGTAGTTGTCACCGCAACTGCCGCTGCACCAGCACTCGAATCCCCTGAGTCGCAAGAGTCCCTGCTCGTAAGGTCGGTCCTCGCGGGCGATCACGACAGGTATGGCAAACTTTACGAGCTCTATGCTCCGTTAGTCCACGGAGTCCTCTTAGCACGTTTGCCGCGAAGTGAAGTCGAGGACATGGTGCAGGACATCTTTCTGCACGCGCTCAAGAAACTCCACACCCTTCGTGATGCAAATGCATTCGGACCTTGGATCGCGATGATCGCTCGGAATCGAGCGATGGACTTTCATCGGCGGTCGCGGGAGACCGTCGAAGTTACCGAAGATCTTAAGAGCAGTGATTCCAGCGGCGCGAAAGCGGAAGAGATACTAGCGATCATTCGAACGCTCCCGGACGCTTACCGCGAGACGTTGGTTTTGCGTTTAGTCGAAGGGATGACTGGGCCGGAAATCGCGGCCCGCACTGGACTGACTGCTGCTTCAGTCCGCGTGAACTTGCATCGCGGCATGAAACTTTTGCGCACCAAGCTCGGTTTTGAGGAGGGCTTATCATGAAGACAGAAGGCGATTACCCGTGGGATCGATCCGGTGAACCGGATCCAGAGGTGCAACAACTCGAAGAGATTCTCGGGACGCTGCGCTATCAACCTCGAGCACTGGAGATTCCTGCGGGAATTCAGGTTGGTCGCGAGCGAAAGTTCTTTAGTGGTTCTGCATCTCGTTTGGCGATTGCTGCAGCGATAGCCGCGCTGTTCCTGGGACTCGGTTTATTCTTCGGTCTACAGCGTCTCGAACGTGGGCAGCCACCAGAGATCGTCAAAGCCGGCAACGCGCCAAAACCAAGTCCAACGGTTTCCTCCCCGGATGAAAAATCAAATTCCCCACTGGCGGTTTCAGAGCCGCAGCCTAAACCACAACTGACCGACGGGCCGCGTCATCAGCGCGTTAGCCAAACGCTGGTAGCCAGAAACTCAAGGCGCATCCGTAATGCGGCGCTCAGAGAACAGCAACTCGCTTTGGAGCAAAAACGGGCCGAGGCCGCGAAAGACCAGCTCATGCTGGCGCTCCGCGTCGTGAGTGAGAAATTCGGCTACGCACAAAAGAAAGCACAAGAATTGAATCAGAAAGACCAGGTTCACAACCAACACAAAATAGGATGATTGGAGCACTATGAAATCACTTGCGAAGACACCATTGAAACTTGCAGCGCTTATTGTTTTCGTCGTTCTCGGCGTGAACGTTACAGCGTCGGCGCAAAATCCACGGATCTCAACCGCCCAGCTCGATGGCTTGGCGTCGAAGGCGACCGAGACAGTTGACCTGAACCTTGATGAGAGCATGATGCAACTCGCAGCCAGGGCTTTCTCCGGCGAGGATCCTGATGAAATCAAGATTAAAGATCTCGTCAACCATCTGAAGGGGATCTATGTAAAGAGCTTTGAGTTCGAGACGGCGGGTCAGTACTCAGATAGTGACCTCGAAAGCGTCCGATCTCAACTCCGCAATTCCGCCTGGAAAAAAATCTTCAGCGCCTCCAGCAAGAAAGAAGGCGGCGTTGAGGTTTACCTGATGCAAATTGGGGCCGAGATCACTGGGCTGGCGCTGTTAGCTTCAGATCCAAAGGAAATCACCGTCGTGAATATCGTGGGCCCAGTGGACCTGCAAAAGTTGTCCGAACTCGAAGGGCATTTCGGCGTGCCTATCCTCGACATCGACCTCGCAAACCCAAAACGCAAAAACCAGGACCGACAGGAGTAGTCAGCTAATGAGGAAATTCGTCGCTTTCAATCTCATGGTTCTCGCGCTTTTGAGCTGCGTTCCGATTACGCAAGCCAACGGTGACGGCTTCGGCGACGTCGTGAAACTGATCGAGCAGTTTTATCACGTCAAACATCAGGGCATTCCCCTTCTGGCGCGTGCGGGGGTGAAAACCGCAACCACCGTTGCGCGCATATCCGGCGGCCGCAGACGACAACTAGCCGAAGCAGGCAGTGTAAGAGTTGCCTATTTTGAAGATCAGGATTTCAGTGCGAATGGCGGTTATACCGGTTTCAAGTCTTCGATGAATGCTCTGCTCGTTGGCTGGACGCCGTTAATTCAGGTCGCCTCGTTAAAGGACGGAGAGCAAACTTACATCTACATCCGTGACGCCGGAGCAAAGTTTAACGTTATGGTCGTAACTATTGATCAACGCGACGCATTCGTAGTGCAGATGAACCTATCGCCGCAAAACCTCGCAAAGCTCATGCGCGACCCTGATGAGATGGGCCAGACAATTACCAGCGAAGCCACCGATGATGACCAGTAGGACAGGCATTCCTGCCTGTCCGGCTTAAAAGAGGCGATTGAGCTTTAAGAAAAATGGACAGACTGGAAAGTCTGTCCTGTGACTGGAAAAAGCATTGAGGAGCGAAGAGCATGAACTCGGAAATCAACTTCAAGTTTGAAATCGACAAAACAACGGTTCGGCTCCTAGTGATACTAGCTGCTCTAATTGTAATCATCGTAACCGCATCACACTCGGTCGTGGCGCAGGAGGTGACTGAGACCATCCGCATCAACACCCGGGTGGTTTTCATGGACGCGCTCGTAAAAGACAAACGTACCGGCGTCGCCATCAAAGATCTCAAACCTGAGAACTTCGAGATTTATGACAATGGGACCTTACGTCCGGTCTCCTATTTCACCCGCGAAGGCCAGGCGCGCAAGCCGCTCGCGCTCGTGCTAATTCTCGATCTCCGTGATGACGGCGCCGGACGCTTTCTCAAGCGACCCGAGATTCTCAAGGCTATGGCTGATGAACTAGCAAAGCTTTCGCCGGAGGACGAGGTGGCAATTCTGGCGATGGACATAAACGGCGAGGACGAAAAACGAGTCTGGCTGACTGAGTTCACGCGCGACCACAAGCAAGTGGTCGCCGCTCTCGCGCGCGCCCCGCAGTTTGTGGACGTCGATCCTGAAGACGCTGATGCAAAGGCCGGAAAGCTGAACAACCAGAGCGATGGCGACCGTGGTGCGAGTTTAACGATTGGCTCTGATTCGGACGCTAAAGCGAAGGCGAAGGAAGCGCCAAAGGATTCAAGCGGACCCGGCCCGGGAACGCCTCAGTCGGATCAGGATCCGAAGGTAGAAATAACGAAGGGCAAGAATGGCGTGACTACACGGACCGTTCACCCTGATGGTTCGGTTGATATCAAACGTCAAAACAAAAAAGGCGATGTCACGCTTGAAGTCAGTTCTATCTACGACATGGCTGCCGCGGTTCAAGACACTACACGCAAGACTCAGAAGGAGCGACCGAATTCACAGTTAGCGGTCGTCTGGGTGTCAGACGGCATTGCGCCGATCTTTTTCGAAGATCGCGAAGCGACTGAACAATTGGTATTGCGCTCAAACGTCATCTTCAATTCCCTGACAACTGAGTTGCGAACTCTCTTCAAGCTTCTGATGCCCATTGGAAAACCGATCGCCGGCATGATGGGTGTTAGTGTTTACGGAAGCGCAAAGCGACTGGCGCAACAGTCAGGCGGCGAAGCAGTCAAGGTCAGTCACACGAAAGACTACGCAGCCGGGCTTAGCAGAATCATCGGCAACCTAACCGCGCGTTACAGCCTCGGCTTCACGCTCGCCGAAGATGAAAAAGACAACGGCCAACTGCACAACCTGGAGTTGAAAGTGAAAGCACCCGACGCAAAAGGCAAGCTGCGCAAACTCGAAGTCAGTTCCCGGCGCGGGTATTACCTGTCAGCGACTGCGCCAGGCGATGCGAAAGCAGCGACTGCCGCGAAGACGCAGTAATCTCCTCGGAAAAGCTGCTACAGAACCGAGCGCGATAGCGCCGGATCCAACATTCACCAGCGATTCTTGATGGCGTCAGAACCAATCGCTTCTTCACTCTAACGCCCAGCCTCCGGCGCTACCTCTATCGGTTATGCAGCCGATGCTTAGTTGCCAATCCCCTTGCATCACGAATTCCACGCGAATCTTTTGGCGGCCGCGCCTTTGCTTCCACAAGTTGGTAGAATACGACTAAGAAAGGAGGCCACGATGGCAAAAAGGTTGAAGGACTTGAAGGAACTGCGGATTGAGCGTCCACCCAAGGCCAAGCTCTCGGCCAAAGAGTCGCTAAAACGGACTCAGGAGTTTGACAAGCGAAAGGAACGGTTTATTGCCGCTATTAGAGGCAGTGCTCGTCGCGGTCGGAAAGGTCTATCACGCTGAATGAGATTCTCGGTATTGTCGCCGCCGGGCCTGACATCCGCTAATCCAGTGCGCTCACCGTTGATCGATCGGCACAAACGGAAGATCACGTGCGCCGATGTATTCAGCGCGCGGACGAATGAGTTTGTTGTCGGCGTATTGTTCGAGGATGTGGCCGGTCCAACCTGAGATACGACTCACGGCGAAGATCGGAGTGTAGAGGTCAAGCGGTATTCCCATCATGTAATAGGTAGACGCGGAAAAGAAATCTACGTTTGGATACAGACCCTTCTCGCGCATCATCACTTCTTCAACCTTGCGCGACATCTCATACCACTTCGTGTCGCCGGCCGCTTCACCAACCTCTTTTGAGAATCTCCGCAGATGCGTGGCGCGAGGATCTTCCGTCTTGTAGACCGCGTGACCGAAGCCCATCATTTTTCGCTTTTCAGCCAGGGCCTTTTTCACATACGGCTCGACGTTTTCCAACGATCCTATTTCCAGCAGCGTCTTCATCACGTTGGTGTTAGCGCCGCCGTGTAGTGGGCCTGAAAGCGCACCGATTGCAGCAGTCACCGCCGCGTACATGTCAGCCAAAGTTCCGGCAACTACACGGGCAGTGAATGTCGACGCGTTCAATTCATGATCGGCGTGCAGCGTCAGACAGACATCGAAGATGCGCTGATCGCTTTCAGAAGGCTTCTCGCCCCGGAGCAAATAAAGAAAGTTTGCCGCGATACTCAGAGAAGCGTCTGGTTCAAGAGGTTCCAGCCCGCGCCGAATTCGATCAGCTGCGGCAACAATCGTGGGAAACTGCGCCGTGAGCCGGATGGCCGTTTTAAGGCTCGTCTCACGAGAGATATCTCGCGAATTCGAATCGTAGAATTCGAGCGCGGAGATCGCGGTTCGTAGTACGTCGATCGGATCGGCCTCGCGCGGAAACTGCTTCATCAAAGCTACGAGCTCCGCAGGAACTCTGTATGACGCTCTTAATGATTTCTCCAACTCAGCCAGCTCCGTCCGGTTCGGAAGCCGCTTGTTCCATAGCAGAAAGATTACTTCCTCGAAGCTGGCATGCTGCGCCAGATCGTGGATGTTGTACCCCTGATAAATGAGCTCGCCTTTTTCACCGTTGACGTCGGAGATCGATGAAGTTGCTGCCGCAACACCTCGGAGTCCTGCTGCTGAACTGGCTGACGGATTTGCTGTGTTAGTCATGGGAGTTTTTATGGTTGAGCGAAGATAACAAACAGAACAAAGTGTGACAAGTTCAGCGCTAATTACTTGAGCGTAACGGTGACCTTATCGCCGCGATGCACCTTCAATATCCTGGCGGCCGAATCATTCGACACCGCAATTTCGAGGAACCCGGCGCTGCCCCAAATCACAAACACCTTGTCCCTGCCACTCGCAGTTTCTCCAAAATATTCGCGGAACGACTTCACCGTTTTCCCTTTGAGTGCGAGCGTAGCGCCGGCGCCGATCATTGCGGGCGTCAGATCGCTCGGCGTAATGTTCGTGACGCAGTTTCCGAAGCGATCGATATGAATCACCCGCGCCAGCAAACTACCAGCGCGCGAGGTTGTTGTGCGGAGCGACGCCAGACGAACAATCTCAGAAATCGACGCACCCAACGCTTCGGGTTTGAGACTCAGCGAGAGCGCCGCGGCGACCGGCGCAAAGACGTCGCGCCCATGAAATGTCGCGCTAACCGGCCGGCGAAAGTACTTGTCGTTATCAAGATGAAACAACTCGAGGGCGTCGCCTTGAGCCTCGCTGCGCTCGCAGACGTAGCTGAAGATTCCGTTGTCCGGGCCGACAAAGTAACCCTCGCAGGTTTTGACCAGTATCGCGCGGCGCGAGGAGCCTACTCCCGGATCGACAACCGCAACATGGATCGTACCGGCCGGAAACGAAGAGCAGGCAGCGAAAAGTGTGAAGGCCCCGGCTTCAATGTCTTGCGGTGGAATCTCGTGAGTTATATCGACGATGCGCGCTTGCGGATTGGCGGTGAGAATCACTCCTTTGACGGAAGCTACGAAATAGTCCGCGGTGCCAAAGTCGGTGAGCAGCGTGATCGTTGAGACGCGGGGACGCTGAGACACGGAGACGCGGGGAGACGGCTCATCACCGTGTCCCCGCGTTTCACTGTCTCCGCGTTGGTTTTTCACTTACTGCTTCACTGCA
Organism: Pyrinomonadaceae bacterium; assembly: GCA_036009765.1. Classification (GTDB taxonomy): domain Bacteria; phylum Acidobacteriota; class Blastocatellia; order Pyrinomonadales; family Pyrinomonadaceae; genus PSRF01. The sequence continues at coordinate 34,152 of DASYLB010000036.1, read as the reverse complement.
GACGGGTCTCGGTTGCAGTCCGGATTCTCATTTGCTGGCCGCGCTCAAGACGAACGTCCTCTCCGCGCTTGGTGAACACGCTGGTGGTTCCGACGGCGCCCCCGATCGCAGCGCCAATCGCCGCACCTTTGCCGCCGCCAACCACGGCCCCGATGATCGCGCCGATGCCCGTGCTGGCGCCGACTCTGGCAATGTCATCTTTGGTAGTGCTTCTTCCCTTCACTCCACCTTCAGAATCAACCGTGCCCGAGTCATCACGATGGCTCATGTCAATCAGTTCGACCACGTCAGCTTTGAACCCGCTGGTGTTGCCGTCCGGCATATGAATGGTCTCAAACTCGAGCTGTAGCTCAGAAGTGCCTTTAACTTTGCCGGCACGCTTAACGCGCGTTACCCGGCCATCAACGATGGCTCCGGCGAATTCGCGCGGCTCAACTACTCGCGCCTGGAAGCGATCACCGCGCTGGCTGGCATCAGTGGAAAGACTCGACTCCAACTCAACGAGGAGAACCGCATCGCGCGGAATTGAAATTGGACCAGCAACTGGCCCACTCATCTGCCCGTTGTTGGTTGGCCCAGAGTTGTTAGTTGACGCAGAGTTGTTGGGGTCGCTCTGTTGTGAATTGTCCGACTGGACGCCGGCAAGGGGTTCAACCTCATCGCGTCTTGTGAGTCCCGCCGGTATGGACGAGTCGAATGGCCGCCTATCGTAGCCGGCGTTGTACCCAGCCTCGAAGCCCTGTTGATAACCGTTGCGATAGTCTTCAGCGGTGCCCCAGGCTTCGTTGTAGTTGCGATTGCCGCGTCGGTAATCCTCACTATTGCGATAAGCGCGAGCGCCGTTATCCGACACATCGCGCGAGCCGGCGCTGAAACCGTCGGAGTAACCAGTGCGAAAGCCACGCTCCAAAGCACTACTTTGGCTGGTTTGGCTTGGCTGATTCGTTTCGTCCTGCGACGCGAAGGCCAGCGAAGTTTGAGTTGCAAATCTCGCCGACGCGCTCAACATGAGCGCAATCAAGACTGCCAGGGGAACTCTAAAATATTTCATTTTGCTTTTCCTTCCAGAGATTTACGGCGCTGAAGCTGCCGTAGTGTCTTGGGAGAGCTGCCTCGTGCAATCGGTATTGTAACGCAAATTGTTAGTTTGTGGGCCGCGAGCTTTAGCCGCCTAACCTTCCTTGACCGTCTCTTCTCCGGCGACCTAGACTCAAATCGCTCGACTCCCGGATAGATCCGTCGAGCAAAACTATCTTGGCGCTCAGATGCGCGTTTTGGGTTACTGGTTGGCGCGCTTGATCGCGATCAAATGGCAGAAATACGCAGGATATATCTGGACCACAGCGCTACCACGCCGGTCGACCCTCAAGTGGTCGCGGCGATGCTGCCGTATCTGACGGAGCAGTTTGGCAACGCTTCGAGTGTGCACTCATTCGGCCAGCAAGCTCGCGCCGCTGTAGATCGGGCGCGACGAGAGGTGGCAACGCTGATCGGTGCGCGCGCTAACGAAATCTTTTTTGTCTCAGGCGGAACGGAAGCGAATAATCTTGCCATTCGTGGAATCACCGATGCCAGTTTGTCGCGCCCGACTGTCTCAGGCGACCCTGCAAAACCCAAAGGTCATTTGATAACTTCGAGCATCGAGCATCCTTCGGTGCGTGGCATTTGCGACCAACTGGAAAAGCAAGGCTGGGATGTGACGCGGCTGCCGGCTTACGAAGAAGGAATTATCAGGGTCGCAGATGTTAAGCAGGCGCTGCGGCCGGACACGGTGTTGATTTCGGTGATGCTTGCAAACAATGAAATCGGCACCATCCAGCCCATCACAGAAATTGGCGCGCTCGTTCGCGAGCAACGCGCCGGCGGACGTCAAGTCTGGTTTCACACTGATGCTGTTCAAGCGGCTGGGCGACTACCGCTCGACACCGCAGCGCTTGGTTGCGATCTCTTGTCGCTCTCAGCTCACAAGCTTTACGCGCCAAAAGGAACCGGCGCCTTGTTTGTGCGCCGCGGTGTACGATTGATCTCGCAGACCGTCGGCGGTCATCAGGAGCGTGAGAAGCGGGCCGGCACCGAAGGCGTTCCCGGTATCGTGGCTTTCGGCGCGGCGGCTAAACTTGCTCGCGAACAGATGGCGCAGCGATCAGAACATGACCAGGCCCTTCGCGACCGTTTTGAGCAGGGCGTATCCGAGCGTATCGGCGACATCGTCTTCAATGGAGCACGCGCGCAGCGATTACCCCATCTTTCCAACATCTCATTTCGTTTTATCGAAGGTGAAGGCTTACTAATCAGCTTGGATCTTCAGGGTGTTGCCGTATCAACAGGTTCGGCATGTTCGTCTGGCACACTCGAACCATCGCCGGTGATTCAAGCCCTCGGCCGAAACGACGAACTCGCTCGCGGCGCAATTCGCTTCAGCTTCGGCAAAGACAATACCGAGCAAGACGTCGACTACCTACTCGAAATTCTGCCTCAAGTTGTGGAGAAACTTCGACGACTCTCGCCGCTCAACAAACCGCGAATACTCGAACCCGTCGTCGCAAACTGAAACGTGCCTTATTCCTCTATCTTCAACGATCACTTAGCCAATCCTCGCAACGCCGGCGAACTCCCCAGTGCGAATGCCTGCGCCGAGGAAAACAACCCAGTCTGCGGCGATCGGTTGCGTCTTTCGTTACGCATATGCGGAGGTCGAATTGAAGCCGCAGCGTTTCTGGCCTACGGCTGTCCGCCGACGCTCGTATGTGGATCGGTTTTGACTGAGTTACTTATCGGCAGAACAGTTGAAGACTCGTTGCAGCTAACTCGTAAAGATTTGGTTGAGGCCGTCGGCGGTTTGCCGTCAAGAAAACAGCATGCAGCGGCGCTGGCAATTGAAACTTTACATAAGGCGATTGAAGAGCCGATTAGCGGGGGCCAGCCCACCTTCCCGACCGTGAGCTGATTCGAGTTCGATTTAATTCTTGTCTGAATGGCTTTGGAGGAAGAGCTGACGAAGTGGATAACCTCTCGGGTCGGGAAGGCGGGCTTGCCTCCGCTCAGTCTCTTGGAGATCGATCACGGGATCGTGAGCCCGCGGCGCGTAGGCTGGGGCGATGCAGCCGGCCGCTGATGATATTCCGGTCCGCAATATTTTCGTGGCTCAGTGCCAAGCACAAAGGTTCTGGTGCGAATCACGGGACAAGTTTCCACTGCAATCAGTCCAGTAGTGGGATCAATGTCGAGGGTGATCGTCCCCTCAAGTCGCCCGTTCTCTCCAGTTCGCAGTTCTGATCGAGGCGTCTTTCGCGGCGAGGCACCCGGCAAAGGTTCCACAATCGTCGGTGGCAACACTTGATCCGCCGGCGGTGGTGTCAGCTCAGCCTCCGGAGTTGCTTCCGTCTCTGGCTCCTCTTCTGTTGCAGTTGCTGGCGAGGTGCCGTTGATGAAGAGCTCGATTCGCTTATCAGTATCTTCCGGCGCTGAAGGCGCGCCTGTTTTCGGATTGATTGAGACCTGGTCAATGCCTTCTGGCATCTGCCAATCACCCTGCCATTCCGGATGTTCAGCGAGTGCGGTTCCCATGAAATCGGCCCAGATCGGTAATGCAGAGTTTGCGCCTGTAAGTCCGAGTTGCGAGCCGTCGTCGAACCCTACCCAAACCACACAAACAAGATTTGGCGTATAGCCGGCGAACCAACCATCGCGAGACGTGCCAGTTTTACCGGCGACGTTTGCTTTGAGCCCGCGCGCCCGTACTGGCGACGCTGTGCCGCGATTGACGACGTCTTTCATAAACGAAGTCATCACGTAAGCGACATCCGGTCGCAGCATCTCGCTCTTCGTCGGCGTCGGCGCGGCGATTGTCACTCCGCTGCCTGTAGTAATGCGATTGATTGCAATCGGCGTGGTTCTTGTTCCCAAGGTCGCAAAACCAGTGTAGGCCGAGGCAACCTGCAACGGGGTCGCTTCACTGGTTCCCAGGGCCATCGCCGGATAGGCATGCGCAGGTTTCGGCAGTCCTGCTTTGGCGGCGAGACTCATGACGCGGCCAATCGTTACTTCCATCGCCACATCCACCGTGATCACGTTTAGACTATGGACTAACGCGTCGCGCAGCGTGACCGGAGCGTGGCTGTAGGAGTCGCCGAAGTTGCCGGGCGAGTATTCCTGGTTGTCGTAGGAAAATGTTTTCGGCTCGTCGACATAAGTGGTAGCTGGCGTGATCACCCTCGGAACCGGATCGTACGCCGTGTTTAGCGCGGTCGCATAGACGAAGGGTTTGAAAACTGAACCCGGTTGACGCAGCGCGTCAGACGCGCGATTGAGCTGACTCTTGCCATAGTCTCGGCCACCCACCATCGCCACAATCTCACCGGTCCTCGCGTTCATTGCTACTAGTGCGGCCTGAAGAGTGCCCGGCTCGAATCGCCTGGATTGAATTTTGTCGAGCGCCGCAAGCTGCTTGGTGACGGCAGCGTAGGCAGCTCGCTGCAGATCGAGATCGACAGTTGTGTAAATGCGGAGATGATCGGTAGAACCTGATCCGGCGACGATGTCACCCAGCTGCGCCTGAACGTAGTCGGCAAAGTAGGGCGCGTCTGACGCGTCAATCCTGCCTCTCGTCGGCGCCACTTGAAGCGGCGTCTGCTTGGCTTGCGTGGCTTCCTCGCCCGAAATCTCACCGGTTTCCGCCATATTGTCCAGAACCTGGTTGCGCCGAGCAGTCGCTGTCTGGAGGTCATGGTAAGGGTTGTACCGATTCGGACTACGAATTATTCCGGCCAGAAACGCGGCCTCAGGCAAGGTTAGATTAGTGACGTCCTTATTGAAATATGCGTCGGCCGCTTCGCCAAAACCATTGATCGAAAAGCCGGCCTGTTGCCCCAGGTAGACCTGATTGCAGTAAAGAGCAAATATCTGTTCCTTCGACAAGCGCGTTTCGAGAATGACCGACATGTAGGCTTCCGAAACTTTGCGCTTCAAAGTTTTCTCTGGTGACAACAGCAGATTCTTGACTAGCTGTTGGGTGATGCTTGAACCACCCTGACGTGCAATCGGAGAATTGGGATCGGAATCGTAGCGCCGCACAAACGCGCGCAAAATGCCACGCACGTTTACACCGTAATGTTCAAAGAAGGCGCGATCCTCAGTGACCGTTATCGCCTTGACCAGATGTGGCGGCAGATCATTGAACCCGATTATTTTTCGCTTCGCCCGTTCGCGTCCGGTAACGGAAGTGATCAATTCCGGTTCAAGCCAGGCCTTGTCCAGTTTTGCGTTGTTGTCGATTTGGGTCAGGGCGCTGATCGTTTTACCAGTGCGAGCGAATTGCACTCGCACGTTTTCAAACTGGCGCTGACCATCAACGGTAATGTTCTCGCTCGGCTCAACGTCAACGCTGGCGTCGCCAACTGAATAACGTCCGCGCGCCTGGTCTGCCTGCTGTGACTTCTCGACGTATCCAGCGTGTTTGAGGAAGTCGACGAGTTTATCTGGCGCGAGCGCTTGCCCGACGCGAAGCTGTTTCGGGGCCGCGTAAATTCCCGCGGACCGAGTAAAGATTTCGCCCTTCAACAGATTGTCGATGCGACCCGAAAAGACCGTCCAGTAGTAGACCAGGCAAGCGATGACAGCGATCACCAGCACGAGTGTGGGGATGATGATGATGGGGCTGAATAGTCGCCGAACCACCCGCCGCTTGAACCTCACGGGCGGTTCAGCGTACGCCACGATACGGGACTTGGATCGTGGGCCCTTTCCGGACCGCTTCCCGGTTGGGGGTAATTCTTCGGGTGGGTATCTTGCTGGCATAGAGACAGGCGATAGACCCATTTGGGTCTCCGGTGTCGCGAAGTGGTCTGGTATCCAGCCTCGCAGTCGAATGCTAACCTCTCGAAACCAGCGTGTCTACCCCCTCGAAGGGAAATGAATTAGTCTTCCGGGATCAAGTTGATTCTTCCCTAGGTTTTGTCTCGCTCATCTCTCTCACCGCACTCATTACATCTACGTTCGAGACGATCAGGATGAAGACTACTCTGACGCCACTGACCCCAGACGTGTTGTGCGAAGACTAAACTGTTGGTTTTCTTCTTATGGCAATGTCCGCAAATGATCTCCTCGAAGCGGCAGTTCAGCCTGATTGGTTGACCCCATCGATGATCCTGCTCGGTTGGCTCCTTGCGCTCTTTGTCATTGCATCTGCGACAGAACCGTACCTGCGCACAGGAAGTTGGCGACTCGTAGTTCCAGGCTTCCCAGACATGCTCAATCGTTTTTTCCATCGCATTGCAACGACCACATTTTCTTGACTGGTCGCATTTGTCGGGCTTGAGATAAGTCCACTTGCCCCATGAAGCATGGTGCGTTTGCTTCTCAGTCTCCTTACAGCGGCGACACTCACGTTGCTGTTCGCATGAATCCTCTGAAACATATATAAACTTGGGCCAATCGTGAGTCGTTTGAGATTCAGTCTGGAGACATCCGCTCCTGTTACAATGCCGCTTCTGAACACATGATTTCGCTGACTGGTATGACCATGAAGACAGATCGTGAAAACCAGTCACGCATTTCGTCTTATCCAAAGCGCCTTTGGCCATTTCCATGGCCTTGTCAAAAAAGCCCATGCCCTCCTCCTTTGATTCGCTTAACATCGCATCGTGGACCGCGGCTTTCCCGCCGTGCGACATGGCACCCGTGTCATGCGGCCTCGGACCCGCTACGCTATTGTCTAAGTCATTTGAACTCCAACCTCTTGATGCTCTTGAAAGCTGGCTGCCTGCAGGAAAAGGCCTTAAGCTTTAACCAGCGAATGAGAAACGCAGGCTTTGGTGTGAGCCAAAGTTCCGCCTCCCAGAATTGTGAATTCTTAAAGAAGTCTGGCTGAGTCGGCTAGTTGTTCAGAGGACAACACTCGGGAGTCAGCCATTGAGCTTTAATGAGAAAAGAGCTTGTAAGGTCGGCGGGAAAATACAATACGATGGCGGCGCGAGTCAACGATTTTCGGCCCAGTTATAGAAATAGCGGCATCAGACCGTTTACTGCCTGGACAAGGGTCGGTTGTATCTCGTACGGTTCAATTCGTCCTGCGGCACTTACGTTTCACCTCCGCTCAGATGCGATAACAGATGTATGAGTCTCAAGCCTACCGGCACGCGATCACTATCCGGAAACAACCGCAGAATTCTCTACGCGATGGCTGCCGTAGTAGTTGCTATTCTCTTTGGCGCGGTCGGCTTTTATCTAATCGAGGGTTGGTCAATACTTGATAGTCTTTACGTTGCAGCTCAGACAGTAACAACGGTTGGCTACGGCGACCTGACTCCGGCAACGCGTAATGGTCGAATTTTTTCCACGGTCTTCATGCTGGCCGGTGTCGGTGTGGTGCTCTACGCTCTTACGACGACGGTACATGCGATAGTTCAATCAGAGCTGGTGGCTACATTCGGCCAACGGCGAATATCACGAAGGATGAGCAAACTACGAGATCATTTCATCATCTGCGGCGCCGGCCGCGTGGGTTCTCACCTTGTTCGCGGACTACTCGGCGGCTCGGAGACGTTTATTGTTATCGAGAGAGACCCGCAGAAAGTCGCTGAACTGACCGACCTCGGCGTTATCGTGTTGGTTCGTGACGCCACGCTGGAAGAGAGCTTGCGTGAAGCGGGCGTCGAACACGCGCGCGGTCTCGCAGCCTGCTTGCCCGACGATGCTGACAATGTTTACGTCGTGCTTACTGCGCGCGACCTGAATCCACATATGCACATCGTGGCGCGTGCCGCCGAGGAACAAGCGGAACCAAAACTGATTCGCGCCGGGGCCAACCGCGTCGTGGCGCCGACTATCATTGGCGGCCACCGCATGGCGATGGCCCTGACAAAGCCCGCAGTCGACGATTTTCTGGGATCGATCACCGCGAATAAATTAGAGTTGGCGTTTGAGCAACTTGAGGTCGACGCGGCGTCGACTTTGGCTGGGCGGAAATTAAGTGAGACCACCATTCGTTCGGAGTTGGATATTGTCGTGGTCAGCATTCGCAGGGGCGATGGACAGATACTTTTCAACCCCAGCGGCGAGGCGATGATTCAGAGCGGTGATCTTCTTATCGCCATCGGAAACGCGGAGTCGCTGATGAAGCTTGCCGCTTTGGCGAAAGGTACGGCGCTGTTCAACGGCCACAGTTCGAGGTCCAAAGGTTGAGCGTCAGAGGAGAGTTTCCTCTTGTCATTTCAAATTTTTCATTCGGCATTTGCGGAAAGATTAGTTCGCGCGGCTTGTGGGAACTAAATGACAAATGAAAATTTCAAATGAGAAATGGAAAATGTTCTGTTTGCTTTAATGCGCAGCTCTAGAAAGCGTCTATGAAAATTCTAGTCACCGGCGGCAGTGGTTACCTGGGCACGCACGTTCGCCATTTCTTTGGCGCCGACGATTTTTCCCGCCGTTCCGGCCGCGACATTCTTAGCCATCAAGATCTGGAAGCGGTGTCGGAATATGACGCGGTCATCCATCTGGCGGCCTACCTCGACAAGAATCCGGGCGGCGCTGAACTTTGCTTTCGCACTAACGCCGAGGCTGCCGCCGAGGTGGTCAAACAACTGCGACCCGGCGCGACGTTCATTTACGCTTCTACCAAGGACGTTTACGGCGCCAGCGCAGATTCCTACTCCGAAGTCCCAGAGACTTGCCCGACCGATTATTCGGGACAAACGGCACTGGAATGGTCCAAGTTGATCGGCGAGCGCTACGTTGAGTATTACGCGCGGCAGCGCGGTGTTCGCACCTGCATCTTTCGGATGTCGAACGTTTACGCTCGACCTTCGGCGGGAAATGAGACGGGGTTTGTTACTCACTATGTGGAATCGGTAAAACGTGGCTGGCCAATTCGGCTTCCGGCGGGTGGCCAGATTGTTCGCGACGTGCTGCACGTGGATGACTTTTCGCGAGCCTGCCAGGCGTTCATGGATTCGTCCCATGTATACGGTCTGTATAATCTGGGCGGCGGCAAGAAAAACTCGGCGAAGTTGATCGAGCTTGTTTCGATGATCGGTAATCTGATCGAGCTCGAACCCCGGATCGTGCCTGACGACAGCTTGTCGCGTCCCGTGCCGGCTAATTATGTTTCCGACTTGACCCGCATTCGCGAACAACTGGGATGGGAACCGAAGATAGGAATCGAGGAAGGACTGCGAAGTTTGTTATAGCCGGCTTTGGTCTCTAGTCTTTGGTCTTTGGTCTTTGGTCTTTGAATTCCCGCTGGCTGATTCGCTTTAGCCAACAAAACCAAGACCCAAGGCCAAAGACCAAAGATCAAGAGTCAAATTTGATGAGTCAAACGAGCCTAAAACCAATCGAGCGAATCGTCGTTCGCGGAACCAACTGGGTTGGCGATGCGGTAATGACGATTCCAGCCCTGCGACAGCTTCGTCGTCTTTTTCCGAAGGCCCAAATCACGCTGGCCACTCGCGGCTGGGCGCAAGGGTTGTTTACCGACGTCGATTTTCTCGACGAGTTGCTGGTCCATGAAGGCAGCGGGCTGCGGTCCGTTGTGCAGCAGGTACGCCAATGGCGCAAGCGAAACTTTGATCTGGCCGTCCTGTTTCCGAATTCACTCGAGACTGCTCTCGTCGCTTCCCTCGCCCGCGTACCCTTAAGAATCGGCTATGCCACCGACGGTCGACAAAGATTGCTGACGCATCCTTTGGCTTTGCCTGAGTGGCGCGAGTCGAAGCATGAAGTATTTTATTACTTGAGAATTGTTGCCGAGCTCGAGTGGCTAAGCAAACAAGAGCAAAGCTTCCTCGACACTCAACCAGACGGATCACTTGAAGTAAGCGACGCGCGCAAGTCCGTCGCCCGCGGTTTTCTTCGGGAGCGAGGGATTCGTGCTGGGGTCCCTGTGGTCGCCCTCTGTCCCGGTTCGATTAATAGCCGAGCTAAACGCTGGCCAACAGATCGTTACGCCGCGCTTGCCGATCGATTAATCGACGAACTCGGTGTGGAAGTTCTCCTCGTCGGCTCAAAAGGTGAGTCAGACGTTTCGCTTGATGTCGCTCGACAGATGCGCCACGAACCCACAATGTTAACGGGTCAAACCGATCTCGCGGAGCTGGTTGCGATTCTGAGTCTGACCGATCTCCTGGTGACAAACGACACTGGTCCGGCGCACATAGCATCCGCGCTGGGGCGACCAACTTTAGTAATCTTCGGTCCGACGAATCCCTTGACCACGCGGCCGTTTTCACCTTTTGGCGAGATAGTGCGCGAGCCGCCGGATTGTGCTCCCTGCATGTTGCGCGACTGCCCAATCGATCATCGCTGCATGACGGCGATAACGCCTGCCGATGTTTTCGAACGCGCGCGCCAGTTGTTGTCTAGTAAACCTGAGCCTGCTTGTTCAACGCCACTTTCCGAAGCCATCAACAAGTTGAAGTTTGCAGGACAACTGGAATGAAACGCGCAGTGTTCATTGACCGCGACGGCACTATTTCTGAAGAGGTTGGTTACATCAACCATCCTTCGCGCTTTCGCGTGTTTCCCTATTCGGCTGCAGCCATCAAACAGCTAAACGATAGTGACTGGCTCGCAATCGTGGTGACGAATCAAGCCGGCGTCGCTCGAGGATACTTTTCTGAGGATATGATCCAAACTGTTCACGCGGTGATGACTACGGAACTCGAGCGTGGCGAGGCGAAACTCGACGCCGTCTACTATTGCGCCCACCATCCCTCAGTCGGTGAACCGCCTCACCGTTTTGATTGCGACTGCCGCAAGCCAAAGCCGGGATTAATCTCCCGCGCAGCTCGGGAGTTTGACATTGACCTTGCTGGAAGTTGGATGGTGGGCGACCGTTACAGCGACGTTGAACTGGCTCGGAACGCAGGCGTGAAATCGATGTTTGTCTTAAGCGGATACGGTCGCGGCGAATGGGAACATCAGCGCGGAAGTTGGAACGCCCAACCGGACGCTGTCGCCGAGAATTTGTTGGAAGCCGTGCGTGTTATCCTTGTTGCATCGTAACGCAAACTGTTAGTTTGCGGATTCTTTGATGAAGTCGCACGCAAACTCACAGTTTGCGTTAGACAGGAGAGAGCATTTGACTGCTGAGCGAATGTTATTACAGGAGCGCCTGATAAATATCGTTAAGCGGTTTCCGCAACGCCGCATTCTCGTCATTGGCGATTCGGTGGCCGATCAGTTTATTTATGGCGCCATCAGTCGCGTCTCGCGCGAAGCCCCGGTGTTCATCCTCAAACACGAACATACCGAAACCGTGCCGGGTGGCGCGGCAAATTGCGCCGCGAACCTCGCTTCACTCGGCGCCCAGGTTTCGCTAATCAGTGTTGCTGGAGACGACGAGGCCGGTCGAGCCCTAATTGGAAAACTAAGCGCGGCCGGAGTCGATTGCAGTGGCATTGTTATTTCGCCGGCACTTAAGACTACGACAAAGGTGCGAATACTTGCGGGACAACTACACTCCACTCGTCAACAAGTAATTCGAATCGACTACGAAGGCGAACCGCTGGTGGATCCCGCAATACGCGCGCGACTGCGCGATAACGTGGTGGACCATACCCAAACTGCGGACGCCGTGATCATCTCGGATTACAACTATGGTGTCGCTGATGGCGAAATGGCTTCGTTGGCGCGCGATGCGGCGGCGCCGCGAAAGCTTCCGGTGTTGGCTGACTCGCGTTTCAGACTTGCAGATTTTGTTGGTTTTGCTTCGGCCACTCCAAACCAGGATGAAGTTGAACAACTGCTCGGCAAAGAATTTACTGAACTTCCCGAACTGGAAGCGGCAGGCGAAGAGTTACGAGAGCGTCTTGGATATCGGGCCCTGCTCGTGACTCGCGGCAGCAACGGGATGATGCTGCTGGAAGCTGGAGTCCCAGCCGTTCACCTTGACGCGGTTGGTGCGCATGAGCCGGTTGATGTCACGGGCGCAGGCGACACGGTGATGGCGGCCTATACTCTTGCGTTAGCCTCAGACTCCTCTTATCCAGACGCGGCCCGCCTTGCCAACTATGCCGGCGGCCTGGTGGTAATGAAACGCGGCACGGCGTCAGTCACACGCGACGAGCTCGAGCATTCCGTCGTGCATTCCGACTTGGCAAACTAATGACCAGTAGTAGCCCACATGTGTGGGATCCAACTTCTCGGATCCTTGATCGGGTCTCGCTTGTGTCGCGTGTAGCTATCGAGCGAGCGGCAGGGCGCAGGATCGTGTTGGCCAACGGCTGCTTTGACATATTGCACGCCGGCCACGTCCGTTACCTGGAGGGAGCACGAGCGCTGGGGGACATCCTGGTAGTTGGCATTAATTCAGATGCACAGGTCTTCAGACTCAAGGGCGCCGGTCGTCCAATTCTTCCTGAACGCGATCGAGCTGAACTGGTCGCTTCGTTGCAGGCAGTTGATCTGGTAACAATTTTCGCAGAACCGACTGTGACTGAATTGCTGCTTGAGATGAGACCCGACGTCCACGCCAAGGGCACCGACTATACCGAAGAAACTGTGCCCGAACGTGATGTGGTACGATCTTATGGTGGACGCGTGGCAATCGTTGGTGATCCGAAAGATCATTCAACGTCCGAAATTCTGAAACGCTTTCAGTAGGACAGGCATTCTTGTCTGTCCACTCTCAAGTAGGCGGGCGGACAGACAGGAATGTCTGTCCTACTTATGCGAATTCTTATTGTAAAACTCGGGAGCATCGGCGACATCGTGCACACGCTTCCCGCGCTCGCTGCGATTCGGAAGGCAATGCCCGAGGCAAAAATCTCCTGGGTGGTAGAACGTCGCGCCGCAGAAATTTTAAGAGACAACCCGTTTTTAGATCGGCTCATCGAAGTCGACACGAAGGCCTTGAGGCGCGGGTTGGTGTCTGGGGAGACGCTGCGGGCACCGCGCCAGCAGTTACGTCAACTTCGCGCCTCAGCCTTCGAGTTAGCTATAGATTTTCAAGGATTACTTAAATCCGCCTCAATCGCGCGCCTTTCCGGCGCGCGTCGTGTTTTCGGCTTCACATCAAAATATCTTCGTGAGCCCGCCAGTCGCATCCTGTTGTCAAAGTCTATCCCTACATCCAAAAATTTGCATGTAATCCGAAAAAACTTGGCGCTCGCTGGTGGAGCGTTGGGAATTTCAGTCCCGGACTCTGCAGACGACATGGAGTTTCCTATCGCAACCAGTCCAGCTCACGAGGCAGAAGCTCTCAGCGCGCAGCTCCTTACCGATGGGAACTTTGCCATCTTGAATCCGGGCGGAGGCTGGCCGACAAAACTTTGGAGCGCCGAACGCTTTGGCCGCCTGGCAGACGAACTCTGGACCAATCACAAACTGCATTCGTTAGTTACTTATGGACCCGGTGAAGCGCGATTGGCCGAGACTGTGTTGCAAGCCAGCCAGTCAGGTAAGGCTCACGCGGTCAGTCTTTCATTGAAAGGGTATTACGAGCTGGCCAAACGTGCGCAAATTTATGTGGGAGGCGACACAGGGCCCACGCATCTGGCCATCGCTGCCGGCACGCCGGTAGTCGGATTGTTTGGCCCCACCGAGTGGTGGCGCAATGGCAGTCTGCGTGAAGCTGATATTTGCGTAGAGCGAGTCGACATCGACTGCCGCACAGACTGTCATCGTCGGGCGTGTTCCAAATGGATCTGCATGGACATCGAAGTCGAGCGAGTGCTACAAGCAGTCGGTGAACGACTAAAGTAGGACAGGCATTCTTGCTGACCGCGGGTAGCTGGGGTGGCTGCCAAAGGACATAGAAGAAGGAGATTTTCCATTTTGTCATTTCAAATTTGTTATTTGTCATTTGCCTGGGCGACGGGCCATCGCTGCCCACAATTTTAGAAACGCATTGACGGTCTGTTTACATATGACAAATGATAAATGTGAAATGACAAATGGAAAATCGCCTCTTCTGACTTTCGTCGAAAGTTAAGGAGTGGACATTTGCGCAGGGGTGGAACCTGGATTCAGCGTTGGCGAGTGCCGCTTGGTTTTGTGTGTGCCGCGCTATTCATTTTATTCGCGCGGCCGCGTCCAATCACTCTTGCCGTAGGTGCGCCGATTTCGTTTCTCGGACTGCTGTTGCGGGCCTGGGGCTCAGGTCACCTAAGAAAGAACGACGCGCTGGCGACCTCGGGTCCTTACGCCTTCACGCGCAATCCACTCTACCTCGGTAGCTTTATCATGGGTCTCGGTTTCACGATCGCTTCGGGTCGCTGGTGGCTCGGACTTCTGTTTGTCGCGCTATTTCTTGGCATCTATTTGCCGGTTATGCGCGTCGAATCCGCGACGTTGGCAGAGTTGTTTGGCGAGCGCTTTCGAGCATATGCCAGCGCGGTGCCGGTGTTCTTGCCGCGAATTACGCCGTATCGTAATGGCCAGGCGCGAATAGGATTCGATCAGGGTTTGTATTTGAGGTATCGCGAGTATCAAGCCGCTCTCGGTTTGGTGATCGCGTGGGGGTTGTTGGTCTTCAAGGCGTATTATTTGAAATGAAAGAACGAACGCTTAGTCAGTTAACTTCTGCGACAGTTGCAATCGCCACGTTGTTCTTGTCCTCACTGTGCCTATGGCAAGCAACTCTGGTCAGCGCGCAGAAGATCAAGGAACCCGCCGCGGCGCCAAGTGCCGCAGCTCGCACAAGTCGGCCAACTCATCCTTTTGAACCCACTGAAGAACTTCTCTACGTTGCTGAATTCTCGCGCGCTCTGTTGAAGAAAGTAGATGTCGCGGACTTTCGTTTTACAGCCAGCCAGCAGTCAACTCTTGAGAAAATTTCCGATTACGAGAGCAACCAGAAAAAGAACAGCGAATATCTGCTCAAATTTACGGGCGACGTCTCGAGCAAGGGTTTCTTCGCTAAACTTTTCAATTTGCGTTTTCGGGAACAGATCGAGTCGATCGTTGATCCTGCTTCATTCACTGTTAGGAAAACTAAGCGAGTGGACGAACAGGGTAAGCGCGCGCGCGTTAGTGAGACGGTTTATGGCGATGGCAAAGTGTCGTGGGTTGAACGCGATCCTAATGACCCTTCGCACCCGCCTCGAGAAGCTGTCGCTCCATTTACCGGTCAGATCCAGGATGTTCTGTCTGCAATTTACTACCTGAGGACTCAACCACTTGAAGTTGGGAAAACTTTTGAAGTGACGGTGAGCGATTCGGGCGTTGTATACCATGTGCCGGTGCAGGTGGTTGAAAAGAAACAAAAAAAGACTGCGTTGGGTCGCGTCGAAGCGTTTCGGGTGGACCCGCAAGTTTTTGGGGCCAATGGCATGCTTTCGGGCGAAGGACAGTTCTCAATTTGGATAACCAACGACAGTAGACGTATTCCGGTGAGCGCTCGGATCAAAGTAAAGTACGGCACGTTTGATATCACGCTGCGTAAGCTCATTCGAAAACCCACCACGGAGATCCTGGCGACCACCAAGGTTAGCAACTGAACCCGCAACAGCGTGCTCGTATCGTATTTTTCTTCCCACCAAGTTCAGCATTCCCTCGTCCTATCTTTGCAGAAATGAAAAATGGATAATGACGATGAATGTCTATCGCTCCTTTGATCCTCGGCCATCGTGGCGCCTGCGCGCTGGCTCCTGAAAACACACTCGCAGCATTCTCACGCGCCATTAGCGACGGCGCAGACGGAGTTGAGTTTGACGTGAGGCTATCGCGTGACGGCATAGCTGTCGTCATTCACGACGCAACCTTGAAACGTACGGCGCTGGTTGAGGGCTCTGTATCCGAAATGTCCGCCGCGGAGTTGAGCGCAGTTGATGTTGGCGCTTGGTTCACAGGGCGTTCAAAAGAATCATTACGCGGCGAGAAACTGCCAACGCTGACGCAGGTCTTCGAGCTTTTCAGCACGAACCACGGCGAGCTCTACGTCGAAATGAAGTCTGACAAGAACGAAGGCTCGGAGCTGGCGGCCGCGGTCGTAAAACTCACGCGCGAATGTCGAATGATCGATCGAGTGGTGGTTGAGAGTTTCGACCACGCCGCTATCGCGGCCGTCAAGAAGATCGATCCCGGAATTCGGACGGCCGCACTGTTCGAACCAAAATTGACGCGCCCCATTTCCACGGTTCGGAGACTTAAGATGGTGGATACGGCGGTGGCTTTCGGGGCTAATGAGATTGCGCTTCACCATACGCTAGTCGGGCCGCGCTTGATTGAAAAAGCAATCCAGGCGGGTTTGGAAGTTGTAGTTTGGACCGTCGATGATAGCGCTTGGATCGCGCGAGCGCAGAAGTTGGAAATCAAGGCTCTGATTGCAAACGATCCTGGAGCAATGGTGCGAAACCGCGACCGATCAAACACAGATTAGCACCTACGCCAGAATGGAAAGCCCCGCTTGCGATTCTAACGCGCCTACCTATTTTATCTGCAACGCAATTTGCCTCCAGATGACAGCAGCCACGCGCATCTGTATCATTCGCAGCACAAACCGTTAGATTAGGAGACTAGATTAAATGCCAGTTCGAAAAGACGCCGAGATTATTGAGCCCAAGGGCAGACTAGGAGTGCTGCTGGTTGGTCTCGGCGCAGTTAGCACCACCTTCATCGCGGGCGTGGAGGCCGTCAAAAAGGGTATTGGCCAGCCAGTCGGTAGTTTGACGCAAATGGGAACGATTCGCCTTGGCAAGCGAACTGACAATCGCGTGCCGCTAATCAAGGATTTTGTGCCATTGGCAAAACTCGAAGATCTTGTATTTGGCGCGTGGGACATTTTTGAAGACTCAGCATACGACGCCGCAATGCATGCGGGTGTGCTCGACAAAGACCTCTTGAAAAAGCTCAAGACTCCTTTGCAGAAGATCAAGCCTATGAAGGCGGTCTTCGATCAAAACTACGTAAAGCGGCTTAGCGGCACTAACGTTAAGACGGGCCCTAACAAGTTCAAACTCGCGCAACAACTCATCGCAGAAATCGCGGAGTGGAAACGCAAGAATAGATGCTCCCGTTTAGTAATGATCTGGGCAGCTTCGACAGAGATTTTTCTCAAGCAGCATCCCGTTCATAAAACGCTGGAGACTTTCGAACAGGCCATGCGCGCGAATCATCGCTCGATTGCACCTTCGATGGTCTACGCCTATGCAGCGCTGAAGTCCGGAATTCCCTTTGCCAATGGCGCGCCGAATCTGACCGTCGACATTCCGGCGTTAAGAACTCTCGCCGAAGAAAAAGGTCTGGCGATCTGCGGCAAAGACTTTAAGACCGGTCAGACGCTCATGAAGACAATCATCGCCCCGGGCTTGAAGGCGCGAATGCTCGGCCTGCATGGTTGGTATTCAACAAATATTCTGGGCAATCGGGATGGTGAAGTCTTAGACGATCCGGAATCGTTCAAAACGAAGGAAGAGTCGAAGCTTTCGGTTCTCGAATACATTCTTCAGCCTGAGGTTTATCCGAATCTCTACAAGGATTTCTCCCATGTAGTTCGCATTAATTACTACCCGCCGCGCGGTGACAACAAAGAAGGCTGGGACAATATCGATATCTTCGGCTGGCTTGGTTATCCCATGCAGATCAAAATCGATTTTCTCTGTCGGGACTCGATTCTGGCGGCGCCGATCGTTTTGGATCTTGCTTTGTTTCTGGATCTGGCTCAGCGCGCCGGCATGAAGGGAATTCAGGAGTGGCTCTCGTTCTACTTCAAATCACCGCAAACAGCTCCCGGTCTCTATCCCGAACATGACGTTTTCATCCAGTTGATGAAACTCAAAAATACCTTGCGCTACTTGCGTGGTGAAGATCTCATCACGCACCTGGGACTCGAGTACTACGACTAGCCAGCATTGCATCTTTGAGTTTCCTGATCTCAACAGGAGACTCTAGGGCGGTTTTCGTTTACGACCTTTTGGTTAGTCTCCGCGCCAAACCGTGCGGTCTGGCATCTCCTCAGCCAACTGCCCTTCACCCACCATTTATTGGCACCGTCGTTCTGACACGAAATGTCAGGCGAAAAGACGTCCAAATCTTTCCGTTGGCAACTGGAATTTCATGTTCGCGCCAATATTTTGTAATGACATTTCGGGCTGCGTCGTATATATAGCATCGGTCATTTGAGTCAGGTTGCCTTGGGTTTCGCGCGAAAAGCAAACGAAGCTCGGGCGCAACGCATCAATACGGTGAACGGATCGTTCCTTGCATTAGCGAAGGCAGGCCAATATCGGCCGAGCCAAAATCGAGGGCCTAAGTAAATGGACAAGCTCTCGCGGATGCAAGGAGGACGATCATGATTTCCGAAATGGAACTGGAAAAACTAAACAAAACAATGGGCACAGTCTTCCTCGATCCTGATCAGAAAAGCCCGCGCGCGCAAGACTTCGAAGAGCGGCTTTCCGCTCGCATCGTAGGACAAGAGCGCGCCGTGCGGCGTATGAGCGGCCTTTACCAAATATTTCTAGCCGGCATGAATCCCCCAAACCGGCCAATCGGCACGATGCTTTTTCTCGGCCCAACCGGCTCGGGAAAAACTCGCGTCATCGAAGCCGCGGCGGAGGTTCTGTATGGTGACTCCAATGCAATCGTAAAGATAGACTGCGCCGAGTTTCAGCACTCGCATGAGATCGCGAAGTTGATCGGCTCACCTCCAGGATATCTCGGGCACCGCGAGACTTCTCCAATGCTGACGCAGGAAAATCTCGATCGCATGCACACCGAAGACACAAAGCTTTCGCTCATCTTGTTTGACGAGATCGAGAAGGCTTCCGACAGTCTGTGGCAACTGCTGCTGGGCATTCTCGACAAGGCGACCCTAACTTTGGGCGACAACCGCCGCGTCGATTTCTCACGCTGTATGGTGGTGTTAACGTCGAACCTTGGCGCCAGAGAGATGTCAGAGTTGATCTCCGGCGGCATCGGCTTCGCCCCCGGCAAAGGCGCGAAGAATCCGAACGATACCGAAGTAGATCAGAAGATTTACCGAACCGCCGTCGAAGCAGCGCGGCGAAAGTTTTCACCCGAGTTCATGAACCGCATTGATAAGGTGGTAGTCTTCCGCTCGTTGAAGGAACATCACCTGCGACAGATTCTGGAACTCGAATTGGCAGCGGTGCAGGATCGGATCATGCAGTCGGCCGGCATCAAGTTTGTTTTCCAGTGTTCCGAAACTGCGAAGGATACGCTGCTGAAGGAAGGTCTCGATTTCAAATACGGCGCGCGACATTTGAAGCGATCTGTCGAGCGCTTCCTCGTATACCCGCTGTCGAATTTGGTCGCGACGGGACAGATCGGACTTGGCGATCTGGTACACGTCGACCTGGACGAGTACACACACAAGCTAATCTTTTCGAAGAGTTCGGGTGGAGCGCTAATTCATGACTTACCCGAACCGAAGGAAGATGAACAGGAAAGTCTGGAGTCGCTTTCTGGTGGCGTAGGCTTGCCGATTCCGCAGGCTACAAAGGCCGCGAAGAAGAGTCAGAGTCGGGGAGAAAAAACAGAAAGCTAGTTCGATCCTTAAATCTTCTTCAGAAAACACAAAAGCGCCGTTCACTTAAAGTGTTCGGCGCTCTTTTTTTGTTTTGGCTTATGCGCTGAGGCTAGATTCCGCCCGTCGTCTGCGATCTCGAAATCTTTCTTAGGGCCTGGTGAGCAGTTTCGGCCAGGTAAGGATCACCAGCCGTCTCCGCAACTCGTAATGCCGGAATTGCTGACGCATCGCCGATCGCTCCCAACGCAGATGCTGCTTCCCTGCGCAGGTCACCGGTCGCCAGCCCGTCCTGCAAAGCCAGAATGAGTGCCGGCACTGCGGCGCGATTTCCGATCTGCCCCAGCGAGTGGGCTGCTGCGCGTAAGACAAATAAGTTTTTTTCTCGTTTGGTGTTTTGACCTTTGTTCGTTGGCGTCAATCCGGCCTGCGGATTCAGTAGTGCCGCCAGAGAAGTTACGGCGGTGGCGTCGCCGATCTGTCCAAGCGCAAATGCCGCCGCGCCACGAACTGAATCTTTCTTGTCAGTAAGGCGTTCAATTAGTGGAGCAATACCGTTGTGACTCTGCGTCTGACCAAGTGCGTAGGCGGCTTGTTGGCGCACGAACTCATCCTTGTCGTTCAGCAACGGCACCAAACTAGCGGCACTCTCTGTGCTTGGTAACCACAAGACCGCAGCTGCCGCAGTGGCCCGAACGATAGGAGCGGGATCATTCAACGCTGATAGCGCTACTCGCGATGCTTCCGGACGTTGCAGCGCGCGCAAACGCATCAGCGCTTCGCGGCGATCTTCGACTTCTCCCGAATTCAAGCGCTGCCGTTGCTCCTCAATCGCGATTTGCATCGGCGTCAAAGTTGGATTCTGTAAAGTGCTTCCGCAGATAACGCTTTGGAAAACCACCCCAAGTAGAAAAATACTGGTGGGGATCGCGGCAAGTGGAAAACGTCTTTGGTATCTTCGCATTTGTTTTCTGAGCTCGGGGAAGGGTCTCTGCAACTAGTCCATCCTTGAAGTCAGAGCCTGCATGGAATCTACAATTAGCACCGCTATGGGAGGATAAACAACCAGATCCGGGATTAGCAGGATCGTGGACGAATAGAAAAGCATATTCGACTGGACTACCTTCGGCGGCAGCAACATCGTAATACCACTCATAAAACCCTGAGCGTGCCAGCCAATGAGCAGACCCACAAGAATGCTGAGGCCATATCCCCCCAAAAGAAACGTGTAAGCCGAGAACCTGGTAAAGGGCTGTTCAGGCTTTTCGTCCTCCCGCATTATGGAATCCTGAATCGACTTTGGCCGATAAGTGTAGTGTGCGAAGTATTCCCGCAGCCGAGTGGCGAGATGCCAGACTCCAATTACAAAGAGCGTGAGAACGATCGCTCGGCCAGCGTTATCGAAAGTCTCCCACAAGTGCGGTTTGAGCATCGCGACGAAGAATGTGGAAAGAAAGAGCGAGACTGTGGTAAACACCGCGCGTTGGCGCTCGCGACTCTCCTGTCGATCTCTTTCGAGAACTTCATTAACGACTCTGTCCCAGCGCGCCTGGACCGCCAGGTTGCGTGCTCTTCGCGCATGGACATTATCTGACTGGAGGATCGAACCCGATGCCTGCGCGGTTAGTTGCTGATCGTGGAAGGCCCGCTCCTGAGGATCGATTAAGACGCGATAGGCCTTAGAAAGTAGCGCGAATTCGTGGGCTGCCTTTTCCGAACCACCATTCACGTCGGGATGGCGCAGTCTTGCCAGTTTCCGGTAGGCCGACTTAACCTCCGACCTCGACGCGGAACGCTTGATTCCAAGGACTTTGTAGTAGTTCGTCACCACGCGTATGCGCACCCCATAAAGCTGAGAGACGGGCTGGCGGATGCTTACCCTAAGGCTAAAGCAAGAAAATTATAGCACCTTCTCTTTATTCTTTAAGCAATTATGCAGATTGTTGGAAAGGACGAGAGCTGCTTTTCGGATGGTGAGGCCAAAGGAGTGGCTGCTAATAATTCCTCGAAACGGCTGTCGAGGGGGGCGAGGACATTTTTTATGAGGGGGTACCACTCCTCTGGCAATGAACTTCCTATAACAAGTCCAATGCCACGATCAGCTGATGCAAAAAGTTGAGTAAAGTTATTGTTCTTAGCGTCGGCCGTGGAATTAGTGTTCTTGAATGAGGACAATCAATGTCCTCTCCTGATTACAGTTCTTAGCTGCCGTTAGACTTGGCGGCGGCTCGCATCACAATTCTGACGAAGGTTCGCACCGCCACCCCGGTAGGGCCCTTCGCTCTAAACGGTTTGGCCTCTTCGCTCCACGCCGTTCCGGCAATGTCGAGGTGCGCCCAGGAAATTCCCTCGGCAAATTCCTTTAGAAAAGCTGCAGCGGTGATCGTGCCGGCTTTCCTGCCACCCACATTTCTGATGTCGGCAATGTCGGACTTAATCTGCTTGGTATATTCCTTGTCGAGGGGGAGTTGCCAAAACTTCTCACCCGCTTCCTTTCCGGCCGCAATTATTTCGCCGATCAGTTCCTGATCAGTCCCGATTACTGCCGTGTTGACGTCGCCGAGCGCGATTGAGACGGCGCCTGTAAGGGTCGCGATGTCAACGACTGTCGTCGCGCCAAGCTTTTTGGCGTAGGCAATCGCGTCGGCAAGAATCAGCCGTCCTTCTGCGTCTGTGTTGATAACTTCAATCGTCTTCCCAGTCATCGCTCGCACCACATCACCGGGCTTCGTGGCTTTTCCAGAGGGAAGATTCTCAGCGCAGGGCATAACTCCGAGTACCGGTATCGAAGGCTTGAGCTGGGCGATCGCTCGCATAGCCCCCATGACCGTGGCGCCGCCAGTCATGTCATACTTCATCAACTCCATGTTCTCGCCGGGTTTAAGCGAGATGCCGCCGGAATCGAAGGTAATTCCCTTCCCGACAAACGCCAGCAAGTCGCCGCCATCTTCGGTGGCGTTTGCGGGTGTGTACTTCAAAATGATCAGCTTGGCAGGTTCATCAGAACCGTGGGACACGCTTAACAGCGATCCCATGCCTTCCTGTTCCATCCGCGCTTCGTCAAGGACGTCGATACTAAGGCCAAATTCGGTCGCCACTTCGCGCGCCCGCTCCGCCATGTTCGTCGGTGTCATGTAAGCGCCGGGTTCGTTCGCTAAGTCGCGTGTGAAGTTTACTGACTCGCCCACGATTCTGCCGCGATCGACGCCGCGCTTGAGAGCCATTTCGTCACCATCCATGACGACAACCAGCTTGCTGATTTCCCTGACTTCCTTGTCCTTGGTCCGATATTTGTCAGGATCAAACACAGCCATACACGAACCCTCTACAACTGCGGCGGCGATGTCCTCCACATTTCCTTCGAGCCGGGGAACGATTGCAACTGACTTCGCGTTTTTTTCCCTCAGCGCGCGCACCGCCGTCCCTGCCATTTGAGATGCTTGAGCTGCCGTGTAATCCGCCCGCTCTCCCACGCCAACCAATAACAACCGTTGCGCTTTGATTTCACTGTTGCCAACGAGATGCAGGTAAACGCTCTCAGCTTCTTTGCCTTTCAGTTCTTCGGAGTCGATAACTGAACTAATCACGCCGCCTGTGAGTGTATCCAGGTCCTTCAGAAATCCGTCATCGGCCTTCTCATCTTTGAACACGGCAATAGCGATTGCCTGAACATCAAGGTCCCGATAGGATCCATTTGTGCTTTCGATTTGCATTTTTATGATCACCCCGCCAATCGACTTTATGAAATTTTAACGGTTGCGTTCCTTGAGCTGGGCGCGCGTCTCTCTTTCTACGGTGCGCCGTAATTCCGTCTCCCGTTTGTCGAACAACTTCTTACCTCGAGCAACTGCAATTTCAACCTTGATCCGGCGGCTTTTAAGATAGACGCGCAATGCCACCAAAGTCATGCCTTGCTTAACGGCCGCTTCGTCGAGTTTTTCGATCTCCCTTTTGTGAAGCAATAACTTGCGAGTTCGCAGCGGCTCGTGATTTTCACGATTGCCATGAGCATAAGGCGAAATGTGGGCATTAAACAACCAGACTTCGCCATCGCGGACCGCGACATAGCCTTCCTTCAACTGCACCCGCCCAGCCAACACGCTCTTCACTTCCGTGCCAGTTAATGCAATCCCAGCCTCGTATTTATCCAGGATGTGGTATTCGTGAAAGGCGGCGCGGTTCGAAGCGAGCAATTTTTCTTCAGTTTCGCCCGGCATAGTTCTTAAGAAACTCAGCTCCTACACTACCTAATGATTTTCTTCCCGCAAAGGCCGGGTCATCAATTCCCTCGCCGCCTCCGATGCCAGTTTTCCTTCATAGAGAACGGCATGCACCTCGTTGGTAATCGGCATGTTAACTCCACAACGCTCTGCTAGTCTCTTGACGGCCAACGTGGTCTTCACGCCTTCGGCGATCTCGGTCATCCCCGAGGCAATCTCGTTCAGGTTACGACCCTTGCCCAACTCCTGACCGACAAAGCGATTGCGAGAGAGGCTGCCCGTGCAAGTCAGGACCAAATCGCCCAACCCCGCAAGACCCATCAGCGTTTCAAGCTTCGCACCCTCGCGCATTGCGAGCCGCGTCATTTCTGCGAGCCCTCGCGTGATTAGCGCGGCGATGCTGTTTGAACCATAACCAAGACCCGCGACCATGCCTGCCGCGATTGCCATAACATTCTTAACCGAACCACCCAGCTCAGTACCTACGACATCATCGTTGGTGTAAATTCGGAAATTGTCAAAACTGAGTTCCGACTGAACTAAGCGGGCAGCGTCGCGATCGTCGCTGGCTGCAACTACTGCCGTGGGATGATTCTCAGCGACTTCTTTCGCGAACGACGGACCCGACAAACTAGCAAATCGGGGACGAATTTCTTGCGGGACTATTTCAGCAACAAGCTGCGAGATTCGCTTGCCGGTGTCAATCTCAATTCCCTTCGTCGCACTGACAACGATCATCTCCGCCCGTAGCGCCGGCAACATTGCATTGAGAAGTTCGCGCGTAGCGTGCGAAGGGGCGGCGAGTACCACCAACTCAGCGCTGTCAATCACTCCGATGATGTTGTTCGTTGCAGTTACGTTAGTGGGAATCAGTGCGGTAGTAAGGTAACGCGGATTGAAACGTTCACGATTGATCGCTTCAACCACCGCGACATTATGCGACCAAAGCTGTACCTCGTGGCCGGCCCGCGCCGCGAGTATAGCAAGCGCAGTCCCCCAACTTCCCGCGCCAATGACAGCAACACGTCTCATGCAATTTAAGAACTGCTCAAACGAAGCTGGGTCGCCAGCGTCAAGCGAAGTGCTGGGAGCGCGGGCGTCCCGCCCGCAATGAGCGCAAAGCGCGAACTGTTTTCCGTGAGTTTACCTAAACATACTCTCACTCCCATTCATCAACCTGCCGATATTCTCGCGATGCGCAAACACAATCAACGCCGCACCCACAATCGCCGCGCTCATAATTGCTGCGAACGATTCAACCGGCCGGCTGAACGCATTCTGCAATAACACAAACAGCGGAATCGAAACTGCAGCCACGATCGAAGCCAGCGACACGTAACGCGTCCGCCAAACGACGAGCACAAAGATCATTCCCGCGAAACCAACAGCAACCGGCGCCAGTATAAGAAACACCCCGACTCCGGTTGCGACGCCCTTGCCGCCCCGAAACCGCAACCAAACCGGAAAAATGTGACCTAAGATCGCTGCAATCGCCGCAGCCGCAATCCACCAATATCCATTCTCATTAGCCGAACTCACGAATACGCCTTCACCAAAAACCGGCAACCCCAAAACCACTTTCGCAATCGCAACCGCCGCAGCACCTTTCAACGCATCCAGAACCAACGTGAAAACGCCCGCGGCTTTTCCCGCACGCCGCGACACATTCGTCGCTCCAGTTCCACCCGAACCCGTTTCCCTAACATCAGCGTCTTGCGTCGCACGCACGATCAAATAACCAAACGGTATCGAGCCCAGCAGGTAAGCAATGACTATTACAGCCGCAGTTCTCAAGCTACGAATACTCCATTGTAGCGATTTGGAAAGGAAGGAAGGCGACTATAACAATGAGCCTGGGGTTGGACAAGTTGCAACGGGATGGATGTAATGTAATCCTGAAGCTTGTTAATATTCACCCTCACATAAGATCGGCTCAGCGTGACGGAAAGGCCAGTCGTTTGCGTAATCACATCTTCCTCAGTTATTCCCACAAAGATCGAAAGTGGTTGGACATGCTTAATACTGTTCTTAAGCCTTTGACGAGGGACAAAAAGATATCGATATGGGATGACACTATGATCAATTCTGGGGACCAGTGGCGAGATGAAATTAAGAAGGCGTTGGATTCATCAGACGTCGCTGTGTTGTTAGTCAGCCCTGATTTTCTTGCGTCCGACTTTATCGCTGAGCATGAGCTTCCACCGTTACTGGACGCAGCGAGCAAAGACGGTTTAAGAATACTTTGGATCGCCGTCAGAGATAGCTTGTATAAGGAGACCCCGCTCGTTCGTTATCAAGCCGCAAATGATCCGTCACGGCCTCTTGCAGGTCTTAGAGGGGCAGTCCGGGATAGTGAGCTTGTAAGAATTTGCATGAAAATCAAATCGGCGACGAACATCGGATCGAAGGCCGTTTCAGAAAGCGACTCGATGCTCGAGGTTAACGCCGCAAAGGCTCCCGTGCGCATGAGGTTGGTGAAGGAAGAAGCTGGAGGCACGGCGCAACCAATAAAACCGCCAATAGAAGATCTGCAAATCCTCAGAAAGATTGCAAAGCTGCAGCAGCTTAATGAACACGTATCAGATTCCACTACTGTGCGAATTTGGCATTATCCAACGGCGGTGGCCTTAAAACTTATCGGGAAAACGGGAAACCGAGAACTTACACTGGTTGGCGGGCAGGAAGCACTTTTGAACTTTAAGGGAAGCATCAACGCGCTTGGCTTCTATTACCAACAAGGAATGGAGCATGGTTCAATCATCATTAAACTTGTTGACGGAAGTACTAATAATTTTCTGGGCAAGGAGTTTTTTCCCAACGTTCAGTTTTTCGGGTTTTACTCCCCTATACCAATCGATTCCTTATGCATCCGGACGAGTACCAAGGGTGGCAGTTTTCACATCACTTCCTTCTATTTTTATTCACAAAAACTCCATCAGAGAGTATTCGCGGATGGGAAGGCATAAGCCTTGTTGCAATGCCATTCAGATGCTATCGCCTCCCTCAAATCAATCTTCTCCTCAGCAAATCAAGCGCCGCTTGTGAAGCGCGCCAGCGAATGAGTTGGCGGTCGCCGGGAACGATGAAGCGGCGGTGCTCAGTGTGTGCATCATCCGCCAGCGCGATGAAGACCAGCCCAACGGGTTTGTCTTCGCTGCCGCCGCCAGGCCCGGCAATTCCCGTTACTGACAAACCAAAATCAGTGCGCGCTCGTTTGCGAACCCCTTCCGCCATCGCTTCCGCAACCGGAGCGCTCACGGCGCCGTGCTCGAGTAGCAACACCGGCTCGACACCAAGCGTTCTCGTTTTCGCATCGTTGGAATACGCGACCACTCCCTCGATAAAGTATTTCGACGACCCCGGAACATCAGTTAGGCGCTGAGCGATCAAGCCGCCGGTACAACTTTCCGCGACTGCCAACGTGTACCCGCCGATCGTCAGTTTCAAGCCAACTACTTCTTCCATCTTCTCGCCCGCAAAAGAGAAGACCGCATCGCCGAGTCGCTCCTCCAGTTGCTCAGAAACGCGATCAAGCAACGCGTTCGCTTCCGCTTCGGTGCGACCGCGCGCCGTTAGGTGGACCTCGATTTCGCTCTGGTTGAAAAGAATCGTTGTCTGGGGGTTCTCGTACTGCGTGTAGACGGGCGCGATCTTTTCGTCGACCGCTGATTCTCCGAGGCCCGCCACACGCAGCATTCGCCTGACAACCTTTATGGAGCCCGCGCGCGCAGCCAGCTTCGGGAGCACGTGATTCTCAAACATCGGCTTCATCTCACGCGGTGGGCCCGGCAATAAAACAATCGCGACGCCCTCCTGCTCAGTAAACAAACCCGGCGCGCTGCCATTCGGATTCGGCAACACTTCAGATTTCTCGAGCACCATCGCCTGGCGCGAGTTACGCTCGGGCATGACGTGACCAAAACTGCGGAACTTCTCGCGCAGCTCGGCGAGAATTGATTCGTCGAGAATTAGGCGACGGCCAAGAGCGCGCGCGGCAACTTTGCGCGTGACGTCATCTTCGGTTGGCCCCAGTCCGCCCGTTGTAATCACAACCTTCGAGCGCCGTGTCGCGTCCTTAATCGCTTCCTCCAGCCGTGCGTCGTCATCACCAACGATGGTTTTTAGTTTTACTTCGATGCCGATGCTGTTCAGCTTTTCGGTGAGCCAGAGACTGTTGGTATCGGTACGATCGGGAGCGAGCAACTCCGAACCTATCGCGATAATTTCGGCAGTAAGAGTTTCAAGCAATGGGCAGGTACTCAGTTTTGTAACGCAAACTGTTAGTTTGCGCGTTGGCTTCTCTTCCCCTCCCCTTGGGAAGGGGACCGAGGGGAAGGGTATAACCGCGCGTCAGGCCCTCTCCCCAACCCTCCCCCAGCGGGAGAGGGAGACAAATCAGGAAGCCTTTGGCTCTTCCTGGTAAACTTCGCTCAGGACTTCCGAGATCGTCGGCGGCGCGGTGATCGACTTCAGGGAGCGAGCGCTGGAGATAAAGAAATCAGCTGGACGCGGCGACCGATCCAGCTCCATCTTTTCGCTGTCGTAAGCTTCAACCAACCGCCGCAGATGTTTTTGACTTTCGGCGAGCAGCCGTCCCGCGCGTTCCTGTCGCATTCGCTCTAAACTTGTAATCGCAGCGTTGAGTTTCGCGTAACGCCTGGGCCTTCTTTCAACTTTTCGTAGTCGCTTGACGTAACGCCTCAACTGCGGCGACGGTGAAAGATACTGGCTTTCCTTCAACAGTTCTTCCTCGGCCGAAAAGCCCAATTGTTCGACCGCGCCATTGTGATCTCCGATTGAATAGTACAAAGCGCCGAGTGCGAAACGACTCAACGGTGGCGCATCAGGCATCGACTTTATAATTTTTTCGCCGCTTCTTATGACGCCGGCAATCTCAAAGTGGTACCGGCTGCCTTCACCGTCAATAAGAATTTCGTTGGCAGCGCCATAGAAATCAAAAATCACTTTGGTCTTGCGGTTCGCTCGAATCTTGAGAATCAAGACGACCAGCACGCCTAGCCCAAGTAAAGCCACCAGCATCGGGACGCGGCGCAGCACGGCTGTAGCGGTTATCGCTCCTGCGACTAATACCGCCGCTCCGCCTATCCGGATCGACCATTGTCTTTGGCTGAGTATCATGTTCAGCTCTTTGTAACGCAAACTGTTAGTTTGCGTCCAGGTTGAGTGCGAATCGCTCATCGCAAACTAACAGTTTGCTTTACAGTTTATTTTGTACGTTTTCGGTCTGCTTGTCGATTCTTCTGCTCGTCGCTTATATTCAAACTCTTCTTAATTACAAACTATGCCACCAAAACAATCCTATAACATCGTAGCGTTACCCGGTGACGGAATCGGGACCGAGGTCCTGACGAGCGCGCTCAAGGTATTAAACACAGCGGGGGAGTTATTTCAAATCGACTTCCAAGTCGAAGAGATTCCGTGTGGCGGCCACTACTATGCCGAACATGAGATCGAATGGCCCGATGGCTCCTTTGAAAAATGCGAGGCGGCGGACGCTGTCCTGCTGGGAGCTGTGGGACACGAGGTTGACGGCAAGACGGTTTTCACCAAACCGGGCAAGCCTTATCCCGAACCGCAATTAGCGGGTTTCGCTCAGGTAATTCTCAACCGGCAGAAGCTCGGTCTCTACGCGAATGTCCGTCCCGTCAAGTTATATCCCGGCGTTAAGCACAAGATTCACGGCGAACTGAAACAGGTTTGGGAGCCTGGGAGGGTCGACTATGTTGTAATTCGTGAAAACACCGAAGACGCTTACACGGGTGAGACTAACTCGATCGAAGACGGTCGAGTGACGCCTATTCGAATTACGCGCGCGGCAACCGAGCGTGTTGCGCGCTACGCGTTCAAGCTGGCGCGACTTCGCGCGAAGCAGCACAAGGTCACATGTGTGGACAAGTCAAACATCATCGGCGCGCATCGCTTCTTTCGCGACGTGTTCCGAGAACTCGGCACGCGCGAGTTTCCTGAAATCAAACTCGACTACGCTTACGTCGACGCGTTCTGCCAGTGGCAAATTCGCAATCCTGAGTGGTACGACGTAGTTGTTGGTCCTAATTTGGTAGGCGATATTATCAGTGACAACGGCGCAACCACGGCCGGCGGATTAGGGCTTGCAGCTGGCGGCAACATCGGCGACGAGCACGCGATGTTTGAACCTATTCACGGCAGCGCACCGAAGCACGCCGGCAAGGACAAGGCAAATCCCTTAGCAGCGATTTTGGCGATGCAAATGATGCTCGATTGGCTGGGCACGCGAAACGCAGACGAGCGACTGCTACGGGCGGCGGAAAAAGTGGAAGCGGCAGTAGCCTCTGTTTTAAGCGAGGGTAAGACGCTCACTTACGATTTGATCGGCGAAGCGAATGCTTCCAGATGTAGTGAAGTGGGCGACGCCGTTGATAAAAAGCTGCGGGCAATAGTCTGATTATTCAGGACGGACATTCCTGGGAGTTGCGGTCGTAACCGGAAGATGTTCAGCTATCTTCGGCAAACTCGCCAACACAACATCACCAACCACTTTCATGCTCTCGGCTGAAACTTTATCGATGGTGTCATTGGCCTTATGCCAATAGGGATAACCATTAAGCTGGATCAAGTCCAGCGAGGCGACCCCGGCGATAAGGAACGGTTCGTGGTCGTCTCCGCCGACGCCTTCCGGTCGATCTACGAAATACTTTCCGTAACCTGAGTCGCGCGCCGCGCGCCAAACGATGTCCTGCAGCCACCTTGTGCTCAAGGTGTCGCGCCCTAACTCCAGGCCCTTAGAACCCATCATATCCAGCAGTATCAAAGCTCGCACGCGACCGAGCTCATTGCGCACTCGAAGTCCGGCAACGTAATGACGGCTGCCATAGGTGTTGTCGGGCAGTGGTTTGTTCGGATCGGCGGGGTTCGGATTGTGGCAGTCTTCCCAACCTTCGCAAAAGGATTCTTCGCCGTCGAAGAAAACCAACCAGTAAGTCAACTTCGGTTTCTGCTGACTTGCGGCAAGCACTCTTCCTAACTCTATCAATGTCCCCACCGACGTTCCCGGATCATTAGCGCCAACGAAACGCATGTCTTTGAAAAACTTTGAATCGTAATGACTGGCGATGATGATCACATCGTCTGACTCACCGGGAATCTCAGCAGTGAGATTGACCATCCTGGTTTCACCGGCAGGAGTAGTAGCACTAAACTCGTCGCTCTTAACAACGAGGCCAGACTTCTTTAGCGAGCTAACGATGTACTCACGTGTCTTGGCCAATTCAGGCGAACCGGGAGTGCGCGGGCCGATCTCAACTTGCTTCTTCACATGATCCATAGCGCGCTCGCCGTTGAAAGCAACAGCGCCAGGCACAACGGGACTTGGTTCCTGGGAACGATTCGAAGTGCCTACTTGTGAACGTGTTGGCGAGTCGTCTTTGGGGCAACCGGTGAGAAGCAGCGAAAGCGTCAGCAGGCACAGCGGGAATCCGGACTTCCTCAACCAAATGCGCGATCGTCCATGTACCGTGATAGGCATCGAACGCAAGTTACACTGTGATCGAGTCAAAACGCAAAACTTGTAAACCGGAGGCCCGCAGGGCCGGTAGTTAGTATCACGCTCGTGAGTGCGTGGGCTGGAGTTGTGTAATGAATGAGAGCGCCAAAGGTGCGGCACAGAGCTAAACCGTTAACCCTCCGACAGTCATCCGTGCCGACCCATTCGGGCCTCGAAGGTTAATCAGGACCATGTTGCTCTACGCCCTCACGGGCATGGCTACTGACTGTTGGCCTTCGGGCCACAACCGGTCTAATTGTGATCGGATCATGGCCGGGTGATTATCGAGCCTTGGCGGTGGCCTGCATAACGCTTCTGGTCTTCTCGGCTTCCTTCGTCGCGCGGCGGCAATCAGCACAGATGCCAATGATTCGCAGCAGGTGTTGAGTGACCTCGAAGCGGTGCTTCGCCGCCTGCGCGTCCTGAATCGCCTCAAGCTCCGCTGAAAAGAACTCGATAATTTTTCCACACTCCGAACAGATCATGTGATCGTGATGCTGGTGCTTGTAGTTGTGCTCGTAGTGGGTGATGCCGTCGCCAAAACGAACTTCGCGCGCGAGGCCCGCTTCGTTGAGGAGTTTCAGTGTGCGGTAAACGGTAGTTTGTCCGATGCTTGGATCTTCTTGTTTGACGAGACGATAAAGATCTTCACTGGAAAGATGAGCTTCGGTACGCAGGAAAATATCAAGAATCAAGTCGCGCTGGGTAGTGCGCTTGAGACCTTTCTTCTGAATATGTTTGAGGAAAACTTCCTGCTCTTCAGTCATTTATCGGACAAATCTGGCTGCGGCCTTCGATAGTTCTAAAACTGATTCTACACTTGGATCCGCTCAACGTGAAGACGCCACGTCTTGAGCTAGTATCCCAAATTGATTTTCTCGGGAAACCTCTGTGTGCTCAGGGTCTCTCTGATGGATATACTCTGGACAAATACTCACCGCCTAATCAGTAACGGCAATCTGATACTGTTCGAGTTTGCCGTCAGGCATTTCGTAGGTCCACGCACGTAGCGCCTTCGTCGCAAACCGAACCTGGTAAACCCGCAGCGTCATGCCGCCGCGCAAGCCCTGGCGCGTTTGCACGAATGACTGCGGCGTTCCGAGCGGCCCCAGCCCGCTCGCAAAATCTTTCAGGGCCAATTCGCTGAAATAGGCGTTCGCATTATCGGTAAAGAGCGAGCGATCAATCGTCCCCTTCTGAAGACCAGCAAAGATTTTCTTCGCCTGATCCAACTTTTCCGGTGTCGCCGGATCGCTCTTCTCAAACAGCATTGGGACAATACCATGGGCCAAATCTCCAGACGCGGAAACGGCATCTTGATTGGTAAGCGCGACCACCGCAACGCGTTCATCCGGAAAGACAACGTTCTCAGCAGTGAATCCTGAGACTTCGCCGCCGTGTGATATGCCGCGATGTCCACCCTCCATGGCGACACTGACACCGAGACCGTAACGCGTGCCCAGGCCGTTGCTTAGTTGTACTTCCCGCTCCAATTCGCGATAAGAAGCCGGCTGCAAAACCTTCTGGTCGATCATCGCGATGTCCCACTTCGCGAGGTCTGCCGCAGTCATCGCCAGTTCGCCCGCCGCAAAAAGCCAGCCAGCGCCTTCCTTGGGAGCTGGGCGCAAAGGACCGAGCGCATAGCGCAGATATCCCACCGGATCACTGGCGCTGGCTTTGGTTACGTCCATAATCGCCACGCTCTTCATTCCCAGCGGCGCGAAGATCTTTTCATGCATAAACTCGACCAGCGACTTGCCACTCGCCCTTTCAATAATGACGCCGGCAATTACGAAGTTTGTGTTGCTGTATTGCCATTTGCTTCCCGGCTCAAAGTCGAGCGGCTTGCGCGCCCAGCCATCCATTATCTTCTGCGCGGTAGTCGGCTGAAGCATCATTGGCATCACGTAATCCTGAGGCCAGTAATCCTGGTAACCCGAGGTATGCGACAACAGCTGACGAATTGTCACTTCATTCGCGCGCGTCAGATCGGGAAGAAATTTCGCGACCTTATCGTCAAGCGAGAGCTTGCCTTGCTCCTGCAAGAGGAGAATCGACGCCGCCGTAAACTGCTTACTGATCGAGCCGATACTGTAACGCATGTCGGTTGTTGCTGCAGTCTTCGGCTCAAGCCTAGCGTCACCATATGCTTTGAGGTAAACAATTTGACCGTCTTTAACAACCGCGACCGAAACGCTCGGAACGCCTGATTCTGTGAGTGTATTCACCGCTAGTTTATCGATTCTTTCGCGCAGCTCCGGCGAGAGCTGCGGCTGCGCGTTGACAGTCAACAGTGTTGCTGTCGCCAGAATCGCGACAGACAGAACTATCACGGCGAACATGCGAATGGATATTGGATTGGATGCGAAGGAACTGTTTCGGAAATGATTTCGCTGCACGGGGATTCTCCTGAAGGAAATTATGACTGGGGAAGACCGCGGGATTATATCCGCATCTGATGGTTCATTACACGCGCCGCGCTGATTAGGTGCTTGTTCAGCTTCAACCTGGCCCCGCCTTGGAGTGCGGCGACTTGTCGCCGCTTTGCTCGGTCGCGATTCCATTCAAGAGAGCCCTGGATTGAATCAGCTTGCAGAACGGCATCTATCGGTCGCCGTGGGCCAAAGCGGCGACAGGTCGCCGCACTCCAAGGAGATGCGTCTCTCTTTAAATTGAACCAGTACCGGTGAATATACTGGGACAACGGTGACTACACGCGCTCCGGTCGACACGCACACTCGGCTTACTGCATGCGCGCTCAGATGCTCGGACATTGCGTCAGTGATTCAATGCGGGCAACCAGAGTAGCTGGTTGTTGTCAGTGTTATTAGCAAATTAAAATGTCCGGTTTTATTAGCAAGTGAAGTGTCCGTTTTTGCCATTTCAATATCCAGCAGTAAAAGCTGTGGGAATGTGGGAAAGTCAGGCCGCTTTTTGGCCAGACTTTTCCAAGCCGGGGTGGG
>DASYLB010000035.1:0-5388 GCA_036009765.1 Pyrinomonadaceae bacterium | reverse complement strand
ATTCTTGCACCACTCCGTGGTGCGATCCTTTTTGGATTTGTTCCGGTGGTTTTCGCTTCGCTTCAACCACCGGCTACTATCTGCGAGCCCTCCGGGCTGATGCAGTCGCAGCTATCACACCGTTGCACTTCAAACTTGAATCCACCAGTCTCAAATGACAAATGGAAAATCTCTTCTGCTTTCAGCTTGGTGACCTCAAACCAAAATTTTGATAAGTCCGTCCTCGATCACCACCGCATAAGTCGAAATCTTCTCACTCACAGTCAGGCACTCTCCCGTTCGCACGTCGAATTGCCAACCGTGCCATTCACACTCGATTACATGATCGCAAAGCTTGCCCGCCGCTAATGGCGCGCCCTTGTGTGGGCAAAAGTTTTCGGTGGCATAAAACTCGCCATTAACACGGTAGAGCGCTAGTTCACGTTCTGGTGAAAGTTCAATTGTCCTGCAAGTTCCCTCAGGAAAATCCTCGGCGCGGCCCGCGCTGACTGTCTTCGGAGTCTCCTGTGGCTCCTCAACCTGGGAATCGTGAGTATTGAATGACTGCATCGCTTGAATCGTAACAAAACAGTATTTGAGAACCAAAATACAACAAGGGAAGCAAGCAAGAGTCAGTCGCCATGTCCGTTCTTCCGTGGCGTGCAGAGAAAGTAATTGCTCGCGCGTGAAATTAAGAAGCAAGGACAAAGGGGAAAGAGTGGAAACATGAAAAGGAAACTAATAACAATTCTGGGAGCGTTAGCACTGGCGGCGCTGTTTACGACGCAGGTTTTCGCAAAGGAAGTAACTATTCAGGGTCGGCTGCAGCGGACCGTTGAGCCCGGCGGTTGGGTGATTACCACGACTAATCAAAAATATCTCCTGTTGAATGCAAAAACCTTTCAAAATGAGGAATGGTTTGCTGAGGGCAAAGACGTTGCGGCGGCAGGCGAAACCAAGCCCGACATGGTGACAACTTACATGGAGGGTACGCCCTTCGAGGCACAAACTCTGCGCCCTTTAGCAGCGGACGCGACCGTGGTAAGCCAGAACGAGTTAAGAGGCTTGACTAAGGTGTCGGTAACCGGCGACGCGATCGTTCAGGCGCAACCTGACACCGCCATCGTGACGGTTTCGGTAGTAACTCAGTCGCGGAACGCTTTGGGCGCGCAACAGGACAACGCCAACCGGAGCGACGCCGTTGTACGCGCACTCAAGACCGCCGCTGGAGCCGGCGTGGAAGTTAAGACGAGCGGTTACAGCCTGCAGCCAATCAGAGTCTACAAAGAGGGACAGCCTCCGGTGATCACCGGCTACGAAGCTCGCAACAGCGTTATGGTCACGATGTCTGATCTAACCAGGGTCGGCGCGGTCATTGACGCCACTACGCAGGCCGGGGCAAACGACGTCGCCGGAATTTCGTTCACGTTAAGGAAGGATCGGCCGGCGCGCGATCAAGCACTGGCTGAAGCAACGCGGGAAGCGATGACAAAAGCGCGGGTAATTGCTACTGCACTCGGTGGCCGAGTGATACGCATTGCCGAGGTGCAGGAAGAAGGTGTCCAACCGCCGCGGCCAATTTATGCGGAACAGTTTCAGCTGAAAGCGGTGTCCGCAGCGACCACGCCCATCGCAGTGGGAACGTTAGATATCACATCGCGCGTTCAACTGGTGGCAGAAATAGAGGTTGGCGCGCGGTGAACCCGCGCAGGTTGGGCGGCCCAGGCGAATTCCCTCTCTCCCCTTGGCTATTCAATTTGAGGCGCGCCGGGATTTCCCTTATCCTGTAGCCACCTGATTATGCCAAAGTCGAATCGTGAGGTTGCAATGTTGACAGTCGCACGCCGTGTGCGGCCGTCGGGTCGTTTGTGGAACCCGGCCGCCGATGTTTATCGCAGCGCTGATGGCTGGATCGTAAAAGTGGACCTGGCAGGTATCTGTGCGGACGAACTTGAAATCGCCGTCTACGACTCGGACCTGAGGATCCGTGGTTGCCGGCGCGACACTTTCGTCAAAGACGGGTTTTCATATCAACAGATGGAAATTACTTATAGCCAGTTTGAGAAGACGATCCAGTTTCCGTGCGCGATTGAGCACGGGTCGATCCAGTACGAGTATCGCGATGGATTTTTGATCGTCAACCTGCGCTGCCAGTAGCAGGTAAGCAGAACAATGGGTTGGTAGAAAAGATTGGAAACGATGACAGGGATATTGGAACAAGCGAGTTTGGTCACAGACGCGAAGAGCGGTGAGCAGGCGGGTGCGGTTGAGGACCAACCGGCGGGGACGCGCCAGCCGGGCCAGTCCTTCGAGATCGCGGTGCTCGCCTTGCAAAACACGACTCTCTTCCCGGAGACGGTAGTGCCGCTTGCGGTAGGAAGACCACGTTCTGTGGCAGCTGTCGAAGCCGCGCTGGCAACCCAGGAAAAATTGCTGGGCTGCATCACCGTGCGCGCCGACGTTAATACCGCCCAGGATGCTGGGTCCGCAGATCTCTATCAGGTAGGCACGCTCACGATGATTAAGCGAATGGAGCGCCTGGGCGAGACTATGCACATCATCGCGCAGGGTACCGACCGCGTGAAAGTCGTTGAGTGGAAACAGGACGAGCCTTTCCTGCGCGCCGTCGTGGAGATTCTTCCCGATGTAGAAGTAAAGGATGCGGAGGAAGTTGAAGCAACCAAACGCAACGTACAGTCGATGGTGCAGGAAGCCCTGGCCTTGCTGCCGGGTGTGCCACCCGAAGTTCGCGTCGCCATGATGGGTTCTGTCGAACCAGTCCGGCTCGCGTATTTCCTCGGTTCGATTCTGAATCTTGGCGTGGAGCAAGAGCAAAAGATGCTCGAGGCTGATACGGCTGATGAGTTGCTGCGCCTGGCGCATAGTTATTTGGCACGCGAGCTTGAAATCATTCAACTGCGTTCGAAGATTGCCAGCGAAGCCCAGACTGAGATGGACAAGTCTCAGCGCGACTACATCCTGCGTCAGCAGATGAAAGCCATTCAAAAGGAACTCGGGGAAGATGAGGGCGGCGAACAGGCCGAGGCCGAACTGCTGCGCGAACGCCTGGCCCAGGCAGATCTGCCCGACGAGGTAAGAACCGAAGCCGAGCGCGAGCTCAAGCGAATGGAAAAACTGCCCGCCGCCGCGCCTGACTATCACGTTATTCGAACGTATCTTGAATACGTGCTCGAGTTGCCCTGGCGCAAGTCGTCCGAAGACAAATTGGATCTCAAGGAAGCCCGCCGGATTCTCGACGAAGATCACTACGGACTCGAAGACGTTAAGGAACGCATTCTCGAATTTCTGGCGGTCATCAAACTGCGACCTGATACCAAGAGTCCCATTCTGTGTTTCGTCGGCCCACCTGGAGTTGGCAAGACTTCCCTGGGCCGCTCAATTGCGCGGGCGCTCGGTCGCCAGTTTGAGCGTATGTCGCTCGGCGGCATGCGCGATGAAGCAGAATTGCGCGGGCACCGGCGCACCTACATTGGCTCGATGCCGGGGCGAATTATTCAATCGATTCGCCGGGCTGGAGTTAACAATCCAGTCCTGATGCTCGATGAGATTGATAAGCTCGGCAACGACTATCGCGGCGATCCGGCTTCAGCCTTGCTTGAGATTCTTGACCCGCAACAGAACGGGACTTTTCGAGATCACTACATCGATTTGCCGTTTGATCTTTCGCGCGTGTTTTTTATCGCCACTGCCAATCAATTGGGGCCGATTCCGCCGCCATTGCGGGACCGCATGGAGGTAATCGCGCTCGCCGGTTACAGCGACCGGGAGAAACTGGAGATTGCCAAGCGTTACTTGCTGCCCCGGCAAATCGAAGAAAACGGTCTTAAGGCGGGACAACTTACGCTCAGCGACGCTGCGATCGAATTGCTGGCCACGCGTTACACCCGCGAAGCCGGCGTAAGGCAGCTAGAACGCAACATCGGCAGTGTGGCGCGCAAAGTAGCGCTCAAAATAGCGCAAGCAGAAGCAGAAACTGTGAGCGTCGACGCCGAAAACATACACGATTACCTCGGCGCGCCAAGATTCTATCCGGAGCAGGCGCGTAAAGAATTGCCCGCTGGTGTAGCTACAGGAATGGCGTGGACAGAGATGGGTGGCGAGGTGCTTTTCATCGAAGCCACGTTGCTTCCCGGCGGCCGCGGCCTGACGATCACCGGCCAACTGGGCGAAGTGATGCAGGAATCAGCGCGGGCGGCACAGTCTTATCTGTGGTCACACGCGAACGAGTTTGGCATCAGTCCAGAGATGTTTCAGAAATACGGCGTCCATCTGCACGTGCCTGCCGGCGCGATTCCCAAGGACGGTCCCAGCGCGGGAGTTACCATCACGGCAGCATTGGCCTCGCTCTATACCGGGCGGCGCGTGCGCCCAGATACAGCGATGACCGGAGAAATTACGCTATCGGGTTTGGTGTTTCCCGTTGGTGGCTTGAAGGAGAAAATTCTTGCGGCGCATCGCGCCGGCATTCGCCGCATCATGCTGCCGGCACGCAATGAGGCCGACATTGAAGATTTGCCGGACGATGTCCGCAAGGAATTGCAGATAATCTTCGTGGGGCGAATTAGTGAAGTGATCGAAGCGGCGCTCGAGGTGTTGGTAGCTAATCCGCCGCCGAGTATTGTTTCCAGTGGTCACCCGGATGCGATTGCTCGCCAACCCGACACCAACCAGGCGCCGTTAACTGTGCGGCAAAACTAACGGACGGATCGGCACTTTGCTGTTCTCAAACTCAAGCGAATAAAACTAAAAGGCGGGGATTTGACTCCCCGCCTTTTCTCGTCGAACTATGGTCGGACAGGAGTGGCTGTCCTATCGAAGGCCGTAAGCATTTCCCGCCTACAAGCTGTGAGCGAACAAACTGCAGCAGTCGTTAACAACTGCGGCAGTATTTAGCGCCTTAGACTTTAGGCGCAAACGCCGCCGCTGCAAAGTCCACCACAGCAGAGTCCAGGGCCACTACAGGGCTGACCTGGAGGAAGGCAAGTTGCAGCCTGAACTGGCGTGGGCGCAACGATCGAAGTTACCAGGGGCACAGCCACCACAGCAGCCAATCCAAGTGTGCGCACCATTTGCCGTCTGTTCATTCCGGCTATGATAAAGGCCGGCGGTTCGATTTCTTTCTCGAGCAGATTATCTTTGGAAAACTGATCAACCGCATACCAAACCAGTTTCTCATCGACCGGTGTTTCAAGATCACGGGACAATGCACTGCAAGCGTCCGCTAATGTGGTCTCGCCGTCACAGTATTTCCATACCTTTGCGGCGGTCTGGTTGAGACAGTGCGCCTTATTAGTGTCCTGGTCATAGATCAGGATTTCACTGTCAACTTCCTGAATTATCAGTCCGCTTCTTCGCGCTTGCGGCATCTTTTCCATGTGCAGCTCCTTA
>DASYLB010000034.1:0-64970 GCA_036009765.1 Pyrinomonadaceae bacterium | reverse complement strand
GCAGACCGAGAAGTGGATGAAGGAATACAATGAAGAACGACCACACGAGTCTCTGGGCCACATGACACCCAGGGAATATCTCTTAACCCCTCGGCCGGAAATCTCTACTAATGACCGGACCTAAGATTGGGAGGGTTACAACAAGAGAAGATTAGGGTATACGGAAAACACCTAGACCTGCCTCGACTCACCTCGTGGTACGGCGACCCTGGTAGAGCCTATTCCTACTCGGGTATTTCAATGTCACCTCACCCGTGGACAGACAGCCTCCTTAAGATCAAGCAGAGAGTCGATGCTGCTGCGGGTGTCCGATTTAACAGTGTACTTCTAAGCCTGTATCGAAACGGTGAAGACAGCTTGTCTTGGCATCAAGATGATGAGCGAGAATTAGGCGAAGAGCCGGTGATCGCTTCAGTGAGTTTTGGGGGTACTCGATCCTTCCAATTCAAGCACAAGGCAAGGAAAGAACTGAACAAGGTTTCCATTGATCTCACACACGGCAGCCTACTAATCATGCAAGGCCCAACCCAGCGTTTTTGGGTTCACCAAGTGCCTAAGACCGCGAAACCAGTCCCGCCGCGAATCAACCTCACCTTTAGAGTTATCCTCGATTACTGACAGGCTGAAACGCGGTTGGCGCTTGTGTCTTTTTGATCGTTTGGATTAGTGATATAGCCCCAACATACCTGATGCAGAAGAAGGCCCACGAGCCAGTGGCCTTATCCTCTGAGTATCATAAGGCACGGAAACAACTTGTACTCTGGGCTGGGATCTTGATCGCTTGGGAACTTGTTGGCTTTGACCTAGAGAAAGCCAGAGAGTCTGGAGGCAACACTGGGGCACTAATAGCTGCTATTAAACACCCTCAAGCCATTCCTGGGTTCTGTTAGTCTTAATAGCATATTTTCTTTTCAGGTTCACAATTGAATGGTATCAGTCGTCCTCAGCCCGCCGCGAGATGAGAGTTGCGAAGGTTGATTTCTTTTCGTCTTGGTTCATAAGCCTGATGGCGTATTCCCTCTACTTGGTAGACACGCTTCGATCTGTCTAATTATTTTCGTAAGAGGTTAAAAAATTGCATGTTTATAGCGCGAAGTCTCCACGGAAAAACATAACCTAATCGAACAGAACTCGACCGGATGGCAATCCGCACTCTGGTACGAGATCGTAGGCAAGTGCGCGTTTGACTCTTCTTTGCCGCAAGAGCCTTCGTGGTCGCAGAGATGTCAGTTGCATTCCTCTAACTGAGGCTCATAAACGATGGCGCTAAATAATTCTGACATTCTTAGCCTGCCGGCCTTTTGGCACCCCCAGCACCCCAAACTCGACGCGCGCACCTTCTGTGATATGAGGGAGATCGTCAGGTTGTACGTCGCTCTCCTTGAAGTAAATATCTCCTCCAGCATCATCAGGAACGATGAAGCCATAACGGTAGCCTTGTGCGTGTGGGATGATGCGCTTAATTGCCCCTTTTTTTATTACAAGATGCTGCTGTGTCACGGGCCCGGCGAGCCGTTCGCTCAGTGCTTTTAGGCGCGCATCTACCATCGCAAGATTGCGCTGATCTCCGAGTTGCTCAAAGATCTTTCGGCTACCCTTGAGAGCGTTTACGGCTTCATTTACCTTTCCCTGCCGCTGCAACACGCGTCCCATGTTGTTGAGTATGTTCGCTAGATGCAGCTCGTCGCCCAGGGTTTCGCCAATATCAGCACTCCGCTTGAGAGCGTCCATAGCTTCATCTAGTTTTCCCAGTCGCCGCAATACATCTGCAATGCTGTTTAGTATGATCGCGAGATTAAGTTGATCCTCGAGTTGCTCGGAGATCGCATAACTGCGCTTGAGAACGTCCATGGCTTCATCTAAATTTCCCTGCCTTTTTAGTGTGCTGCCCAAGCTGTTGAGTGCCATCGCGAGGCTGCGCTCATCACCGAGATGCTCGGAAATTGCTATCCTGCGTCGGAATGCATCTATGGCTTCATCCAAGCGTCCCTGCCGCCGCAACACGCCTCCCATGCTGTTGAGTATCATCGCGACGTTGAGTTGATCTCCGAGTTGCTCGGAGATCATATAGCTGCGCTTGAGAGCATCCATAGCTTCATTTAACTTTCCCTGCCGTTGTAGCGCGCTCCCCAAGCTGTTGAGTCCCATCGCCAGGGTGCGCTCATCATCGAGTTGCTCCGAGATAGCCACGCTGCGTCGAAAGGCATCGACGGCTTCATCTAGCTGTCCCTGCCGCTGCAGCGAGCCTCCCAAACTGTTGAGTACCATCGCCTGTCCACGGCGATTCTCTAGTTGTCCCTCGATCTCCGCACTACGGCGAAATTCCATTGCCGCCGACCGGAAGCGCCCCTGTCGTTGCAACGCACTGCCCAAGCTGTTGAGCGCGATCGCTAGATTGCGCTGATCCCCGAGCTGCTCGAAGATTGCGATGCTCCTTTGTAGAACGTACACCGCTTCATCCAGGCGTCCCAGCCGCTGAAGCGCACCCCCCATGCTGTTGAGTACCGTAGCTAGGCTGCGCCGCTTTCCTAGTTGCTCCAAGATCGTTATGCTTCGCTCAAGAACACCTACGGCTGTATCGAAGTGACCCTGCCGCTGCAGCACACTGCCTAGTCTGCCCAGCTCCATGGCCTGCCCTTCCAAATTGCCGGTCTGTTCCTGAATGAAAACGCTGCGCTGAAAGGCATCTACGGCGTCGTCAAGGCGTCCCTGGCGCCGCAGCACACCGCCTAGTCTGCCCAGCATCATTGCCTGCCCTTCCAGTTCGCCCCTCTGTTCGTCAATATCAACGCTGCGCCGAAAGGCATCTGCGGCCTCGTCGAAGCGCCGCTGCCGTTGCCGCACGCCGCCCAATGCGGCGAACCACCGGGCTGTGAGCCGTTGTCGCGACTCTAGGTCTTCAACCCAGCCAATAGTATCCGCCGCAAGCACAAGCATCTCTTCAGCTTGGGCCCAGTCCCCCAGGAAGGACGAACATCTAGCCTGTTTAATCCGAAATCTCACGACAACAGTCCAGTCCTCTTGGCGCTCCGCCAAAGTGAGGAAGTCGGTCATGAGAGTCGTCGCCTCCTGCCAGGAACAGTGTTCTAGGAAACGCTCAAGCCCAATGACAAATTCATGGTCCAGTACCTGCCTCTGATGAAGCCACGCCGCGGCCAGTATGCAGTCGCCCGAGTTCTCGGCGACTAGGACACGCGAGCGGTGGTCGGTTGGCTCGCTGGTCTTAACTAGTTGGATAAAGTAGCGTGCATGGCGTTCCGCAGCTGCTTCAAGTAGAGATCCCTCCACCGCCAGATCTTGAGCAAAGAGGCGGATGAGAGTGTGGAAGACGAAGCGACCTACACCCAGCCTTGGGCGATTAAGCAGGGAGAGTCGATAGAGGTAATTCAGGCGTTCGTATGCCGTAGCTTCGTCGCAAGCTCCAGCTGCCGTAGCTGCCTGCAACGAGAAACCGTCTTGTGCGCAGACGCTCTGGCAGGCGAAGAAGTCAATTTCCTCATCCGAAAGTAGTCGCAGACTCAGCGAGAAGGAAGCGAGCACGTCTAGGTTCGGAGCCCCACGAATTTTCAGTCTTTCCAAGCGTTCCCGCTCTGTCCGCAACGAAGTAGCGTAGTCACCGATGTTGCGGTCTTGCTGTAAATGTAACGCTGAGCCGACAATCTGTAAGGCGAGTGGGAGGCTACCAATCAGCTTAATGATCTCTTCAACCGCTTCGCGCTCGGCCCCGACCCGGTGCTCCCCGATTAATTGTTCAAGCAAAAGCCGTGCGTCGGGCAGAGGCAACGGCGATAAATCAATGCGTCCCTCCTCAGAGGTATCAAGCAAAAAGGGTAACTCCCGGTCGCGGGTCGTGATGATGACCGCACACGTCTGCCCTCCAGGCCGTAGCTCCTGGATAGCGGCGTCTTCAGCGTTGTCGAAAATCAAGAGCATGCGACGGTGTGCGAACACTTCCTGCATGATGGTGGCTGGCTGCCGCTCATCTTCCGGCTCAATCTCTTCTCCACAGAGCCGAGCAAACTCACGCGCAATAGTATCGACGTTCTTGCCATCCACGCGCAGGCCGAGCACTCCGTCCGAAAAGTCCTCTCTGTGTAAAGAAGCAAAATGACAAGCCAGAGCAGACTTTCCTAGGCCGGGGCCACCCGCCACCCCTACGATG
The DNA here is from genome assembly GCA_036009765.1 of Pyrinomonadaceae bacterium. GTDB lineage: Bacteria > Acidobacteriota > Blastocatellia > Pyrinomonadales > Pyrinomonadaceae > PSRF01. The sequence goes on along the minus strand of DASYLB010000034.1, from coordinate 60,808 downwards.
CTACGCATTTTGGCCCCCTCCGAGGGTAGGAGTAGCGATTCGAGCCTGGCCAACTCCTCGACCCGGCCAGTGAAAGTAGCAATGTCCAACTGCGGTAAAATGAAGGGAGGGTCCGGACGGCCTGACCCTCCGGGGGGCTGGGCATGGAGCCGTGGCACCCGTGGCGTGCGACGATCCCAAAGAGCTTCAACAAGTGTCCACGTCCCATCGACGCCTTTGAGTTCGTAGCCCCCCCACTCATGCTTGGTAACTCCCTCCAACCGCCCCGCGCTATTCCACGTCTCCTCGGACATCAGCACTTGCTCACAATCAGCGAGACCCTCGATCCGAGCGGCGATGTTAATCGTGTGATCGCTGTAGTTAGGACTGCCCGCGCGTAAGAGTTCCCTAGCGCCGCCGGTATGCAATCCGATTCGGATTTGAAGGCAGGCCGGTAGCTCTGGCTCAGAAACGGGTAAGGGGATGCGCGCTTTGATAAGTTCAGATTGGATCGTCACAGCGCATCGCACGGCTGATTGCGCAGCGTCAAAGACAGCAAAGTAAGAATCGCCTGCCGTACCAACTACTACTCCCTTGAATTCTGCAATGAGGCGGTTGAGAATTGCGTCATGTGGGAGAAGCACTTCGCTGTCGTACTTCTGGTTTCCTGCGTCGCCAAATTCACGGATGACCGCTGCACGTATATCGGTAGATTGAACTATGTCAGTAAACAGAAAGGTCTTGTGAACTCGATTCCCGCTAGGGTAGGAGAGTTTGGGAAGTTTTCAGTAGGCGGAGCCATTCATTTTCTGTCAGAATGAGGCTAAAGCATCGGAGATGTGAATAAATCTAACACAGAATAGAGACTTAGAAACGGTGTCAAAGGTGGATCGTACCAATTGCTAGAGCAAATGACTCAGCTTTTGTTAATGTCTGGGAAGGTGACGGAGTTTGATGAGGAAAGCACCGTTAAGGCACAGTTTTGTGCGGTGAAACCGCTGTAGTCTCCGGGTCAGCATAGAAGCTCGCGCTCCATCGCATTGAAGCTGGATCCCACGCCACAATGTTGTAAGACATCGGATAGCCCTCGGCTCCAAATGAAGTTCCACAGCCGATTGCTGTGATGTCTCGCCATTCGTGAGCGCTATCATCAATCGCTATACGCTTGCAGAAATACCTTTGCAGGTACTTGTGCCCGTGAAGTATGAGTGGAATTTTCCTCGGGCGCACCATCGCAAAAACGGCTTACGGATGGGCCAGTCTTGAGCTGGCCTTTCAGTTTTTTGCGTAGTAGAACTATATTCGTTTTCGGGGGATGCTATGAGCGACAAACTAAAAGTTCGTTGGGGACAACTCGGGAGACCGACCACAGCCGGTGTGCATCGCGTTTCAGGAATAGGTGATGTTCACGTAACGGAGCAAAACATTCGCGACGCAACTGAAATTGGAGGCGACCCATGGGTTGAACTGTGTGATTCAACCGGCTTTGGACCAGCGGTCCGCCAATACACAATTGGACACTTCACTCCGGCTTAATGTATGGATAAAGAAAAACTGAAATCGCGACTGCGTGACCATGAATATGGTTGGGTAGAACGAAAAACGCAAAACATCCAGAGCGATGAAATACTAGAGGCACTTGTCGGCTTTGCTAACTCCGTTCCAAAGGGAGAAAAGGGACTTCTGTTTATTGGTGTGGGTGATGATGGAAGTCTTTTAGACGTCGATAACACAGACAAACTTCAGAAGAAAATTCACCGACTTGCAGAGTGGTGCTACCCCCCTGTTATCTATCAGTGTCAAGTCGTAGAAGAAAACAATATTCATGTCGTCGCCGTGATTATTGAGGCGAGTCTCGAAAAACCTCATTTTGCAGGTCCAGCATATATTCGAGTAGGGTCACAGTTCCAAAAGGCATCTCCCAGACTATTTCGAGAGTTGATTGCGCGAACAAACAACATGGTGGACGCAATTCTGAACGAACGGGATAACAACCGTGAGGTTTATATTGAAGACAAGACGCGCCATGGTATGCCCAGAACTCTCTGCAAGGTAGTTGATTGCAATCCGCATTTCGCTACTTTTCAAACGGTAGCTGCGGCTGACGACATTAGGACAGCGCCAGTTGACAAGATATACATGACAATGAACCAAGGGTTAGCAATGTTTTCCATAGAACCATAGTGCTGTGAAACGGTTTCACGTATATGCCTCCGGCATTCCAGGGAACCCCTTCGCTCCCTCCCTCTCCCTCCGCCTCAAGAAAATAAATCCTGAAAAAGATTAATAATGCATGGGGTGTCGGTCGGTCGATTGGGACGTCATCCTTCTTGCTCCTAAAGCAAAGCCCATAACGTCGGGTTACCAAGTTTTTCACTTGCTTTCCCCGGCAATCATGCGCCTCAGGTGAGGGACGAACGATTAGTCAGGGTAAGTAAATTAAAAACCGTTATCGAGGTAAGGAAAATCTTGGCAGAAAAACCTTACGCCCAATAACGGACTTCAAGTGCCAAGTCTTTTCTGTATTTGATTTGGAAGGACCCAGACTTAGGGCTACCTTAAGTAAAGCAGATGGTCCAATAGGATGCAGGATCCTACCTGTGGATAAGTCTGAAATGTGGGTTATGTTAAGAGAAAAAATCTATCTTGCACCAGTTGCAAGACTAGCAATAAATTGAGGCTCGGCTGAACTAGTTGCAGGTTGAACCCTATTCCTTCGATTGACCGGCTTTGAGCATGCAGAGAAAACCTCTGCGCAGGGACGCATTATGATCGGACTGCCAAAATTCTTAATACAACAGTAAGTCAGCTACGTGAGAAGGCCATCGTTGTTCCCGATTGCAAGGCGATCGTGATTGCGAAACAAAAAGGGTGCACGCCGATGCGCGCTCGGCGCGCCCGCAGGAGTGCCCGCGAGAGCACGAGCCTTGTTTGGCACGAGCGAATCTATTGGCGTGTTGATCGCTGAAGGTGACTCGTGGTTCGATTATCCCATGCAGGACGTGCTCCGACTGCTCGAGGACGACTACCTGTTCGACGTCGAGTCTGTGGCTCACAAGGGAGACTGTGTTGAGGACATGGCACATGCGCGCGGCCAATTCGAAGAGTTAGCCCGCCGTCTGGAGAAGTTGCTGCGCGACGGCAAAGTACCGCGCGCCATTCTGTTATCCGGGGGTGGAAATGACATCGCCGGCGATGAGTTCGCGATGATTCTCAACTATGCAACCTCAACGCTGCCAGCCCTCAACGAGGACATCGTTCGCGGCTTAATCGACGTACGCTTGAAGGAAGCGTTTGCAAGCATGATCAGCGCTCTTACCACCATAGCCAAATCTTACCTGGGCCGATCGATTCCCATTGTCATACACGGTTACGATTATCCGATCCCGGATGGTCGAGGTTTCATGGGAGGCTGGTGGATATTGCCGGGCGAGGGGTGAAAACGGGCTTTGGAAATCGCAGGATGTTTTGCTTAATTGTTTCGAGTATCGAAAAAGTACTTGGCGCTGACGCTCCACCAGTTCCTAAACTGAGGGCTAATTTAATTAAAGCAGACCTGGCTGGGGCCATACAAAGACGCCCTTCTGGATAAGGTCGATTAGTGGGCTTAGATAGGCGGGAAGAAATTACTGTTTGCCCTTATGGTCTTCCCAAATTGTTTCCCTACAGTGTCAAGCAATTCGGCAATCTCTTCGACTCGGCCTCTTACAGTCGTGGGGTGAATTGCGGGTCTGAGGAATAACACCAAGGACCGCCGCCGGGATAGAGCCGCAACCACTTGCAGTGGTAGGGTGCCCAAGGAATAGCTTCACTTCAACTCAGCGAGGAGCGCGCCAACTTTAAACCGTTGCTCCACCTCGTTCAGGCGCATTGTCTCGAGAGTCTCCCTACCAAGCGCTCTCGCGCCAGCGCTGGGAGGGGAGGAGGTTCTCATCCTCAGTTTCCTCGGCGTCTTCCGGGTCATCATCTGGCTCTGGAAGCGAGTCAGCCCACAAGACGGTAAGGGTTTTTCCATAGTCGCCGAGCCCTACAACCTCTTCATTCAGTTTAGTGTCACCACCGCCATCGAACCAAGTCTCCACCGTTGCGGTCGAGGCTACGCGCTTTCCGTTCCGAATATTGCCATCATCTTTATTGAAATTTGCCGTTTCGCTTCCGGACGGGAGCCTAGAGCCTTTGCGAATCCAGGTCAGTCCGCGCTGGTCCTGGAATGGTTTGGACATGAAGGCAAATTCGACGCGATCATCAGTGGAGCAAACGACCGCCACCGGCTCTTCACACAACTTCGCAAACCGGATCGCCGTCGCGGTGAGTGATGTGACGCATAAGTCAGCCAGTGATTCGATGGCTGCTAAGCCTTGCCCACTTGTGCGGCAGGCTGACGCGAATAAGGGCTTCGGCATCAAGAGACTCGCAGCAAAGCTGTCCGCTTCCCGCTCGTATTTATCATTCGAGGTAAAGCCACTCACGGATTGATGGAATAGCTGGCCCGCGCCAAAGAGTGCCTCGATGTGCCCGGGCAAGAAGTAGTGTCCGAGTTCATGGGCAACGTTGAACCTCTTAAACCCCTCGTTCGCGTATCGGGCGCTATAAAGAATGCCAAAGACATCACCCACCTTCATCAAACAGCCAGAAATTCCTGGTTCCAGACTGAGCTTTTCCTGATGTGTGATTTCCTTGCGATTAGCAATGGCGAATGGGTCAACTGGCAGAGAGGAAATCCCCAATTTGCTTATAACTTCCTGCGCCTGCAGTTCAGCGCCAAACCTTCATCTCGTCGTGACATACACTAATCCATTTTCTTCTTGGCAGCCTTCTCCGCAAGCATTGCAGCGAACCCTGTGAGCGTTTCCAAATCGTCACTAGACATGTTTTCGGCGTGACGAAAAAGTTGGTCGGCCGAGACTCCCTTAACGCCCGGCTCGTCCACGCGTCCCAAGAGGTAGTCAGTGCTGACATAAAGGGCTTCAGATAGGGCCTTAAGGTTATCGAAAGACGGAGCTCGCCGACCAGTCTCGAAGTGCGAGACTGCTGATGGCTGGAGATCCGCCTTTTGGGCAAGTTCGGCCTGACTCAGGTCGCGCAATTGACGAGCTGCCTTCAGTCGATCGGCAAAGTTAGCTGACATCGATTTGACATTCTCCAGACGAACACGTATAGTAAATAGAGACGAAGTAGTAGCGCTCATCGAGCGCTTTTCTTGCAGCTGGATGTATACGCTTTCGTCATATCTTAGTCTACGAAGGCTGGGAATACAACCCTGAAAAGAGAGGAAAGACACCAGACACCGTTTGGAATCCCGCTCTGCTCAAAACACTGAAGTCAATCAATTTATGATCTAACGAGGTAGAGAAAACAGACTTAATGACAACCCAATCCAAAGGGAAAACTGCTGACAAGAAGATTCACAAAAAATCGCGAGCTTCGGCGGTCCAACGAGTTCCATCCCGAAAAATTAGGGAGACTACCAAGCTCATTCTTTTTGTGCGTGCCGGTGGTAGATGCGAATTTGATGGTTGCAATGACTACTTGCTACGCCATCCGCTGACACTGGATGAGGGAAACTTCGGCCAGATGGCCCACATCGTCGCCTTCAAGCCCGAAGGTCCGCGCGGCAAGGCGGGCCAGAGGCCAATCGACATTAATGATGTGGACAACCTGATGCTGTTGTGCCCTAAATGTCACAGGCTTGTCGACGAAGAGCGCCCCCAGGACTTCACGCGCAAGACTCTGGAAAAATACAAGCTCGATCACGAGACGCGGATCTTCACACTCACCGCCACGAAGGCGGATCGCAAGACCACAGTTGTCCAACTGAAGTCGAGGATTGCCGGTCAGACAGTTGCCATTCCGGTTGCTGATGTCAGGCAGGCGGTATCGCCCCGCTACCCTGACGACCCGCGCGGTTACATCATCGACTTAACCGCAATTCGAGTGGAAGACAATAACTTCCTCCAAGTCGCTGCTAGCACAATCAAGACTGAGGTCGAACGTCTTTATTCCTCTGGAATGGAAGTTGAGACCACCCGCCATGTTTCACTATTCGCCCTGGCGCCCATTCCTCTGCTGATCTACTTAGGCAGACAACTGAGCAACAAGGTTCCGGTTGACCCGTACCAGCGTCACAGGGATACCGAGGATTGGGCGTGGAAGCAGGACGGAAAGCCGATTGGATACAAATATCGGCAGGTTCGCAAAGGAACGGATCGATCAAAGGTGGCGCTGGTATTGCCCCTCAGTGGACCGGTTGGGCTCAAGGATCTGCCAGCGGCAATTGATGATCGGTTTTCGATCTATGAGATCGCTCTCGCGAGTGGAACTCCCAATCCAACCTACCTGCGCCTGAGAGAGGATGTGACGGAGTTTCGGAACGTTTACCAGGAAGCACTGCGAGCGATCGCGGGTAACCATAGCGCGTTGCACGAGATTCATCTCTTCCCAGCGGTTCCGGCACCGATTGCCGTTCTCTGTGGCCGCGAATTACTTCCCAAAGTCGACCCGGCCTTAGTGGTCTATGACTACAACAAGAGCCAGGGCGGCTTCCAACCAACATTAAGGATAAACGAAAATGAGTGACAACAAATATCTCGAAGACATTCTCAAATCGCAGAATTTAGCCGACGACAGTGAGCAGCTGGAAGCCCTCCGTGGCCACCGGGCAGACGTGGAAGCGGTCCTCCTGAAGCATTTCGAAGAGTCGTCGCCAACCATCCGCTACGGTGGCTCAGTTGCCAAGGGCACACTGATCGTGGAGTCATACGATCTTGACGTCATTTGCTACTTCAAGCAGGACGACACCGGCACCGGCGAGACCCTGAAGGACATTTACTACAACACCAAGGCCGCGCTAGAGAATGACTATTTGATCGAAGAGAAGCCGTCAGCGTTGAGGCTCAAGAGCCGCAATGTTAGTGAGTGGGGCACTGACTTTCATATCGACGTGGTGCCCGGCCGGTACACCGACGACACCAAAACCGATACCTTCCTCTACCAGTCATCCGGGGAAAAATGCCGGTTGAAAACCAATCTCGACGTCCACATTGCGCACGTCAAAGACAGCGGCGTGATCGACGCTATTCGGTTAATGAAATTATGGCGAGTTCGCTACGGTCTGGCACCCACCGTCAAGAATTTCGCACTTGAACTGTTGACCATTGAGGTGCTCAAAGACAAGAAAGACTCCAGTCTTACGGATCAACTGAAGCACTTGTTGACCGAGTTGCGAGACAACAGCGATTCCATTTCGATTGAAGATCCCGCCAACCCGGAAGGCAATGATCTTTCAGAATTGCTTAACGACGGGGTGCGCCAGGCGTTCGCCTCGGTGGCGTCATCGACATTGGGCTTGATCGAGAATTCAGGCTGGGAGCAAGTGTTTGGATCGGCAGAAACGGAAGACACCGGCAGCAAGTCAACCGCTCTTCGTCAGGCTGCAGCCGCTGTCGTTACTCCGAGCAAGCCCTGGGCAACTGATCTATGATGGCGACGTGGTACGACCGCGATCCGACGCTCCTTGACGGTCAAAAACAAGAGGTGCAATCGGAATATCCGACCCTGCATTTCTATCGCGAGCGAGACCGGCTTTTCGTCCGGGGAAGTTTGCCGCTGGTGCATGATGACCGCGTTCTTGATCGGTTCAGCATTGAAATAGAGTTGCCGCGGAACCGGCCGGATGACATCCCGATCATTCGGGAGACGGGCGGCAGGATTCCCCGAGTCACCGACAATCACATCAATGTAGCTCACGGTGACATCTGCTTGTTTGTGCCCGAGGAACGGTGGAGGGTATTCCCAACCGGCTCGAGTCTGCTGGACTTCCTGAAGGGTCCCGTCCGAAATTACTTCCTTGGTTATAGCCTGAAGCAATTGGGAGAGCCCTGGCCGTTCGGTGAGCGGCCTCACGGCAAAGATGGCATTATTCAGTACTACAGCGAATTGCTGGGCACATCGGATGAGAAGATCATTCGCAGATACGTCCAGTGTCTGAGCAAGAAAAGCTTTAAGCGACATTGGCCATGTCCCTGCGGCAGCGGCAAGAAAATTCGTAACTGCCACGGTTCACAAATTCAAGAGCTACGGGAAAAGATACCTTGGGCCTACGCGATGAAATCTCTGCGTTACCTTTGATCCAACTTGAGATCTACTTTGCCTTCGTGGCGCATGGGCAGAATGTTAGCAAAAACGGTCGTGCTCTATAGGGTGGGAGAGTCTTGGCAAGGTGCAAAGAACACGGCCTAAATCATCGGAAGCTAGAATTCAACGATTATGCAACTCTGGTCGTTGGCTGGTTAAGAGTTAACCCACCTTAACCACAATCCATCTGAATATCTGGGAATGGAAGGAGAGAAGGGCCTACTTTGGGTGTTCCGAAAATACTTTGAATCGACAGTAAAAACAAGACGACGGAGTCTATGCAATAATCCTTGGCATCCATCACAACCGTCGTCGCCTATCACACGAAGAGTAGCGTTCGGGTCTTGGTTAGTTTCTTGGTCGTCCATATTAATCACTTGACTGGTAATGAAGTCCTATCGCTAGCGCCCCTTCACCTACTCTCGGCTCGCTGTCAGCATCTAGAATCACATCGTCCGGCCTTTGCTTCTTCTCTTTCCCATTGCCTCGGTATTTGAATTGGCCAATATGTATTTCTTGATGATCTACTTCATCATTTGAGTAAATCGTTGTCTTGTAAAATCCCCCCAAATCTGCTCTATAAGCTCGGCGATGGTTGGGACGAGGAAGGACTTTCGACTAGCCATGCGATCGTTTTAATGCTGGAGTATCTGTAGATGCTATACCTGTGAAGTAATCGGATTCCTCTCCGACCGCCCAAATCTTCCGTATTTCTAAAATTGGAAATCGTTTAAGTTGTTTGGCTAAATCGTAATTCATTTAGCATTAGCCTTGTTACCCCAATGCTATTAGGCTCAAATTTTGACACAAATTAGCAGGAAAACTGTTAAGCGTCCACTTTTGTATATTTTACAATCATTCTCGTCCACTCTTAATATCTGTTTTTTGGCCTACTCAGACGGTATGACAAATTGTTCTAGTTGATTGAGATTGATCTAAATTAAGGTGAGGCTCTTACCAACAGCCGAATGGGGAATAGAAACATCATCTCGGCAGGATAAGATCCGAGACGTTGTCTATCTTTCCACTGAATACACATTCCGCTCCTGAACTCCAAAGAACGCGATTTGTTCTTGTTCAGCTATTGGAATTGCAGTATCTTCTTGCGGTCCTGAACCGAAAGCGCAGCTGCTCAATACTTAGGTCACAGGGTCGGCCGCTTGTTAATCGCGCCATATGCCTCCTTGAGCAAGCATTTGACGCCGGCAAGTCTGCGAACTCAGCCGTCAAAGTTTCTAACTTGTCTCTGTCTGGTACTCATGAAGGTGTGATCACACAGTGACTGCCCCTCCGCTCCTTCGATATATCTCAGCTTTCGTTACAAGTGAGGAGAGACTGCGCCTAATTTCCCGGAGAATCCTCTCACATGAAGCCTCAAGCCTTCATTATCACACCTCCGATTAAGTCAGTGAAAAGCTATTCGCGTGCGCGTATTCAGCGGAGATCCGTGCACCACCATCGAAACCGAAAGCGGTTTGTTAAGCTTGCTCTGACTGCTTGGTTAATCTTAATCAGCTCGGGTTCAGTAGCTGCGCAGGTTACTGCAAATATGATCGTTGAAGTTAAGAACGACCAGGGCCAGGTTATTCCCGAAGCCACAGTCACAATTCTGGATCCCGCGAACGGCTTAAAGCGCTCGGCTCAAACGGGCACTGAAGGGTCTTGCACCTTCACCGCTTTACCACTCAGCACGTATGACGTCACAGTCGAGCGGCAGAACTTTAACTCGGCCCGTCTTGAGAAAGTAACGATGATAGCGGGTGAAACGGCAGTACTGCGAGTGACTCTGCGGCCCTCTGATGGAAGCGACAAAGCGGAAATTACAGTCTTTGGCACTACCGAAGGCGTGCGTGCAGATACGCACATTGACGAGACACCGATCCTTGGTCGCAAGATGACTACTCTTCCGCTTCTCAATTCGGCCTTCCGCCAAGGAAAAGTAACGGGTGATCTCTTTCTCAAGCCCACCTACTTCGTCGCGACAGGTATGGAAAGCAATAGCAGTTACTTTGTTGACGGCCTTAACATCACCGACTTCATCTTCGGCGATTTAGGAAGTTCAATCGGTAACTCCGACACGGTGCAGGAACTGCTTGCTACGTCAGCGTTTTCCTCAGCGGACAAGGGCAGGACAAATCATTACGTAGTGGATATTGTCACCAAGTCGGGAACGAATGCGTTTCACGGCACAGCTTTTCTTAATATCCGTGATGACTTCATGCAGGCTAAGGGACCCTTTGGGGGAACCATCAAGCCGTCATATAGTCGCCAGCGATTTGGGGGCACAGCGGGTGGACCGCTAAAACAGGATCGTGCTTTCTTTTTCTTGGCACTCGAAGGGAATCACGCGAATGACGTGACCACTGTTGGGCGGCGCAATACCTTGGCGCGACGCATTGAGCAAGAATCGGCTGCGATTCCCTTTCGCAGCACATCGCTGTCTACCAAATTCGACTTCCAACTATCTCGAAACACCATTGCTGTTCGTTACTTGCTCGACAAGAGCCATGGTATTAATGCTGGCTTTTCACAGGGAGGTAGACTCCCGGAAGCGTCAAATTTCCAGTCGCAGATAGACAGTCGTCAACAATTAGGCACCAGTTGGACAAGAATATTCAACAACAATAAGCTCAACACCGCGCTATTCAGTTTTGTCACAGCGGAAAATCAATCTGCTCCCCTTTCTTCTGGGCCACAAAAAGTATTCCCAACTATCAATGTGGGGGCGAACTTCCGCGCAGACCAACACAGACTTGAGCGGCATATTCAGATCAAAGATGAATTTTCCTGGTTGGTTTCTGCCCACTACTTGAAACTTGGTGTTGATTATGATCATTTCGCGCACCCAGAGCCTAACAGTCTTAACCTTTTCGGGGCTGGGATAATTTTTGTGCCGTGCGACTTTCCTGGCGAGGCTGGCTGCCCAAACGCAGCGGTGGACGGACAGATTCCAGTTCAGTTCTCAATCATCAACCGGCAGACTCTGACCGATGGGTTGGCGCCCCCCGGCGTTCGCGGGCGCATTCCCCCCATTGCAGATAATTTGCTCGCCTTCTACGCTCAAGATGACTTCAGAGTGACGCCGGATCTGTCTCTCAATTTAGGGCTGCGATGGGATTACGATCAGGATTTTGTCGGACTGAAGCAGTTCAATAAGGCCAAACCCGGCCGGCGCAAACCACGGAAGAAGAACTTCCAGCCAAGGCTAGGCATTGTGTGGCATTTGGGACAGATCGTAATTCGCGGCGGGTTCGGAACTATCTTCAATCAAAACTATCTTGAGGCGCGCCAACTAGAACTCCTTGGCGATGGGGAGCGGCTGCCGTTGGTAAGAGCAATTGGTGGCACTCTGGGCAATCCTTTTGCCGCACTAAGTGGAAGTACCCCACCCGATATCTATGTCACCAGCAATGAACTTGCCGAGCCATACAGAAACACATACTCCGTCGAAAGCGAATGGCAACCTAGTAGAAATGTTTCCTTGTCTGCTGGCTATAATAGCGAACGTGGACATCACTTGGCACGCTTCGTCGAAATTAACCGAAAGGCAGACGGTACGGTCGTGGACGCGCGATTCGGCAGCGTGCTTGAGACGCAGTCGATCGCGAAAACAAAATACGACGGGTTGTCATTCAATTTTACTTGGTCCTACGCTAATAAACTTCGGTTCGTCCAACACCTTCACCTACAAGGCTCATATATACTGTCGCGGGCGCGTAGCGAAACAAATGAACTGTTTGGCTACATCACTGGAGTTAGCGACCTGGCTAACCCTAGTCGCGACCAGGGCTCGTCCTCTCTCGATGCTCACCACCGCTTGGTCGTCAACAGCTTTTTCGAACTGCCCAAGAATTTCACCGTTACTGCGCTAGTCAAGGCAAACTCAAGCCGTCCTTTTGAGATCATTCAAAATCATGATTTCAGTGAAGGCTCGAGCACCGGGTTTTATCGCCTGCCTGTGCTGGAGCGCAATGCGGGTAACCGGCAGGTGGGTACGGGAGCAGATGTCAATCGGGCGATCAATGCTTTCAATGCCAATCCGCTCTTAGTGGCATCGCACGGAGGCCCGCTCAGTCAAGTCGATCCGACGCTAGATTTGAGCCATCCGTATTTTACATTTGATCTTGGTTTGACAAAGACGTTCACCTTCAGAGAACGCAAGCGGCTTCAACTAGATGTTACCGCTTACAACCTGTTCAATCATGTCAACATTGTAGGGTTGTCGTCTGCCAATCCGTCTGGGCTACAGTACAACGTTGAGAGCACAAACTTCGGCCGACCGCTTGGTGTAACGTCAGGTGGTATGTTTGGTGCGAATGCGCCTCGCGCCTTGGAATTTCAGGCAAAGTTCATATTTTGATGCTGATGGCAGACCAACGCAGAATCTTCCCCTTCACCAGAGAAGCAGTTCGTTAGGTGGATATAGTAAGTTACAAGAGGTAGACAATGGACACAGAGCACAAGGCTCTTCAGCCGGATGAATCCAAGAATGAGATTACCGCTGACAAGTCGATTATTGAGGAAACCATTTCGAGCTCGCCACGGCGCAGCCCGATTAAGAAAGTCACTAAGAAGACGATCATCAAAATTACAGCTGTCGCCACATTCTTGGCGCTTATTCTCGGTGTGATGGGTAAAGCTTTTGACTTATGGGATCGACTCTTTGGAAAGAGAAGTGACGAAAGTATTTGTCGAAACATTTATGAAACTGCCCGAGACTACGCGCGGAAAGGTGACTTTGAATTCAGCTCAAAAATACTCAACGGACAGGTCGATATTTATTCAGGTGTGAAGGTACTTGAACGATGTGAACAAAACAATGACGTAAATCTATTGCGGCATGAGGTTGAGCTCCTGGGAATTGCTTCCAAAGATTATCAATTCAAAGTCAGGGACACTAACCAGAGAAAAGATTCGTCGAACGGGGACCAAGGGGGATCATCGCCGCCCGAAACCATGGACGACACTCTTAAGCGGATCGAGTCGGGATTAGGAGTTATCGACAAGCTGGCAGGTCCCCATAAGCCCGCTGAGCTTTATGTTCTGGCGGGTATCGTGGATGACCTCCACGACTTACCATTCGAGGCAGTCAAAAAATTTCAGAAAGCCATCGAAACAGACGAGAAGAATGCAGTTGCGCACAATATGTACGGCCTAGTGGTCCGTAAGTGGAGAATAGGTTATGCCAGTTGGGCAGACGACGCGATCAAGCAGTTCGATGATGCTACGAAAGCACAAAAAGATTTCGTTAGGGCTCCGATCAATAAAGCCTCAATCTTTCTCACTCAAGTGCAAGATGAACTCAACAAAGATGAACCGTACTTCGTTGAAGACACCGACGGGGCGCCGCCAAATTTAGCGCGGGCCGACGCATGGCTAAATAGCGCTCAAGCGTCTTTGCAGCTGGCAGACAAAATTATCGAAACAAAGACTGCGACGGGTGACGAGAGCGCGGCTTTACAGGATTCGCCGTCGAGGCATATCATGTGGGCCCGTTATTATTTGCTGCGAGGACAGATCTATCGTCGTCGAGGGCTGGATCCCCTGCCTGCCTTTTATCAAGCGGAAGGTCACCTCAAAACTGTAAAAAAGGAAACTTCGAGTTTCGTCGAGGCCTCTCTACTTCTTGGTATCACCTACGAAGAGTTAGGGCTAGATCGCGAGAAGTCTAATGAAAAGTTTGAAGATGCACTGCGGGAGTTTCAAGGTGCCTTCGCCGCAGACAATTCAAATCTTGAAGCGTGCATGAAACTGGCTTACCGCTTGCTCTTCAGCCCTACCGACAAAAAGAGGAATGAAGAGGCGGCTCGGGTTATCAGCGAGGGACTGGAATTGGATCGGAAGTTTCGTGACAACATCAATACTCGTCTGAGTAAAATTGAGCCTGCAAATGATTGTGCGCTGAACTGGCTGCATAAGAGACTCAAGGAGGCTGACCTTTGGGAGAATAACTTCAAGGCAATGCAGACACACTTAGGCCGCCAACATTAAATGGCTAACCAAAGGGCACAAGACCCACACAACTTAGACGAACCGCATTACCTTGAGGTCGGCGCTTGGCCATAATTGGGAGGGAATATGAGACCTGCGAAAGAGTCGAGTTATCTTCACACCTTTTATTCTCGTTGGCTGAGGTTGTCATTTGTTACTCTCGCGATGCTCGCGAGCTTTGGCTGCGGCATCTTTTATAGCAAGACGATTCCTCGAACGATCTTCTACCATCCGCTTACAACTTTACGCCTAATGAAGGTCTTTCCATTGGGTACCAACGTTGTCCCGATTAATACACCTGAAGCTAAGGCGCAGTTTGAACAGTTCGGATGGGCAACAGAGCCCGCGATTGTCGTAGATTACGAGACCGTGACGTTGCAAGGTAAGGAAATACTGCTCTGTCACGTTAGAACACATCGTGGGACGGGATATATTCTGTCGGTTAATCCAGACTGGATTCGTTCTCAGCAACGCCCTTCGATGCTCGAAGTGCCAAAATCTTCGAAAGACGTTAGAGCAGCAAGACCCGCCCTAGCGAGCCGATAAACCATCTTCGCACTTCGTTGCGGAACTCCGAAGTCAAAGAGGCTTGTGGTTTTTCCTTGTTCAATTCCCGCGTTACCAATAGACTACGTAGCTCTTCATTTCTTTCGATCTCCCTCGAACGATCAATCGTTCCAATTCTCTAAGCCACTCTTCGCGATCTAACTATTGACGTTTCAGCCCATGTATCTGCTTCCACATTCCCGCACTTAGTTGAGTGCTCCCATCAAGAATTTGCTTCGGCGAGTTGCAGAGTTGTTATGCCTTTTGATGTTTTTAGCTTCGCTCTTCTTAGATCCGCTCCTTTTAGATATGCTTCTTTCAGATTGGCTTCAGTTAGATCTGCTCCGCACAGCTTAGTTTCTTTGAGATCCGCGCCAACAAGTTGAGTGCGGAGCAGCTTTGCGTCAGTTAAATTGGCTTTGCCAAGCTTGGCGCGCATCAGATATGAGTCAGTCAGATTTACTTCTGTAAGATCCGCATCGCTCAGGTCCGCGTTATTGAGGTTTGCTCCGGACAAGTCCGCTTCGCTCAGGTTCGCTTTCCAAAAGGAAGCGCCATTTAGATTCGCGCCGTTGAGACGCGCATTACGCAATGTGGCTGCTCGGAAAAGTGCCCTGACTAGCTTCCCTCCGCTGAGATTTGCACGGATAAGTTCTGCCTCACTGAAATCTGAGGCCGTCATTGTAGCCGAGCTTAGGTCAGCATCATTGAGCTTTGCTCTACTGAAGTTAGCTTGACTTAGCTCGGCGCTGTTCAGGATGGCTCTTGTAAAGACTGTTCCCCGCAGGTCGGCATTAGAAAGATCTGTCCCTGTTAATCGCGCATCCGTAAAATTTGCGCCCTGAAGTATTGTGCCTTTTAGCGAGGTCTTGGAGAGTTCTGCACCTTTCAAGTCCGCTCTAGTAACGGAGGCTAGCTGCATCCTTTTCCCGCCCCCACCACCGTGCCCTCAACGGTTAGGATCGGTTAGGTTGTCGTCAGAAGCGACGGCGACGCCATTTTGAGAAAACGGAAAACTCGGGTAACGCAGTGGTAACGATTCGGTCTCCTACAAAATCTCCAAACTGCCCCTAAACCTTGGAAGACTCGGCGTGGCACAAACGATTGACAGACACAAACAAGAAAGAAGTAGGTGCAGGTTAGTTTCTTGCCAAGCACCTCGAGAAACAGGGGTAGGAGCGCAGCCGCTACGGTTCCCACACTCAAGTAATGGACCATCCTTCGCCGTCGACTCTGTAGACCACGTCGTGGCACCACGTATGAAGCCGCGGCCCTCGCTGTGAAGGCGTTTTCTGCGCCGACTGGAGTTGGGTTACCAGCGTGTCTCGTTCTGAGGACGAAAGCACGTTGCCGGCCCTCTGATTCAATTTGTCAACAAACTCAGCGGGCGTCATCGTCGCCGGGTAATCGGTGAGAAATCGCTGTCGCGAAACGAACGTTGCGAAGTACGCGACCTTGTTGTTCTCGAGGATTTGTTGATAGTTGGGCTGGCCCACGACTACGCCATCGCCAATCGCATGTGCATCAGCGAGAGACTCCTGGAGCCTGATCATCGGTACAGATATTTGGGTTGGCACACCCTGGACCATAGCCTGTCCTGCTGCGTCTCCATAGGCTGTCTTGAAGGCGCGATAGGCCAGGTAACCGGTTTCCTGAAACTCTATGGAGAGGAAGAAAGCGGCGGAAACGTTGATACGTTTGATCTCGGTGCATTGTGGCTGCGGCGTGCAGTTAGTGATTTCGCCGATCCAGAAGTTGCTGCCAGCGGTATCAGGTTCGCGATTAAGAAAATCAACGTAATGCTGGCGCACAAAGAACGAGGCTTGATCGATCGGGTTCGGTCCATTTGCGGCGTCGGGATCGTGAATGAAAATGTCGGCCAGAATGGGTGTCCCGAGCGTAGCGCCAGCTGGATTGCTCAGATTGATCGAGAAAGTCTCAGTGCCTTCAACTAAGCTATCGTCAATCAGGGGAATATTTATTTGCTTAGTCGTCTCGCCGGCCGCAAAGTTCAGAGTTCCGACCGTTGCTATGTAGTCACACCGAGAAGAGGCCCGGCCATTGATGTTATGGCAGTTGCTCGCTCCGGCATTATCAGCGGTGGTGTAATCCACTGTAGCAGTTCCGGAAGTATTGCCATTTCGCACAACGACCACAGCGATTGAACCGGACTGTTCCGTAACATCAAAACTGGGTTGGATGAACTGAACTTCCGGAGGAGTTGCGCTGCAAAAGTTAGCAGTCGAGCTACTGTTCCGGGGGCTGGGCGTGGCTGCCAGAAGATCACTGTTGTTGTTGTTGGTATCTGCACATCCGGCGAGTTGCCGAATCGCTGCTGTTGTTGAACTAAGGGTCGGAGCAGCTCCGCCGCCTTCAAAGCAGTTTGCAGTGCTTCCGTAGCCAACGAAATCAACAATTCCGGAATTCGGAAGGGGACAGGCATTGCCAGAAAGACTTGTGTTAGGACCAGTCAGAAAAACTTTGCCTGAAGGTGAGAGATTAATCGGAGGTATTGGAGGAAAGCCCGGAATGATGATCGTTTCGGAAGGAACAATAAGATCCGGAAATGGCAGTGAAGAGTTTGGGCTTGGTAGTCCAAATTGAATTAGCAGATAACGACCCGGGCCAATCCCGATGCCTCGTGAGCTTGTGAATGACAGCGATTGGTTAAATGTCCCGGTGGCATCGCTGAAGTAGAAGCGCCACCCGTTGATGTCTATAGTGTTGGCCGTTCTATTAAACAATTCGAGATAATTATTTTCGTAAGTTGAACCTGAATTTCCACCGCCTGCATATATTTCGCTAAACACAATGTCGCCCGCAACCGCTGTTTGAGCAGGCGCCGGAGCTGCGCTGAAAACACTTTGAGAGAAGTTGACTGAACCGGATGCGTCTATCGTTTGTTGATAGAGCCTTCCCCCTTGATAACTCGTAATCGTTATTTTCAAGTCGCCAGTATTCTGAACTATTGAGTTAGCCTGGTTTGAGTTTTTTGATCCAGCGACAGTTTGAGAGTGATGAGGTTTGGCTGCACCTGTGACTGCGGCGACTGCCGCAGCGCCGAGCAGGATCAGCAGGAGCAAAAACGCCAGAACAGTTGTGTTCCGCTTAATTTCGAACACTAAATCGTCCCACCTTGTGAAGAGCTAATCTGGCGCGCAGTATACCTCTACAAACATGGTGCCTGGCAACGCCTTAGGTGCACTGGTCCGCTCAAATCGCGAGTCCGCCATCGACTTGAATCACCTGGCCGGTGATGTATCGAGCGTCGTTGGAAAGCAGGAAGCAGGCGATGCGAGCTACTTCTTCCGCTTCGGCAAAACGTCCCAATGGAATCTGCTCGATGATCTTTGCGCGGTAACTGTCGTCTAACTTTTCCGACATATCAGTCGCGACCATCCCGAGCGCGAGGGCGTTGACCGTCACTTTGCGGCTCGCCACCTCCCTGGCCAGCGCTTTGGTTAACCCAATCATCCCTGCTTTCGACGCCGAGTAGTTTGATTGTCCCGCCATGCCGGCGGTGCCGCTGATCGAAGAGATGTTGAGAATCGATCCGCCCTCTTCTTGTCGCAACATCGTTCGCAGTGCTGCTTTCGCAAAGTTCCAGGCGCCCTTCAGATTTGTGTCGATCACCTCGTCCCAATCTGATTCCTTCATGCGCAGGATTAGGTTGTCGCGCGTGATACCGGCATTGTTGACTAGAAAATCGATGCGCCCGAAAGTGTCCTTCACTTGTTTCACCATTTCGGCGGCGGCTTCGGTGTTGGCGACGTCGCATTGCATTGCGAGCACGCGTACTCCCTGCGCCTCAATTTCTTTCGCTAGAGACTCTGCCGCTTCAGCGCTCTTTGCGTAATTGAAGGCGACGTCAGCGCCGCGTCGCGCGAGTTCAAGTGCGATGGCGCGCCCGATGCCACGTGTTGCGCCGGTGACGATGGCAGTGCGTCCGGTGAATTGTTTCTGATCAGACATATGTTTGATTAGTTATTCAAAAACTTAAAGCGGGGGCGAGCCCCCTTCCCAACCATGAGCTGTTCAAACTGAATGTCTACCTTGTCATCGCTCTGGTTCTCACAACTTTAATGACTGCAAATACTCTCTAAACTCAGCCGCCAGGTCTTCGTGTTTCAGCGCAAACTCCACCGTAGCGATCAGGAAGCCGAGCTTGTCGCCGGCGTCGTAGCGTTTGCCTTCGAAACGCACGGCATAAAACGGCCGCTGCTTCATTAGCGAGCGCATCGCGTCAGTAATCTGGATCTCACCGATAGCACCGGGCCTGGTCTTCTCAATCTCCGCAAAAATATCAGGCGTCAATACGTAGCGTCCGATGATCGCGAGGTTAGAAGGCGCATCAGCAAACGACGGCTTCTCGACCATGTCCCTGATCTTGTAAACGCCCGCTTCGATTTCTTCGCCATCGATGACGCCGAAACGGGAAATCGCTTCGCCGGCAACTTCAAACACCGCAACGACGGGCGCGTCGTATTTTTCGTAGACATCGAGTAGCTGCCTGAGCGCGGGTGTTTCAGAATCGATGATGTCGTCACTCAACATAACGGCAAACGGCTCATCGCCAACCAGATCGCGGGCTTGCAAAACGGCGTGGCCCAAGCCAAGCGCCTCCTGCTGCCTTACATAACTGACCCGCGCAATCTCCGAAATCGCGCGCATGGCTTTCAACTCTGCTTGCTTGCCGCGTTCTTCAAGGAGCTTTTCCAGTTCAAACGAAACATCAAAATGATCTTCGATCGCCGCCTTGCCGCGCCCGGTTACGATGATCACGGATTCGACTCCGGAAGCAACCGCCTCTTCAACCACGTATTGAATCAACGGCTTATCAACCAGCGGCAACATCTCTTTTGCAGACGCTTTGGTGGCCGGTAAAAAGCGTGTGCCCAGACCCGCGGCAGGGAAAACTGCTTTACGAACTCTCTGTGGCATAATGAGTTGTTCTCATACCATATTACTAAGGATTACCCCAAATGCTCGATCTCAACTACGTCCGCGAAAATCTTGAGAAGGTGCGGACCGGTTTGCAATCGCGCGGTGTGGAGCCTGCCGCGCTCGACAGCTTTGCGGAAGCCGACGCGGAGCGCCGTCGCATTATTGCTGAATCGGACCAACTCAATGCCACGCGAAATACCGCCAGTCGCGAAATCGGCGCCTTGATGAAAGACGGCAAACGTGACGAGGCCGACACGCGCCGCAAGGAAGTAAACGAATTAAAGGAACGCATCGCTGAACTCGATCGCTTGCGCGATGAAGCCGAGACGAAGATGCGTGATCTATTGACGTCATTGCCAAATCTTCCCGCGGAAGGCGTGCCAAGCGGCAAAAGCGAGGCCGAAAACGTAGAAGTTCGGCGTTGGGGAACAAAGCCCGAGTTTGATTTCGAAGCCAAAGATCATGTCGATCTGGGAACGGCCCTGGGCATTCTCGATCTGGAGCGCGCGGCAAAAATAGCCGGCGCGCGTTTCGGAATCCTGAATGGCGCCGGTGCGCGCCTGAGCCGCGCGCTCGTCAACTTCATGCTCGATGTGCAGACTCGTGAAAATGGTTACACGGAAACGTTGCCGCCCTTTATCGTCAACGCCAAAGCGCTTTTCGGCACCGCGCAGCTGCCGAAGTTTGAAGAAGATCTTTTCAAACTTACTGACGAACGCGGCTTGTACTTGATACCAACCGGCGAAGTGCCGGTCACTAACTATCACAGTGAGGAAATCCTCGACGCGTCTCAGTTGCCGCTGAAGTTTGCGGCTTACTCGCCGTGTTTCCGTTCCGAGGCCGGCAGCTACGGGCGCGACACGCGTGGCATCTACCGGCAACATCAGTTTGAGAAAGTTGAACTAGTGAAACTGACCGCGCCGGAAGAGTCGTTTAATGAGCTGGAGGCTTTAACGCGCGATGCAGAATCGATTCTCGAGAAGCTGGGGCTGCACTATCGCACAGTTGAACACGTAACTGGTGACCTGGGATTTTCAGCTGCGAAGTCGTATGACGTTGAAGTGTGGTTGCCGTCGTATGGCGAGTTCAAAGAGATCTCTTCGTGTTCGAACTGTGTGGATTTCCAGGCGCGACGCGCGCAGATTCGTTTCCGCCGTGCCGGCGGAGCGAAGCCCGAGTTTGTGCACACGTTGAATGGCTCGGGCCTGGCAGTTGGTCGTACCTGGATTGCGATCCTGGAAAACTTTCAACAGCCGGATGGCTCGGTTGTCATTCCCGAAGCGTTGCGTCCGTATATGGGCGGAATGGAAAGGATCAGTAAGCAGTGAGCAGTAAGCGGTGAGCAGGGGAAAAGGCAGTGAACCACTTAGGCTCACTGCCTTTTCTTTTACGGCTTACCGCACACTGCTAACTGCCGCTCACTGCTTACTTGATCCGGAGATCGAACGGCATCAGGAGCATCGACTCACCGCTCTTCATCCGATCAAGCAACGCCATGTAACGCACTGCACGTCGGGCATCTTCCGGCAAGGTCGCCATCACTGCCTCGCGCTGCTGCATTTGCGTATGCGTTTCGCTGCTCTCGCTGAGCAACTCCTGAAGCACGGTGCGCGGATAGGGAAGAATCACGCGATGCACGCCCTTATCTTTCGGGATCTTGGCAAGGTCTTTAGCGACCTCGACAGCGCGATCAAGTCCCCCAAATTCATCGACCAATCCGCGTTCTTGTCCCTGAGCGCCGGTCCAAACGCGACCCTGAGCGACTGAATCAACATAGGCGGCATCCTTCCCTCGGCCTTTCGCAACTTTCGGCACGAAGTCGTTGTAGTAAGTTGTCTTGATCCAATCTTCAAACTTCGCCCGTTCGTCATCGCTAAACTTTTCGGTTTCACGAAACATACCGGCATTCTTGCCGCGCAGAATGTATTCGTTGGAAAGTCCCAGCCAATCGTAAAAGCCGCGCATCACCGGTTTGCCGGCGACGACACCGATCGAGCCGGTAATCGTTGAGGGTTGAGCAACGATCTTGCTCGCGCCGCAAGCGATGTAATAACCACCGGAAGCAGCCACGTCGCTCATCGAGATCACCACTGGTTTTTTCTCTTTGGCAGCAACCACTGAATGCCAGATGATGTCAGACGCGAGACCCGAACCGCCGGGACTATCAACGCGAATTACAATCGCCTTGATTGTCTTGTCGTCGCGCGCGTCGTCGATTGCTTTCGACAACGTGTCGGAGCCAATCGACTGGGAACCACCGGGGCTGTTTTCCGATGCTCCCGAACCAATGTCGCCGGTCGCATAGATCACGGCGATCCGTTCGCCTTCGTTAAGACCAAGTGACTCCGGTTGGATCTGGCTGTACTCCGAGCCCCTCACGATCTTCAGCGGCTCGCTCTCTTTGTAACCCAGCTTGGCCTTCAACTCGTTTTCGAGTTCTTCACGATAAGCGACGCCATCGATTAGTCCGGCGTCTTTCGCTTTCGGCGCGCCATACGGAGCATCGTCGATGAGGGCGCGCACCTGTTCAGAAGTTTTGCCGCGACTCTTGGCAATCGCATCGACGTAGCGATTGTACAAATCGTCGAGCAGTGAATTCATGAACTCCTTGTGTGCATCAGACATGTCTTTGCGCGTAAACATGTCGCCGGCACTTTTGTATTTTCCGATCTGATAGATGTCAGGATAGACACCCAGCTTGTCGAGCGAACCGCGGAAGAACATCACGTCGGCAGCGAGGCCGTTGATAAACAACTCTCCGGGCGGCGCGAGGTAAATTTTGTCGCAGGCGCTCGCGATGTAGTACTCCTTGTTCATCCCGTATTCCATGTAGGCGTAGACGGGTTTGCCCGACGAACGAAAGTCTGCAACTGCGTCGCGAATCTCCTCAGACTTGCCCCAGCCCACCCCGGACATATCGATCTCCAGGATGACCATCTTGATGCGTTTGTCGACCTTCGCCATTTTGAATTGTTGAATCAGACCGGTGAGCGATTGGTCAGGGCCGCCAAAAAACTTTCGCAGCGGATCGTAGGGGACGTAGTCCGGTAAGGCGCCGGCGACGTGGATCGTCAGCACGCTGTTGTCGGCGATGGTGGGTTCGTTACCGCGGACGGTGGCTACCAAAACGGCGAGGCCGATTAAGGCCACGAGAACCAAGCCGACTACGATGCCGGTAATTATCAAAACGGTCTTTCGGGTGCGCGACATTGCCATATTATTCCTGCCTTTTATTGCTTATTAGTTCGTAATTATTCGCAAAGTGAGTACGTAGATGGGAGCGGAAAGGTTTAGGGAAGGATAGGAGCAGGAGGCAGAAGCAGTCGGCAGAACTCGGAGAAAAGGCAGTTCTAGATACCGGCAGATGGTTCCTGCCGACTGCTACTGCTCCTGCCTCCGGCTTTTCACAATCCACCCGCCGCCCACGACCTCATCGCCGCGATAGAACACAGTGGCCTGGCCGGGAGTGATGGCGCGTTGTGGCTCATCAAATACGATGCGAACGCGGTTGTTCTCGATCGGCGTGATGGTTGCTCCTGCCGGCGTGTGCCGATAGCGCACGCGCACCTGCGCTTGAACCGGTTCGTCCGGTGGATCAAAGGCCACCCAGTTAACACCCGTAGCGGTGAACTCGCTGCTCAACAAGTCGTCCTGTTGGCCAATCATGATCTGGTTCTTTGCCGCGTCGATGTTGGTGACGTAAAGCGGTTGCGGAGCGGCGATACCAATTCCACGACGCTGACCAATCGTATACCGGTGGATACCGGAATGCTGGCCCACTACCGCGCCGCTCTCATCAACAATTTCGCCGTCGCCCGGCAGACGATCGGTTGCGTCTTCAGACTCAAGGTAGCGATCGATAAAGCCGGCATAGTCGCCGTCAGGAACGAAACATATCTCCTGCGACTCCGATTTCTCCGCCACTGCGAGCGAGTGTTCGCGCGCCACTTCACGCACTTCCGGCTTCGACATCTCACCCAGTGGAAACATTGCGCGCGAAAGTTGATCCTGTGTCAGTTCCCACAGAAAGTAAGATTGATCCTTATCCAGATTGCGACCACGAAATAGCCGGTAGCGATTCGAGACTTCGTCGAATTCGACGCGGGCGTAATGGCCCGTCGCGACTTTGTCACAACCAAGACTGGCGGCGAGTTGATCGAGCGAAGCAAACTTCAACCGGCTGTTGCAGGAGACGCAGGGAATTGGAGTTTCGCCATTGAGGTAACTCGCAACAAACGGTTGCACCACATCGCGTTCAAACTCACGCTCGAGGTTGAGCACGTAGAACGGAAAACCCAGCTCTTCGGCGACGCGCCGGGCGTCGTAAACATCGTCCAGCGAACAACAACGCGAAGGCAGCGGATCGCCGTTCTCGTCCACACTGATACCGCGACGCTGGTTCCACAACTGCATCGTAAAGCCAACCAGCTCGTGGCCCTGCTCCTTAAGGATGGCCGCGGCTGCCGACGAATCGACACCACCAGACATTGCAACTGCTAACTTCATATTTGTGAATCGTGAATAGTAAATCGTAAATAGTCAAGAAGGGGCGAATTTTGGAAGTGATCCTCTGTGCCACCTCTGTGTTCTCTGTGACTCTGTGGTGGACAGCCTGAACCCGTTGTTACAACGCAGACACGGAGAACCCGATGACGGACAGAGGATTTCAAATCAGGTCATCACGCGCTGTTTGCTGGCCTTTCACACGGATGATATTCTGAGGCTTCGTCTGAAAGTTGAATAATTAACTATGCCCGAAAGTGCAATCGAAGAATATCGAGTTGCTAAAGAGCCTTACTACTTGCCGATTGGCGGGGAAGTAGATCTGTTTGAGGCGGCCCACTCCGCGCGTTTGCCGGTCTTGCTCAAAGGTCCAACCGGCTGCGGCAAGACGCGTTTTGTCGAACACATGGCGTGGCGTCTTGAACGGCCGCTAATCACTGTCGCTTGTCATGAGGACTTGTCGGCTACCGACCTGGTCGGGCGATACTTGTTGGAAGGGGAAGAGACTGTTTGGCACGACGGCCCTCTAACTGCCGCTGTGCGCAACGGCGCGATCTGTTATCTCGACGAGGTTGTCGAAGCACGCAAAGATACGGTCGTGATCATTCACCCGCTAACTGATCACCGCCGCCGTCTGCCGATTGAAAAGCGCGGAACTATTCTCGACGCACCGCCAGACTTCATGCTGGTTGTTTCCTACAATCCCGGCTACCAATCAATTCTCAAAGACTTGAAACAATCAACTCGCCAACGCTTCGTGGCAATTGACTTCGACTATCCACCAGCGGAAATGGAAACGGAAATCGTGGCCCGCGAAGGCGGAGTTGATGAAGGCACCGCGCGCGATCTCGTGCTGATCGGCCAGAAGGTTCGTAATCTGCGCGGCCATGGATTGGAAGAGGGCGTCTCCACGCGCTTGCTGATTTACGCTGCGCAACTGATTACACTGGGAATTCCGCCGGTTACCGCTGCCGAAACCGCCATGTGCGCACCGATCACGGACGATCGTGAGCTCCAACGCAGCATCCGCGAGATCATCACTACCGTGATCTAATTTTGGAGTGCGGCGACCTGTCGCCGCTTTGGCCGCGCTATTTTCTTATCTCCAATCCCGACCGACGAAAGCGCCGACAGGTCGGCGCACTCCAAAAATGGAATGCACGACGAGAATCTCGACTCAGAAATCCCCAGCGCGGAACGGCAATCGTTCTTAAGGCTGACGCGCGAGTTGGCGGGTTTGCCGCTGGACAAATCTACCGCGGCGCTGGAGACGAGCGCTGCCATCGCGAGTATCTCTTTGCGCGCCGGCGTTGAGTTCTTACGTGCTGCGCCCGCAGCCGCGGAAGTTTTGACGGCGGCGGATCTGCGCTCATGGGGCGAACTCGGCCGGCGACTCGCGTTGAGTGAAGTTGAAAACGCAATCACTTTTTTCGCGGCCGGCGTAGCTGAAATCGGAGAACTTCCAGCTGACGTTCACTCTTTGGTGTTCCAACTCTGCTTGCGCCAAATCGCGCTCTCGTCGCAAATCACGGTCGAAACGTTTCGCAACCTGCCGGCGCTCGCAAAAGCGATCAACGATCCCGATCTCCTCAAGGCTGTGCTCGAAGTGGCTGCGGAGATTTCTCGAAGGTCGGCAAAGCACAGCGCCGAGTTTCTCAATCAGACTCCAGAAGTCCTCGAGCGTTTGCGGCGAATCAAAGATCCGGCGGTAACTCAAAAAGCGATCGATCTTACGGCGGAGTTTGCGGCTCGCGCCGGTGGTATTGCCGCAGATGCCTGGACCGCGCTCCCGCCGGCGCTGACAAACCTGAAATCAGTTGAGGCGCTAAAGTTACTCGAAAGCACAGTCGGCTTTCTGGAACGGGGTGGCGGCTCGGCGCTGCAGGTGCTCGTCACCGGCGGCGATATATTGCGGACCTTACCGGAAATATTCGACGAATGGCTGAAGCTCTTGTGGACGGTCGCGAAGCATGGCAACGCCAGCCTGGTAGCTTTTGTTCGCAGCAGCCCGCGGTTTTTGCAGGGACTTGCGAGCGACGCTGATCGCGAACGTCGCATCAACCTCGCACTGCGCGTTATCAGACTGACGAACGAGATAGCCGCGACTGATGTTGAAGCAGCGCTCGCCTGTTTTCGTTCGAGCTCCGCTGCACTGCGCTCCGTCTCGATAGACCAGTTCGAGCAGTGGGCCCGGCAGGGACTCATCGAACACAGCAAAAATGCACGCGCGCGTCGCAGCTATTTCGCACTGGAAACTCGCGGCAGCTACGACGCGTTGCGCAGCGGCAGCAATGGACTCGCGCTCGAGACGGTGAAGCATTTGTTGTTGCTCTATGTCGAGGGATTAACCGGCAACGAAGTTGAAATTGCGGCCTTGGCTGCAGTGCCATTGGAGTCGCGTATCGCAGATGGCAGGACGATTCATCTTCCTGCCCTGGTCGCGGAGTTTGCTGATGACGAACTCGACTTCCGTCTTTACAAAGTGCTGGCTGCACACGCCGCCGGGCAAATAGAGTTTGGTACCTACGAGCAGGGAACGGCGTCGCTGCGAGCTGCGTACACAACGCTCGCCGAAACGTACGCGCCGGAAAATGTTGACGCGCTTGACGCCTTCTCGCTCCCCGACGAGATGGTAGGACAGACATTCCTGTCTGTCCCTGATTCGATGGCGGGTTCTGAAAGAGAAGCGACAGACAAGAATGTCTGTCCTACGAATGTCGACTATCGCCGGGCGCTGAATCTGTTTCCGCAGCCGCAGTTGGCTCGTCGCATTTTCGGAACACTGGAGAACTTCCGGGTCGACAAACAGCTGCGCCTGAAGTATCGCGGGTTGGCTCGCGATCTTGACTTGATTCGCGAGCACCTCCGTCGCGGACGTCCTTCCGTTACCGAGTTGCCGGCCACTCTGCTTCCCTTTGAGTTGTTATTCCAAACGACATTACTTGGCGGCGCGAGCGATGATGCGCGCCAGTATTACGGTCAAATTGTTTCCGAACTCGAAGTTTTAACTGCGGAGTATCTGAACAACGATACGGCAACGGTCGCGGACAGTTTGTTGGCGACAAGTCGCGTCTATTCGTTATTTCAGTCGATGTCGCCAAACGACGATTCAATTCAGGAAGTCGAGACCGAGGAGGAGCCTGCCGAATCGGACGAAGAAAATTCCATCGCGACCGAGACCTTTAACCGCCAGCCGGATCGCAACCCACAGCGGCGCGATGCGCGCGAACTCTTCAACGCCTGGAACGATCCGGACAGCGATAGTGAACCTGATGAACTTGCGGGCGCCGAAAGCTGGACTGAAGGCGAATCTCCGGAGCAAATGATTGAAGAAGGCGAAGTGGCTTACAACTACGACGAGTGGGATCGGGAGCTGACCGATCACCGGCTTGGCTGGTGTCGCGTAATCGAAAAGCGCGTGAAGCAAGGTGACCAGGCGTTTGTTGAGCAAACGCGCGACCGTTACCGCGGCGTAATTTCTTCGATTCGCCACCAGTTTCAATTGATGCGTCCGGAAGACCTGGTGCGCGTCACGAATGAACTTGACGGCGAAGAGTTTGACCTTAGCGCCGTTGTCGATTTTGTGATCGATCGCCGCGCTGCGAGAGTCGGTGGCGGGCATCAATCGGAACGGTTGTATACGAAGCGACTGCGGCGGCGTCGTGATGTGGCAGTCTCTTTCCTGCTCGATCAATCTTCATCGACGGCGCGCACGATCGGGCGTCATCCGCTTCAGCCTTACACGCGACCAGGACGGCGCATCATCGAAATTGAAAAGGAAGGGTTGGTGTTGATGAGCGAAGCGTTGGAGGCAGTCGGCGATACGTATTCGATTAACGGTTTCACCTCCGAAGGCCGGCGCAATGTGAAGTTTTATGTCGTGAAGGATTTTGATGAGAAATACTCCGACGAAGTAAAACAGCGAATCGGCGGGATAGCATTTCAGAACAACACCAGACTCGGCGCTGCGATCCGGCATGCAGCAGCGAAACTCGCTAAACAGGAGGCGCGCACGCGGCTGTTGATCGTATTGTCGGATGGCCGGCCTTACGATCACGATTATGGCGACGCGCGTTACGCCCGCGAGGACACGCGCGAAGCTTTGCGGCAGGCGAAGACGCAGGGGATCACTCCCTTTTGCATTACGATCGATCGCGAATCGGAAGCGGAGTTGCGAGACTTGTACGGCGAGATTGGCTACACGATTATTGACGATGTGCTGACATTGCCTGAGCGCATGCCGGGGATTTATCGCAGACTGACGACCTAAAGACGGGGAATGGGAAATACAAGAAGGACGAACGTGGTCGTTCGCTCCCTTTACCCCTTCCCCTTTCCACTTTTCCCTTTCGTTCCGTGCCCGCCGCCGCCGGGAGTTTCAATGCGAACGCGATCGCCGGCTTTCAGTTCCCAGCTGCCTTTAGATCCGATCTTGCGCGCGCGACCATCGCGCACGATCACAGCGTTGCCTGATTTACCAGGTTCACCTCCAGACAATCCGTAAGGTTTGCGCTTGCGTCTGTCTGCCAACAAAGACATGCGCGCCGGCGCGAGCGTTTCAATCTCGCGCACCACACCATCGCCACCCTTGTGTCTTCCTTTTCCGCCTGAGCCTTTCCGGATTCGATATTCATGAACACGCAACGGATACGCATACTCCAGCGCTTCAGCTGGCGTGTTGAGGCTGTTAGTCATGTGCGTATGGACCGCGTCTATGCCGTCTTGTAGTGGTCGGGCGCCCATGCCGCCGGCTAATGTTTCGTAGTAGGAAAACTCGCGCGCGGTTCGTGGATCAATGCCGCCAATCGTCAGATTGTTCATCGTGCCCTGGCTGGCCGCGGGAATTCTCTCAGGCAACGCTTTAGCCAGGGCTCTGAACAAAACGTCGACGATCCGTTGCGACGTTTCGACATTTCCGCCGGCGACTGAAGCAGGATGAACTGCGTTAACGACCGTACGCGCCGGCGCAATCACTTGAATCGGCGACATCAAGCCGGCGCTGGCCGGTACATCACCCGCGAGCAAGCAGCGAAATACATACGAGACCGCGGAGACGGTGATCGCTTCGACGGCATTAATCGGCCCGGCGACTTGCGGCGCACTGCCAGTGAAATCAACCATCGCCTTTTCACCTTTAATGGTGATGCGCACCCTGATCGCAACTTCGTTATCAGTGATGCCGTCGTCGTCGAGTGCGTCTTCGGCTTCGTAACTGCCGTTGGGAATCGCACCGATTGCGTGTCGCATGAGCCGGGCGGAATATTCGATCAGGTGCGTTGCATAGTCAGACGCTTCACGTCCGCCGCGACGTTCAATAATCTCGAGCAGGCGCGTAGCGCCGGTTTTCAACGAACCGATCTGCGCCTGAAAATCGCCACGACGTTCATCGTGACTGCGAACATTCGCGAGGATCAATCGCATCAGGTCGCCATCGAGTTCGCCGTTTCTGACCAAACGAATTGGCGGAATGGTTACACCTTCGCCGTAAATGTCGGTGGCAAGTCCCATTGAGCCGGGCGTCGCGCCGCCGATGTCTGCGTGATGCGCGCGATTGGCGACGTAGAAAAGTGGAAGAGGGGAAGAGGGGAAAGGGGAAAGGGTAAAGGGCAACGACCCGAAGGTGTCCGGTATTCCCATTCCCCTTTTCCCCTTTTCCCCACTTCCCCCTTTTTCCGCCCATACTCCCATTACCAACGTCACGTCGGGCAAATGCGTGCCACCGACGAACGGATCGTTTAGAGCAACGACGTCGCCCGTTTGCAGATCAACTTCTCGCAACGCGGAGGCGACAGCCATTGGCATCGAGCCTAAGTGCACGGGCATGTGATCGCCTTGTGCGATCACTCGACCTCCGGCGTCGAACACAGCGCAGGAATAATCGCGTCGCTCTTTTATGTTGGGTGAAAATGCGGTGCGGCGCAGAGCGATGCCCATCTCCTCAGCGACCGAGGTGTAGAGCGCGCGATAGATTTCCAGCGTTGTAGGATCGAACTGCTTCATCAGAATGCTAACCTTCAAGTCTTTCTGAAAGACCGAATGAGCTAGGTCATATTGCAGGTCGGGAAGGGGGCTTGCCCCCGCTCTTGTTACTTCCTCTTCAGTTTTTAGACAACCTAATTGTGAAAGAGCGGGGGCAAGCTCCCTTCCTGACTTGCACGTTCTCTAAACTTGCACTTTCTCTCAACCTGCACCTTCTCAACCGGCGAACTACGTTAGTTGAATAATCAAGTTTCCGTAGCTATCAACCTCAGCTTTAGCCTCGTTCGGAATCAGCGTCGTCGACGAGTATTCAGTCACGATGCACGGGGTGCGCAAGCGAGCACCCGGCCGCAACTCATTTCGCCGGTAAACTGCAACCCGTTGTTTCTTCCCGTTCATAAAAGCGTTTACTCTCGTGGCTATTTTGACAAAGGCTTTGTCGCGCGAGGCCTGACGTTTCTGTTCGGCTGGTTTTTCCACTAATCCCGTGGAGCGAACGCGCGCGCTGACAATCTCCACGGTGTTTTCCTGTTCGTAACCGTAGCGCTCGAGATGCGCCTTGTGAAAACTCGCCGCTATTCCCGCGCGCGTCGGTTTGATTTCCAATTCAAACGATTGGCCCTTGTAGCGTAGGGCAAGTGAACGTTCATGACGTTGCTTCGCTGGAGCAAAGCCCTCGCGGCGCAGAGCGGCGGCAGCGGTGCGCTCCATGTCTTTGAACGTCGGTTCCAGTTGTCGTTCAATTCCGGGTGTAACTTCCAACATCAGCGTCCGGCTCTGGTCCTTCAACACGTCGGCAGTGAGTACTCCGATGGCCGAAAGCGCGCCCGCGGAATTTGGCACGATGATTTGCGGTATCCGCAGCGCTTGCGCCAGCTCTACCGCATGCAGGCCGCCGGCGCCGCCGAATGGAAGTAGCGCAAACTCGCGACTGTCATGGCCGCGTTCAACCGAGATTTGCCGCAGTGCCCGTTCCATGTTTGTGTTTGCTATCACCAGAACTCCACGGGCAGCCTCAATAGCAGACACGCGACGTCCAGCAGCTTTGCTCATTTTGCTTGCCAGCTGTGTCATGGCCTTTTCCGAACGCGACTCGTCGAGCGTGAAATCGCCGCCCAGCAGACCCGTACCACCGAAGTGGCCGAGCAGAATATGCGCGTCCGTTACGGTTGGCAGGAACGAACGGCCGTAGCAGGCCGGACCCGGATCAGCGCCCGCCGATTCCGGTCCCACTCGCAACGACCCGCCTTCGTCAACTCTGGCGATCGAACCACCACCAGCACCGACGGTGTGAATGTCCATCACCGGTACGGCAACCGGCAGTCCGGCGACTGAAGCCTCGTTGGTCAGGCGCAGTCCGTCGCGCTCGCAGAGTGCCACGTCGGTGGAAGTTCCGCCCATGTCAAAGGTAATGATCTTTTCAAAACCTGACGCGCGCGCTGCGCGCATGGCGCCAACCACGCCGCCTGCCGGGCCGGAAAGAATGGTGCGCACCGGTTCACGCGCAGCGACCGATGCAGAGATGCTGCCGCCCGATGACTGCATCACGCGCAGACTCGGAGTGTTCGTTGCCAACCGCTCCAGATAACTTCCCATCAGTGGTTGCAGGTAAGCGTTGATCGTCACGGTGGAAGTGCGCTCAAACTCTCGATACTCAGGAAGAATTTGGTGCGAAACTGAGAGGGGTACACCGAGAACCGTAAGCGCCGCTGCTATTTGTTTTTCGAAGCGTGAGTCGATGAAAGAAAACAACAAACAGATCGCGATTGAATCAACTCTCGATTTTCTGAGTCGATCAACTAACGCAGCCAACGCTTTCTCGTCGAGAGCTTCGATTACTTTGCCGTCCGCCGCCACTCGTCCGCCCAATCCAAAACGCAAACTGTCGGGCACGAGTGGCGCCGGTTTGCTGGCGTTCAGGTTGTAGAGCTCGGGTCGCGCCTGGCGGCCAATCACCAGCACGTCTTCAAACCCGCGGGTGGTGACGAGCGCGGTGCGAGCGCCCCGGCGCTGGAGCAAAGCATTTGTGCCGACGGTGGTGCCGTGGACCACTTCGAGATTCTTCAGAGCTGCGCCAGTTTTGTCTGAAATTGTTTGTAGTCCAGCAGCGATGGCGCGCGAAGGATCTGCGGGAGTGGAAGCGAGTTTGAATACTTCAAGACGACCCTGCGTTTCAAAGACAAAGTCAGTGAAGGTGCCGCCGGTGTCAACGCCAACACGGACCTTGCGAACACGTGATGGTGAGCGCTGTTTCTGCAGGGTCCTTTTAATCATTTGATCGAAGACGGGATGGACGCGCGTTCAGATTTCGCAAGCTTTGTGGCGCAAGCCGTTTCCCCTCGTCTTTGGCCTTTTGCCTTAAGAGCCGCTAAAGTTCGACGCGTAGCGTCAATGTGAATTTAGCGCTGCCTTTCAAGGCCGGGAAACAATAAGTTAACCGGAGCAACGTCCGTCGCGTAGCAACGGAATGAAATTGCTGAGATATATCCTTCATGCGTCGCTGACGCGACGCGTGGTTTAAGGCACGGCGTGATCCCAGCCTTGAAAGGCTGGGCTAAATTCACACCGACGCTACGCGTCGTAATCACTGTTTTAGCAGCGCATTTCCCGACGCAAACTAACAGTTTGCTTTACAAATGCCAATTTAGTCACCCGCAAAAATGTTGACAAGAAAGACGTGCTGAACTTATAAAGCCTGCGATTTGCAAATGACGAGGCCAGCCGCTGCGAGGGTTTGGCGTTGCTACCGTTTCTGTAGAAAGAGGAGCCCCCGATGAAAAAGAATCCAACCAATCCATTATATGGAAGTTTAATTGCTCTCGCCGTGCTTGTTGCGTGCGTGTTGGCTTGTTCCAGTCTCACCGCGAAGAAGCCGGAAGCGCCTGCAAACAGTAACTCGGCGCAGAAGTCCGCAACACCTCCGGCCGATATCTCCGGCGAGTATAACGTGGTCGGTACCAATGAGAACGGCAGCCCATATCGTGGCGGCCTCGCGATCATCAAGCATGGCGACGTCTATCAGTTTCGCTGGAACGCCGGCAAACAATACGACGGCGTTGGCGTCGGGAACGGTGGCGTTGTTGCCGTCGCTTTCACCGGCGGCGCAAGCGGGAAGGGTTGCGGCGTGGTGAGTTATAAAATTCTAACTGACGGCACACTTGATGGCGTCTGGGGTTACTGGGGTACGAATGAGAGCGGCACCGAGAAAGCTGAGCGCACCAGCGGCTCAGGTATCGAGGGCGATTACAACACTACCGGTACAAATCCAAATGGCGGTGGATACAAAGGCAAGCTGACGGTCGTATCAAGAGCAAGCGGTTACACATTCGCCTGGAGTAACAACAGTTCGGGCTTTGGCGTCAGGCAGGGTGACACGCTGTCGGTAGGACTCGGCGGTTCGCGTTGCGCCTTCGTCGCTTACGAAATCAAACCCGATGGAACGCTGGATGGAATTTGGGGTGGCTACGGTACTGATAAGACGGGGACGGAGAAGGCAACTAAGAAGTAGGAGAGGGAAGGAGAATAGCCTAAGGCATTTTCCATTTGTCATTTGAAATTTCTCATTTGTTATTTCGTTCCACGGAAGTGGATTCACGCAGCTGAATAAATTGGACGCGCGCTCGTGGACCGCACCGCCTTTTCTGCTATTGAGCTCAAACCGAACGGACAAATGATAAATGTTGTTTTCTTCCTGCCGGCTGCTCCTGCCCCTGCCTACTCAGTTTTCACGAAGCAGCCGCTCTTATTCGACTCACGGGCTGCATCCATTACCAACTGCGCGCGATAGCCATCTGCAAATGTCGCTGCACCTGCTACCGTAGTTTTTCCACCGCGCATGGCGTCAATAATCGCCGCCGCGAAAGTAGTGAAGCCGTTTGCCCAACTCGACTCCTTCATACCGGGAGCGATAGTGCCGCGTTCCACTTCGACCGGCCGCCAGTCGCCAGCACCTGCCGGCGAATGCCACAGGGCGCCGTTTTCCTCAACCATCAGCGCGCCGCCGCTGCCGTAAACTTCCAACTGATTCTGTAGCTTTCCGGATTCAACTACCGAAAGCGAAGCAGCGCCGGTGGCGCCTTTGGTTAGCGGCGACTCGGCGAACCGCAGCAACATTCTGACGGTGTCGTCTGACGTTACAGCTCGCGTTGTCCCGGTCGCTTTATCGGGACGCTCAGACACGTGCGTTGAAAGCGTGCAGCAAACTTCGCTGACTTCTACATCGAGCAGCCAGCGAAACGAATCGATTGCATGCGAGCCAATCGCCCCGAGGGTGCCGCCACCCATCTTCGCGTCAGACCACCAGTCCCAGTTTCCCAAAACGCCGCGATAGTCGGAACGGAAGACATAGTTGCAGTGACGCACATTTCCGATTTCGCCGTCGAGTAACATGGCCCGCATTTTTCGCCGGCTGTTCAGAAAGCGTAACTCGTGATCGATTAAGGCGAGCACGCCGGCTTCACCCGCACGATCCATCATTCGCTTTGCCTCAGCGGCGTCCATGGCCATTGGCTTTTCGCAAAGTACAGCTTTGCCATTTTCGAGAGCCGCGAGCGTGATTTCTTCGTGAGTCGCAGGAGGTGTAACTACACTAACCAGATCGACGTCGTCTCTGGTGACCAGCTCTTGCCAATCGGCAGCCACGTGTTCGATGCCAAACTCCTGCGCAACTTGCGCGGCGTGTTCACGACGCCGGCTCGCGATCGCAACCACGCGCGCGCCGTCACAATTGCTAAAGCCGGGAATCTGCGTCGAGCGCGCAAATCCAGCGCCGACAATTCCGATACCGATTGTTTTGTTACTCAACTTTTGTTGCTCCCCCCGTAAATTGGTTAGAGACCCTCGATCAGCAAATGCGTCAACTCCCTGGAGTGCGCCGACTTGTCGGCGCTTTTGACTCGCACCTCATGGCTGACGCCGCGGGATACCAAAGCGCCGACGGGTCGGCGCACTCCAAAGCGTTGATGCTATCGTTCGACGCCGCGCTTTTCAAGTTGCTTTCCTGAGTGCAAGTACTCACAATTCTAAATGGAGTACTTGAGTTCCCCTCTGAGCAAACTGACGAATACAAGGTTCTCCGTCTTTAGGTTCAAGTCATGTCATTCATGAGCAAGACAGCAGCGTTCCTTGGTATGAACGCTCTGCGAAAGTTGGTCTCCGATTCAATGGCGATAGACATGGGATCGGCTGCCACGATCATTTCTGTGCGCGGTCGCGGCATCGTTATCGATGAGCCATCGCTGGTAGCCGTCGACTCCAATACCGGAGAAGTTATAGCGATTGGCCTTGAAGCGCAGCAGATGGCTGGCCGCGAGGCGCGTGATGTTACGGTGATCGCTCCATTGCTGGATGGAGTGGTAGCTGACTTTGAAAGAACTCGCCAGATGCTTGCGCATTTCGTGCGTAAGGCCCGCGGAGGCAAGTCCTATTTTAGCCGCCGCGCAATGATGAGTGTGTTGTCTGGCGTAACGCAGGTCGAGGAGCGCGCGCTGGTTAGTGCCGCCGAGTATGCACGCATCGGCCGCATCGTGATGATTGAAGAAGGACTTGCTGCAGCGTTCGGCGCCGGGGTGCGAGTCGATGACGCACGCGCTTCTGCGGTTGTCGATATCGGCGGCGGCACCACCAACGTGGCCATCATTGCGAATGGCGAAATTGTTCACGCGCGAGCTGAACGAATTGGCAGCGAGGACATCAACGCAGCCATAGTCGATCATGTTCGTCGTCATCGGGGTCTAATCATTGGTCCGCAATCGGCCGAGCGGCTGAAGTTGGAACTCGGTTCGGCCATTGTTCCCGTTGAACTCGACGAAGAGGTGACGACTAAGGGTGTTGACGTAATGACGCGAAGTCCCGGAGCGATTGAGATCTCGGCCGGCGAACTCTATCCGATCGTCCTTCAGGTTGTTCGCAAGATCGTCGAAGGCGTGAACGCAACTCTAACCGAACTTCCACCTGAAGTTGGCGGGGACATTTACGAACGGGGAATCATACTTACTGGTGGCGGGGCGCAGTTTGAGGGCCTTGAAGAATTTTTCCGCGAGCAAACCAAACTTCCGGTTCGCATCGCTCAGGAACCAAAGTATGCAATCGTGCGCGGCTTGGAGCAGTTGTTTGACGAGCCGCTCAGGTTGCGTCGTGTTGAGCGCCGGAATTTTTATCCGGTGGAAGATTTAGTGGAGTAATCGGCAAAGCCAGATCTTCGCCGTGGTCATTTCTCGCTTCAAAATTGCAGGTAGGGAAGAGGGCTTGCCCCCACTTATCTGTAATTCTTTTTCACTATTAAGCAGCGGGGGCAAGCCCTCTTCCCAACCTGCAATTTTGCTTAGCTGCTTAGTATCACGACGACTGTCCCGGGGGATGAATCAGTTTGGTCGTTAACCGGCTGAGAAACTGCGCGAACCTTACATCGCCTCGCAACTGGTCAAGTTCAGGATCAAATTTCAGCCGGCCAAAACCTTTGATGTCGACTTTTTCTAACCATTCAAACGCTTTGTCTTTGTCACCCAGAGCGGAATAAAGCACCACGTAGTCGTAAGCGCTGATCTTCTTTTCATTCATTGACCGTCGCAACTCCGACAGTCTTTGTCGTGCGTTGGCAGTGCGACCTGCCAACCCCAGCGCGTAGATTTCTGCCTTAGCAGCCAACAGCGCGTTGCCGTTCTTCAATTCGCCAAACTCAACCGCTGCCTCCCGAAACATTCCCTTGGTCGCATAAGCCATCGCCAGGTTGGCGCGCGCTGCAATCAAATCAGGCTGGAGTTCGAGCGCTTTCTTATTGGCTAGAATCGCGCCGTCGTAATCGCGCGACATGTAGAGCATCAGCCCGCGCGCAGTATTGCTGATTGCGGAGGCCGGATCTAAATCCTGCGCTTGCTGCATCTGTGCGACCGCGTCTTGCAACTTGCCCTGGCCCAGGAGCAAATAGCTATATCTGAGGTGAGCCAACGGATAATTGGGGTTTAACTCAATGGCGCGGCGAAATTCACATTCGGCGGTTCCGAAATCGTAGTCAACGATCGAGAGACACGCCTTGGCTGTGTGTGCTTCGGCGAGACTGGCATCCAGTTCGAGTGCTCTTGAAACTTCCCTGCGAGCGCGCGCGAGTGCTTCGGCACGCGGCAAAACTCCCAAATCATTCTCGGCATTTAGATAATAACAATCGGCTAGAAGCGCATGTGCCAACGCAAACTCGCCATCCTTTTTCACCGCTTCTTCGAGATAAGAGATCGCTTTTCGTAGGTTGTCTGGGCCGCGTTTGTTCCAAAAATAAAGACCGGAGACGTATGCCTTGTAAGCTTCGGAATTCTTAGTTGTGCGCACAACGGCAATTGGTTTAGGCGCGAATGCTCCGTCGGCCGGTCCACTCCGGAGCAGAAATAGATAGCAATGACTGAAGCCGCCACAACGCCGAGCGCCACGATCGCAAGATATGCATTTCGATTCACTGTTCGACTGGAAATCGGATGCGTAACCGGCGCGGCGGTTAGATCTGGCCCACTCAAATGGACATCGCTGGTCTCCTGTCTCAATAAATCCGCAGGCGTCAAACTCACCTCGCGCACCACAGCGACAAAACGATAGCCACGCTTCGGAATAGTCTCGATATATTGTGGGCTGCCGTTTTCCGCGAGCGCTTTCCTGAGCAACGAGATATTTTGCGTAAGACTGCTCTCCTCAACAAAACTGTCCGGCCAAAGTGTTTGCAGTAACTCTTCTTTCGTCACCACGTGTCCGCTGTTCTCAACCAGCAATACCAGGATATCGACGAGTTTTGGTGTGAGCGCCACGACTTTATCGGCGCGATGCAGGAGTTTGTCAGTCGCATTGAGGCAGAAGGGGCCGAACTCGTAACAGCGTAAAAGGTGTTGATTCATTGCCGCAGTCTTTCTTGATTAGAAATCTATCAGGACTTTATCAGGAAATCCTGAGGACAGTCAGCCTGAGGCGAACCTAAAGTGTTCCCACAGATCCTGGTCGCGGACGGCCGAGTCGTATGGCGGTTCAGCGCGTTCGGATCTTCGAAGGTCTCCCCGCTAATAAAAAAACCGAAGTATGGCCCAACCAGGTAGTGGTTCAGTTTGAGGCCAGTAGTTCAGAGTTCAGCCTTTAGGCTGTGTATTCCCGGCAAAGATACAAGCTAGAGCTTGAACTCTTAACTACGGGCCTCAAACTGAACCGGGAAATAAAACGGGGGATCATTGCTCCATGCCAGTACCTTCATTCCATTGCCGAGAAATACTGACAATCTACTTTGCATCCGTCCTAGTGCTAGCACTCTCAATTGTTTGTCTGGAGAACGCCAAAGCAACCAGCCAACTTCAGTTGACGCCGGAATGGTCGACCCAATCAAGCGGCACGGCGCAGGTCCTGCTCGGCGTATCGTTCACGGATAGCAACCATGGTTACGCGGTTGGGACAAACGGCGTAATTAGAACGACCGCGAATGGGGGCGCCAGCTGGTCGTCTTTGACAAGCGGTACCTCGAGATTCCTAAGAGATGTTTACTTCAGCGACGCGACTCACGGAGTAATCGTCGGAGAGTCAGGTTTGATCTTAAGAACAACCGACGGCGTTACCTGGAATCCGCAGACCAGCGGGACAGTTGAACATCTCGTCCACGTTCACTTCCTCGATAACAACATTGGCATCGCCACCGGAGAAGCAGGCGTAATACTCAGGACCATCGACGGTGGTATTAGCTGGACGCCGCAAACCAGCGGCAGCGGTGTCGAACTTCCCGGCGCTTATCAGATCGACGCCAGCACTGCGATCGCAGTCGGCTTCAGCGGGACTATCCTGCGAACAATCAATGGCGGCAGTTCGTGGAGCAGCGTTGCGTCGCCCGGCTTCACCTCTGATTTGCGGAGCGTTCACTTCTTCGGCGCCACCGGCGTCGCTGTTTCGATTGGCGGCCGAATACTACGATCGTCGAACAGCGGCCAAAGTTGGAACGAAGTTTCAAGCGGCACCGCAAATGATCTCTACGCCGTTAAGTTCGCAGATGCTAACAGCGTTTATGCGGCCGGGACCGCCACCGTTCGCGTTTCAAAAGACGGTGGCAACACCTGGACCGCGTCGACAACCACACCGTTCTCGGGTGACCTTTATGGGCTGGCGATCATTTCTGCGAAAGGCTGGGCAGTTGGTCAGAATGGTTTGATTCTGCACGCTGCAAGTCTAACCACACCGGGAGTGCTGCAGTTAAGTTCAGCAAATTACAGCGTCGGCGAAAGCGCGGGCAGCGTCATCATCACGGTCAACCGAACCAACGATAGCTCCGTACCGGCGACCATCG
The DNA here is from genome assembly GCA_036009765.1 of Pyrinomonadaceae bacterium. Taxonomy (GTDB): domain Bacteria; phylum Acidobacteriota; class Blastocatellia; order Pyrinomonadales; family Pyrinomonadaceae; genus PSRF01. Next base: position 21,438 of record DASYLB010000034.1, on the reverse strand, counting down.
ACTACACAACATCAGACGCCGCCGGCTCTGCTGCTCCCTGTGCAACCGTCAGCGGAAACGCTTCAGCGCGCTGTGATTTTACTGCCGCAGTCGGAACGCTACGATTCTTAGCTGGCGAGACTACGAAGACGTTCACCGTATTGATCTCTCAGGATAACTACGTGGAAGGTCCGGAAACGCTGACGCTTACGCTTTCACATCCGACCGGTGGCGCGCTGCTCGGCGCACCTGCGACCGCCACGCTAACCATCACAGACGACCTTTCGGAACCTGGCACCAACCCGGCTGACGATGCTGAAGTCTTCGCGCGCCAGCACTACCACGATTTTCTCAATCGAGAAGCTGACACAAGCGGCCTCGCGTTTTGGGCCAACCAGATAACCGAGTGCCAACAACCCGGCGCAACCTGCAGTGTCGAGGTGCGGCGCATCAACACGTCAGCGGCGTTCTTCTTGTCGATTGAATTTCAGGAGACGGGTTACCTGGTCGAGCGTCTTTACAAATCCGCTTACGGCGACGCGCTCGGAACCTCAAACTTCGGCGCCACTCATCAGCTAGCGGTGCCGGTTGTCAGGTTCAATGAGTTTCTTCCGGACACTCAGCAGATAGGCAAGGATGTTGTTGTTGGTCAGACAGGTTGGGAACAAGTTTTGGAAAATAACAAGGTCGCGTTTACGCAGGATTTCGTTTCCCGTTCACGCTTCGCCAACGCCTTTGCAACTTCGATGACGCCGGCGCAGTTTGTCGACGCTTTGTACTTAAATGCGGGCGTCACTCCTTCGCCCTCGGAACGGACTTCAGTAATCAACGAGTTTGCAGCCGCCGGCAATACAGCAGACGCTGCGGCAAGGGCGCGCGCGTTGCGCCGAGTGGCGCAAAACACAATGCTCACGCAGCAGGAAACGAACAAGGCGTTTGTATTGATGCAATATTTCGGCTACCTGCGCCGGAATCCCAACGACGCACCTGATACTGACTACACCGGCTACGACTTCTGGTTAACCAAGCTAAATCAGTTTGACGGCAACTTCGTTAACGCCGAGATGGTCAAGGCTTTCATTGTTTCGAGCGAATACCGGCAACGGTATGGACTGTAGAAAGACAGGAGGCAGGAGCAGGAGCAGGAGGCAGAAGGTACAAGTCAGAAGGCACAAGGCAGAAGGCACAACGCAGTAGGCAAGGGCAGAAGGCAGCAAACTAGGTACGCACTTGATTCGTATGCTCCTGCTCCTGCGTCCGCTCACTGCTCACTGCTCTCAAGGCTTCACGTAGTTGACGCAGCTTTGGTGGTTTGCTGAGCACGAGGTCAACGTGAGGGGGAATGTCGCCATCATCGACCAGCCGTTGTCCCCAACCGGTAAACAAAATCACCGAGGTTGAAGGCGAGCTGCGCTTTACTGCACTGGCCACTTGACGTCCATCAACGTGAGGCATTCCCAGGTCTGTAATAACGAGATCAAACATTCCGCCGCGTTCTAATTCGGAGTCGAACAGCTCGATGCCCGCCTGGCCGCCATCCGCAGTGGCAACCACATGACCATCTGTTTCCAACGTATCGCGCAGAGTTTTGGCGAGGAGTGGGTCATCGTCCACAACGAGGATACGCAAGGCAAACTGGCCCACAGGCGGCTCTGCGGATTGCGCAGGCGTGATGAAAGCTGTGATTGGCAAGGCAAAACCCATGCGCACAGTGGTGCCCTGGCCCACTGAACTTTCGATCGCCATTTCGGCGCTGTGCCGCTGGACCATGCCATAGACCATTGCCATACCGAGACCGGTCCCGCGCTCACCTTTCGTTGTAAAGAATGGCTCGAGACAACGCCGCCGCGTGTTCTCGTCCATGCCGACGCCCGTGTCAGCTACCTCCAGGTAAACATGTCCTAGTCTTGCCGTTGAGTCTGACGCGGTGTCAGAGACCCGCGTTCGCAGCGTTAAGGTTCCGCCATCCGGCAAGGCATCTACGCCGTTGAAGATGAGATTCGTAAGGGCTTCGCGGATTTCGCTTTCAACTCCCATGATGGCTGGCAAATTGGGCGCCAGTTCCGTCTGCATCCGAATTGCAACGCCTCGCCGTTGCGGCATGTCGTTCCATCGAGCACGAGTGAGATCGACGACCTGCGGCACCAGCGCGTTCAAATGCACCGGCGCGAGCGTCATCTGTGGCTCGCGTGGGCGATAAAACTCTCTCATGCGCGCGACCGTAGCAGCGACGTCATCGATAGCGCGTTCGATAATCTCCAGATAGCTTCGAGAGCGAGCGCTAAGGTTCGGCTCATTCTCCAGCAAAGACTCGGTGTAGATCGCGATCGGAGAAATTGCGTTATTGATATCGTGCGCGATACCACTAGCCATCTGTCCCAGCGAGCGCAGGCGTTCCTGCTGCATCACGGCGTCTTGAGTTTGCCGCAAGTCGTTGTAGGCCTGTTGCAGCTTTCCGTAGATTTGCGCTTGATGGGCCGCCAAAGCAACATGATCGCTTAGCTGTTTTAGAAACTCACAATCCGGGCTGCTGAAGCTTTGCGCTTCGCGCCGTGCAGCCACCAGGACGCCGAAGACCGCGTTGTCGACCATCAGCGGCGCCAATACCAGCGAGCTTAGCCCTCCTTCCGCCAATCGTCGCAAAAACAAGAAGTCCATCTGGCTGATGTCAGGCTCGTAGATCATTTCTCCTGCCTTGCAGCGTGAGAAACCATTCTGTTCAATGGGAATGCTCAAATGCTCTGCTATTCCCAGGTTACTCGTCAGCGCATTGCTGCCGACGCTGGTAACGATGAAAGCATTGTCCGCTGTCTCATAGAGACAGATGAAACAGCAATCGATTTGCAGATTTGTTTCCAGCCTATGGATGACCACTTGAAAGATGCTTTGCAAATCCTGGCGTTGAGGAATCGCGCGAGTAATCTGGTTGAGCAGTTCAAGCCGAGCTAACTGGGCCTGGATCTTCTGCTCAGATTGTTTGCGAGCAGTAATATCGGTGACGAAACCGCAAAACGTCACCACCTCGTCCGTTCTCAGCGGACTAATGGACAGTTCCACAGGAAACTCGCTGCCATCGCGCCTTAAAGCGCTAAGTTCGATGAGCTGGTTCAGCACCGGACCTTCACCACTGACCAGGAAGTGCTTCATCCCGCGTTGGTGCCGTTCCCGGTACTGAACCGGAATAACGAGATCAGCCAGTACCAACCCCAGAACTTCACCTCGTGTCCGGCCAAACATGGCTTCGGCACGAGCGTTCCAGTCTATGATTTTTCCTGCGGCATCGATGACCAGGACGGCGCTGATAGCTGAATCGAGAACGGCGCGAACGCGTGCTTCACTTCCTCGCAAGGCTTGGTCTTGTTTCTGGATTTGCGTGAGCATGTGATTGAAGGCGTCCGTGAGAAGACCCAACTCATCGGCGCCGGATTTGCTGACGCGGACGGAATAGTCGCGGTGATCGGAGACCGTCCTCGCAGTTTCGGCAAGCGTTAGGATAGGACGCGAAATCTGTTGCTGTAGCATTCGGGAAAGCAGGTAAGCGACCAACAATGAAACTGCAATCACCAGCACTGCTATCATTGAGTAGAGTCGCAGACGCTCATAAATTGCTCCCGAATCAGATTTCAGATACAGAGTACCCAGCCGCTTGTTTCCACCCTGTACGACCGGTTGAAAGGCGACTAAGGATGCGCGCTCAAAACGATAACCGTCCGCTGCCGGCAGAACCGGGAAGGTGTGGACAGAAAGGTTTTCAGGATACTTAACGAACAGCTTGCCGTTCTCATCGTAGAGGGCGGCGGCAACGATATGCCGTTCTGCCTTGAGTGCGCTCAGGACCTCTTGCGCGTCGTCCTGGTTTTGAAAGGCCAGCGCCGCAGTACTGTTGGCGGCAATGATTTCCCCTAGCGTCGAGAGGTGTCGCGCGGTTGTTTGTCGGAAGGTCAGAAACTCGTACGTAAAGAAAGCAGCGCACATCAACAGGAGCGCTGCTCCGCTCGTCAGCATAATGATCGTCATCAGCTTTCGCTGGATCGGCTCATCTCTGAATGGCATTCGCTAATCCTTTCAAGGATTGACAATCTCCGCCGCCCGCAACAACTTGGAACTAATGGTTAACTTTGCAGCCCTGGCGACGCCGACATTGATTCTGAATCGAATCTTATTATTCTCCGTGATGAAACGAATCATGCCGCCACGTTGCGCAAAGTCTTCAAAATCACCCACGGTCAGAATGTTCCGACTCCTCAAGATTGAGAGAATCTGCTCTATCTGTTTGGCCTCAGACCGGCTGACGAAGAGAACATGGCAGTTCTTGATTTCGTCGACTCGATGAAAGCGCTGAACGGCCAGCGGGTGATTGTTAACTTTTTCGCCCTTCACAAGATCGTCTAAATAACTACCAAAAGGGTCGTCACCAATAACACCAATGATCAGGGGCGCCTGGGCGTTGGCGAAAGATCCGGCCGGCCATTCAACGAACTGAGAAAAGTTGTAAAGAAAAGCGGCCTTAATCTGGTACTCCTTGGAAACTTGTTGCGCCGAAAGATGTAGTCCACTTGAAGAAAATAACGCGAAGGCGACGACCCAACTCCACAGTTTAGCCTTGAGACGAACCCGTTTTTGTGACCGCGTTGTTGCCCTCAATATCGCCATGCGACCTTTCCGTAGATGCTGCGCACAATTTCCTCGCGCGGATTCGGGTTTGAAATCACGTATTCGAGATGATGGTCGTGCAGGAGGTTTTGTCCCACAACGGAGAACTCAAGATGCTTGCTGGCGTGCCAGCTCAAGCGGGCATCGAGTTCAAAATAATTCGGGACAGTGGCCGGCACACCGCTCTGGTTGAAGCGAAAGGAATCCACCCAGCGCAATCCACCGTCCAATTCGATAGTTTTCGACAAGTCGATTGCGGAGCGTAGCGAGAATTGATGCTCGGGGTCGGCTGTTTCGTTCAGGGCATTATTGAAATCGAATCGTCCCGGTTTCACGCGAATGCTTTCCCTGAGTAGATTGTACCCAGCGTGCAACCGCCACCAGTCGAGCACCTGATAATTGGCGCTTAACTCGATTCCGTAAGTATGTCCTGCGAGATTGTTTTCGTAAAAAAGGGGAAATGGAAGACCGAAAATCGGATCCGGCGCACCGAGGCTCGTGCTCCGCACATTATCGTAAGTGTTATAGAAGCTCGAGATTGATCCGGAAATCTTTGAACCAAGTTGAGCGCGGTAACCCAATTCGTAGGCCACTACAGTTTCCGACTTAAAGCCGGCGCCACCGATCAGAAGGTTGTTGATTACAGGAGAAAGCGCCGGCGTGGGCAACCGAATATCGCGATCACTACGGGAGGGAGCGCGGATGGCGCGCGACACCGCAGCCCAAATGGTCTGGCGCCCAGTTGGCGCCCATCCCAGTCTCGCACTAGGCTCGTATTCAAATCCGGTGTAGTCGTTGTGTTCAACCTTCGTCCCCAGAGTAAGGGAGACTTTTTCTTCCAACATGATCTCATCTTGAACAAAAGCACTGAACAGTTGGTGATTAAGAGTTGTAGGGAAAAAGGCGAGAGCTGGAGCATTCTGAACCACATCATGCGTGAACCGGTAACCCAGACCCCAGACGAGATGGTGACGTTTGCTCGGATTGAAGCGATGCTGAAAATCCAAATCGTATGTATCAAGGTTATCGAATAAAGTTCCTGCAGCTGCAAATGCGTTGGCCGGAATGGGATCGTTCAGATGAGTGCGGTCATAATAGAATTGCAGGCTCGTGTTGGAATCAGTTGAAAAAGTGTGAGTCCAGCGCCCCAGGATATTACCGCCAGAGACCCTGGCGGCCCTTCCGGTAGCTAAATTTTCGTCACCGCTGTAAAAATCACCCTGCAAGGTGAACGTATTCTGAGATGACGATTCCGTATCGATGCGGAATCCCCCCTGTCCCATTCTCCAGGAATCTGGTGCGGCATTTCCGTTAGGAAAAACCTGATTTCCACGGTCGAAGTATTTGCCATAAATCCGGAAAAAAATCTTCGATGTCAGCTTTCCACCATAACGCATAGCGATGAAATCCTGCAGCGTCGAACCGCCGCCGCCTTCCACATAAAAGCCCTGCGTATCTTTTGCGCTCCTGGTGGTGATATTGATGACACCATTCACTGCATTCGCACCCCAAAGTGTTCCGCCCGGCCCACTAACAACTTCGATACGATCAATATCTTCCAATAAATAATCCTGCTGATCCCAAAACACCCCAGAGAAAAGCGGCGTATAAACACTTCGCCCATCCATCAAGACCAGAAGTTTGTTGGCCGAATCGGTGTTGAATCCCCGAGCGCTGATGGCCCAGGCGTGAGAGTGTTTCTGCGCGACAATCAAATTATCCGCTAGCCGCAAGGCTTCAGGAATGCTGGAAGCGCCGGAACGGCGAATGTCGTTGCCGGTGATCACCTGAATCGCCGCTGGCGCTTCTCTATAAGGCTCTGGCTCTTTGGCCACGGAGGTGACCTCCAGATCCATCAATTCCTGCAGTGTTAACTTTTTTAGCGAGCTTGGAGAAGCGGTTGACTCCTGCGTTTGGGCAAAGGTGCAGTTCGCAAAAATGAAAAATGTTATCGCCGAGAACGTGAGGGCCAACGTCAAAGTCTGACAAAACCTCCTCCGTCTCCGCTCGCTTGAATGGAAAACGCCCATTGTAGTTCCTCGGAAAAAGTCGCATCACGCCGCGGCAAACTCGCAGGATTGGTCCTACGTTGACTAGGAGATCTAAGCCAGTCGCTGTGTGGCGTTTGGTAGTGGTCCACGTTTAGCGAACCACCGCCCGCAAACGGCCATTCTGAACCGGGCGACTCGCTCAATAACTTGTAAGCAAAGTCCACCTGACCAGGACCGTCACACATGCGACGACGTCAAACTACGCTGGGCAACGTCTCAGGGATTCATGGGGCGACATGTACCAAACGGTAGGGACGTTTGGAGCGTCGGGATTGGGGCTGCGCGGATAGTACTCTCCCAAAACTGTCCAGTCAAATATTTGGGCTGCCAGTCCGGTGCGTTTGTGCTAGAGAGACTCGGGTTGGATGAGGGACTACTGCTGTGGAAGCACAGACACTCCCGTCTGCCTTGAGTAGGACAGACATTCCTGTCTGTCCATATTTACGGAACGACAGGCAGGAATGCCTGTCCTACAAACCGGTCAAAAAGTCAGCAGTTTTCCCGACTAGTTTTTCGGCTTTAGCGCACCGGGCGAGTACCACTTGATTACGAAGTACGTGGCCTGTGTCTTTCCAACGTTGCGTAGGGCATGCATCTCGTTTGATGCTTCAAATATGAGCGATCCTGGACCAGCCAGTCGCACCACACCATTCTGTGTCGACTCGATCGTTCCTTCCTTGACTATGATCATCTCTTCCTCAGGATGCTGGTGCCCGGCATGCGGCATCTCACCGGGATTCAGCGTCGTGACGTGGCACTCCAATCGATCGAGCGTTGCGGTTGGGCTGTCGAAGAAATCGCGGCGCGCCCCGGTCTCAGTTGTCTTCGCTGCAACCGTGTTCCAGTCAAAGACGGACGAAGTCATGAGTTTTCGCGACTGGGCCAGGGTCATGCCGGTAACCGTGAGGCACGCGGCGAAAGTTCCGATCAGCACATCTCGTTTCGTAATCATTTGTTGCTCCCTTGCACAGCCAACTCCTGCAACTCAGCTTCGGTGATGAAGCGTTGTATTGATCGCGGAACCCTTGTGGCCAACAGAAGTACATCGGACCAGGTTGGAAGATATGACGAAGGATTTCATTGGTGCCCCCGCAGGGATTCGAACCCCGAACCAACAGATTATGAGTCTGCTGCTCTAACCGTTGAGCTACAGGGGCACAAAGACTTACAGACGGCGCGTTAAGACTGTAGCGGAATTTGTAGCGACTCCCGATCCTGTTCCGCTTTTTCAACCGCCGTTTGATTCATATTAGCGAAACGCTCGAAGGCGCGTTCCTGGCCTTCCGGCGTTGGGTGAATGTAGCGTTCGGAAATTGTCACGCTGCTGTGACCCGCAACTTTCTTTATCGTGAAAGCGTCAGCTCCAGCTTCACCGAACCTCGTCAAAAACGTGTGGCGAAATGAGTGTATCACGCAGTCCGTTGGAAGCCGCAGATCTTCCCTAAGCCTCTTGTGAAGAGGGTCAAGCGAGGTTACCAAGTATGGCTTGCCTCCGTGGTTGGCGAAAACATACTCTGATTTGCTCCCCAGAGATCGGTTCACCAGCGTCTCCTGTGCACGGGGCGTTAGACTTACATGCCTACGCGCGTTCTTAGACTTTCCTTCACGGACGAAGAGATAGCCGAGCTTCTTCCCGTTGGCAGCATCAAGCTCGATGTCGCTCCATTTGAGGGCGAGTGCCTCCCCCAAACGCAGTCCCGTTTCAAGCAGTAGCAGGGCCACATCTCGCAGCGGCGGTGGAGCAGTTTCTAAATAGACCTTCTCCTGTTGATGCGTGAAAACAAAGTCACGACTTCTTTCACCCTTAAGCATCCTGATCCTGGGTACCGCTGAAATCTCATTCCAATCGTAGGCTAGGTAGAGTATTCGCCTCAACGTTGCCAATTCACGGTTTATCGTAGCTACGGCGACTTTCCCATGGCGCCTTTGGACGTAGCCTGCAATCAAGGCCTTATTGATTTTGTCGAGCGGCGCCGACGCCAAAGGCTGGAATTCCAGAAGGCGCACAAGTTTCTGTTCCCAAAAAGCAAGTGTCCTCGGTTTTCTAGCGCAATGCACTTTGATTTCGGCTTTGAACCTTGTCCCAAATTCTTGAAGTGTTGGGGCTCTCTTCGGTGCTTCGATGCCTACCTCACCTTTTGCCAACCGCGTCTTATGAGCCGCTTCAATCTGTCGCGCAACGCGCGGATTTCCCTGCTTCGTTGAGCATTGAATTCGCTGGTTGCTGAAAACGAATTGGTACCAAAACTCGGCCGCGTTTGTAAATTGCCATAAGAGTTGATGCCCCTTCTTAGCTAGTGGTTAGTTAGGGGTCGAAGCGCCGTGGCACGATAGTCCTAAAGTCCTGCGCCAACTTCCTGCCACCCCCCTCATCGTCCTTCCATCTTCACTGCTAGGTATCGTTTTCGTTCCTGTCGTTTGCGTTTCGTCGCTCCGCACTGAATGGAGCAAACTTTCTTGTTCGTTCGACTGGCCCAGTAATAGTGCTCGCAGATACAACATCTCTCGATCCGGCTAACTGAGGTTCCCACAAGGAGTGCGAATAACGCTGGCGGTTTTGAATGAACTTCATCATTTGCGACGAATAAATAACTATTTAATGCGCACTCATCCTCGTAACGAAGGTTATCGAGTCCGCTTTGCGGATCGGCGGTCGTAAGGGCGTAAAGAACTTCATCAGCGGTCAATAGGAAGAAGAAACGCTGTCGGGTGCGTTTATATAAGACATCAGGACCGAGTTGGGCAAACGTCGATCCGTTGATTTCGTACTGTCTCCATTCCGATTGTCGTGAACTGCCCAGAATCCGTTCGTTGGAAAATGCTTTGCGGGATTCATCCCACATCTTGATTTCAAGATGAACTCTCGCCTTAGCTTTCGAAACCATGTCTTCAAGCGCAAGTGTCGAGCAACCGGGGAAGTCAATATTGGCGATTGGCTGGAGGTCACCAGGATCGAACGTAGGGACTAACCCTTGGTCTGTATGGGTGAATGCACCATGGTCGTCATGCAGAACGAACGCTTGGAGGGCCAGAGGCAGCGAATCAATGTAGCGCCAAAAATAAAACCAGTCACGTCCCGTGTCGTGCACACCGTCGGTAATACGGCTACGCATAGCGAGTTCATGTATGCCAGCGTCAGGACAACGGATCGATTTCGGGAGGAGATTGACGATACGAAGCAACTGGTCAAGACCTGGCGGGAGCGAAACGGTGGTCTGGCGTGTTTGTGTCACGGATTAATCGGTTCCGACGTCCAAAAAAGCTGGCGAGACCGTCCTTTGTCACGCTTTGGAGCGCACAAGGCTCAGTTAGATGACAGAGATACTATGTGTACATTTTAGGGCAAAAAGCGTTATATTCATCATGCGCCCGTTCGTACCCCTCAGAATAAGACCGTGACAATCGTACCATGAGAAAAGAGCCTGTGCAAGCAATGAGTAAAGAGACCCCGTTAGATCTGCAGATCATGGAACCCTTTCAGCGCATCGCGTGGGGGCTACACGATATTGCCAATGCGACAGGTCTTAGCATGGGATTTTTGCGAAATGAAGTCAGAGCGGGTCGCCTGTCAGTGCGGCGATTTGGCCGACGCGTTCTGGTTAGGGACGAAGATTTGAAGAGTTACCTTGATCGTGGGAGTGAGCGATCGCGCAGCATCAATTTGCCATCCGATGATCGGGACCCTACGAATAGACCAGACTAAATCGGAGAGAATGCCCGACTCGATGTTGGAAGCAACTGCATTTTCCTAGCTAAGGCCGGTCGCCGCGGCAACGCGCGCAGGTTCGCGGGCACGATGAGCACCAATTAGCGATTATGGGGAATCTTAACGATTAGTCCACGTCGAGGACAGTTGCGTGAGACGAAAGGCACGTGGCGCTGGCGATTTTGCGGGAAGCTGTGAACTATTCTTTCGGTACCATGGACTCTAAGTGGCCATCGTTAACTGCCCCGCTTACTCCGCCCACCCCATGGAAAGGAGGTGGACACCATTGAGCAAGAGTCGAGTCGAAAGCTGCTTAGCGATTGGTCCACCTCGAGGACAATTGCGTGAGACGGAAGGCACGTGGCGCTGGCGTTTTTGCGGGAAGCGAGTGAACTATTCTATCAGTGCCGTGGACTTTAAGTTGAGGCTGTCACTTAGCCACGATACGGGGGGCGGACACCAAGAAGTTCGGTTGCAACATACAACACCCAACTACGGCGGAATTCGGTGGTGGTTTCTTTGCCCTAAGTGTAGTCGGCGCGTCTCACGCCTGTACAAGCCTTCTAGTAGTTACTGTTTTTTCTGCCGGCACTGTCATAATTTGACCTACGAAAGCACACAATTAAGCGGAACCCAAGCTGCGAAACTGGACAAAGCCCTAGCCGAAGAAACACAAACAACTACGCGCGAAGTGCGCACGTGGGACCGCTTGCATGCTAACCCCTCAGCCGTAGTCGAAGTTAAGCGGCCGGCCATGAATAAAGTACGCGACCGTCGAACTGGATTTGCCCTATTACTGACAAAGCAAGCACGTTGCCAAGACTTGACTTGGTAGTGGTCGTCCACTCCATGGAGGTTTTGCGTCGTTGGCGCCTAAGTTGAGATCCAACTCTCAGTGTTCGTTTCCGTTTCCTAGCCTTAAATCGTGAGAAGTGAGAACACGATCGTAATTTCAGGCCGGTTGTCATCAACCGCCGGCGGTAAGCTGACATGTCTCAAGCGGGGATTGCTATGACTTTTGAACAGGCCTGTAAGCGCAAGGGGGGTCGACGCCGATATCAAGCGCAACTCCAGCGCGCGCGCGACGAGCGGCAATTGATCATCATGGTGATATTAGTGGAGATGAATTGGCCGCGTCATGGCATTGGCCGGGACCTGGCTAAGGCGCTTTCGGTCGATCCCGCAACCATTTGCCGTGATCTAAAATACATTCGGTCTTGGCGCACGACTCTTATGGGGGAAAGTAAAGAAAGCGAAGAGCTTGTCGATGCGATAATTCGACGGCTAGTATTAGCTAGCATTCACCCAAGATTTGGATTCTCCTGGACCTACAAGTATATCCATCGAGTTTCATCACTTACCGTGCAACGGGCAGCTCGGTGTCGTGGTGGCTTTAGACAGTCCGGCAAGAAAACGAAGAATTTCAACGCCAGTACTCGTGCCGCCAGGATTCTGGGCACAACAGTAGTTCACCTATGTGAGATGGCCAACGTTGTTCCCGATTGCAGGCCGATCGCGATTGCGAAACAAAATGGTCTTTCTCATTCGATCAAAAGACTAATCCGAGGAGAGCTCTTCATACCGTACGGAAGAGGATGCAAGAGAAGGCGCGTCAGAATGGAGAGATCGGAGATTGAGGCTATGGACAAACAAAAGGCCATCGGACAATTAATCAAAATATTTGGACTAAGAAACTTGTCGAAACAAAAACCAACCTGACCGGCAGTTCGTCTAACCCCTCTTATCCTTCTCAGCAACATTTTTCAAACGCACATTGCTTAATGATTTAGGATTTCAACGACAACGCAGGTCTGGTTGTTTAATGATTTAGGAATGCCCCGACTGAACCACCGCACTATTTGTTTAATGATTTAGGTAAGACACCAAAAAATTGCATGCTTATAGAAGCGAGATATCCACGGAAACATAACCTATTCGAACAAGAGGAGGTCGAATTCTTAGTGCCACTCAACTATCTCCCAGTCACGATCCGTCTTCGAGAATAAAATAGTGTTGCGGTAATCGCGCTCCTTATTAAAAATGCTAAGGTAGTGAACGTTCATAGTGGCCCGATATAACTCGTAGTGAGGGTTGTAGCGCTTCACCTGGAAATCCCTTATCTCGAATGAAGCGACTTCGGGTTGTGGTTTTAGGCGGGCAATGAACATTGCGCGAGATGGAAAACTACTGGATAAGAAGCTGCCATACGTCGCTTTGTCGCCGCGCACATAAGCTTCGAAAACCTTTTGCGTAACAAGTTCTAGATCTTTCCGGATTCTCTCAAGCTGATCATTTCGTTCCTTCTGAATCTCGCTCTTTCTCGCTATCGACTGGCGCGCCTCGAGGGCATGTCGGCCCTGCGGATACCAGCGCAGATACCACTCGTAGGACATATCACGTGCTGCACGGGACCAACTAAGGTCATCAGTAACGGTAGTTTCTTGCTCCGGCGTTAACGTTGGGTTTGGGTCCTTGGGAGCATTGCTAACTAACGCTGCGAGGCGATCGACGTACAGGCGACGATGCGGCATCATCTGCCGGTAAATCGCGGCTTTGGACGTCTTATCTTGTGAGCAGCTAATGTTGTATTTGTGAACGATTGGATAAATGTCGGATATCCAGGTGCAAGACCACGCTTCCGCTGATTGGAAGCGTTCCGTTCGTCATCGAGGCCCATTCAAGATTTGCAGCACCATTCCGCGGAGGACGCCCGCACCGAAGACAACAAAGTTGTTTGGCGACCACCAAGGTAAGGGTAAGTGCCGTTGCTCACGGCATAGACCCCGTCGGTTGCGATCATCCGCCGAATGTATGGAGTATCGCGGTCAGGTGAGCAGTGTGAGATCTGCTCACCGAATGACCGTTTATTCTGTCGGCGTTCAACCTCATCCCGGTTTTGGCTAACGCGCAGCCTGCACTTATGCCACTCTGCCTCTGGACGGGCCTTCGGCTGACTTGACGCGGTGACGCCAGTGCCAGTCGCGATAGAAACGATCCGTAGAAGTGTTTTCATGATTCACAGCTCCATTGTTGCTGGTTACATTCAGTGCACGCCTTCCTTGTGGCGTGCCAGGTATTGTACTCAACTGAATTGATACGACTGAATGAAAACCATGTTTCTTAGATCTAAGAGACCGAAATCCAGTGGTACGGTTGCTCAAAGCTCTTAGGTTTGAGGTCTGGCAAGCGAAATGCCAGTGACAATCCACAATGCGCAACCCCGAGTTGGCGTCCGCTTATAGTAAGCGCGGCTTGGCGTGGACGAATTATGCCCCTGACGCTAAGAGCGCTGCCGCTGACCCTAAGAGCGCTTCCGTTCGCACGGCGATGTTCGGAAAAGCGATAGTCGACCTCAAGAAATCCGTCGAACTCTATGAAAAACAAATGAATGCAAAGCAAGCCGACGAAGACCTTAAGGAGGCTTGTGCCAAAACCTACAACAATCTTGGATGGGCTTACGAAGAACTAGAGGATTATGATTCAGCAGTGGAGCACTATGACAACGCTATCAAGGTCAATCCGAAACACTATTTTTCTTACACGGGGAAGGGAGATGCGCTCAGGAAGGGTCGGAAATTTGACGCGGCGTCTGCGGCTTATGAGCAAGTGATTCAAACTTCAGAGTCTTCCGCAAGTGACAAATTCGTTGCCTATGAAGGCCAAGGCTTGGTGTTTTTTACGAAATGTCGCGGCTGTGATTCGGTCAGGAGGAAATCGGATCTTGAGCGTTCAATCTCAATGTTCGACGCAGCTCTAAAAATCGCATCTGATGCCAAAGTAAGCAGGGAAGCACGCGACAGAGTAAGCCATGAGTTAAACGTTGCCAGGAGCGCCCTTGAGAGTCATGGCTCGAACTGAAACTACAACTAGCGAGTTTGGCAAGAAAAAGTGATTGCTCGGTTCCCCAGACTGGTATCGGAGGGTTCAAGTTGATTTACTCTTTAGCGTCGAAGAAGGTTCACTATTTCGTGGATACCAAGATTTCCAACGTATAGGTGCGCGGCACGAACTCTCTGGCAGTTCGTGCTGGATAACCAACTGGGGGCGCTCTCTCCGTTTTTGAACCCTGATTTCTTTTCAAGAACGGTCGTACTTGCAATAAGGAATCTTCTCAATGGATTCAACTTTTAGACGTTCCGCATCCTCGAGCGATCTCAGCGCAATGCTTTCGCAGAGAGTCTTTTTCGGCTTACGCGGATCAACGATTCTGAGCCAGTGTGTACCCTCTTCGTACCCGTTTTTGTAGCTCGAGTCGTGCTTCATCAAGTTTCTGATCTTCTTAATCCTGATGTCACATTCACTTCGATCCCTGAAGGCTCCGGCCGGCAGGTAGACAAGGTGATTTTTCTTCCAGATGGAACATGAAAATCTGCCGGCTGGCTCTTTGGTGATCCGAATCTCAAATTGGTTCTCAAAGATCGAGTCCACACGTCGGTGCACAAAGGGAAAACACACCAGATATGTGAGCAGGTTCCCCTTCCGTAGTGCCTGAAAGACCATGAGGAAGAAGCAAACCTTCAACAGTAGCGCCGAAGTCAGGACGGCTGTCTCAATTGTCCTGAACACCGCACCGCTCTGCTCAAAAACCACAAGCAAGGGTTGAATGGCAGAGTATGCAAATAGAATAAGTATTATCGAGGCCGGGAAATCGATCAACTTACTATCGAGCCTTGCAATCAAAAGCGATAAAGCCACGGCGCTCAGGATTCCGGTTAACCCTTCAAAGACTGTTGCGTAGTCTTTCAAATTGCTCTCGTCAAACTTCATACCACCGGCCGGAAAAAGCAGCAACAAGAAAGCTGCAATTATCAGTGCCACTATAAAACCAGAGTAATGAATTAGGAGCTTTTGTCGGGCCTCGGGGTAAGTTAGCAATCGCTTCCATTGTTTGCCGTCAGTGTTGGTGGCCGCAGTTTGGTCTGACGGTTCCTCGTGGGTAGGGGATTGCAAAATCACAAAACACCAGAAAATAAGCAAGAGGTTCATGGTACTGAGCATGAAAGTAAGAAAGGGATTCCATAAGACCTTGGCCATATCCCAGAAACTGTCCGGTGGGTACCCCAGTGACTGGCCCAAACCTTTATGTTTTAGTAAAAGCACGACGTACAAAACAAATGTGATCATCCAAAACCATCGAAAGTAGTATCGGAACCTCAGGAGCTGCGGCTTAGCACGTTCCGCCAAGTCAGTCGCTCCTGAAAGGCCGGTGGAAGGCAAAATCTTCCTGGAAAGCTCGTTAACGTCCGTATTTATGGAGTCTCGAAAACGTATTAATGAAATCGCGACGATCGCACCCAGTGAAAAGACGCATTGCGCGATATCTATTCCGGTATCCGCCGGATCGAGAACAGCGGCGACGTAAGCTCTATATGTTTGGGGCACAAATCGGAAGAACTTGTCGACTCCTCCCAACAGTCCCGCATAGTTAATGAGTGACACAAAGAAATATGTCAGGGCCACTATTCCCGACAGTTTGCAGAGTTTGGTCATTCCCGATTGGCCCAAGGGCGGCATCTTCAATATCTTCTTCGCATCATCCACTTGCGTGTTTGCATAGGGGAAGCAGAAAAGGTAGGTGAGCATCCTTCCGGTCTGCAGTGCGTAAATGATGATAAGAAAGAAGTAGATTTTTGACACGAGTACGAAAATCAAAACCGAAACCATGATCCTCTTGAAAACTGGAGATTCTTGCCCGAACACGACAAACAGCGGTTGCACTGCCGCGTATGAGTACAAAATACAAATGAGCCACGATCGCAGCCCGATCAGCTTGCTGTCTAATCTCGCAATCAATAACGCGAAAACAAGAGCATTTACTATCCCACTCAGAGCATCAAACACGGCGACGTAGGAATTTCGCCCGTTGATGTCCAGTTCCGGCCCACCGATAAGGAGGATCAGGGGGAAAAGGGCTGTGAGCCCAAACACGATGAAACTGGACCACCAAAAATGCCGTCTACGCCTTGTCCGATCATCTTGGGGTAAATAGAGAACCGTGTAACACCAAAATATGAATAGGACGCTAATGTTGTTGAGGGCGAAGTTGAATAGTCGAAAGCCCAGATCCTTGAATAAACCAACGCCGTTGAGGGGCATGGTCTGAATCTGAGCCGCCTCTGACGCGGATGTTTGGTGAGCCGTAACAAGATTGTACGTGTGTTGGAATGCAAAACTCACGTACAAGAGAAACATTGCCAGCCAGAACCATAGGAAATACTTCTTGAAGTCCTTCAGCTGGCGCTTACTTGTCTGCAGATGTCGTGAGTATTCTTCTTGTTGTAAAAACTCTTCCGGCAGCTCAGGAGCAAACACTCTCCTGTAAACAAGACCCGCCCGATACGAGCCACGCCCGTTATCGTAGAGCACGCGAATCAGCGCCAGGATAGCTATGACGATAAATAGAATGTGAACATAGTCTATTAGTAGCGCAAGGTTCTCCGGCTCGAGAAGGGGACTCAAAGGGGCGTCTTCCGCGCTCTTCTTCACGTAATAAACCGTGGAAGCCACTAAGGAAACAGCGCCGAGTATGGCGACGATTTGACTGAGGAGGAGAGTGGAGTGTCCTCTCACCCAGGAGGAAAAAGGTTGATTGGGCAATACTGCTTCTTCATGGGCAATAGTGAGCACTGGGATATGGCTTGTCATATTTGATAGTCCTTGCGGTATCGTACGTACGTCATGCGACATGTCACTTCAGTCGAACCACTTCATGAAATCAGCTCGATTAGCTTGCTGAGTTACCGACGACCGTCGGCCGATTCATTAGCGACGCAGTATTACTTTTCGATGAGAAAAGGTTGAAAGTGAGGAACTGGAGCCTTGGCTGTAGACCAATTGCTACAGATCCAGAAGCGAACGATTAATCAAAGAGTGGTGGCCGAGTCGGCTGGTTGTTCATGAGAACAACACGTGAGAGATCAGCCATCAGACTTTGAGAGTGCAAGAAGATCTGTTTGAGCGGGGCGCACAATAGGACAAAGCACCGCGAAAAGTCAACCTGTTTTCGCTGCTTGTTTTCGCTGCTTTCAAAATGTTCGTCAACAAGAGGGCGCCGCAAATTACTTGAATATTTATCAAAGTTTGCGGGTGTCGAATCCCGCCAAATGACTTCCCAAATTGACTTCGCTGAACTGTTGCATCGTATCATTCGCCCGTGAGATGGTGCGCGGGTAAAGAAAGGATGAACAAAGACGTGTTCGATTTCAACTATTATTACCGCGTAAAATCCTTGGCAAGTTCGATTCCTTCTTCATACGGCCACGAAAAGGAAGTGACGGACAAATATGTCCACGCAGTCGGTTTCAACGATCCGAAAGATCATCATGAAGCGATGCACGGGAATACTTGCAATCCTATTTGCGGGTTGATCCCGATAGTGACGATTCAAAGCAAAGGCGGGTGAGCACGAATGCGATCCTTACCTACTATTTGCGATCCGCGATCCATCGCAAAATCAAGATCGACGGTAGGTCTGAACCGATCTACGATCCGGATATTCCTACAGGTGAGCCGATTTTCAAGAGTGAGACAAGCGCGATTTGGTTGGTATTAAAGGGTGAGTAGTTTCACAGGTGAAGAAACTGATCGAGGCGAAACGCGCGTTGGGACAATCGTTAGATGAACGAACAGAAAAACAAGCCGAAGCCGAAGATGAGGAGCTTGAGAATATACGCATCAGGTTCGCGGTCAACGAAACACCATATTGCTTTTGGGATTTGGATGTTCACGGAAAGAATCTAGAATTCGTAAACAAGATCGACCCAAAATACTTTGAACACATTGCGGATCTTCATGGTGAACTGTTAGAGGCCGATCAGAAGCAATACGCGGCTGCGGCTTTACGCCTCGCCTACTCACACGGCCTTGAGACACTATTCGCTCTCCTATGTCCGGCGGTTCAAGCGCCTGATTGTGTGATTGGATGGTTTTTGAAATACCGAAACAGTGAACTCTTAATCCGGCTAGAGTTGGCTGTAGTCCAACACAGGAAGGACCAGAAGTTACCTTCAATGATTTTTTGAATGCATTTCAGGACAAAATGAAAGCAGGTCTGGGGGCAGAATCTACTGAGACGTGGGATAAAGTTTCCACATACATTTCACGGAAGTTCGTGAGTAGTGCTCTGACACAGGTGTTTAATGATGCTGAAGTGCATATATCGGCGGAGTTCCCTCGTCAACCGCTATCCCCCCAACCTGATCCCCTGCCGCTGACCCTACCGAGAAATGAAATAAATTGTGACCCCTGTTTTACTTGTTCAGGGGGCGGTCCAAAGCGATGGGCCTGCGAAGGCGCACGAGGCGCCTGCCTAACCATGCCTCAAAATATCAGCTTTCGAGTGGCGTGTGAGGCGGAAAAGGCCATTCAGAATAGGCTGGCAGGAACAGAGATTGGAAGCATTGAGTTTGCTATTCAGGCCAATGCAAGTCTGAACCGTAGCCGGCTCAGGCTCAATTTAGACGAGGCTCTCACAAACGCTCGGGTTGAGGCTGATATTCGCGCGACAGCCGCCGCGGGCGGTACCTTGACGCTACGTCTAGTACCGGCTGCAAAGGCTCTAACAGCCTGCGTCACGGATACAACTTTTAATTTGCCGGATGCTCAAGCATCGGTTGCTTCATCCACGTTACCGCTGACAGCAACTTTTGAAAACAAGACTTCTCAGCAAGGACTTGATTTTCAATTATCGATTAACAACATGCGGCTTGATGCAGAGCTTCAAATCAGTTCGGTACTCTCAGCCGTTTTCAGCAGACCAGAGAATTTTGTTACCTGTTCATTGCCGGCCAAAACACTCGCGTTAGCTGGAGCTGTTGCTGATACTCTGCCACGTAGTTACAAACGCGAGTTCAACTTCTCGGAAAACCTGAAATCAATAAGCGTAGGTCGCCTAACCGTTGATATCCCCGGCAGAGTAAACCCAATGATACTGGCTCCCAGAGCTTCAACTCTATCCCTTGGGGTGGTTGAGGCGTCAACACCCTAGTTCTGGAAAACTTATGCTCCGGCGATTCGAAAGCACCTTACACGCACTTGTCTTGCTGATCGTTTTGTCTTGCGCCGCAGGTCATACAGTTGGGCAAGATAGATTCGTACTGACGCCAAATGTTTCGTCGTCAATCGGATCAATTTGGACCGATTCTCTAACGACTACAACAACAAATCGCGTGGGGTTGCCGGCAAGCGTAGAGATAAAGAACCAGCCTTCTGAATCCACCCAAACTAAGAGCTTGATGATACAACGCAAGCGAGCGACTCCTGATCCGGCACAAGTCGCAAAGCTTCAGATCACATACCAACAGATGTTAGCTTCCAGTAGCGGCACATCCTCGTCTGAGGCTTCATTAGAGCTAAGCGAACCGCTCCAAAACAGAACTTTCTCCATCGATTGCAGTTCGGGAGCGGTTACCGTGAATCCTGAGTCTCCGGCGGTGACAGCTGACGAAATAAGTTTGGTGAGGCGAGAGTGTCAAACGCTGGAAAGTTTGAACGCGCTGGCAAGTTTCATAAATGGAATAAGCGTGGGTGAAACTCGGAGCTTTAATGATCAACACCCCTTTCCATTTGTATTCCAGAACATTGAAGACTTTGGCTTAAAGTCCGGTGAAATTACTCTAAAAAAATTGAGTACTGACGCACCTGTTACAGCAACTTTCAGCTTAAGTGGGCAAACCGAGAGGGTTGGCGCAACGGGTGAGAGTTTGCTCATGAACTATCAGGGGCAGCTTGTAATCGACAGTCAGGGACACAAAATTGAAATGACGTTGAAGAGTGAACCTGTGCTAACTGAGCGGAGTTTGCCTGATGGTCGGAGTCAAATTAAGAGTCGGATCCAACTAACCCACCTCTTCCGCAGAGAAATCTCTTAGAGTCTTACCTCGAGGCCCGTCGTAGGCGGTGGAGTGAACGTTTGGTTCTTCATCCTGTCCTCATACCGATGAACGTCCGCGGCGTGACAGGTCCAGTCGTGCAGCGGCTGTTTTTGAACCTCCCTTTCTTGTCGTCCCACTCTCTCCGGTACTGCGCGATTGCGTCCAGGAAGAAACTACAGTTCGTCTGCTCATTCCTCGCTCAGCGGGGATCGCTGCTTTAGACCCTCTTGAAATCAATACCTCTTGGTGCCAAATAATAAACCGCGCCAATAATAACCAGCACGGCTCCAACCCTTAGAAGAACACTCTTAAAGTCTATCGTCGAGGGGGAGGAGTTCATGCTCCCTATATAGGTTCGTGATTCCCGCTGGCGCCGTCCCCTTCTCCCTTCGTGATATCCAGTCTCATAAGATTTGTGAAAGGTGCTACGCTTTCAAAACATGGGTCGGCCATGCTTGAAATCGTGAACGACATCGGCAAACCATCGATTTTTAGCTGCGTCCCTTTCACCCCTGCCATAGGTTTTTTCATGCGTCCTTTTTTGTTCTCAAAAACGTCAAAAAATCCCATCCTAATTAAGTCCTGAGAGGTGTGGATAAGTGAGCAAGTGAGCCTTCACGGGTGATATCAGCTTGCTATTCGTAGGTGAGGTTGAGGTCTACCCCGGCCAGATGTATGCGAGCAATAAGTTGAATCGCGAGGAGCACCTCGAGATTTGACGGTCTGCTACTCGTCTTACTTACCTACCAATCCAAGAAGGTAATCTGCGAAGTATTGATCTAGTGACATTTTGGTTAATGGTTGAAGGAAGAGAAACTGACCTTGGGGATTCACTTCCAACCATACAACTTCCCCTTTAGGAGTTAGTTTGAGGTCGACGATTCCCATCTCAAGGCCTAACCTATTAAGTACTGTCCGAACTTGCTGATGGAGTGAGGCTGATACAGACCAACTGCTAACAGGAACCTTTAGATTGGGCCGCAATCCAAATCGGATGTTTCAATGAGCGCAGCGTATGATCGATCTCCGAAGCAATTTGTAACCCTCCCCAAAAATCGGGCCATTGAAAAGTAGAGGTTTCCGGGCGAGTATGACGCCAGGAGGCCTGCATGCGAAAGAGCAAATACAGCGAGACGCAAATCATCACCATCTTGAAAGCTGTCGAGGCGGGCAAGAC
>DASYLB010000033.1:0-9463 GCA_036009765.1 Pyrinomonadaceae bacterium | reverse complement strand
TCTTGCCAGCTGCCACTTCGCGCACCACTTGTAACTTGAAATCACGGCTGAATGCTCTGCGTTTGACAGCCATCTTAAGCCTCCTGCTCCGTTAGAGTAGTAGACTTAACTTTCTGTCTCAGTCAACCAGTGCAGTTCAGTACAAAGTTCAAAGCACAGTTCACTTGGTCAACGCCTGATTATATCCCGAGCGAAATTGCAGCCAATCTGTTTCATCCGCTTGCACCAGGCCGTACCAGTGGCGTTCAAAACTGTCAGTCAGTTGCTTCACGTTGCGGTAAAGCGGCTCAATTTCTCGCATCGCTCGCAGGTAGTCACGGTTGGTCTTGTATTGCGCCAAACTGATGATCTTGCGCTCTCCCAACTCAACCAGAAGCGCGATGTATGCTCTACGTATCGCCGCCCGCAACTCGCCGCGTCGCGCCAAAGCCTCTGCCTCCGATAGCAGATCGAGCGCCGTTTGATCGGGCGCGAGAATTTCACCCAACACAATTCGCGCCTTTTCTTTACCCTTCTTCCTCGGACTACGATTCCTGAAAAGCCGCGGCAAAAACATCTTCAAGACATAGGCCAACACACCGAGCGCCAGAAGGATCACTACCCACTTCGCGATTTGACTCAGGATTCCAACACCACCTGGTGACATTGGTTTTGCTCTTGGGAACCAACTCGCAATCCACTTGACCAATCGCTCCAAAAGGCGCGTGAGGGCGTTCTTTTGCTGCACCTGTTGAACATACTCGGGTCGCTTTAGAATTTCTTCCAGCCGTCGGCTGTCATCGGCTTTATTGGCGCCTGCTACGGCGGCTGCCTTTTCAAGTTCATCGAGCCTTTCGTCCAAAGCTTTGACGCGTTCAGTTATTCGCTTCAACAACTCGTAACGCGCTGCGGAAGTATCAGCCGCATACTTATCAAGGTCCTGGTGCAGCCAGGTGTTATCAATGCCAACACTCGCGCCATCTACTTCTATCGTTTCGGATGGCGGCATAAGACCACGCACCTGGCGCACCGTATCTGCATCGCGCGCGCTATAAGCATAGGTGGTTTCATTCTCACCTGACTGGCCCAGCGCTTCGAGCGCGGTCACTGATTGCCGAACATGTTGATGGTATTCGTTGAGAGGAGTTGCCTGCGCTGCGCCGGCAAGCAACAAGATTACAAAGAGCCCGTGCGCGGCGAAGTGACAAGCGAGTATTGCCTGTCGTTTATTCCGCAACGGTGGCGTTCGTTTAAGCATAGGTGATCGTAAGTGCGCCGGTCCCTAGTTTCACCTTAGTCCGAGCACGCTCGCGGAATGACCGGAATGACTCGGTCGTTGTAATGGAAGTCGACTCGGTCCGGTTGAAAGCGCCGGCGCAAAAGGGGAAGTAACGTCGATCTGCGGCATCGGATCCAACTTCTGCGAGGCCATTAACTCAATATCATAGCCTTCGTGCCTCACGCGCTCGTCTACATAGAGCAACGACATGCCGAGCATCCAAACCGGCGCCAACAAAATAGAACTCAAAGGTTCCAGCACGCTGTAGCCGATGGCGTACCACACTGGCCACTGCGTCGCGTTCCACGGTCCGGGGTTGACGCCGTTGAGATACCCATACCAGCCAAGTGGGACTACGAGAATCATCAAGGCCGAGTAAGTGGCAAAGGTTATGAAAAACGTCATCGCCATCAGCCGCCGCACGTTTCCCCTGGCCAGCGAAAAACTGCGGCTGACGGATTCAAAGACTTGCTTTCCTTCCACGAGTAATACCTGCGGTACGTAAGCCACCTTTCCGGCCAGGAAAAAGAAAACCCAAAGAGATAACCCCAGCGCCACCGAGCCACCCGCGATTGCAAAAATAACGACGACGAATACAGGAGCAGCCTGGGCCAGCAGCGCGCCAATAAGGACCAGGACGATCGCGATAAAGTATGCGACGAACGTGCCGGCCATTCCCGCCACCCCCAGCCACATCACGACCAGAATAGTTGCACCAAGCAACGACCAGAATCTTGAGCGCACTGCCGCATAAGTCGTACGGGCAAGCACTGGTTCACCCCATAACAAGTGCATGACAAGGTTGCGCGAGGCGCCGCCCATCACAATCAGACTGAGGATATGGCCGCCGGCGATTAGCGATCCTGCCACGAACATGAGCAATATGAAGAGCAAGAGTGTAGCGGTATCTGGAGTTGCAAGAATCTGTCGCGAAGCAATGGTCCACAAGACCCAACCCATGGCGGAGACTACTACTGGCGGCGCTGCAATTCGCATCAAGGTAAAGAGGTGGCGGCGATAGAGACGCACCGCGCGATCAATAAGATCACCCGCTCCCAGCGGCACCAGGTGGAGGTCGTTAGCGCTGGATGTTGGCATCGGAAAAAATCTTAACACGCAAATGATTTTCGCGGCAGAGCTGCGATATGAAGGCAGCCAGACGTGGAACGTCAGGTAACCGAATCGCTGATGATTCGAATTCTAAATCACGCGTAGTCCAGAGGTTGCACCACTGGCTACCTTAGTCGCGCAGCTCCGATGCGCCTGGACCGACGAATCGACGAATCGACCACGGGTTCCTGAGCCACCACTGAAAATGCCCGGTTGTAAAACGGGCCTGATCTCAGTAGCATCGCAATCCTATGACTACAACAGCTGAGAAAATGACGGGCGAAGAAATTGTCGAACTCTGTCGCCGGCACACACTTTTTGAATGGTCAGCGCAGGCTGCCGTGGATCCGATTCCAGTCGCGCGTTCAAAAGGAATCTACTTCTGGACGCCGGAAGGTAAACGCTTCATCGACTTCAACAGTCAGTTGATGTGCGTAAACATTGGACACGGCGACGAGCGCGTGATTCGCGCCATCAGCGAACAGGCGGCGACACTCGCCTACGCCAACCCGTTTATGGCGACTGAAGTGCGCGCGCGTCTGGCGGTGAAACTCGCGGAGATTACTCCCGGAGACATCGACGCGTTCTTCTTCACGAATGGCGGCGCCGAGGCAAACGAGAATGCTATTCGCATCGCGCGCATGTTCACCGGCCGTCACAAAGTCGCCGCGCGTTACCGCTCATATCATGGCGGCACGGCCGGTAGTCTCACCTTAACCGGCGACCCGCGCCGCTGGGCCGCCGAGCCGGGCATTCCCGGCGTCATTCGCATCCCGGATTTCTATCACGGCATTCAACAGGGCTTTGACACAACGGATGATGTGTTACGTCGCACTGAAGAAATTCTACAACTGGAAGGCCCACAAACTGTCGCCGCCATAATCATCGAACCCGTAGTTGGAACTAATGGCATCTTGATTCCCCCTGATGGTTATATGCAGGGACTACGCGCGCTTTGCGACAAGTATGGAATCATGCTGATTGCTGACGAAGTAATGGCCGGCTTTGGACGCACCGGTGAATGGTTCTCAGTGGATCATTGGAAAGTGGTGCCGGATCTGATTTCGATGGCCAAGGGATTGTCGAGCGCTTATGTGCAGTTGGGTGCTGTAGGCATGCGCCGGCAGATCGCAGATCACTTCGAGAAGAATGTTTTTTGGGGCGGGCTCACCTACAACAGTCACCCGCTCGCTTGCGCCGCGGCCCTGGCAACGATCGCAGTTTATGAAGAAGACAATCTTATCGAGAATGCGCGCCGCATGGGCGACGTGATGCGTGGATTGCTTGAGGATCTACAAGCGCGTCACCCGTCAGTAGGTACAACGCGGAACATCGGCCTGTTTGGAATTGTTGAAGTGGTCAGAAACCGCGAGACTCGTGAACCGATGGCGCCTTTCAACGGTAGCTCGCCGGAAATGCAAGCTCTCGGAAAGTTCTTCCGTCAGGAAGGACTATATACGTTTGTGCGCTGGAATACGTTCTTCGCAAATCCTCCGCTCTGCATAACAGAAGCCGAGTTGCGCGAAGCATTTGCGATCGTCGATAAGGGGCTGGAAATTACCGACCGCGCCGTTGTGTAGCGGGAGTCAACTTCTGAAACGATTCGGCGTCAACTCTTCTTTTGTTTCGTAGCCGACTTTTGCTTACCGCCGTTGAGTGCTACCGCGGCACGGACGAGTTCCTTTAGCGCCGCCTCATTGAGCTTATCACCTTCGTGAATGTCTATCGCTCGAGTCGCTTTAGCCTCAAGCCCGGCGTTGAACATGCGCTTTGCGTCGTCGAGCGATGCGCCTTTGAAAAAATTGACCTTGACGTGATCCGCGAACGCGCCAACAGCAACTACATTTCCGTTGTGCGACCAGACGGGCGTGTTCCATTTCCACTCCTCAACCAACTGCGGTGAAGTGTCACCGATCAACTTGCGCAGACGTGCCACGACTTTGCCGCGCCATCCGGAAAGTCCCTGAATATATTTTGTGATTTGTTCTGCGGCGCTAAGGTTAGCCATCGTTCATCTCCTTGGAGTGCGGCGACCTGTCGCCGCTTGGCCACGGTGGCCGAGAGTTTGCCATTCTGCAAGCAGATCTTGTTAAGAAAGCCTTTCGGTCTGGATCGCAGCCGACCAAAGCGACGACAACCGGGGTCCCCGGCGCGTCAGCCGCGCTGGGGTGGTCGTGTCGCCGCACTCCGTGGTCGTGTCGTCCCCGTCCAAGGAGAAGCTTTTAGGGTTTGTACCTTGCAGATCGCCGTGCCAGTAGGGCGAGCGGTAACCCAACCAATACCGCGTGACCTATGACTTCCGTAAGAAAGACGGGCAAACGCGGTAACTGGCCTCGGCCACCAATCGCTGAGAGCGGGACGATAATATATTTCATCCCGAAGTAGGCGACTATCCCGTAGAGCAATCCGCTCACAACTGCGTAACGAAGCACGAGCGGGACCAACCGCGCGACCAGATAGAAGACACTTGCAATGCAGGTCGCCACCACAAAATGAAGCAAGAGCCCAAAGAGAAACGTCTTGACTCCACCTGCGATTGCCGGTGGCCTTCCCAGCACCCCGGATGCGACTGACTGGAAGATTCGCAGCGGCGGCGCTCCCAGTATCAGTCCGTAAAACGTGAACGCGAACAGCATGTCGAAGATACCGACGAGCAAACCTCCGTAGACAATCGTATTGAGAGCGCGCGGTCGCCCAGGCGAAGCGACGCCGTCAGAGTTCTCGAAATCGGTTTCCTTCATCAATCTCTCCTTCTGCTGCTTAGTCAATCGCCGTTGCTATTCAAATCAAGACGATACATTTTCACTTTCGTGTTGAGAGTGGTTGTCTTCAAGTGGAGTAACTGAGCCGCGGCTCGCTGGTTTCCGTGGGAACAGGCGAGCGCTTGCGTAAGCAGTCGGATCTCAAACTTTGTAACTTCTTCATAAAAGTTGAGGCCGAGCTTCACGTCAAAGTCCAGAAACCCGGTCGGATTTTCTGCCTTCGATTCCAGTGCGAGCGCCATACTCTTCAACACTTCGGCTTTCAGAGTTTGGAGATCGGAGGTGATATCGCTCTCGTCATTCTTCTTCCTTGCGCCTTCCCGGCCGTTCGCACCGCTAATATATGACGAGCTTTGCGCGACAAACAATTTTGGTTTTTGCTGAAAGAAGACTTCGGGCAACAGCTCATGGGTTTTGTTTGTGGCCGATAATTTTATGGCCGACATTTCAATACCGTAAAACTTAATCTTCGAGTGGAGTGTGGTGACATTCAAATTGAGGAGGGCTGCAGCCGCCGTCTGCTTGCCGCTGGTATAGAACAACGCCTGCTGAATCAAACTGATTTCGAAGCGACGGACTTCGTCATAGAAGTCAACGCCCTGGCTGACGTCGACCGCTTGCGGCTCAGTGACTCCATAAACTTGACGCAGCAGCGTGTAAGCGACGGTTTTCAGAATCTCGCGCTTAGCCGCTTCGATTGTCGCTCTGGCGCCCGAATTATCAGTAGAAAAAGTTCTCTCGAGATTTTGCATCCTGCACCTCCGGCAATGGGCCTTTCGCCCGTGGCAAAGCTCGCAGCCTAAATTTGATTTTGGATGCAGCACGCAAACACCTGAATCAAGTATGTGATCAATGTGCGATTCTGCGTGACGTATGGCAGCTGGAAGGTGACGAGTGGCGGAGCGGAGGAACACTGGAAAGAACATTGAGTAGCTCTCTGTGCAACCTCTGTGTTTTTGTGGTGGATAAACGGCCAACAGCCTCACCACGGAGACCGGAGAGGACACGGAGCAAGCACAGAGAATCTTGATCTAAGGCACTACCGAACATTGCGCGGCGGCATTTATTTCTTACTTATGAAATTCTCGAAATGTTCGCGATAACCGCGGCTAAGTGTATGCGAAGCCCCGCTCTGCAGTACTACCCGAGACTCGCCGCGGGCCCAGGTTTGTAGTTCTCGTACCCGATTAATGTTGACGATCGTACGGCGATGAATGCGCACGAAAGTTCGCGGATCAACTTGCGCTTCGACGTTGTTGAGCGTGTCACGTAGCAGATGCGAGGAGTTAGCGATATTGAGTCGAACATAGTTGCCTTCGGCTTCAATCGAGTCGACATCTTGAGCACGAACAAAGACTACGGAGGCGCCATTCTTAATCGAGAAGCGTTCGAGATAACCTGAGCCTGCCTTCATTTCTTCCAACAACTTCAGAATGCGTCCGGTATCAGGTTCGTTAGTCCGCTGCAGTTGTGCTTTGGCGTGGTCCAGCGCCTTTGCAAACCGTTTGCGGTCAAACGGCTTCATCAAATAGTCGATCGCATGAACGTCGAAGGCGCGAATCGCGTGCTGGTCATAAGCGGTGACGAAAATCACCAACGGCATTGACTCGACCGCCAGCGCTTTCAAGACCTCGAAGCCGTCCATGTCAGGCATTTGCACGTCAAGAAAGACGATGTCTGGCGCCTTGGAAGTAATTGCTTCGATCGCTTCCGAGCCATTGCGCGCTTCGCCGATTATCTGCACCGAGCGATCGTTCCGAAGCATCTCGCGAATGCGATCGCGCGCGAGCGGTTCGTCATCAACAATCAAAACTCTGGCCTGCAAGTTCACCCAGTTCACCTACGTTTCGCTCTTTGCGGCTTCAATTGCCGGTATTTCTAAAGTGACAATTACTCCGCGGTTTTCTGAATTGACAATCTCCAGGCGGTAGTCCTCATCGTAGTGCTGCGCGAGGCGCGCGCGTGTATTGCTGAGACCGATCCCGGAATTTGTTCCGTTGGGATTCGTCTCCAGTCCCGGGCCGTTGTCTTCTACCTGCACAATAAATCGGTCGCTCTCTTGAAAGGCCCGGATGGTTATCTTTCCGGCAGTTGTTTGCCGCGCGACGCCATGTCGAATTGCGTTTTCAACTATCGGCTGAAGAATGAGATTAGGCACCGCGAGATTCAGCGTTTGTGGTTCAACCTCCGTTAGGACGACCAGTCGATCCGCAAAGCGCGTGCGTTCGATGTCGAGATAACATTTAAGAAATTCGAGTTCCTGCGCAAAATCTGTGGTTTGAGCATCGGAACGCGTCAGCGTTAGTCTCAAAAAATCGCCCAGCCTCGCAATCATCCGATCAGCCACTTCCACGTCCTGGTGCAGGAGAGCCGCGATGGAATTGAGCGTGTTGAAGAGGAAATGCGGATGGATCTGCATTTTCAAAGCTTGCAGTTGTGCCTGGGCCAGTTGCGCGGCGAGTTGTGCGGTGCGCTTCTCACTCTCACGTTGCCCGCGGTAATACTGCAGCGCGTGAGCGACGACTAAGGTCGTCCAATAGATCGTCAGGCCCTGATGAAAGTAGTAAATGCTGAATGCGTTGTTGCGCCATAAGATCGTCAAAGTGGGATTGCGATCGAGGTTCACGTAACCGAAGTACCACACGAGCGGCGACGCGGCAGACAGGACTACAATCGAGAGTGCAATGCTGAGTCCGATGTGAAAAAGAAGGTTGCGCGGGAGGCGGGCGCGCAACTCATAGCGACGCGCCATCATGAAGATTAACGGCGAGAGCATTCCCCAAAGATAGAAGTCGGCCAGGTAGCCGGAGGCGATCCGGCTCCACGAAATGTGAACGTTATCCTGACGAGATCCAAGGTAGGTGCTCAGCGCGAAGGAGAGGCCGAGTAAGGTCCAGACACAAAAGCCGAGGCCCAAACGCAACCACCAGGGCTTGCGGCGAAACGTGCCGCCGAGATCGTTTTTTTTAAGTCGCTCGTTCACAGCCGCAGTATGTGTTGCGTCTTTCTTAAGCGAGTTGGCCCGACAATTTTAGAATGCTCAAGATCAGATTATCACTTACCAGATTCGTGCTGTGAGGAATGTTAGTCCGGTAAGGCAAAGCTAGCCGGGTGCTTGCGGCGCGTGATGCTCATATTCTCATGCAAACTTTCAAATCTTCGTGCATGTCGGCTCCAACGCTTTAAGCCCGCGTGAAACGCCTACCTTCAGGATGCACGGATATCTGGACGAGGGAATTGAAAGTCTTGAGGTTAGGGATCTTAGAAATTTCCTCGGTGAGTTCGCAATAGCAGATCCGAGTGTCGGTGCAGTTTGAGGCCTGCAGTTCAGAGTTCAAGCTTTGGCTTGTATTCCGGCCGGCAATCCAGACCCTAACGACTGAACTCTGAACTGCCGCCCCTTAAACTGAACCAGTACGGATCAGGCACGATTTGCAGCGAACAAAGGCCTGCGTGCTACACTCATTCCGCCACGTTAGCCGGGCCGGTTTGATGACGCTACGCCGATAGCTTCAACACCATTTGTGAGTTCTTGTGCCCCTGTAGCTCAATGGTTAGAGCAGCAGACTCATAATCCTAAAGAGGATCCAACATAGAGTTACACTGAGTGATGGAGCAGCAAAATCAGCAGTATCGTTAGCACTGTGCTACTCCATATCACTCCAGCTAAGCACGTGGTCGCTACAGTTTCCGCTACATTTTTTGGGAGGCAATGGTGAAGGAATAAATAGGCGATTGCTCAGAGGTTGACCTCATGACTGGCAGTCCTAAGCCCGCGCTTTTCTTAACTATTAGCAATTAGACAGGTTGCAGCCAGCGAGGATTTTCAACACTTTCCCGTTTTGTTACATACCGTTATCTCCGCCTCACGGATAGTATCGGTTTTTTCTGGACACAAATTGGCCACAAGGCGATCCGCCTAACTACACTCGTCATCTCTGCCTTGAGAGGGCGAACTACCGTTTTGTACTAAATCACAGACCAGTTGACTCTTAATCAGCGGGTCGCAGGTTCGAGCCCTGCTCGGCTCACCATTTCTTAGAACAAAGGACTT
This sequence comes from Pyrinomonadaceae bacterium, assembly GCA_036009765.1. Classification (GTDB taxonomy): domain Bacteria; phylum Acidobacteriota; class Blastocatellia; order Pyrinomonadales; family Pyrinomonadaceae; genus PSRF01. The sequence goes on along the minus strand of DASYLB010000033.1, from coordinate 279 downwards.
AGCAGTTCCATGATTAGGTTGGTCCTAATTTAGACCAGCTGACTGGAGGCTAGGTCTATTATCGCATCCATTCTAGGCTTCGATGCTCGCCAGCAATGGCCGCTGGCGTAAGTAACGCGCTTTGGTCAATCGAGGACATGTTATTAGCAAATTAAAATGTCCGGTTTTATTAGCAAGTGAAGTGTCCGTTTTTGCCATTTCAATATCCAGCAGTAAAAGCTGTGGGAATGTGGGAAAGTCAGGCCGCTTTTTGGCCAGACTTTTCCAAGCCGGGGTGGG
>DASYLB010000032.1:0-35874 GCA_036009765.1 Pyrinomonadaceae bacterium | reverse complement strand
GAACCCAGTCATTTCTGACTGGGTTCGGATTTCGGAAGGAAGCACTGAAGGGTTGCTCGGCGGGTGGCTGGCGCAGCGGCAGGCGGCGCTCAGAGATGTGATGGCGGCGGGGGCACTTCCAACCTTTACTTTGGGTCTTCCATGCGTGCCGATTTTATCTAGAGCAGCTTCCGTGCCACAAAAATGTTTTTCTGGAATCTAAGAAGGATTCAATCTCGCGGAAATCGGTCAACCAGGAAACGGCGATGGGTATTTTGAAAACTATTTGCAACTTCGACCAGCGCGAGGAGCCCATCGAAGCCAACCACATTGACTTTCGTTCCCGCGGAAATGCGAACGCCATCCTTTGATCTGGCACGCCACAGCTCACCGCACACGATAACAGTGCCTTCGGGATCGAGTTTCGTGTCAACCTGCGCAATCTCACCTATCAATTTGATGTCGCCGGCGGCAGCTCGCTTGTGGACATAGAGGGCTATGACAATGAGCGTAGCGACCGCCGCTACACTACCTAACACTCCGATTAGCACGACGAGCTTCATGTAACCTTCAACTGGTAACCAAACGATTAGAGACACTATGAAACGAAATGAGGCAACCCTCGTCAAGAGGATCGCCTCATCAGTGTCTCGGCCGAGGGATTGTCAGTTCTTTCCCATTGTTACTTGACGCTGCAACGCTATCGCTTCCTGGTTGTTTGAGTCGATATTCATTGCGCTGGTGGCAAACTTAATAGCCTCCCCGCGATCGCCTCGCTCCAGAAAGATTCGGCCCAAGAGTATGTGGGCGTCGATCAGCTTTGGATCCCAGAAAATCGCCGTTTTCAACGCAGCGATGGCAGCCTCCTGATCGCCACGTCGCTGATTTATTCGGCCGCTGAGCAGGTAGGCCTCCGCGTTCGTAGGTTCCAGCATCACCACACGGTGTAACTCGGGTAACGCCTCCTCGTCGCGTCCGGCCTGATAGAGATCTCGCGCTTTTCCAAGCAGATCTTCTTCACCTGTTCCAGCGTCCCTGGTCCCAGTATCAGTTGTCAAATTTGCGATGTCGCCGCGATCCAGTACATCGCGCATGCGCAAGGTAGCGCCGCCGACGCTCTGCGATTTTTGCCACTCGGTTTGCCATTTGGCGTAGGACTGCAAATAACGGCGAGCTTGATCGTCGGCTGCGTTGGCAGTGTCAGTCTTCCCAGTTTTTTCCAGCGACTTGGCGTAGAGGAAATAGGCTTGACCATCTCTGGGGTCTGCAGTAATCACTGGCTTGAGTTGGTCGGCCGCTTCTGCGTACTTCCCAGAAAGAAAGAGTGCGAGGGCGTAATTGAAATGAACCAGCGGATCGTCGGTTGACGACTCGGCTGCCCGGGTTAGAAACGAGGTCCCTTGCTCGAGCAGCCGGATGCGTTCAGCGTCCTTCTTTTCTTCGCGCGATGCCTGAACGGCAATCGCGCCGGCATTGTTATAGACTCCGATCAAAGGCACGTCCGCTGAGAGTGGAACGATCGCTGCCAGCGCATGGCCAAGATCTCCCAACTTGGCGTAGCCAAGGGCAGCGTAAAAGGCAGCCTCCACGTAATGGGGGTCCTTCTTCTGGAGTTTAATGAAATACTCGGTGGCGTCTTTCCACTTTCCTTCGAGCATGTAAAAGCGCCCCAGCTCAAACGCAGCCTGGGGATAGACCGCGCCGCCGTTCGCGTCGGCATAAATGCGGAAGGCGTTCTTTAGATAGTTTGCGCGCCTGGGATCGCGTTCGCTTAACAAGACCCCTTTTACGTAAGGTTCAAACGCGCGCTGTGGAACTTTGGTCGCTTCCTGCACCAGCTGGTTTTGAGAGAAGGCAAACGCCTTCTCGCGTTGGTAGAGAATCTGGTAGGCCAGCCGACCGTGAATGTTCTGAAGCGTCGTTAGTGGCCCGCCGAAATCAAACTGTCGCGTTGCCCAGCCGCCGTCCAGTACTTCGCCGAGCGTCCGACCTTCATTCACTTTGATGACGCGTGCGGTTACTTGCACCAGCGCCTCAGTAGGCGACTTTTCCTGATCGTCTTTCCCTTTGTCCTGCTTCTCATCTTGAACCGGAGTAATCGAGTAACTTCCGATTACCACCATCGTTGCCCGGGCCTGCCGGGCGAGTTTTATCGCGGTTGCGCGTGAAGGAATAACCGTCTCCGGTAGTCGCAGGCTCTGATAGGCAAGCTCGCGCTCATCAGTAGAAACTACGAGCAGTCCAGGTTTGTTAAGTAAATCAGCAAGCGAGTCCGCAAAACTCTCACCCACCCAATTGTACTCCGGACGATTCGACGTGTTCTCAAACGGCAGGACCATTACGACATCCCCGCCAGGAGTGCTTTGGCCGAAACAGTTACCGGCAAAAATTCCCAGGAGGAAGCCGAGAACCAGTAAATTCGATAGCTTGTTAGATCGCATCAATTTCTAAATCCCGTCCCATTTCTCTTGTGGGCCACTCGGCGCCCGAGTTTGATGCCCTCGATTGTGTTTGTGGTTGGTCAGAAACCAACCTTTCAGCCCTAACCGCGCCTGACAAGATAAATATTGGCGGTTTTCGGGGGCTTTCGTATTAAAGTAAATAAGACTCTATCAGAAAATGGATTGAGACTAAAAACGTCTAAATCTCTGCTGTGGGCGTCTCAACATCGCTGAGTTGATTTGGTAAAGTACTACGCGCGCGTGTTTCAAGGAGGATAAGGTTGTTCGTTCGCAATCTCAAATCGCTCCTGCTTTTTGTGGCAATAATGTTAGCTACCAGTCTGCCCGCGCAGGCGTTAGTCCGTACGTCCAGCACCAGCAATCCAATCGACGAAACAGAATTCTTCGTCACGCAACACTATCTCGATTTCCTCAATCGCCAGCCCGATGCAGATGGTTTGGCTTTCTGGATGGACAATATCGAGAGTTGCGACGCGGATGCTGCCTGCCGCGAGGTAAAGCGAATTGACACTTCAGCCGCCTATTTTCTCTCAATCGAGTTTCAAGAAACTGGTTACCTGGTCCATCGTTTTTACCGGGCGAGCTTTGGACGCCGGCCTCTCTTCACAGAGTTCCTGGCGGATACAGACCTCGTTGGCGGAGGAGTAGTGGTCAACTCACCCGGTTGGCAGGAATTGCTGGAGAGCAACAAGCAACAGTTTGCCGAGGCCTGGGTCGCGCGCGCAGCTTTTAGTTCGATTTACGCCGGGCTCACCAATGAACAATATGTCGATACCTTGATTGCAAACACCGGAGTAGCATTCACTAACACTGATCGTGACTCTCTCGTCGATGTGCTCAATTCTGGAGCGTTTACACGAGACCAGGTGTTGCGATTAGTCGCTGAGAATTTCGACTTCTACAACGCCGAATACAACGCGGCGTTTGTCGAGATGGAATACTTCGGCTATCTCCGTCGCGATCCGGATGCGGTGGGCTTCGGCTTCTGGTTAGGAAAGCTGAACGACTTTGGCGGCGACTTCCGCAGGGCAGAAATGGTGAAGGCATTTATCGTCTCCGGTGAATATCGACAGCGCTTCGGTACGCCTTGATCTCTCACGCTTGATAAAATCTTATCCACGTCTGAAAATACGCTCTGGCAACTTAGTTAGCGGATAACACAGTGGGGTTTAGCTGCCTTCGGTTACGCTCTCTGAATTGCGTTGGTGTCTAAGGTCGAAGCTACCTGAATCCCGCAAGGCCTGAACCAGGCTGAACTGAGTAACACATCAATGTCAGATTTGTCGTCAGATGCAGTCAACGTCTCGCTCGCGGTTGTTTGGCAGGGTTCGACTGGCAAACAGGACGCCCGCATGAGCGAGATCAGCATGGAAGGCTGCTTCATTGATAGCAAGGTCCAGGGGAGAGCACTCGGCGACAAAGTTGAATTCAAAGTGCATCTGCCGAGTGGACCCTGGGTATCGTTGCAGGGGGAACTGGTTAGCGAAGATTATCCGATCGGTTTTGGCCTGCGTTTCAACAACCTTAGCGATGAAGACAAGCGGTTTCTGGCGGAAGTTGTAATAGCGCATGGGGGTGATCCGGGCGAGTTGCCGCCTATGCCTGCGCCCGTTGAAAAGGAAGCTGAAACTCAGCCTCCCCCCGCGCGTCCACGTGTTCTCATCGCTGACGACGACGCACTAACCTTGCGAATGGTGAGCGCCATTGTGCAAACAGAAGGCTATGAAGCAGTGGCGGTATCAGACGGGCGACAAGCACTTGGAGTTTTGGCGCAGGACGCGAATTTTAATGCGGCAATTTTTGACATGACCATGCCGCACCTTCAAGGATTGGATTTGATTCTCTATATGAAAGCGGATGAGCGATTGCGCGGCATCCCGATCGGCATGATCAGCGCCGAACAAGATCCCAAAGTTTGGGATGACAGCGTAACTGCTGGCGCGTCTGTGTTTTTGCCAAAGCCTTTCACGCCACCTCAGGTACAGATGATGTTGCGGATGTTGACGAGTAAGCTCTTAAAACAGAGGGACACTAAAGGATGAATCTGAACCGACTCGCATGGATGCTGCTGGGATCGCTGAAACAATCGCGATTCCCTATTCAAATCACGCGGTTGTCAGTTGTGTTGTTGCTTGCGCCGATTTGGGTCAGTGCACAGGTTGGTTTCTCGCCCTTCAGAACCGATTTTCCACCCGAAGAGTTTGCCGCACGACGCGCGAAAGTTTTCGAGTCGCCCGGTGCAACCGCGATCGCGGTCGTTCAGGGCGCACCGATCATCCCAAGCGCCGCCGTTGTCGGCGCACTCCAAATTTTGGCACTCAACTTCGGACCAGTCTTTCAGCAACCTGCTAGGCAGCCGTAAAGCCGCCGTCGACCATGTCAATTCCGCCGAAACAGTAAGTCGATTCATCGCTCGCCAGAAACAGGGCGAGCGGGGTTGACCATTAAAACTTCCTAACTTCACATGCAACCATTTTCTTGATCTCACCCTCTTAGCCGTTTCTTACTTCGCGCACGATTCGAGCGTGAATTTCCCGACGCCGGGTTGTGGTGAGTTTTTGCTCTCCCACCCTTACTTCAAATAACAAAGCAAGCAGTGCTTTCAAATCTTTTTGCGACGAGGTCTCGAGGCCTCAGTCTGTGGAGAAATGTATGAAAAAGATCGAAATGCCTGGAATTAAGGCAATGTTTGTAGGTGGATTGGTAATAGCAATCGTCTGCTTGGCATCGGCAAAAATCCATGCCGACAAGCGAGTTCGACCTTCGGCAGCACCAGCAATGGAAACCGCTGTAACAGCTCATGTGCCCGCGACGGTCGCTCCTCTAACGGACACGCAAGATGACAAGGGCCTCTGGCTCACGATCCGTCCGACTGGTTTCGAGACCAAAGAAATGACGATCGACGCAGGCGATTATTTTGTAGTGATCCAGAATGCAACGGGCCTCGATCGCTTTGCGCTGAGAATTCAACGAGAAGGCGGACAGACGATTCACGATGTACGCCTGCCTCGTTTCCACAAGTACTGGAAACACGAGGTCCACCTGACATCGGGCCGTTACCTGGTTTCCGAGGTTGATCATCCCGATTGGAGTTGCGTAGTCATCGTTAATTGATTCTCCAGCAATCCAAGTAACCTCCAACTAACAATCTTTTGCTTTAAGAGTTTGAGAATTTTATGAAAAACAAGTCGTTTTCCTACGCCCTCCGACAGACGTTCAAAGCTTTGCTTGTCGGATTCGTCCTTGCCATCCTTTCCCTCAATGCAAGCGCCCAAAATTCCACTGACGGACAAACGCCGCTCGCCCTGGCTCCAGGTTCGCCCTCGGGCTCCTATCCTTTGAGCGACTTTGAGAATGTGAATCTTTTCAATGGGAATCTGAATTTCCAGATGGGGTTGTTAAGCATAGGCGGTCGCGGGGGTACGGGCTTCCCGCTGACTATTCATATTGACCAAAAGTGGACCATCAGCAAAGAAGTCAACCCCGGACACAACGCTTATTATTTCGGGCACTCGACCTGGTGGTCTGAGGACGATGGCGGCAATCACACCATCAGCGCCGGACGGGTGCGCATTCGTCGAGGTCTGTATAAGTGGAGCGGCGGCGTCTTCAAAGCACTGACGCGGATTACTTTTACCGCTCCCGACGGCACCGAGTACGAACTGCGCGATCAGTTGACCGGGGGACAGCCGGTGGCGCCGAGCGGTTCTTCAGGGTTTAACCGGCAAAAGACTTTCGTCACGGCTGATGGAACTGCAGCCACATTCTTGTCTGATAGCGATGTTATAGATGGTTTTGGATACGATGACGACGCCGTCTACTACCCGGCCAATGGGTACATGATGCTGAAGGACGGCACTCGTTTTCGAATCGATGATGACAAGGTTAGCTGGATGCGGGATCGCAATGGCAACAAGGTCAGTTTTGCATATGATTTCTACAAAAGAGTCACCGGGGTAACTGATTCACTCAATCGCCAGGTTACGATAACTTACGATAACGTTTCGGGCGCTGAGACATACGATCAGATCCTCTTCAAGGGGTTCGGTGGTGCCAGTCGAACTGTCAAAGTCGGGCACGGAAGAGCAACTCGAAGCGACCTTAGTACTCCTTCTCCTTTATTCCCTGGACTGACCGGAGTAGATAATTCCAGTCCTATTGAAATTACCTACATGGAATTACCTGACGGCCGCCGCTATCAATTCCAATACACCCCCTACGCCGAAATCGCCCGCATTGTGCTGCCCACTGGCGGCGCCATCGAATACGACTGGGCGAACGGGCTAACCGACGGGGCTAGCAGCGGCCTCATCACCGTTGGCCTTGACAAGTATGTCTATCGCCGCGTGGTTGAGCGTCGCGTCTATCCCGATGGAGGCACAGGAACCGGCTTTGAGAGTCGCATGACATACAGCCGGCCGGAAACCACGACCACGAACTCCGGATACGTGCTCGTCAATCAGTACAATTCCTCAGGGACGTTGCTCGGGCTTTCCAAGCATTACTTCTACGGCAGCCCGCGGGATTCTTTCGGCCTGAAGGCAACAGACTATCCGGCGTGGCAGGACAGCAAGGAGTACAAGAGTGAAACGTTTGATACCAACGGCGCCACGCTGTTGCGCAAGGTAGAGAATACTTTTGAACAGCGAGCAGCAGTGAGCTGGTGGACCGGCGGCGCGTCCACGGCGCCGCCAAACGATGTGCGACCCACTGAGACTGTTTCTACGCTCGCTGATACGAATCAAGTTTCGAAACACGCCTTTGGCTACGACGATACAGTTCCCTTCAACAATCAGAACAGTGTCAAGGAGTATGATTTCGGTAGCGGCGTGGCGGGAGTGCTGCTGCGCGAGACGCGAACGACTTTCGTTACCGATTCGACCTATACCGTAATAGGCGTGCATCTCCGCAGTCTGCCTTCACAAGTTTCTATCTACGACGGGAACAACACGGAACGCGCTCGAACTACGTTCGAATATGACAACTACACGGGCGATCAGGGCGCATTACACGCAGCCCTGGTTCCGCGAAGTTCGCTAATTGGCTTTTGCGATCACAGTCTGGTGGGAAGCCTAATCACTTGCCCGGACGATCCAAATTTCGCTGATACGTCGTATGTGAAACGGGGCAATGTTACGAAGGTAACGAAGTGGGTTTTGCCGTCCACGGAAATCAAAGCTTATTCCCAATACGACGTCGCGGGCAACGTGGTCAAGTCAATAGATGCTCGCGGTAATTCAACTACCATCGACTACGATGACAAGTTTGGCGCCCCAGACAATGAAGCGCAGTCAAATGGCGGCACCACTGATCTGCCTGCCGGGAAGGCAACGTTTGCGCTGCCGACCAAGGTCACGAATGCAGCAAATCAGAGTGCGTACGCGCAGTTTGACTACTACCTCGGTAAGTCTGTGAACAGCGAAGATATCAATGGCGTTGTCTCCGCCGGCTACTACAATGATCCACTCGACCGTCCGACGCAGGTGATTCGGGCGTTCAATAATACGAGCACGAAGAACCAGACGGGCTTTGTTTACAACGACACAAGCCGAACGATTACCGTGAGCAGCGACCAGGCGACGTATGGAGATAACTTACTACAGTCGAAAACCTACTATGACCAGATGGGTCGTACCTTCCAAACGTGCCAATATGAGGACGGCAGTGCGTGCATAACCGTGAAGACGGAATTCGACGCGCTTGGTCGCGCCTATCGCACCTCAAGCCCTTATCGCGGTGGTGATCCAATTCTCTGGACTACCAGCGCCTTCGATGCGCTTGGGCGCGTAACATCTGTTACCACGCCTGACAGCGCTGTTGTCAGCACCAGCTACAGCGGCAATACAGTCACAGTCACCGACCAAAACAGCAAGGCTCGAAAAAGTGTAACGGACGGCCTGGGTCGATTGATCCAGGTCTACGAAGATCCGAGTAGTTTGAACTACCTGACAAGTTACAGTTACGACACGCTCGACAATCTCATCAACGTCTCACAGGGAGGTCAGACGCGCACGTTTGCCTACGATTCGTTGAAGCGTCTCACTTCCGCAACCAACCCTGAGAGCGGGGCGATCAGTTACCAGTACGATGCCAATGGAAACTTGACGCAGAAGACCGACGCGCGTCCCGTGACTGCTACCTATGCCTACGACGCACTCAATCGTGCCACCACCCGGTCGTATTCCGACAGCACGCCGGCTGTAACCTACAGCTACGACTCGACCTCAATTACCAATGGCAAGGGCCGCCTGGCTTCAGTTAGCTCGAGCGTTTCTACCTACAGCTACGGTGGCTACAACGCAATGGGTAAAGCTGCAAGCGCAACCGAGACGCTGGGCAGTCAAAACTATTCCGTCGGCTACACCTATGATCTGGTCGGCCACGTCACCGCGACGACCTACCCTTCAGGACGGACGGTTAATTACAGCTACGATAGCGCCGGCCGAGCGACCACTTTCGGCGGCAACTTGGGTGACGGCACAACGCGTTCCTACTCATCCGAGATCATCTATTCGCCAATGGGTGGGATGACCAAAGAAAAGTTTGGCACGAACACCGCGCTCTACAACAAACTGTTCTACAACTCGCGCGGACAATTGGCTGAGATACGTGAGAGCACAAGCTACACAGATGCGACGGACACAACGTGGAATCGCGGCGCGATAATCAACTATTACAGCAATAGTTGCTGGGGCATGTGCGGCGGTTCGACCAGCACCACCAGCATGACAGACAACAACGGCAATTTGAAGAAGCAGGAAACATTTATTCCGAATAATGAGCAGAACACGAGTTCCACCTCCTGGCTTCAGCTGTACGACTACGACGCGTTGAATCGTTTACAGCGGGTGCGTGAATACACGGGAAGTACGCCCCTCGATTGGCAGCAGGAATACACCTACGATCGTTACGGCAACCGCCTGATCAATGGTGGTGTCGATAAGACCTATGGAGCAGGAATCAACAACTTGCAGATGTCGGCCAGTTTGATAACAAATCGCATGTATGCGCCTGGGGAAACGGATGCGAGTCACACGCAGCTTGATTACGACGCTGCCGGCAATGAGACCAAAAATCTGACTGCGCCAGTAGGCGCGGGCACGAGGGTTTACGATGCTGAAAACCGCATGACGATTGCGCGCGACCCAAGTAACAATCAGATTGCGGCCTACACCTACGACGCGGATGGCCGGCGCGTGAAGCGCAATCTCACCAACCAAACACCTTCAGTCGAGACTTGGCAGGTTTACGGAATAGGGGGTGAGTTGCTGGCCGAGTATGCGGCTAACGGTTCTCCTTTAGCTCCGAAAAAAGAATATGGGTATCGCAATGGCCAGCTGCTAGTAACAGCGGAGCCCGGCGCCGGCAGCAGTGTGCCGTCAGTGGTCAACAATGGTTTCGAGGCGCCGGTAGTGGGTGGCGGCAATTTCCAGTATGGCCCAACCGGCGGCACCTCGGCTTTTGCCGGCGGCACTGGCGTAAGCGGAAATGGAAGCGCATTCACCGGCGCCAATCCTCCAGCGCCGGCGGGTCTGCAAGTAGCGTTTGTTCAGGGAGGAAACACTTCCATTATCTCTCAAAGTGTTTCCGGGTTTGAGAGCGGCAAGAGCTATAGCGTTCAGTTTAAGGCGGCGCAACGCGCCGGAGCCGGCGGGCAGGATTTTGACGTCTATCTCGACACCACGTTGCTCGGTACTTTCACGCCGCCCAGCACTAGCTACACACAAATGGCCACCGCTGCATTTACAACAACTGCGGGCGCGCACACTTTGAAGTTTGTCGGACGCGACACGGCCGGCGGCGACCGGACGGCGTTTGTTGACGACGTAGCCCTGACAATTGCTGCATCAACGGCCGCCTTTGTTACCGGTAAGACGCTGGCCGCGTTGCGCTCCGATTCTCCAGGTTGGGCCGGCTTCGAGATGACGGTGGCTGGCCAGGCCGTGACGGTGACCAGCCTGGGACGATATTGCGCGGCGGGCAACAGCCTGACGCACGAGCTGCGAGTGATACGCAGCAGCGACAATGCCATGGTCGCCAGCGTTAACGTTTCCATGAGTGGTTGTACTGCCGGGCAGACGAAGTATGCGACGCTGGCGACGCCGGTGACGCTAACCGCTAACACTACTTACCGGCTGGTGAGTTACGAAGTTGGCGGCGACAACTTCCACGATTGGACCGGGTTGACGTTGACCACCACCGCTGTAGCGACAGTGTTGCATGGTGTCTACACCACCGATGGCGGATCGACTTGGGGGCCGGCGGGCGGCGCCGGCAGCTCATATGTTCCAGTCGATTTTCAATACGCGACCAGCAGCAGCGGGACCGCCACAGTCAACTGGCTGGTGACGGATCAACTGGGCACGCCGCGCATGATCTTCGACCAGACCGGCTCACTCGCCACCACAAAGCGACACGACTATTTACCCTTTGGTGAAGAGCTTTGGAACGGGGCAAGAACGTCAGGGATGGGATACGAAGTGAGCAATGCCACGCGGCAGAAGTTCACCGAGAAAGAGCGCGATGTCGAAACGGGATTGGATTACTTTAACGCCAGATACTACTCATCGACCTCAGGACGTTTTACGTCTCCCGACCCTTTGCTATCCAGCGGCAGATCACTGCAGCCGCAAAGCTGGAACCGATACGCCTATGTAATCAACCGTCCTTTGTCCTTGATCGATCCGAGCGGACTGGACTGGGGCGTCTCAGGCTGGGATAGTGACGGCCAGCGGACCTATCGGTGGTTCAACGGAAAAATTGGCAAAGGCTACACGGCGGTTAAGTTTGACAAGTCGGGTTCTCGTACGATTACGGCCACCGATGGCACCCAGGTGAAGATTTCTAATCGTGGGATAATCCGCCAGACCGTTTACGCTGGTCCCAGCGGAGAGGGTGGCTCCAGCAGTGGACACGACGCGCTGAATCTCGCTGCGGGTCATGCTCATGGTATTGCAAGTGCACTTGCCGGAGGGAGCCCAGTAGGTCAGGCGTTAGTGGACGCCGGATTCAACCAAATAGGAGGCGTAGATCGAAGTTCCGCGCTTTATAAAAATGGTAACGCCCTTGGTGAAGGTGTTACGGGTGGCCTGCTCTCTTTAGCGGCGCCGGGCCTCGCAGAGCTTGGAGCAGCAGGACAAGAGACAACAACGCTATATCGTGCTGTAAGTGAGGCCGAATTCGAACAATTAATGGAAACCGGTACTTTTCAACCTGGTCCAAACTCTCTCGGCGGAAAATGGTTCGCTGAGAGCGCAGAACATGCGGAGCAATGGGGCCGAGCAATGTATGAGGGCACGGGGGGATTTAGGGTGATTGACATGAAGATCCCGGCGGTTCAAGCCGCAAGGTTGATGAGGATCGAGAGTCTCGATGGTATTGGACCAGCACGGTATGCGGAATTGGAACAACTTACAAACGCGGTTGTGGGCAAGTCTCAATGAAAAAGAAACCCGTCAGGTCGAAAGTGTGTTGGGTCAGGAAAGAAGATGGAGGTCGGGAGGTCCCACCCCCAGGACCGCAGTACTCGACCGTAGCGAGATTTGCAGAGGAGAAAGATAAGTGGCCGGAGGAGGCTTGGAGTCTAGTATTGGACTTCAGCGGCCCTCCCGATGAGTCCCTCTGTGTGATTGCGGACGTAAGGCTTCTAAATCCAGATGGGCCAACACGGCTACTCCACTCAGGGAGCATATTTGAACTCTTTGAAGGCTATCAACTGGTTGCCCGGGGAGTAGTGCTCTAGTGTCCCTGGGTATTTTAAGTATGCAGTATCAAGGCAACAGTTTGCTTTGAAAGGAAATCAATTTCACGAATGGACGGCGTGGGTCGCAAATGTTCAGGCCGCCGATGTATCCGTTGTAAGAATCCAGCGATATCTGGCGAATCCTGAAGGAAGGTGGCACGTGGACTAACAATGGAAAGTGGTCCCGCGATAATGACAGTCGGCTTTGCTTAAGCTGCTCGAAGCGAATGCTAATCTAACTCCCGCTCAACAGCAGCAGAGAGCTGCGGAGCAGTTCTCTGCGGTGGTCGCGAAGAGTCATATGGAGATGTTGCCGCCGGAAGAAGTCCTGCCAGCCCAGGGAGCGAAAATCTTGATCGGGGTCGCCAGCTACTCGATACCCGATTTGGAAATGCTCGATGCCATTGAAGCAAGATTATCGCGCGAACCTATCGACGATGAAACGATTCACCTGTTTGACGTCTCAGCTCTTCCTGATTCGAGGGATTTCGAAAAGTATCTACCGGGTATTGGAAGGGTTTATCAAACACCGGTAATTGGTCTTTGGCAAAATGGTGTTCTCCAGGATAAGGCTTCGGGAACATTGGCCAGGCATTGGTTGACGCAGCGGTACGGTCTGCTAATTTAAGAATACTGTTAGAAGGGCGGAACGCGTGCCGATGCGTCCGTGTAAATCATCTACCCTTCAACTTTTGCGGCGGATTGAGTACAGACGCTGTTCTGTCCGGATCAATAATCGGTCGCCCACAATCGCCGGCGAAGCTTGCGTCATGTCATCGAGTTCGTTCACGTGCAACAACTCAAACTTCTCGCCGGTCGCGATTACAAACGTCTGGCCTTCTTCGCTCAAGCAAAACAGTTTACCGTTGTAGATCCAGGGCGACGTTGTGAACGCTGTTGCCGCCGGGTCAATCCGCGTTTTGTAAGTTAGAGTTCCAGTGCTCGAGTTAAAGCGGCTCAAGATACCCGTTTCCGTTAGCACATATATGCCGCCCTGATAAGCCACGGCGGACGGTAGATAAGTCCCGGCGCGCTTTTGCGACCACACCACATACTGGTTTGCAGTCTCTCCGTCTTTGAGCGAGATATTGCCCGTTGCACCGGGACGCAGCGCAACGAGCAATGCGCCTCGCCCGCCGTCTACATACAGTAGTCCTTCATAAGCAAACGGCGTTGGAATCGGCGATCCCGACATACCCGACATGCGCCACAATTCTTTCCCGTTCAGGTCGTAACTCACGACTTCACCTGGTCCGACCGCAACGATTTCAGTGCGCAGTGGGTGCTTCCAAACAAATGGCGTAACCCAGGCTGAACGTCGACCCTCTGGACCAATGACACGATCCGTCCGCCAGATCTGCCTGCCCGTTTTCTTGTCGAACGCCGCGATGAATTGCTGTTTCTCGTTGTCGTTCACAATCACCAGCAGGTTACCCGCCAGTGCGGGAGAACTTCCGGTACCGAAATCGAGATAGATTGGATTAGTTTCAAGCGGCGTGGTCCACGCGAGCTTTCCTTTCAAATCAAACGCCCACAACCCCAAATTTGCCACATACACGTAAACGAATTTGCCGTCGGTCACCGGACTCTCCGAGGTGAAGCTATTCTTGCGGTGACGTCCGCCCGGCGGCCTGCCGGCGAAAAACTCGTTCTTCCATTCAACTTTGCCGCTCTTCAGATTCAGGCAATAGACCAGATAATGCAGCTTCACCTCTTTCGGAAGTTCGATGTCTCGCGCTGTAACGCGTTCGACTATCTGATCCATGGGGAGACCTTCTTTTTGCATCTCCGCGACGTATTCGTTGCTGTATTCAGTGCCTATCTGAGGTACCTTCGACTTGCCATCGGTCGTTACCGTGGTCACGTATACCTTGCCGCCAGTCACAATTGGTGATGACCAGCCGCGCCCGGGAATCTCCTGCGACCACTCAACGTTTTCAGTCTTCGACCAGCGCTCCGCGAGTCGCGTATGAGTGCCCACCGGATTCGAGTCCGGTCCGCGAAACTGTGGCCAGACAAGGTCCTGCGCGCTAACTGCAGGCACCGCCAGAAACAAAGCGCAACCGAGACCAGCCAAAAGGAAGAGACTGGGACCGCACAGAATTTTGGAGATACTTTCTTTTTCAGAATGGTGTGTGTTCATTTTGTTCTTTTCGATTCTTGATTCGCTTGGACCGTGTGGGAGTAATAAACGATTCCGGCGCGAGAAAGGTTTTCAAGTACTATTCTGGTTTGCACAAAAAGTAGATCCAAGCCGTACTAGACCGGCGTTAATTCGATTGGTTGAAAGGCCCGAAGGGCCGGGCGTTAATAGCCACGCCCGTGAGGGCGTGGTTAAGCATTCATTACTGTCGGAGGCGCGAAGCGTCGACAGAAATCGAGGCTAGTGCCGGCCCTCCGGGCCTCTCTAGTTAGATTTGTACTCCGACCACGCCCTCACGGGCGCGGCTATTAACTACCGGCCCTTCCGGCCTGGCCGTTTGAGGGCTTTGCGTTTGGGAACCAAGTCACGAGGTTTGTGCTAAGCCCACTACTTCCACTCACCCACCAGGACGAACGGCGCCCAGTAAAAAGGTGCGCTGTATTTCTTGCCCGAGATCATTGTGAGCTGGGCTTCCCTCATTGCACTTGACGGCGAGGGCTCCGGCCCAAGCATGTGCCGATAGAAATCCGTCATCAACTCGGCCGTCGGCTTATCAGCGACTGACCACAGAGTGACCCCGACGGTGGGCGCGCCGGCGTACATGAATGCCTGGGTCAAGCCAATCACACCTTCGCCGCGCTTTATCTTGCCGAGTCCTGACTCGCACGCCGAAAGCATAACCAACGGCGCGCCCAGCTTGAGGTTGAAGACCTCGCTGGTGCGCAGAAAGCCGTCGTCGTTCTTATTGCCGACGAGTGACAATACTAAACCGCTAAACTGCGGCCGCGTTGCGTCGAGTATGCCGTGCGTAGCAACGTGGAGCACGCGATAGCTTTGAATTTCCCGAGTCTTGACGTCATCTTCGTTAGCAGCGAGATCGAGCCACATATCTGCTTGCGCGCCGGAATTCCTGGTCAAGCGAGCGATCTGTTCTGCCTCGGCCCTGGTTCCAGCTAAGCGTGGAAGCGTCAGCGGATCATTGGGAGGGTTGGCCGGACCAGTAACATCAGACACGGCGCTGTCGAGCCCGAGGCCTCTGGTTGCTTCGTTTTGTTTTCCAGCACCGGCGGAGCTACTCCGCAGCCGCGGGTCGTTCGCGCTGAATATCGGATCTGCAATCAACAAAACATTCCGGCCTGCAGTCCGCTTTTGATCTCTGATGGCGGCTGTGACCGAGGCAGAAGGCGCGTAACTTGTTTTGTTCGTCTTGATCAGGTAATCGAGGGAACTATAGTCACCAACTTTATCGGTTGTGACCAACGCCTCGAACGGGACGAAGTTGAGTGCGCCATCGGCGACGATGACTAAGCGCCGATTGCCAATCACGGACATAGCAGGGGCGACAGCTGCTTTATAGAGGGCGTTTGCAGCACGCGAGAAAGCGGCGGTGTTTTCCGCCGGCGGTCCTGTGCTCAGACCCAAACCTCGCTGTGGTTCACCTGTCGCTACGTCAATTCCCACGTTTCGTCTTTGCAATTTCGGAGGAATTAACTGCGCGCGAAAATCCATCGCCAGCTGGTTCACGCTCGCGCCGGCGGGCAACTTGAAGAGGTTGGCGCTTTGGCGAGTAATGACCCAGAGGTAGGAACTCTCATCACCAAGGCTGTACTCAAGCAGCGCTGTGTCATCATCTAAAACCTGTCGCTGGACTTCATCGAGCGTCAACGACCGCGTATGGACCAAACCTGAGTAGCGCGGGCTGCTCGATCTTATTTGACTCTCAATGCTCTCAAATTCAACCGCCAGTCGTTCCAGCTCTGCTTCCAATTCAAGGACAGACTGCGTCGGAGTTTCACCTGCGATCGAAACACCAGTCAGTTGCGCTCCGATCAGTTGCTGGTTCGCCAGATTCTCGCTGCGTCGTTTGACGAGTTCGGGAGGCACTCCAGCCGAAATTTCCGCGTGACCGTCAGCCAGCACATCAAGCAGCGAACGTGCGCGACCTGCTTCCGAGATCCGAAAACTTTCGGCAGTAAATGGCAATGCTGCAGTGGTCGCGGTCGGACCCGTTTCTTTTTTGGCCAGCGCTATTTCGGCGTTCACCGCCGCAGCTTCATCAAACACCTGGCTCGTGGCGGTTAGAAAAGTTGTGCGTGCTTCATGGGCGCGAATACTTCCTTCCACAATCGTTTCGATGTCGGCCAAAGCTTCGCGATAAGCATTGATAGCGTCAGTTTGCAGCCGGGCGGTTTGCTGCTGCGGTCCTTGCGACAACTTCCAAAGAGTCCGTCCCAATCCGGCTTTTGCGGCCCACTCGAGATCGGTTCGACGATCGCGACGCGCCACCTGAATTGCTTCGTTGTAGCGATCGCGCGCTGCCGTAAGGTCCCCTTTGCGGAATAAGACGTCGCCGAGGTTGGTCGCCGCTGCGGCGCGGAAGCGTGCCGCTTCCTTGTATCTCACGTTCTGCGGCAAAGAGGAGGCTGCGAGCAGTTCTTTAAAGTCCGCATCGGCAGCATTGGTTTGGCCCGACAGATAATCAGCTCGGCCTTCACCTAGTTTATTTCTCGCGTATGCGAAGAATGCTTTGTGCTGATCGGTGTCTGCGGGCGTGGCACTAAACGAGGCCTTTATGATCACGGCGTCGCTGGGCGGATTCGACGCTTGGGTGAACTGCGCAAAAACTGCCTTGGCGCCGGCGTTGTCATCCATTATTAGATGAGTCTCGCCGATCTTGCTCAGCACCAGACTGGCGTTAAGTGTTTCTTTATTCGCTAAGAAGGCCCGGCGGGCATCTTCAAAATAACGAAGCGCGACCACATATTGCCCTTCTTCCTGGTACAAATCGCCGAGGGCATCACTGGTAACTCCGATGCCATTCTGATCTCCGCGCTTGGTGTACGATTTAAGCGCCTCAGTCAACGGATCCAGCGCCGCATAAAATTTGAAGTGAGCGAGCAGGTTTCGGCCCCGCTCAAGTTTGGTCCTTGCAGATCCCGACTCAGCGGGTGGGGGCTGTGGCCTGGCCGGTTGGTTGCACGCATCAGTCCACCTGAGCGTTGCCGTCACATTGAAACCTCCGGCAGTGACTCCCGTTAGCGTGCGATCAATGGAATAGGTTCCGCCTGGCTTTACGTCCGCGCCGTGGATTGTGAGGTGTTGTTGTTCGCCCCCGCTCATCTTAATTACGCCCGGTGAGGTGTTGAGCAGATCCAAAGATTGGTCCCCTGACATCCCACCGAGTCCAACAACCATCACATGCACCGTCGTTGTCTCGCCCCGGATCAGATTTAGCTTAGCCGCCGATAAATTGACCGCAATGTTACGGAATGGGCACTGCACTGCACTGCCATTCTCAGCGACGTCCATGTTGGTTGGTCCTGTGACTTCGCTCGTATTGTGCACGACCAACTTTCTGGGTGACTCTGCAATTAGTGGCAGCGCCGTTCCTCCGACCTTGACGTAGTCCTGAGCTGAAAAGACGCCGTTGCAAGGGCAATTGATCTGGAGTAGTCGGCCTTGCTGTCCGCCGGTGGGCACCGTGAATTGTGTCGGGCGCGGCGGTGCTGTGACTGCTATTGGAATTGTGGCTGTAGCGACGCTCCGGCCATGAAGCAACAGGACAATCGTGATGGCGCCTTTGATGATCCTCGTAAACGCCCGGTCTCCAACTGCAGTTTCTTGTCCGCCCAGATCGATCATATAACCATTGAGATCTTCCAGGTTTTGACTCCGGTCCGTTTCATTCTTGCCTGTTGGTTCAGTGTAGATGCTGCCTGAAACCGTATCGCCGACAACCATATCGTCCGGAAGATTTACTCTGATCAATCCCTGAGGCGTGGTGAAGTTGGTGACATAGAGTCCGTTGTTAGTGTTGGAGTCAACGCGATAGCTGGTCGCATTCTGTGCTGCCGTTGCTGACGCCAGCCGAGTGTGCATTGCGATCAGAACGACGCAGAGCGACAGCACCAGGAAATGGGCCAGCCTGGTTTTGCGAGACAAGTTTTCCATGAATGGGTTTACGTTTGGGCTTCGAAACTGCGCAACACAAAGATCAGGAAGGCATCTAGTCGGGATAGCGTCGTATCTTATCCGCAATGGTCGGCGGAGGCTAGTTCTGCCGCGCTCGGTTCTCTAACCATCACCTTCCTGGTTGTCTAATGCTCGCGTCCGACAGATAATTAGCCGCACCCCAGAAGCAAGCATTCGGCCCCCTGAAATTCTGCAAGGAAGTAGCCATGAACTCTCGTCTCATTATCTGCCAATTGGGATCACGCTCGATACTACTATTCACGCTCGTTCTCATTTTTTCGGTGGGAGTTCGGGCCCAGACGCCAGCGCCTACTGACGAAGCGGGTACAAAAGCGACCAGCCAATCTACGAAAGAAAAGAAACTTCTAAAAAACATATTGGACGACCAGCGTGCGATTTGGACAGCGCCGTTCCACTGGGGTCGGTCTGATAAAAAATGGTTGGTCCCGCTGGGGCTTTCGACCTTGACCCTGATTGCTACCGATCGCCAGACAGCGGCTGAATTGGTGGAGCACGGCGACAATCTCCAGCGCCTCAAAATCAGCAACCGGGTCAGCAAGATTGGTTCGCTCTATGCTACCGGTGGACTTGCCGGCGTTCTCTATTTGACTGGTCGAGCGACCGGCAACGATCGGCTAAGAGAAACTGGACTGCTGGGAGCTGAGGCGCTGATTAACAGCGAGATTGTCGTGCACGGATTGAAGGCTGCATCGCAACGCCAGCGAATACCCACAGACGATTCGAGTGGAGAATTCTTTGACGGCGGCAATTCTTTCCCCTCCGGCCATTCGATCAACGTCTGGTCTCTGGCGACGGTGATCGCCAAGGAGTATGGTCCGCACCATCGGCTCGTGCAGGTGGGGGCTTATGGCGCTGCTGCAACGGTTAGCGTGTCGCGTTTCACGGGACGCAAACACTTCCTTTCTGATGTGCTTGTCGGTAGCGCGTTAGGTTACGGGATCGGCAATTACGTTTACCATAAACGTCACGATCCAGCGTTGGACGGCGAAAGTGAAAAGCAGAACAAGGCTTTGATGCAATCGAAATGGTTTCCGCGCATAGTTCCGCTTTATTCTCAGCGCGCCCATGTTTACGGTGGAATGCTGTCATGGAGTTTCTAGGATGGACCGCAGTTCGCTCCGGGGAACAAAACAGGAGACACCGAAGAGAAGCGAATGCGAATTTTGTTGGTTGAAGACGATCGAAGGATTGCGCGTTTTGTCGCGAAGGGTCTGCGCGAGCAGGCCTACGCTGTAGATGTAGTCGGTGATGGCGATGTTGGGATACCGAACTCAGAGTCTGATTTGCGTAGGCGTGCTCAAGTGTCTTACGCGCAACGTCGACGACACGCAGTTTGGTTAGCGCTCCTCATTGTTTTCGTTGCCGCTGATCGGACGCTGGCCCAGCAGCCGTCGCCGTCCACGACCGGAACGCAGAAATCAACGACAACCAAGCCGGGCCCTGCTGCGGCGCAACCTACTGCAAGTCCACAACCGACAGCCTCACCGCAAGCAACTCCATTCCTTACTCCTAAGTTGCCGCTTCCAACTTCCGTATCAACTCCATCGGACGTTAGAACTCCGACTGCAACCTTGCCCACAACTTCGATGAATCAAAGTGTTGCCCCGCTTACGCTCGACGATGCCCTCCGACTGGCGAACGCAGAGGCATCTGCGTTTCAACAAGCAGGTTTGAACGAACAAATCGCTGCGGAAGATGTGCGTCAGGCGCGTGCGGCCTTCTTGCCGCGCATCACCGCGCCGGTTGACTATCTCTATACCTCGCCGGCTTTCGGCTTATCGCCGGGCTCGCCACGTGTGCAGAGTTTCATTGCCAACAATGCCATCAGCGAATACCAAGCTTACATAAACATAGCCGGCGACTTGGATATCGCCGGACGTTTGCGCGCCACGTTGGCAAAGAATCGGGCGCTCCTCGCAGCCGCGCACGCCGGCACAGAGGTCGCGCGTCGAGCGCTCCAGCAAGCCGTCACCGAAGCCTATTACGGATTGGCCTTTGCGAGTGCGCAGCTTGAGGCGGCGCAGCAAAACCTCGCGGCCGCGGAAGAGTTTGAACGAATTACTTCATTGCTACTTACCGGTGGCGAGGTGGCGCCGGTGGATCTCACGCGCGCGGAACTACAGACGACAACGCGCCGCGATGAAATCGAGCGCGCGCGCGCCAATGAAGCCGTCGCTGCCGGCGGCCTGCGCGTTCTGATTGGTTATGACTTCTTGAAGCCAATCGCAACCGCTGATCTGACCACGGCGTTGCCGGTTGACGACGAAGTCAGTCGCATAACTGCGGAGACGATTACCGGGCGGCCAGAGTTTGTACAGTTTGAAGCGGAGCGACGGGCGGCTGAAGAGGAAGTGAAAATCGCGAGGGCCGAGCGGCTGCCGACACTTTCATATTCGATCCTCGGCGGGTTCGATACGGATTCGCTGAAACCTGACAGATTGAAAGAGCACACCGGCGTGTCTGCAGGTCTGCAACTTTCTATTCCTATTTTCGATTGGGGAGCGAGCCGCAGTCGGGAACGGCAAGCGCGTCTCCGCGAGCAGGTTGCAGAGTCGCAACGAGCACAGGCGTTGCGTGGGTTTGCGGAACAGTTTTATTCGGCGCGCGCGCAGGTGGTCTCCGCTGGATTGCGCATCCGGTTGGCGGCAACCGGGCTCGCGCAAGCGGAAAACAATCTCAATGCGTCGGTCGCGCGCTATCGTTCCGGCGAAGCGCAGATCATTGAAGTAACCGACGCACAAACGACACTGGTGGCGCAGAGACAGGCGTTTTATCAGGCACTGTTCGACTATCAAATTGCGCTCGTGCGCCTGCGGCAAGCAGCGGGAAGATAGACCTCAAGACCCAAAACGATGAAAGAAGCTGACGAAAACACGACGACAGATGACGGACGCGAGCCTCCGGAAAATCAGGACACCGAGAAGTGGCTTGGCGTTAGACGCGAACGACTAGCCGCCAATCGCCGTCGCAATGTGATCATTGTTGCGTCAGTCGCGGTGGTTGCTCTGATTGCCTTGTTGCTGCTCATCCGGTACTTGCGAAAACCTGCAGCCACTGACGAAGAGCCCAACGTTCGGGTAAGCGTGCATGCGGCGAAAGTCGAGCGCGAGGCTATTTCTGCCCGCATCACCGCCGTTGGCACCATCTTTCCGCGCGAGAAGGCTGAGGTAAGCGCCAAGGTTAGTGCGCCGATCAAGCAAATGGCGCTGCTCAAGAACAAACCGGTAAAGGCCGGTGAAGTCATCGCCGTGCTCGAATCGCGCGATCTGGTTGCACAACGAAATGAAGCGGCCGCTGCGCTCAACCAGGAGCGCGCCAGCGAACGCAGCGTGGTTACCGGCACGATTCCGCAAACAGATGCATCGGACCAAAAAGCCGTTCGCGATGCGCAAGCCAAAGTGGTTAATGCACACGCCACTTACGAACGGCGCCAGGTGCTTTACCAAAAGGGCGGTATTTCAAAGAAGGAACTTGAAGCGTCGCAGCTCGAGCTGACGACCGCCGAAAACGAATTGCGTCTCGCGGAGCAAACCGCAAAGCTGCGCGCAACGGCGCTGAATCCAAACGATCGTGCGTTGGCCGCCGCGCGCGTGCAGGCCGCGCAGCAACATCTGGCTACGCTCGATGCGCAGCTCAGTTATGCCACGATTCGCGCGCCTATCTCCGGCGTAGTCACGGACCAATTTCAGTATCAGGGCGAGTTTGCCGCAGCGGGCGGAAAGCTGGTTGAGATTTCCGACATGAGCCAGGTAATCGTGAAGGCCCCGTTCGCTGACACTGTCACCGCGCAACTCAAAGTGGGTGATTCTGCGGCCGTCCTGCCGACCGATACCAGCGCCGCAGAGATGACCGGCCAGGTTACCTTGATCAGTCGCGCCAGCGATCCATTGAACCGGTCAGTTGAAGTTTGGGTAACACTTGGAAACGGCGACGGCAAGCTGCGCGCAAACGGCGCCGCCCAAGTGACGATCTCAGCGCAAACAAAATCGGAGGCGATCGTTGTACCAGCCTCAGCCGTCACCCTCGAGGCCAGCAATGCTGACGAGGGAACGGTGATGGTAGTGGATGCGACCAACGTCGCCCACGAAATCAAAGTGACAGTCGGCATACGCACGGCAGAAAAGATGGAAATCACTTCCGGCTTGCAAGGTGGCGAATCAGTCATCGCGGAAGGGAACTACGCTCTAGCCGACGGGACGAAGGTCGAAATAAGTGAAGCGAAGCCAGCTGAACCGGACGGAGCCGCAGACGAGGAGAAGAAGAAAGAACCATGACTCTCGCGCGGCTCGTCTCGCAACAATCGCGCGCGGTGCTGGTCCTGATCGCACTGCTCTGTGCTGCCGGCGTTTATGCTGCCTGGCAACTTCCGATCGCGATCTTTCCCCAAACTGATTTCCCGCGAATCGCAATCATCGTCGACAACGGCGTCGTGCCGGCGCCGCAAACACTCGTTTCCGTTACTCGTCCGATCGAAGAAGCGATGAACGGCATTCCGGGTATCGTGCGGATCAAGTCGAAGACTTCACGCGGCGCTGCCGAAGTAAATTTATTCTTCAACTGGAACGTTGATGTGTTGCAATCGCTGCAACTGGTTCAGGCACGACTCTCTCAACTGTCGTCTACCTTGCCTGCCACCGCGTCGATTCAGCAGGTGGAACGGCTGACGTTCGCTGTCTTTCCAGTGACTGGCTACAGCCTGACTTCCGACACGCGCGACCCGGCAAGCTTGCGCGATCTCGGGACCTATGTCGTCAAACCTCGGCTCGCGCGATTGCCGGGAGTGGCGAGCGTGACCATCGCCGGCGGACAGGTGCGCGAATTTCACGTGACCATCGATCCTGAGCGACTCAACGCACACAACGTTTCCATCCAACAGGTATCGGAGGCAGTTCGCAACAGCAACATCATTGCGTCCGCCGGACTCCTGGAGGAGAACCATCAACTCGAGCTGGCGTTGGTAAGTGGGCAGGCCGAGAAACCTGAAGAGCTAAACGGAATTGTTGTCGCGACCGTCAACAATGCGCCGGTGACGCTGGCGGATGTTGCCACAATCGGTACTGGTTACGAACCTCAATACACAATCGTAACAGCTGACGGCCATCCCGCTGTGGTGCTGAGCGTGACTCGCCAGCCGGATGCGAACACTGTCAGCGTTGTCGATGAAGTGAAAGCCGAGTTTGTAGCGATGCGTGCGCAGCTACCGAAAGATGTGCGCGTCGCCCCGTTTTATGATGAGTCTCTATTCATTCGTGACGCGCTCCACTCAGTGCGTGATGCGATCCTAATCGGCTTGTTGCTTTCGATCGTAATTCTGTACGCGTTTCTGCGTAACTGGGGCACAACCTTCGTCGCCATCCTCGTGATTCCAGTGACGGTGCTGGTCACGTTTCTGGCGATGTGGCTGGTAGGACTTAGTTTCGATCTCATGACACTGGGTGGAGTGGCCGCTGCAATTGGTTTGGTGATCGACGACGCGATTGTGGTGGTTGAGAATATCTACACGCACCTGAGTCTCGGACAATCGAGGCGTGAGGCAGTTCAAGGCGCCGTCTCGGAGATAACAGTACCGATCATCGGTTCGACCATCACGCCGGTTGTCGTCTTTCTGCCACTCACGTTGTTGACCGGCGTAGTGGGAGTATTTTTTCGCTCGCTCGCCCTGACGATGGCCGTTGCGCTGCTGACCTCGCTGGTGCTCGCGCTTACCTTTACGCCAGTGCTGGCTGAACGATTCGTCAAAGCCAAACGCCGAGATGAGAACGATGAGAACGACGCTGATGCCGAGAACGCAACCCTTGAAGACGAAGAAAGGGAACAAGGACGAATTTTAGGGGCAATCAGCAGACGCTACGAGTGGTTGCTTCAGCATGCGCTGGATAATCGCTGGGTGGTAGTCGTCGTTGTCGTAATCGTATTAATTGTTTCGGGCCTTCTCTACAGCAGGCTTGGCTCGGAGTTTCTGCCCGAGTTTGATGAAGGCGCTTTTGTGCTTGACTACGCCTCGCCTCCCGGATCGTCACTCAGCGAAACTGACCGCATGCTGCGCCACGTTGAAGAGATGCTCAAGGCGACTCCTGAGGTAGAAAGCTACTCGCGACGAACGGGATTGGAGCTTGGCCTCTTCATAACCGAACCCAACAGCGGAGATTTCCTGGTCAAACTCAAACCAGATCACGCGCGGCCCACTGACGAAGTAAAAGATGATTTGCGTCACCAGATTGAATCTTCAGAGCCGGCGCTGGGGGTTGAGTTTGCCGGGATTCTTCCTGACTTGATTGGCGATCTCACCAGCGCGCCGGAACCGATCGAGATAAAACTCTTCAGCGAAGACAGCAAGGCCCTGCACGAGAAGGCCGGCGAGGTGGAAGAATCAATCAAGAAGATCAGCACCGTCGTCGATACATTTAATGGCGTGGTGGTCAGCGGTCCGGCCATCACTTTCAAAGTCGATCCACAAAGCGCCTCGCGATTTGGAGTTACCGCCGCCGACATAGCGAGCACAGTAGAAACGGCACTCTCAGGCAACGCTACGTCGGCGATTCTCCAACAGGATCGTCTCATCAGTGTGCGCGTAATCCTGCCGCCGCAGACTCGCACCTCGCTGGAGGCGTTGCGGGCCTTATCAATTCGTTCATCCTCCGGCGCGCTGTTCCGACTCGATCAAGTTGCCGAGATCGAGTATGACAAAGGCCAGACTGAAATGACGCGAGAAGGGCTCAGGCAAACCATCTCCGTAACCGGGCGTCTTTCGGGAGGCGACCTCGGTTCAGCAATTAACGCAATCAAGCAGCAGTTGGCGCGAGACGTAAAGCTCCCAGCCGGGATGACGATCGAGTATGGCGGTCTGTATGAAGACCAGCAGGCAAGCTTTCGTGAACTGGCCCTGGCACTCTTTCTCGCAGTAGTCCTCGTCTTCATTACATTACTGATCGAGTTTCGCTCGTTTGCTCATCCACTTTCTATTGTGGCGGGCGCGGTGCTCGCGCTGGGTGGAGTGCTTCTTGGATTGTTCATCACAAGGAGCACACTCAACGTTGTTTCGCTGATGGGCATGATCATGGTTGTCGGCATCGTGGCGAAGAACGGAATCCTGATGCTCGATGCAGTTGAGGATCATCTTGCTGGGGGGGACTCGTTGCGTGAGGCATTGCTGCGATCGGGACGGCGGCGCTTTCGTCCGGTATTGATGACATCGCTGGCAGCCATTCTGGGAATGCTGCCGCTGGCGCTCGCGCTCGGGGCCGGCGCCGAGTTGTTACAGCCACTCGCAATCGCCGTCATCGGTGGTTTAGCGGTGGCGCTGCTGTTGTCGCTCGTGGTTACGCCGACCGTGTTTGCAATGTTATGGAGAAAAAGCAGTGATAAATTGGAATAAAACGGAGGAGATTCTTAATTCGAACTCTTCAGCGACGGGCCTGCTAGCTCCGACAGAAACAATTTTTGTCGCTTCGCCTCAGAGGGGCGAGATGTTTATAGCTTTGCGGTCCTTCCTTCTACTCCGAAGCTCCAATAGGAGCGCAATCGCACTTCGGAGCAGGTTCCGCTTTCGCTTCTAACGGGAGCGAGATTCTTGGGCGCGCGCCTGTAGCTATAAACATTTCGCTCCCCTGGAGCGAAAGCGAATTAACCTGTTGCACCTGTAAGTTGAATTCATCAACTAACGGCCCAATGAACATTGTTGCTTGTAATCAAGGAGACTCCGATGAAACCACGCGTCATAATTTTTGTCATCGTCTGCTTCATACTCTCGTTCTCGATTCTTCCGCACTCCACCGCCAAACCCGCGTCTGGCTATCATCTGCTGAAAACATTTGTGCTCGGCGGTGAGGGTGGTTGGGATTTGCTGGCTTTCGAGAGTGATACCAACCGCCTGTACATCTCGCGCGGAACGCACGTGATGGTGGTTGACGTCGATTCGGGGTCCGTAGTTGGCGACATACCAAATACTCCGAGGGTGCACGGCATCGCCATTGCCGCGGAGTTTGGCAAGGGCTTCATAAGCAATGGCGGAGATGGAACCGTTACCATCTTCGATTTGAAAACCCTGAAGAACCTGGGATCCGTGAAGGTCGGAAAAAATCCCGACGCGATCATCTACGATCCTGCCAGCAAGCGTATTTTCTGTTTCAACCCCGGCAGTAAGGATGCGACTGCCATCGACGCGAAGAGCGGAACTGTTGCCGGAACTCTCGCATTGAATGGGCAGCCGGAATTAGCAGTCGCTGATGAACACGGAAAAGTCTTCGTTAACCTCGAGGACAAGAGCGCGGTAGTCAAACTGGATGCGCGCAAACTTTCGATCGACGCCACCTGGCCGCTGGCGCCGGGTGAAGAACCCACCGGCATCGCGTTGGACCGCAAACACCATCGGCTGTTCTCCACTTGCGCTAACAAACTTGTCGTGGTGCTTAATGCCGACACCGGAAAAGTGGTGACGAGTTTACCAATCGGAAGCGGTGTGGATGGCGCAGGCTTTGATTCAGAATTGCAACTCGCTTTTAGTTCAAACGGCGAAGGCACGTTGACAGTTATCCACGAAGATTCGTCCGACAAGTTTTCGGTTATGGACAACGTTGCTACTCAGCGAGGGGCGCGAACGCTGGAAGTGGATCAGAAGGCACACCGAGTGTTTGTCGTAACGGCGGAGTTTGGTCCAACGCCGGCGCCTACTGCGGAGCGTCCACGCCCGCGGCCACCCATGGTGCCTGGCACATTCACGCTTCTCGTATTCGGGAAGTAAAGGGTTGGCACCCAAAATCCGGCATCTTATTTTTCTCTGTGCGAACTCCGTGTCCTCTGTGCCTCTGTGGTGAAAAACTAAGGCACAACACACCCACCACGGAGACACAGAGAACACGGAGGCTGCGCAGAGGATTTCAAATTAGGTCATTACGTGCAATTCCAAACGCTTGACTGGTTTGCTGTCGACTGCCAATGTACCGGAACATGAGATAGTGCGGTCTTCAGAGCAACTGACTACGACGCGCTTTCTCCACGATTACAAACAAACCGGACTCGCGAGAAACCAAAATGTTTCGATACCTTATTCTCTGCCTGGTCTTACTCAGTAACGCAGTTGCTCCGAGCGTTGCGCTCAACCGATTAAGTCCTCCTGCGTTTTCTCAGCGGGCCGCGGCTGCGTCATCGGACTTTGACAGCGCTTATAAGCTTTCGCTTCCGCAGCCCGTCCAGGACAAGAACTTTTTTCTCCTCAGTTTATTTCAAAGAGACCGCGAAGTAAGAGAACTTTTGACCAAAAACAAAGTCTTGCGAGGCGTGGCCAACGAGAAACTTTTGGCATTGGGAAAGGCAGAGAGTTGCAACGACGTCGGTTGTTTCGATGAGCTGATTCGTTTGAGCGCTCCAACCATTGACGCGGTCGCAACCGCGCTCGAGACTCTGGCGCAGCGGCCGCAGTTCAAGGTGCTCGCTAAGAGAGACTTGCGTCCTTCGGGAGTCTTCGTGAGATATCGTCAGCATTCGGATGCGCAACTGTTGCTCAGCGCCTGGAGAGACGCGGCCAACGGAATGAATCGAATACTGAATGTTTATTGCCTCGGCAAAGACCCGGCCTACAAAGACATTGATAGAGTCAGTTTTGATGTTTCCAAAAAGGATTATAGTGACTTGTTGCGGGCGAAGATCAAAGAAATCAAACTCTCCAAACAGCCGTTGTTTTTTGAACCGACACTCGATTTCGCGCTGAAACTATTGGAGGTCAACCGGCGTGACGAGGCGGCGCGCTACGAACCACTTGAAGCAGGAGAAAACAAAGCGGCCGTTGCGAACCTGAGAAACATCAAGTGGAGCGACTATCCATATTCATTCATTTTAGTTTTGGGTTCAGGGCCGAGCGACTCGACGCCGCTGAGCCGAGTCGGGGCCAAAAGGGCAGACGTCGGGGCCCAATTGTTTTTGAGTCACAAAGCGCCTTTGATAATCATGTCCGGGGGCCATGTCCATCCGCTGCAGACGCCTTATTGCGAAGCTCTCGAGATGAAAAAATACGTGATGGAAAAATTCAAAATACCGGAAGCGAGTATTTTGATTGAACCACATGCGCGGCACACAACCACAAATTTCCGCAACGCCGCGCGCATCGCCTTTCGCTTCCACCTTCCGGCGGATCTAAAAGCGCTGGTCACCTCGAGCGCGGATCACATCGCCTACGCGACCGGCGAAGAGTTTCGCGCTCGCTGTCTAAAAGAATTTGGCTATTTCCCGTTAGAGTCTATTAAGCGAGTTTCATCAGTCGAGGCAGAGTTTATTCCGTCGACTGATTCGTTGTTTTTTGATTCCAACGATCCACTAGACCCGTAGAGCTGGGGTATTTATTCTTTTTTCCTAATTTCGGTCAGATACTCGCCCTTTTCAGTCTCAACCACTACAAAATCAACTCGGTTGCCAACCTTAACGTGATCGAATAGACCTCTGTTCTTTACCCAAAACTCCATCTGCATCGCCGGCATCAGGCCTTGGATGTCCTCGTGGTTGATTTCAATCCATCCCTCTTTGCGATTGATGATCGTTACCACTCCGGTCCCCGGATATGGATGGTTGAGAATGGGCGACAACGTAGCCACCGGGTTTGTAGCGATAGTAGTCTGTGGGCTCGGGCTGCTTGCAGGTTTGGTAGCTTGAATCTGTGGGCGGCAAGCTGTAAACAAAAGGACAAGCAACAACCCCATCGGCCAGAGATGAAATACGAAGGACTGCGCAAGCGAGTTTTCTAAGGAAGTTTTTGACATGGTCTCAATTGGTTTGATTTTCGCTGGAACGTTATCTGAGGTGAATTCAACTTACAAGTGCAACAAGCGAATTCGTTTTCGCTCCAGCGGAGTGAGATGTTTATAGCTTCTTTTCCAGCGCACGATTCTCAGACAGGTTTAGCATCACATTTCCTCGCTGCATGCGACTATCACGCACAATTCGATATCTTTCAACAAGGTCGCAAAGGGCACGGTTATTGCGAAATAGTCACTGATAAAAAGAAATCGCTTCAATTCAGTACGGCAATGCAGCGGAGGTTTCGGAGAGAGATGAACAATTCGCGTGAAGCTGACGTTTAGAAGGGTCTGGTGGCGGGCCTTGTTGGTGGTTTGGTTGCCTCATGGACCATGAACCGTTTTCAGGATGCCTGGGTCAGGTTATCGGGGGATGGAGATACTCAAGAGCAAGGCGAAGACAAGCAAATCCCAAATGGCAGTTCCGAACAACAGGACGACACAACGGTCAGAGCTGCTTCCGCTATCTCCGAAAGCTTCTTTAATCACAAACTGACTCCAGCTGAAAAAAAGATTGCTGGTCCCGCGGTCCACTATGCGTTAGGGACAGGAGTCGGTGGTTTATATGGCGCGGCAGCCGAAGTTGTGCCAGATGCAACCTCAGGTACTGGGTTGCCTTTCGGCGCCGCATTCTGGTTGGTCGTTGATGAAACAGCGGTGCCGGTGTTGGGTCTCTCGAAACCGCCGGCGGAGTATCCAGTCTCGACGCACTTCTATGCGCTGGCTTCGCATCTGGTTTATGGTTTGACGGCCGAACTTGTCCGGCGCAGTTTGCGAAAAGCGTTGTAGAAAATTCTGAGCAGGAAGAGAATCCTTCAGCCGGTTGCAAGACGACAATACGCTGTCCGCGTCGAATAACCTGTCGAGTTCGAATCCGAGGATAATGTTCAAGATGAAACTGCCAGAGCCATCACTGAGTGACGAAGATCTGGCACAGCTTGAACACGATACTTTCAAGTACTTCACGCATGAGATGAATCCTGAGAATGGACTTGTCCCGGACAACACCAGGCAAAACGCACCCAGTTCGATCGCTGCGGTGGGCTTCGCTCTTACCGCTTATGCCGTCGGCGTCGAACGGAAATATCTAACCCGAGCGGATGCGATCAAACGCTGTTTGCTGACCCTACGCTTCTTTCATGACGGACCGCAGGGAAAGGGGCCTGAGGCAATTGGCTACAAAGGTTTTTACTATCACTTTCTCAACATGAAAACGGGAAAGCGCGAGTGGAGGTCTGAACTCTCAACCATTGACTCTACATACTTGCTTGCGGGAGCGTTGACCGCGGCGATGTATTTCGATCGCGAGACCAAAGACGAACGCGAGATCCGCAAACTTGCCGAAGCACTCTACCTGCGGGCGGACTGGCAGTGGGCCCAGAATCGGGCGCTGACGGTTAGCCATGGCTGGAAACCAGAGCGCGGGTTTATCAAATACCGCTGGACTGGATACAGCGAGGCGCTAATTCTTTATATTCTCGGCCTTGCTTCACCGACCTTTCCGCTTCCTCCTGAGAGCTATCGCGCGTGGACTAGAACTTACGAGTGGAAGGAACTATACGGTCATGAGTTTCTTTATGCCGGACCGTTGTTCATTCACCAGCTTTCGCACATGTGGATCGATTTCCGGGAAATCCAGGATGACTACATGAGCGACAAAGGAATCGACTATTTTGAGAACAGCCGCCGCGCGGTCTATGTTCAGCAGGCTTATGCCATGCGTAATCCGAAAGGGTTTCTTGGCTACGATCGCTTCTGTTGGGGAATCACTGCTAGTGATGGTCCGGGTCCTGCCGTGCGACGAATAGATGGTAAAACCCGACGCTTTCACGATTATATTGCGCGTAGCATTCCCTACGGCCCTGACGATGGCACTCTCGCGCCGTGGGCCGTCGCTGGTTCTCTACCATTCGCGCCGGACCTGGTCTTACCGTCTCTTCAGCGCATTAATCATGACTATCCCGATCTGACTAGCAAGTATGGCTTCAAGTGTAGCTATAACCCGACATTCACCTCAGGCAAACGGAAAGGCAAGGGTTGGGTTTCTCAAGGGTATTACGGCCTCGATCAAGGACCGATTGTCATGATGATTGAAAATTACCGGTCTGGTTTGATCTGGCGGTTGATGCGCAAGTGTCCTCACATCGTGAACGGACTCCAACGCGCGGGATTTAGAGGCGGTTGGTTGGTGAGCGAATAGTCGGAGGCTTGTAACGCAAACTGTTAGTTTGCGTGAACGGACCAATAACTTCAGCTTGCTTAATTCACCCTTGCGCAATTCAGGGATGCGCTGATGCAGCTAATTAGCCCTCAGTTTAGGAACTGCACTTTTATATCCCAAACAATCAAGCAAAAGACCTTCCACATCAAACCGCTTCGTAATCTCGGAAGGATTCGGCGGTTTCTTGTTTCTGGAGGGGGACGCTAGGCTGAAAGGCCCGAAGGGCCGAGAGTTAATAGCCTCGCCCGTGAGGGCGTGGTTAAGTATTCGTTATGTCGGAGGCGCGAAGCGCCGGCAGAAATTGAGTTAGTGCCGGCCCTACGGGCCTGCCCGTTTGAGGCTCTGCGTTGTGGGACAGACTTCCTGTCTGTCCCTCTTCCTTGCATCAGCCAATGTCTGTCCTACTTTTATCGGTGGAATCGTCCGCGAATGTTGAACGGAGTCAGTGCAGCGGACGGCTGAGGTCGGTCGCCTCGTTTTTCCGAGCGATTTCTTTAATTCAGCGTTACCCAGCGCTAAAACGCTGGACTACGTTAAGAGAAAAAAGCCTCGGGGCGATGAGGGGTCTTGTCTCTCTTTTGTTTCTAACGGGAGCAGGCCTGTTACGACCAGTTCATCAAAACGGTTGTGAGTTTGACTGAAATGCTGAGTCAGGCAGCTTCAGGAGTTCAGTCGTTAACACGCGTCGATGGGCGGAAAGATAGACCAGCGATTCAGGAGTGTAAACAGAGATGTTTTTGCCTGCGTCTTTTTGGGAGGTGCATGCAGACGCGGAGCCCCGAGGACTAAGACCCACGCACTACCGCAGGTGGTTCTGACCGCGTTGCGTCCGACATCAACTCGCTGTCGGGACTATTCTTGTCTGCGGCATTTCGCCCCTGTAGTATCGATGCTTGTTCACAGCCGTTCGTGGCCACTTCGTGATTAATCAAACAGACACCCTCGCTTACGCGCGGGCGTCCCGCAACGGAGTTTTGATGACGATGCGTAAATGTAAATTTGCACTACTCGCGATGGCAGTACTTCTACAGGTGCACCTGGGCGCCGGTTATCTTTTTGCGCAAAATGCCCAGAATCCGCAAGCGGAATCTGTCACGCGACAGGAAACGCTTCGCGGCACGGTAACGCCGGAGCGCGAATGGTGGGACGTGCTGCATTACCACTTGCAAGTGGAGTTCTTACTTGAAACCAGAAGAATAAGAGGGTCGAACACCATAACTTTTAAGACCTTAAAACCGGGAAACAAAATGCAGATTGATTTGCAGCCGCCCTTAGCAATTACAAAGATCACGCACGGGGACTCGCAACTCAAATTTGAACGAGAAGGAAATGTCTACTGGGTAATGTTTGAAAAGGAAATTCCCAAAGGGGTTGAAGACAAGATCGAAATATTTTACGAAGGCGTTCCGGTTGTAAGTAAGAATCCACCGTGGGTAGGCGGCGTAACCTGGGGCAGAGATGATCTCGGAGAGCCTTTAATCGTTACCACTTGTGAGGGCATTGGCGCGAGTATCTGGTGGCCCAACAAAGATCACGGCTCTGATGAACCCGATCGCGGCATGCAAATTAGCGTAACGGTGCCAGAGAACTTAGTCGCTGTTTCGAATGGTCGGTTGAAAAAGATGGACCATGATGTTGCGGGCAAGAAGAAAACCTTCCATTGGGAAGTCGTGAACCCGATCAATAATTACGGAGTCAACGTCAATATCGGCAACTACATAAATCTTTCGGAAAAGTACAAGGGAGAAGGTGGAGTGTTGGATATTGAGTATTGGGTGCTGCCTCATCAGAAAGAAGAAGCCCTCCGACAGTTCAAAGAAGTTCCACGGATGCTGGAAGCGTTTGAACACTGGTTTGGGAAATATCCATTTTATGAGGATGGTTACAAGCTGGTTACGGTCCAATATCCGGGCATGGAACATCAGAGCTCAGTCACCTACGGCAATTGGTTTAAGAATGGCTATTTGCAACGTGACCCGTGTCGCTGCGGGGTCGGTTTCAAGTTCGACTTCATCATTGTTCACGAATCAGCGCATGAATGGTTTGGCAATAACATTTCAATGAAAGACGCTGCGGACATGTGGATTCATGAGGGCTTTGCTAATTACGCAGAAAACCTTTTTGTCGAATATCACTTCGGGAAAAAAGATGCCGAGGACTACGTCGTCGGCACTCGCCACGGCATCCGAAACGACACTCCGATCATTGGCACTTATGGGGCTAATCGAGAAGGGTCAGGAGACATGTATCCCAAGGGCGGGAACATGCTGCACACGATTCGCCAAGTCATCAATGACGACGCGAAGTGGCTCTCCATCCTGCGCGGGCTCAATGCTGATTTTTGGCATCAGACCGTTACCACGGAACAGATTGAGTCATATATCAGCAACAAGGCCGGTACCGATCTCAGCAAGGTGTTTGACCAATACCTGCGGACGACAAAGATTCCCTTGTTGAAATACAACGTGAACGGGAAGAACGTTTCGTTTTACTACGAAAGAGTCGTTAAGGGATTCGCAATGCCGATTCGCGTAATCATCAATGGCAAGGAAATTCAGATAACACCGAACGAAGTAAAGCAGACCTTTGAGTTCTCTGAAGAAATCAAAACGTTTGAGGTGAATCGCAACTTCTACATTGAGGCAGCGAAGGGGGATTTGTAAGCCTGACCCCAACTGACCGGGTAGTGGATTAATAGTGCGATGCAAGGCTTGCCCCAAAAGTATAGGGCTCCGTACGCTTCGGCTTTGCCGCCTGATGTGCGTGTCTCTTAAGGTTTTTGATTCTGCGTAATCTGCGTAATCTGTGGATTATTAAGCGCCGTTCGGCCGCACAAGGAGAATCGGAAGATGAGCATTCCCACAGGGACAGAGCTGGCGCGTCCATTCCTGCCCGCAAAGGATTTCGATCTATCCAAGCGATTCTACGAAGCGCTTGGCTTTGAAAAGGTCCTCGACGGCGAGGTCGCTATATTCAATGCCGGCTCAGGTGGATTCATTTTACAGAGGTACTTCCAGGAAGACTGGGCCAGGAATTTCATGATGCAGCTCATGGTCGACGATCTCGACGCGTGGTGGGCACACATCGAATCACTGGAGCTCTCAAAGAAATTTGGTGTGCCACCTCCCAAGGCTCCGGCGAAGCAACCCTGGGGCCTTCGCGTCGCATATGTAGTCGATCCGTCCGGAGTCCTCTGGCACGTTGCGCAGCGGCGTGAAAGCACGAAACAGGATCAATGAACAGGGATCCGTCCATCCGCGAGGCTTGGCCGTCGACGAAGAGTATCAACGGCTTTGACTCGGGCCGTCGAAATCAAGGATGGTCGCGGGTTGCCGGGTACTCCCCACAAATGGAGCGAATCAACATGAGCGAACTTAGAACTTTGTACCCTGAGATTGAGCCGTTCGACACTGGACGTTTGCAGGTTTCTTCTGTCCATGAACTCTACTACGAGCAGTGCGGCAATGCAGCAGGCAAGCCCGTCGTCTTTCTCCACGGTGGACCAGGCGCGGGTTTGGTCCCGGACTATCGACGCTTCTTTGACCCCAACGCTTACCGCATAATTCTTTTTGACCAGCGTGGCTCAGGAAAAAGCACTCCTCACGCCTCTCTCGAAGACAACACTACCTGGCACCTCGTCGCCGATGTCGAACAGATACGTGAGCATCTTGGAATAGAGCAGTGGTTGGTGTTTGGCGGCTCCTGGGGCAGCACTCTCGCGCTTGCTTACTCCGAGACGCATCCTGAAAGAGTGACCGGATTGGTACTACGTGGGATCTTTCTCGGCCGCGAACAAGAGACGCGGTGGTTTTATGAAGACAGTCAGGGCGCGAGCGCGATCTTCCCCGACGGTTGGGAAGATTTTGTTCGACTCGTTCCCGCACCTGAACGACCTGACATGATTCAGGCCTACCATCGACTCTTAACTGACGAGAACGCAGCAGTGCGTGAAGCAGCCGCGCAGGCGTGGTCCATCTGGGAGTCGAGTGCGTTGAAACTGATTCCGGATCAGAAGCTGATCGACGACTTTAGTGAACCGGAAAGCGCAATCGCGCTGGCGCGAATCGAATGTCATTACTTCATGAACAATTGCTTCTTTGAGACTGACAATTACTTGATTGAACACGTCGGTAGGATTCGAAACATACCTGGAGTGATCGTGCAGGGACGGTACGACATTATTTGTCCTCTGACGAATGCCTGGGATTTGCATCGCGCCTGGCCGGAAGCGCGACTGGAGATCATTCCCGACGCCGGTCATGCTTCCATCGAGCCTGGCATCATCGATGCGCTCGTCCGAGCTACCGATAGTTTTCGAGAGACGTAAAACATCCGCAGATTACACAGATTGCTGGTCGATGATCCTTGTGCTTCAGGGAAGGGAAGAGGTGCCCGGCCGCGCCCGTGGGGTTAGTCCGCGAAGCGGACGACAGCATAAAGCCTGGGGTGGAGCGAAGCGGAACCCCAGGGACGCGCCGTTGAAAATAATCCGAAGCCCGCGAGGCGGGCGACAGAGGATTCGTCACGAGTACGATTCATGTGTGTGATCT